>NZ_CP021911.1:2915000-3997500 GCF_002201875.1 Bacillus sp. MD-5
GATGGTCCTCCCGGATTCCGACGGAATTTCACGTGTTCCGCCGTACTCAGGATCCACTCAGGAGAGAACGAAGTTTTGACTACAGGGCTGTTACCTCCTATGGCGGGCCTTTCCAGACCTCTTCATCTACCTCGTTCCTTTGTAACTCCGTACAGAGTGTCCTACAACCCCAAGAGGCAAGCCTCTTGGTTTGGGCTAATCCCGTTTCGCTCGCCGCTACTCAGGGAATCGCATTTGCTTTCTCTTCCTCCGGGTACTTAGATGTTTCAGTTCCCCGGGTCTGCCTTCTCATATCCTATGAATTCAGATATGGATACCACTCCATTACGAGTGGTGGGTTTCCCCATTCGGAAATCTCCGGATCAAAGCTTGCTTACAGCTCCCCGAAGCATATCGGTGTTCGTCCCGTCCTTCATCGGCTCCTAGTGCCAAGGCATCCACCGTGCGCCCTTTCTAACTTAACCGTTAAAAAGAATCACTATGTGATATCTTGTATTACTAATTGAATGTGATGTCTACTGTTATCTAGTTTTCAAAGAACACGTTTCGAAGGAATGATCCTTCAAAACTAAACAAGACAGGGAACGTTCTGTTTATAAGACCCAAGGTCTTATATTCCGTATAATATCCTTAGAAAGGAGGTGATCCAGCCGCACCTTCCGATACGGCTACCTTGTTACGACTTCACCCCAATCATCTGTCCCACCTTCGGCGGCTGGCTCCTAAAAGGTTACCTCACCGACTTCGGGTGTTACAAACTCTCGTGGTGTGACGGGCGGTGTGTACAAGGCCCGGGAACGTATTCACCGCGGCATGCTGATCCGCGATTACTAGCGATTCCAGCTTCACGCAGTCGAGTTGCAGACTGCGATCCGAACTGAGAACAGATTTGTGGGATTGGCTTAACCTCGCGGTTTCGCTGCCCTTTGTTCTGTCCATTGTAGCACGTGTGTAGCCCAGGTCATAAGGGGCATGATGATTTGACGTCATCCCCACCTTCCTCCGGTTTGTCACCGGCAGTCACCTTAGAGTGCCCAACTGAATGCTGGCAACTAAGATCAAGGGTTGCGCTCGTTGCGGGACTTAACCCAACATCTCACGACACGAGCTGACGACAACCATGCACCACCTGTCACTCTGCCCCCGAAGGGGACGTCCTATCTCTAGGATTGTCAGAGGATGTCAAGACCTGGTAAGGTTCTTCGCGTTGCTTCGAATTAAACCACATGCTCCACCGCTTGTGCGGGCCCCCGTCAATTCCTTTGAGTTTCAGTCTTGCGACCGTACTCCCCAGGCGGAGTGCTTAATGCGTTAGCTGCAGCACTAAGGGGCGGAAACCCCCTAACACTTAGCACTCATCGTTTACGGCGTGGACTACCAGGGTATCTAATCCTGTTCGCTCCCCACGCTTTCGCTCCTCAGCGTCAGTTACAGACCAGAGAGTCGCCTTCGCCACTGGTGTTCCTCCACATCTCTACGCATTTCACCGCTACACGTGGAATTCCACTCTCCTCTTCTGCACTCAAGTTCCCCAGTTTCCAATGACCCTCCCCGGTTGAGCCGGGGGCTTTCACATCAGACTTAAGAAACCGCCTGCGAGCCCTTTACGCCCAATAATTCCGGACAACGCTTGCCACCTACGTATTACCGCGGCTGCTGGCACGTAGTTAGCCGTGGCTTTCTGGTTAGGTACCGTCAAGGTACCGCCCTATTCGAACGGTACTTGTTCTTCCCTAACAACAGAGCTTTACGATCCGAAAACCTTCATCACTCACGCGGCGTTGCTCCGTCAGACTTTCGTCCATTGCGGAAGATTCCCTACTGCTGCCTCCCGTAGGAGTCTGGGCCGTGTCTCAGTCCCAGTGTGGCCGATCACCCTCTCAGGTCGGCTACGCATCGTTGCCTTGGTGAGCCATTACCTCACCAACTAGCTAATGCGCCGCGGGTCCATCTGTAAGTGGTAGCCGAAGCCACCTTTTATGTTTGAACCATGCGGTTCAAACAAGCATCCGGTATTAGCCCCGGTTTCCCGGAGTTATCCCAGTCTTACAGGCAGGTTACCCACGTGTTACTCACCCGTCCGCCGCTAACATCAGGGAGCAAGCTCCCATCTGTCCGCTCGACTTGCATGTATTAGGCACGCCGCCAGCGTTCGTCCTGAGCCAGGATCAAACTCTCCGATAAAGTAGTTTGACTGACTACGCACATCGCTGTGCGATTTATAAAAATGAATTAACAGGTACGTTTTGTCTTGTTTAGTTTTCAAAGATCATTTCGTCACTTCTTAATGAAGCAGCTTTACTAATGTAACATTCAGCTTCTTTTTTGTCAACAACTTTTTTGCGTTATTATTGAAGCTTTTTGTTTGTGTCCGCTGTGCATCAGCGACGTTTAATAATATAACACCTGTGTTTATTTATTGCAATAGTTTTTTAAAAAAATCTATAAAACAAATAAACTATAATCCTCGCCATGATTTCTAAAGCGTGTGTATTATATAATTTTCTTAAAAGAACATATATATCAGTCATGTGATCTTGTTGTTTTTTTCGTTTTCTTGTATAGTAGAAACGAACTAAATACTGATGACCACAAGGGGAGCATTAAAGCTGAGAGTGAGCGGTTTCGTTCTGACCCTTTGAACCTGTTAGTTAACGCTGGCGTAGGGATGTGGCAAAGTCAAATGAATTGCAGATCGTAAAGCAGTGCGTGGAACTTTTCTCATCCTTCCGCGTGCTGCTTTTTTGTTGTCCTTTTGGTTGTCTGTCAATGGAAGGAGATATTTATGGATCAATCTAAGCAACTGGTTCGCCTTATTGAAATTGCCATTATGACAGCAGCAGCCGTTATTTTAGACATTGTCTCGGGAATGTTTCTTAGCATGCCTCAAGGAGGCTCGGTCTCCATCATGATGATTCCGATCTTTTTGATTTCGTTTCGCTGGGGTGTCAAAGCGGGCCTTACTACCGGTTTGTTGACAGGCCTCGTACAAATAGCGATCGGAAACCTGTTTGCACAACATCCTGTACAGCTATTATTGGATTACATTGTCGCGTTCGCAGCAATCGGCATAAGCGGCTGTTTCGCTTCTTCTGTCCGTAAAGCCGCTGTAGCAAAAACAAAAGGGAAATTGATTGTTACAGTGGTTAGCGCAGTTTTTATCGGCAGTTTCCTGCGCTATGCCGCGCATGTCATTTCAGGAGCTGTGTTTTTCGGCAGCTTCGCTCCAAAAGGAACGCCGGTATGGATTTATTCTTTAACTTATAATGCGACTTATATGGTTCCTTCATTCATTATTTGCGCCATTGTCCTATGTTTATTATTTATGACAGCACCGCGTTTACTCAAAGCTGACAAAGCTTAAAAGTGACAATCCCCCAGCGAATTCCGCTGGGGGATTTTTGTTATCTGTTAAGGAGTGTTTTTAAAGCAGAAAGATCCGGCCAGCCAAGGCCCGCTTCTTTCAGCCTTACTCCGGCAATTTCAAAGCTGTCCTCCGATACTCTTTCAGGAGAATAGGACTGATAAAATATAATCGAGGGGTTCTGCTCAATGACCCAAACAAACATGCTCGAAAAGCCATGTTGAAGCAAAAACTCTGCTCCTTTTGTTAAGAGCGCCCTCCCTGCACCTTGCCGCTGGTGCTCTTCCAGAAGGTAAATAGCATATAGCTCGCCGTCATAGCCTTCTTGTTCAGAGCGAATAGGTCCAAATGAAGCAAAGCCGAATACTGAACCCTTTTCATCCTGGGTAACAAATACTCCCTTTAACGAGCGGCTTTTCCATTTGTCTTCAAATTCCTTATAGTTCAGGCTGTTTAAATAATCAGCCGGGATAATTTCGTGGTATGTTGTCCTCCAGCTGTCTACATGCACCTTTGCAATGTCCTTTATATCATCTAACCTCGCTTCACGTACAGTTACCATCCGGTTCTGTCCTTTCCTTACTCTGATTTTTGGACCGTTTTGGCTTCTTTGATTTCATTTGTTAATTCATTAATGCTTTGTTTTACGTTTCCTTTTCCTGAAAAGTTTTCAATCATTTCTTTTACGTCAATTCCTGATGATGCTTTTAAGCTTTCTTGCAGGCTTGACATTAGGTTCGTCGCATAGCTGGTTACTTTGTTAGCGCCGCTTGATTCACCGCTTCCTCCTGTATCTACAACGGTGATTTTATCAATATTTGAAAGAGGAGCCGCTGCTTGTTTCGCGTATTCCGGAAGCATTTTGACGATCATATCGAAAATCGCCGCCTGCCCGTACTGTTCAAAGGCAGCCGCAATTTTCTCTTTTGCTTCCGCTTCTGCAAGACCTTTCAGGCGGATAACCTCAGCCTCTGTTTCTCCTTTTGCCTTTTCAGCTTCTGCTTTGGCTAGCCCGTCAATTCTTACTTTTTCCGCCTCAGCCTTTGCCATTGCTTCTATACTGTACTTCTTGGCATCGGCTTCCGCTAGCTGTTTGGCTTTCTCAGCTGCTGCGGACTGCTCAACAGAATAACGGTCTGCATCGGCTTTTTTCTTCACCTCTGAGTCGTATTGACGTTCACGGCGAAGAATTTCTTTTTCTTCTAGTTCTATTTGCTTTTGGCGTTCGATAATTTTAACCTGCATTTCCTGTTCTGTGACTTGCTGGCGCGCTCTGGCTGTCTCTAAATCATATGCTTGGTCAGCATTCGCTTTTGCCGTATCTTGGTCTCTGCGGAATTCAGCCATTTTGAGCTGATTGATTTTTTCAGCTTCAGCGATTTCCGTCGCCCGTTCAAGTTCAGATTTCTTTGCATCTTTATCGGCTTCTGCCCGCTTAATCCGGGTTTCTTTATCAGCCTCTGCTGTTGCGATATCAGCATCGCGTTTTACTTGGGCAATTCTCGGTTTCCCTAATGATTCAAGATAACCGTTTTTATCACGTACATCTTTAATGGTAAACGAGACGATTACAAGCCCCATTTTCGCGAGATCCTGTGAAGCGACACGCTGCACTTCTTGAGAGAATTTTTCTCTGTTTTTATAGATTTCTTCTACTGTCATTGAGCCGAGAATGGAACGAAGGTGGCCTTCTAAAACCTCCCGCGCTTCCTGCTCACGGTCGTCTTTTGATTTTCCTAAAAATTGTTCGGCTGCTGTAGCGATTTCTCCTATAGAACCGCCGATTTTAATAATCGCAGTTCCATCAGCCATAACAGGCACTCCTTGCTCTGTATAGACTTCAGGTGTCGAAACATCAAGTTTGCTTGACAATAAGCTTAGCGGCTCAGCCTGCTGGAAGACGGGAAGGACAAAGGTTCCTCCGCCGCGGACGATTTTGAGACGGTTGCCGCCTTCATCGACATGAACATTTTTATTGCCCAGATAACTCCCCGTTACGATTAACGCTTCATCAGGCCCTGCTGTACGATACTTTGTAATAAACACAGCTATTAGTGCAATTAATAAAAAGAATACAACTCCGATGATCATTATAATCGGCATCGTCATATCAAATTCCTCCTTGTGTTTTAAATGGATTCATGCGGAGTAACAGAAAGAACTCCATTGCTAATATCTACGACCAACACCGTTGTCCCGTAACTGATTTGCTGATTATCAAAACTGACCGCTGACTTTGAAATGGTGCCGCCTATTCCTTCAATGACCACTTCGCCAAACCCGTCAACTGGAACAGCTGTAATGACTTTACCGACTCTCCCTCTTAGATCATCTTCTCTATATGCCAATGATTCTTCCGCGGATGATAATGGAACCAGCACAAAGATGTGAAGCAATATCACCAGCATGATTGAAAGGATGCAAGATAAAAGCGCAATCAGCAAGCTTGACAGCGGCAATACGAGCTCGCCTATATATCCGCCTGCTGAAAAACATGTGAAAAATGAGAGCACTAATGTCGGATTTAGAAACGGAATACCTTCCGACAGTCCTGCAAATACATCTCCGAAAAACAGAAATAACAGCGTAAGACTGCCGGCAATCATAAGCGTATAAAGATAAATCGTTTGTATAGGTACACCAAATAACTCCAATTCCCTCATCCTTTCTTCATCAATGCATTGATGAACGGCTGCCGTTACCATTTATACGAGACAACGCAGGAAAGGTTTCAAAATTTTAAGACAAATAACCTATTTTGAAGTGCTTTATAAATGATAATTGCTTATATATATGGTAATGTCATTTTAGGAGGAGATATGATGAGTATCTTTAATGAAGCCAGATTAGAAACGTGGAACGAATTGAAAGGACTTTCTGACGAAAAGCTGAACCAAAAGCCTTCTGCTGATGAATGGAGTATACGGGAAGTTCTTGACCATTTGAAAAAAATCGATATGACAGCACAAAAAATGCTGAAGGAACGTGTAAAGGACGCTCCTATCAAAGAAATTGAAGAAAAACCGCTTGAGGTGGCACAGAACAGAAATAATAAACGGAAAGCTCCGAGTCATCTTGAACCTGCGCATGATTTTATTTCAGGCAGCCAAATGAAACGCGAGCTTGATGTTGTAAGAGAGCAGCTGACAGCCACGATTGCCTCTCTGAAAGAAGAAGATTTTGAAAGAGTGCTTCCGCATCCTGTGTTTCAAGAGCTGACTGTCAGACAGTGGATCGATTTTATCGGCCATCATGAAAAACGGCACCTCAGCCAAATGAAAGAAATTAAAGAAAAGATAGAAAGGGCCTGATTTGTTCAGACCCTTTCTGCTTTTCGTTTAACTTTTCGCTGATAGGAATGAACTTCTATTTCATCACCTGCGTAAACAGCTCCGGGTCTCTCAACAATGCACACAATCCCTCTTATGTCCAGTGCGTGACGTACAAAAGCCGGCGCCAGCTTCGGTTGCTCCGGATAATAAGACTGAATGACTTCTCCCGGCTGAATGCACGGATCATTTTCGCCCTCGCACAGCAGAGCGGCTCCGCTCGGAAAAATAATCCGGCTTCCTTCTTTTAATGTAGTAAGATCTGGTATACCGCTGACTGCCACATTCGCCCCGAGCCATTCCGGCAAAATCCTCGGCACTCCCATTTTTAAAGCGATTTCGTTGCATTCCTCTATAGAAACAATTGAAATTTGTCTTCGGTTGAAAATTTCAGTCCCTCTTGAAAACATTGGTTCTCTGGCTCCCGCTTTTTTGGTCAGGCCAAAATGCAAGTCTCCGGGGATGCCGCCATAATCAAAATCAAGCTTGTCCATTTGCTTTGTTACGAAGCTTTCTGTATCTGCGATATATAAGCCTTCCGCTTTTGCGGTCATACGCTTCCACATCAGCTGGCACCTTCCTTCTCATCTAAAATTTCCATCTATGCTTCATTATCCCAAAAAATCCCGCTCTGTAAAGGAGCGGGATTTTGATTATACCGTTTTAGGCGTAAGGTTAAAGCAGCGCTTGTAGATCCAGTTGTATGCTTTTTCATTTAAATCTCTAGGATTTCCGAAGGTTTGCGGGTCTTTCATTGCTTCTTTAGACAAGCGTTCGATCATGTCAGGTGACACTCCCTGCTCTTCTAAAGTCGGCACTTCTAATTCTTTGACCAGATCATACATCCAATTGACAGATGCTTTCGCAGCTTCTTCTGTTGTCATCTTGCTTGTATCAATACCGAAGGCTTTCGCAATCCGTGCAAACTTCTCAGGATAGCCCTTCCAGTTGTATTCCATGACAGGACCCATCATCGCCGCCACACATTGGCCGTGAGCGACTGGGATAATACCGCCAAGCGTTTGGCTCATCGCGTGAGCCGCGCCAGCTGATTCACTGCCGTAAGAAAGACCGGCAAGCATTGCAGCCTGCGCCATTCCGTATCTTGCTTCCAGATCCTCTCCGTCAGCAAATGCCCTTTTAATGTAATGAGCGGCATATTCAATTGCCATTAAGGCAACTGCATCCGTAATAGGCTGCGCAAACTTCATTGTATAGCACTCAATAGCATGAGCAAGCGCATCAATTCCCGTCATGGCAGTTACATGCGGAGGCATTGAAACATGAAGCTCAGGATCAATGATGGTCAAGTGCGCTGCAATCAGCGGACCGCCCGTGTTGAATTTGAATTCTCTTTCTTCATCTGTGATCACCGCCCATTGCGTTACTTCTGATCCTGTTCCAGCCGTAGTGGGAATTGTCGTCAGTGGAGGAATGCGGTTTTCCAGCGGTTTTTTCCCATCTGCCGCTTCATAATCAAGCACGCTTCCTTCGTGAGTTGCTTCTACTCCGATTGCTTTTGCTGTATCCATGGAGCTTCCGCCTCCAACTGCCACCAAGCCATTACAGTTCTCTTTTTTGTAAAGCTCAGATCCTTCATTCACCAGACGGACAGGCGGGTTTGGCTCCACTTTATTAAAGAGCACCACTTCAATGCCTGCTTCTTTAAGTGATTCGATAACAGGATCAGCTACGCCCGCTTTATAAATCCCTGGGTCTGTGACAAGGAGCGCTTTTGAAACGCCCAGTGCAGCTACTTCCTCACCCGTATGCTTGATGGCTCCGATTCCGTGCTTAATGACAGTCGGAATTTCAAATGTGTGGAATTTCTGCATACTTTCTACCTTCATATTTAATGTCATCATCAATCTCCCCCTCTTATGAATTGAACCAGTTAACCGCTGCCGGTTTCGTATTGCGATATACGTGCTTGACTTCTGTGTATTCTTCAAGGCCTATTTTTCCAAGCTCGCGTCCGAACCCGGATTGCTTATAGCCGCCCCATGGCGCCTGTGCAAAGTACGGATGAAAATCGTTGATCCAAACAGTTCCCATTCTCAAACGGGCTGCTACCCGTTCACATTTTTCAATATCTTTTGACCATACCGCTCCGGCCAAGCCGTAGATGGTATCATTCGCAAGCTCAATTACCTCTTCTTCAGAGCTAAAGGTTTCGACTGTCAAAACAGGACCGAAAACCTCTTCCTGTACGATTCTCATGTCAGATTTACAGTTTGAAAAAATAGTAGGTTCATAGAAAAAGCCATTTTGAAGCGCTGGGTCTTCCGGGCGTTTGCCTCCTGTCTCCAGCTTCGCGCCTTCTTCTATTCCGATTTCTACATATTTTTCTACCTTTGCCCTGTGCTCCGCCGAAATAAGCGGACCGCTTTCTGTCTCTGCGTGAAAACCGTTTCCGAGTTTTATGCGTTTTGCCCGTTTGACCAGCTCCGCCAAAAATTGATCATGAATGGCGTCCTCAACAAGCAAGCGGGAGCCTGCAGAGCATACTTGGCCAGCGTGGAAAAATACAGCGTTTAATGCCTGATCAACCGCAACTTCTAAATCCGCGTCCTTGAAAACGATATTTGGGTTTTTCCCGCCAAGTTCAAGGGCGATTTTTTTGACATTTCCGCTTGCCGCCCGCATGATTTTTTTGCCTGTTTCGATTCCGCCTGTAAACGAAATCAAATCGACGTCTTTGTTTGCAGCAAGCTCATCACCCACTGTAGCTCCCGGTCCAAGGACAAGATTGGCGACACCTTTTGGAACACCGGCTTCTTCCATCAGCTTAAAGACTTTGATTGTCGTCAGCGGCGTAATCTCACTCGGCTTCATGACGATTGTGTTTCCTGCAGCCAGTGCAGGTGCGATTTTCCAGCTCGCTTGAAGAAGCGGATAATTCCATGGAGTGATCTGGCCGCAAACCCCAATCGGCTCCCTAATGATTTTGCTTTCTGAATCAGGAATTGGAGATGAAATGATCTCTCCGCCATCTTTGTCAGCCAAGCCGGCGTAATATTGAAAAACATTGGCGATATCGTCCATATCGGCTTTGCTTTCTTCGAGTGTTTTTCCTGTATCAAGAGATTCAAGCTCTGCCAGTTCCTCAAGATCGCGTCTGATTAATCCCGCAATTTTCAGAACAATCTTCCCGCGTTCAAGCCCGGAGAGTGATGACCATTCTCCTTTGTCAAATGCTCTGCGCGCGGCTGCGATTGCCTTGATGGCGTCCTCTCGCCCTCCCTCGCTTACAGTTGCAATTTCTTCTTGATTAAATGGATTGATAATGCTCCGGATCTGTCCTTTTTCAGCACTGATCCATTCTCCGTCAATGTAAAATGTTTGACTCATATAAGCCTCCTTGACGTAAATAAAGTTTGTTAAATAAAAATTTAATGTTTTTAACAACCTTAATCTAACATACGGTTTTTAAACTGTCAAAGCCCCCTTTTCGATTTTTCTTTTTGACTTTTCCCTATGTTTCGTTAAGATAAAGAACATAAAGAAATAACTTAACGAATTTAACTTTCTAAAGGAAAAGAGGGTCAGTATGGATGAAAATCCAGAATTTGCAGCTATAGAACAGGCTCGGGATCTTGTTATTGACTCCATTGCTGAAACGATGGATCTTTACGGAATTACCCGCAGTGTCGGGATTTTATATGGGACGATGTATATGAGGGATGAGATGACGCTTGACGAAATGCGCGAGGAGTTGCAAATGAGCAAACCAAGCATGAGCACAGGCGTCAAAAAGCTTCAAGACTTAAACGTAGTGAAAAAAACATTTCACCGGGGCATCCGCAAGCATACATTTGTGGCTGAAAAAGATTTCTTTAAATTTTTCACAAATTTCTTTCCCCCTAAATGGGAGCGGGAGGTTCAAGTGAATGTAGCAGCGATCGAAGAAGCTCAGGCTGATTTACAAAAGGTTTTAAGCAAGGAAGATCTCGATGAGGATATCAAAAATGAAGCACTGCAGTTATATGATCAGCTGGAAAGCTCTAAAGCTTACTACGACTGGCTGAAGCGGCTTGCTGAAGCGGTGCAGAGCGGAGAAATTTTTAAATTTATACCGATCGAAACAAAGTAAAACAGCAAACGCCTGGGAAACCAGGCGTTTTTTTAGTGTAACTACTACAAATTTGAAAAATACGGGAAAAACACCCCATTTACTTCCAAAATATTTGATGGTAATTTTATGTAGGTAAAATTTGTATTTGGCCTTTCAGAGGAGGTGAAGAGCGGGCAGGCCTGTTTAATTTATTAATTTTTAGGGGGAATTTTATTATGAAACGCAAATTATTATCTTCTTTGGCAATTAGTGCTTTAAGTCTCGGGTTACTCGTTTCTGCACCAACAGCTTCTTTCGCGGCTGAATCTACATCAACTAAAGCTCATACTGAATCTACTATGAGAACACAGTCTACAGCGTCATTGTTCGCAACAATCACTGGCGCCAGCAAAACGGAATGGTCTTTCTCAGATATCGAATTGACTTACCGTCCAAACACGCTTCTCAGCCTTGGCGTGATGGAATTTACGTTACCAAGCGGATTTACTGCAAATACGAAGGACACAATGAACGGTAATGCCTTGCGTGAAACACAGATCCTCAATAATGGGAAAACAGTGAGAATTCCTCTGGCACTTGATTTGTTAGGAGCTGGCGAATTCAAATTAAAACTGAATAACAAAACACTTCCTGCCGCTGGTACATATACTTTCCGCGCGGAGAATAAATCATTGAGCATCGGAAATAAATTTTACGCAGAAGCCAGCATTGACGTGGCTAAGCGCAGTACTCCTCCGACTCAGCCATGCGGCTGCAACTAATGTAAAAGACCGGTTAACACCGGTCTTTTTTTGCGTTTTCCCCTCCCCTTTTTTCTCTCATTTCAGTTATCTTTTTTCTGGTTTAAAATTTAAATTGACAAACACTAGAAACAGGAGTAAATTCTTGAGTGTTCAATTTCATACAGTCTCTTTTACCGCTTAATCAAACACGAACGGGGGAACCAACGATTGGCTGTTTTATTAACAGCCTTGGGGTGAATCTTACTAAGTAAGAGGGGGTACTCTGAATCCCTAATCCGACAGCTAACCTCGTAGGCGTATACAGAGAGGAGGTCTATTGCGACCATTCTTCGAAATGGTCTTTTTTTCTTAAAAAAACGTTAATTTTACTAAGGGAGTTATGAACATTGGGAAGAATAAAAAATAAGCAATTTGCCGTGATCGGGCTGGGCCGGTTTGGCGGCAGCATTTGCAAAGAGCTGCACAGAATGGGACACGAAGTCCTTGCAGTTGATATCAACGAAGAAAAGGTCAATGCTTATGCTTCTTACGCCACTCATGCGGTAATTGCCAACGCCACCGAAGAAAACGAATTGCTTTCATTAGGAATACGCAATTTTGAATATGTGATTGTTGCCATCGGAGCGAATATTCAAGCGAGTACGCTGACCACCTTATTATTAAAGGAGTTTGATATTCCAAATATTTGGGTGAAGGCTCAAAACTATTATCATCATAAGGTGCTTGAAAAAATCGGCGCGGATCGTATTATCCACCCTGAAAAGGACATGGGTGTCAAGATCGCACAAAGCCTTTCTGACGAAAACGTTTTGAATTACATTGATTTATCTGATGATTACAGTATTGTCGAGCTGCTGGCAACGCGAAAGCTTGATTCAAAATCAATTATTGACCTGAATGTGAGAGCAAAGTACGGCTGCACGATCCTGGCCATTAAACATCATGGAGATATCCGTCTTTCTCCCGCACCTGAAGACATCATTCACGAGCAGGATTGCCTGGTGATCATGGGACACAAAAAGGATATTAAACGTTTTGAAAACGAAGGGATGTAGACAAAGGTGACACTTCAAAAGGATAAAGTGATCAAATGGGTTCGGTTTACACCGCCTCAAGTGCTTGCAATTGGTTTTTTCCTAACCATTATCATCGGGGCTGTGCTGTTGAAGCTTCCGTTTTCTACACTGAAGCCATTGTCATGGATCGATGCCCTTTTTACTGCAGCTTCCGCTACAACCGTTACAGGGCTTGCAGTTGTCGATACCGGTACAGAATTTACACTTTTCGGGCAAACTGTCATCATGGGGCTGATTCAGATCGGCGGGCTTGGATTTATGACGTTTGCTGTTTTGATCGTCATGATATTAGGGAAAAAAATCGGGTTGAAAGAACGAATGCTGGTTCAGGAAGCCTTAAACCAGCCGACAATCGGCGGCGTCATTGGCCTTGTCAAAGTCCTGTTTCTGTTCTCGATCAGTATTGAATTGATAGCAGCACTCATCCTATCCATCCGGCTTGTGCCTCAGTATGGCTGGTCATCTGGATTGTTTGCCAGTCTGTTTCACGCGATTTCTGCTTTTAACAATGCCGGGTTTTCGCTGTGGCCTGATAATTTGATGAGCTACGTTGGGGACCCTACAGTGAACCTTGTGATTACTTTTTTATTTATTACAGGGGGGATCGGATTTACGGTTCTGTTTGACATTATGAAAAATCGGCGTTTCAAAGCTTTTTCCTTACATACAAAGCTTATGCTTACAGGAACGCTGATGTTGAATGCGATTGCTATGCTTGTGATCTTTATTCTAGAGTACAGCAACCCTGGCACGCTTGGTCACCTGCATATAGGGGATAAACTATGGGCTTCCTATTTTCAGGCAGTGACGCCGAGAACCGCAGGCTTCAACTCCCTTGATTTTGGAAGTATGAGAGAAGGAACCATTGTATTTACTTTATTATTGATGTTTATCGGAGCAGGCAGCGCTTCTACGGCGAGCGGCATTAAGCTGACTACGTTCATCGTGATTTTAACATCTGTTATTGCTTACTTGAGAGGTAAAAAAGAAACGGTGATTTTCCGCCGCTCCATCAAATATCCGATAATCATTAAAGCTTTAGCTGTGAGCGTCACCAGTTTGTTCATCGTATTTTTAGGGATATTCGCCCTGACGATCACAGAACAAGCGCCATTTATTCACATTGTGTTTGAAACCTTTTCCGCTTTCGGAACTGTCGGTCTATCGATGGGGCTTACTCCTGAACTGACAACAGCTGGCAAGTGTATCATCATTGTCATCATGTTCATCGGAAGAATTGGTCCTTTAACGTTCGTGTTTTCATTCGCAAAAACAGAGCAATCAAATATTCGATACCCTGACGGCGAAGTGTTTACAGGGTGATATCAAAAAAATCCGGCGTGCAATCGCCGGATTTTTTATGATTCGATATGAGATTGATTTTGTCTTTTTTCTTGTTCCGCGATGATCTCGTTGTCCTCTGCGTTGTCACGGGTCACTTTTTGTGTAAGAATCGCGCCAACAGCTACGAGTATCATAACAGCGATGTAATAACCTTTTTCATTGAGTTCCAGGTTATCAGCATTATAGAGTCCGATACTAAACAAAAATACTCCCGCAAAAAAAGTGAAATAAGCTAATACGGTAAAGGCAACCGTATTTCTGCGTCTATATTTCTGCACCTTTGTTCCCTCCCAAAAGCATAGTTAATTAGTGTTAACTGTCGTGGAATATTATACCTCAAATTCCCCGGAATGGAACAAAGAATTAAAAATACCAGTAAAAAGGACTTAGGTTGCTTCCTTTATTTCAATAGCTGAATCATCAATCCAGCCGATGAGTTTATTATTGATTTGGAATTGGTACCATACAGACTGGCCTTTCTGTTTTTTAGACACAACCTTTATATCTTTGCCGACGTAAGATTTGGCAGAGGTAAGCCTTATAGACCGATCATCAGTAGAAGGCTTGGACCATACGTCTTGGACGGCACTATCTTTAATGGAAGCATGTAAATCCACTGATTTGAGGGATGGGTTTACCTTATCGTACTCATCCAAATCGTATTTTTCCACAATAGCGCTGATTTTATGAGCGTAGTCAGGGTCTGTAGCATATCCTGCTGTTTGCAGTGCAGTAGCAGCTTCCTTATAATCTCCAGCCTCAAGCACAGGTTTATACTTCTTTTTATTCCACGATGTGCCGCGGACGAACAATTGGGCATGGTCATCCATCGATTCAAAAAACGTGCTGTATTTTCGAAACTTCGCACGAATGGTTTTTCTTTTCCCTTTTTCAACTTCGTCCGTTTCCATCGTAACGTGATGGCCTTTATAATTTCCTTTCACGCCAAAAAGGTTGTTCGCCTTAGCAGCCAGCTCGCTGTTCCCCCAGTCGGATTCGAGAATGGCCTGAGCGATTGTGATGCTGGGGAGGACATGATATTTTTCATACAAAATTTGGGCATGCCCGGACAGGCTGTCTATAAATACTTGCTGTTCATCAAATTCTTCAGTTTCTTTAGATGTTTCAATCGGTTTTGATAAAGTTGTCGCTAAAACAAACAGAGCTAGCGGAATCGATACAATGAAAAATAGTGTAATGAAGAGTTTACGTTTTTTCAATTTTTTACGGGCCATGAAAACCTTCCTTCGAATTAAAAGATTACGAATGTAAAAGAATCTACCTTTTAGAATTTTACTTGCACTTCTAATATTTTTCAATTCTTTAGGGATAAAGTTGGGAAAAGATTGCATAATAAAAACCTTTTCGTGAAAGGAAAAGGTTTTTATCACGTTTCTACTTTTGCAAATTTCTGAGTGCATTCCGATATTCTGTATCATTGATTACTTGATGTGATTTGACAGTTGCATTCGACAATCCCTGTGCTGAAACGGCCGGTTCCGGAGCTGTTTTTGCTTGGTCATGTGGTTTATGTGCAAGCTTGTGCCCCATTCCTGTAGCATTCATACAAAATGACAGGCAGACGAGAAGAACGCTGAGGATAAAAGAAATGAAAAAGAGATCATGATAAGCAGTCATCATAGAATCCTGTACCGAACCGTTTTGTCTAGCAGCATCTTTTTTCGTGAAAAAACCGATGAGAATCGGAACCCCCATATAGACAAACAATCTTAAAAACTGGACAGCTGTCATTCTCTTGACCAAATCAGGCAGCGGGCCTCCCATGGCAGCTCCCATCAGCCCTGCGGCGACTGTCAGGCCTGTTCCCGCTGCCAGCATGATAAACAGTGCTGCGAACATATAGAGAGACGATTGATCCTGCATATGCAGCCATTGAAAATTTACAAAGACGAGAATAAGTCCGCCGATAATACCGAGCATCCCTGGTCCGACTTTATCATAAAACAGAGCGCTCAAAATGGCCGCGATCGCCACTCCGATTAAAAGAGTCAAGTTTAAAAGAATGAGATGCTCCTGAGAAATATCATACATTTGACGGAGCAAGCCTTGAAAAGCAGACAGGCTGACAGCTACCGTTATCGTCCCTGCAGCTATGATCAATAACCCGAGCACCGGTTTTGGCAGAAGCATTAGTTTAATTGAAATGAAGGGATTTTTCACTTTATATTCTACTATTAATAGAACAATGAACAAACATAACGTCACACCGAAACCTGTCCATACATAACCCGATGAAAGCCCCCATTTTTGCAGAAAAATGAATGAAACCGCTGAGGCTGCAGCAAGGAGAACAGATAAAAGAATTCCCGCACGATCAAGGGGCTGTTCTTGAGCCGCTGCTCCGTGATGTTCGTCATGGAGAAAGAAATAGCTCACCGCGACACCGATCAGTGACAATGTGCCAAAGGTGAAAAACAGCCATCTCCAATGCCCGCAGCTTGTAGCTATCGTTCCCAGGATCGTGCCGATGATAACAGAACCATAAAATCCCCCAATCAGCACAAGCAGGGCATAGTTCCTGCGTTCAATCGGGAATGACAGTACAAGCATTGGAATCATAATCATCAGCATGACACCTGTTGCCGCTCCCTGTAAAAAGCGTCCTGCCACCATCCATGCAATATCGTTTGAAAATGCGATGAGCAGTGAGCCTAGTATAAAAACAGGTAATGAAGCAAGGTAGACGGGACGAGCACCGAATTTTTTCCTCAGCAGCGGTCCTGTCGGAACTAACAAGGCAAAGGCCATATTTCCGATCAATATTGGATTTACTGATGTGAAGACACTTGTTCCAACCGCTTTCTGAACAAGGCTTTGAACTGACGACAATGCCGTGTTAGACATCAATCCCGGCCCGACCGCTAAAACGGCGAGCAAAGAAATCACCCAATAGTGTTTTGTCTTCATGTTGTCATTCCTTCCTATATGAATACATGCGAAATACACCATTTTTTGAAAATAAAAGAAGCTAATAGATTTTCGCATACCATTAGCTTTCATTCTAATATTCTCCCTTTCAGGGGAAATGATATTATTTTATTATAAATATGTGAACAAATGAGCATATAATCAAATATTATTTCAAACCGCTGTGTTTTGTCAATGGCGCAAATTTCAAGCTCCAACATAAACAGTTTTTGCCCCGATATTGTGTATAAGAGCCTAAAACTCCTCGCTTGTTCCTTCAAGTGAATCAAAGCAGGCAGCTTGAATCCTTTCATCCCCCTATTCCAACTAATAAGCTCGAATAGGTTGGTGATAAGCCAACGTGTTGACCACACATTTTTTTGTGTTCACTGGGCGTTTGCCGCCTCTAATTTGTATATAGGTAAATACCATGAATTAATCTGTGAAATACCAATGTTAGGAAAAATGTTAGGGAATTTTTATTTTTTCCGGGAGGCAAAACGAATGGAACTGTATGAGTGTATCCAAGATCTTTTTAGCGGCTTGAAAAATCCATCGGTTAAAGATTTAGCAACATCATTAAAACAAATTCCAAACGCAGCACAATTGAGTCAACCGTATATTAAGGAGCCAGACCAATACGCCTACGGCCGAAATGCCATCTATCGTAACAATGAGTTGGAGATTATCGTAATTCACATTCCGCCTAACGAGGAGACAACCGTCCACGATCATGGCCAATCTATTGGTTGTGCAATGGTGCTAGAAGGAAAACTCCTTAATTCTATCTATCGCTCAACCGGCGAACACGCAGAACTCTCCAATTCATACTTTGTCCACGAAGGAGAATGCCTTATTTCAACTAAAGGTTTAATTCACAAAATGTCCAATCCGACGTCCGAACGAATGGTGTCTCTTCATGTCTACTCACCCCCTTTGAAAGACATGACGGTCTTTGAAGAACAAAGGGGTGTCTTGGAAAATTCATGATTGACAGATGAACTGTTCAACTGGAGGATTCAGAGAATGAACCTTTTTCTCAAAACAAAAAACCCTTATAGAATAAGGGTTTACAGGTATGGAGCCAAGGGGGCTCGAACCCCTGACCTCTACGCTGCCAGCGTAGCGCTCTCCCAGCTGAGCTATGGCCCCGTATGTAACGTCATGTTTATTATAGATGATTTTTTTTTGAAAAACAAGCTGTTTCCTCTTGAATTGACAGAAAAAATAAGGCTCGGGATGAGCCTTATTTTTTCGACTTACATCATGATTAAAAGTAAAATCACACCGAGAATAATTCGATAGATTGCAAATGGGACGAGTTTGATTTTATTAATCAGTCTTAAGAAGAAACGGACGACAAACAAAGCGACAACAAAGGCACAGATAAAGCCGACGATGAAAAACGGCATCAAATCCGAGCTTAAGCTGTCCCAATGCTTCACAAGGCTCAGAAAACTTGCTCCCATCATGATCGGCATCGCCATAATAAACGTAAAATCGGCTGCCGCTCGGTGGTTTAACCCGAGAATAACACCTCCGGAAATGGTTGAACCTGAACGTGAGAAACCCGGCCAAAGGGCAAGACATTGGAATAAGCCGACTGCTATCGCCTGCTTATAGGAAATGCGGTCGAGGGTGTCTGTCGCTGTTTTTCGCTTATTCACCCAATCAGCAAAAAGCATCAGGATTGCCCCGGCGATTAAACCGAAGGCCACAGTTTTAACGGAAAATAAATATTCATCAATGTAATCTTCAAACAAAAAGCCAAGAACAGCAGCTGGAACGAGCCCGACAGCAATTTGGGCAATGCTTAATTTATGTCCCTGCTTCTGGTCGCTTGTAATATTTTTTTTCAAGCCGAGTAAATTTAAAATTCGGTCTTTAAACACGATAGCTACTGCTAAAATGGAGCCTAGCTGAATAACTACTTTGAATGAATTAGCAGCTTCTTCTGACATCAGATTACTTGATTTAAGCCAGATGTCGTCTACTATGATCATATGTCCTGTCGAAGAAACCGGCGCGTACTCTGTTAATCCTTCTACGATTCCTAAAATGGCGGCTACAAACAATTCCCATAGAGTCATGATTTTGATTCTCCCCATTAGACATTTATTTTTTTACATAACGGGAGCTTCCCATAAATGGAAAGCCCGTCTTATATAACTATAAACGAAAATCACACTTTATGACCCGGCATATTTTCATTTTTTTCTTCGTCGTATAAATGTGACCGCATTTTAAACCAGTCAAATAAATGTGTGGTAATGACTTTGGCGACTGCATAGCCCGGAATGGCAAGAATGATTCCAACAACACCAAACAGTTTGCCGGCTGTTAACAGCAGAAATATAATCGTGATCGGGTGGATGTGAAGGTTTTTCCCCATAATTTGCGGAGAGATCAGCTTCCCTTCAATCAGCTGAACAATGGTCCAAACAATCACCAGCTTAAGCAGCATGAGCGGCGATGTCACTATGGCGATGATAATTGCAGGCGTGATGGCAATCGTTGGCCCTAAATATGGAACAATGCTTGTACAAGCCGCAATGACTGCGAGCAATGAAGCATAATCCAAGCCGATAATCAAATAACCGATAAACAGCAAAAACCCGATACAGAAGCTGACAATGATCTGGCCTCTGATATAAGAGCTTAACCGATGATTCATTTCACTTAAGACTGTATATGTCTGTTCTTTCAATCGAGTCGGCACAAACTTCAGTATGTAGACCGGTAATTTTTTTCCGTCTTTTAGCAAATAGAAAAGAATAAACGGAACCGTGACGATTGAAATGATAATCTCAGTCAGGGCGCCGATAAAATTCCCAACACCGGTAAAGGTGCTGTTTACGATCGTCGCTGCCTGGTCCGAGACCTTTGTAGCAAGATCAGATATATTAATGTTCATCGTTTGCTGGGCCTGATTGACGAAGTTGCTGCCGATCAGCTGTTTCGTCTGGTCTTCTACGACGTCGACATATCTCGGGATATTGTCAATCAAACTCATAATTTGTTCTTTTAAAAAGGGGATGATGGACACGATTGTGATCGTGATCAGCCCGATAATCAATAGATATAACAGCAATATAGAATAGATTCTTCTTATTCTTCTTCTCTCCAGGAAATCGACGACTGGATTTAACAGATAAAAAACAATGCCTGTCAAAATAATCGGAAGTGAAATTGTTTTGAGCAGAACAATAATCGGGGTGAAAATAAATGATGTTTTTGTAAATACAAGAATATTTAAACCAATCAGCAGCAGCACAAGCAAAAATAAAACAAACTTATTGTCCAAGAAGAATCGCTTGAATCTGCCGCTCCATGTTTGCAACGTCTCCACTATCGTTCCTCCGTCATACATAGTTTAGTTAAATTGTACACTATCGTCCCTATAATGAAAAATAAAAACCGTTAATTGCTGGAAAAGCTTTCTCTGTTGTCACATTCTATTTATCTCTATCATGTGATTTTGTTCTTTTTAAGCTATAATTTAGCTATATCATGCAAAAGGAGCGATACGAGTGATACGTTTTGCGATAATAGGAACCAACTGGATTACAGACCGCTTTCTTGAGTCAGCAGCGGATATAGAAGATTTTCAGCTGACTGCCGTTTATTCAAGATCGGCTGAACGCGCTGCTGAGTTTGCTGCTAAACACAATGCTGCGCATACCTTCTCAGACCTTCAGGAAATGGCGGAGAGCAATTGTTTTGATGCCGTATACATAGCCAGCCCGAACGCTCTTCACAAGGAACAAGCCGTACTCTTTATGAACCACGGCAAGCATGTGCTTTGTGAGAAGCCGTTTGCTTCAAATACAAGAGAAACAGAAGAGATGATCTCAGCGGCTAAGGCAAACGGCGTTGTCCTCATGGAAGCGATGAAGACCACTTTCCTGCCGAATTTCAAAGAGCTGAAAAAACATCTGCATAAAATCGGCACTGTCCGCAGATTTACCGCAAGCTACTGTCAATACTCCTCACGGTATGACGCGTTCAGAAACGGAACTGTTTTGAATGCGTTTCAGCCTGAGCTTTCCAATGGGTCATTAATGGATATTGGCGTCTATTGTATTTATCCGGCTGTTGTGCTGTTTGGCGAGCCGAAGGATGTAAAAGCAAATGGATATGCTTTATCTTCCGGAGTAGATGGAGAGGGAACTGTCATTCTGTCTTACGATGGGTTCGAAGCTGTTCTGATGCATTCTAAAATCTCTACTTCATATGCCCCGGCGGAAATCCAAGGTGAAGACGGAACGATTGTAATTGATACGATTCACCGGCCTGAACGTGTTGAAATCCGCTACCGCGACGGCCGCCTTGAAAACATTGCGATCCCTGATCCTAAACCGGCGATGTTCTACGAAGCAGAAGAATTTGTCACGCTCATAAAAGAGAATAAGCAGGAATCTGAAGAAAATACATTTGAACGGTCTTTGATCACCGCAAAAATTATGGAAGAAGCAAGAAAGCAAATGGGGATTGTGTACCCTGCTGATCATGCTTAAAAAAATCCGCCCGCGTACAAATGACGCGGCGGATTTTTTATTAGGCAATCGGAGAAGACGCCTTCCTTTTTAAAAGCACCTCTTGTTCATACTCTTTGATGTCATGCAGCCATGCCTCTTTTACCGGCACGCCCATTTGTTCACAGTAGGAATCCCAGATGGCTCCGAAAGGATATGTTTTGAATTCCTCCATCAGGGCCAGCCTTTCTGTATAGCGGCCCTCTTCCTGCAATTGTTTTAAATAGCCGTTCGGGAGGAGCAAGGCATACAATAAAGCTTTGATCATATTTCTCGTTCCGATGGTCCAGGCCGCTACACGGTTAATGCTGGCATCGAAAAAATCCAGGCCGATGGCGACCTTCTCAAGAGCCTGATTACGTACAATTTCAAGAGCGATTTCTCTCAATTCATCATCCAAAACCACTACATGGTCGCTGTCCCAGCGAACTGGCCGAGATACGTGCAAAGCAAGCTTGTCTGTAAAAAGCAGCATGGACGAGATCTTGTTTGATACCGTCTCAGTCGGATGAAAATGGCCTGTATCAAGTAAACAAAGCTTATGATTCGTCAAAGCATAAGCGAAATAAAATTCATGAGATCCGACAACATATGATTCAGAACCAAGCCCGAACAGCTTGCTTTCAACTGAATCGAGATTGTGTTGTTCACTGATCTCTTCTGCGAAAATCTGATCCAGTGATTCTTTTAATCTTTTACGCGGTGTCAGCCTGTCACTCGGGACATCCTTATAGCCGTCGGGAATCCAAATATTCGTCAAGCAAGGGGTGCCTAATTCTTTCCCGAAGTATTCTCCGATACGGCGGCACGCGATGCAATGCCTGATCCAAAATTCTCTGATATCCGGATCGGGGTGTGAAAGGGTGAGTCCATCAGCCGCTTTCTCATGCGAAAACAAGGTCGGATTGAAATCTAAACCTAGCCCTAAATCTTTTGCCCATTTTACCCAGTTTTCAAAATGCTGCGGCTTCAACTCGTCACGTGCTGTCTCTTCCCCGTTAGTTTCTGCGTAAATCGCATGAAGGTTCACACGGTGTTTTCCAGGAATGAGAGAAAGAGCCTTCTCCAAATCTCTTCTTAATTCTTCAGGCGTTTGCGCTTTTCCGGGATAATTGCCGGTCACATCAATTCCGCCTGAAAGCTCGCTCTTATCAACTTCAAAGCCTTCAATGTCGTCACCCTGCCAGCAGTGGATTGAAATGGGCACTTGCTTTAATTGCCGAAGCGCCTCTTCAACATCAATCCCCCATTTTTCATATGCCTGTTTTGCACTGTCATAATTGGCTTTTATGGTCATGCAGCTCTCTCCCTTATTTCAGTTTTTTAATCCAAATAGAAAACTTCCTTTAGATCTATCGAAACAGGACTTAAATCCGAATTTGTTTTCATTAAGGGCGCCATCGTTTTCCACCATCTCCGGCAAACTTCCGTGTCCGCCATCTTTCTCCATTTCCCTTCATCCTCTATTTCTAAATATGCAAAAAGCCGGCCTGTTTCCTCGTCTAGAAAAATGGAATAATGGTGGGCTCCATGAGCTTTGAGTGCTTCTGCCATCTCAGGCCAAATGTCATCATGCCGCTGCTTGTATTCTTCGTACTTGTCTTGATGGACAAACATGATACTGGCTTTTCTTTTCAAACTTTGTCACCTCTTCCTTATTTAGATAGCGCTTTCAAAACAGTTTGCTGAAATGACTGAATGATCGTGCTTCTGTCAATGTCTTTGGGTGTAAACACTTTGATCGGAAAGGAATTTCTGACGACTTGCCGGGCTTCTTTTATGTCTTTGACTTCTTTTGCAGCAATCATTTGCATCAGCAGATTTCCTATGGCGGTTGCCTCTACTGGTCCTGCGTATACCGCTTTTTTGCTCATGTCTGCCGTTAATTGATTTAAGAAATCGTTCCGGGCTCCGCCGCCGATGATATGAAACTGCTCGATTGTTTTTTCTGTGATCGTTTCGAGTTCTTTGATGGCTATCGCATAGATGATGGCTAAATTGCTGTAGATGCAGCAGGCAAGTTCGCCTGCAGTGCGGGGAATCTTTTGGCGGGTTTCTCTGCAATAATGTTGTATTTCCATTATCATGTTTTCTGGATTGAGGAAGCGTTTATCATTTAAGTTTATAAATTGCTGGAATGGTTCTGTTTTTTCGGCTTCTTCTGCAAGCTGCTGGAAAGAGTAATCTGCTTGTAACTGCTGTCTTACTTCTTGTATCACCCACATGCCGATAATGTTTTTGAGAAAGCGAATGGTGTTGTTTGCGCCGCGTTCATTTGTATAGTTGTTTTTCAAAGCCAGATCAGTTATTATCGGTGTTTTGTTTTCAATCCCGATTAACGACCATGTTCCGCTGCTGATGTACGCCCAGCCATCACTTACACCAGGCGCCGCGATGACGGCCGAGGCCGTATCATGTGTTGCGACTGTCATCACCCTGCACGTCGGGAGATCATAATCCGGAAACCAGTCATTTCTTAGCTTCCCGAGCTCATACCCCGGTTCAGTCAACGGGGCAAATTGCTGTTCGTAAACAGACACGGCTTCAAGCAATTCAGGATCAAACTTTCCCGTTGAGACGTTTAAAAGCTGTGTTGTGGACGCATTCGTGATTTCTGTTACAGCTTTTCCGGTTAAGCAATAGCCTAAATAATCAGGAACCATCACAATTTTATCTGTCTTTTTCAGCAGCTCACGGTTTTCTTCATACAATTGATAGATCGTGTTGAAAGGCTGAAATTGTATTCCTGTTTTTTGATAAATTTTAGCCTTCGAGAGGGTATGCTCCAGTTTGTCTATTGTATGATCTGTTCTTCTATCACGATAGGATATTGCTTCCCGCAACCGATTTCCTTTTTCGTCCAGCAAGACATAATCAACTGCCCATGTATCGATGCCAATGGTGCAGTGTTCATATCCAAGCTTTTTTACTTTTTGCAGTCCTTGCAGGATTTGTTTTAGCAGATGATCAATATTCCAAAAGCAATGCCCGTCTCTTTGACTAAAACCGTTAGCAAATCTGTGAATCTCTTGTATGTCAAGCTTCCCTTCCTTCAGTTCACCTACCATGATTCTCCCGCTTGATGCGCCTATATCAATGGCAGTATAAATCATTCTTTCACCCTCTCTTCGGAAGAGGAACAGCTGTCACCTTCACCTTTTTGTCCTCAAGAGCTTTTACCGATGCCGGATCAAGTCCAGAATCTGTAATAACGCGGCTGATATCTTGCAGCGAAGCGATATGTGAAAACTCGCGGTTCCCCCATTTGCTTGAATCGGCCATCAAAATGGTCTGGTCCGACCTTTCGATCATCCGTTTTTTGAGCAGCGCCTGCCACTCATTTGAGTCACTCATCCCGTTGTTTACATCAAATCCCTTACATGACAGAAAGGTTTTATTGACATGATAGGTCTCAAGTGAACGTTCTGCTAACGGGCCGGCAAATGATAATGATTTTTCCAGCAAAATGCCGCCTGTTGAAATGACTGATATGTTTTTTTTATTGCTGAGTTCAATGGCTGCTTTCATTGAGTTTGTAATCACGGTGAGCTCAATGTCAGGGAGTATTTTCGCCATGTACCAGGCGGTTGTGCTTGCATCAAGAATAATTCGGTCTCCGCTTTTTACATATTTGGCCGCTTCGTGAGCAATGGCTTTTTTTTCGATGACATTTGTGATTTCCCGTTCAGAAAAATGAATTTCTGATTCCTTCTGCTGAATACTGACCGCTCCTCCATGACTCCGGCTCAGTTTATGTTCTTTTTCAAGCTTTTCAAGATCACGCCGAATGGTTTCCTCTGTGACTGAAAATATGTCACTTAATTCGGCAACGCGGATGCTTGAACGCGCATTCACTATTTCCACTATTTTTTGCTGCCGTTCTGCTACTAGCATCAGTAACGCCCTTCCTCATATCGTAATCCATCTTATAATTTTTATCATAGCATATTTCTAACGCGTAAAAGCAGCAGGGACGCCGCCGTCTACCGTGAGCATGCAGCCCGTTGTTTTTTCGGCTTTAGAAGAAGCGAAAAATGCAATGGCTTCGGCAATATCCTCCGGGTAAATATTGACGAGCAATGCAGTCCGTTTCCGGTAATGTTCTTCCAGCTGATCCGGTTCAATCCCGTACGCCGCGGCTCGTTCCTCGCGCCAGCTTGAACCCCAGATTGCCGATCCTTGAAGAACCGCGTCCGGTAAAACGGAGTTGACCCTAATGCCGAATTCTCCGCCTTCTGCAGCAATGCATCTTGCTAAATGGGTTTCAAGCGCCTTAACCGAGCTGTAGGCAGAGGCGTTTTTCCCCGCATAAACCGAATTTTTCGATCCGACAAATACCATGCTTCCGCCTCTATTTTGCTGTTTCAGCTGTTTAAACGCTTCACGGGCTACAAGGAAATAGCCTGTTCCTAAAACATTCATATTAAGATTCCATTCTTTTAGACTTGTTTCGTCAAATGGGCTTGATGTGGCCAGCCCGGCATTATTGATGACGATATCAATGCCGCCGTAAGCAAGTGCCGCTTGTTCAAAAGCTGACTGTACGTCTTTTTCCTTTGTCACATCCATTTTGACAGCCATTGCACGCCCTTCTCCGTACGCATCGTTTATTTCCCCGGCAATTTTCTGTGCACCTTCTATATTCAGATCAGCTGCGATTACGTGCCCTCCCTCAGCTGCAAATCGGCGGCATGCTTCACTGCCGATTCCGCCAGCCCCTCCAGTTATCAGCGCTACTTTTCGGGAAAATTCTGCTTCCGGCGGGGCAAGCGTAAGTTTATATAGTTCAAGCGGCCAATATTCGACATGGTAGGATTCATTTTCATTTAAAGAAACAAATTGCCCCAGAGCTGTTGCTCCTTTCATAACGGCGATGGCCCTCCGATATAAGGCCCCGCTTACTTTAGACATGGTATAGCTTTTTCCTGTATTCACCATTCCGATTCCAGGAATCAATATCACCCGCGGAGCGGATTCAAAGATTTGATCCCCATCCTGCTGATTGCGTGTAAAGTAAGCCTGATACTCTGACGTAAAGCGCTCGACTCCTGACTTGATCAGATCCGCAAGCTTGTGAACATCTTGAGTTTCCGGATTCCAGTCAATGTACAGCGGAACCCTTTTTGTGTGAACAAGGTGATCCGGGCATGCCGCACCGATTTGCGAAAGTGCTGGCGCTTGAACACTGTTTACAAATTCCAATACGTCGCCATGATCATCATAGGAAAGGATCTGTTTCTTTTCTTCACTTACAGTTCCTCTGATCACAGGCATGATCTCAGCCAATATTTGTTTTCTGCGATCTTCCGGCAGCGGCTGATATCTTTTGCCTCCGAATACCTCATGCTGATTGATACGGTCGTTAATATACTGCTCGGCTTCTTGAATGATAGATATCGTTTTTTGATAACATGTTTCAGACGTCTCTCCCCAAGTGACTAAGCCATGTTTCTCCATTAACACAAGCTCGGCGTGAGGGTTGTTCGCTACGCCTTCAGCGATTATTTTAGACAAAGCAAATCCAGGGCGGACGTATGGCACCCATACAAACCGGTTTCCGTAAATGTCTTCAGCGATCTGTTTTCCATTATCTGCGCAGCATATGCTGATAATCGCATCTGGATGGGTATGGTCAACATGCTTGTATGGCAGAAAAGCGTGTAATAGTGTTTCAATTGAAGGGCGGGGATGTTTGCTGTCAATCATACAATGAGACAAGTAATCTACCATTTCTTCATCTGACATTTTGTCCCTTTCAATCAGCGGGCGGATATCATCTAATTTCAAACCGGTAAAGTTATGCGCTTTCATTGTTGCCAAATCCGAACCGCTTCCTTTTACCCACATGACTTCTATTTCACGGCCTCTAAAATCCTTTTCCGTTGTTTTCATAGATGTATTCCCCCCGCCCCAGTTGCAAACAGTGCGGTCTGATCCGATCAGATTGGACCTGTACACCAATTCCTCTACACCTTTAGGCAGCTTTGCAGCTCGGTCTGAATCCCATATATGCTTCACCATATTTGATATTCCTCCATACCCTTTTATTTGTATCCGTTTTCATTATATATGATCTTCGTTTGTTTTTGAATTATTTTTGTTTATTTTTGTTTTCAATAAAAAAAGAAAGCAGCAGAATATGCCGCTTTCTCGTTCATTATGATTCAATTTTAAATTTTTTCGTAATGTCCTGAAGTTCTTCCGCCATGTTTGCCAACGTTTCCGCTGAAGAACTGATTTCTTCCATGGACGCAAGCTGTTCTTCCGCCGAAGCTGCGATATCCTGAATGCCTGCTGAGCTTTCTTTCGCCACTGCAGAAATGTCTTCAACAGCACTTGACACTTCCTGTGATCCGGCTGATAGTTGTTCAACCGTCGCGTTCAAGTTTTGCAATTCGCCGGAAATTTGGGTTGTCATTTCATAGATCTGTTTAAAACTTTCCGCTGTTTTGTCAGTAATCTGCAAGCCTTCCTTCACTTCATGATTCACAGATTGGAACATCGAAAGGGAAGTGCTGATTTCTCTGACAATCTCTTGGATTAATCCTTCAATTTCCTTGGCGGAGTCTGCTGATTGCACGGCAAGTTTTCTAACCTCTTCCGCAACTACTGAGAAGCCTCTTCCGTATTCTCCCGCTCTTGCCGCCTCAATCGCAGCATTTAATGCCAGCAGGTTGGTTTGGTCAGCGATGCCATTAATCACATTCAAGATGCTGTTGATGTCTTGCGATTTTGTTTCAAGGCCCTTCACAACCGCTTCCGCTTGTTGAACGGATTGGTCGATTGTTTTCATTTGGCCGACTGTGTGTTCCACCAGTTTCTCGCCGCTGCCCGCAGCCTCAGAGGACTGAATCGATGATTTCGTAATGGTTGAAGAGGCTTGTGCCACTTTTGAAATCCCGTGATTCATTTGAGAAAGGTGGTTTGAGCTTGTTTCCAGTTTCTCGCTTTGCGCCTCGTTGCCATCTGAGAACTGTTCGATGGCGAGTGTAATATGTTCAGTTGCCTTACTCGTTTGAGCTGCGCTTGCCGTCAGCTCCTCAGAAGATGAGGCGACGTTTTCTACAGACGCTTGAATAACGCCGATTACAGAACGCAATGATGCAGACATTTCATTAAAGCTCTCGCCAAGCTGGCCAAACTCGTTTTTCGAGTGAATATCAATGACTTCTGTGAGATCACCGCTGCTGATTTTTGCAGACGTTATGACAAGTTTTCTTAATGGCTTGGTGATGGCACGAATAATATAGAGTATGAGTATGCCGCCGATTACAATAGACACGCATAGAATGATAACCGCAGTGTTCAGTACCGGGCTTGAAGCATCTTGCAATTCACTGACAAAATAAGTGCCCGCGATTTTCCAGCCAGTTAATTTATTTGTCGTAAAGGCCATTTTCTTTTCTTTGCCTTCGAATGTATATTCAAAGGAGCCGTCATTTTTGGAATATACTTGGTTTGTCCAATCGCCGGAGCCGGTTGTCCCAGGCTTAATCGTCGGATGGGCGATATATTTTTTGTTGCCTGTCGTAATAAATGCATAGCCTTCTTTACCGATTTTGATTCTCTGTGATGCAGTAAGCACCTCATCCAGGTTTAAATCAAGCGCTATAACCCCTGACCCGTCTTTTAATTGTTTTGAAATTGTGACAACGGTATTCCCTGTTGCTTCATCAGTATACGGTTCTGAGAAAACAGCCTGTCCTTTTTCCGCAACGGCCTGTTTGTACCAGTCACGTCCTGTCGGATCGAAGCCTTTCGGAATACCGCTGTCCGGATATTTGTAAAGCTTCTTATCTTCTGAAGCAGCATAGATCGCGCCTACATCGTCGTTAAGTGTCGTGTACTGCTTAAATTTCTCTTTCAGTAAGGTTTTGTTTTTGCCTAGCAATAGGTCTTTATCGATTGTCTCACTATAATAATCTACTGCTTTCACTTTATTATTCAATTTGTTTTGCAGGGTGCTATTGAGTTCCTCAACGTTGCCCGCTGCACTATTGGTTAGTTCCCTGTCCAGTGCGTTCCAAGCTGATTGATAACTGAAATATGCTAAAACCCCAACCGGCAAAATAAGCACTGCCAGAAACGCAGCGATTAGCGGTTTGCTGATCGATGGCTGTTTGATCCATTGTATGAATTTTCCCATTCCTGTTGACTCCTCCTTTAAGCTAAATCTAATATCGTCAACTAGGATAAAAGGTTTAATAAAAAAACTAAAAAAAACACCCAAGCGCAACATGCTTGGGTGTTAAGGCTTATTATTCGATTTTGAATCGGTTAGTCATATCGCGAAGCTCTTCCGCCATAGACGAAAGGGTTTCTGCAGACGAGCTGATTTCTTCCATGGAAGCAAGCTGCTCTTCAGCTGACGCAGCGATATCTTGAATATGTGCTGAGCTTTCTTTGGAAATCGATGCAATATGCTCAGACGCTCCCGATACTTCCTCGGAGCTGGCAGAAAGCTGCTGAACCGTCGCACTCATATTTTGCAGTTCGCCGGCGATTTGGTTCGTCATTTCAGAAATGCGTTTGAAGCTCATTTCTGTTTTATCTGTGATATCAAGTCCTGTCTGCACCTCTTGATTGACAGACTGGAACATGCCGAGAGATGTATTAATTTCCTTCACAATTTCGATGATTAATCCTTCAATCTCTTTTGCTGAATCTGCTGACTGTACTGCCAGTTTTCTTACTTCTTCCGCTACAACAGAGAAGCCTCGGCCGTACTCGCCTGCACGGGCTGCTTCAATTGCCGCGTTTAAGGCAAGCAGGTTTGTCTGGTCTGCGATGCCGTTAATCACACGCAAAATGTTTGTAATGTCTTTCGATTTCGTTTCCAATCCGCGTACAACTTGCTCCGCTTCTTTAACGGACTTGTCAATGACATTCATTTGGCCGACGGTTTGGTGAACAAGCTTGCCGCCTTCACTTGCAATTTCCGTCGATTGAACAGATGAATCTGTGATGACTTCAGAAGCTTGAGCCATATTCGTCAACCCGTCATTCATTTGATAAATATGCTCTGCTGCCGTTTCAATATTTTCGTTTTGTTTTTCATTGCCGTTAGAAAATTGTTCAATCGCCAATGTAATATGCTCTGTTGCCTTGCTCGTTTGCGCAGCTGATGCGGTCAGCTCCTCAGAGGAAGCAGCAACATTGTCTACCGAATCCTGGATGGCGTGTATGAGAGAACGAAGTGACGACGCCATATTGTTAAAGCTTTTGCCGAGCTCGCCCAATTCATCTTTTGAACGAATATCAATGGTTTCCGTCAAATCTCCCTCGCTGATCCGCTTAGAGGAACCGACAAGCTGTTTCAGCGGTGTTGTAATCGACCGAATGATCAAAGTCATGACGATAATCCCTATGATAATAGCTGCGGCCAAGACAATTAAAGCAAGGTGAAGAACAGGCTGGGCTGCCTCGTGAATTTCGTCTAAATACATGGTGCCGCCGATCTTCCATCCCGTTAACTTGTTTGTGTCAAAGGCCATTTTTTTCTTATCGCCGTCCATGGTGTATTGAAAATCGCCTTTATCAGCATTCAGCATCTTATCGAGCCAGTCGCCTTTTAATTCAGTTCCTGATTTTTCATTAGGATGTGCGACAACTTTTTTGTCCTTCGTCATGATAAATGCGTAGCCTTGTGTGCCGATGTTGACTTTTTTGGTTGTTTTCAACAGATTTTCAATGGTCATGTTGATTGCGATAACGCCTGAACCATCTTTTGTCTGCTGGGCGATTGTCACAACCATCGTATTTGTAGACGCGGTTTTATAAGGATCTGTCACAACGACTTTTCCTTTATTCGCAACCGCTTTTTTGAACCAGTCGCGTTCAACCGGATTGTAGCCGCTCGGCATCGGGAGATCCGGGTAACGGGTAAATCGCCCGTTTTCGTCACTAGTATAAATGGACTCTACATCTTTATTAATGCTGATATATTGTGAGAATTTCTCTTCAATGCTTGCATTGCTTTTTGCTTTATATCTATCTTTTGTCAGCCATTCGCTGAAGTAAGCAGCGCTGTTTTCTTTTTCGCCGATGCTGGTGTTAATGATTTCGTTTAATTGCTGTACATTTTCTAATGCGCTCCCCATCATCTGTCTGTCGAGCGAGCTGCTAGCCGATTGATACGCAAAGATCGCCAATATGACAACCGGTATGATGAGGATCGACAGAAAGGAAACGAGAAGCTTCCGTGTAATTGATCTTTGTTTTATGAGTTGGAGTATTTTTTTCATCATTCATTTCTCCTTTTTTATGCTACCCTTCATATCGGCTGGAAATGGGTAAATATATACAGCAAAAAAGAAGAAATTTAACAAAAGTAACTAATTTCCCATAAATAGATAGTCTTTTAGACCTATTCTTTATCTGTATCTACCTTAAATCGTTTTGTCAGATCACGGAGTTCTTCAGACATTCTTTCAAGCGTCAGTGCTGATGAACTGATCTCCTCCATGGATGCCAGCTGTTCCTCAGCTGAAGCGGCGATATCTTGGATACCGTCCGAGCTTGCCTTAGAAATGGCTGTGATATCATTTGAAGCTGCGGAAATTTCTTGTGCTCCCGCCGACAGCTCCTCAACCGTCGCATTCATGTTTTGCAGCTCAGAAGCAATCTGATTGGTCATTTGCGAGATATGTTTGAAGCTCTGCTTTGTTTCGTCCGTCATGACAAGCCCTGTTTCAACTTCTTTGTTTACGGACTGAAGCACGTTCAATGATGTGTGGATTTCTTTTACTATTTCACTGATCAGCGATTCAATTTCTTTTGCCGAGTCAGCCGACTGTACCGCGAGCTTTCTCACTTCCTCAGCGACGACTGAGAAGCCCCGGCCATATTCACCCGCTCTGGCAGCTTCAATAGCGGCATTTAAGGCCAAAAGATTGGTTTGATCCGCAATACCGTTGATAACACGCAAAATATTTGTGATATCCTTTGATTTGATCTCCAGCCCTTTCACCACTTGTTCCGCTGCTTTTACAGAATGGTCAATTGTGTTCATTTGGCCGGCTGTTTTCTGGACGAGTGTCTCCCCTTTACTTGACACTTCGGTTGAATCTGCTGATGTCTCTGTAATCACTGCGGCCGCCCGCGCCAGCTCTGCCAATCCGTCATTCATTTCATTAATTTGTTCAGTTGTCGTTTCTATTTTTTCGCTTTGGCTTTCGCTCCCGTTTGAAAATTGCTCGATAGCCATCGTAATGTGCTCAGTGGCTTTGCTTGTCTGGTCTGCCGATGCAGTCAGCTCTTCGGACGATGAGGCAACGTGTTCTACTGAGTCTTTGATTCCGTGAATGAGCGAGCGAAGCGAGTGTGCCATATGATTGAAGCTCTCGCTCAGAACGCCAAGTTCATCTTTTGAATTGATTTCAATCGTTTCGGTCAGATCGCCTTCACTGATTTTTTCAGCTGATGCGACAATGCGTCCCAATGGCTTTGTGATGGATCGAATCACAAAATAAATCGCCGTCATTCCGGCTGCGATGGCAATCGCCAGAACGACTGAAGCCATGATCAGAACCCTGCTTGCAGCATCGTGAATCTCGTTTGCATACATCGTGCCGCTGATTTTCCAGCCTGTTGTTTCGCTAGTGGCAAACGCCATTTTTTTCTTTTTGCCTTTGTACGAATATTCAAAGTCCCCGCTTTTATCCTTGTAAAGCTTATCAACCCAGTCCCCTTTTAGCTCTGTTCCTGCTTTTTCTCCAGAGTAGGCGATGACTTTCTTGTTTTGGCTCAAGATAAAAGCATAGCCTTCTTTTCCAATATTGATTCCTTTCGCGGTAGTGACTAAGTCGTCAATTTTCATATCAATGGCGACAACGCCTGATCCATCCACTGTTTGACGGGCGATGGTGACGACCATTTTTCCTGATGAAATCGATTCATAAGGCTCAGTGACAATTGTTTTTCCTTTATTATCCATTGCTTCTTTGTACCAATCTCTTTCCAAAGCATTAAAGTCACTAGGCATGTCAGCGTACGGATAACGTGTGAATTCCCCGTCTTTGCTGCTGGAAAATACCGCAGCGACATTATCATTCATTTGGATAAATTGTTTAAATTCCTGTTTCAGCTCTGTTTTCTTTTTATCCTGAAACTTATCTGCTGTCGCCCAATCGCTAAAATACGCGAGGCTTTTTTCAGTCGTTCTGATTTTATCATCAATAATGTGATCTAATATTTGAATGTTTTCCTTGGCGCTTTGCGTCATCTGTACATCAAGTGAGGAAACTGCTGATTGATAAGCGCTTACCGAAAGGGCGGTTATCGGGACAATTAAGATCAGCAGGAAAGAAATGATAAGTCTCCTTGCAATTGATGATCTGCGAATAGTGGTAAGTGTTTTTTTCATTTCCTTTTGAACCTTCTTTCAATAATTTACAAATTATATCGACAGAACTTCCTTTAAATTACATTGAAAATAGAGGTAAAAATGAAAAATAGTTCAAAACTCACCGTATAGACTAGGACTTTGTTAATGTTTACCACATGAAAAAACAGCGCCTTGATCAGCGCTGTTTTTCGGCTTTTACTCGATTTTAAATTGTTTCGTCAGATCGCGAAGCTCTTCTGCCATCTGCGCAAGAGTGGTCGCTGATGAACTGATTTCTTCCATGGAAGCAAGCTGTTCCTCAGCTGATGCGGCAATGTCCTGGATGCTTGCCGAGCTTTCTTTCGACACGTCTGCAATGCCGCTGACTGCTGCTGAAACATGCTGTGAACGGCCTGACAGCTGCTCGACGGTGGAATTCATCGTCTGCAGCTTGCCCGCGATTTCGTTTGTCATGCTGAAAATGCTCTGGAAGCTTTCTTTTGTATTGTCTGTGACAACAAGTCCAGATTGCACTTCCTGATTAACCTCTTTAAACATGTGAAGGGAGGTTTCAATCTCTGCGACAATTTCTTGGATCAGCTTTTCGATTTCTTTTGCTGAATCGGCTGATTGAACAGCCAGCTTGCGCACTTCCTCCGCTACGACAGAGAAACCGCGGCCTGACTCTCCGGCACGCGCCGCTTCAATAGCCGCGTTTAGTGCAAGTAAATTTGTTTGGTCAGCGATGCCGTTGATGACTCTCAAAATGCTTGTAATGTCTTTTGATTTTCCTTCTAAGCCTTTGACTACAGCTTCAGCCTGCTGAACAGATTGATTAATCGAGTTCATTTGGCCGACTGTCTGCTGCACAAACTTTTCACCTGTTCCGGCGATTTCCGTTGATTGGATAGACGCCTTTGTAATATCTGACGATGTTTGTGAGACTTGCTGGAGTCCTTCATTCATTAAGTTCAACTGATGAGAGCTGGATTCAACCTTTTCGCTTTGCTCTTCGTTTCCGTTTGAGAACTGCTCAATCGCCATCGTAATATGCTCGGTGGCTTTACTTGTCTGTCCGGCAGATGCGGTAAGCTGTTCGGAAGATGCGGCCACATTGTTCACCGAGTCTTGAATTGCGCTGATTAGAGAGCGGAGGGATTGTCCCATTTCGTTGAAGCTTTCTCCTAGCTCCCCTAGCTCATCCTTTGAATGAATTTCGATCGTTTCGGTCAAATCCCCTCTGCTGATCGTTTTCGATGATTGAACAAGACGTTTTAACGGTTTTGTAATCGAACGAACAATAAACAGAATTAAAATCCCGCCTGCCACAATGGAGGCAATCAGCACGATCATGCCCGTTACCAGCACAGACTTTGAGGCATCCTTAATTTCATCCATATACATAGTGCCGGCTATTTTCCAACCAGTCAGTTCATTTGTAGTATAGGTCAGCTTTTTATCTTCGTTATTCAGAGTGTACTTGAGCTCACCGCTGTCATTCGCATACATTTTGGCTACCCAGTCGCCTGACAGCTTTTCTCCAGCCTTATGGTTCTTATGTGCGACGTAGGTTTTGTTTTTTGTTGCAATGAAAGCATAGCCTTCTTTTCCGACCTTGATTTGTTTCATCTGTTCTAACAATTTATCAATGGTAATATCCATGGCGACAACGCCTGAGCCGTCCTTCAGCTCTTGTGCAATGGTAATGACCATGCTTCCGTCACTCGCAGCCACGTAAGGATCTGTCACGACAATTTCACCGCCGGCCTTCATCGCATCCTGGTACCAAGGGCGTTGTCTAGGGTCGTATCCGTCCGGCAATGTCTCTTTTGGCGCTTGTACGTAAGTGCCGTTATCTGCGCCTCCATAAATTCTGGCTACGCCCTGATTAATAGATACGTATTGTGAAAATTTAGCTTTGATCTCTTCTTGATTCGATTTTCCTTTGAATGCGGATCTTTTAAGAGATTCACTGAAAAAGGTAACTGCTTTCGCTTTTTCTCCCAGATCATTTGTAACGGTTGTATTAAATGTATCGACACTGTTTTTCGCATTCCCCATCATTTCCTCATCCAGCTTTCCGCTGGCGCTTCGGTAAGAACTAAATTCTAATATCAGAATAGGGATAATGAGAATCGCAATAAATGAGACGATTAATTTCTTTGAAATAGACGGTTTCTTCAGCCAATTGATAAAAGTCTTCATGTCTACTTGCTCCTTCAGGTTTGATACAGTATATATCGGCTGCTTAAAAAAGTTTTAAAATAAAAAATGGAAGGAGTTCTTTTTGGCAGTCTTCAGTCTTTTTAGCTTTCATTGCCCAAGCCCTTTGCATATCTTATAAAAAACAAGGGGGGCTAATCATGATTATAGTATCAGGACAATTGCTCCGTCCCCAGGATATTGAAAATTGGCAGATTGATCAAAATCTGAATCCGCTCTTAAAAGAGATGATTGAGACGCCTGTTCAGTTTGATTATCATTCAATTGCTGAACTGATGTTTGAGCTGAAACTGCGAATGAATATTGTCGCAGCGGCAAAGACACTGCACAAAAGCGGGGCGAAGTTTGCCACTTTTTTGAAAACATACGGGAATACAGCGTATTGGAGGGTTTCACCAGAGGGCGCCTTGGAGCTGAAATACAGAATGCCGCCTTCAAAAGCGATTCGGGACATTGCAGAGAACGGCCCTTTTTACGCATTTGAATGCGCAACCGCAATCGTTGTTATTTATTACTTGGCCTTAATCGATACAATCGGGGAAGACAAATTCGATGCCAGCTTTGACAGAATTATTTTATATGATTGGCATTATGAGAAACTGCCGATATATACAGAAACAGGACATCATTTTTTCCTTGGCGATTGTTTGTATTTTAAGAATCCTGAATTTGATCCGCAAAAAGCCCAATGGAGAGGCGAAAATGTGATTTTACTGGGGGAGGATAAATATTTTGCCCATGGTCTTGGAATCTTAAACGGACAGCAAATTATTGATAAGCTGAATTCATTTAGGAGAAGAGGAGCCTTACAGTCAGCCTATCTTCTGTCTCAGGCGACCAGACTGGATGTTCCGTCTCTTTTCCGCATCGTCCGCTAAAAAGCCCCATCGCCTATTTTCGGGACGATGGGGTTTCAAATGCCTTCCGTTTTCGATAGAAAGGGGCTGTGCCTAAATATTGGTTCGCAGCCCACTCCATTTTTTCAAGGTCATTTCTTGTCACGATTGGATCTAGGCTGCTCCATTTGATAAAGCGGACAAAATAGTAGCCTTTGATTGGAGCCATTGTAACTTTTGAGTGAGGCCAGCCTTCAAATACAAACTCAATTTTCCCTCTTTTTTTATAAGAGTATTGAAGAATGTTCATATCTGTCACCTCAGTTTTATCAAGTTACATTCGCAAAACAGTGTCTTCACGTCAGCAGGCCCGTAAAGCATTCGTGTCTGCTCCCTTCAATTTTTTAAATCTACATCTGGATTTGCTTTTTGAGATGTCGGGACTGAGATATTCGAATGTCAAGCGCGCCTTCATTACGTGAGACGAGCCCTCCGGCTTTCGGCGCTTATGTCAGCGAAAAATGTTTCGTCATAAAAAACAACCTGCTACCCCATGATTTTGATATAACATGTCCGGGTGCGAGGGCCGTCAAATTCGCAGAAATAAATGCCCTGCCACGTTCCAAGAATAAGCCGGCCGTTTTCCACAATGACATACTGTGAAGCGCCGACCGTACTCGACTTCATGTGTGCAGCTGTATTGCCCTCCATGTGGCGGTCCAGCTCATGTTCCCACGGATATACCTCATCAAACCTTCTGAGCATATCTTTTTTGACGTCCGGGTCGGCATTTTCATTAATTGTAATGCCCGCCGTCGTATGTGGACAGTAAATCAACGCTGCGCCGCTCGTTACACCTGTTTCTTGAAGAAACGCATCCACCTCACGGGTGATATCAATCATTTCATCTCGTTTGGAAGTCTTGATTTGCAGTTTTTTCAGCATTTGTTTCTCCTTTCGTTTGCCCGCTCTATTTGCTTAATTCGTTCTGTGTTCTTTTTTTCCTGTTAAACCGCTCTCATAAACCTGATAAAACAAAAAAACTCCAGTCTAAGGCTGGAGTTTAGCCCCATAGATATATTCTTGTCTCATACGGCTTTAAGAGTATTGATGTCATATGCTTGTGCGGCTCTGTTTCAATATTTGACAAGGCAAGGGCATCTGATGACAATGGCCATCCAGAGTGCTTGAATAACGCCGGTGTTCTTGTCAGATTGGCTGCAATCAGTGCAGTGTGGCTCTCGTTTTTTCGAAGATATGCAAAGATTTGCTGATCTTCCGGTAAAATGAGCTCGTATGTGCCGTTGATAAAAACATCATATGTTTGGCGCAGCTTGATCAAGCTTTTGTAAAAATGGTAAACGGATGTATTATCGTTTTTTTGCGCCTCAGCATTCAGCCATTTGTAATTCTCATTGACTCCGATCCACGGCTTGGCCTCAGAAAATCCGGCGTGTGGATCAGCATTCCATTGCATAGGCGTTCGTGAATTGTCTCTTCCCTTTTTCCAGATAACCTTCATCGCGTCCTCGTGTGATGCGCCTTTCGCTGTTTTTGTTTCATACAGGCGTTTCAGCGGGACATCATCATAGTCCTCAATAGACGGAAATGCCACGTTCGTCATTCCGAGTTCCTGTCCTTGATAAATAAACGGCGTGCCTTTCATAAGAAAGTAAACAGCAGCCAGCGCTTTTGCACTTTCTTTCAGGTACACTCCGTCGTCTCCCCAGACAGAAACTGAACGGGGCTGGTCGTGATTCTCCATAAACAAAGCATTCCAGCCAATTCCTTCAAGACTGTCCTGCCAGTCAGTTAAAATTCGTTTAAATGAGGCAATATCAATGCTTTCATCGATCTCTACATCCCACAGGCCAAGATGCTCAAATTGAAAAATCATGTTGAATATGCCGTTTTTTTCTCCAGCCCAATCAGCAGCTTCCTTTGCAGAGACGCCGTTTGCCTCGCCGACCGTCATAATCGGATAGCGGGAAAATGTGTTTTCCTTCAGCTCTGTTAACAAATCCATAATGCCGTCAGCATTCATATGATAAGGAAAGGAAGGAACATAATCCAGTCCCTTTGGATTCGGCATGTCGGGAAGCCCTTCTTTTTTCTTAATATGCGTAATGGCATCCACCCGAAATCCGTCAATTCCTTTATCAAGCCACCAATTGATCATGTCATAAACGGCATTCCTCACCTTTTCATTTTCCCAATTCAAATCAGGCTGTTTTTTATCAAAAAGGTGAAGATAGTACTGGCCTGTCTTTTGATCATATTCCCAAGCCGGCCCGCCGAAAATGCTTTCCCAATTGTTCGGTGCTTTTCCGTTTTTGCCGTCTTTCCAAATATACCAGTCGCGCTTTTCCGAGTGTATAGATGAACGGGATTCTATGAACCATGGATGTTCGTCGCTTGTATGGTTCACAACGAGATCCATAATCAGCTTCATGCCCAGAGCATGAATGTCACCAAGAAGCTCGTCAAAATCTGCCATGGTGCCAAAATCGTTTAATATGTTTTGATAATCCCTAATATCATAGCCATTATCGGCATTCGGTGAATCATACAGGGGGCAAATCCAAAGGACGTCAGCGCCCAGCTCTTTTATGTAAGAAAGTTTAGATCTGATTCCTTGAATATCCCCAATTCCGTCGCCATTTGAATCTTTAAAACTGCGGGGGTAAATTTGGTAAACAACCGCTTCCTTCCACCAAGCCTTTTTCATACAGCCACTCCTTCCCAGTGTACCGGTCTTATATATCCTATGTAGAAAAAAGGCTTCACAGCATTGCTTTTTAAGAAATGACTTGATCACACAAAAAACAGCCGTTCGTTCCCGGCTGTTTTTTATCAAAAATCGGTTTTTTTTATTTCTACAAAACGGATGTGATGATCTTCGGCGTCGAGGATTTTAAATTCACAGCCTTCCGCGTGTATGACGTCTCCTGCTTTCAGCTCCATTTTTTGCGTTAGAAGCCAGCCTGCAATCGTATCAATCTCTTCATTTTCAATCGCAATGTCGAGCAGGTCATTTACTTCGTCTATTAACGCTTTTCCATCCATCACATAATGGTGCTCGCCCTTTTTCAGGATGTGCGGTGTTTCATCCTGATCATACTCATCGCGAATTTCCCCGACGATTTCCTCGATAATATCCTCGACAGTGACAAGCCCCGCCGTTCCCCCATATTCATCTACGAGAATCGCCATGTGAATCCGCTCCTTCTGCATGCGGATTAACAGCTGCTGAACAGGAATGCTTTCAATGACCCTGATAACGGGCCTCATGATTTGCTCCAGCTTTATCGGCTGGCCGAGAAAATAAGCTTTAAACATATCTTTGCTGTTGATGATCCCTAAAATATGATCCTTGTCATCTTTGATGACAGGGTAGCGTGTATATCGTTCATTAATGATGTGATGAATCGCCTCTTCAAGCGACTGCTCAAGAGAGATGACGGCAATTTCCGTCCGCGGAATCATAATCTCTCTCGCTACCCGGTTGTCGAATTCAAAAATTTTATTTACATAGCGGAATTCAGACTGATTGATTTCTCCCTTTTCATAGCTTTCTGAAAGAATCAGCCTTAGTTCCTCTTCGCTGATGACAACCTCATGCTCCTTTACTGAATGAAAGCCAAACAATTTCACAAGAAAGCTTGCAGAGCCGTTTAATGCCTTAATAAACGGGTACGTGATTTTATAAAACCAGATGAGCGGCTTTGCAATCCATAAGCTTACAGCTTCAGCTTTTTGAATAGAAACCGTTTTCGGGGCAAGCTCCCCCATCACCACATGCAAAAAAGTGACGATAATAAATGCAACTACAAATGTGACAATGTGATTAAACGGTTCCGGCATGCCTGTCATTGTAAATAAGGGATGAAGAAAACGTTCAAATGTAGGTTCACCAAGCCATCCAAGGCCGAGTGCTGTAATCGTAATCCCGAGTTGGCAGGCTGATAAATACTCGTCAAGATTGGAGATGATTTTATGTGCGGCCAGCGCCCGGCTGTCACCGCTTTCGATGAGCTGATTGATTTTCGAACCTCTGATTTTGACGATCGCAAATTCCGCTGCAACGAAAACAGCCGTAATGCCAATCAAAACAAAAATGGCGATCAATTGTAAAATAAGCAAAAAAAGCCCTTACCATAAATGGTAAGGGGCCACCTCCTTAACGTTAATTCTCATCACGACCGTTTAAGAAGATCATCACAAAACGAAGAAGTTCAAACAGGGAAACCAGGGCGGCGGCCACATACGTTAAGGCAGCAGCGCTCAGCACTTTATTTACCCCATTTTCTTCATTGTTTCGGATGAATCCTTCTGACACAATAATCTGCTTCGCGCGTGAGCTTGCATTGAATTCGACAGGCAATGTAATCAGCTGGAAAAAGACAGCGGCTGAAAATAATATGATGCCAAGCCCGATCAAATTCAGGCTTCCGAGAAGCATGCCTCCTAAGAAAAGCAAAGGGGCTACACCGGATGCAAAATTCACGACTGGGAAGATTTTATGTCTTATCACAAGCGCACCATATGACTCCTGATGCTGCAAGGCATGTCCGACTTCATGGGAAGCTACGGATATGGCGGAAATTGAGCGGCCGTAATAGACCGGCTCAGATAAACGCACCACCCGTCTTGTCGGGTCGTAATGGTCTGTTAAAGTGCCTCTTACCGGTTCGACCGGCACGTCGTAAAGACCGTTTATATCTAAAATCCGTCTTGCTGTTTCTGCCCCTGTACGTCCGCTTGAGGCTTCCACTTTTGAATATTTTTCAAAGTTGCTCTTCACTTTAAATTGTGCCCAAAACGACAATCCCAATGCGGCTATTGTTAAAAATATAAACAGCATTTTTCATCATCCTTTTTCCATGATCATTTCTCTATTACGATTATTTTAATGAGTTTTCTTTCCCGTGTACAGAAATGCGCTTTTTCTTCCGGCTCGGAGCACACAATCCAATCAGCAAAAAGAACAGACCTGCTGAAAACAAATACAAGGCGAAACTGCCGGCCAGTTCTTTCAGAAAATGAAGCCAGGAGAAGCTGCCGGAAAAGTGATTATATGAGTTTAAATCGAAAATAAACAAAATCACCGCGGATGCCGCCAGCTGCGTACCGATCAAAACCACGATCGTTCTTTGAAAGATCGTCATCTTTTTCATCCTTTTTGTTTTAGTTTATGGAGAAATCCGTTTTTATATGTTTTGTTCATTTTTTGAAAAACATCATCGGAAGTGGGACATACTGTTAGAAAAAAGCACGGGTGTGATGGAAGCTATGAAAGTGACGAGTGAGGAAAAAGAACAGCTGAGCACAGCAATCGACCGGATGAATGAAGGATTGGACGCGTTTATTCAGCTTTATAATGAATCAGAAATTGATGAGCCGCTTATTCAGCTTGATGATGATACAGCCGAGTTAATGAAGCAGGCCCGAGATATGTACGGCCAGGAAAAGCTAAATGAGAAATTAAATACAATCATTAAACAAATTTTATCCATTTCAGTATCTGAAGAAGGAGAAAAAGAATGAAATCAAATCGGATATTTATTTCATGGCTTAGATGGCCGTTATTTATCCGAATCGGGGTTATTATTTTATGTCTGATTCTTTTGTTCGGCCAAATCATTTATATACTTGAGCCGAAGCAGTTTACTTCGGTATTTGAAGGCATTTGGTGGGCTGTCGTTACGGTTTCGACAGTCGGTTATGGAGACTATGTGCCGCACACGCCGCTGGGTCAGGCAGCTGGAATTCTGCTGATTTTGAGCGGCGCAAGCTTTGTCACTGCATATTTCGCAACGTTATCAGCGGCCGCATTCAGCAGACAGCACCGCTATATCGAAGGAAAAGTTGCTTACAAAGGCCGGGACCATATCATTCTGATCGGGTGGAATGAAAAAACAAACCGGCTTTTGAAGGACCTTCAGCTTGCGGCCCCTTCCAAAACAGTCGTGCTAATCGATGAATCTTTAACAGAAGGCCCGCTGATCGAAAACGTCCACTTCATACGCGGGCACGCTGCCGATGATGAGACACTGAAACGGGCCAATATTACCGAAGCGGAATCAGTGATGATTACAGCCGATCAGTATAAAAGTGAAACTGAAGCAGATATGCTGTCAGTGCTGACTCTTTTATCTGTGAAAGGACTTAATCCCCTTGCTTACTGCATCGTCGAGATTTTGACTGACCGTTTTGTCACCAATGCGGAGCGGGCAGGCGCAAACCAAATCATCGGAACGTCAGAATTTATCAGCCGGGCGATGCTGCAGCATTACCAAGTCAAATTACGGCCGTCGAAACAGCAGAACGGAATTAAGCTGCCACTTGACCAGCATGTAGAGCTTCTTGCTGTTCCTGACGAACTAAAGGGAGCGGCTTACAAAACCTGCGTTCTCTATTTCCTGGATCATAACAAAACAATTATAGGTGTACAAAAAGAGGAGGGGCCGATGATTTCCCCTCCTCTTACATACACGGTACTCGAAACAGACCAATTCCTTGCCATCTAATGCAGCAGAACATCCTCCAATTCTTTTACGAGAGAGGCGCCGATATCCAAAAATGCCGGATCAATTTCCGCGTCCCGCCTTTCCGGTTCGGAAAATTGATTAAACAGTGATTGGAAAGGCCCTCCCTCGGCTTGATCATCAACATCCGTCTGAAACACCTGTCTCAGCATAAACGGCGTTCCGATCCGGACGGCCGCCCCGCGTTCATCGAGACTGCCCTGTATCGCATTGACAGGAATTCTCAAAAATAAATAGCCGTCTCTATCATCAATTTTATAATCAAAGTAGCCATGATCGTATTCCCAGCCGCCGTTTATCACATAACCGAGCGGCTTCATCACTTGTTCCAGTTCTTGAAGCAGAAAAGACTGCCCATCTATCGCTGAAGGTATTGGTATCATCAAAATGCCCCTTTTTCACTTATCCTGTCCTGCCGAACAAGACTTCATTCAGAGGCGCCTACATGGAAATCGTTGTTTCTTTCGCGCGTCCAACAAAAAAGAAAGCGCATTCAATCAAGAAGTAAACAGCCATTGCCGCAGCAAGCCCTGCAGCTGAATCCCAAGACACATAAACAACCGTTGCATAGAGTCCTAATTTAGTGAAAAGAGTATGGGTTCGTTTCAAATGCAAAATCCGATGTACCGCATCGGTAAAAAGCGCGAGCGGCAAACCAGTGAGAAGAAAGGCGTGGATGAAAAAATGTGACAGCGTGCCGCCAAAGCTTGAAGAAACATCTGTATACACGGCATCAAAGGAGATAAGGATACTTAAAAGAGCTGCAGAAAAGCCGGCAATGATGAGATGTTTAACCACTTGTTTCATGAACATCAGCACCTTTCTGATTTTATAAAAAGCCGACCGGCAATTGCCAGTCAGCTTTCTCACATTAATCTTCCAGACGTTTTTCAAGCTCTGCTTTTTTCTCTTCAAAGCCAGGTTTGCCAAGCAATGCAAACATATTGACTTTGTACGCTTCTACACCAGGCTGGTCAAACGGATTGACGCCAAGGAGGTAACCGCTCATCGCGCAGGCTTTTTCGAAGAAATATACAAGGTATCCAAAAGTATATGCATTCAGTTCAGGAATGTTAACGATTAAGTTCGGAACATTTCCGTCAGTATGGGCAAGCATTGTGCCTTGGAATGCTTTCTTGTTAACGAAATCAACCGTTTTACCGGCTAAATAGTTCAAGCCGTCAAGATCGTTATCCGCTTCCTCGATTGTCAGTTCATGTTTAGGTTTCTCTACGTTCAGCACCGTTTCGAATAAATCTCTGCGGCCTTCTTGTACATACTGGCCTAAAGAATGAAGGTCTGTTGAATAGTTGGCTGAAGAAGGATAAATGCCCTTCTCATCTTTCCCTTCACTTTCTCCGAACAGCTGCTTCCACCATTCCGCAAAATATTGAAGCGCTGGTTCGTAGTTGATGAGCATTTCGATCGTTTTGCCCTTGTTATAAAGGACATTGCGAACAACCGCATATTGGTATGCAGGGTTATCTTCCAGTTCAGATGTTGCAAAATCTTTGCTCGCATCCAAGGCGCCTTTCATCATGTCGTCAATGTTGACGCCGCTGACAGCAATCGGCAAGAGACCTACAGCTGTTAAGACTGAATAACGGCCGCCGACATCGTCAGGGATAACGAATGATTCGAAGCCTTCTTCGTTAGAAAGCGTTTTTAATGCGCCGCGCTCTTTATCTGTTGTTGCATAAATCCGCGCTTTCGCTTCTTCTTTACCGTATTTCTCTTCAAGAAGCTTGCGGAAAATACGGAAAGCGATTGCAGGTTCAGTTGTCGTACCTGATTTAGAAATGACATTAATAGAGAAGTCAACATCTTCAAGAAGATCCATGACGTCTCTCATATAAGATGAACTAATGTTGTTTCCGATAAAAATGACTTGCGGATTGCCGCGTTTTGCTTTTGGCAAAGTGTTATAAAACGCGTGATTCAGCGCTTCAATCGCTGCCCGCGCCCCAAGGTAAGAGCCGCCGATGCCGACAACAAGCAATACATCAGAGTCAGATTTGATTTTTTCCGCGCTTTTTTTGATGCGCGCGAATTCTTCTTTATCATAATGTTCAGGGAGGTCCACCCAGCCTAGAAAATCGCTGCCCGCGCCTGTTTTTTCATGGATATTATGGTGTGCAGTTTTTACAAAGTCCCGCAGGTATGTAAGTTCATGTTCGTTGAAGAAAGTCAACGCTTTTGAGTAGTCAAAGCGTACATGCGTCATTGCTTGTCCCTCCATAACGGTATAATGTTTTCATCTTTCACTTTATATGAACTTATCTGTGAAATCAAGTCAAGAAGAAAGGCGGAATGACTGGATTCCGCCCTTTGGGGTTATAGAGACGCGCGAAGGATGGCAAGCACGTCATCTTTGTTCAGTTTTTGGAAGTTGCCGAAGCCGCCGTGTTCCATTTCCTTGGCTGCGATATCAGCAATCAGCTCAAGCTTTTCTTCTCCGATATTGTAATCAGCAAGACGGGAAGGCGCGCCAAGGCTTGTCCAGAAAGCAGACAGTTTATCGATTCCTTCAAGCGCAATTTCTTTATCTGTTTTGCCTTCCGTATCAATGTCAAACATGTTGAGCATGAGGTTTTTGAAGCGGCCTACGTTTGTATCAAGCGTATATCTCATCCAGTTCGGGAACAGTATTGCCAAACCGCCCGCATGCGGAATATCATACACAGCTGAAACGGCGTGTTCCATTGTATGAGAAGCCCAGTCACCAAAGTAGCCCATTTGGAGCGTGCCGTTTAAAGCGATTGTACCAGCATACAAAATCGTTTCACGAAGCTCGTAGTTTTCCAGATCTTCAAGAAGCTTAGGAGCTGTTTCGATGACCGTCTGCAAAACAGCAAAACACATTCTATCCTGAAGCGGCGTGTTTTCAACATTGTGGAAGTATTGTTCGAATACATGGCTCATCATGTCAACCATGCCGTATACTGTTTGATTTTCAGGAACCGTGAACGTATTTTCAGGATCTAAAATTGAGAAACGCGGATGAGTCACATTGCTGCCCCACACATATTTCTCGTTTGTTTCCCAGTTTGTAATCACGGAATCAGGGTTCATTTCAGAGCCTGTTGCAGCAAGCGTTAAAACAGTGCCAAATGGCAGCGCATCCTCCGCTGTTACTTTTTTGCTGAAAATATCCCAAGCATCACCGTCATATTTGACGCCAGCTGCAATCGCTTTTGTACAGTCAATGACACTGCCTCCGCCGACAGCAAGCAGAAAATCAATGCCATGTTCTCTGCAAAGGCCTATGCCTTTTTCCACTGTCGCAAGTCGCGGGTTCGGCTCAACACCTGACAGCTCATGAACAACAGCTCCCTCTTCTTTTAAAATGCCTGTGACTTGATCATAAAGGCCGTTGCGTTTAATGCTGCCGCCCCCGTAAACAAGCAGTACATTCTTGCCGTATCGTTTTAATTCTTTTCTTAACTGTTCAAGCTGACCTTTTCCAAAAATCAGCTTTGTCGGATTATAATAAGTGAAATTTTCCATAGTAAAACCTCCAATAATGCTGGCTTAAAAAACAGATTTCCCATTGTAACATAAGTTTGACAAAAAGAAAAAGGGAAGCAGCCAAACGGCTATTTCCCCTTTTTTTATAGAGATGCCTTCAGAATTGACAGCACATCTTCTTTGTTGAGTGATTTAAATTGGCCGAATGTACCGTTAGCCATTGCCTTGTCAGCGATTGTGTCAAGCTGCTCATCATTAATATCATAATCAGCAAGACGGTTCGGAGCGCCAAGGCTTGTCCAGAACGCAGACAGTTTATCGATACCTTCACGTGCGATTTCTTCATCTGTTTTACCTGCTTCTTCAACATCAAACACACGAACTGCAAGCTGTTTCATGCGGGCAGGGTTTTCAGACAATGTGTGTCTCATCCAGTTCGGGAACAGAATTGCCAGTCCCCCGGCATGCGGAATATCATAAACGGCTGATACTGCATGTTCAATATTATGAGTAGCCCAATCCCCTCTTGCACCCATAGAAAGCATGCCGTTTAATGCGATTGTTCCTGTGTACAGAATCGTCTCACGCAATTCGTAATTTTCGAGGTCATTGATCAGCTTAGGCGCTGTTTCAATCACTGTACGAAGAAGTGATTCACACATGCGGTCTTGATACGGTGTGTTTGATACATGATGGAAGTATTGTTCGAATACATGGCTCATCATGTCAACCATCCCGTAGATCGTGTGGTTTTTAGGTACAGTGAATGTATTCACTGGATCAAGAATTGAGAATTTAGGGAATACGAGCGGGCTTCCCCAGCCGTATTTTTCTTTTGTTTCCCAGTTTGTAATAACAGAGCCTGAGTTCATTTCAGAACCAGTCGCAGCGAGAGTCAATACCGTTCCGAATGGCAAAGCATCTTTTGGCTGATGTTTTTTCGTGACGATATCCCACGCATCACCATCATACTTTGCTCCTGCGGCAATCGCTTTTGTACAGTCGATGACGCTTCCGCCTCCGACAGCCAGTAAGAAATCAATGTTGTGTTCTTTACAGATGGCAACACCCTTATTAACAGTCGACACACGCGGATTCGGTTCCACACCTGCTAGTTCATGCACGGTCGCTCCGGCTTTATTCAGCTGTTCGATCACTTGATCATACAGGCCGCTGCGTTTAATGCTGCCGCCTCCGTACACAAGCAATACGTTTTTCCCGTAAGGTTTGAGTTCCTCCGGAAGTCTTTCCACTTCGCCGCGCCCGAAAATTAATTTGGTCGGATTCCAGTATGTAAAGTTTTGCATGACATCTCCTCCTTAGATTTTTTATTATGCAGAATGTCCTCACCACATGTAAAGCAATCAGCTCTCGCCTCTCAGCATATCTGATGGTTTTATCTTGCAAGACGCTGGGAAAGAAGCTGATATAAGCGAGGGCAGGCCAGTTTCCCTCATATGGAGAAAGCATGTATAGATTCTCCAATATGTCACAATCTATAACTGTTTTAATAATTCATGGAGGAGGTTGCAAAACATGAGTACCATTCAGAGAATTTGTCTTGTATTAACCATCATTGGCGCTATTAACTGGGGACTGATCGGATTTTTCCAATTTGACTTAGTAGCGGCTATTTTCGGTGGCCAAGGGTCAGCCCTTTCCCGAATCATTTACGGACTTGTCGGAATCGCCGGCTTAATCAACCTCGGTCTGCTATTTAAGCCAAACGAGGAAAGATCACGTGAAGAAGCAGCAAATCCTGAAATGCGATAGGATATCAATACGCTGAAATAGGATTTTGCATGAAAGCAAAAGCACCGAACATTCCTGTCCGGTGCTTTTTTCATACTTATTTTTTGATAAGGTCTTTGCGGTTGGACATTTCGATCCACTCTTCAAGCTTATCTTTTAATGTGTTGAAACCTTGTGGTGTAGAAGCTTCTTCGCTTACTTGCGCAGCTTTAGGTTTTCTTGGTTTGCTTTCTTTTTTCTCAGGCGCAGCTTGTGTCGCACGAATTGAAAGGCTGATTTTTCCTTTTTCTTCATCAACAGCAAGTACTTTTACTTGTACTTCGTCGCCAACTGAAAGGTGCTCGTTGATATCTTTTACGAAACCGTGAGTCACTTCAGAAATGTGTACTAAACCTTGAGTTTCTTCATCTAATGCAACAAACGCACCATACGCTTGTAATCCTGTAACTTTACCAGTGTAAACACTGCCCACTTCAAATTTTGCTGCCATTCATAACAACTCCTAAGTTAAATTAAATATCTGTTTATACGCAATTTAAAATTATATCACACATGTCTTATTTTCGCAAAGAAATCTTTTTTATAAAAAATCAGGTTTGTGCACGGCAAAAAGGGGGTAAACTGAAAATACCAAAGGCTTTCTAGTATTCCCCCCTTTTATTGGATGCGAACAAAAGGTTCGTATCTTTTTTTATGTTGTTTTGTGGAGGAAGCGTTTCATTCTGACTAATGCTTCTTGAAGCTGTTCAATCGAGGTTGCGTATGAACAGCGGATATATCCTTCACCGCTCGGTCCAAACACGCTTCCCGGAACAACTGCCACTTTTTCCTGCGTCAGAAGCTCTTCTGCAAACTGTTCTGAGCTCATTCCCGTGCTTTTAATGGATGGAAAAGCATAGAAAGCGCCGCCCGGGTGATGGCAGCTGAGACCGATTTCATTGAGAGATTCTACAAACAGATTCCGTCTTCTTCGATAGCTTTTTTTCATTTTTTCTACGTCTTCCATGCCGTTCTTCAGGCCTTCAAGGGCGGCAAACTGCGCCATTGCGGGCGCGCACATCATCGCATATTGATGGATTTTAAGCATTGCATCCCGAAGCATGGATGGTGCTGCAGCAAAACCAAGCCTCCAGCCCGTCATCGCAAATGCTTTTGAAAAGCCTGAAATGACGACCGTCCGTTCCTTCATTCCCGGTAATGCCGCTATACTTGTAAATTCCTCATCATATGTCAGCTCCGCGTAGATCTCGTCGGCTAAGACGATGACATCATGTTTTTTGGCAAACTCAGCAATCGCATTCAGCTCTTCCTTCGAATAAACCGAACCTGTCGGATTCGATGGTGAGCAGATGAGAATGGCCTTTGTTTTTTCAGTGACTGCCGCTTCAAAATCAGCGGCCGTTGCTTTAAACCCCTTGTCTGCTGTTGTATGAACATGAACCGGGATACCGCCTGCCAAAGAAACAAGCGCATCGTACGCCACAAAACATGGCTCAGGTATGATGACTTCCTCACCCGGATTCACAAGGGCACGGATCGCAATATCCAAAGCCTGACTTGCCCCTACTGTCACAATCAGCTCATTATCTGGCGAGTAGCTAAGATCAAACCTGTTGCTCAAATAACGGCTGATTTCCTCTCGCAATGAGTATAAACCAGCATTGGCCGTGTATGACGTATATCCTTGTTCAAGCGAGAGAATGCTTGCTTCACGGACATTCCACGCGGTAACAAAATCAGGCTCTCCGACACCTAAAGAAATGACGCCTTCCATCGTTGCCGCCAAATCAAAGAATTTGCGGATGCCTGATGGTTTTATTTGTTGTACATAGTCTGATAAATACGAAGTCATTTACGGGGACACCACGATTCTTTTGTCGTCGTCTCCTGTTTCAAACACTTTGCCGTCATGCTTGTATTTTTTCAGGATAAAATGGGTAGTCGTAGATACAACTGAATCAAGCGTTGACAGTTTATCTGAAACAAAACGCGCTACGTCAGACATCGAATTGCCGCGAATTACGACAGACAAATCGTACACGCCTGACATCAGGTAAACTGATTCAACCTCTTGGAATCGGTAAATTCGTTCCGCCACTTCATCAAAACCGACTCCCCGCTTCGGCGTTACTTTGACGTCAATCATGGCCGTTACGCCCTCATGTCCGTCAACTTTTCGCCAGTCAATCATAGCGGAATAATCGATAATAACCTTTTCTTTCTCCAGTTTGTCAATAATCGTTTTTACTTCATTTACTGGGATGCCCGCCATCTTTGCAATGGTTTCTAAATCGGCGCGGCTGTTTTCGTCTAAAATTTCTAATATTTCTGTTTCTTTTTCTGTCAACTTCATTTGATTCACACCTTTGCAATGTCAAGAAATCTCATGACATTATATCACGTTTTTTGACGAATGCTAAGAAAAAACGAGGAGAAACTTCCGCTAGAATTGACAATTTCAGGGCACAATACAAACATCAAAAAAAGGGAGTGACACAGAATGGAGGCGGTTTCACCAATAAGGCGGTTTACGGTCGATGGAGTCAATGTGTACTACGAACATTATCAAAATCCTGGCAGGCAAACGCTGGTCTGCGTACACGGTTTTTTATCGTCTGCTTTCAGCTTCAGAAAAGTAATCCCTCTCCTTCGGGACAAGTACGATATCATCGCGCTTGATTTGCCTCCTTTCGGCCAATCTGAAAAATCAAGAACGTTTATCTATACCTATCAAAACCTCGCAAAGCTTGTCATTGGGATTTTGGAGCACTTGCAAGTGAAGCAAGCTGTGCTTATCGGACATTCTATGGGCGGACAAATATCATTGTCTGCTGCTCTCCAAAAGCCAGAGCTTTTTTCAAAGGTTGTGCTGCTTTGCAGTTCAGGATATTTAAAACGCTCACATCCAACGATCATTTTCGGGACCCATATTCCGTATTTTCATCTATATATCAAGCGCTGGCTCTCGAAAGAAGGCGTGATGAAAAATTTATTAAATGTTGTGCATGACAAATCGCTGATTGATGAGGAGATGATTGACGGCTATGGCAGACCGTTTCAGGACGAGCAGATTTTCAAAGCCATGACAAGGTTTATCCGCCACAGAGAAGGAGATTTAGAACCCGAACAATTGAAGAGAATGAACAAGCCTGCATTATTGATTTGGGGCGAGGAGGATCGAATTGTCCCAATGGAGATCGGTAAACGGCTGCACGCGGATTTGCCTAATTCCGTGCTATACTCATTTAGCCAAACCGGACATCTGGTGCCTGAAGAACGGCCTGAGCTTGTTTCCGAACACATTGCTGATTTTATCAAATAGAAAAAAACCGGTGCTGAACCGGTTTTTTAAAGTGTGCAGGAGCTGCTGTTTTTAATGTATAAAAGCTGGCCAGCCACTTCCCGGCAGCTGTCGATCGGCAGCGTTTGTTCAAAAGAAGTTTCAAATATATGCTGAATGCGTTTCGCCAGCACGGCGGGATCGTCTTCATCATAGACTGCCTGCACGACATCAACAGCCTCCGTTTCGTAAAACTCTTCACCATATTTAAACGGGTCCCATTTGGCAATGATCTTGACCATTTCCCCGACCGCTTGACTTTCTTCCATATTCATCACCGCTTATAATAAAATTTGCAGTTCTATCTTATCATAGTGAAGCTTAGAAAAATAAACATACATGAGGAGGTAACAGAATGAACTTTGATAAACGAGAAGAACGCCTTGGCACCCAATCGGTCAAATGGGACAAAACAGGCGAATTATTCGGCGTGACAGACGCACTCCCGATGTGGGTGGCGGATATGGATTTTCGCGCGCCGGAAGCGATAACTGAAGCATTAAAAGAGCGCCTTGAACACGGAATTTTCGGTTATACGGCTCCGGATCAAAAAACGAAGGATGCGGTGTGCGCATGGATGCAAAACAGGCACGGCTGGAAGGTGAATCCGGAAAGCATCACATTCAGCCCGGGCATTGTAACGGCTTTGAGCATGGCGGTACAAGCTTTCACGGAGCCTGGCGATCAAGTCGTTGTACAACCTCCTGTTTATACGCCTTTTTACCATATGGTTGAGAAAAACGGCCGGCACATTTTACATAATCCTTTGCTAGAAAAAGACGGCTCATATGCAATGGATTTTGAAGATTTGGAAACGAAGCTTAGTGACCCAAGCGTTACATTGTTTATTTTATGCAATCCTCATAACCCTTCTGGTCGTTCATGGAGCCGTGAAGATTTGCTGAAGCTGGGCGAATTGTGTCTTAAGCATGGCGTCACAGTTGTATCCGATGAAATCCATTCCGATTTAATGCTGTACGGACACAAACACACGCCGTTTGCTTCGCTCTCTGACGATTTCGCTGATCTTTCCGTGACATGTGTTGCGCCAAGCAAAACATTCAATATCGCCGGATTGCAGGCTTCGGCAATCATGATTCCCGATCGCCTGAAGCGCGCCAAGTTTTCTGCAAGCCTGCAGCGCAATGGTTTAGGCGGATTAAACGCGTTTGCCGTCACTGCAATCGAAGCCGCATACTCAAAAGGCGGGCCGTGGCTTGATGAATTGATCTCTTACCTTGAGAAAAACATGACCGAAGCGGAAGCCTTTTTGAGCTCCGAGATGCCGAAGGTCAAAATGATGAAACCGGATGCATCATACCTGATCTGGCTCGACTTTAGCGCTTACGGCTTGTCCGACACAGACCTTCAGCAAAGAATGCTAAAAAAGGGAAAGGTTATTCTAGAGCCCGGGACGAAATACGGGCCTGGCGGAGAAGGATTTATGCGCCTAAACGCGGGATGTTCTCTCGCAACCCTGCAGGACGGCCTGCGCCGCATCAAAACCGCATTATCATAAATATAGCTCTGAAACGCCTTTACGTCTTCATTCGTAAAGGCGTTCTTAATAAAGGAATTTTATATTTTACTTCTAATATTTAGTGTTATAATAGATTCATATTTTATACGAAAGGATTTCACACGAATGGAAATTCTAAAAGACTATCTCCTGCATATCTGCTTTATTTTGTTTCCTATTCTTCTTTACCAAGTGTTTTGGCTTGGAAAACCTGCGATTCTTGTGCCAAAAATAAACAGCGGTTTGGTCACGCTCTTCGCCTGCGGCGCCTCCGTTTTATGCATTCTTTTCCCGATTCATGAAATGGACTACATACAATACGGCCTTCAGATGATTCCCGTTATCATTTGTTTATTTTACATTAGCACCGCTTCCGGACTCACAGTCGCTGCATCTGTCCTATGTTTTGAACTGCTTTTTTACGAACCTTCCGCAATATTTGTTTTTACTTTGCTGCCTTTTCTTATCATTATCCCAATCCTATTTCAGAAAAAATGGCCATTTATGTCCAAAGCGAAAAAACTGCTGCTGTCATTATTGATCAGCTGCTTGGAGATTTTCCTATTTTTCGCCTCCAGCTGGATTCTTTCCGCCTTAAATATTTTAAATTTTCAAAAATCAGGAATTTTCGTTTACGAGGCGGTAGTCTCAGGGCTTTTCCGCTCCAGTGTTCTTCTATTAAGCATCTATATTATCGAAAGCATCGCCGAAAATATCGCCTTGCGCTCACAGCTTATCCATTCTGAAAAAATGACGATTGTGAGCGAACTGGCAGCGAGCGTCGCTCATGAGGTCAGGAATCCTTTGACAGTTGTCCGCGGGTTTGTCCAGCTGCTTTTTAATGACGAAACCCTGCAAAACAAGTCGAGTGCGGATTACAAACAGCTTGTACTGTCAGAGCTTGACCGGGCACAAGGCATTATTACAAACTATCTCGATATGGCGAAACAGCAATTATATGAAAAAGAGGTTTTTGATTTATCTGCCCTTATTAAAGAGACAAGCAACCTTATGGTGTCGTATGCCAATTACAAGTCAGTAACCGTCGAGGCTGAAACAGAACCGGACCTTTTGATATACGGGGACGCAACAAAGCTGAAGCAAGCTGTCATCAACCTGATGAAAAACAGTATTGAAGCGGTTCCTCACGGGAAGGGGATGATCCGCATATCGGCCAAAAGAAACGGCCATACGATCATGATTAACATCACAGATAATGGGGTCGGGATGACAGACCATCAAATGCAAAAACTCGGCGAACCTTATTATTCCTTAAAAACGAACGGAACGGGACTCGGCCTTACCGTAACCTTTTCCATTATTGAACATCATCACGGGACCATTTCATTTAACAGCAGCTTTCAAAAAGGCACTACGGTGACAATTAGGCTTCCCGCTGATCTTCCTCACTAGCAAATCGCTTGGAACTTTAATAGAATAAATGCGAGGTGATGACAGATGAGCACGTTTGAGACAGGCTCTATTGTTAAAGGATTTTACAAAACAGGTGTATACATAGGAGAAATTACGGCTTGCAGGCCGCAGCATTATTTAGTGAAAGTAAAAGCGGTTCTTACCCATCCCGCCCAAGGAGACCTTCATCATCCAAAACAGGCGGATGTGCCGTTTTTTCATGAGAGAAAAGCGCTCGCATACGGTGAACAGACCAATATCCCCCACCATATGGTGAAGCCATATGATGGTGAAGTGCCGGATTATACAAAATCTCTGCGGGAGGCGACAGCACAGCTGAGAGCCAAATTGAATGAGGATGGTTCGGAGTGGGCAAAGCGCTCCCTACATAATCTGGACACTTTAGAAAAAGAATATTTCAATCGGCCATAACCCAGTCTGACAAAAGATTGGGTTTTTTACGTCGCGCGCTTGAACAGTTCGGTTAAATCGATTCTTTCGCCAATTGTGGGCGGTTTTGGCTTTTCGAGATACTGCTTATCCTGCTCAACAAGCTTAAAAAGTTTATATGCTGTGAGAGCATCATCAAGCGCTTTATGATGGGTGCCGGTTCCGGAATCTCCATACTCTTCAGCAGCTTTCCATAAACCCGTCAATGTCCGGTCTCCAAAAAAGTTTTTGTATTCAAGCGATAAATCTCTCATTTCTCCCTTAAACGGGAATGGGATATGGTTAAACATACAGTTTTGCTTCAGCACTTTCATATCCATGTTTCCCCACGTAATAATTGTGCTGTTTTTCTCAGGATCAAGCTCGTTTAGTTTACGGATGAGATCCTCGAATCTTATTCCTTCGTCTACCTGTTTTTGGGTGATTTTTAAAAATGTCTTGCAGCGTTTCGTAAGCTTCGGGAACTTTTTCGGTCTCACATAGCTAGAAAACGTCTCAACTACTTCATCATCAATCGACTTTACAATTCCGGCTTCAATGATTTCCGGGAAGAAGTTTTGCGGACTGTACTTTCCGTCGGGCATTGTAAATTCGAAGTCAATAATGAGTAAGCTGTTTGTCGTCACCTTTTTACACCTGCCTTTCCTCCGATCAGAAAATGCTATCTTTATAGTATATCAATTCCCCTTCTCGACATTTCTTCATTTTCTAAAAATAATGAATTTTCCCAGCCGCTTTGTTTCTTTTAAATTGTGAATCGTTTCTTTATAATTAGTAAGGAACCCGAAATAATAAGAAGGTGATGTTATTTCTACCCGCAAGAAAAACTTTGTCATTGTATGGCTGGCGAACTTTTTTGTTTCCGCTAGCACTACGATGATCGTTCCTTTTCTCTCCTTATACATTGAGTCGCTCAGCTCTTTTTCAAACGGCTTTGTGCAAAGATGGAGCGGCTATGTGTTCGGCATTACATTTCTCATGGCGTTTTTGGTATCCCCGTTTTGGGGACGGTTCGGAGACAAACGCGGATACAAGAAAATCCTTATGGCAACCGGAACAGGCATTGCCCTCAGCATTTTCTTAATGGGCTTTGTTACATCGGTGTACCAATTGTTTTTTCTGCGTATGGCAATGGGTCTTGTAACCGGATTCATCCCGACATCTCTTGCGATGATTTCGGCACAGACTCCGAAGAGCTCAGCCGGCAAAACACTTGGCACGCTGCAAATGGGGCAAGTGTCCGGAAGCTTGTTCGGCCCGCTTTTGGGAGGCATGCTTGCTGATCGTTTCGGCTTTACGTATACCTTTTTTATCACATCCTTTGTGATTTTCTCATCTGTTCTTCTCGTATTATTTGGCGTCAAAGAAAAACCTCTTGCAGAGAAAACAGCCAAACGTACGTCTTACTCGAGAAAAGAAGTGCTCTCCTATATTTTTCACCAGCCGGCGCTGTGGGTCATGATGCTGTTAACCATGCTGATCCAAACAGGCAATTTCAGTATCCAGCCGCTGCTCGCTTTATATGTAAATGAGCTGCACGGGCCTGTCAATCTTGCCTTCTTCTCCGGCATGGCATTTTCAGCAACGGGACTCGGAAGTTTGCTTCTGGCTAGAAAATGGGGTGATCTTGGCGACCGCTACGGCCACCGCCGCATTTTAATCGGACTTTTGCTCGCCGCTTCTTTCTTTTTTATTCCGCAGGCGCTCGCGTCCTCACTCAGCGTTCTCCTTGTTTTCAGATTTTTGTTTGGAATGGCGATGGGCGGTTTGCTGCCATGCATCACGGCAGCGATCCGCGTTCAGGCCCCCGGCAGCATTCAAGGAGAAGTTCTCGGCTACAATGTCAGCTTTCGCTTTTTAGGAAACGTGCTCGGGCCTCTTCTCGGCGGAATCATATCGAGCCATTTTACGATATCAGCCACCTTTTATGTCACAGCGTTTCTCTTTTTCGCCGGCGCCTGTATGCTTTGGATCATGCCGAAACTCCAGAAGGATTCCTATGCCAAAGCAAGCTGATTCCGATAAAAAACTGAGGAATCTTCTAAATTTAACCTTCTCGTAATCTCAAAAGAATGGTACGATATGGCTAGAATTTAGGAGAAAAGAGAGTGACCATGTTACGAAAAATAATCGGATGGATTTTGCTCCTTTGCATAATCCCATTGTTTGCATTTACAGTTATCGCTTCCGGAAAAGAAGTCAAACAAATGAAGTCCCTGGATCAGGTGCTTGATAAAAATATTAATCTGAAAGATATCAGCCTTGTTCAGAACAGCTACATGTATGACAGGGACGGCTCCCTTGTCTCGGAAATCGTCAGCGACCACGAAAACCGCGTGCTCGTTCCATTTGACAAGATTCCCGAGGAAGTCAAACAGATTTTCTTAACGTCTGAGGACAAACATTTTTACGAGCATAAAGGCTTTGACTTTATGGGAATGGTGCGGGCAACTGCTTCTAACGTAAAAGACAAGAAAATTGACCAGGGTGCCAGCACCATTACACAGCAGCTTTCAAGAAACTTGTATTTGAGTCACGAACGCTCCTTCAGCCGCAAGCTGACAGAGCTCGCGTATTCCTATCAGCTTGAGAAAAAGTACACGAAAAATGAAATTCTTGAAGCTTACTTAAATACTATTTATTTCAACAATGGTGTTTACGGCGTCGGTTCAGCGGCTCAATTCTATTTCAGCAAACCGTTGAAATCTCTCACAGTGGGAGAAATGGCTTTTATCTGTGCTATACCTAATAACCCTACATTATATGATCCTCTCAAGCATTTTGACTACACGAAAAGCCGTCAAGAACGTTTGCTTAAAGGGCTAAAAGATGCCGGGGTCATTACAGACAAAGAGCTGAAAAAAGCCGTCAAACAAAAAATCAAACTGGATGTTGAAAAAAGAGAAGACAAATATCCTGACTACGTTTCCTACGTTAACGATGAATTCACTCAGCTGGTGTCTGAATCAGAAGGCTTTGATAAACGCCTTCAGAAAGCGTCAGGAAAACAAAAAGAAAAAATCGAGAATGAGCTGTCCGCAAGAGTCAGCACTCTGATGAAAGACGGCGTGAAAATTTATACTGCACTTAATCCGTACATGCAAAATCAAGTTGTGGCACAAATGAATTCTAAGCTCCCTTATGCGGGCGTGCAGGGCGGAGCGGCTGTGATTAATCACCAGACGCATCAAATCATTGCTCTGTCCGGCGGGAAAAACTATCAAAAATATGATTTTAACCGTGCCTACCAGGCATACAGACAGCCGGGTTCATCCATTAAGCCGCTTCTTGATTACGGCCCTTATATTGAACAGACCGGAGCGACAGCAAGCAGCACCATTGATGCCAGCAAGTTTTGCAGCAAAGATTACTGTCCGCAAAACTACAATAATCGCACGTACGGCACAGTGACGCTTGATACGGCGTTTAAAAATTCTTATAATACACCGGCCATTAGAATGCTCGACCGCGTCGGCATCCAAAAGGCATTCAGTTATATTGAGCCGTATCATTTTGCCAAACTTGTCAACAGCGATTATCTTCTTCCGGCGGCGCTTGGCGGATTTACAAACGGCATGACTCCTCTTGAGATGACAAAGGCTTATACGACATTTGGCAACAGCGGAAGCTATACGCCGAGCCATGCGATTACAAAGGTGACAGACCTTAAAGGAAAAACGCTTTATAAATGGAATGATAAAGCGACTCAAATATTCAGCGTACGCACGAACATGCAGCTGAAAAAACTGATGTCTTCCGTTGTGAAAAGCGGAACAGGGAAAAAAGCATATTTCAATGCGCCTTACATCGGCGGTAAAACCGGTACATCAAATGATTATCACGATATGTGGTTTGTCGGCCTGACAGATACGTATACAATGGGGGTTTGGGTCGGAAAGGATACACCGACCAGCGTTGAATATCTTCACAGCATCAGCCCTCAGCTTTCCATCTGGAAAGGAACGCTGCAAGCGGCATATTAAAGGATCGGAGGGGATCTGGGTGACTTCAGAACAAATTCCCAATCGCGTTTTGCTGTTTGACGGCGTCTGCAATTTATGCAATGGCGCCGTGCAATTTATCATTAAACGTGATCCGGACGGATTGATTTCTTTCACATCGCTGCAGTCGGAAACAGGACAAAACCTGCTGAAAAAAAGCGGGCTTCCGACTGATCGGTTTGACAGCTTTGTCTTTATTGAAGATGGCCAAGTGTACACAAAGTCAACTGCAGCCATTAAGGTTTTCAGGCATCTGCGGGGCCCATGGCGTCTCTTCGTCCTGTTTTTCGCCGTGCCGAAGCCTGTCAGAGATATGGTCTATTCTTTCATTGCCAAAAACCGCTATAAGTGGTTTGGCAAAAAAAATGAATGTATGCTCCCCTCCCCTTCTATTAAAAAAAGATTTTTACCGTAAATAAAAAATGGCTAGGAAGCTAGCCATCACAGATTGTCGACAAAAACCTAAAACGGCTTCGTTTTAGGTTTTTGTCATCTTATCAGCGTGAGCGGAGCAGATTTTCACAGGATGTGATGATTGAGGATTCCAGACGCCGTCTCATTGCGTATAGAGTACCGAAGCGTAAGTCTGACCGCGAATGCAAGGGTTTGCCGATACGCAAAAATGGCTAGCTTACACAGGTAAGCTAGCCATTATGCTATTATAAAGCTTGATAAATATGAACAGAATACCGATAACAAAGGTAAACCAAAACAGCAGTTCCAATAGAATAAATCCGATTAATGACATGAGAGAAAGCGTCGAATAAATCCGGTATACAGTAAACACAAAGTAAGCCAGTGTGACGACCGCAAACCAGATCACAATCCATATGACGTTTTGCAAGAGCACAAAGGATAAAATCCCGCCGCCCAAATAAATCATGGAACCCATTCTGAGCTTTTTCAGGTTGTTCCCTTCCGGATCATTAGCAAAAAACAGCAATGACAGCTCAGTCACGGTATTTGCTATCAATTTCAGAGCGGACAGAACCATAAAATATAAAAGTGCAAAGGCAGCAAATAACGCAAGCCTGATCCCTTTCTCTGAAAAATAATCGAGCATTCCATCGTACATTCCAAATGAAGACAGCATCTTCAACGCATAAAGTGAAGTTGAGATGGATAAGGACGAACTAAAAAGCAGGATCGCAATCAGCGGAAAATATCCTGTCAAATAAGTATTTTTCATATAAAAAAGTCCCTTTCTATAATCTACCTCATTTATTATGGAGGACTTAAAACACATTGACAAGATAAATTATTCCATTTTTTCTCCTTTTTACGAATTACGGTCCCAAATCTTCACAAAGCAGCATTTTGAGAGTAAAGTAGTACGCAGGAATCATAAAACGTAAGGAAGTTTTATATGAAAAAAACATTAAAACTGCAAACCAGACTCACCATATTTGTTTGTATCGTTGTATTAATCGCATTGCTCATTACATTTTTCACAGTCGGTGCCCAAACGACCAAACGGATTAGAGACCAGGAAAAGGCCACTGCGCTGCAGACTGCTGAAATGGTAGCAGAAGCGCCGATGACAGCCGCTGCTTTAGAAAGCGGAAAAAAACAAAAGGAACTGCAGAGCTACACAAAGCGGGTTCAGAAAATCACCGGCACGGAATTTGTTGTCGTCATTGATATGAACGGTATTCGCAAAACCCATCCTGACCCAAGCAAAATCGGAAAAAAATTCAGGGGCGGCGATGAATCCGAGGTATTAAAAGGGCATGTCCATATCAGCACAGCCTCTGGCACGCTCGGGAAATCGCAGAGAGCGTTCGTCCCTGTCTACGCGGAGAATGGAAAACAGGTCGGTGCAGTCGCGGTCGGCATCACCGTAAATGAAATTGATGAAGTGATCAGCCATAGCTTACGGCCGCTTTACTTTATTATCTGCGTCAGCATCTTCGTCGGTGTAATCGGAGCTGTTATCGTCGCCCGTACGGTAAAAAATATCATGTACGGACTTGAACCTTATGAAATTGCGACTCTGCTTGAAGAACGGAGCGCGATGCTGGAATCGACGAAGGAAGGAATACTCGCTGTCGATGAACATGGCAAAATTAAACTTGCCAACGCGGAAGCAAAACGCCTATTCGTCAAAATGGGCATCAACACAAATCCCATTGATCAGGATGTAGATGACATATTGCCGAAAAGCCGCTTGAAAAAGGTTATTGAGACAAAAAAACCTCTTCAAGACAGAGACGTCCGCATTAACGGGCTGGAGCTTGTGTTTAATGAAGTTCCTATCCAGCTGAAAGGACAAACTGTCGGAGCGATTGCGACATTCCGAGACAAGACCGAGGTAAAACATTTAGCTGAACAGCTATCAGGTGTTAAAATGTATGCAAACGCACTGAGAGCGCAGTCTCATGAATTTATGAACAAACTGCATGTGATATTAGGTCTCGTCCAGCTGAAAGAGTATGATGATCTTGGAGATTATATTAAAGATATAGCCATACAGCAAAAATCAGAAACAAGTGAAATTATAAATGATGTCAAAAGCTCCGTACTGGCCGGTTTTCTGCTCGGAAAGCAAAGCTTCATACGTGAGCAGGGCGCAAATCTTGATATTGAATGCAACGGTGTCATCCCAAACGCGGCAGACCCATCTGTCATCCATGAACTCATTACAATTATCGGAAATCTCATCAACAATGGCCTTGACGCCGTTGCCGATATGCCGAAAAAACAAATCACCATGTCCATGCGCTTTCATAACAGCATACTGGACATTGAAATTACCGATACTGGAGCAGGCATGTCAGAAGAAGACCAAGCCAAAGTATTTGAACAAGGCTATTCAACAAAGGGCAAAAACCGGGGATTCGGCCTTTATTTCACACAGCAAAGCATCGAAAATTTAAAGGGCCAAATGATCCTCACAAGCGAAAAGAATGAAGGAACGACATTCAGTATTCGCATCCCGTACGAACCGAAGGAGGAAAATCATGATTAATGTACTAATAGTTGAAGATGACCCCATGGTGGGTGAATTAAATAAACGATACTTAAGCCAAATAGATGGCTTTCAGCTGAAAGGCATCGCTTCTTCCTTTCAAAGCGCTCTGCATATTTTAGGCGAGCATCACATCGACCTCATTTTGCTTGATATTTATATGCCGGGGAAAAACGGGCTGGAACTGCTGACGGAATTGAGAGCCCAAAATGAAGCGGTTGATGTGATTGTCATCTCAGCGGCCAGCGAGCTTGACGTGATCAAAAAAACACTTCGTTACGGAGCTGTCGATTATTTAATCAAACCGTTTGAATTTGAACGTTTCCAAACGGCTCTGTCTGATTACAGACGAAAACAAAAGGTGTATTCAACCCATCGCAACATGAGTCAAAAAGAACTGGACGCCGAGCTTTTTCAAAAGAAAGAAGCAACAGAAAAAGTACAGCTTCCTAAAGGCCTGACAAAAAGCACGCTGAAGCTGATCTGGTCCAGTATCCAGTCATTCGAAAATGAATCTTTTACGACAGAAGACTTAGCAAAGCACACAGAAATCTCTCAAGTATCCATACGAAAATACTTAAAATTTCTTGAAGATATACAGGTTCTGAATGTAGAAATGGCGTACGGAACGATTGGAAGACCGGTGTTTCAGTATAACGTAAACAACAGTAACCTTAACGGAATAAAACAATATCTATAAAAAAACGCACTGCTTGCTCCGAGCAGTGCGTTTTTTTGTCATATCTCTTGCCAAGACGCTTGATTGTATTGTTGGTAAGTTATACAAGAATAATAAAGGTTTTTTCTATTTTTGAGCAAATAATTCTAAAAATAGATACTTTTAAAAAAATTGTGCAAATTTCTATTTATTTCTTATAAGTTAAATGATAAATTATGATTGGTTAGTTGATCCCGAAAAACTAAGTCATAAGTCTTACTTCAGAAAAAGATGTCACGGTTTTCCGCCCGGAACGCCTTCCGCATCCTTCTCTTCCCCGCCTTTCGAAGGAAATACTCACACCACGCCTATTCAGGGAAGAATAGAACTGTCTCAGCGCATTCCATTTGTTATTATCAGAAAATTTTATCGATTCTAAGAAATTGTTCAGGACAGCCCATCACATGACTGGCCGGATCAGCTTTGAACCAAATTTTTCTGGGGGGTTATATCTTGAATAAACGAAAAATCGGATTGGCGATGTCCCTTGTGGTCGCAGCAGGCACCATATTAGGAGCATGCGGAAACAGCGAAAAAAGCAGCGGCTCCGGCGAAGGCAAAAACAAATTCAGTGTAGCGATGGTTACTGACGTAGGCGGAGTGGATGACAAATCCTTCAACCAATCGGCCTGGGAAGGCATCCAAGCCTTCGGGAAAGAAAACGGTCTGAAAAAAGGGAAAAACGGTTATGACTATCTTCAATCCAAATCAGATGCAGACTATACAACGAACTTAAATAAATTGGCACGTGAGAATTTTGACTTGATTTACGGCGTCGGCTACTTAATGGAGGATTCAATCAGTGAAATTGCTGATCAGCGCAAAAATACAAACTTTGCGATTATAGATGCTGTTGTCGATAAAGACAACGTCGCAAGTATTATGTTTAAAGAACAGGAAGGCTCCTTTCTCGTCGGAGTGGCCGCAGCCCTATCAAGCAAATCAGGAAAAATCGGCTTTGTAGGAGGCATGGAATCAGAGTTAATCAAAAAATTCGAGGTCGGCTTCCGTGCCGGTGTGAAGGCAATTAACCCAAAAGCCGTTGTGGAAGTGAAATATGCAGGGGGTTTCGATAAAGCCGATGTCGGCAAAGCAACCGCCGAAAGCATGTATAAATCAGGTGTAGATGTTATTTATCACTCAGCAGGAGCCACCGGCACAGGTGTCTTTACTGAAGCGAAAAACCTGAAAAAAGAAGATCCAAAACGCAATGTCTGGGTCATCGGTGTCGATAAAGACCAATACGCAGAAGGCCAGGTAGAAGGAACTGATAATAATGTCACCCTCACTTCCATGGTTAAAAAAGTAGATACAGCGGTTGAAGATTTAACGAAAAAAGCGAGCGACGGAAAGTTCCCTGGCGGCGAAACACTTACCTACGGGCTTGATCAAGACGGAGTCGGCATTTCTCCATCTAAGCAAAATCTATCGGATGATGTGATCAAACAGGTCGATAAATGGAAGAAAAAAATCATCGACGGGTTGGAAGTCCCGGCAACTGAGAAAGAACTGAAAACCTTCAAAGCTAAATAAGAATCGCAGGGATAAGGAGGTCGAGCCCTTATCCCTTGTTTTTCTTTTATTTTGAATAAAGGAGCGGTCAATCAATGGAATATGTCATTGAAATGCTCAATATCCGCAAAGAGTTTCCTGGTATCGTCGCCAATGACAATATCAATCTTCAAGTCAAAAAAGGTGAAATACATGCGCTGCTCGGTGAAAACGGAGCGGGGAAATCAACGTTGATGAATGTCCTTTTCGGGCTATATCAGCCGGAGCGGGGTGACATTCGGGTGCGCGGCGAGAAGGTGCACATCAACAGTCCGAACAAAGCGAATGACCTCGGTATTGGAATGGTGCACCAGCACTTTATGCTTGTTGACACCTTTACAGTTGCTGAAAATATTATTCTCGGGAAAGAGCCAAAGAAGTTTGGCAGAATTGACCGGAAGCGTGCAGTCCAAGAGGTACAGGATATTTCCGATCGATACGGCCTGCAGATCCATCCAGAAGCAAAAGTAGCTGACATATCAGTAGGTATGCAGCAGCGCGCAGAAATATTAAAAACCCTCTACCGCGGTGCTGACATTCTCATTTTTGATGAACCGACGGCTGTTTTGACGCCTCATGAAATCAAGGAACTGATGCAAATTATGAAGAACCTGGTCAATGAAGGGAAGTCTATCATCTTAATCACCCATAAGCTGAAAGAGATTATGGAGATTTGTGACCGAGTTACGATTATCCGCAAAGGAAAAGGCATCAAAACGCTTGATGTCCGTGATACAAACCAAGACGAACTCGCCAGTCTAATGGTTGGCCGCGAGATATCGTTCAAAACCGAAAAGAAAGCTGCTCAGCCGGGAGTGGAAGTGCTTGCGATTGACGGCATCACTGTAAAGGATACCCGCGGATTTGAGACGGTCAGGAATTTGTCGCTTTCAGTCAAAGCTGGAGAAATACTCGGCATAGCCGGCGTCGACGGAAACGGGCAATCGGAGCTGATTGAAGCGATAACAGGACTCCGCAAAACAGATTCAGGAACCATCACCTTAAACGAGAAACAGATCCAAAACCTGACGCCAAGAAAAATCACTGAATCCGGAATCGGACATATTCCTCAGGATCGCCATAAGCACGGTCTCGTCCTTGATTTTCCAATCGGAGAGAATATCGTGCTGCAAAGCTATTACAAAAAGCCGTATTCAGCATTGGGCGTTTTACATAAAGGCGAAATGTACAAAAAAGCGCGCAGCCTGATCAGCGAGTACGATGTCAGAACGCCGGATGAATACACACACGCGCGGGCATTGTCAGGCGGAAACCAGCAGAAAGCGATTATCGGGCGGGAAGTAGACCGAAATCCTGATTTATTAATCGCCGCCCAGCCGACTCGAGGCCTTGATGTCGGAGCTATTGAATTTGTCCATAAAAAGCTCATTGAACAGCGTGATGCCGGGAAAGCCGTTCTTCTCCTCTCGTTTGAGCTTGAAGAAATTATGAATCTCAGTGACAGAATCGCCGTTATTTTTGAAGGACGCATTATCGCCAGTGTCAATCCGCAGGACACCACCGAACAGGAGCTTGGTCTCTTGATGGCAGGAAGCACGCAAAAGGAAGCGGGGAAAGCAAATGGTTAAACGACTCTCTCATTTACTCGTGCCGCTCATCGCAATCATTCTCGGTCTTGCAGCCGGAGCGCTGATTATGCTTGCGAGCGGCTACAGTGTGATCAGCGGATATTCAGCTTTGTGGAATGGGATATTCGGAGAAATCTATTATGTCGGAGAAACCATCCGGCAAATTACGCCTTATATCTTATCCGGATTGGCTGTGGCTTTTGCATTCAGAACCGGACTCTTTAATATCGGTGTGGAGGGCCAGCTGCTCGTCGGCTGGACAGCAGCTGTTTGGGTCGGTACGGCGTTTGACGGACCAGCATATATCCACTTGCCGCTCGCACTGCTTACAGCGGCAGCTGCAGGAGGATTATGGGGTTTTATTCCCGGCGTTTTGAAAGCGCGCTTCTATGTTCATGAAGTCATTGTCACCATTATGATGAATTATATCGCACTGCATATGACCAATTACATCATTTCAAACGTCTTGACAGATCATCAAGATAAGACGGGAAAAATTCAAGAATCCGCCTCCCTCCGCTCTCCGATTCTTGAACAGATCACCGATTACTCACGGCTGCATTTTGGAATCATCGTTGCCCTTCTCGCAGCAGTTATCATGTGGTTTATCATCAACAAAACAACAAAGGGATTTGAGCTCCGGGCCGTCGGGTTTAACCAGCACGCTTCCCAGTATGCCGGCATGAGCGTGCGAAAGAATATCATGACCTCCATGCTTATCTCCGGTGCTTTTGCAGGACTTGCCGGAGCTATGGAAGGCCTGGGAACATTCGAATACGCAGCAGTGAAAGGCGCATTTACCGGCGTAGGCTTTGATGGTATCGCGGTCGCTCTTCTCGGGGGAAACACAGCCATCGGCGTTGTACTGGCGGCATGCCTGCTTGGCGGGCTGAAAATCGGCGCGTTAAATATGCCGATTGAATCAGGCGTCCCATCAGAGGTTGTCGACATTGTGATTGCCATTATTATTCTGTTTGTGGCTTCAAGCTATGCGATTCGTTTTGTCATGGGCAAATTGAAGAAAAAGGGGGCGAATTAAGTGGACTTTGTGCAGATTTTATCTATCATTGTCCCAGCCACACTCGTTTATGCGGCCCCGCTTATTTTAACTGCTCTCGGCGGCGTGTTTTCCGAGAGATCAGGTGTTGTGAATATCGGTCTAGAAGGCCTCATGATTATCGGGGCGTTCACCAGCGTGTTATTTAATTTATTTTTAGGTCAGGAATTAGGTGCCTCCGCACCATGGCTTTCACTCCTCGCCGCCATGGCAGCAGGCGTACTGTTCTCACTGATTCACGCGGCAGCGGCGATTTCATTTCGCGCCGACCAGACAGTCAGCGGTGTCGCCATTAACATGCTGGCGCTTGGGGCAACTTTATTTATCGTCAAGCTGATCTACGGCAAAGCGCAGACAGACAAAATCCCAGAGCCTTTATATAAGACAAAAATTCCTGGCTTGGGCGATATCCCTGTTGTGGGAAAGATCTTCTTTTCGGATGTTTATTATACGTCTATTCTTGCAATAGCACTTGCCTTTCTTTCTTGGTTTATCTTGTTTAAAACACCGTTCGGCCTCCGTATCCGTTCTGTCGGAGAGCATCCGATGGCAGCCGATACGATGGGAATCAACGTATATAAAATGCGCTATATCGGTGTGATGATCAGCGGATTGTTTGGCGGTCTCGGCGGCGGCGTATATGCTTCCACGATTGCGCTTGATTTTACGCACTCTACCATCTCCGGACAAGGCTTTATCGCACTGGCAGCGCTTGTATTTGGAAAATGGCATCCGATTGGGGCGCTGGGAGCCGCCCTGTTTTTCGGATTCGCCCAAAGCTTAAGCATCATTGGATCGCTGCTCCCTCTTTTTAAAGACATACCAAATGTGTATATGCTGATGGCCCCTTATGTCTTAACAATCCTCGCTTTAACCGGCTTTATCGGGCGGGCAGATGCGCCAAAAGCCAATGGTGTGCCTTATATTAAAGGAAAAAGATAAAACATTCTCCCCTGGGAAGATGCTTCTCAGGGTTTTTTCTAATTCAAAAGACCCCCTTAATTTAATTGTTTATTGGTTTTTTAACTTAAAAAAATATGAAGTGTTAACGCTTTCTTGTAGACTGTAACAAACAATACATGGGGGTGTATGACATGGGAGCAATTCCAAAAACGGGGACAATTTCACCTGAGCAAAAAGACCCACAGGGGAAAAACCTGTTTCAAAAAATCTGGGCTTGGGAAATCGGTGTGATTCCTCTGCCATTATACACAGTTTTAGCTGTTATTATTATTCTTGCAGCCTATTACAATGAGCTGCCGGTAAATATGCTTGGCGGGTTTGCCATCATCATGATTCTTGGTGTATTTCTTGGAGACATAGGCCAACGTATACCGATATTGAAGGATATTGGCGGCCCTGCTATTTTATCTTTATTTGTTCCTTCATTTTTAGTCTTTTACAATGTACTGAATTCAACATCTTTAGACGCTGTAACCAACTTGATGAAAACGTCTAATTTCCTTTATTTCTATATCGCTTGCCTTGTAGTGGGAAGTATCCTCGGTATGAATCGAATTGTTTTAATACAGGGGTTTATCAGAATGTTCGTTCCACTGGTTGCAGGAACGATCGCGGCCGTTGCAGCAGGCATTCTTGTCGGATTTATTTTTGGCTACAGTGCTTATGATTCCTTTTTCTTTGTGGTTGTCCCGATTATTGCCGGGGGAATAGGTGAAGGAATTTTGCCGCTTTCAATCGCCTATTCACAAATACTAGGCTCATCCGCTGATGTGTTTGTGTCTCAGCTGGTCCCAGCCGCTATTATAGGAAACGTTTTTGCTATCATATGTGCAGCCTTAATGAAAAAGCTTGGCGATAAGCGTCCAGATCTTAATGGGAACGGACGTCTCGTAAAATCTAAAAAAGCAAATGAGATTTTTAATCAAAAAGAAACCGAAGCAAAAATTGATTTCAAACTCATGGGAGCTGGAGTTCTGCTCGCGTGTACATTCTTTATTTTCGGCGGGTTATTGGAGAAGTTCATCTTCATTCCAGGCGCGATCTTAATGATTATTTCAGCTGCGGCTGTCAAGTATGCGAATATTCTTCCGAAAAAAATGGAAGAAGGCGCTTACCAGCTTTATAAGTTTATTTCTTCAAGCTTTACATGGCCGCTCATGGTCGGTCTCGGCATCCTCTTTATTCCGTTGGATGACGTGGCGTCTGTGATTTCTATTCCGTTTGTCATCATTTGTATATCAGTTGTAATCGCGATGATTAGTTCTGGATATTTTGTGGGCAAGCTGATGAACATGTACCCGGTTGAATCCGCAATCGTTACCTGCTGCCACAGCGGTCTTGGCGGAACGGGTGATGTTGCCATTTTATCAGCATCAGGAAGAATGGGCCTTATGCCGTTTGCCCAAATTTCAACACGTCTCGGCGGTGCAGGCACAGTGATTTGCGCGACAGTTCTGCTTCGTTTTTTCACTTCATAAACAGAAAGAGTTCCGTTTTACACGGAACTCTTTTTTATCTATTTACAATCCGAATATACTCTCGCGGACCAAACGGCAGATCCTTTGATTCCGTCTCACTCATTCTGGCTGACAGGTGATGCTCCAGTAAATACAGCTCCCACTCATCACGAGCAGCCACACCGCTGCGCCCGTCATATTGATTCAACATGAATGCCCCTGTAAATACTGAGCAGAATAAACCTGAGCACATCACTATTTTTCTTTTCACATGACCAGCTCCTTACATTCAGCTTGATCAGGAATGATTTTAAATATACAAATAACCTCTTTTTTGTTAGACTTATTTTGAGGTCAAAAGAACTCATAAAAAACAATTTCAGCAGTTCGAAGCGTGGCAGCTTGCAGAAAAGTGCGATATAATTTGGACTAGGTCGTTTGACCGTATATTTCATACATAGCGCATTTTTCAATTGAGAACGAGAAAAAGGAGGTCTTACTTTGCAGCTCTTACATTTTGCTATTTTATCGCCTTTTTTATTTGCTTTTATCATTCCATTCTTGGCAAAATACGCAAAAAGAGTGCATACGGGCTGGTTTGTGTTAGTCCTGCCCGTCTTGCTGTTTATATACTTTCTCCCCATGATCAGGATGACACAATCTGGAGAAACACTTCGGTCGGTATTAGAGTGGATTCCTTCACTCGGCATTAATTTTACCGTTTATATAGACGGCCTCGGGTTATTATTCGCCTTGCTGATCACAGGAATCGGCTCTTTGGTCACTCTTTACAGTATTTTTTATTTATCGAAAGAAAAAGAACAGCTTGGGCCCTTTTATGTCTACTTATTGATGTTTATGGGCGCCATGCTCGGCGTTGTTCTTGTAGACAATGTCATGGTTCTCTACATGTTCTGGGAGCTTACAAGCCTTTCATCCTTTTTGCTGATCGGCTATTGGTATAAGCGAGAAAAGTCGCGCTACGGCGCCGCCAAATCACTTTTGATTACGGTCAGCGGCGGGCTGTGCATGCTTGGCGGATTTATTCTCCTTTATTTGATAACGGATTCCTTCAGTATTAGAGAGATGATTCATCAGGTTCAATTAATTGCCGGCCACGATTTGTTTATCCCGGCTATGATTCTCATTTTATTAGGTGCATTTACGAAATCCGCGCAATTTCCTTTTTACATCTGGCTCCCTGATGCGATGGAAGCTCCGACGCCTGTCAGCGCTTATCTCCATTCAGCCACTATGGTAAAAGCCGGCATTTATGTAATTGCGAGATTCAGTCCAATTTTCGCCTTTTCAGCCCAATGGTTTTGGATCGTATCCCTCGTCGGGCTCTTTACGATGGTTTGGGGCTCATTCCATGCCGTGAAACAAACTGATTTAAAATCGATTTTGGCATTTTCAACCGTCAGCCAGCTCGGTATGATCATCTCTATGCTCGGAGCCAGCGCTGCAGCCCTTCATTACGGCCATACAGAATATTATACAGTTGCCGCCATGGCTGCCATTTTCCATTTAATCAACCATGCTACCTTTAAAGGAAGCTTGTTTATGGCAGTCGGGATTATCGATCACGAAACAGGCACACGGGATATCCGAAAGCTAGGCGGCCTGATGGCGATTATGCCGATTACGTTTACCATTTCTTTAATCGGAACATTTTCAATGGCCGGACTTCCGCCGTTTAACGGATTCTTGAGTAAAGAAATGTTTTTCACAAGCATGCTTCGCGTAGCACATTTTGATCTGTTCAACGTGCAGACATGGGGCATTCTGTTCCCTGTTCTCGCCTGGATTGGAAGTGTATTTACGTTTATCTACAGCATGAAATTGCTGTTTAAAACATTCAGAGGAAATTACCAGCCTGAGCAGCTTGAAAAACCGGCTCACGAAGCGCCTGTCGGCATGCTCGTATCGCCGGTCATTCTTGTCGCTTTAGCTGTCAGTCTCTTCTTTTTCCCAAATATCTTGTCGTACAGCCTGATAGAGCCTGCGATGAACTCAATCTATCCGACACTGCTGGACGACCATGAGAAATTCCACGTTCACATTTCACAGTGGCATGGGGTTACAACGGAATTGCTCATGACTGCGGGTATTGTTGTGATCGGAACAATCGGTTATTTATCCCTGAATAAGTGGAAGGGAATCTATAAACTGTTTCCTTCAAAACTCACACTCAACCGGTTATACGATAAGCTTTTGACTCTGATGGAGAAAGGCTCTTACCGGGTCACAAAACAATATATGACCGGGTTTTTAAGAGATTATTTGCTGTATATCTTCGCTGGTTTCATCATTCTGATGGGCGGAGCTTTTGTCATCAAAGGCGGATTTTCCTTTACAACAGAAGGCATGGCTAAAATCGGCGTATACGAAATCATTTTGACGCTTGTCATGATCAGCGCCACAGTGGCGACTGTTTTTGCCAGGTCAAGACTGACGGCGATCATTTCACTTGGTGTTGTCGGTTATGCGCTTGCATTGTTTTTTGTCATTTTCAGAGCGCCGGACTTGGCATTGACTCAGCTTGTCATTGAAACGATTTCTGTGGCACTGTTTCTGCTTTGCTTCTATCATTTGCCGAAACTGAGATTGAAAACAAAAACGAGAACGTTCCGGATGACGAATTTTATCATTTCTTTAGGAGTCGGGACGATCGTTACTCTGCTCGGCATCGCATCCTCAAGCCAGCGGACAAAAGACAGTATTGCATCCTTCTTTGTAAAATACAGCCACGATCTCGGCGGAGGGGACAATGTCGTCAATGTCATCCTCGTTGATTTCAGGGGATTTGATACAATGTTTGAAATTACGGTATTAACAATAGCCGCCCTCGGCATTTACAGCATGATTAAAACAAAAGTAAAAGAGGAGGGGAAAAGCGGTGAATGAACAAAAAACAAATGACTTAATTCTTCAAACTGCGACAAAACTTGTATCCTTTATCATTTTGCTTTTCTCTTTCTATTTATTTTTATCAGGGCATAACGCGCCCGGAGGAGGCTTTGTCGGCGGACTGATCACGTCCTCTTCCATCGTTCTGTTGCTCCTGGCATATGATTTAAAAACCGTGCGTTCCCTTTTGCCGGTTAATTTCATTTATGTCGCGGGAGCCGGCCTTCTGCTCGCTGTATTAACAGGCGTTGGCTCCTTTGTCTTCGGGGCTCCTTTTTTAACCCACACATTCGGATACTTTCAGCTGCCGATCTTTGGGAAAACGGAGCTCGCCACGGCGACGATATTTGATTTAGGCGTTTATCTTGTTGTCGTAGGCATTACGATGACCATTATTCAAACGATTGGAGAGGAAGAATAATGGAAATCTTAATGGCTGTATTAGCCGGTATTATTTTCATGGCTGCTACGTATTTGCTGCTGTCTAAAAGCCTGCTTCGCGTCATTATCGGAACAGCACTGTTAAGCCATGGCGTTCATTTAATGCTTTTGACTATGGGAGGATTAAAGAAAGGCGCCGCTCCGATATTAAGCGAGCATGCCAAATCATTTGTCGATCCGCTTCCGCAAGCCCTGATTTTGACGGCAATTGTCATTTCATTTGGCGTTACATCATTCATCCTGGTCATGGCCTTTCGCGCTTATCAGGAATTGAAATCGGACGATATGGATCAAATGAGGGGAAATGATCAACATGAATAATTTTGTTATTTTGCCAATCCTGATCCCGCTTCTGTCGGCCATTCTGCTGATTTTCATGACGAAAAATCTTATGCTCATGCGGATCTTCAGCACTGCGGCATCGGCTATCGGGATTGTGATCAGCGGCATACTTGTACAGACTGTCTTCACAAAAGGTATCCAAACACTTAGCTTAGGCGGCTGGAAAGCACCGTACGGCATTGTGCTCGTCGCAGACCAATTCGCCAGCCTGCTCGTTCTCACAACAGCGGTCATCGGTTTATTGGTTGGGCTTTATTCCTTCCGTTCCGTCGGTGAAAAACGTGAGCGTTCCTTTTATTACTCCGGCGTGCAGTTCTTGCTTGCCGGCGTCAGCGGGGCGTTTTTAACAGGCGATTTATTTAATATGTACGTATTTTTTGAGCTTCTGCTTATTGCTTCCTATATGCTGATTGTATTAGGCGGCACAAAAATTCAGCTGCGGGAATCCCTTAAATATATTGTGTTTAATATCGTATCGTCTGCCCTGTTCGTCATAGGTGTCGGGTTTTTATACGCGGTAACAGGCACGTTAAACATGGCGGATCTTAGCGTAAAAATCACTGAATCAGGACAAACCGGGCTGATCACTGTGATTGGTGTCCTGCTGCTTTTGGTATTTGGCATGAAGGGCGGAATTTTCCCCCTCTACTTTTGGCTTCCAGGCTCTTATTACGCGCCTCCGGCGGCAATCTCCGCATTGTTCGGCGCTTTGCTGACAAAAGTCGGATTATATGCGATTACGAGGGTTTTCACATTAATTTTTATTCACGATACAGCCTTTACCCATCAGCTGATGATTTGGCTGGCGGCGCTGACTGTGATTTTCGGTGTAATCGGTTCACTCGCTTATTCAGATGTCATGAAAATTGTGATCTATAACATTATTACCGCTGTCGGCGTGATTTTGTTTGGTGTGGCAGTACACACCCCCGCATCCATTCAAGGCGCCATTTACTATCTGATTCACGATATGCTGATTAAGGGCGCTTTGTTTATGCTGGCGGGCACGCTGATCGCATTGACTGGAACTGCGAGCCTGCATAAAATGGGCGGACTGATCAAACGCTATCCTGTTCTTGGATGGATGTTTTTCATTTCCGCTATTTCTCTTGCTGGCATTCCGCCACTGAGCGGATTTGTCGGCAAATTTAAAATTGCGGAGGGCGGCTTCGCAGAAGGTGAATTTACGATATCCATGCTGATTCTGCTTTCGAGTCTGCTTGTCCTGTACTCTGTGCTGCGGATCTTTATACATGCGTTTTGGGGCGAAGAAAAAGAAACGCCAAAACCAAATCATCGAACAGCTAAAGGGCTTCTTTATCCGGCAGCTATTTTTCTCTTGCTGTCTCTTCTCTTCGGATTGGGTACAGAATGGGTGTCGCCTTACGTTGATCAAGCGGCCGAGACGCTGCTGAATCCGGAAAAATATATTGAAGCTGTTCTGAAGGAGTAGATCGCATGGCATTTCAAATTTTATTAAATGTGTTTCTCGCTTTTTGCTGGATGTTCTTAAGCAACAGTCCAAGCGCCGCAGGATTCATTACAGGCTATATTCTGGGAATGCTCTCTCTCTTTTTCTTCCGGCGCTTTTTCACTCGCCAGTTTTATCTATGGAAAATGTTTTCTATCATCAAGCTCTGTTTCATTTTTATAAAGGAACTGTACCTTGCCAATGTCAGCGTGATGAAGTCCGTTTTATCACCAAAAATGAATATCAGACCGGGCATTTTTGCTTTTAAAACTGAACTGACGAAAGATTGGGAAATCACCCTGCTTTCCCTGCTCATTACATTAACGCCGGGAACCTTGGTGATGGATATTTCTGATGACAGAACAATACTTTATATTCATGCAATGGATATCGAGGATGCGGAAAAAGCGATTTTTGATATTCGGGAGTCTTTTGAAAAAGCCATACAGGAGGTGAGCCGCTGATGTTTACGCTGATCCTGCAAATCGCGCTCGGCATTATGGCAGTGTCTACCTTTTTGTATGTCATTCGTGTCATTAAAGGGCCGACTGTGCCCGACCGGGTCGTGGCTCTGGATGCTATCGGCATCAATCTGATCGCGATCACGGCGCTTGTCTCCATTTTGCTGAAAACAAGTGCGTTTTTGGATATTATTTTGCTGCTGGGGATTTTATCATTTATCGGAACAATTGCATTTTCCAAGTTCCTGGAGAAAGGAGAGATTATCGAAAATGATCGAAACCGCTAAGGTCGTTGTAGCTGTATTCATATTGCTTGGCGCTCTTGTATGCCTCATTGCATCATTCGGAGTGCTTCGCCTTCCAGATGTGTTTACACGCTCTCATGCTGCTTCTAAAGGCTCAACATTGGGGGTCAATATGATTCTGCTCGGTGTCTTCTTTTATTTGTGGTTTGTGTCAGGGGAACTCTCCGCAAAAATCCTGCTTGGAATTCTCTTTATCTTTATTACGTCGCCTATCGGCGGACACTTGATCTGCCGTGCTGCGTATAACTCCGGCGTCAAGCTTGATGAGAGAAGTGTGCAGGATGACTATAACGGAATCAGAAACTTTGTGATAAAACGAAAAAAGGATTCTTATTTATAAAAATAAGCAGCCGGACAGGCAGAGTTCCGGCTGTTTTTTTATTTCTTGATGACAGCCAGCGTGCATCTGGATATACAGATTAGCCTCTCTTGCTCGTCATATATGTGAATATGATAGACAATCGTCGTTCTGCCTACATGAACGGGCTCGGCTACCGCCTTTACCGTTCCTTCCTTAACAGATTTTAAATGGTTGGCGTTAATCTCCAAACCGACACAAGCTTGCGTTGTATGATCAATCAGGTTCTGTGCACCTGCGCTCGCCGCGGTTTCCGCCAGGGCCACTGAAGCGCCTCCATGCAAATATCCGAACGGCTGTACCGTCCGATGATCCACCGGCATGACCGCAACGCATCGTTCCGCAGTGTTTTCAACAATCTCAATACCAAGCGCTTCAAGCAATGTATGCTTCATATCCATCATCTACACCCCCAACATTTAAAGTACACCGTCTGATTTCGCAATCAAAACCGCTTCCGTCCGGGAACCGACATTCAGCTTATTAAAAATCGATGTCAGGCTGTATTCAATGGACCACTTGCTCAAGTGAAGGGCATCTGCGATTTCTTGGTTTGTAAATCCTTTTTCAACTTCTTGCAGAATCAGGCATTCTCTAGGTGTGAGCACATCTTGTTCTTTTTGAGAGGAAGGAGCCGGCTTTGTTTTTTGCTGAGTCATCAGCTGTTTAAAGTAAGCAAAATCGACTAAAATTTCTCCGTTGAGTACGTGGTATATGTATTGGGTGATCTTTTCTTTAGATTCCGTTTTGCTGATGGCACCGTGCAGACCCGCACGAATCGCTTCCTCAAAATAATCCTCGACCTCATAACCGGTATACACGATAATTTTACAATGAGGATTCTCTTGTAAAATCTGTTTAGAAAGCTCCATCCCATTGACCTCGCCGCCTAAATTCAGATCCATTAAAATGAGATCATATGACGAGAAATCATGCTGCTTGATAAACTGTTCGCTCGGTTCAGGACTGAGACAATCAACAGACAAATTCGAATCCGTTTCCAAAATTGTCTTGGTGCCTTCCATGACAGCCGGATGGTCATCAATCACTAGTATCTTTTTCATGTTTTCCTCCCTTTTACTCACTCTTTTCCATTTTATAAAAAAGACTTGGCCTGTGCCAAGTCGTTTCCGTTATAAATCCATTACAATTCGATTTCAATATCAGCCTTAAAGCCCTTTCCTTCACTCGTTTCAATCCGAAGGCGCCCATCTAAAGCCCTGACTCTCTCCTTAATGCCAGAAAGCCCCATGCTCATGGAATGTTCAGTATTTTTTTCTAGGTCAAACCCTACGCCATCGTCCTCATAATGAAGAACAATTTTGTTTTGTATACTGATGAGCATAATCAGCACATCCGTCGCCTGAGAGTGCTTGACCGCATTAGACAGAAACTCTTGAATGATCCGGTATAAATTCAGCTGCGAATCCAGATCAAGGGAAGCCGTAAATCTGCCGGTATTTAAACGGATATGAAATGGAACCCGCTCCTGCTGCTGCGCCACCAGCTTCGACAGCGCCTTCACCAATCCAAGATCATACAGAAGCTGCGGTCTCAGCTCATGACACGTCTCCCTCGTCATCGAAATCACATCTGACATCTGCTCATTCATCTGTACAAGCTTGTCCTGCACTTCTTCACGGCACGGATTGTCATCCTTTTTAAAATCACCCAAAAACAGCTCACACTGGCGTTTTAAGGAAATCAAGTCCTGAAGAACCGAATCGTGGAGATCGCGGGCGAGATCGGAGCGTTGTTTTTCCTCGATCGTGTACATGAGTTTTTTGAGCCATACGGGGTTGGATTCTTGTTGTTTTATTTCTTCTAAATGACTCATCAGTTCTTCAATTTTCATGACGTTTTCGATCGATACGTTTGTATAAAAAGCCAATGTTTTCAGCCAAGAAAGTTCTTCAAGTGTAAGACGGGGCGTATTCATTTTAGATAAACAAAGCATTACAAATGATTTCCCACCGCGTTCACCTATCTTCATGACAAAACCTTTATTAAATTCAACGATTTTCCCTATTTCGGATGTTACTTTTCTAAATTCTTTTTGATAGACTTTTTCAATTGAATTTACGTTCGCATCATCATATAGTTTAATATTTCCGTCAGCTGAAACTTCATATACATGTGCTCGGCTAACAAGAGAAACCTCAAGTATAGTATTTTTCAGTTCTTCAAATACTTGAGATAGGGAAGTAGAGTCTCTTATCATCTGCGTGAATTTATATATACTGTCTTGATAATTGAATTTTTCTGAGACCCTTTTTAATCTAAATCTGAAATCAAGTACTTCTTTATAATAAAAGACCGCCAACATGATAATATAAATTAAAAAGGTTAGTTTAACACTATAAAAATCACTATCAGGACTACTAATTAATTCAATTGTAGAGATTAGAATAATTGTTGGCGTTAGAGCTAAAAAGCCATAGTACCTTAATCTGCTTAAAATAAAATCCACATTATAGATTTTATTTGTCATGAATTGAAATACTAAGGAGAAAGGTATTAGCATCATAAATGAAGCTGCTAAAAAGGATGAAACATAGTGCGCATTTAAAAAGACATAAGGTATCAAATATAAACACAAAAAAGGTGAGAAAGAAAAGATATTAATAATAGTGAGAACTTTAATAATATGCGCTTGTTCAGTATCTTTATTTTTAATTAAAATGATACAGAAATATATCCCTACTATGATAAATAAAAAGAAAAAGGATAGTAAACTTAATTTAGGCACATAATCACGAAAGAAAAGATGTGAACGAAACATTTCACACACTACATTTATGATCGGTACCAAATATAAAATGAAAACTTTTTTATCAAATAAGGTAGTGCCTAACTCTCTAAAATAATGATAAAGAAAGAGAAGGTAGTTTAGCGGTACAGATATTAATGTTACCACCATAATACATCTGCATAGTATATCGCCTTTAACAGAAACTCCTGCGCTTATATAAGCAATAGAAGCCGATAACAGAAATATAATTAAAACTAAAGCAGATGGTAAATCCTTTGATTCATTTATTTTTATTATAAATAGGCAACAAAATAAACAAACAATATAAAACATTAACGGTATTAAGTAAGTAGAAAAATTTTTATCATTAAATAAAGTCAGCTTTAGCTCAACATCCTTGCCATTTCTCTCAACAACCATTGAGCTCACATTTTTAAGCTTATTCATTTTTATTTCTTTAGTGTTTATCTTTTGATTATTAATACGCTTTACGATATCCCCTTTTTCTATTCCGCTGTATGATGCCATTGAATATTCATCTACATTGGTAATTACAACGTCTCCGTTCTTCCCTTTCGAAACAGTTGCTCCAACTAACAAATTATTATTGCTTATATAGGTCAAATAAATAACATATAACAGACTTATTACAACTAACAATACAGAAATTTTATTGGTTCTAGACTTCATTTAACCCTCAATAGTGCCAATCCATCATTGAATAAATTTCTAACCCTTTAAAACCATTTATGATACATTCAGATTGATCTTTATCAACACCCAATAAACAAGCATTTCCTTCCATTACTTCCCTTAAAACATTTGGGTATTTAATTAAGTATCCTACCATTTCTTGCATAATAAATCCCCTCCTTATTTAATCATAACAGACAATAATTTTTCAGTTTTATCTTCTCCTAGTTTTAATTGTGACATTTCATTTTTTATTTTTTGGAGAGATAAATGTTTCATCACCAGTAAATATTGTATAACGCCTGCTTCTGTCAATTTTCGCTTCAAAGCCTTAGTATTAATTGAAACAAATTCCTCTGGTTTTTGATATAAACTTAGTAGCTCCGCTGAAGCATCGTTAAATTGTTTCTTTAAGTATAAGTATGCCAATGTATTTTTTTTCTGAACAAAATCGTTATTTAAGTAAAACAAACCTTTATAATCATTATCGATCTGTGAAATAATCCCAAGTTCATAAGAATAAGAAGCCACGATGGGATGATATTTGCCTGTTGCCAACATTACTCCCATTACACAAGGCAATGCCGTTAGCGCTCCTGATTTATTTTTGATCATTTCAAGACAGGCTTCTTCAGTTTGCGGCGCATTCACAATATCATCATGCTGGCCTTGAATTGATTGTAACGCAAAATTCAATATCTCTTGTGAAAATTCTGGTTCATGACTAGCTTGACACATCACTTGTATACTTAGGGTGTAAAGAGCTGTAACTGCATTTAAAGCGATTGACGAGTCAATCTTCATCCAGACAGCACTTCCATTATCTTGATCCTCTAAGTCATCATAAATATCGAATGAGAGTATAAGCAATTCAATTCCGGCAGCTAGCCATTCGATTGCTTTTTGGTCCTGACCGTTAAAAGCTAAATAATGATGAAGAGCCAAATCGGCAAACTCAAACGTATCCTTAGACTCAATAAAATTCTGAAGATATCGTTCCAAGTCCTGATTCATTATTTTTTGGCTTACAATCTCCTTCATTTTCTCCTTGATCCGGACAGAATCTAAACATATCTGCTCAATAACGACTTCCCCCCTCCCATTCCATTTTACTAAATGGGACATTTAAAGGACAGCAGGTTTTTCGTTTTTTAACAATCATATAATACTTTATCCATTTATTGTATCGGTAGAACGAAAAAAAAGACTTGTTTCCAAGTCTTTTTCACGAAATTTTCATTGCATAATTGTATTTATCGAGTTGATCAATGCTTTTGTTAATGTTTCGTAATGAATCTGTCGTTTCTTTAATATCAAGTTCGAGTCGGAATAACAATTGTTTTACTTCTTCAAGTTTCTTTTCCATCGTTTCCACACTCCTTTTTTTGAAAGATCAATGAATTGTGTATGGTGAACGAGTCCTAGGTATTTGATCTGTTACTAATAGTGTATCTGCTTTCGGCTTATTTTTCACCGAAAAGTATACAAAAAAGTCCTGCGTGACACCGCAAATATCAATAGGTCCTTATACTCAAAGAGATCACAACAAGAACAGGACTATTTTTCTATGGGCAAGAGCGGATATTTCTGCTCAAATTGAGAAAGATTCTTAATTCCCTTGATTTTAACGTGTTTCACATTTTTATTAAGCAAGACTATAGTCCTTCATACCGTATTTTCAAAATTGAATATGCGATTCTTGGCGTTTCCTGACCGACAAACACCGAAAAAGACCGCAACGCTAAAGTTGTGGTCTTTTCGCTTTGTCATATTCAGCAAATGGGGATCTATACATATAGAAACACCACTTTTGTGTGAGGTGCTCCCATGAGATATCGTTATCCCTGGTTTTACGTGTATCCGTATGAGATACGCCGTCCGCCCGCTCCTGCCTCCAATATAGATACTTTTATCCGTTCAGCGAAGCAGGCCGCAGGGATTTTTGCGGATGCTCAGCTGGTGCTCAGCCGCATTGCGGGCTCGCGGGAGCTCTCGCGCCGCATTCTGACCGCAGCCGAGCAGTCCGATAAACAAACCATAAAGCGCCTGATCAAACAAATGGGCGTCCGGCATGAAGTGGATACGGTCTTTAATCCCGACGGCATCTATATCAGCCTTATCGGCACGCAAAGCCGAATGATTCTTGCTTTGCGGTGGTCAGAGGACCGCAATCATTTTGCGTCCATAAGATTATGACACCATTCCAGAGCCTCAAGATAACATTCATACGCTTCTTCTTTGTCCAGTTGATTACCTAATTCCGAGCAAGTGTCCCAGTTGTTGCTTTCAATTAATTTCACAAGCTCAAGCATTTGGTAGTAGTCGTTTTGATGGCCTAATAACGCTTGCCCGACTTCATCTTTCAAAGGCAATTCTTGTACAATTTCCTCTATTTCTCTATGCAGGAGCGTGTCTATGAGAGAAAACATTCCGATCAGCATATAAGAAGCAGGCTGCGGCCGGGATGCCTTCCTCGCCAGCAGCTCGCAAAGCTTTGCTCTTATCAAAGAAATCTTAATGATTTCGTGCTTGCTGGAATGCCCTTTTCTGCTTAAATCCTTAAAGGAAAGAATATAGATCCACCGTTTGATTTCATTAAATCCAAGCAGCATAATGGCCTGCTGAATGCTTTCAATTTTCTGGCTCAAACGGCTGTGGGATGAGTTTAAAAATTTTAAAATTTGATAGGACAGTGATAAATCCCGCTCTATGTACTCTGTTACACGCTTTATGTTAGGCTGCTCTTTGCTCAGTTCGTTAAGCAGTTCATAGTAAGAATAAAAATGAGTCGACAGGTCATGCCCGCTGATGATGCGCGGCTCGCTGAAAAAGTAGCCTTGGAATAATTGAAAGCCATCTTGAACTGCCTGTTTATATTCTTTTCGGGTCTCTACCTTTTCTGCTAAAAAAATTAAGCCGCTGCAGCTGTAGGTTTGCAAAATTTTTCTGCGTTCCATTCGTGTTGTTTTGAGAAAATCAATTTTCAATATATCAATATAGCTCATGAGCTTTTCCAATAAGTCCTCATTTTGCGGGTTTATTGCATAAAAATCATCGAGCGCCAGCATATACCCCATTTTTTTCAATTCTTTGCATCTAGAAATGAGGGCCGGCGTGATCGGTATATCTTCAAGGATTTCAATGACAAGCTGTTTCGGATTGAAGGAGGTGGGAAGATTCGAAAACATCAGGCTTTCCGTAAAATTAACAAAACAGCGTTTTCCTTCCGTCAGCTTCTCAATTCCGATGTTTAAAAAGCTGTTGATCACCAAATCTGTTGTTGCCTGATCGCCGTCTTTAGCGCTATATACGTTCTCTTCGCTTTCTCTATACAGCAGTTCATAAGCAACAACCTGTTCTTTTCTATTAAAAATAGGCTGTCTTGCAACAAACACCCTCATTGATTAATCCCCCTTACAATACGCGCGGCTTTCACCCCTAAGTATATCAAATATTTTGACGAAAATTGTCTAAACATGAAAAATAATATATTCATAAAAAAACTGGCCCTTCGCGAACGAAAGGCCAGTTTTTATTTATTCTTCCTCAAGCTCTTCTTCAATTCTGCTTTTTACTTCGTGGATCCGCTGCATTTTATTGCTCCAGCAGTCCTCGCTTAAATCAACCGGGTATTCCTCCGGCTTGCTGATTCTTTTATATTCCTCCCAAAGCAGGCTGAGGTTATCCTGCACATACTGCTGTATGTCTGAAATCTCAGGGTTTTGGTAGCAAAGAATTCCCTTTTCAAAAATCAGCTCATGAAGATCCTTCGCATAAAAATTTGTGACAAATTTGCTGATGAATGTATGGACCGGATGGAACATTCTGAGCCGCTTCTGATCATTCACCTGCTCATCATAAAGCGCGATATAATCGCCTTCAGAATGATGGTTGGACTGATTGATAATTCGGTAGACTTTCTTTCTGCCCGGTGTCGTCACTTTTTCAGGATTGGATGAAATTTTGATCGTGTCGACCATTTTCCCGTCTTCCTCAATGGCAACGAGTTTATAAACTGCGCCGAGAGCCGGCTGGTCATAGGCAGTGATCAGCTTCGTACCGACACCCCAGACATCAATGCGCGCTCCCTGAGCCTTTAAATTCATAATGGTGTGCTCATCCAAATCGCTTGAAGCAATCACCTTCGCATCTGTAAATCCTGCTTCATCAAGCATTTTACGGGCTTTTTTTGACAGGTACGCCAAATCGCCGCTGTCCAGGCGGATGCCAATGAAATTAATGCGGTCGCCAAATTCCTTGGCAACCCTAATCGCATTCGGCATGCCTGAACGAAGCGTATCATACGTGTCGACTAAAAAGACGCAATCCTTATGCGTTTCCGCGTATTTTTTGAAGGCTGTATATTCATCGCGGTAAGCCTGCACAAGCGCATGCGCATGTGTGCCGGAAACCGGGATATTAAAGCGCTTTCCGGCTCTTACATTGCTTGTCGCGCTAAAGCCGCCGATTAAGGCTGCTCTCGCTCCCCACATGGCCGCATCCATTTCATGTGCCCGCCTTGTTCCAAATTCAAGCGCAACTTCATCACCGATGACGCCTTTAATCCGGGCAGCCTTTGTTGCGATTAATGTTTGATAGTTCACAATGTTGAGCAGAGCCGTTTCAATCAGCTGCGCTTCAACCAAGGGCGCCTCCACCCTCATAATCGGCTCATTATTAAAAACAAGCTCTCCTTCTTTCATGGAGTAAAGTGAACCTGTAAAAGTCAAGCCGCGCAAATATTCGATAAAATCTTCTTGGTACCCCAGTTCATCTTGTAAATAACTCAAATCGCTATCCGTAAACTTGAAATTTTCCAGATACTCTATGGCTTTTTCCAAGCCCGCAAATACGGCATAGCCATTTTCAAACGGAAGCCTTCTGAAAAACAGCTCAAAAATCGCTTTCTTTTCATGAATGCCGTCTCTCCAGTACGTTTCCGCCATATTGATCTGATAAAGGTCTGTATGCAATGACAGGCTGTCATCTTTAAATCCGTACTCTAACACTGTTTTTCCCCTTCCTTACTCTGCCACTTGCGCTCCGATGCTATTTGCAAAATGGGAAAGAGCCCATGCGTGCCCCTCCTGATTAAAGCTGGCAACAGCCTGTTGATGCACAACAATCTGAAAACCTTTGTTGTATGCGTCAACGGCCGTATGTAACACACAAATATCTGTGCAGACACCGGCAAGATGCAGTTCGCCAATCTGCCGCTCTCTGAGTTTGAGCTCTAAATCAGTTCCCGCAAAAGCAGAATATCTCGTTTTTTCCATGTAGTAAACATTCGGTTTATGTTCATGTTTCTGATATAGAGGCAAAAGCTTTCCGTACAGATCTTTTCCTTCCGTGCCTTTTATATTATGCGGAGGAAAAAGACGGGTTTCGGGGTGATATTGATCCCCTTCATCATGAGAATCTACTGCTAATACGACGTAATCACCGTTTGTGATGAATTCTTCGGTTAAATTGACGATCGCCTCTTCAATCATTCTGCCGGGCTCCCCGCAGGTCAATTTTCCGTCACTCGCCACAAAATCATTCGTATAATCAATACAAATAAGTGCTTTTTTCATAGCCGGCCTCCCCGCCATCAGTATGAGAACATTATATCTTATCTCCAGTTGTAAGTGAATTGCCATGAATAAAAAGACAAACGGCCCGTTTGTCTCTTAAGATTTCAGCACTGACCGATTATAAATGTCGTCCTGAATATATATCAATTCACGATTCACAGCGATGTCAGCCGCAATGACGAGGCCTAAAGGCGTATGAAACTGAAGATCAGATACAATCTTGAAGGGCACTCCGTATCGATTCGCCATTTGGATATAAGGAGAATAAGACTGGTACTGAAGCTCTCCATTAATCAAAAGGGTGACGTTATTGCTGTTTTTCAGCTCTTGTTCCGCCTCTTTATACGGTTTGCTTCTAAGCACTTGTCCTTTCGTCAATGCCAAAACGACTCTTTCTCTTAAAGAGCCTAAAAACAAATGGCGCTCGTCAGGCTTTGTCTCCAAAGGCCCATACATTCCTTGCTGCAAATAGAGATCCATTTTATCTTCACTCAAAAGCCTGTCCTCCCGTCTTGTTTGTTTTCATTATCACCTGATCAGGCAGGAGCTAAACTTTCAAACGCGGTTTACATTTCTGTTACCCAATGAATGATTTTTTTTGCCAGCTCACCAGCAGGGGCTTCCTCTGTATGCCGGCGCAACGAAGCTTCCAGCCGTTCAGGCAGAGTTGCTTTATCTTCTTCATAGGAAATGATCGTGCTCCACTCCAGCTGCGGGACCGCTACAAGCGTGCGCAGTTCTTTTCTGTTTTCATGCAGATACACGTCCGTGATCATTTCGGTTTGCGTATTGATATTTGCTTTTCTGATTTTCATAACATGACCTCTCTATTCAAAGACTACCCATATTATACAATAAAAAAGCAACAGCCTCTTGTGAAAAGGCTGTTACCCGTTAAACGAAACTGTTTCATCAATGATATCGGCATCTTTGAAAAGAGTTTTACTCGTTTGGTTGTTAATCTTCACAAAGTCACCAAGCTGAAATGTGCCTGACCCCGCCCCTGAATGAGCGACGCTTTTGGGCGAAATCGCAAATACGTCTCCAAAGCTTGCCGCGGCATTACCCGTAACTGACATGATATAAATCGGCCCCACAATTGCAGGCATTTCCCCACCTCCGCATTGATTTACAGCATCATATGCAAAGAGCCGCAAATGGTGCCCGCCTATTCAGCGGGCTTTGCGTTTTCTTCGAGGCGTGACCGCTGGCGCAGTTTGATCAAGCGGACAATATTCAGGAAGAACGCCTTCACTACCGCATAAACCGGCACCGCTAAAATCATGCCGAGAATTCCGCCGAAGCTTCCCGCACCGATTAACAGCAAAATAATCGTAAGCGGATGCGTATTCAGCCGTTTTCCGATCACAAGAGGAGACAGCAGGTTTCCGTCCAGCTGCTGAACGATGACAACCACAATAATCGCAAACAGCGCTTTAGCCGGCGAGTCCATAAAACCGACAATGACAGCCGGCGCGGCACCGAGAAAAGGCCCGACATAAGGAATGATATTGGTAATCGCCATGACAATCCCAAGAATCAGGGCATACGGCAGTCCGGCAATTAAATAGCCGATAAAGCACGCTGTCCCGACAAATAGACAGATTAACAGCTGTCCCTGGAAATAAGCCGCAAGCGTATCTGATAAATCTTTAAAAATCTTTAAGCCTTCTGTCCGATAAGAAGCCGGAAGAATTTTTACCGCCAAATGCGGAAAGCGGTGTCCGTCTTTCAGCATGTAAAAAAGGATAAATGGAACAGTAATAATAACAAGCGTGATGTTTGTCACGACGCCAAACACCGCAGATAAACTGGACGTGATATTTTGCGGCAGGTTTTGGAGAAAGCTTGTCAATGACTGTTCAATTTTTGATATTGATACATAATCCTGATTCATCATCCAGGTAAACCATTGGGAATGAGACAAATCCTTTGTCAGCGCCTGAATCTGTTTTATGTAATCAGGAAGGTTGTTGAACAGCCCGGTTACCTGCGATGTGATGACAGGCCCGACTGACGCTGAAACGAAGGCAAGCAAACCGATAAACAGTAAATAGATCAATAGAATGGATAATGTCCGCGGAATTTTTTTCTCAAGCAGGCGGACGACCGGATTAAATATGAAATACAAAATTCCCGCAATCAGCATCGGGAAAAACAATGTCGAGATAAAAACAATGAACGGCTGAAATACAAATGAAACTTTTGTCGCTACATAAATAATCAGCAAAACAAATAAAATCTGCAATGTCCAAAAATGGACTTTTGATTTCAACAAGCTTTGTTCCTCCTAGTTTTTCTTTGTCTGTCAGATAAAAGAACTTATACCCCATCATTGTAACAAAAATGAACTCATATCAGAACTCTTAATATAATGAAAGGAGTGTTGCTAATGAAGGCCGTGACATACGATACAGATTCAGAACTGGCTTATATCTATGTTCTTCCTTTGAAAAAAGAACAGGAATGTACGGACTGCGGAGCTCAGAGTCAATGATTGTCTCCTGCTGGATATCAGCCAAACGGCAAAATCGCCGGATTCGAATGTTTTGGTGAGGCAGACGCCTCTGTTCCCCATTTGCCGGGAAATCCTGGCTGTATGTAAAAGATTCAGACGGTTATCAATTTCGGGTCTGCCAGCATGCTTCAGTCTGTTCCTGCTATACGGTGTACGGCGCCACTTTCTGTTTTTTAGATGGTGACTATCAGGAATTTGCCGGTTTTGACCTTGACGGAACAATGTATTCCAGTGCGTTTTTACAGCGCTTAACTGAAAAATAGGACGTCCCGGTGTACGCCTATTTTTCATGCGCAAGCACTGTTAGACCCGCTCACTGTAATCTGGCGTGACGGAAATCATGTGCTGGATTCTGATCAAACAAACAGAATTTCGGGCTCCTTCAATTGTGATATGGTCAGGTTTTACATCGATCAGTCTGCCTCTGACCGTATCTCGTACTGTCTGTATAACGAACCTTGAGCCGATGAGCTTTTTAATGGTCTGATAGACATAAGGATCGACTAAAGAGACCAGTTGCGGACTACCTTGGTTGACCATACTTTTATCCCCTTTGTGTGTTTTATCTCAGCTTATGCCGCGCTTATGGATAATGACACAGGCTTCCCTGATAAAACAAAGGGGTGCGGAGATTTTAGGAGAATACGTTTGGAAGCGGGTGTAAAGGAAGTGTCGATGAAGCGGAGACAGCGAAGAAAGCTGGCCGCTGTTCCGTACTTATACAGGCTTTATCACGGATGCCTGGGCTTGGTCGATTAATTGGTCCAGCTTTTCTATTTTTTTTCGTGCGGTTGAAGGATCAATTTGGCGGTAATGATGGTGGCCACCCGGTTCTTCATCCAGTTCGTCCGCTTTTTTGACAATCTGCTGCAGCGTGTTTTTATCTAATTCGCCTTCAGGCAAATAGGAATCTGTATGAAGCAAAATGGCTAGGGCAATTTCTTTTGCCGCTTTCGGTTCCTCGCCAAGCCGAATCAGAAGCTTATGCGCCCGTTCTGCCCCTTTAATGGCATGGATGTCATTTCTTTTGTATTTCTCATAATCCCACTTTCCGTCTGTATACCATTCATAATGGCCGATATCATGAAGCAGTGCTGCTTTTGCTGCTAAATCAGGATTGATGTCAGCCTTCACAGACAGCCTGTATGCATGATAAGCGCAGGCAATCGCATGTGCCACGCCGGAACGCTGAAGATATTTTTGTGCAATTGGATGGGTGAAAACATCCATTAATGTAACCTTTCTCATGGAAACCCCTCCTTTAGATATTTTTAGAATCCTAACATAATTTGCAGAGAAACTCAATTCTTATGTCACATCATTTTGATCTTCTTATCATCATTGTTATACCCTAAAAGCAGCGTTTCAGTCAGTATATGCCGCTGTTCAATAAATGCTCTGGCTGCAGCCTTTTTTTATAAAAAAAAGAGCAGAAAATATCTGCTCTACAAAAACTCTTTCATATCATAAATTCTTCCGTTTTCCGTCCCTTTTTCTAATAAAGAAAGCAGCGTGCCGACAATAAAGTCCGGACTGCGAAGGCTTCCTGTTTCATTTAATTTCCGGAACCGTTCAATGTGGTGGAAATCCTTTTTCGATGAAGAACGGATGACGGCCTGCATCTCAGTGTCCATCACACCTGGTGAAAACGAAATCATGTGCACTGGCAGCTCTTCATCCTCCTGTTCAAATCCGAATGTTCTCGTAAACATATCGAGCCCGGCTTTTGAACTGCAATACGCGCTCCATCCCTTATATGGATTTTTGGCGGCTCCTGATGTAATGTTGACAACCGTCTTTTTGCCGCTGTATGAAACAAATCGTTTTGTAAACATCTGACTCAAAAGCACGGGTGCAGTCAGGTTCAGCTGATAATGGCGCTGAAGCTCGTCAAGAGACGCTTCGCCGGCGCGTTTGATCGGCGTTACCATTCCGGCGTTATTGATCAGGGTAATACCAGAATAACGATCTGGATCGATGGATGAGAGCAATGTTTCAAATTGCTGTTCAGCTTCTTCAAGATTGATGAGGTCTATTTGATGCTGCGTCAGTTTTTCGTGAGACACATCCGCTTTCGTTCTGGATAAGGCATGGACTTCATGGCCCTTCTCTAAAGCCTGTGATGCAATGGCTTGACCCAGCCCTTTTGACGCTCCGGTGATGATATAAAGTTCCATTGGAAACCTCCTTTTCCGTTATTATTGTACGGCACCGCTTTTACACAACACAAGCACGCGGCCTATGCTTTCTTGTTTTCCTGCGCTGTGACTTTTGGGATGAGGAACACGATACTTGCAATTCCGAGCAGGATCAGTACGACATAGATCATCGGCAGCAGCAATGATGATGTTTCTTGTTCATTCTCTGTTTCCGTTGATGACGCCTTTGTCATTGGCTTTTCAGCAAATGTAATTCCAAGCTGTTTGGACTGGGCCGCAATCGTGTTGGAATCCTGGGCATTTGTTGATGTAAACAAACCTTTTATCAGCTCGGCGTCCTTGTCCTTCGGTTTATCAAAAGTGATATCCTTCTGTTCCTCAGGCAGTTCTGTTTTCTCTTCATAGTAGGTATCTTCATGTAAATAATTCGTATCAATTTCGATGTCTTTTTTCTGATACTGGTTTGGCGCGACATCTGTATTTTCTTCGGTTTGGGCAGCGGCGGCAGAGGGTATGAAAAGGGAAAAGGAGAGCATACAAATCATGATCCCCTTTTCCATGCTGCGATTACGCTTCATACGTTTCATCGCTTTCTGCTGTGTGTTCAGCCATCAGCCGGATAATCAGCGGCAGAGCCGCGGCAATCACCGTAATGATTAGCAGAACTGTTATTCCCATTGTAAACAAGTGCCCAGTACCGTACTGGATGTCGATATATACTTTCGAAACCGGATCTTCAAATGTAAAGTTCGGCATGATCAAATCAATAAGCGGTGCAACATAGAATAGAATCATTGCCGCTGAAGCAACCCATCCAGGGATCGATCCGAATCTGAACGCCGTCCGGATGAAGGCAGAACTTGCGACCAGCAATAGAATCGTAAACACTGACCACTTAATCGTCTGATCGTCCGGCAGTGAATAAATATTCAAACCGAACAAGCTGATCATGAGTCCGACAAGGATATTCAGAATTCCGAATAGCGCTCCTTTGACGAGAAGCGGCGCGTTTTGGTAATACGAGCTAAAATAGCCGATTAACAGACTGCTGATCAACACAATGACAAGGATGACAACCGGCGGTACCGTCTGAGTTTTCTCTTCCGGAACCTCTCCGCTGATTTTAAGCGGATTCGCCAAGTAATCATACACATAGCCATTGTTTTGCCCGTCTACTAATGTATTTCCGAGTATGCCGTATACGTCATTGCGCACGAGTTTCGTGGAGGCGACATTTTTCCCCCAGTTGTTGTTTAAGGTGTCGGCTTTTGCTTGAACATCATTGACGCTTTGCTGCATATTGGTTGTGTAATCAATGATGCCTGACTGGCGATCAGACAATGAACCCATCATGTCTGACATTTGCAGCACTTCCTGACCGACCGTATCTTGGACATTCAGTGCCATTGTGCCAGACAGTCCATCGTTGCTGAACGTCGCAGATTCCTGCGTTGCGCCCGTTACCAGCTGTTCTGTCGCTTTTGCGGCACTTTCAGAGATGTTCGTCAGTTCGTCGAGAACACCTGCTTGAGAGTCGCGGATATAGCCGCTGTAGTCGTCCGCAAATTTGGTCATTCCGTCGATGAAGCTGTTAATGTCTTCATCAGTTTGCATCGTGTTGTTTTTGAGAGCTTCCCAGCTGGCTGATTCTTCAGGTGTGAGAGCCAGTACGGAATTGACGTTGCCCTGCTGGCCGTTAATGGCGCCGGCTTTTGCAGCACTGTCTATCGTACCTGATAATACAGAGTCATAAACAGACAAATATTTATAGTATCTCATTAAAGCGGAGATGCTTTCTGTATTGATTTCTCCTGAGAATTGAAGCTGATCTTTATTTTCAAGCTCACGAATCGCACTGTAAATCCCTTCAAACTCCCGTTTCCGTTTCGCTTCGAGATTTTCAAGCTTACCTTCGAGCTTTTTCACTTTGTCCTTCAGATCATCAATTTCATCATTGAGACCGTCCATTTGCTCTTTTAGTTCCTCTAACTTCTTTTTCAGCTCTTCATTATGGGCAGTTTCTTTTTCTTTGAGCTCTTCTTCAATCTGCTTGATTCGCTCAGACGCTTTGCTGAGCTGTTCTTTTGCTTTAGCGATATCAGAAATGTCGCCGTTTCCTGGTTGATCTTGGTCCCCAGGCCCCGTCGTATCTCCGCCGCTACCGGTATCTCCTGAATCTCCGGTTCCGTCTTCATTTGCCAGCTTGATCAATTGAAGGGCTGAATCAGATGATGCAGTCTGTTCGGCAGAAGCGCCTGTTTCAGTTTTTCCGCTGTCTGATGCACCGCCGGTCTGCTCCTGACCGTCTGTTCCCTGCTGCTGCTCTTGATCCTGAGTACCGCCGTCCGTTTGTCCGTCATTACCGGCATCACTGCTGTTATTATCGTTCCCTGTGTCGCCCTGTGTATCATCAGGCTTTGTACTGCCCCCGTCATCAGGTTTTTCTGGATTATCAGTGGGCGGATCGTCTGGTTCAGTACCCGGGTCCTCCGGTGTTGGATCCTCTTTTTCAGGCTCCTTCAGATTGTCTGAAATGTCTTGAATGTCAGCAGCGATATTTTTCAATTCTTCACGCTGTTTTTCCAGATCGATTTTCAGTTCTTCAGGATCTTCTTCTTTCGGGTCTTTATCTTTATCATTGTTGTCAGAGCCATCGTCTATGACTGGGTCGTCCCCTTTCGCAACTGTCAATGCCTGACGTGCCGGGACAAGCAATTCATAAACCTGATTTAGTGCTGCCTGTCTTGATGCGGCCTGATATTGATCGATTAAATCACTTTGGATTTTCGCCATGCCAAGTTCCTGCTGAGGCACTTGGCCCTCCCTGATTTGCTGGGCGTTTGCCAGCACATTGCTGGTTTGCCCAAGCTGTGTCTTCGCTTGGCTGATCCCAGTTGCCAATCCGCTCATGCGTTCGCTGAACTGATTCGCCTTTTGCTGTGCCTGGATGGCGTCCAGGCCTGTCCGGATTTGCTGCTGTGTTGAATCCTGGGCTGCCAAAAGCAGCTTTTTCTGATTCTCTTGATATTCTTTGTATCTTTCAACTGTATCAATGAATTCTTTTAGCGTGTTTTTGGCTTCCTCCGCTGTAGAAGCTTTTTCTTTTGTCGTGCCTTGCGCTTCATTCATTGATTTCTTCAGCTCATCGATTAAGTCTTTTTGCTGTTTGATTTCACCTGCTAAATCATTAGAGCTTGGTTTGTAAAAGTTGTACATGACATTCTGGAATTCAGATTCTTTATTGACGATTTTGTCAAATTCTCCTCTGATGTTGTCCACTTTTTGCGACACAAAATTCCAGTATAAGGCCGACATTTTTTTGTTCATTGTCTTTTGGGCATCCTCAAGCTCACGCTGAACTTTTTCTTTGTTGACCGCATTCAGGTTATCTTGAATGCTGAATTCCAGCGTTGCTTTTTGTGGATGGTCTTTGTCATAGCTCAAAATGTTTTTTGAGAAGTCTGAGGGAATATAGACGATCGCATCGTATTTCTTTGAAGCGAGACCGGTCTCAGCCGCGCTTCGGTTTACGACCGTCCACGAATAATCAGGCCGTTCACCCAGAACAGCCGCTACTTCCTTGCCGAACTGGGCGGATTTGTCCTCTTCATCAGACTTTACCTCATCACTCAATACGCCAGTGTCTTCATTCACCACCGCGATTTGCCGGGTGGAATTGACTGCTTTTTTCGTCGGATCGTCTCCGATAAATCGGAAAAACAAAACCGGCAACAGCAAAATGATGATGACGGCGGATATTAACTTGATCAAGCTTTTTCGTTGTTCTGTCATCTAGCACTCTCCCTTTCAGCAGAACATAAAGGAATTTGAACTTTTTGCTCCTTCCCGTTTTCCACAACATATCCGAAGCCCGGCTGAATCTCAGGCTCCTGTCTTTGGTACGGGAGAGGAATGACATTTTGCTCAGATTTTTTCATCAGCAGAATCGCGTGGCGGATTTGCTTCATCTCAGTCGTCAAGGAGTCATAGCCTTTTGAGAATTCGCTGTGGTTACCACCCGGGATAAAACTGAAGCCAAGATGCGCGTATGATTTCATGAAGTTAGCGAGACGGTCTTGTATTCTCGTATCAATCGTCTGCTGGAATCTCGTTATCCCGTCAATCATCAACACCACTTGTGAGAATCGCAGATTGTGCGCGTCTCCTTGGCGGACGGCTTCTACATACATGGCTTCTCTTGTTTTGAAAATATCTTCTGCTGTTTCAATCCACTGCTCAATATCTTCTTTCGTTTCCAAATATGAAACATCTGATTCCTTCACATAATGAGATAAGCCGCGATCAATCGAGTCAAATAGGCCGATCATTTCGGTCTCATCATCAATCAGATGTTCAAGCATGACTTTTAGGACGTTTGTTTTCCCGCGCTGAGTCTGGCCTAAAATCAGGCAGTGCTTATGCTTGCCCAAATCAAAATAGACTGGGCTGACTGTTTCTTCATGAAGCCCGATCGGTACAGATAAAGGCTTGCGTTCCAGCTTGAAGCGGAGAGAAAATTCTCTCGTCGACAAGCTCTCAGGCAGCATCGGAATCGGTGCCGGCTGCTCCATTGAAGCAAAGCGCTCTTGAAGTTTCTGAACGTCTGATTTCAGCCCATTGAACATGCCGATATCATCATCAGCGTCAACAGGCAGGAACATTTGCGCGAAATAAAGCTCTTCTTTTTGAATGATGACACGTCCCGGGATCGGCTCAAGATTGAACTTCGGACGGCCATAAATGGAATATCCCTCAGATTGATCCATGAGATAATGGACAACCTTTGTTTTCAAGTTATTTAACAATGATTGGCGGACAGCATTAACACGCGTTGCCGTCAGCATGAAGTAGATCCCTAAGCTCTGTCCGTCTCTGGAAAGCTGGACAAATTCCGATTCAAGCTCATGCATCTCATCCTTGACGATGTCAAAGTTGTCAATGGTGATGAAAATGAATGGAAGCTCTTCTTCGCTAAGCGCATTGTACATTTTGATGTGGCTGATTTCTTTTTCCCTGAACAGACGTTTACGTCGGTCAATTTCTTCTTTGATTCGAATCATGAACTTTTCAATTTTTCTTGACTGGTCCATCAGGAAGTAATCCGCGGTATGCGGGAGCTTCGCTAATGGCAGAAGCGTTCCGTTACCGAAATCAAAGATATAGACATGAAGCTCCTCAGGTGTGTACACGTCCGCAAAGCTCATCAGGAACGTCGCGGCTGCAATTGATTTTCCGTAGCCCGAAGAGCCGAATATGCCGATATTTCCGTCTTCCATCATCTTATAAGCAATCGGCGCCTGTCTTTGCAAATCAGGTTCATCGACATATGCAAAGTGGAAATGGTCTTTTTCGTCTGAAGGGAAAAGAGTGCGCGGAATACGTTCCGCAAGCGGCGGCAGCCAAGGGCTTGGCAGCTTCTCGATTCCCATTTCATCTTGGATGCGTTCAATTTCGTCAACGACAGCTTCAATTTCAGTATGAACGTCTTTTTTCGCAATATCTTCGGTATCAACCTCAGAAAGCGGAATCAGACCCGTATCTGTGACGATCGCGATTTCATCCTCAGTACCGTAGACTTCCTCTAAGTAAGGCGCCCCGCTCCATGCAGATTGGAACAGCTCATACACTTCATTGTTTCCGACCTGCAGATAGCCGCGGCCTGTTACGGTAATGTTTGCGGCATCGCTGTTTTTCAAAATTTCTTTACTGTCAGTGGCATCCTGGACCTTGAGCGCTACTTTAAAGCGCGAGTTACTCCAGATCTGGTCGTCGATGATGCCGCCTGGCTTCTGTGTCGCCAAAATCAAGTGAACGCCGAGGCTTCGCCCGATACGTGCGGCGCTGACAAGCTCCCTGATAAAATCTGGCTCCTCGCTTTTCAGCTCGGCAAACTCATCAGAGATTAAGAACAAGTGAGGCATCGCCACTTCTGCTTTCCCCTGCTTGTACAGCTTTGTATAGTCATTGATGTGATTGACTTGATATTGGTCAAACAGACGCTGCCTTTTTTTCAGCTCGCTTTTAATGGAAGCAAGCGCACGCATACTGAAGTTTTTGCTTCCTTCAATATTAGTGATCGTGCCGAGGAGGTGGGGAATGTTGCGGAACGGCTGCGCCATTCCTCCGCCCTTATAGTCAATTAATAAGAAAGCCGCTTCGTGCGGATGAAAATGCACTGCAAGTGACAGAATGTAGGTCTGGAGAAATTCACTTTTCCCAGATCCCGTTGTCCCGGCAAGCAAGCCGTGCGGACCGTGTGCTTTTTCGTGAAGGTTCAGATACACAATGTCATCTTTCCCTTTATAGCCGATCGGCACTGACAGTGACTTCGAAGATTCGCTCGTCAGCCATCTTTGCTGAATGCCGATTTCTTTTACTTCCTTCGCATGAAAAAGCTCCAGGAACGATACCGTTTCCGGAATGGAATTCGTGATGCCGACCTGGTGATTCAGCGTCCGCAGCGTGCGTGAGAACCGTTCGTTGTCCTCACGCTGATGATGATCGAGACGGAACGGGATTCTTACCGCTTTTTTCTTTTGAATTAAAATGTCGCCTTCATGCTCATTGATGTAGCGGACAAGGGTTGTAATGTTTTCCGACAGGCTCTCCTTTGTTTCCGCAGCGACAATTGTCGAGATGCCCAGATGCTCATGCTGTCCTTCTAAATATTCGAGAATGACATGCTCAGAGATCAGCTGCTGATTCGTGATAACAAATACAAAATGCGGTTTGAACTGCAGTTTTTCTTTGTCATCTTCGAGATCGCGCTCTCTGATCAATTCGTAAAGCGAAGACAGAAGCTGATCTCGCGTTTGCTCATTATAAATAAATCCTTTTGCATAAATATGGGGCATTTGAAATTGCGGAAGCCACTTCATCCACTCCCAGTCTTTATACTCTTCTTCATGAAAAATAAAAACGAAACGCAAATCGTGATAGCTGTTAAAGAACGACAGCTGTCCGATCAGCTGGTGGATCTCATTTTTCACAATTTGGGATTTACCGACAAGCCCCATCGGACCTTCCGCCAAATCGACCGTCACCGGCGCATTGCGGATGTCCTTATAGACACGCTGCATGTGCTGTGATTTCTCCATGAGGTCATCGATATCACGATTCGCCAAGTCTCCGCCGCTCATATTGATTTCATAACTCGAGGGGACTGTTCCCGTCCCAAGCCGCAGCTGAAGATAATCCTTGCTTTCAAGTGATTTTTCCCAGATTCGGTCACTGATTTCACTTGTTAAGTATTTCATTTTTTCAAATGAAGGAAAGTGAAATTCAAGAACCTGCTTTTGCTTCTCAGCAAGTGCCTGAAGCTCTTTCCGTTTATTGTCTAAGTAAAGCTTATATACACGCTCCCGTTTTTCCTCGCGTTTTTTCCGCTGATTCTTATCCCGGAAATATTGCACTGTCGAGGTAATGAGAGTCATCATAAACATCGCCAAAGAAACAAGTATAAATATGCCGCGCGGCTGGATGATGGCGACTACGCCCATCACGATCAGCATCACAAGCGGAGGCAGGATGACGAGCCACAGCCCTCTGTTGGTTTGATCGCTCTCCTGAGAGGGAAAACTAAAGGAAACGCGGTCATCCGGCAGATCGTACACCATCCGCGGCGTTCTTCTGTACTGCGGATATTTTTTCTGCATCTCTGTACTCGGTTTGACTGTTTCTGTTAACGCTGTTTCAAACTGGGCAAAATGAACGATTTCTAAAAGGTCTTGTTCTGTCACACTCATTTGCGTGAAGTTCCAGAAGATTTCATCTCCCGGCTTGAGCGGCGTATTGGCGTTGATCTTCTCTCCGTTCAAGAAGATCGTTCCGCTTTCAGGGCGAACCGACCAGTTGCCGCCGGCACGAAGCAAAGAAAACGTGCTTTGTTCTGCAAATGCAAAACCTTGCGGATTCAGATAAATATCTGCATTCGTCTTTTCTGAGGAACATACAATTTCATCCCGGTTTCCCGTAAAATAAACAGATTTCTCAGGTTCACTGCCCGTCAATATCAAGCGTATATCCTGCTGATCCGTTTGAAGAGTAAATGATATATCCGTCTCAATCATGCCGAGACAATCATTTCCCAGGAAAACTTCGTATTGGCCGCCGGATTCCTTTCTTTGAAGAGAAATGACTCCGCTATTAAATGGAATGGCGCTGATCGTAACGGAATCTTTCACATCAGGCCCAATGGTCACCGGATGAGACGACGGGAGGTTAGACAGATTTAATTTTTGAACGTTATTTTGGTAAAAAACCCATAATAGACTCAAATGGCGAACCCCCTAACGGCCGAATAGCAACATGCGATGACCTGCGCTTCATGTCTCACGTTATTTGTCATCTTTTTTCTCATCTTTCTTTTCTGTTTCTTTTTTCTCTTGTTCTTCTTTTTTCTTCTGTTCTTCTTTTTTCGCTTTTTCCTCTGCTGCGGCTTTTTCTTCCGCTTGTTGTTTTTCTTCGTCTGCTTGTGTCTGTTCTTCGCTAGTATCGACTAATGATGTATCAGAATTAGACTGTTTATTGTCTTGACGTTCTTTTTGCGCTTTTTCAAGTTCACTATTTACTGAATCAAGTTCTTTCTGTATGTCTTCATCATTTGTATCCTCAGATAAAAGCTGCTGCTTATATTTAGCAAGGGCAAAGTAAATATAATCATTGTATTCAAGCTTACGGCCAATACTGATCGCTTCTTTGTATTCTCCTCGACCATAATCAATCCAGTACAAGAAATGCTGAGGGTCTGATTGAAGGGTGACTAAATTATTTTCTATATTTTTAGTTTTTGCACTCCCCAGATTTTCGACCTCAACATAAGACGTCGCCAGCTGATACTGCACTGATTCAGGCAGGCTTTCCGCATCGTACTTGGACAATGTGCTGATGACTTCACTGTACTGCTTGTTTAAGAAAGCACGGTTGCTGTCCACTATTGCCTGGTGCTTTGGCTGCGCGAAAAATAAGGCGTACATCGAGTAAATAAGGGCCGGTACAAGCAAAACAATGAGCCCCAGGCCGATATATCGCTGGATGTTCCACTTCTTTCTCGGGATATGTATGTATGTTTTGGCTTTGGCTTCGAGCTCATCAATATGGGTTTGAATCAGCTCAAGCAGGCCATCATAGGATTCCGCATCCAATATCGCTTTAGCCTCTGGGGAGAACGTCAGCGTTTCATTGAATTTCAGATAGTCTTCAAATGCAAAAGCGCCGTCAACCGCCAAAGCCGCTGCCGCTTTCAGCTCCCGCCACACTCTTTCCTCATCATGCTCGTAAGGAGGGATGCTTTCTTTTACTCCATAATGGAGAAAATAAGGCGTCAGCCCTTTATCGAATACAATGTTTTCCGGAGCGACAATCACATTCAGCCTCGACAAATTGTGCTGCTGCACGGCTTGAACAAGCTGATAGGCAAACTGCCATTTGCTTTTTTTATCCTTAGCTTTCATGAAGCGGAATGCTTTATAGGAGGAGGGAGGTTGGATTGTGATGATGACCTCATCATCTGTCACGTCGATCTCTTTATGAAAAAATGGATTTACATCTTTGATCACATTAGCTTCAAGACCGTCCAGAAGCTTTATTTTTTCCCGCTGAAAGGTAAATGTATAGCCGGCATCTGTTTTCTCGGCAACGGCTTCTAATTGGTTTTCTAAATACGATTTTTGTTTACCTGACATTCAACCAGATCCTTTCATAATATTTCAAGCCGGTCTCCGTTTGTAATGCCGCAATCAGACAGCTTGCATTCTCCGGAAAACACCTTATCCTTGTTAACCACTCTGATCCAGTGCCCTTCGCGCGGAGGCATAGATACGCTTTGGGCCTGCCAAGCAATATCAATTACTTTTTTCACTGGGTGGTAATCTGACAATCTGAGATCAAAGACACTGCCGTTATAATGTTTCAAATCTATAGTAATATCAATATACATTTAGGATCACCCTTACATAGAAAGAGCGCCGTCTTCTTCTGAATCAGGCGCTCCTTCCCTTTCATACTGTTATCCGCGGATTTGATTTGCGATGTCTTGGTCAGTAGACTCAAGTGTATTTGCTGTTTGATCAAGCTGCTGATTCACATCTTGAAGCAAATCTGACATTTTGATAAATGAAGGTTTGAGCTGCTCGTATTGATCTGCGAACGCTTCGCTTGAAGCACCTTCCCACATGCTTTTCAAATCAGAGATCATTCGGTTTAAACGATCAACCTGATTTAATACTTCTTGGCTTTCAACGCCGTATTGCTTCGCCATCGCTCTTAGCTCTTCGGGTGTGACACGAATTAATCCTGCCATATTCCTCATTACCTCCTGTGCCATCAGCCTAAATATGGGCTAATTCACTTATTTTTAGAACGTCATTATTATAAAAACAGTTTTTCGGCATAGTCAAACAAATATGTTTTAATTTTACAAAATGAGTCCAATGGTTTACCTCGAACCACTTAAAAATAACATATATTGTAAAGTAAATAGGTTTATTTTCTTAATCTTCTTTTCATCCTTCGAATAATCCAAAAGACCCAAATGATTCTCCAACTCCCAAAAAAAACCTTTCAGAATATTTGATGCTACAGCACCATTTCTGAAAGGTTCAGTTTTTTCTTTCCTTAATCAGTCCCGCCTCCGATGACTCTCTTAGAAGATTAATAGGATAAGCTTTCGTATCATATAAGGCATACAACTGTACTTTAAAAAGGCGATTCACCGCCACATGTATATAGAACGTTTCTCTCATGTAAGTGTTTTTCTTTGTTGTTGATTTTCACAAACAACAACAATCATAATAAAAGGAAGGGGATGAGATGTCAAAGAGAAATCAAGCACGAAAAAGTAGGGAGATTTATGACCATGCCGAATGATCCGTTTAAATATAGTTTTGACAGACTTGAAGATGTGGCTGATCATATCAGCGACGTTCTGCGGTGCCCGATCACCATAGAGGATGTTAACCACAAGCTGCTTGCCTACAGTACACACAGCGACTGCACAGACCCTGCCCGGACGTCTACCATTATTGGCAGAAGGGTACCGGAGAAGGTGATTAACAAGCTGTGGAAAGACGGGACAATTCCTGCTCTCTTAAAAACGGACCAGCCGATCAGAGTCAAGCAAATCGATGAAGTAGGGCTGAGCAATCGCGTCGCTATTTCGATTTGGAAAAACAACCAAGTGCTTGGCTTCATATGGGCGCTTGAGATCCAAAAAACATTGTCTGATGATGACCTGATGACATTGCAAATGGCGGCAAAAGCAGTGAGAAACAAACTTCTTAAACTTCAAATCAGAAAAACAAAAAATGAAGAACGCAGCCAAGAATTTTTCTGGAAAATGTTGACTGGACACATCCATCAGGAGGCCGACATGGCGGATGGGTTCCATAAGCTTGGAATGGCCGCTCCTTCAGAATTTTCCGTTATGATCATCCGCATAAACGGTGAGCTGACTGAAAAAATCGAACAGCAGCTGCAATATTTACAGGAAACGACCCAGCAGGTTTACGTGTTGCTGGCGACCGTAGATTCTAATGAACTGATTATATTAACCGCACCCAAAACAGATCATCCTTTTCAAGATTTAAAACAGTTTGCTTTCAGTACGCAAAAACAGCTGAAGGAGCGGTATAAAATAGAAGACGTTTCTATCGCTTTTGGCGGAATATACAGCTCTATTTCTTTTGTCTCCCGCTCCTATCAGGAGGCATTGTCCGTCTTAAAAGCGAAGGAACGGTTCGCAGAAGAGACCAAACATCTTTTCAGCTTTTCTGAGTTAGGCATTTATCAATACTTAGATGTCTTATATGAAAAACGGAAACTGGCGGGCTATGATAATTACTCGCTTTCCAAACTGGAACAATATGACCGAGATCACCAGTCAAACCTGGTAGAGACGCTAGAGCGCTTTATTGAAGCAGACAGCAGCGTGAATACGGCTTCCAAGCTATTAAATATACACGTTAATACGCTGAATTACCGTCTCAAGCGAATCAGCCAGATCGCTGAAATTGATTTAAAAAATGTGAATCAAAAATTCACCATCTATTTAGATATTAAACTTCGGCACATGGATTTGTGAAATTTCACAAATCCATGTTTTTTTATTTTCTTAATCAAACAAAGAATTTTCCAAAATATCGAGCTACACTAAAAATATCACAGATACAGGAGGAGACAGATATGATCATAGGGGTTCCTAAAGAGATAAAAAACAATGAAAACCGTGTCGCTTTAACACCTGGAGGCGTTTCACAGCTCATTTCAAACGGCCACCGAGTGCTGGTTGAAACAGGCGCGGGCCTTGGAAGCGGATTTGAAAATGAAGCCTATGAGTCAGCAGGAGCGGAAATCATTGCTGATCCGAAACAGGTCTGGGACGCCGAAATGGTCATGAAGGTAAAAGAACCGCTGCCGGAAGAATATGTTTATTTCCGCAAAGGTCTTGTGCTGTTTACGTATCTTCATTTAGCAGCTGAGCCTGAGCTTGCACAGGCCTTGAAGGATAAAGGAGTAACTGCCATCGCATATGAAACGGTTAGTGAAGGCCGGACATTGCCTCTTCTCACGCCAATGTCCGAGGTTGCGGGCAGAATGGCAGCGCAAATCGGAGCTCAATTCTTAGAAAAACCTAAAGGCGGAAAAGGCATTTTGCTTGCCGGGGTGCCAGGCGTTTCTCGCGGAAAAGTAACGATTATCGGAGGAGGCGTGGTCGGGACAAACGCGGCGAAAATGGCTGTCGGACTCGGTGCAGATGTGACGATCATTGACTTAAACGCAGACCGCCTGCGCCAGCTTGATGACATCTTCGGCCATCAAATTAAAACGTTAATTTCTAATCCGGTCAATATTGCTGATGCTGTGGCGGAAGCGGATCTTCTCATTTGCGCAGTATTAATTCCGGGTGCTAAAGCTCCGACTCTTGTGACTGAGGAAATGGTAAAACAAATGAAACCTGGTTCAGTCATTGTTGATGTAGCAATCGACCAAGGCGGCATCGTCGAAACGGTCGACCATATCACTACACATGACCAGCCGACATATGAAAAACACGGTGTTGTGCACTATGCTGTAGCGAACATGCCGGGCGCTGTTCCTCGCACATCAACAATCGCTCTGACTAATGTTACAGTTCCATACGCGCTGCAAATCGCGAACAAAGGGGCAGCAAAAGCGCTCGCAGACAATGCGGCACTGAGAGCGGGTTTAAACACCGCAAACGGACACGTAACTTATGAAGCTGTAGCGAGGGATCTAGGCTATGAATATGTTCCTGCCGAGAAAGCTTTACAGGATGAATCATCTGTGGCGGGCGCTTAATTCACATTGAGCTTGCAGAAAGATTTCTGCAGGCTTTTTTTATCTTTTAAAAGGAAAAAGAGATCATTTCACGAATTATGATTATGAAGTTGATCATAAAGGAGGATTCATATGGCTGTTCAGCAATATGGCGTGTTAAAAGGCATTGTCTTAGACATGAAGCGGGAAACAGATGATGACAGTCCTCATTTCCAAGTCAAAGTGCTCGGTGAAGAGAATACGTATTACAGGTGCGCCATCAATGTGATGTCCAGTTCTGAGGAATCTGAAGTATTGTATTTGGCTGACGATCAGTTTGATTCGAGCTCGATTACCATCCTTCCGAACATGCCGTATGGATATACAAGGATCAATGAGGCAAACCGTGAAGTGGCGCTTGATTACGTGCGGGGCAATTTGTTTGACCCAGGAGAAATGAAGCCTTTGCCGCATGAAATCACGGGGCCTGATAATGATTTAAATGATTTTATTGAAACGTATATGAAGAAAGCGCAAGATGAGAAAGCGCCGGTTTATATATTCGGTTCCAAATTCGGACCTGAACAGGCTGCAGATAAAATATTCGGCTTTACCCCGACCAACGGCATGCACAATATCCATATGAATCAAGGGAATGCAATGGATACCCGCTGGAAAAAAGACAACGGTTCTTGGCATGACGGGGGCATTCTGATTCAGTTTGCCGATCAGTGGGCCGCTGTGTTTTTAGCGTTTTTATCCCAATCTTGGTGTACAGATGAAAACGGAAACCCGGTCAGAGATTGTGATCATACCCAAACGTCTGCGCAAAAATAGAAAAAGAGACTGCTTGCCGCAGTCTCTTTTTATGCGATTACACATTTTCAACAGTCTTTAGGCTGTTTGGCCTCATGTCTCTCCAATGTGATTGGATATAGTCCAAACAGGCTTCACGCCCTTTTTGTTCATGAACGACTGTCCAGCCGCTCGGCACATCTATAAAACCGGGCCATAGGGAATATTGGCCTTCTTCATTGATCAGCACCAAATAGGTGCCATCCGCATTTTCAAAAGGATTTGCCATCTATTTCTCCTCCCTTATTGATGTAACTCTTTCAGTTTGACAGCGAGAACCTTGCCGATTTGAGCCAGCGGTTCCGGCTGACATAAATCTTTATGACGGCAGTTGATGTCGATTTGTTCAATCTGTCCGTTAATATAAGGCTTCCACGAATCAGGTTCAATCGGATCAAACCATTCAGGAATGATTGTTGATCTGAAAAATAAAACATTTCCACGGAAGGTTTTCGGCTTATAGGAGCCTAAAATGCCGACAGAATTGACATACGTATTTTTCAGATTTAAAATGACCGTTTCATCCAAGCTCGCAAGCGCACTGCCGTCACTGCGAAGAATCTCAATTGCTGCTTCAAAATCTAGCGGTTTGTCCCCTAAGCTGTCTGGATCGTACCCGCCTAACGCCAGAAGGGCAATAAGCGCTTCCGCATCATCCGGCGCCTCTTTTATAGGAAGGAAGTGGTTTGGATAGGCATCCAGCATCACCAATAGGGCAACTTCTTCTCCTTGATTTTGCAGCTGGGTGGCCATCGCTTGAACGACGTTCCCGCCCAGGGACCAGCCCAGCAGATGGTACGGTCCTTTCGGCTGGACCCTTCGTATTTGTTCAATGTAATCGGCCGCCATGTCATCAAGTGTTTTCGGAAGCTCCTCGCGCTGCCCGATTCCCCGTGCCTGCAAGCCATAGATCGGATAATCCATTCCTATATTCGTCATCAAACCGGCATAGCACCAGCTGAGCCCCCCTGCCGGATGCACACAGAATAAAGGAAGCTTGTCTCCGCTTGTTCGGAGCGGCAGCAGAACATCAAGAGCGCTTTGGCTTGATCCCATTTCAAGTCTTTCAGCAAGCCCGGCAACAGTCGGCGCTTCGAATAGGTTGCCGATGCTGAGTTCAACGCCGAGGGATTCGCGGATGCGGCTCATGAGCTGTACAGCAAGCAAGGAATGTCCGCCTAAATCAAAGAAACGATCATCAATGCCGACACGCGGCAAGTGAAGCACCTCCATAAACAAGTCACAGAGAATTTCTTCCTGCGGCGTTCTCGGTCCGCGTCCTGTCACTGACCCTGCGAAATCCGGAGCTGGCAGCGCTTTACGATCAAGCTTTCCATTCGGTGTCAGCGGCAATTCTTTCATCGTCACAAAGGCAGCAGGCACCATGTAATCCGGCAATCTCTCAGCAGCATATCTGCGCAGTTCCGCCGTATCAAATGTTTCTTCCGAAGGGATGACATAAGCTGCCAACCGTTTATCTCCCGGCTGATCCTCACGAACGATCACTGCCGCATCTTCAAGCTGCGGATGCTGAATGAGCGCTGCTTCAATTTCTCCCAGTTCAATCCGGAATCCCCGAATTTTCACCTGATGATCGGCGCGGCCGACATAGTCAAGAGAACCATCAGCGCGGAGGCGGGCCACATCCCCAGTGCGGTACATCCTAGTGCCTGGAGGACCGAATGGATCAGCTATGAAGCGTTCAGATGTTAAACCAGGCCGGCCTAGATAGCCTCGTGCTAACCCCGCTCCTGATACATACAACTCTCCGGCAACCCCCGGCGGCACCGGCTGCAGGCGCTCATCCAGCACATATACACCAAGATCGGGAATGCCGCAGCCGATCAAGCTGTTTGCCCGTAAAGCTGCCATGCTTCGGTCTAATTCGATATAGCTCACATGCACGGTTGTTTCTGTAATACCATACATATTGATAAGCTGCGGTCTATTTTCAGGGTGGCGGTTATACCAATCCTCTAAACGGCTGAGTTCAAGCGCTTCTCCGCCAAAAATGACATAGCGCAGGCTGAGCGCCTGTCCGAGATCCGGCTGTTCCCGTTCCGCCTGCATAAACTGATAGAAAGCGGACGGTGTCTGATTCAGAACGGTCACACCCTCTTTGACAAGCAGGCGCAGAAATGCTTCTGGCGATCTGCTGACGTGATGAGGAACGATCACGAGACGCCCGCCATGCAGCAGAGGACCCAAAATCTCCCACACTGAAAAGTCAAAAGCGTAGGAATGGAACATGGTCCAGATATCGTCTGAGCTGAAATGGAACCAGTGCTCGGTCGCTGCAAATAAACGCGTTACGTTTTGGTGAGGAATCATCACACCTTTTGGAACACCTGTAGAGCCGGATGTATAAATGACATACGCCGTATTCAAAGGCGTAAGCGGCTGGATCCGATCCGTATTATCCGGATTATCAGCTGGGTATGTGTTTAGTTTCTTTTCCAGTTCGAGATCATCCAGTACGATTTTCGGCACGTTGTCCGCTGGCGGAATGTGCTCTGCAGCTTTAGTATTCGTCATGATAAACGCGGGCTGTGCATCTTTTAGCATAAAAGCAATTCGATCAGCCGGATAATCCGGATCAAGAGGCAGATAAGCTGCTCCGGCTTTCAGTACTGCCAGTAGCCCGACAGCCATTTCTAATGATCGGGGCAGTGCCAATGCCACAAATTGCTCCGGCCCGACACCTTCACTAATCAGCATGCGGGCAAGCCGATTTGCTCTTTCATTCAGCTCTGCATAGCTCAGTGCCTGATCTTCATAAACAACGGCAATGGCATCAGGACGTAAAGCAGCCTGTTTCTCAAACTGCTCAGGTAAACATGCGTGCGGAATCTTTTCAGATACACCTTGCCAATCTGTCACCATGCTGCTGCGTTCCTCTGGCGCAAGAATATCCAGATTTCCGATTTGCTCGTCAGGATCAGACTCTGCAGCCTCCAGCAGGCGCATCAATCGGTCAGCAAGAGCCTGAGCCGTTTCCCGCTTGAAAAGATCAGTGCTGTATTCAAGCAGTCCTTCCATCCCGTTTGGTGTCCCGTCAGCAAGGCGATCTTCACTGATTTCCAGCGTCAAATCAAACTTGGCAGAACCGACACTGTTGATTCGCAGGCTGCTCTCCATATCAGGAAGATGCAGTTCAGCGTCCGGTGTGTTTTGGAACGCAAGCATGATTTGGAATAAAGGATGCGTCGCACGCGAACGAGCCGGATTGAGCACCTCTACAAGTCTCTCAAACGGCAGATCCTGATTGTCATAGGCGGCCAGATTCACTTCCCGTACTCTGTCTAGAAGCTCACGGAAGCTTGGGTCACCGGACGTATCGGTTCTGAGCACCAATGTATTGATAAACAGCCCTACAAGATCGCCCAGCGCATCATCATTCCGTCCCGCGATCGGACTGCCGATCGGAATGTCGGTACCCGCCCCGAGCCTTGTCAATAAAGCGGCGAGACCGGATTGAAGCACCATAAATAGGCTCACCCTATTTGCGCGAGCCAGCTCCTGCAAGCGCTTGTGAAGGCCGGGCTCAATACGAAAATGAATCGTATCCCCATCATGGCTCGGCTCAGCCGGACGTGAATAATCGGTTGGCAGTTCAAGCTGGTCAGGCAGATTCTTCAAGGTACCTTTCCAGAAAGCAAGCTGTCCGGCAATCAAGCTATTTGGATCATTCTCGTTTCCAAGCAGTTCTTGCTGCCAAAGCGCATAGTCCGCATACTGCACAGCAAGAGGCGCCCATTCGGGAGCTTTTCCGTGGCAGCGAGCCGCATAAGCCGTCCCAAGATCTCGGGTCAGCGGCGTTAAGGACCAGCCGTCCCCAACAATATGATGCACGAGAAGAAGGAGCACGTACTCGTCAGGACCGATCACAAAAAGCTCGGCACGAAAGGCCGGTTCAGCTGCAAGATCAAAGCTGTAGCGTACAGCTTCGGCAAGCCGATCAGAAAGCTCCTTCTCAGCAATTTCAGTAACATGTAACTCAGGACGGGCTTGGTCGGCATCTAAAATATGCTGATAGGATGTCCCCTGTGTTTCAGGGAAGATCGTCCGCAAGCTTTCATGACGGCAGACGAGGTCATAAAGTGCCGCTTTCAGCACTCCTTGATCAAGCTCACCCGACAAACGGACAGCAACCGGAATATTATAAGTAGGACTCGGTCCTTCCAGACAATGTAGGAACCATAGCCGGCGTTGGGCAAAAGATAGCGGGATTTTTTCAGATCGCTCAGCTCTTTGCAAAGCGGGACGTGCACTCTGCGCCTGATGAAGATGGGCAGCGAGACCGGCTACTGTCGGTTCGTCAAAGAGCTTGGCGATACCAAGTTCGGCTCCCATTACCTCGCGAATGCGGCTCATCAGTCGGGCTGCGAGAAGAGAATGACCGCCAAGCTCGAAGAAACTGTCATCGATACCGACACGTGCCAAACCGAGAACCTCTGCAAACAAGTCACACAATATCTCTTCCTGAGGAGTCCGCGGGGCCCGACCACTGACAGATGTGCTGAAATCTGGTGCCGGCAGTGCTTTCCGGTCAAGCTTGCCATTAGGTGTTAACGGCAGCTCATCCATCTCCATAAACGCCGCCGGCACCATATAATCAGGAAGACTGGCCCCCATATAACGGCGAAGCTCGGCAATATCGATAGCAGAATCAGCGACTACATAAGCCGCCAATCGTTTGTCTGCCGGCTGATCTTCCCGTACGACAACCGCGGCCTGTTCAATGTGCGGGTGCTTGGCAAGCACGGCATCAATTTCTCCGAGTTCAATTCGGAATCCGCGAATTTTGATTTGATTATCCGCCCGCCCGATATAATCCAAAGACCCATCAGCGCGCCAGCGAGCCTGGTCTCCGGTCCGATACATCCGAGTCCCCGGCGGTCCGTATGGATCTGCAACAAAACGCTCAGCCGTTAAATCAGGGCGGTGGAAATAACCTCTGGCCAAGCCGGTTCCTGCGATATAAAGCTCGCCGACAACCCCCGGCGGCACCGGCTGCAGACCGTTATCAAGCACATACACCTGCGTATTCCAAATCGGTTTGCCAATCGGCGGAACGCCCTTCAGCCCTTCATCAAGAAAAGCTGCTGCAGACCAAATCGTTGTTTCAGTCGGACCGTATAAATTCGTGACTGAACAATGAAGGTCTTGAAGCGCCTGCAAAAGACCGCTCGGCAGCGCCTCACCTCCGACAAGCACTCTAAGCCCCCGAAGTTTCTCAGGTTCACTCGTCACCAAAGCATGCCATAGTGTCGGTGTTGCCTGCATGATATTGATATCGAAATTTTCAATCATTTGAGCTAATGCCTGTGGCTCTCGGATCGTTTCTTTCTTTGCGATCACGATTTGCGCACCGCTAATCAGCGGAAGATATAACTCCAATGCTGAAATATCAAAAGCGACAGTCGTCACAGCCAACAGCCTGTCTTCTTCTCCTAGAGAAAATGCCTCCTGCATGGACAGCAGAAAATTGCTTAAGCTTTTCTGTGTCACAACGACACCCTTCGGTCTTCCGGTTGATCCTGATGTATAGATAATATACGCAGGATGGTCAAGAGAAACCGATACATTCGGATTGTCAGGCGAATAGCGTTTTAAAACCTCCTGGGTAACAGCCTGATCAAGCACTAGCTCCGGTACAGCCAGGTCATCAGGCAGACTGGCTGCTATTTCCTCAGTCGTTATGATGCATGAAGGCTTCGCATCCTCCAGCATGTAAGAAATACGGTCGGCAGGAAACTCCGGATCAAGCGGGAGATACGCCGCACCAGTCTTGAGCACAGCAAGCATTGAAGCCACCATCTCCGGAGAACGCGGCAGCGCTAAAGCGACAAATTGCTCCGGACCAAGGCCTTTTTCAATCAACAGATGCGCAAGGCGATTTGCCTCTTCATTGAGCTTTCGATAATTGAATTGAATGTCATCACACATAAGAGCGATACGATCAGGCGTAAGAACTACCTGTTTTTCGAACATGTCCTGGAGTCTGACCAGCTTCTCGGATTTTGCCGTATGGTTCCATTTATGAATGATTTGTTCTTTCTCCTCTGGCAACAGAAGCTCCATTTGCCCAATCAGCATGTCCTCCCCGGCTGAAGCCGCTTGCAGCAGCTGCAGGATACGCTGCTGATGAAGCTTAATATCAGACTCGCTGTATACCTCGGGATTCGCATCAACATCAATTCGCAGCCCGCTGCCATCTGTTCTGTCATATACATTGATTGATAGATCATCAACAGGACCGGCTGAAAGATTATGCGTTATGCCCCGGGCCCCGGCAAAGTCGAGACCATAATCAAACGGCATGAGATTGATTTGAGGGCCAAATAATCTATGATTTTCTCCTATCAATTTCAGATCACGCCGAAGCTCTTCATGGCGATACTTATGATGTCGCCGAATACTGCGGATTTCCCGGGAAATTTGCTGAATCAGTTCAGAAAAGCTCATCGAAGAGCTGACAGTCAGCCGAAGCGGGAGAAGGTTCATCACCATAGCCGGTACATTCAGTGATGCGGAACCTATCCTTCCCATCATGGGCAGGCCGAGCACAACATCCTCAGAGCCGGTCATACGGTGCACATAAACAGCTGACACCGCAATCATAACTTCATGCCAGCTTCCTGAGAAATAGCGCGCCGCTTCTTTTAACGCGTTTACATCAGACGGAGGCAGATATGCCGTATGACGAAGAAAATTGTTAGATGTTCTTGGCGCCCGATCAGCCAAGCTCACAACTTCAGGTGCATCTGCAAAACGGTCCAGCCAGAATTGACGATCCTTCTCATACTGCTCTGATCCGCGATAATCTGTATCCTCCTCCAAAATGGCTTGGAGAGACCCAAAGGAACGATCCTTAGCTGTTTGTCCTTTTATAAGCTTGGTATATGTACTTGCCACACGCTGGGCTATCAGGGAAAAACCGAAGCCATCGATCGCTATATGGTGAATGCGCTGATACCAAAAGAAACGATCAGGCCCGGCAATAAACAGAGCTTCATTGAACAAAGGGTCATCTCCTAAATCAACCGGCTTTGCCAAATCCGCTTTCATCCAGTTTAATGCTGTTTTTTCCGGATCAGGCTCAGAGCTGACGTCAATGACGTGCAGCTGTACATCCGGAGACGGGTTTATCATCTGCCATGGCCCGTCCATATTTTCACCGAAGTGGACATGCAGCGATTCCGCTTCCTTGATCACGTGCCGCAAAGCTTCTTCAAAAAGAGCAATATTGATGGGTCCATTGATTTCTATATATTCTGCCGTATTGTAGATTGGATTGTCCGGAGCAAGCTGCTGAGCAAACCATATGCCAGTTTGCGCCCCGGTCAAAGAATATTGAAGATCTTTTGTATCAGGCATCCGTTTGTTTACCCTCCTTTTATAAATAATCCGCGTTTGGCAGCACTTGCTGGCTGCGGGTTGTGAGCAATTTCTGCCATTCTTCGATCGTTGGGCGTTCAGCCAATTCCACGAAAGTCACCTCTGCCCCTTCACGGCGCCATTGTTCCACCAATGTCATGATCCTTACCGAATCTAGACCACGATCGAGCAAATCCTCTTGATCTGTGATGTCTTCCGGTGTTTCTTGTAAAAGCTCAGCAATTTGTTTACGGATATTCTCACATGTAAACACTTCTTTTTTGCCGGTGTTTGCTGACGTTTTTTGAACGTCTGACGGCGCATTCTGCAGCTGATCAAGAAGACTATCAGTCATCACGGTAAATGCACAGCGTCCAGCCGCATAGTCCAGCGCCATTTGATGTTTTTCTAATGAAAAATCAGCAACTGCATCTCCCACGAAAAAGGCTTTCACATCCTCCATAAATGCTTCACATGCTGTAACGAGACACCCAATATGGGCGTAAATTCCGGTAATGATCAGCTGATCGCGTCCCTCTTTGCGCATAATGTCGAGCAGGTCCGTTCTCTTAAACGCGCTGTATCTCCATTTTGTCAGCACAAGATCATCATTCTCCGGTGCCAGCTCGGGTATAATTTTCTCCTCATAAGGACCGCTGTTTAATCCCGGGCCCCAAAAATCTGTCAGCAGCGCCCGGTCAGCTGGATTTTGGCTTCCCGGCTGCGCGGTATAGACAACAGGAATCCCAAGCTGAACACATTGATCCTTCAGCTTTCGTATATTCGCTGAAAGCTCTGTTACCGGGGACGCTCCTGCTGTGAAAGCATCGACAAAATAGTTTTGCATATCGTGTATCAGCAAGACAGCCCGATTTGGATCGGGCACCCATGATACTTTGTTTTGCGGCATATCAGACGCTGTCGGCATTTGATACGGCTGAATGGCAGGTATAGCCATTGGAACACTTCCTCTCAAATTGTTGTTTTATTTTTTTGCCCCTGCAAGAAGCTTCTCAGCAATGGCTTCACGAAGGGCCTTTTTGCTTACCTTTCCTACCCCTGTCTGCGGGAAGGATTCGACAAATTCTATACGGTCGGGAATTTTATATGCCGCCAGTCCGCGCTCTCTCAAAAAGGCTTTGAGCTCTGCGGATTTCGGGGCTTCATCCCGGGGAATAATAAACACACAGGATCTCTCGCCAAGAAATTGATCAGGCATGGAGACCATTGCCGCATCATGGACAGCCGGATGCGCCAGCAAATGATTTTCTACCTCTTCAGCCGCAACCTTTTCTCCTCCACGGTTAATTTGGTCCTTCGCACGGCCTTCAACGACAATATAGCCGTCTGGTGTCAGCCTGACGATATCACCCGTACGGTAAAAACCGTCCTCAGTAAATGAAGCAGCATTATGCTCTTCCGCCTTATAGTAACCTCGAATTGTATACGGTCCCCGCGTTAGCAAGTGGCCTGCTTCACCAGGTTTTACATCGCGATCCTGATCATCCCAAACACGCACTTCATCATATGGGGACATCGGTTTTCCTTGGGTATTGACAATGATCTCCTCAGGGTCATCCAATCTCGTATAATTGACAAGCCCCTCTGCCATTCCGAACACCTGCTGCAGCGTGCAGCCGAAAACAGCTTTTACCCTTCGCGCGGCTTCAGCATTGAACTTGGCACCGCCGACCTGCAGCACTTGAAGGCTGGATAAATCGTCACGGCGCGAGGATGCCGCATCCATCCATACCATCGCAAGAGGCGGAACAAGAGCGGTTATCGTGACCTTCTCTCTTTCAATCAAAGGAAATGCGTCATCTGGACTTGGAGAAGGAGATAAAACCACTCTTCCTCCAGCGTATAATACGCCGAGAACCCCCGGTGAGCTCAGCGGATAATTGTGCGCCATCGGCAGCGCAGCCAAGTACACCGTGCTGTCGTCGAGCCAGCAGACCTCGACACTCCGCTTCAGACTGTAAATGTAGTCGTCGTGAGTCCTCGGAATCAGTTTCGATAGCCCGGTGCTCCCGCCAGAAAGCTGGAGGAACGCCACATCTGAAGATTTGACTTCAGGCAGTTTTACAGGTTCTGTATGCAAATCGTTCAGCGGCAAAAATTCCTCTGCCTCACCCGCGACAATGACGTGTTTCAACGTCGGCAGCTTGCTTTGAACCTGTCTGGCAAGTGAACGGTAGTCAAAACCAGAATAAGAATCGGGAATGATATATGCAGCCGCTTCAGCAAACTCGCAAAAGTATGTAATTTCACTGCTTCGATGTGAAGGCAATGCGAAGACTGGGAGCGCCCCCAGGCGGAAGAGCGCGAAAATGACTTCAAAAAACTCTTTGATATTTGGCAGCTGCACCACGACACGATCCATCTGTTGAATGCCAAGCTTCTGAAATCCGGCAGCCAGACGATCAACCCTTGTGTCAAGCTCTTGATAGCTCCAATGGGTGTTCCCGCATGTAATCGCAATACGATCGCCATATTTGGCTGCCCGGTCTCTTAACAAATCTCCAAACGTCTCGCCGGCCCAGCAGCCATTCTTTCGATAGGTCTCAGCTAACTCATCAGGCCAAGGAGTAAATCCTTTCAGCATATTGTATCCCTCCAGCAATCCATTCTGTTCATATGTGATCCACGCCCATTGCCCGCAGCATTGTCCGAAACTTTGCGGATGTTTCTTGAAGCTCGTCCTCGGGCTTTGATCCGGCAACAACACCAGCTCCCGCATACAGGCGGAGTGAGCGATCTTCTGCCTCTGCACAACGGATCGTCACGATCCATTCTCCGTCACCCGCATCGTCACACCAGCCGACCATGCCGGTAAAGAAACCGCGGTCGAACGGCTCAATGCTGAGAATCGCTTCTCTTGCAAGATCAGTCGGTGTTCCGCAGACCGCCGGCGTCGGGTGAAGTGCCGCCGCCAATTCAAGTGCGGTTACAGATGGATCGGAAAGCTCTCCCTTAATCACGCTGGACAGGTGCCACATCGTTTCTGTTTTGATCAGTGAAGGCTTCTCCGGAACCTCTAGCGTCCGGCAGAAAGGCCTTAGCGCTGCCGCAACTGCGTCAGCCACAACTGCGTGCTCATGAAGATCCTTTGCGGAAGCAAGCAATTCAACTGCCCGGCGCTGGTCTTCAACAGGATCATCACTGCGCGGCCTTGAACCGGCTAATGGATTGGAAACGACCTGAGTTCCCATCCTTGAAACGAGAAGCTCCGGACTTGCACCGAGCAATGTTCGGCGGGGAGATGTTTCCGCCTGACTGGACACGTCCGCGGCAAATGTGTAGCCATGCGTGTTATGCTGAGCCAAATGGCGAAGCAGCTCATCCGTCTGAATCGGTTCAGGCGATGTCAGCTGCAGCGACCTGGACAGAACGATTTTGCTGAGTGTTCCATCGGCAATGCGCGCCAGTCCTTGTTCCACACCATTTTTATAATCCTCCGGTGCCGGAACAGGCTCTATGTGGTATGTATGCTCACATTGCTGTTCCTTCTCCGCATAGTCAAATTGAAGCGGTCCTGACCAGCGAACTTCTTCAGGAACAACGAGCCGCGCTGCTTTTACTTGATCAAATGGAACGGCCCCGACAACAAGCGGACGGCTTTGCCCCGATCGCTTTGCCTGACGCAGCGTCTCAGCAATACGGATAGAAAGGGTTTCCATTTGATTTTGCCCGTCTGCCTCCGGTACGATTTCACATATGCCTTTCGCTAACAGTACGCGATGAGGTGAAGCTAAGAAAAAAGCACCCGGCTGATACTCATGAAGCAAATGCTCTGCTTTTGTTTCTGGTATAACGTTTTGTTCCAACATTCTCATGAACCTCCTTTAATTCAGTTACACGCCTAACGTCGCGCCGCCATCTACGCATAAATTATGCATCGTAATATGCCCTGCCTGGCCAGAAACCAAAAAGAGCACCGCATCCGCAATATCCGAAGGCTGGGCTAATTTTTTGAGCGGGATCCCTGTTTTAAATGTCTCAAGTGATCCTTTTATGACTTGCTCCGCTCCATTCTCGTCGGCCCATAATGACCACTGCATGTCTGTTTCCGTTGACCCGGGAGAGACGATGTTGCAGCGAATATTGTATTCTGCAAGCTCAAGGCCAAGGCATTTCGTAAACATCACAGCCGCAGCCTTTGAAGAGGCATATGCTGCCATAGATGTTCTTGGCACACCCGCAGCATTTGATCCGACCGTTACGATCGAACCCGATCTCCGGTCCATCATATATTTGCTGACTGAACGCGAGGCGTTAAATACGCCAGTCGAATTCACTGAGAACGTCGCTTCCCATTCCTCATCACTAAGCGAATGGATGAGACCCGGGCGAAGGACACCCGCTACATTCACCAAAATATTAATCGGCCCCATCTCGCGTTCGATGCGCGCCGTGATCTCGTCAATCGCCGCGCTGTCTCTCACATCCGCAGGAAAAGCTTCCGCATGGTGCCCTTCCGCTTTGAGGCTGTTCACAACCTTTTCCAGCTTTTCTGGATTATAATCAACTGCCGCAATATGTGCGCCTTGACCGGCAAGCGTCCGCGCAACCGCTTCACCTATCCCTTGGGCTGCCCCTGTTATAAAAGCAATTTTGCCCTTTATATCCGTTGCATTCATATCATCAATTCCTTTCTTCACTCTAGATGCCGAACAGACATCCAGAGAAAAAGACTGTCGCACTTTGAAAAGCGCAATTTATTGATAATGATTATCATTATCAATTATAAAAATAATCATATCCAAATGTCATGTGACAGTCAAATATAATTTCAGTGACAACTATTTTTTAGAAGCTAGGCTGAGTATGTCTCAGCCCATTGAAAGATGTGGTCCGTCAGGATGAAGCGCAAAACGCAGCGCCCGGCTGACCAAAACAGGAAGAACCGAAATATGCCCTTCTCCTGAAAACTCGCAAAATTCTGCCCGTATGCCTTGTTCAGATAAAACGGCCAGCCGCTCGTAAAGCTCCCTCGCATTGTCGTTCATCCGGCTTTTATGATGCTGCTCCAATTCCCCTGCGGCAAGCAGGATATTGATAGGCTGATTGTTTTTCTTAGTGAGGGAGGCGAAATGATCCGCTCTCTCGAGAATAAACGGTTTATTCCAATGAATGGACGGACTTCCCGCAATATAGGTTTGAAACGCATACGGCTTTGTTAACAGCACCTGCAGCACGAAAAGCCCGCCAAGCGAGTGGCCAAAGATTGTTTGTCTATTTTTATCAATCTGGTAATCTCGTTCTATCTCCGGTTTCAGATCCTCCTCAATAAACCTGATAAAGCTCTCAGCTCCGCCATGCTCCGGCCATTCTTTGCCGTCGGGCCGTTCCGGCAGCTTCGATTGGGCTGTCGGCATTGTAAAATCCCGGTGACGCGCTGAGGAAAACGGTTCCGCTGTCTCATAGCCAATGCCGACGATCACTGCAGGAATTACCCCTGTTTTTTCAGGTCGGCGCCCCTGTATTCGAACGGCTTCCGTCATCGTTCCAAAGACAGAATTGGCATCCAGCAGATAAATCACAGGATAGCCAGCGGGTGGCGGCGGCGTATTCGGTTTCGAGATAAAAATATGATAGGTACGGTTTTCAATGCGAGAAGACATCATACGCACTTCCGTACCAGGAATCGTATATGCGTTTGGTGTTCCGCCTTTCGTCCGGTCTGTTGTTTGCTCTTTCATGCAGTACGACATTCCTCTCCTTAAACTAAACGCAATGTATGATAATGATTTTCACTATCAACTAGACAACTCAAATAATAGGTTTTCTTCCAAAGAAAGTCAACTTTTTCCCGAATAAAAAAGGCACCTATATCAAATAAGGTACCTGCAGACTATCAATATGGAAATAAAAACCTGATAAAGATGCGGATGGTCCTGTTTAAAATAGAACCTTAATCCCATGTAAATCTTTGATTTTGCCAAGGATCCCCTCTCATGTGATAGCCATTCCGCTCCCAAAAGCCCGGATGGTTTTCTTTCGTAAATTGGATGCCGCGCAGCCACTTGGCGCTTTTCCAAAAATACAGATGCGGAAATACACCCCGCAGCGGGAAGCCGTGTTCAGGCGTTAATGGCTCGCCATTATGCGCATAAGCCAGAAGGGAAGTTTCCGCTAAGAAATCATCAAGCGGCAGATTGGTCGTCCAGCCTTCTTCCGCATGTAAAATAACGTAGCCAGCTTCTTCTTTCACACCCGCTTTTTCCGCTATATCACGAGCACGCACGCCTTGCCACACATTATCAAGCCTCGACCAGCCCGTGACACAATGAATGTCATTTTTCGATTCGTACTTCGGAAAGGCTTTGACATCTTCAAAGCTCAGCAGCATCGGTTGGTCAACCAAACCGTATACTTGAAGATTCCATCTCGTCATATCTTCGTAATATGAGACACTTCCCGTATGAAGCACAGGAAATGAAGTGGTGACATTTTGATTTGGGGGCACTCTTCCAGATTGATCGGACTGTTTTGTTTTTCCAAAATACATATGGAACCCTCTCTTTTGTTAACCTCGTTTTAATTTATGTTGACAATATTTCCATTCTTTATTACTCTATGATTGTGTATGTAAACCTAAGGGGGACAACTATGAAACAACGTAAACTTCGCGCGGCCGATATGGCGCTGATCGGCATGTTCGCCGCACTTATGGCTGTCGGAGCCAACCTTACATCAGTAGCACCCTTTTTACAAGTTGCCGGCATTCCGCTTTCGATGCAGCCGTTTTTCTGTCTCTTGGCAGCCTTGCTTCTCGGCAGCAAACGAGCAGCGATTGCCATGATTGTATATGCACTTGTCGGATTGGCCGGAGCGCCTGTGTTTGCTCAATTTTCTGCAGGCTTCGCACCGTTTGCAGGGAAAAGCGGCGGGTTTATTATCTCATACATCCCGGCAGCATTTGCAGCGGGATGGTTTTTAGAACGAAAAATTCAGCCAAGCAAAATTCGATTTCTCATTGCTTCACTTATCGGAACGGCAATCATGTATATCATCGGCACTACCTATATGTATCTTGCACTGAAGCTGTGGATTCATACGCCGGTAAGCTACGGCACAGCTTGGGGCTTTATGACTTGGTTTATGGTAAAAGACACGGCGCTGGCTGTCATACTGGCGTTTATCGCACCAGGGATCTACCGGTCTATTCATAAAGCAACCGGCTTTAACAGAAATCACATATCGTCCACGTAAAAACCGTTCTATGGGAACGGTTTTTTTATGATAACGAGAAAAGGCTCCCCAGTAAAGGGGAGCCTTTTTCCTTATAAAACAAGCGCTGCAATCCATCCAAAGATAATAAGCGGGATATTATAAAATACAAAAGTCGGCACACAAGTGTCCCAAATGTGGTGATGCTGGCCGTCCGCACTTAAACCTGAAGTCGGTCCAAGCGTGCTGTCGCTGGCAGGTGAACCGGCATCGCCAAGCGCAGCAGCTGCCCCGATTATCGCAACCGTTGCCATCGGGCTGAATCCAAGCTGCAGGCAAAGAGGCACAAAGATCGTTGTGATAACAGGAATCGTCGCAAAAGAAGATCCGATTCCCATTGTAATGAACAAGCCGACAATGAGCATCAGCAATGCACCCACTAACTGACTGTGCCCCATGATGCCAGCTGCTGTTTTAACCAGTGACTCGACATCTCCGGTTTTCGTTAATACGTTTGAAAACCCGGCTGCAACAAGCATGACAAAGCCGATAAAGGCCATTAAGACCATTCCGTCAGTAATCAGTGAGTCCGCTTCATCACGCTTCATCACACCGCTGACAAACAGAATAACCAGGCCTGCCAGCGCCCCCATAATCATCCCTTCTACTCCCAAAGTCTGAGATAAGTAAAGCTGGACGCCGAGTGACACAACGATGGCAAGCACCGCGATAGCCAGACTTTTTTTCGTATATGGAGAAGAGCTCGCACCAGAAATTTCTTTTGTTTCATATGTTTTCGGTTTACGGAATACGATGATTGATAAAATCAGACCTACAACCATACCTGCTACAGGAATCATTAACGCATAAGGAATATCACCGAGAGATACGTTTAATCCGGCATCTGCCATATTATCCTTGAGCATTCCCTGGAAGATTTGCCCGAAACCAACCGGCAGCACAATATAAGGCGCCGTTAAACCAAAAGTGATCACACACGCAATCAGACGGCGGTCCATTTCAAGTTCATTAAAGATTTTCAAAAGCGGCGGAATCAGCACCGGGATAAACGCGATGTGAACTGGAACGACGTTTTGAGAAAAACAAGATACAATTAAAATAATCAGCACAATCAGCACCTTAGACAGCGCTTTTTTGCGAGAATCTTCTTTATTTCCGATTAATTTAACGGAGGCTTCCACCATTGCGTCCGGAAGACCCGTTTTCGTCAAAGCGGCGGCAAACGCGCCAAGCATGGCGTAGCTGACAGCAACAGTGGCATTTCCGCCGAGACCGTCTGTGAAAGCTTTAACCGTTTCGCCAAGACCGAGTCCGCCTGTTAACCCGCCGGCTAAGGCGCCTATAATTAATGCGATAACAATATTGACACGCAGCAGGCTTAATACAAGCATAAGCAGGACTGCGATGACGACTGCATTCATGATACCCCTCCAAAAATCCTTTAGTTTGCTAATGTAGTAGATAAATAAAGTACGAACGTATCGTATCATAACCGATCTACTTTAGTCAACTAAAGATTTTGGAAGAAAAAATCCCCGCCGCAAGATGCAGCAGGGATTCTACATTATTCGCTTTTTTCATCTTCCAATGCAAATCGCTCCGCAAGTGTAGCCAGTGTTCTTGCCATAACACCGGTTGCACCGGATGGTCCAAAGCAGGTCGCTTTATTGGCAGTCGCTGTGCCCGCAATATCAAGATGAACCCAAGGTGTTGACTCAGCAAATTCTCCAAGAAACGTTCCTGCCATAATCGCATGTCCTTCACGCCCTGGCGAATTGCTGAGATCCGCCATTTGGCTGCTTTTTACGCGCTTTTTATCCTTCTCTGTTATCGGCAGCTGCCAGATCGCCTCGCCGCACTCTTGTGCGGCATCAGCTACCTGCTGGTAAAAGCTTTGATCATTTGTCATTGCGCCGGTTGTTTCTGTTCCTAATGCCACAACGACGCCGCCGGTAAGCGTAGCCACATCAACAAGAACTGATGCGCCATGCTGTTTCGCATATGTAATGCCATCTGCAAGCACGAGCCTTCCTTCAGCATCTGTATTGAGGATTTCAATTGTTTTTCCGCTTAAAGATACGATCACGTCATCAGGCTTCATCGCCCCGCCAGAGATCATATTATCGGTTGACGGAATAACGGCCAGCACGTTTTGCTCGGGACGAAGCTCTCCGATCGTTTCCATAGCGCCGAGAACCGCAGCAGCTCCCCCCATATCTGATTTCATGCCGACAATTCCAGATTTCGTTTTAATGGAGTAGCCGCCTGTGTCAAATGTAATCCCTTTCCCGACAAGTCCGACGACATCTTCCCATTCCTTTTTGCCCTGATATTTCAGCACAATCATTTTCGGCGGTTCGGCAGAGCCTTGGTTTACCGCAAGTATTCCGCCCATACCGAGCTCTTCCATCTCTGATTTCTCCAATATCTCACACTCAAAATCATATTTTGCCGCAAGCTCTTCTGCATATGAAGCGAGGTCAGTCGCGGTCAGCATGTTTCCTGGCATATTCACAAGCGTTCTAGCCGAATTTGTCCCTTGTCCGTATGCCTGGCCGACGCGAAGCCCCGCCTGCACTTCCTGTGTATCTTCATCTGTGACAGCATATACGGTTTCAATTTGTTTGTCAGGCTCATTTGATTTGTGCTTATAATCCTGCACCTCATAGGAAGCAAGCAGGCAGCTCTCAGCTAATGCATGAGCGGCATCGGCTGGAGGCACATCTTCCGAAATAAACGTATCAAGCAGGACAGCTGCTTCTTGTTTTCGATCTTTATGAATAGCCTGAAAAACATGAGCAAAACGCTCCTTCGCCTGGTCAAACGTAAAATTTGCTTTTCTTCCCAGACCAACGAAATAAATTCGTTTCATACCCGCAGAAGCTGGGGGGAATACTTTTGATACTTGATTCGGTTTCGCAGAGACATCACCATCTTTTAAAAGCTGTGTCAGATGGCCTTCGAGCATTTCATCAATTTCCAACGCTTTTCCTGTCAGCTGGCTTTTTTGAAAAAGCCCGACCACAAGGGTTTCTGTATGCTCTAATTGCTGAACCGCATAAAACATGAGGCTTACACTCCTAACGTAATGGGTATTTGTAATGAACAATGGTATAATAGGAAAAACATTCTTTCCACTACACTTATTTTATCAAACAACAGTCTAAGACTTGCTTTTTTCTTTTGAAACACGAAGGATTTTTCAAATAGAAAGGATGTCGCCGATGGAACTTTTAACGAATTTTCCTTTATTATCAAGCCTGGCCGCAATTATTTTTGCTCAGGTCATCAAAGTGCCCATACAGTATATCGTGTCCAGAAAACTGGACTGGTCGCTGGTCACAAGCACAGGCGGCATGCCGAGCTCTCACTCCGCAGCGGTCACTGCGCTTTCTACAGGCGTAGCCTTGGAGCATGGATTAGGCTCCTCACTCTTTGCGGTTTCTGCCATTTTCGCCGTCATCACCATGTTTGACGCAACTGGCGTCAGACGTCACGCCGGTGAGCAGGCAACAGTCATTAATAAGCTTGTCATTGATTTTAACCGTTTTGTTAATGAAGCAAAGGACTTCCCTAAAGCTGAAGAAAAAGAAAAACAAAAAAAGCTGAAAGAGCTTCTCGGACATCAGCCGATCGAAGTCTTTTTCGGAGGCCTAACAGGTATTTTACTGACATTAGCACTCGCTTACTTTTTCATGTAAAAAACGCTCCTGCTTTCGCTGGAGCGTTTTTATTCTTTCACCGTTTTATATTGATTTCTGAACACTTGCAAAGATTTTGTTTCATTGAGCTTCTCAAGCTCATCCTCGGTAATCTTTCCCGTTCCCTTTTTAATCACATATACATCAAGGGTTTTTTTGCCCCATTCATTGTATACATCTTTGACGGTTTCAAAGTACAAATCAAGGCGGTTTCCCTTAATAGCCGATCCGGTGTCAGCTACAACTCCGAGACCGTAATTCGGAATGAATAAAATCGTGCCGATCGGGAAAACCGACGGGTCGGCAGCAACCGTGGAATACAGATCCCGTTTCACTTTCACGCCTGAATATGTAAGCCCGTATAATGGATCACCGGGATTTTTTCCCGTCGATTCAGCTCCTGCAGTATAACCAGTTGCTGTTACTCTTTGGGCCGGATACTCATCCCAGTCAAATGCTTCTTCTAAGGGTTTTGTTTTATCCTTAGCCGCGGACGTCGTTTGTGTTTGTTTCTGCTGCAATGCTTTTAATGTCAGTCCTGCATGCTTCAAGTGCTTTTCTTGATGTTCCTGCACCCATTTTGACAAGTCCTTCGCTTCGATTCCTGACACTGATAAAAATGTCGTGCCAAATGCAAGCAGAAATAAACAGGTCATCAGCAAACGTCTGATCATATTCAACATCATTCACCTCTCCTCCGAATCATTGTTCCCAAGCGGAGAGAGCATTATTCAAAATGATGAATGAGCGAACATACAAAAAAAGCTTTCTATAGAAGAAAGCGGCAGTTAAAACATTTGATATCCTCTTTTTCTGAGCATATTGATCGCTATCCCTGACACAATGGCGCCGGCCAAACCGCTGGCTAAAATCAGCACATCGGCAGCCGCTAATGATAAGACACGATGAAACAGGCTGGCAAAGGATTCTCCCGGCGACTGGACATAGCTGACCAGCTTTTCTTTGCTGATAATGAAAAGGCATACAACCGGATAAATCACAGCCATAATCCAAGACATTCTCAGCAGCATGTTTAATAAGAAACCGATTCCAAAAAACAAAACAAAAAACAAAACAATTGAGATGATTACGACTGGCAGACTAATCAACCTATTCCACCCCCCTGCGTTGCTTTTAGTGTAACGCGGGGGTGGAAATAAAGTCAACGTCTGGAAAATGAATGACTGTCTTTTCCTGTCCCCTGGCAAGAAGGACAAGTCTCTGAACCGCCGAGAATCAATTGAAAATATCCTTTTCCTGAGCAAAATGGGCATGCATGTGAAGCGGTTGTCGTTGCAGTTTTCATCTGATCATCACCCTTTTTCTTAATTTTCTGATAATATAACATATCAGGCTGTCAACAATAAAGTCAGATCATGTAACAAATCTTTTCATGTAAGCGGAAACATGCTTATTTTCCTCTCGTTCTCTTTTTATTTTGGCGTTTTTTAATAAAGAAAACCCGCTTCCGCGGGTTTTTAGAAAAACTTGAACTTGCCTTTTTTTAGTGTCAGTCCGAGTCCGCCAATCATAAACAACGATCGGTTATCAATGACTTTTTTCATAAACGAAGCCGGCGTGCCTTTCAGCTTTCTGCCATAAACAACCCCAACCGCGTTATGCTCGCCAAGAGAAGCCACTGTTCCCTTAATGTCCGGCTTGAATTCCTCAAGCTCTCCGCCTTTAATAAGCCTGCCAAGGTTTTTAGCGACTGTTACGCCCTGCTGCATTGCAATTTGCGCAGTTGGCGGATACGGACGCTCTGTATCTTCATTCATAAACAGCGAACTGTCACCGAGAATAAAGACATTGTCATGTCCTGGGGCGCGAAGATCAGGGTTGACTTTCACCCGGCCGCGCATATTTTCAAAACCGGCTTCCTCCACAATCGGATGGCCGCGGACACCTGCCGCCCATACAACGGTTTGCGATTTGATCTGCTCTGGTTCCTCATCTTTTTTGCCGACTCTGACTCCTTCTGGTGTACATTCTTGTACAGCCGTGCCGATCTTGAACTCAATTCCGTTTTCCTCAAGATAATGTACGGCATAGTCAACAAGTTCCGGATCAAAGCCCGGCAAAACGGTCGGCGCTGCTTCCACACAAACGATGCGGACAAGGCTTCTGTCAACGTCATACTCCTTACAGAGCTCCGGCACGCGAGCCGCCAGCTCACCAAGGAATTCAATGCCCGTAAATCCGGCGCCGCCAACAACGATCGTTAACCTGTCCGGCCTTTTTTCCGCTTCCGTATTGTAAGTCGCAAACTGCAGCTCAATATGTTCCCGCAGCAGGCGCGACGTGTTGATGTTGGCGATCGGAAACGCATATTCTTTCAAACCTTTAATGCCGAATGTTTCAGGCACGGCGCCGAGCCCGATGACTAAATAATCGTACTGCAGTTCTCCATTCGCAAGCACAACTTTTTTCTCATCAATTTTGATTGCCTTTACGGTATCCTGTACAAAATTAACCCGTGACTGGTTGATTACATCTTTTATCTGATAACGGCAGCGGTCATGATGGAGCGTACCCGCGCTCGCTTCATGCATCCATGTCGTTTCATAATGATAATTGTGTTTATTTACAAGCGTAATGTCAGCATCATTCGGCCCGACATACTTCGTCAGCCTTGTCACCGTCATCAATCCGCCATATCCTGCACCTAAAATCACGATTTTGGGCTTATTCAATGCCATCACATCCACCTTCTCTTTTTTTGCTTTTGTTAGACCCATAATAAAATCATCATTTGTGTTAGCTTCAGCTTATTGGCGGGATTTTATGAAATATATTGAAAAGTTTTTTGTGAAGTCCTCACCCATAGCACTACTACCATGTTTATCCGGCTGGCTCAAGAAACATTCAGAAAAAGATCATTTCATTTGGTTATTATCGTAGCGGCCGGCGGAAATATTTTCAAAAATGGATGGGCGCGTTGTATCCTTACGATTTTTTCTGCTGACTCGTCAATTCGAATGGCAATATGGTATAATTAATAACAATTTTCATTTAGGAGGCAATTTTCGTATGCGAGAGGATACAAAGGTTTATGATATTACAATTATAGGCGGGGGACCGGTCGGCTTATTCACCGCTTTTTACGGCGGGATGAGACAGGCAAGCGTCAAAATTATCGAAAGCCTGCCTCAGCTCGGCGGACAGCTTAGCGCCCTATACCCTGAAAAGTATATATATGATGTAGCGGGATTCCCGAAAATCCGCGCGCAAGAGCTTATCAATAACCTAAAAGAGCAAATGGCGAAATTCGACCAAACCATTTGTCTGGAGCAAGCGGTTGAATCAGTTGAGAAACAAGCAGATGGCGTGTTTAAGCTTGTAACAAATGAAGAAACCCACTACTCTAAAACAGTCATCATTACTGCAGGAAATGGCGCATTCAAACCGAGAAAGCTGGAACTTGAAAATGCCGAGCAGTATGAAGGCAAGAACCTCCATTACTTCGTTGACGATCTGCAAAAATTCGCCGGCAGACGCGTTGCGATCCTTGGCGGTGGAGATTCCGCGGTTGACTGGGCGCTTATGCTTGAGCCGATCGCAAAAGAAGTATCGATCATTCACCGCCGCGACAAGTTCCGTGCGCACGAGCACAGTGTGGAAAACCTTCATGCGTCGAAGGTTAATGTCCTGACACCATTCGTCCCTGCGGAGCTGATCGGTGAAGACAAAATTGAACAGCTTGTGCTTGATGAAGTGAAAGGCGACCGCAAAGAGATTTTAGAAATTGATGACTTAATCGTCAACTACGGTTTCGTTTCTTCTCTTGGACCGATCAAAAACTGGGGCCTGGACATCGAGAAAAATTCCATTGTCGTAAAATCAACAATGGAAACAAATATCGAAGGTTTCTTTGCAGCAGGTGACATTTGTACATACGAAGGAAAAGTCAACCTGATTGCCAGCGGCTTCGGTGAGGCACCGACAGCAGTGAACAACGCCAAGGCTTACATGGACCCGAAAGCCCGAGTACAGCCTCTTCACTCAACAAGTCTTTTTGAAAATAAATAATAAAAAAAGGAGTTTGTGTCAGGTGACACAGCTCCTTTTTTATTTGAAGATATTTATATAATTCAGTGCGGTTCCAACAACCAGTGCAATCACAAGTGCTGCGACTACCCAGATCATTGCCATAATAATGCGGTCTTGAATCTTTTGGGACTTCGGTGTTTTTTCTTCGTTTTGGGCCATCTTTTTTGCTCCTTTCACATGTTCATGCATAAAGAAAGCCTGGTGCTGAACAACCAAGCTTTGCTGAACGTATATCATTCGCGTTTTGATCCGCTCTCTAAGACCATTCGTTAAAACTATGATACCTAAACTCACTCTGCATGACAAGCTTCGGCACTTGCACCACACCTGCCAGAAAATAATAATGTTTGACATCATAAATAAAACAGAGTACATTATAGAAGGCGAACATTTCATATAATATAATTTTAAATATTCGTTTTTAGGAGTGAAAACCATGGAAAACGTATTTGATTACGAAGATATTCAGCTAATTCCTGCAAAATGTATTGTAAATAGCCGTTCAGAATGTGATACATCCGTACGTTTAGGCGGACGCACCTTTAAATTACCCGTCGTCCCTGCCAATATGCAGACGATTATAGATGAAAAGCTTGCGATTCAACTAGCCGAAAATGGCTACTTTTATGTCATGCACCGATTTGAGCCTGAAACACGAATTGATTTTATTAAAGATATGAACGCACGCGGATTATTCTCTTCTATCAGCGTGGGCGTCAAAGAAGAGGAGTATGAATTTGTCTGCCAGCTGGCAGAAGAAAATTTGGCTCCTGAATATGTGACAATAGACATTGCCCACGGGCACTCAAATGCTGTCATTGAAATGATTCAGCACCTCAAAAAACATTTGCCGGACAGCTTTGTGATTGCTGGCAATGTCGGAACGCCGGAAGCGGTCAGAGAGCTTGAAAATGCGGGAGCGGATGCCACTAAAGTCGGCATCGGACCGGGAAAAGTATGTATTACGAAAATCAAAACCGGCTTTGGCACAGGCGGCTGGCAATTAGCGGCGCTGCGCTGGTGCGCCAAAGCTGCGAGCAAACCGATTATCGCCGATGGCGGCATCCGCACCCATGGCGACATCGCAAAATCAATCCGATTCGGCGCGACGATGGTCATGATCGGTTCACTATTTGCCGGACACGAAGAATCACCAGGCCAAACGATCGAAAAAGACGGAAAGCTTTACAAGGAGTACTTCGGCTCAGCCTCTGAATTCCAAAAAGGCGAAAAGAAAAATGTCGAAGGCAAAAAAATGCACGTGGCCCATAAAGGCTCAATTAAGAATACATTGATTGAAATGGAGCAGGATCTTCAATCTTCCATTTCTTACGCAGGCGGAACAAAGCTTGACGCCATCCGCAATGTGGATTATGTAATTGTGAAGAATTCAATTTTTAATGGGGATAAATATTAATCATAAAAAAAAGCCAAGTCAGCGGCGACGCTTGACTTGGCTTTTTCTGCTACTTCTTCAGCAAAGTATGTTTATATTCGCTTTTTGAATGTATCTTTCATCAGTTCTGCCATTTGTTTTGCATTTGGATTTTCTTCATGTTGCAACTGATCAATGATGTTCATATAATCTGTTTCATTTCGGTTCTGGCTTAATTTATATGCCGCCTGAATGTCTTCCACCTTAATCTTAAATCCAACAATACCTTTTAATTCACGTTCTAAGAGTTTTGGAGAAAGCTTATCCCATAAAACAGGATGATCACGATGTTTTTCGTATTTCTCCAGCATGATTGTTAATTCTTCTGCTAGTTCATCTTTCTCTAACATACTTGCTTTTCCATACATGTGGACAGCCTGATAATTCCACGTCGGAACATTTTCGCGTGAATACCAGGAAGAAGAAATATAAGCGTGCGGTCCCTGAAACATCACAAGCACATCTTCACAGGCTTCAAACGTTCTCCACTGAGGATTTCCATAAGCGAAATGCCCCGTAATATAGTAATGATCGCCTTTTTTATGAAATCCTAACGGCAAATGAGTGGCAATTGGTTTTCCTTGTTCTGTTGTGACAATCGTACCAAAGGCGTTTTCTTGTACAAAATTCCAAATGTCTTCAGCATTTGTGACCTTAAAATATTTTGGAATATACATCAATATCCACCCTTTGAAAAATATGATGTGAGCGTTTTGGCCATGATTAAGTCTGTTTGTTCTTCATCCCCCATATAAAAAGAGTGGGCGCCGGTCTGAACAAACCCCATTTTCTTATAAAAGGCAATGGCATTTTCGTTTTTTTCCCATACACCTAGCCAAATGTTCTTTTTATTACGTTCCAGCGCAATTTCTATCGCTTTATTCAGCAGATGTTTGCCAAGCCCATGCTTTTGAAAGTTGTTCTTTATATAAATTCTCTCGATTTCAAGTGATTCAGCGCCCATTTCTTCAGACTGCGCATCATCGATGTTGACTTTTACATATCCAGCGACTTCATGATCAAAGTAAACAAAAAAGAATTCCGAAGACATATTGGATAATTCCTTTTCCAACTGCTTCTTGTTAAATGCCCTTTCTAAATAGGCTTTCATATTTTCAGGTGAATTCTGATCTTTAAAAGTGTCGTTGAATGTTTCGATACTCAATTGTTGGAGTATTTGTAAATCTTCCCGGCTGCATTTTTTAATGTTTACGCTCATGTTCGGACTTAGCTCCTTTATATAAAATCACGGAACAGATACTGACCTTGTTGCCATTCCACCAAAAATCTTCTCCATCATCAACTCCTTAATGTTATTTTTGTTGCAATTGCAATAAAATACTGTGTATTAAATATATCGTAACTTCGCTGTATTTACAACAAAATACAAAATAACGACAATACAGGATTTCTCTGTCCGAAACACTCGGACCTCTGCTTCATTTTTAAAATGCAGAGCATAATAAAAACGCCTCCCTTAACGATAATTTATCGCTAAGAAAAGCGTCAGTAATAGTTGCTATCCGTTTTTAGTAGTGCTTAGCACTCTTCAGGCTTGCCTGCATTCGTTGCTGTTCTGAACGAAGAACCGCAGCCGCATGAAGCGATGGCGTTTGGATTGTCGATGGTGAAGCCGCCGCCGAGCATGGATTGTTTATAATCAATCACGGTGCCGTTCATGATGTCGAGGCTTTCTTTGTCAACTAGAACAGTAATGCCGTGCTGGTCAAACACACTGTCTGATTCACTCTTTTCATGCTCAAAGCCCATGCCGTAAGAAAGCCCGCTGCAGCCGCCGCCTTTGACGCCTACGCGCAGAAACGCGTTTTCTTCCTCATGCTCTTTCATCATATCTTTTATATGCAAAGCTGCTGCTTCTGTAATTGTTACCGGGTTGCTCATCATTGTGAACCTCCTTTTAAAAACCGGTTGCTGTCTTTTATTATAAACATGATCGTCCCAATTCTCAAACAAGGTGTTTTACAAGAAATAGACACCCTCACAAACGGTTTCGGCAGGCCCTGTCATCATCACATGGCCGTTATCTTTCCAGTTTATCACCAAATCACCGCCTGCTAAATGCACCGTGATGTCTTGATTTCGTTTTGATACGCCGTTCAACACAGATGCGACAGCCGCTGCACATGCCCCTGTCCCGCATGCCTGTGTAATGCCTGATCCCCGTTCCCAGACGCGGAAATGCAGTTCTTGTTCATTCACGGTTTCGACGAATTCCACATTGACGCCTTCCGGAAATCTCGGGTCTTTCTCAATCACCGGTCCCAGTGTCGTTAAAGGTGCCTGTTCGATGTCAGCGATCGGAAAAACGATATGCGGATTTCCCATTGAAACGGCAGTGCCTGTTAGCTCAACTTCACCAAATGCCATGGTTTCATTGATTGTGTGCTCTTCCCCGCCGTCAAGCATCGGGAGCTCGGATTTTGATAAGCGCGGTTCGCCCATATCGACAGTGACCACATTCACTTTTCCATTTTCAACTTGAACCTCCGCTTTCACAAGCCCGGAGAGGGTTTCAATCAGAAAAGATGTTTCCTCAACCAGCTTATGCTCATATGCGTATTTTGCGACGCAGCGCAGGCCGTTGCCGCAGTTTTTCCCTTCAGACCCGTCATTATTAAAAATCCGCATTTTAATAGGCGCTTGATCTGATGGGCATATCAGGATCATTCCGTCAGAACCGATCCCTGTATAAACAGAAGAAACCTGTATTGCAATCTCTGACAGTTTTTCCTCAGGAAGCTGTTCTTCAAATTGATTCACATAAATATAATTGTTTCCCAGGCCGTGCATTTTGGTAAATCGAAATGAGTTCATAGGTGCCTCCAACTTTTTTCTTTTTCTTAGTATAAAAGCTATTATAAACGGACACAATACAATTATCCCCCGTTTTTCATACATAAAAGCTCCTTGCACTGACGCAAGGAGCTTTTATTGTTTATATAAACATGCCGGCAATAGCTGCGCTGAGCAGATTGGCTAATGTTCCCGCAAGAACAGCCTTCAGGCCGAGACGTGCGATATCCGAACGGCGGCTGGGCGCTAATCCGCCAAGCGTACCAAGCATAATCGCAATTGAGGAAAAATTGGCGAATCCGCATAACGCAAAACTGATAATGGTAGCCGTTTTCTTAGAAAACTCGCCGATGTGCGGACCGAAATTAGAATAAGCGACAAACTCATTCAGCACCAATTTCTGGCCGATATAGCTTCCAGCCTGCAATGCTTCATGCCAAGGCACGCCAATCAAAAAGGCGATAGGAGAAAACACATAGCCGAGAATGGATTCTAATGTGACGCCTTTTAAGCCGAACAAGCCGAAAGCCCCGCCGAGAATACCGTTTACTACGGCGATTAACGCAACGAACGCTAGCAGCATCGCCCCAACATTTAACGCAATTTGCAGTCCTGTTGACGCTCCCTTTGCAGCTGCGTCAATGACATTGGCTGCGCCTTCGCCTTCATCCATTTTAAAGTCGCTATTTACGGTTTGCGTTTTTTCCGTTTCGGGTATAATCAATTTACCAAAGACAAGTCCAGCTGGAGCAGCCATAAAGCTGGCCGCCAGCAAGTATTCAATCGGAATACCAAGAAGCGCGTACCCAAACAAGGTAGATCCCGCAACAGCCGATAGTCCGCTCGTCATAATCGTAAACAACTCAGAGCGCGTCAGCCCGGCAATCAGGGGCTTGATCACTAACGGAGATTCTGATTGTCCTACAAAAATATTGGCAGCCGCTGCCAGAGATTCTGTTTTGCTTGTTCCAAGGAGCTTCGACAATCCGCCGCCAATGACACGGAAAACGAGCTGCATGATTTTCAAATGATATAAAACTGCAATCAGTGCTGAGAAGAAAATGATAACGGGCAGTACACTTAATGCAAATGCCGGACTGTCGCCGACCTTTAAAAGCGGTCCAAAAATAAAACTGATGCCTTCATTCGCATAGTCAATCAGAAGCTGTACACGGCTTGAAAACCATAAAAAAACAGCGCGTCCCGCTTCCCATTTCAACACGATGTATCCAAACGCCACCTGTGTGCATAAACCAACGATGACGGTTCTTATCTTAATATTGCTTTTCTTTTCTGAAAATAAAAACGCGATAGCAATGATCGCAACTGCGCCCAGCAGTCCCCACAGAACATTCATGAATACTCGTACACCTCTTAAATTTTATTTAAAAAAATATCTTTTATACGATAACAATAATATTTTTTGATGTCTACACATTTTTTTAGTTCTTTTGTACGACAAAATAAAAAAGGGCCTGTCCAGGCCCTTTTCTTTAAAACATTGGATTTTCTTCAATAAAGGTATATATATTCTCAACAAGCTCAGCAGGCGTTTCACCCATGACGACTTCTCCGTTTACCAGAGCGAAAAGCGATTCCATACATGTCCCGCAGTAGCTTAAGCAGCCGTATTCAAGGACATCCAGGTTGGGATCCTTCTCTAAAATCGCCCTAGCTTCCTGAGAGCCGTGAGCCAGATTGCTGACACAAAATTCAATCATTGGATTCATGCGGTTTCACCTCACATACATCCATTATCGCGAATTTTTTACGATTCGTCAAAGACAACGGACTGTTCAAAATTTATTATCGTAACATATCATTTCTTGTATAACGTTTTACTAATTTGCGCTTTCAGGCTAAATTGTAGGTTATTTTGAAACTATTATTGTGATTTTAGATCAAATTCGATATAATTCTAGATGTTATTTTACATAGTTCGTATTTTCTTCAATGTGTCTATCATACTCTTCGGATTAAAGGGGAATTCAAATGAAAAAATTGGTCTTGATCGGCGGAGGTTACGGGAACATGCGTGTTCTTCATCGCTTATTGCCAAACCAGCTGCCTGATGATGTTTCAATCACGTTAATTGACAGAAATCCTTATCACTGCTTGAAAACAGAATATTATGCCCTTGCCGCAGGCACAATTTCTGACCACCATATCAGAGTGTCATTCCCAGAGCACCCTCGCCTGGATGTCCAATACGGTGATATCACATCAATTGATATTGCACAAAAACAAGTGCTGTTCCAAGATCGTGAACCGATTTCTTACGATGACGCCGTCATCGGGCTCGGCTGTGAGGATAAATATCACAACGTGCCGGGAGCGCCTGAATTCACCTACAGCATTCAAACCATCGATCAGTCCCGTGAAACCTACCAAAAGCTGAATAACCTGAGCGCTAATGCCACCGTCGCCATTGTCGGAGCGGGCTTAAGCGGTGTTGAGCTTGCAAGTGAATTGAGAGAAAGCCGTGATGACCTGAACATTATTTTGTTCGACCGCGGTAATCTCATTTTATCAAGCTTTCCCGAGCGTTTGAGCAAATATGTGCAAAAATGGTTCGAAGAGCACGGTGTCCGCATTATTAACAGGGCAAATATCACAAAAGTAGAAGAAGGCGTTGTGTATAACCACGATGATCCGATTTCTGCAGACGCCATCGTGTGGACTGCCGGCATACAGCCAAACAAAGTTGTCAGAGACTTAGATGTGGAGAAGGACGCACAAGGGCGTATTGTATTAACGCCTCATCACAATCTTCCAGGTGATGAACATCTGTATGTTGTCGGCGATTGCGCCAGCCTTCCTCATGCACCGAGCGCCCAGCTGGCAGAGGCTCAAGCAGAACAGATTGTCCAAATCTTGCAAAAACGCTGGAATGGAGAAGCCCTGCCTGAATCAATGCCGCAGTTTAAGCTGAAAGGCGTCCTCGGTTCACTTGGAAAAAAAGCCGGCTTCGGGCTTGTTGCTGACCGTCCGCTGATCGGCCGTGTTCCGCGTATGCTAAAATCCGGCTTGCTGTGGATGTACAAACACCATAACGGTTAATGATAGAGAAGAACCGCTGATTAGGTCAGCGGTTTAAATGATTACAAACGGCTAAAACGGTTTTAGTTTTAGCCGTTTTCATCTTTTCAGCGTGTTTGAAAACCCTTGAAGTCTATGAAAGGCGAGCATTGGAGCGGAGCGAATGTTTTCATTCGTGAGCACCAACGCACAGGCTTGACAACGAATGCGAGGGTTTGTCCACACGCTGGAACCGCTGATCAAGTCAGCGGTTTTCTATATACCCATGCTTCTCCATTTCCTCATAAACGTCTTTTAATTTTGGATTGCCTTCACCGACAATTTTGTCTTCTACGAGTACAAGCGGATAAAAATACTCGTCATTTCTGATTTTTTCCGCAAGCTCTTTCGCCTGTTCATTGTCAGGCGGCTCATGAATATCAATGTATTGCATCTCAAAAGGCTGATTCGGATATTTTCTTTTCAGCGCAGCCTCAAGCCACTCGTATGTATCCTTGGCTGTCGGCATATTGACACAGCTCGCACAAACGGTTTCTGCCCCGTACACGCTGAGCATGATTGGTTTCATCACTGCAAATGCCCCCTTCTCCTAGGTAAGTCCTTTCTTTAAGTATACAGAGCCAAAGGGCGTTTTTATAGAAAAAAACCGTTTTTGTGTTGAAGTCTGAATGTGCTATAATAGGGAAAGCAACTTTGCAAACCAAACAATAGATTTTTATTGTTACACTGAATATAATGGTTTTATGACGATGAAAGGAGCGAATGTCATGACTGAAGTTGAAATGAAAGAACAGGTGCAGGAAGTACTGGACAAACTTCGTCCGTTTTTACTTCGTGACGGCGGTGACTGTGAGCTTGTAGACGTAGATGAAGGTATTGTTAAGCTTCGTCTTCTAGGCGCATGCGGCAGCTGCCCAAGTTCAACAATTACGCTGAAAGCCGGAATTGAGCGCGCTCTTCTAGAAGAAGTGCCGGGTGTCGTTGAAGTAGAACAAGTCTTTTAATCAAGCAGCCAGGCTGATATTTGATCAGCCTGGCTTTTTTTATTAGAGATATTGGTCAAACCATGAGCTTATATAATTCAGGCGCTTGATCCGCTGTCTTGGGTGTCCGGTGCGTGACAAATTGTGCGACGCTTTCGGAAAACGGACAAGCATCGTTTCCTTGCCCATTTTTTTCAGAGCGATAAACAGCTGCTCCGCCTGCTCGATCGGGCATCGGTCATCCCGCTCGCTATGCAGAATCAAAAGCGGTGTCTTAACGTTTGCTGCGTATTTTAAAGGAGACCGGTCCCAGAGCTTTTCTGTGTCCTCAAACATGTCATGCTCAAGCTGCCAGTCTGTGAAGAAATAACCGATATCACTGACGCCGTGAAAGCTGATCCAATTTGAAATCGAGCGCTGGGTGACGGCAGCTTTAAAGCGGTTCGTCTGCCCGACGATCCAGTTGGTCATAAAACCTCCGTAGCTTCCGCCCGTGACGCCGAGCCGCTTAGGATCAATCTGCGGATCTCGTTTGATAGCCTCATCCACAGCCTGCATCACATCGTCATAATCCTTTCCCCCATAATCTCCTCTGACTGCATTCACAAATTCCTGCCCGTAGCCGTGGCTTCCCCTCGGATTGATATAGACGACCGCGTATCCCTTCGCCGCCAGCACTTGAAACTCATGAAAATATGTATGCCCGTACATCATATGAGGACCCCCGTGTATGTTGAGAATAAGTGGATATGCTGTTTCAGCTTCCATTTGTGCAGGCTTCATCAGCCAGCCGTTCACCGTCACGCCGTCTTCTGTGACATATTGAATCTCTTCAGGCATTGAAATCGCATGTTCACTGACAAACTTGTCATTCACGCCAGTCAGCTGTTTTTCTTCCTGTCCAAGCGGGATACTGTAAAGCTCACTCGGTCTGTCCGGCTTTGTCACACTGGCCATAAAGTGCTGTTCATCAGGTGAAAGAGAAAAGCTATTGATGTACTCCTTTTCCAGACGAATCGGATACACAAGGCCTTCAATCGAAATATAATAGATTCCCGTGCTTCCTTGATCTGTGCCGATAACATAAAACCCTTGGCAGTCTTTCGTCCAAATCGGGCGCTGTTCGGCACCTCCAATCAATGAATCTCCAATCAGCGCATCCGCTAAATGAACGTCCAGCATCTCAGTCAGACATGTGAGGCGGCCTTGTTCGATATCATAGAGCCACGCCTTTGAGAGCGTTGCATTCTTATATTCCTTTTCATTTCCAAGCAAAGCAAGATACCTTCCGTCTGGTGAAAATGAACTCGATCCGAATGAGCCGAGATGAGGTGTAACCTGCTTAAGATCACCAGACGCCAGTGACATCATGTAAACATCATGCGGCTTGCTGGCATCATCCGTTTCAGTTAAATTAGCTGAGAAAACAAGCCATTTGCCGTCAGGAGAAAAAGCAGGATCGCCATGGTCGGCTTTGTGATTTGTCAACTCCTTCATCTCGCCAGAGTTGACGCTGACAAGCACAAGCTGGGCATACGCACCTCTCGTCAGCCCTTTGCCGTCCCGTTTATAGGAGAGACCATGAACTTCAACAGGTTCATAGCTGTCCTGCTCCAATTTTTCTTGATCATTAGCACTTTCTCCCTCTCCCAAATTGACAGTGACAAGAATCGATTCACCGTCTGGGGACCATAGCGGCTTTGACACGCCATATGGGATATCAGTCAATTTTCTTGCTTCTCCGCCTTCAGTGCTCATGATATACAGCTGTGCTGCATCCCCTTCACGATCAGAAATAAAAGCAAGCGTGCGCCCGTCCGGAGACCATCTTGGGTCGGTGCTTCGCTTTTCTCCATGTGTCCAAGGAACAGACCCGCCTGTTTTTGTTTCATAGACCCATATATTTGATGTATACGAATCTTTCTCTTGGTTTACTTGTGACTTCACAAATGCGGCACGGGTGCCGTCTGAGGCGTATTGAGGATCGGTCACAGAGACAATCTCTGTGATGTCTTCTGCGGTTATCAGCTTTTTCATATTCATATCTCCTCCTTTTTACATGTATTTCGTTTTCCTAAATAAAAACTCCTTTATCTCCAGCAAAAAAAGCGCCCTCAGCTGAGGCTGAGGGACGCTTGGCATGATTTATACACTTTTTACTTGGTATAAAGGGTTTCGCTCTATTATACTTCCCTCTTTTGGAACGGTCAAAGCGTCCACTTCACAATGAGGGAAATGAAGCGCGAGCTGTTCCTTCAGCTCTTCTCCCTTTCCTTTTTCGGTCATGACGAGAATCGTCGGGCCTGCCCCGCTGAGCGCCGTTCCATATGCGCCCTTCATCTCGGCGACGTATTCTACTTTAGACAGCTCAGGCACTAGCATCGCCCGGTACGGCTGATGAAATATATCCTTTTTCATCATTTTCCCGACGAGCGGCCAATCCTTGGACATAATCGCAGCAATGAGCATATTGCTGACAGCACTTGCTTTTACGGCATCGGCATATGGAAACTCCTTCGGAAGCACGTCTCTTGCGTCTCTTGTCAGCACTTCGTAAAAAGGAATGACAACGACAACGTCAATGTCGGCATCCGGGACGCGGATCATTTGGGTCTCGTCATCCTCATGCAGGCCGATCACAAGTCCGCCAACGAGAGACGCGCCAGCATTGTCCGGGTGTCCTTCTTCTAGACTGGCTACATGCAGCTTGTCCGCTTCAGACAGCTTTAGGCCGCATAATTCATCAGCCAGTTCAATGGCCGCTACAATCGCCGCGGCGCTGCTGCCAAGGCCGCGTGCAAGAGGGATGTCGCTCCACACCTTCACATGGACAGGGGGCATTTCTTTTCCGTATAAATCTGCGGTCCGTTTAGCCACTTGATAGATCAGGTTATCTGTACCCGCCGGAATTCCGGCGACTGTTTCTGTTTCAGCTTCAAATGACCATTTGTCGCTTTCAAAGACGGTCAGCTTCAAATATCTGCTAAGCGCCATTCCGACTGAATCAAAGCCGGGGCCCAGGTTAGCCGTGCTTCCGGGAACAGTGACAGAGAACAGCATGTCGGTTTCGTTCATACACGGGCTGCTCCTTTTATATATTCGAGGATGCTTTCTTCATCAGTCGGCAATGTGACGGGCTTGATTTCGGAAATGTCGACCGCTGTGTTCGGATCTTTCAGTCCGTTTCCTGTTAACACAGCCACGACCTTGCTGCCTTTCGGAATTTCTCCGGATTTCACCTGTTTCAGCACTCCTGCGATAGACGCGCAAGAACCTGGTTCTGCAAACACGCCTTCTTCACGGGCAATCAGCTGATAGGCGTGAAGGATTTCATCATCAGTGACTTCGTCAATTTTCCCATCGGATTCCTCGGCTGCCTTTACCGCTTTGTCCCAGCTTGCCGGGTTTCCAATCCGAATGGCCGTCGCTATTGTTTCCGGATTTTCAATCACTTCATTGCGCACAATTGCCGCAGCGCCCTCCGCTTCAAAGCCGCGCATTTTTGGAAGGCCTGTGCCGTTTTTCTCATGATATTCCTTGAAGCCTTTCCAGTACGCAGTGATATTTCCCGCGTTTCCAACTGGGATCGCTAACACATCCGGCGCTTCCCCCAGCTGTTCGCACACTTCGAAGGCAGCAGTTTTTTGGCCTTCAATGCGGTAAGGGTTGACTGAGTTGACAAGGGCAATCGGTGATTTCTCACAGATGGAACGGACAATTTTAAGCGCGTCGTCAAAGTTTCCGTCAATTGCGATAATCTCGGCTCCGTACATGACTGCTTGAGCGAGCTTTCCAAACGCAATTTTTCCGTTCGGGATAATGACGATGCATTTCATGTTAGCGCGGGCTGCATAGGCTGCCGCAGCAGCGGAAGTGTTACCTGTTGACGCGCACATAATCGTGTCATTGCCTTCTTCTTTTGCCTTCGCCACAGCCATAACCATTCCGCGATCTTTAAATGATCCAGTAGGATTGACGCCCTCCGTTTTGACATGAAGCTCAATTCCGAGCTGCTCAGACAGCTTCGGCAGGTGAATAAGAGGCGTGTTTCCTTCATGTAAAGTAAGCGCCGGTGTTTGATCTGTTACAGGTAAAAATTCTTTATATTGATGGATAAGTCCTTTCCACATTAGCTCCAACCGTTCCCTTCTACACGATATGTGCTTTTGACTTCTTGAACGACTTCCAAATCATTTAGGTTTTGCAGGATATCACTGAAATCAGCTTCTGATGTATGGTGTGTGACAATTACGATTTCTGCTAACTCATCATGGCCTTTAATTGGCAGTTGAAGAATTTTCTCAAAGCTCACGCCCCGTTCTGAGAACACAGACGTAATTTTCGAGAATGAACCAACCTCATCTTTTACATGAATTCTTAAAAACTGCTGTGCGTAAATGTCAGACGGCGATTTCATGTTTTTCTCATATTGCGGCCCGACAAAGCTGTTGCCGGTTACGCCGAGGCGCATATTTTTCATGACAGCGACAAGGTCAGAAACAACGGAGGTCGCTGTCGGCATGCTTCCGGCTCCCGGTCCGTAGAACATCGTCTCACCGACAGCCTCGCCGTATACATAAACGGCGTTAAACTCATTATGAACAGCAGAAAGCGGATGGTGGTCAGGAAGCAGTGTCGGCTGTACGCTGACTTCGATTTTGCTGCCGTCACGCTGGGCAATCCCGATCAGCTTCATTGTATAGCCGAGACGTTTGCTGAAGCTGATGTCCTCGTCTGTAATCTGGGAGATCCCCTTTACCTTAACGTCTTCCAAATCCACGTTCATCGAGAAGCCGAGGCGCGCCAATATCGCCATTTTCCGTGCGGCGTCAAGCCCTTCCACGTCTGAAGTCGGATCAGCTTCGGCAAAACCGAGATCCTGGGCTTCCTTGAGCACTTCCTCGTAAGGGCTTTTCTCTTTGATCATTTTTGTTAAGATAAAGTTCGTTGTGCCGTTCACAATTCCCATCATTTTTGTAATCCGGTCTGATGAGAGGCCTTCCTCTAACGTGCGCAGAATCGGAATCCCGCCGGCAACACTGGCTTCAAAGTAGATATCGCATCCATTTTCCTTCGCTTCAGCAAGCAGCTCGGAGCCGTACACAGCCATTAAGTCCTTGTTTGCTGTGACAACATGCTTTTTCGATCTCAGCGCGTCGACCAAATATTGTTTTGTCTGCTCAACTCCGCCGATCACCTCGATAACAACATCAACATCCGGGTCATCAATGACATCATATACTTCTGTCGTAAGCACTTCTTTCGGCAAATCTACTTCTCTCTTTTTCTCTACATCTTTTACAAGCACTTTTTTTATCGTAACCGGACAGCCGACCTGATGCATAAGCTTATCCTGATGATCTTGAATAATTTTAACGACACCGCTTCCCACGGTACCTAAACCTAAAAGCCCTACACGAATCGCTTTCAAAAAAACTCCACCTTTCTTTTGATTGTCCTCTTGAAAAAGACAATTGTTAACTCAACACAGACATATAAGTTACAAACATTATATAAGCCCGCTTCTGTTTTGACAAGACAGCGATAGGCTGAATTTTCCGAATGTAAACGCTTAACACATTGATATGACAAGATTCTTTATTTTCTAATTATTTTTGTCAGATTTTCTCCTCACCCTGAGCTGCCTTTGCCGAGCCAGCTGACGCGGGGAACAAACAGCTTCTGCGCCCGCATATTCATGAATTCCTGCGCTGTATTGAGAAATTGTTCATAACGCTCACAGTCATTAAGAATAAAGTCAAGCTGTTCTTCAAAATAATGCTTTTCTGATTCTGAAGACATGTAATAGCTTTCCACAATTTCAAAATAATGAAGCGGAAAAAGCAGACGGCTGTATAAAAGGCGTTTCGAAAACGAAGACAGCGGTGTGACTTGCTCGTATTCCTGCAAAAAGAGAAAGCCCTGCTGTTGAAAATCTTGTCTGTGATGCAAAAACGTATGTCTCATATATTCAGCCATATCACGGGAAGCGTGGTCAAACACCCAATCCGCCGGAATCCTGATCAGTGATTCAGGTGACCATGTATGCCTTTCCATCCGCTGATGGCATATCGTTCCTGAATCAGCGGCTTGGGGCTTGTCATCCAGCTCCGTGTCCACTAAATATTGGATCGCGTTTTCTGACAGTCCTAAATAATATGGAAAAGACTCGATCATTTTTTTATCGAATGGCTCGTGAGGAGGGCTATGAACCTTTCGCTGCCAAAACACCTCCAGCTGATCAATGCGTTTTCCCCACAGATCCTTCCACTGGCCGATTCTTCCGGCTGCCTTCACCTCATACGGATACCCTCGGCCTTTTCGGTGAAATTCCGCCAGCTCCGCTCCAATGGAGAACGCCCTGTTTGAATAAGGGGGGGCCGCCTTCAGCAGAGCGTACGTTTTTTCTTCATGTTCAAATGTCAGCTCGCCTTCTTTTGTAAAGATAAAAACCGAAACGTATGGGTCACTTTGTTCTTGTAAATACTGACTCATGTAATAAAGCTCCGCCAGCTCTGTATCTGAGAATTGGGAAACGGGGACTATCAGAAAGAATGAATTAGGCGTCTGAAAGCATTGATATGTGTGCTGGTACACGGAGAGCTGCCTGATGTGAATGCCGTATTTTTCTTTTATTGTACCTTTCACCATGATCACCTGCCTGTTGAATTAGGGCTCATCACATCGTAGTCATACACAGCCGGAATTATGAATACATATTTTAATCCAAACAAGGCGCAAGAAAAAGTCGTAAACTTCTCAAACATTTTGTATAAACTAGTAAAAAAGATTGGGTGAAGCTGATGTCAGAAAACGAACAATTCAGTCAGATGGAAGCTAAAGCAAGAGCACGGATGAAGGAGCGCGGCGTTGAGGTATCAGATATTGCCGAGCTTGTCTTTTTTCTGCAAAAAAAATATCATCCGGATTTGACCATTGATGAATGCACGTTGAACGTCAATCGCGTTCTCGCAAAACGCGAGGTGCAAAACGCGATTTTAACGGGCATTGAATTGGATGTTCTTGCTGAGCAGAAAAAACTGTCTGAACCGCTGCAAACGATGCTGGAAATAGATGAAAGCCTATATGGAGTAGATGAAGTTCTGGCATTTTCCATTGTAAACATTTACGGATCGATCGGGTTTACGAACTACGGTTACATCGACAAAGAAAAACCCGGAATCCTTAAACGATTAAATGATAAATCAACCGGCGAATGCCATACCTTTCTGGATGACATCGTCGGCGCGATTTCCGCCGCGGCCTCAAGCAGGCTCGCACACCGCGCGCGGCACACAGAATAAGGGCACCCTTTTGGGGCGCCCTTTTTTCAAATGTATGGAATCCATTCGGTCAGAGAGTCAATGGCGTGAGTCGGTTTTTCCATATCGTCTGTCATATGTTCTCTTTTCGTTACGCCTGTGTGAACGAGCAGCGTATCCATACCCGCGTTAATGCCGGCCATAATATCAGTCGCGTAGTTGTCGCCGACCATGAGTGTTTCAGACACATCTGTGCCGAGAACGCGCATCGCCTGCTCCATAATGATTGATTCCGGCTTGCCGATAAATACAGGCTGTACACCTGTAGATACGGTTAACACAGATGTCAGTGAACCGTTTCCAGGCAGAAGCCCTCTTTCAGTCGGAATCGCAATATCTCCGTTAGTGGAAATAAAGCGGGCGCCATTTCTGATTGCCAGGCAGCCGACAGCAAATTTTTCGTATGTAATGGAACGGTCGATACCAACAACGACAAAGTCCGCGTTTTCTCCGCCAAATGTCAGGCCGTTTTCTTCAATCGCCTGGCGGATTCCTTCCTCCCCAATCACATATACAGACGCGTCTTTTTTCTGCTGGGCAATATGCTGGGCAGTAGCCATGCTTGTCGTGAAGACCTGCTCTTCTGTTGCCGGAATATCAAAAGACATCAGCTTGTCCGCCACCTGCTTTGGTGTGCGCGAAGAGTTGTTTGTCACGAAAAGATAAGGAACGCCGCGATCTTTTAGCGTTCTGACAAATTCACACGCTTCCTCGATTTTTTCCGTGCCATTGTACATCGTTCCGTCTAAATCAATTAAATACCCTTTATATGTTTTCATTTCCAACACTCCTGTGGCTTTCCAGTTGTTATTTAAACGCGGAAACAGGTCCTAGCTCTGTTTCCAAATAGCTTCTGATCCGTTTCGGGAAGTCTTGAAGGGCTGTTTGATGCGCCTTGATCAGCCTGTAAAGCTCGCCGCTGTCAGCGAGCAGGTACTGTTGAACCAATGTTTTGCGGTAGGCGATCAATTTCTTGAGCTCAGTTCCCTCTTTTTCCGTGACAACTTTTTCATCAACAAGTATGTCCATAATGTCATCATAGCTGCCCGGGTCCCGCATAATAAAACCGTCAATCATGTCATTGCCTGTATCAAGAATGCATTCGATTAACAGATGGCCTATACGCTGAAGCGCCAGTCCCCCAAATTCAGTCTGCCAGTCTGTTTGTGAGTTAAATAGCGCCAGCTGGTGCTCGAAGAACCCCAGTGTTTTCTCTATTTTGTTTCTGTCAACAAAATACATGACAGCATCCCCTTTGTGTATATTTATTTTCTGATCCGTTTCAAGACAAAATACGCACAGCCGAAATTGCAGTATTCGTAAATATATTCATCTAATGTGCTGATTTTCGTTTCGAAGGTTGCCTTTTGATTCTGGTCGTCAAAGAAGCCCTTGAGCCTAAGCTGACCGTATCCCCAGTCTCCCACAATATAATCGTATTTATTTAATATATCGGAGTAGCGGGCTTTAAAAGCCTCTTCGTTGAAGCCGTCTTTGAAATTGTGCACCAATTCAAATTCGGCATTTTGAATAAGAATCATGATTTCACCTCTTTTTCACTCATTCCTATCATAATTCATTGCCCCGTCCCCATCAATTGCTAAAGAATAAATCATGCGATTTGGCTACCCTACACATGAGGAGGGATTGATAAATGAAACGAACTGCCATCAGCCTCTGCCTCCTGACCGGACTTTTATCCGGATGCGGAGGCGCAGGATTGGATAATGCCGAGAATGTCCGCAATCAGACACAGAATCAAACCAAACCCATTCATGTGTCGGATCGCAACGAGGCTTTTAACAGGCATGATGAGAACGAACAATTTGGCTATGTCCGCTATCAAAAAGAACAATTTGACGGCGAACAGCAGAAAACGCCGGTGATGAACCGGGAAGAAACCGCTCACATGATATCAAGTTTAACGGTTCAGCTCCCCCATATTCAAGATGCTGCGACATTGGTGACTGACCGAGAAGCGCTTGTCGTATACAAAACCGATTCTAAAAACCGGGAGCTGACCGCCGATCAGGTCAAAAAAACAGCGGCTTCTGTCATACCGCGATACTATCATGTGTATATTTCCGATAATCCAAACCATATGCAGTCCATCGAAAATTACAGCAATCTCGGCTCTGGTTCCAGAGATATCAGAGAGATCATGTCGGGGACGATTCAAGAAATGAAAACCTCCCCGCAAGGAAGCCCCGTCTCAGAGAATGAAAATGCCAACGGAGAAACACACCAGGACATGAAAATCGATAGGAATGACAAAAACGCCAGATGATCTGGCGTTTTGGCATTACGCTTGTGCTTGACGCTTTTTAGATGCTTCGTTTACCTGTTCATCCGCATGGTAAGAAGAGCGGACAAGCGGACCGGCTTCGCAATGGCTGAAGCCTTTTTGCATCGCGATTTCCTTTAATTCTGCAAATTCATCAGGGTGATAGTATTTTTGGACTTTCAAGTGTTTTTTCGTCGGCTGCAGATATTGGCCGATTGCCATAATATCCACGTTGTTCGCCAAGAGGTCGTCCATTACTTCAATAATCTCTTCTTTGGTTTCGCCGAGTCCGATCATAATACTTGATTTCGTCGGAATGTCAGGCTGCATTTCCTTCGCACGGCGCAAAAATTCCAATGAACGATCGTACGTCGCACGCGCGCGGACTCTTGGCGTCAGGCGGCGAACCGTTTCGATATTGTGATTCAGGATGTCTGGGCGTGTATCCATCAAGGTTTTTAGGTTATCGTAGTTTCCGCCCATATCAGACGGCAGCACCTCAATTGTTGTGAACGGGCTTTTTCTGCGGATTGCACGGACGGTTTCCGCGAAAATGCCTGCCCCGCCGTCTTTCTGATCGTCACGCGCCACAGCCGTAATGACCGCGTGCTTCAGATTCATAAGCGCGACTGAATCCGCTACGCGTTCCGGCTCTTGCAGGTCAAGCTCAGTTGGAAGTCCTGTTTTGACAGCGCAGAAACGGCATGCTCTTGTGCAAACAGAACCTAAAATCATAAATGTCGCTGTACGTCTGACCGCCCAGCATTCATGAATATTCGGGCATTTTGCTTCTTCGCATACGGTATGCAGGTTGTTTTCCCGCATGAGTTTTTTGAGCCCTGTATAGTTTTCATTTGTATTTAATTTGATTTTGAGCCATTCGGGCTTTCTGAGGTGTTCGTCTTTCTTTGCCAATTCCCATCATCTCCAATATCCAATATACTCAATTTCTGACACGAAACATTCTGAAAACGAGAAAGGTGCAGGTTTTATTTCTGCAACAAAAATAATGTTTTTCTAACTAAAGAAAGTCTTTTCTTTAGACACTTTAACATAGGAAAAATTTCTCGACAAGGGAAGATGATTACTGACATTTTTAAGCCGGGTTGCTGCAAACTATGTGTATTCAATATGAAAGGAGATTATTTTGTGAAAGTTTTGTTATCCGCTCTTCTTCTCCTTTTGTTTGCCTTTGAGCCTTCTGCGTCTGGAAAAAAGCTTTCAGATCCAGTGCTGTCGAAACGGATGGAATTATATCATAAAATCGAGGCTGTGACGCAGATCCCTTGGTATGCGCTCGCCGCTGTTGATCAATACGAGGAAAATGTGCGGAGCAACCGGAAAGATCTGCCCGACAAGGCGGGAATCATCAGCATCCATATACCCGATGACATCTGGAGCGGGCCTGAAAACCCAAATCCGAAAGACGATGCGCCGTTAAGCATTAAAGTGTTTGACGGAATCGGAATGGATGGCGATGGAGACGGGAAAGCAGAGGTCAGCAACGATGAAGATATTTTGTATACGTTCAGCCAATACTTGCTGTCGTACGGCACAGATGAGGACAACATCCGCATTGGGCTTTGGCATTATTACCGGCGCGATCAGACAGTGGGGATCATATCTGAATTCATGAAGCTGTTTAAAGCCTACGGCCATATTGACCTGGGCGAGCATGCATTCCCGCTTCCGATCAGAACCGATTACAGCTATCGAAGCACGTGGGGAGATGCCCGCGGCTTCGGAGGAAGACGGATTCATGAAGGTACGGATATCTTTGCCCATTACGGCCTTCCTGTCAAATCCACATGTTACGGCGTTGTCGAAATGAAGGGCTGGAACCGCTTCGGAGGATGGAGAATCGGCATCAGGGACATTAACAATACGTATCATTATTTTGCCCACCTCAATGGGTTTGCCAAAGGGATTAAAACTGGACAAATCGTTGAGCCCGGCCAAGTGATCGGATCAGTCGGAAGCTCCGGATACGGCCCTCCGGGAACCGCCGGGAAGTTCCCGCCTCATCTGCACTACGGCATGTACAAAGACAATGGAAGAACCGAATGGTCATTTGATCCATACCCGCATTTGAGGGCGTGGGAACGATATGAATACAAAAAAAAGAAGTAACAAAAAGCCGCCTCTTCGACAGGCGGCTTATTTGCTGCTTTTTTCTTTTTTTGAATCGGCACCGTCTTCTTCTTTGCTGCTCGGAAGTTGGACAGAAGGCGTGACACCCGAGCCGCCGCTTCCATTATAAAATTGCGGCACCTCGCCCTGCACTGCTTTAATCGATACAGGAACATTATTTGTGACGACAGCGGTTTTGCTGGCAAATGGAATGATGACCTTCACTTTAATTTCGACAAAGATGCTGATATCAATAAGTGCGTTATTTATGCCATACGGCTTGATTTTGGTTTTAACATCTGTAAAAGCGTCACCGATTAAATTGAACCGGACCGGGATTTTCGGCCCGAGGTTTCCAAGAAGACTGTTGCCGGTTACCTGTCCCAGCGGAATGTTGATCATAATGTTTTCACTGGCGCCGCTGTGTCCGGTATGGGTTTCCATCTCTTTCAGATGAGCCTGAAGCTGCTTTGTCACTTTTGTTTTTACACTGTTTACAACCTGTGTATTAAAATCGATTGTCGTTAAATTTCCGTTTTCATCAGAATTCATTTGAAACATATCTTTCACATTTTCACTGTCAGACATATAGTCCTCAATCGAATCCTGGATCACCTCTGTCGCGATACGCTTCGTTTCCATCTCGCCGATGTCCATTAAAACAGGTTTGATCGAGCCATTGATCATCCAAAGGCTGACCGTTGTTGACAGGATAAAAAAGACAACTGACAGGAGCATCACGTAACGGAAAGGCAAAGGTCCTCTCTTGCGAAAAGGGCCGCGATATCTTGGCAAGAAAATCCCCCCTTACATATCACAATGTATGCTTGTAAGAGGGGACATAGTAATAGCCGGGGCCAATTTATTTTATTTCACCATTTTTAAAAGCGCTTCTCTGCCGCTCATGCCGACTTGAATGCCAAGATCTTCCGCGGCGTACGTGACGGATTCTAAAGGTGCATCTAACAGCTGGTCAATGGTGCGGACACCAACTGCGCGCCCCGCCACGATGCCGCGCTCCTTTAATTTCTCATTCAGCAGCGCCACATCAAGCGCGCCGCACATAATGTATCCGTGATCATTGGTGACGGCCATAAAATTCGTTTTGGGAAGCTTTACTGTCACAGCTGTAAAAGGCTGTCCTTCTATCATGATCGGTGTCAGATTTACCACGTCAACCACTCCCTTCATTCATCACTTTATGATGAAGGGCACAGCTTGTTGTGGGCTGACAGCCTTATTGCGCGAGCTTCCAAGCGAGCAGATCCCGCAAAAATTCCGGCATAAAGTATTCTTTTTCTGCCGCGTCGCGAATCAATGGAAACAGTTTGCCGAGCGTAAACATATCAAGCACCGCAACGGAGTATTGTTTATGTTTTTCAATATCTTCCCCGTTCAGCGTGATGCGGGTGACATGCGTGATCCCGTCATCGAGCCGTTTCGTTTCTACCTCAACGCCGGCATACACCATTTTCCCCATCACTTCTCCGCGGAAGCCAAGTCCTTTGATCCGGAGCTGTTCCATTTGTTCGGAAGCGGCATGGACAATGGTTTCCTTCAGTTCTTCACCCGTCAGGCGGACAGCCACCGGGTTGATCGGATGCGGACAGATGCGGTGCAGATCCAGTTTCGTCACAGGGCCTGCTTTCAGCGGACCGAGAATGACACCTGAATTCACCATACTGATGTCCGTCTCGCACCATTCTTTTAACGCGTACGCCAAAAGCAACGGCAGCTCTGATTCTTCAAACCACTTCACCTCAGCATCTTGGGCAAGCTCCGCAACGGCATCGGAGAGCTTCTCCTCAGCTTCACGTTCTTTTTCATTAAGAAACGCTTTTGTTTCTGCGGATTCTCCTAACCATTCCGCCATGTTCTGCACAGACGCTGTTTTGCTGATGATGCTTCGCTGTACACTGTCCACCGTGATTTCTACACAGCCGACATAATGCCCGTATTTCTCAGCACTGGCAAGCAATACCCCGTTCACCACTTGTCCGTCTTCAAGCAAATGGTGGGTGTGCGATTCGAGAATGACATCAATCTCAGGTACCGCTTCAGCCACTGCCTGATCATCAAGAATGCCTAAATGCGACAGCAGGACGATGATATCCGCCTGCCCTTTCACTTCCTGAATGGTTTCCTTTACGCTATCAAGGGCATCCGTTACTGTCCACCCCAGCTTGTCATAAACGGGATAATACGGCACAGTTACGCCTAAGAAAGCAATGGTCATACCGTTTTTCAATGATTTGATATGGTAAGGCACTGCCCATGACGGACGGTTTCCGTTTTTATCAAACAGGTTGGAGACGATAACAGGAAATTCAGCATGATCATATAAAGCAGCAAGCTCTTCATGCGGAAGCGTAATCCCTTCGTTATTGCCGATCGCCGCTCCATCAATGTGAAGGCGGTTTAAGAGATCGACATTGGCTTTTCCGAATGTCGCCTCTGTCACGAATTGAAAACGATCAAGATGATCGCCAATATCAAATACGAGCGTCTCTTCGCTGTCTGATTGATGCCCTTTTCTTTTCTGCTCGATATAATCTACAATTTTCGGCCAGTTTTCAAAATGGCTGTGCAAATCATTTGTATGATATAAGCGGAGCTTCTCCTTCATAATATCTCTCCCTAATCGTTCAGCTGAAAATGCCTTCATAAATGAGCTGGCAGCCGATCAAAATCAATACGATCCGCATGATCATAACGATCGTTTTCGTCTGCATTTTTCTGTTGATGGCGGCGCCAAGCTTTCCGCCGAACCAAGCGCCGGGCACAAGCGCGAGGGCGTACAGCCAATTGACGTGCCCGGAAATAATATGTGAAACAGACCCTGTCATAGAAGACAGGAAAATAATAAACATGGATGTTGCGACCGCAACCTTCGGCGGAAACAAAAATAACAGCATCATCGCCGGAACCATCAGTGATCCGCCGCCTATTCCGAAAAGCCCGCCTAAAAAACCGACAACAAAGGCAATGGCAATACCGACAGGGGCCTGATATGAGTACGTATAAGGCTCACCGGCATCATCCTGAAATGTCCGGATAATCCCTTTGTGCGCTTTGTTAATGGGCCGGGCTTTCGCTTTCAGCATTAAGGATAATGAAATCAGAATCATAAAAATGCCAAACCAAACGGAAAATGAGTTTGAATTGAAAAGCTTTGACACATAAGCCCCGATTATGCTGCCGGGACCTGAACCGATAAAGAAAATGAGCCCGCTCTTATAATCAACGATTTTATATTTAATATAAGCCAAAGTTGAAGAAAGACCCGTAAAAATAATGACCAAAAGCGAAGTTCCAATCGCAACCTGCGGCGTCACATCCTGAAACAGCGGCGTCACTGTGCTTAAAAACATCAAAGACGGCACAATGACAATTCCGCCGCCAAGCCCGATCAGACTTCCTACCGTACCTGCGATTAATCCCAGGACGACCAAAATCACAAACGACATCAGTAAAAACCTCTTTTCTAAAATAAATCGAGCTGTCTCGGAGCAAGTCCGCTGTACTCGATATCAAGCAGTTCAAGCATCTGCTTGCCGTTATCCGCCGCGTCACCGCCGGAATTATTGTTGAACAGGACAAAAACATCCTTACATTGCTGCTGCAATTCATTCAGGTGCTTTTTCCAATCCTCCAGCTCCTGTTGGTTGTAGCGGTATAGGTACCTGACCTCGCGCCAGTTTTTCCCGCTGTCAGGCTTCATCCAGCCCTGCTTGTTGCGTCCGTGAAACCTGACGAGCGTTTTGTTTTCATCGGTCGCGCGCAGCACAGTCGGAACGCTGCCTTCTCCGATTTGCGGTTCATCACAAACACTGTGAATCCAGCCTTCCGCTTTCATAAATGAAAGCGTCTGCTCATAAAACGGCGGCGAGAACCAGGAACGGTTTCTGAATTCAAGCGCACAAGGAATATCCCCCATTTGGTGCTTGCACCATCTCAAATAGGCGACATTCTCCTTCTTGCAGTCAAACCACGGCGGAAATTGAAACAGCACCATGGCGAGCTTGTTGCTATGTAAATATGGCGTTAAAGACACCTTAAACGCATCAAACATCTCCTCTTTTGAGTCAAAGGGAATTTCACCGCGCTGATGCCCTGTCATGCCCTGATATGCTTTCACGATAAATTGGAAGGTTTCGGGCGTTTCCTTGACCCACTTTTCATTATTGCGAGCCGGCTGAATCGCGTAAAAGCTCGCGTCTAATTCCACGATCGGAAAATGGGAGGAATAGGCCTGCAATTTTTTCTGGCTGGCCGTCTTCGGCGGATAGATGCTGTCATGATCCCCCCATCCCGTCAGTCCAATATAAATCACACTCATTCACCTCTCTTTCAGTTTATCACACGTGTTTTCAGGTTTCCTCGGAAATGCTGTTCATATGGCGGGAAAAAGCAGAACTCAAATGCTGATATTGTTCCTCATTCGTATCTAAAAACGCCTCTTCTCTTGTGGAAGGAATATGCTGATATTCAATAGGCGCCTGAAACTGCTCACTCGTAAAATCGTACACCACACCATTGAAGCTGTTATAAAAATGCCAGCTCTCACCGACTCTTGTTTTCAGAATGGCGCCGCCGAATTGATCCTGAATCACCAGTGCCGTCACACCGCATTGGCCGCATGACGGGCATTCTTCCGTCCATTTAGAGCTTGTATGGCGAGACCAAGATTGCTTAAGTATGTATTTGACATGCTCCACTGCCTCCGCCTCCTTTTAAAAAAGATACCACGTTGATGAAATTTTAAAAACAAGAACGGCAGAAATCAAAAAACCCGGCGGTAAAATCCGCCGGGCTTACGAAGGAACGACCAGCGCTCCGTCAATTCCGCTGACTTTTTCCCCATCATTGTACACGCACCGGCCTTTGCTGTAAGTGGCCGAAATACGGCAGGGAAATGTATGTCCTTCGTAAATGCTTATTTTATGCTTTGCAAACATCGATTCTCTAGTGACAGTGTACGGCTCCATGCTGACGAGCACAAAATCCGCATCACACCCCGCTTCAAGCCGCCCTTTTTTCTGAAGGCCGAATCGTTTCGCAGGTGCCGCCGCTGTCCATTCTGCGATGGTTTCAAACGGAATCTGATGTTCAAGCGCCAGTTCCACCATGCCTAATAAAGTGAACTGCCCGCCGCTGATTCCGCCCCATGATAAAAACAGATTGTCCTCCCGCTTTAAGGATGGACGGCAAGGGGAATGGTCTGAGGAAACCATGTCAATGTGCCCCGCAATGAGCGCCTCGACCAGCGCTTCCTTCGATTGCGGTGACCGGAGCGGCGGCGCGCATTTCGCGACAGAGCCCTTTTCCCGTAAATCGTCATGGCTGAATAAGACATAATGCGGGCATGTCTCGACCGAAACATCGAGCCCTTCCTGTTTCGCCTCTCTGATCAGCCGGACCGCTTTCGCCGTGCTGATATGGACAAAATGAACCGGACAGCCTGTCACCTTCGCATACTGAATCGTGCGATACACCGCTTCAACTTCTGCTTCCTCCGGGCGGGAAGCGGCGTACGCATCCGCGTCCACCTTTCCTTTATTGGCCAAAACCATCTGCAAGTAGCTTGTGATCGCATCACTTTCCGCGTGGAGAGCGAGGATTTTTCCTGCAGCCGCGATTTCTGCCATGCCCTTGAGCAATGTCCGTTCGTCAACAGAGCGGAACTCATCAGTGCCTGACTTTGATAAAAACGCTTTAAACCCGATCGCTCCCGCTTCAGCCATCGGACGGATGTCCTCGATATGGCCTGGCACAAGCCCGCCCCATAGCGCAAAATCCACGGCAGATTTTTGCCTGCCCAGCTCAGCTTTTGCGAGAAGATGCTCTGCCGTCACGGTTGATGGAATGCAGTTGAGCGGCATATCAAAAAAGGTGGTGCAGCCGCCTGCGGCCATCATTTGAGAACCTGTTTCAAATCCCTCCCAATCTTCCCTGCCCGGTTCATTAAAATGAACATGGCAGTCTATCGCACCAGGAAACACGTATGTCCCGTCTGCCTGGATGATTTCCGCCCCGCTTGCTTCGATGTCAGAACCTATCTCGACAATGACACCGTTTTGAACTGCAATATCAGCTTCTGTAACGCCATCTGGCGTAACTGCCTTCGCACCTTTTATGACCATATCGTAAGCCATATTGATCCCCCCATGTAAGGATGACGATTTTTCATGTCAGTTTATGTCACACAACCAGTTCTATTTTCAACAGTTTACTGCTACTATGATCGTATTACATCAGCAAAACCGCTAGAATTCCTATTGAAAATTATTCATCTTAACCAATGTTTTTATAGAAAAGGAGAATGCGCTATGAATATTTTTGATGTGATGAAAATACCGGCTTTTGAAAACGCCAATTTAATCGCTGGAAAAGCAGGAGGGGAAAGGGAGGTTCAGCATGTCAACATGATGGACGCTCCGGATATCGCAGACTTTTTGCATAAGAATGAATTGCTCGTCACCACCGCCTATCACCTGAAGGATCACCCGCATCAATTATCTGAACTGATTCGGCAAATGGCAAAACGCGGCTGCGCGGGCCTCGGCATTAAAACAAAGCGCTATCTGGAAGATATCCCGAAGGAAATCGTCGAACTGGCCGATTCATATGCGTTCCCGATCATTGAGCTTCCGGAACACATCCGCCTCGGCGATATTGTGAATGCCACTCTCAGCCATATTCTCGATATGCGTTCTAACGAGCTGCAGCAAGCCATTTACGCGCACAAAAAATTCACAAACCACATTATGAGCGGCAAGGGGCTGCAATCTCTGCTCAAAAAGGTGTCAGACCTCCTTCAGCTTCCCGTGCTGCTTCTAGACCAGCATGCTAAAATGCTGTCAGCGTCTCATCAAATTTCAGTTGAAACCGAAAAACTGAAAGGCACCCTGAATACCGTATCCGGGCCATTTTTCACTTGTTTCTCTACAATCTCAGATCAGAAAACATATTCTGTCCTGCCTATTTATAATCACGAAAAAAACTGCGGATATCTGCTGATACCGGACATGGTGCAGGCCGGCGAAAAAGGACTGATCCTCACGATTGAACAAGCGGCCAACGTCATTTCCTTTGAACTGCTGAAGGAAAATGCGCTGAAGCAGTTCAGCCGGCGGGCGCGCAATGAGTTTTTTAACAATTTTATTGAGCGGTCCTTTTCTTCAGATGACGAAATCAAAAACCGGGCGAAAGAATTCAAGCTGCGCTGGGATCAAAAATACATGTGCATTGCCGGCAAACTCGATCGCAATGACGAATCAATCAGCTTTACAGAAAATCAGCTCGCTTCCGACAGCGTATTCGAATTTCTTGAGGGTGAGTTATCGGCCTTCCCGTTTCCGCCTCACTTCTTTATGAAAGGAAACGTCGGCATTATTCTCATCGAGGCGACAGACAGCTGGAGTGAAATGCACGCCTCGGTGATCAGCTTTTTAGAACAGTTCCAAACACAGGTCAGCGCTCAATTTAAACGAACCGTGTCCTTTGGCATCAGCAATATCTGCCAAAAGCTCATTGATGTTCCCGACGCGTTCACAGAAGCTTCTGATGCTCTGCAATCGGGGCATTTGTCTAGAAGCACCGCATTTATCCAGGTGTATCACGCAAAAGATGTGCCTGAGCTTCTGCGCTTGCTCCCGGTTGAGGATTTGAAGAAATTTTACAACTCCACGCTTCAGAGCCTTGCTGAAAAACAGCAGGAGGACCAAAGCCTTCTTCATACGCTTTCCGTCTATTTAGAGACACACTGCCAAATTTCAGAGACGGCCAAGCGTCTGTACGTTCATCGCAATACGGTCATTTACCGCCTTGAAAAATGCGAAGAGCTGCTGGGGAAAAGCTTAAAAGATCCAGAAACAACGATGCGTTTGCGGCTTGCCTTACGTATGCAGCGGCTGATCAGCTAACGTTTGTCACATTCTCTTACAAAATCAATCATTTTTCGTCACTTTCAGCAATTACACCTGTCTTTTTCGGCTACTGTATCCAATGACACTCCTCAATCGGCACGATATCATGTTACTAAAGTTCACATACGAGGAGGGACTATGATGAAAAAAAGATCGTTTGCGGTGTTTACGCTTGGCCTGCAGCATGTGCTGGCCATGTATGCAGGTGCGATTTTGGTGCCCCTGCTTGTCGGCAGGGCGCTGAATGTAACAACTGAACAGCTGTCCTACCTATTGGCGATTGACCTGTTAACGTGCGGCGTCGCGACGCTTTTGCAAACCTTGCGCGGAGCATACATCGGCATCGGGCTTCCCGTCATGCTTGGCAGCTCATTTGTGGCCGTCACCCCGATGATTGCAATCGGCGCCAATTACGGCATTCACACGATTTACGGTTCTATCATCGCGGCCGGTGTGTTCATCTTTTTGTTTGCGCGTTTTTTCGGCAAACTGACTGTGTTATTTCCTCCTGTCGTAACAGGTACGGTTGTGACATTGATTGGCCTTTCACTAGTTCCGACAGGTGTGAAAAATATGGCTGGCGGCGAAAAAATAAACGGCAGCGCCAACCCCGAATACGGTTCGCTCGAAAACCTTCTTCTCTCTGTCGGTGTCCTTGTTCTGATCTTAGTCCTCAACCGCTTTCTCAAAGGATTTGCCCGAACACTGTCCGTTCTGATCGGCATCGTCGCCGGTACAGCGGCAGCAGCGATCATGGGCAAAGTCAGCTTTTCTTCTGTTACAGAAGCACCGTTCTTCCAAATCCCGAAGCCTTTTTATTTCGGAGCTCCTGCGTTTGAAATTGGCCCGATCTTAACGATGCTGATCGTCGGAATCGTCATTATTGTGGAATCAACCGGCGTTTACTACGCAATCGGAAAGATATGCGGCAGACCTTTAACTGAAAATGACCTCGTCAAAGGGTATCGCGCGGAGGGAATCGCCATTCTCATCGGCGGGCTGTTCAATGCCTTTCCTTATAATACCTTTGCGCAAAACGCCGGCTTATTGCAGCTGACGAAGGTAAAAACGAGAAACGTCGTGATTACCGCAGGCTTTATCCTTGTCTGTCTCGGACTGATTCCGAAGATTGCTGCCCTTGCTTCTGCCGTTCCTGCTGCTGTGCTTGGCGGCGCAACCGTCGTCATGTTCGGCATGGTGATTGCCTCCGGCGTCAAAATGCTCAGCACAGCGGATCTCACAAATCAATACCACCTCCTGACCATCGCATGCTCAATCGCACTCGGCATCGGCGCCAGCACCGTCCCTGGGATTTTTGTTGAATTCCTCGCTCCGATCAGAATTCTGGTCAGTGACGGCACCATCACTGGCAGCCTGACCGCTATCTTTTTGAATCTATTTTTCAGCTTGCGCGGCAAAAAAGACAAAACAACTCAGAAAACTGAACTTCCGGTATTAGAACATACACTTGCATTAGAAAAAGAGGTGTAAAAAAGATGAAGAAACAGCATAATGCCTTTCAGCTGATGATGCTGGGGCTTCAGCACATGCTCGCCATGTATGCGGGAGCCATTCTCGTTCCGCTGATCGTCGGAGCGGCGATCGGACTGGATGCAGGGCAGCTGACGTATTTAATTGCGATCGATTTGTTCATGTGCGGGGCGGCGACTCTTTTGCAGCTCTGGAGAAACCGGTATTTCGGCATCGGCCTCCCCGTTGTGCTCGGATGCACGTTTACCGCAGTCGGCCCGATGATTTCTATCGGCAGCACTTACGGTGTCTCAGCGATATATGGTGCCATTATCGCCGCAGGGCTGATTGTCGTCTTAGCCGCGGGCTTCTTTGGAAAGCTTGTCCGTTTTTTTCCGCCTGCCGTAACCGGATCAGTCGTCATGATCATCGGCATCAGCCTGATTCCGACGGCAATGAATAACCTGGCCGGAGGTGAAGGAAGCAAAGAATTCGGCTCACTGGACAACGTCCTCCTCGGGTTTAGCGTCACAGCTTTTATCTTATTGCTGTTTTATTTCTTTAAAGGTTTTATCCGTTCCATAGCGATTTTGCTCGGTATGATCGCAGGAACAGCGGCTGCATACTTCATGGGAAAGGTCAATTCCTCTGAGGTCTTGGAGGCATCTTGGCTTCATGTTCCGTCTCTGTTTTATTTCGGACCGCCTGTCTTCGAACTGCCGGCTGTTGTCACGATGCTTCTCGTTGCGCTTGTCAGTCTCGTCGAATCGACGGGTGTTTACTTTGCGCTTGCCGATATCACAAACCGCCAGCTGTCGGAGAAGGATCTGGAAAAGGGCTACCGGGCGGAAGGCCTTGCGATTATGCTAGGCGGCTTATTTAACGCGTTTCCCTATACAGCCTTCTCGCAAAATGTCGGCATCGTTCAGCTTTCAAAGATAAAAAGTGTCAACGTCGTCGCCACCACAGGAATCATGCTGATGGCAATCGGGCTTGTTCCAAAAGCCGCGGCACTGACAACAGTGATCCCCACCCCAGTTCTCGGCGGCTCAATGATCGTCATGTTCGGCATGGTCATTTCGTACGGGATCAAAATGCTGTCCAGCGTCGACTTCGATTCACAAGGCAACCTGCTGATTATCGCCTCTTCCGTCAGCTTGGGGCTTGGCGCTACAACTGTTCCCGCGCTGTTTTCATCACTTCCGGGCGCCGCATCAGTCTTGGCGGGAAGCGGAATCGTGATCGGCAGTTTGACAGCCATAGCACTGCACGCTTTTTTTCAAGCCAAACAGCCGAATGGCTCAGACATAAAAACGTAAAGGAAGATGCCAATGCTCACAATGGATGACCTGAACCAAATGGACACACAAACACTGACTGACACACTTGGCTCTATTTTTGAACACTCCTCATGGATTGCGGAGAGATCCGCGGCATTACGGCCGTTTTCGTCCCTTTCTGATCTTCACCGCAAAATGACCGGTATTGTAAAAGCCGCGGATCGCGAGACACAGCTTGAGGTAATCAATAAGCACCCCCGGCTCGGAACAAAGAAAACAATGAGCAGTGAGTCGATAAAAGAGCAGCAGAACGCAGGGCTCAGCAAACTGGAACAGCAGGAATACGAGGAGTTTCTCAAGCTGAACGAACACTATTATGATCGCTTCGGCTTTCCTTTTATTTTAGCGGTAAAGGGAAAGACGAAACAGGACATTCACCAAGCCCTGCTGGAAAGGCTTGAGAACGAACGGGAATCGGAGTTCCAGCAGGCTCTTATAGAAATTTACCGAATCGCCCGCTTTCGCCTGGCTGACATCATCACTGAAAAAGGAGAGACGCAAATGAAAAGAACCATGTCTTATGGCAAAGGAAATGTATTTGCATACCGAACGTTTTTAAAACCGCTCACTGGAGTGAAGCAAATCCCAGAATCATCTTTTACCGGGAGAGACAATACCATTGTTGGCGTTGATGTGACATGCGAAATTGGCGGAGACGCCTTCCTGCCATCATTTACAGACGGAGACAACACTCTCGTCGTGGCAACGGATTCAATGAAAAACTTTATCCAGCGCCATCTCGCATCCTATGAAGGAACGACAATCGAGGGGTTCCTACACTATGTAGCTCACCGATTTTTAGATACCTATTCTCATATGGACACGATTGCTCTGACTGGCGAAGACATTCCGTTTGAAGCAATGCCTGCATACGAGGAGAAAGAGCTCACCGCAAGCCGCCTTGTCTTCAGAAGATCACGCAATGAACGAAGCCGCTCTGTGCTGAAAGCCGAACGCAGCGGGAATACCATCACGATTACAGAACAATACAGCGAAATCATGGATCTTCAGCTCGTTAAGGTGAGCGGCAACTCCTTCGCCGGCTTCATCCGGGACGAATATACGACTCTTCCCGAAGACGGCAACCGCCCCCTGTTTGTCTATTTAAACATCAGCTGGCAGTATGAAAACACCAATGACGCATATGCTTCTGAACCAGCCCGCTACGTCGCGGCTGAACAAGTCCGCGACTTGGCGAGCACCGTTTTTCACGAGCTCGAAACCCCTTCAATCCAACACTTAATCTATCACATCGGCTGCAGAATATTAGCGAGGTTCCCGCAGCTCACTGATGTCAGCTTCCAATCTCAAAATCACACATGGGATACAGTTGTCGAAGAAATCCCGGGTTCAAAAGGAAAAGTCTACACCGAACCGCGCCCGCCATTCGGCTTCCAGCGCTTTACCGTGACAAGAGAAGACGCCGAGAAAGAAAAACAGAAAGCTGCTGAAACCGCAGGGAGCCTGAAAGCCTGATGGGAAAGCTGACCACCCATATTTTAGATTTAACCTGCGGCAAACCGGCGGCGAACGTCAAAATTGAATTGAAGCGGCTGGGCGAAAGTATAATGAAAGAGATATACACTAACAAGGACGGAAAAGTCGATATCCCTCTGCTGGCTGATGAAGAGTTGATGTTCGGAGAATATGTGATGGAATTTCATGCAGGAGACTATTTTGCGAGTAAAAACACGAACGCAGCCGATCAGCCGTTTTTAACCATCGTCACCGTCCGTTTTCACATTGCAGATCCAGATGCGCATTACCATATCCCGCTTTTGCTGTCGCCGTTTGGTTATCAGGTGTATAGGGGGAGTTAACATGTCAAGCCCGGTCTTCACGACCGGGCACTTTCATTTTTTTCCTGTTATAATCATGAAGACAGTATTCTTCTCACATCTATTGCCATCACTTATCTTCTTTATTTTTTCATTTTTTGAACTCTTTTCAGCCAGCAGCCGTATATAGTAACGAAACCAAGTTTCGAGGTGGGGTATGGACATTCTTTCTGACGAAGAATTGATGGAAAAAGTAAAACAAAAGGATATGGAGGCCTACAACAGTTTATATGCCCGTCACGCTCCAAAAACATATCAATTTATATTTCTGTACATCCGTCAAAAACAGGCAGCTGAAGATCTTCTGCAGGAAACTTTTATCCGGGTATATGTAAAATGCCGCAGCTATAAAAGCGAAAAAGCGAGCTTTCGTACCTGGCTCCATCAAATCGCTCACAGACTATGTATTGATTATTACCGAAAGCATTCTAAATTCAAATGGCAGCAGATGGAATTGGACGATTATTCGGAAAAGCACCAGAGCACCATTGAGCAAAATATACAAAATAAAATATTGATTCAACAGTATTTGGGACAGCTGCCTGACAAAGAGCGATCAATTCTGATTCTCGCCTACTATCAAGGGTTTACAGGCAAAGAAATTTCTCACATTCTCAACATACCGGAAGGAACAGTCAAATCCAAGCTTCATTATTCTCTAAAGAAGCTGAACAAATCCATTGAAAAGGAGCTGAAGGACTCATGAATGAGCACGATGAAGTGAAAAGCATGATTGAAGGATTACAAGAACACATGCCCAAGCTGAACGAATTCCTGGATATGAACCGCCTGTCTCTTCCAGAACATATGTTAAAACCACCTTCTCCACCGATTACTTGGTTTGACCGTTTGAGCCATTGGCTAGCTTATCCTAGCTGGCAGCTTCCAGACCTTTTCTCATTCCGTTCTGTTGCTCAAGTGGTGACGATTTTGCCGATTTTATCCGGGAGCATAGCAGCACAAATACTTTTTTTCTTATTCTTAGGAAGGTGATCATATGACAAGCGGTACGGTGATAGGACTAATAAGCGGCGCGGCAGCTCTTACTGTCGGTACACTAGGTGGAGTCATGGGGTCTGCATTTAATCGGCAGATTTTAAACTCAATTGGCGTACATTCACTTCCACAGAACCCTAAACGGAAATATTCGCTGATTGCAAAACATTGCAGATTTTTAGGCGAATGGAATCGTTTTGACAGCTATAATGTGTTTGTCTTTTTTTTAGGGATTCTATTTCTAATTGGTGCAGGCGTATTATTGATTGTGAGATTCGAAACGGGCGGCACCCCTTTCCAAGACACACTTCAGCTCGCTTTTTTGGTTAACTCTCTCACCTGGATCTCCGTGTCCTCGATTTTATTGTTAGGACGGCTTGTACAATTGATCCACATCTATAAATACGGTATTCAACATATCAGTAAGGAGGAAACAGCCATTACCAAGACCCAAGAACAGCAAAATAAAAACAAATTCTCTTTATATTGGATCATTATTTTAGCAGCAACGATCCTGTTTATTGGTGGAGGTCTTCTGCTGCTTCAATACCCTGTTGGTTTTTTAAGTCTGGCAGGCGCCTACTTTTTGTTCATGTTTACTTTTAACTCGGTTTATCATAAAAACAAGCGGAAATAAAGAACTTCAGCCCAACAGCTGAAGTTCTTTTTTATTATTTTATATCAGTTGTGTTTTTAGATATTTGCGCGAGCAAAGCTCCGAGATAAGCCTCTTCTATCGGCCACACCCCTAAACGGTTATTCATCATATGAATATAGTGAAAGGCTAGATGGGAAGCAGACGTTCTAATCTTATCGGACTCTTGTATCTGTGAAAAAGCACTCTCCAGCAGTTTTTGGTACCCATTCGTTGACTTGGTGACAAAAGGGTTAGAGTGCATTTTTTCTATGACAACATTTATTACATCAATCCGTTTTTCCGCAGCCTCCTTCAGCTTCGTTTTATAGGTTATTCCATCAGTATAATCAGCTCCGCTCCAATAATGCAGCATACTTTCCCAAAGATCCTGTGTTTGGTCTGCTGATAAAGAAGCTTGTTCCGCTGTTTTTTTCATAAGAAAGAGAGCGAAATCAAAACGGTCATGATCTTTAAATCCAGGATCATTCAATAATGAAAGAACCAATTCACTCGAAGACTGAAAGATGTCTTCAGCTATATTAACGCCTTGGATGCCGCCGTATTTTTCATACTCCGGCTCATATTCCTCTTGTTGGAATCCGGATTCAAAATTTCTAGTATCGGTTTTGACAGGCAGCAGCCGGCTCATTTCTGAAAGAGGTTCAGCCAGGACTTTAGATAGACTGCTGTTCAGTTGCTCTTCCGTAATCTCTTCAACGATATCAATGTCGTCTTCATTTACTAAAAAACGCAAACGGATATGAGGCCCTTGCATATCAATGTATCTGATAAAAAACCACTTATGTACTTGAACACTGTCTTTTACCTGCTTAACAATCGGCGTTACAATGTTAATGATAATATTTTCTAAATACTCAGCCCTCGGCACATAAATGCTGTAAAACACCCATTCCTTCATATAAAAACCCCTTTCTCATTAGCTATAGCCGATTCTTGCTTTTTCTCAACTGGCCATTGGAATAAAGACATATACTCAGAAGCAATTACGCGCCCTTCAGCATTTTCCAGCCAATGCTGATGGCGATTAGGAAGTCCTTCAGTGAATGTTATAGACAAAAGGTCATCTTCAACAATCGTGTTTACAGCAGCTGCGATAGAATGGTAGCTATTGAAATTCAGATACATTGGTTTTCTTTGTTTTGGATTCAGCATCACACTTGTTCTCTCTCCAGAAAGAAAACCCTCATCCGGAAGGCTGTACTTCTTTTGAAATGCTTTCATTCGTATAAAGTATGCATAGTCACTCTCTCGATTCTCTTTTAAAGGGAATAAGAATACCGGGATCCGCCAGCGGGCACGCCTTTGTACAATCCTCCCCTCCTGCATACGAGGATGAAATTCTACTTTTTCCGGCGGAGGTGATTTAGGAAATAGTGGTGATGTCACCCAATTGGTTTGGTAAGCATTAATCCATGGGTTCATAATGGTAAATAAATATGAGACAAGCCCATGCATCATGTGCTGTGGCACAGCACCAAAATACATAGGAGCAACAGGGCGCCCCTCTTTGTTTACAAATGCCAGCGTACCGCGCGGATCATGCACCAATAACAGATCCTTTAACAAAAGATCATTTTGATCTGCTGTTGGATTTTCACCAAGCCACCTTAAGGACTGTGCTGTAATACCTGGATCAGTTTGCAAATTGCTGAAATCTGAGATCATCGGAAAATGAACGATATCTGAGTGAGGGTTCATCACATGAATCCATCGCTTTGTAAGACTGTTTAAATTTCTCTGATCCTCATTAAACATTGATTGAAAGCGGAGTACCAGCCCCAGACCGGAACTGATCTGGTTGATAACAAGCTGGTAGTCACCATTGGAAATGTCTTTACTGCCATTATTTGCTGCTAATTGATAAAACACAACCGCACTTGGGGGAACTGAGCTGCCGCTGCACGGGGCAAACACTCTGGACTCCTCCAGATTTACAGCTGTCTTTTTATCTTTCCGCAAGGCATTTTTAATCAGCCGGGGCCTATCTTTCCTCATTTCAAACTGATACAAAAACTCCTGAATGTCATGGCATACGCCTCCTTCCCCATACATCTCTATGAAGTGCTCACACAACAAATCATAGAGATGGGTCCGGAATTGATGCTTTCTCAACTGTCCAGAAAGCTGTTCTAAATCACGTTTGACCTGCTGGCCTAACGGCGGGTGATCTTCTATACATTTCACATTTTCGTAAACAAGCTTTTCAGTTACTACACTTTTCGGTATTTTATCCGTAAGCTCACTGAATGCACGTTTTGACAGTCTGTAAATGAACTGATGATAGCGCAGTCTTTGCTTGGGCCCGCTTTTCGCAAGCTCCTCTACACAATGGTTCATCCATTTCACAATTCTTGCTATCCTTCTTGCTTTTTGGGTTTGTATCGGCTGTAAGAAATGATATAAACTGAGCAAAGGCTTTTCTGTTTTTCTTGAAAAAGGAAGTACCGGCTTGATCCATTGTTCAGCTGACAAGTCAGGTATTGTAAAAGAAGTATTTTTCAGCAATTCCTGTATCTCCGCATAACTCCCTGAACGGAGAGATTTGATCACCTTCAATTGTTCTTCTGACGAAATTTCTTCTGACACCATCTTATCTTCACGCCATGCAAACCCGTTTAAAATGGTGTAAGAGCTTTTCAGCAGCCGCATATTGTTCTTTTTATCAGTGTGGAGGGTTTGATTTTTTTCGTAGTACAAGTACTGGGATAATTCGTTATGCTGCGCCATCTCAAAAATAAGTTCACTGCATATTGACTTAGAAATGCTGCAAAAGTTCGTTTTTTGATTATTTGTATCAGGAGGCGTGTTATCAGCTGAAAAAGAGGTCAAGCCAATCTTGGTAAACGTACTGAATGGGCTTGTTTTCATCGTTATTCTTCCTAAATAAGACATACTGGTGCGTGCGTATTGTTTGTGGGGCCTCCATAGTTTAGCCTTTTTCTTGTTATAAGCGGATAGATATTTCGGATTTGCCAGCGCCAATCCTTTTTGCCATTCTTCATTTTCCATTTCATTCGCTAAATGTTGGCCAGCCTCTTCAATCTCTTTCTCAAAAATTAGTTTGGTATCTTCCATATACCTTTGTCTGTCGTGAACGGCCATATACCAGCGGTTAAATAATTTATAATCAGAAACAGTCAATCGTTTCTGCAGTTCACTTCTATTTTTATCATCAATTTGAAAAGGACGGCTGTTAAAGATATCTCGTTTTACTTTTAAAAGAAAACGAAGAAAGTTCGTTTCATCATCGTTGAGACAGGAAATCAGATGAAAGAAAATGTCGCTTAGAGGCTCCTTCATTACTTCAATTTCTGTTTCCAAATTCAAAATCTTTTCTATATTTTCAGATGTCTGTTTTACATCAACACATGCCAAGCTATCGATACTGCCCCCGGCAGCCCTCAGCATAACAAAAGGCGCTACATGCCCTTTCATGATACATCACCCCATATATCCAAATGCATTTCGTAAAAGAAAGAAAAATGCCGATAGCAAACAGAAAAGATAAGTAAGTGAGACTAAACTGTAGGTAACGTAAATGATTTTTCTATTTTTCGCCACATGCTGTAAGTAAGCAGGAGGCTTTCTAAACGTGCTTACATGCAGCAAATATGTTAAGGCTCTTTTTCTCAGTGATAACTCCCCTGCAGCAGCCTCTACCGCGTGATATCCATCAGTAGGAAGCAGTAAATTCAAATTACTAAGAACAAAAAGGATTTGCAAAAATGAAATAAGGTGCGCTGTCTCGCTTATAGTGCCTTGAGGAGCCAACATTGAGACGGCTGCCCACAAACCGCAAGCTAACAAATCTGAATACGGCCCGGCTAGCGCGATATGAATTCTGCTTTTCTTGCTTTTGAGCCGGTAGGTGTCTGTCCGGTCAACGTACGCAACTGGAATAAAATAATAGAGCAGAGCGACACCCGCTTCCCGTATGGTGATACCGTAAGCTTTCGTTACTAAGGCGTGAGCCATTTCATGAATAATCAAATGAAAAGCAATGACACAAACCAAAAAAATCCAATTGATGGAAGACCATTCGATCTGCCATCCTCCTGTCACATTGAGCATAATAAAGGAAGAAATGGCACAAAAAAATAGAATATAAAAGGTTATTTTTTGAAGCATATTGGGAATAGAATGGTAAAGATGAAGCAGTGTTTCTGTTGATTTATTGAGAGACTTCGCCAATGGTAATCGAAGCATCGGTTTATCAGCTGCGCGGCGAATTGCCTGCTTCACCTGATGTTCAGGCAGCGGTTTTATATTTAAGACATTGGCTTTTCTTAAAGATGAAAAAAACATATAGACAATTTCAGGAAAGTTACCGTAATTTGCATAATTTTTTTCAAGTTGATTCACTATATCCTGGCCCGTGTTTGAACCATCCATTAAGTGAAAAATCTCCAAGCCAACTTTTGAAAGCCTGATATATTTCCCATTCTGTTTGTCAAACAACATGGGTTCTTCATTGGCGCCTATTAACAACTCGACTCCTTCACCTAAATAGAGGGGATTGACCAATAGTTCTTCATCGTACTGGTATTGAACTTGACCGTTGTTCATGGCATCATTAAACTCCTTTTATTAACATACAAATACGGTATAATAGATAAAGGAAAGTAAGACATGCGCCTGCTCGCAACAGGCACTTGCCTTACTTGTCTAAATAAGGGCTGATCACCCGTAGCTGCTTGCTGTGCCAGCAGTTGACGCTGTAGTTGCCGGACATGAAGCTGTTGTAAAAGAGGAAGCAGTGCTAGCTGTTCCTGCAACAGTCGCCAAATCCACTTGGGCCGGCAGCTCTTCAGCGTATAATTCCAATGTTTTAATAGTAGTATCCTTTTCAGACATAATGTCACCGCCTCATGTTTTTTCGGTTGATAACATCCTAATTTACCGTTGAAATGGTAGCTATTGTGGAGACAAACGTCGTCCACGATGCATAGGAAGCTCCTGTCGACATCGTCGAGACAATAGACGACATGTCCACTTGGGCCGGCAGCTCCTCTGCAAAGAGTTCCAGTTTTTCTGTTTGCTCGCAGTTAACCTTCAACATACACATCTCCTATTTGAATCAACCGTAGCAGCTGATCGTGCCGGCTGAAGCTGCTGTTGTTCCCGGACATGAAGCCGTACTGACTGATGACGTAGAACTGAAAGATGCCGCAATCGTTGCTAAATCAACTTGCTCCGGCAGTTCTTCTGCAAAAAGCTCCAATTCAAGAGTTTTATCCTTTTCCATTTTTCATTCCCCCTTATTATCCGCCGTATGATGAGATCGTGCCGGCCGTAGAAGCCGATGAACCCGCACATCCAACTGTACCGAATGTTGCAGATGTAGTGAAACCAGATAATGATTGAATTTCTGTCATTTCTTCAGCATAAAGTTCCAGTTCACACTCTTTTTTCTCTTTCATTAGTAAACCTCCTTTTATTGGATTTAAATAATGAATGTATTATTATCCAGAAAGTGATGATGCCGTTGATGCCGTCCCCGCTGTGCTTCCAGGGCACGAAGCTGAGCCAACAGTTGTGGCTGAAGCCCAAGTCGACAATGGCCCCATTGTAAAATCCATTTGCGTTTCAAGCTCTTCTGCAAATAATTCCAATTCAACTTTTTTCTCTTCCATCTTTATCACCTCCTTTCAAGTTATGTGCTTTGAAGAAGGTTTATTTTTCAGAAAAAGATAGCGGTTTTCCAAATGAGAACGCGCACAGTTGAGTCCGATATCGGCCGTCAATAGGCGTGTATTCCCTTAGCGGTCTAGGAAGGGCGCCAGCAAAAATCGTTCCCTGAAGTCCAAGTGTTAACGCAGAAAGCCAAGCATTTTGAGCCGCTGCGCCGCCGCGCACCATCAAATGCCTGTAGCCGTGTCCGCCGTACTGCTTTACCGCCTGATTCATTGTCCCATTAATGATGATAATGGCAGGAGCATACACAAATTCTTTTTGGAGAAACCAGTCATCCGCTTTTTCTTGTTCCGGTATCTCGCCCATAGGCTTTAAAGAATGCGTTTCGGCACAATAATCATAGAAGAATGGACACCGCAGATTTTGGACACGCCACGCGATAACAGAAACCGTAATATCAATTCCCTGGCCGATCTGGCGCGCCCAATTTCTATTATCTTCTTCTTTGACCGTCGCTAAAATCGTCCCCAAATCACTCAAATCAATTGCATGCTGATCATAAAATCGAGTGGCGGTACGCTCTTTCAATATGTGAAAAAGTTCTTTGCCTTCAAATTGTTTTTCCGGCAGCAGACATGATTCCCTTGTATTCAAGTTCTCTTGTTGCTGTCCCTCTACGGCACGATCGATTTCGCAGTCAAAATGAAAGGTTTTCGTTTCTTCGATTAATTTGTCTATCAGCTGAAATGGTTCAAAAGAAGCCATTGTCATCACCATCCGTCATCTAATCCGGCTAAAGCTATTACCGGTTCTTTTTTAGGATCGATTCCAAAACAGGATAAAAGCGCTTGCTCATTCCACTGATCAATTGTATTTACTTTTATCCCGAGACCTGCAGATACAGCTTGCATTTGTGATAGAGCGACCCCTCCATCTAAATGAATGACTTTATAAGCAAAACCATTGTATTTGCTGGCAACTCTTTCATAAGCCCCTGTCAAGAGAACAAGCGCCTTTGGAAGATTGTCTTCTTTTAGGCCTGTTATATCAGTTATTTTCTTCTTGATTTCTTCTATTGTTAATGATGGACCGACTTTTGCCAACGAGTGATCCAAGTACTGGTAAAAGTAGCAGTTAGGATCTAGCCCGTTTACCGACAGGGCAAGAATATAAATTTGGCAAGATCCCAAGTTGCCCCCGGTTGGCGCCCACCTCTGCACTTTTCCAGTTGCCTGGCCGCTGTCTGCGTCTCTTAACCCACCGCTAGTCAAACATAAGCGAGTTAACGCTTCCAGATTCAATTCCTCTCTTCCAGACATAGGCTGTATTCTGTTTTTCAGGAAACCGCCTTTTGGCTGCGGCAAAAGCTCTTCGGTCGGCAGCTCATATAAGGCAGCACTCGGATAGCTTTTTGCTTCATTTGTTAGTAACAAGTTTTTTGGGTTGTAATGGACTTGATGACTTTTAGGGTTAATCAAATGTTTTGATGGAAAGGCAATTGCATTTTCAAACTGCAATACAGGATGAAGCTCATTCTCGGAGTCGCCGGTGCAGCAACTGCCGTCCGGTCTTGGATGGACCTTTTTGCTGGTGCACGTCCAATCATCGAATCGGAATGTGAGATACTCTGTTCCGGTTGCAGAAGGAGCAAGCCTCGTAATGAAATAAACAATTTCAACCGCAGAATAATATTCCCACATTTCAATATGTTCAAGGCTTGGTTTGCCTTGGCCATCTTCTGATTCAACTGTTATTTGATAGTCTCGATAAGTGGCTGTTTCATTTTTTTCAAAATATGGCCCCAGAACACCGACATTTTCTGCTGCTCGTGTGAGTATCCATGGAATATTCTTTTCATCGCAGATATGATCCAATGACCTTAATTGTTTGTGGTTCAAAGGATTGGTGCAGAAGACAATCACAAGGTCGGCATGATCGATGTTCACTTCATCTGAGAGCCGTGCTGTTACAACATTTTCTCCTCCCATATATACAAGTTCCTCATGAAGGATCTTGCCATGCTCTGAATCAGTCAATAGCAGAATCTCAGCAGTTTTCAATTTATGTAATCCTTCTGCCGCACTTCTGTTTACTCTTGTCGAATCAGTACTTCGCTGAAAAAATTGGTAAACATCAGGCTCAAAACAGCTTGTATCTATCCCTTCATCACCTTCCGCATCATCAAGCAAACCGCGCATGAACAATAAAGAAAGAATGTTGCTGATGTCTCTTGGAGAATATTGGTCAAACTCCGCCATAATATCTTTAATGGTATACGAACCATTAAGAAATGGTATTAGATTTGGCAAAAAGCGCGTAACAGCATTTCCTTTCAGCACCTGCAAATGTTCTGTTCCATGAAATAACATAGAATCTTGATCCGGAATCATTTGAAGACTTGCGATTAAGCGCGGCTTTTTAGGCAATCGAAAATTCGGGTCAAAGTAAGCCGCATGGCCAACTTGCTCAGCTGACATGACTGATGCAGGTTTCATTTCGTAAGCACTTCCCCTCTTCTATGACTTAACAATGATTGAAGGTCTTCAGATAACTGTGCCACGCTGCGGTTTTCTTCAGAGCGTTTTAATCCACATCTCGGGCAGCCATGCACTGATATGGTTTGTGAACTGAAGGATTCTCTTGTCAGCATGTTTAATTGCCAAACTCGCCCAGATTGTGATTGCTCATTCTCGTCAATTGATTTTATAATTGTCGAAGCGAAAACGGCTGACCAGCCGGCAAAGCTGCGTAAAAATCCCTTTGGTCCCGCGTCTGGATGGCTATGATAATATGCATCTATTTTTTTGACATACTGAGGAACCGGTGAATGCTGTAAATAACGAGATTCAAAACAATGGTAGCATGTCCCTTCACCAGGTATAACAAGCGGGCCTATTCTGATATACGGATGATCCATAGTAATGGGAAGCCACGGTTCATTCCATTTAAAACAAAGCTGGTCGAGCTGTTTTGAAATAAAAGAAGATGATTTCCAAGAGGCAAAGATATGCAATCGAGCAGATGGAAAACGGTCTGACGGCAATAAGTAGAGCGGCTCGTTTAATGGCGTAATCACAATATGATCGATTTTTTTAGAAAGCTGCTGTGCGACTTCCCTGCCAAAGTCTCCTGTTGTCATGATATGAATGGGTTTCATTTATAAAATCTCCTTCCTTATTAAGCAAACGGCTGAGGCCAAGCATTAATTTCGCTCTCCGTTTTCACCGGATAACCCATCGCTTTTGTTGCTTCATAAAGACGCTGGTGCCCTAAAAAACGGCAGCGGTAACTGAAGGACAAAGGCTGAAGGCCGGGTATAATGACACGAACCACGCGCATATCAGCATGAATGGCTTCATCGGTTGTCAGATCAACTGCAAATGCCTCAAGTCCCTTTTCCTCAAGACGATTTAAAAGAAATTTTAAATTTTCTCCCGCATTTTCTTGCTCAAGGTTTGGTAATTCTGAAAGATTGGATTGATTCGGCGAATGTACTAGAAAATCATAGGCATGCAGCCTTTCAGCTTTCCCCATATAGGTCGCGCCGTGGAACACATTGTAGAAATCATCTATATCTTGCGGCGCAGGGCGCTCTGCCATCATGGCGATGCGTGAAGAAGCGGCTTCCCTCATAACTTTGTTTATTGCTTTATGAGGATTTAAATCAGTCGCACACATAATCAAGGCAGCCAGTTTTTTATTATCGGGTGTCAGCTGCAAGGAATAAATGGTTGGAATGCCTAAGTCCGTTGTACCATCGAACAGATATTGCTTGATATTTCCATTCTCGAATGTTTTATTTAAAAATTCAGTCATTTCTTGATCTGGCTTTTTATCAAAGATGATGTGAGGAAGAGGAAGTTCTTGATACCAAGTTAAAGAGATCGCGTCCCTTTCAATGACTTCACATATCGCATTTACAAGAGCTTGTTCATAAGAGGTATGTGCAGCACAGCCGGTCGAAATCGGAAGCCAAAAGCGCTCACCTTGGCTCATAGCCGGCAAATGCAAATAGGTCATGATGGCTGGAATCCATGTCTCTTCTTGTGTGTGAAGAGACATGCCCTTTACCCACCTCAACGGAGAATCTAATAATGGTTTATTTACCGGGCAGCGGGGATGAGATCGTTCAGTTTCTGAGCAGATGGGAATTTTTTTTAAATCTAAAGCTTTCGACCCTAATTCCTCAGCTGTTGCCCAAATAAACTGTTCCTCACTATACACACAGCTGGAATATCGTTCTAATGCTTCAGCAATCGCTTTAATTCGACTATCTTTTTCGTGAAGTGATCCTCCTGCACCATCCATATCTCCCGTCAACGACTTCCCCGGATTTAAGCTTGATATATGGGACAGAGACTGAGAAATATCTCCCGTAGATGCAACTTGAATTGGGAAATCAGGTTCACCCGGATAGGTCGGGAGGGAAGATACTCTGTTTATAAATCCTCCTAAAGGCTGTACTAGTTTTTCCAACGAATGAGCCATTCACGCACCTCCATTTTTTCAAAAAAACGTAAATTCTATGCTATGAATTTATTATATTAGATATATCAATCTGGATCTATGTCGAAAACCTTAATATACGTTAAGATTAATAATACTTTTTTCCTAATTTTATAAGTTTTGTCATTTTCATCTGAACTGAATTGTCTTTGCTCCCGTATATGCTAATGAAATCATACGTCTCAGTTGTCTTATCTAAAGGAGGAGATTCAGATTAATTACACAAAAAGAGAAATGCTTCTAATTGGCGATTGGTTATTAGACTCTGAACGTGAAATGCTGGTGAATGAAAATTCCACTATTCCCCTTTCCAGAATTCAATTTCGTTTGCTTCATTGTTTAGCTGTCAATAACGGCAGACCAGTATCCAAAGCCAAACTCATAAAATATGCGTGGGGAGAGGAAGGGTTCGCTACAAAGAATGCATTGTATGTATATATTAATCGGCTGAGACGACTAATCGAGAAAGATGTAAAACGTCCCAGGCATATCTTATGCCTGAGAAAAGAAGGCTACATTCTCTATCCAAAACATTAAAGGAGTGTGACAGTTACATGAAGTCCAGCTTACCTATCACCGTGCAAAATCTAAATAAGTCTTACGAGGATCATCAAGTCATAAAGGGAATTTCTTTTGATTTGAGAAAAGGGGAAGTTTTTGGGCTTTTAGGTCCGAACGGAGCGGGGAAAACAACAATCTTAGAATCTATCATCGGATTGCGCAAACCAAGCGGCGGCAAAGTTTCAGTGATGGGTTACAACCCATTGAAACAGCCTGAAAAAATCCGTCCATTTATTGGGGTTCAGCCTCAAGAAACCACTCTATTTCCTTATTTGAAAGTAGGAGAAACTTTGAAATTATTTTCTTCCTTATATAATAAATCAAGATCTCCTGAAGAAATATTAAAGCTAGTAGGTTTAGAAGACATGATGAACAAACCCACTCGCAAACTATCAGGGGGGCAAAGGAAAAGGCTGCTGATCAGCATTGCACTTATATCTGATCCTGATATTTTGTTTTTAGATGAACCGACCGCCTCTTTAGATCCTCATTCACGCCGGCAAATCTGGGATATTATCCAATCCCTTAAGGAAAATGGGAAAAGTGTTTTCTTAACAACACACTCAATGGAAGAAGCCTATACACAATGCGACCGTACTGCTATTTTAAATAACGGGAAGTTTGCCGCCCTCGGAACGCCGGTAGATTTAATACAAACCCATTGTCCTCAGCAGCGCTTGTTCCTAAAGTACACCGATCAGAAAAAAGTGGCTCAATTGAAAAATATTCCTGAAATAAAAAAATCTTCAATAAAAACACTGCCTATTGGCTACGAGCTTGAAATCGTGGCCGAACCCATTACCAAAAATGTAATTTCTTCGATTATCAAACAGATTGACGCAGAGTGGTCCAGCATCCGCATTGAACAGGGAACCTTGGAAGATGTTTTTCTTAAGCTTACGGGAAAGAAAATACGAGAGGGTGTTTTGGTATGATGAATAAACGTGCTTTTTCTGCGCTTCTATTCATGAATATAAAAGAACTGATTCGAAATCCTTTAACCTTTTTTATGGTTCTCGCCTTTCCGTTTCTATTCCTGATTATGTTTGGTGTTCTCTCCAGCTCTACGGGAGTCGGTACAGATTTATTTGAGTTTATCATTCCTGGCATTATTGTGATGGCATTCTTTACGCTTGCTATAAACGGAACTTCCACTCCTATCATACAAATGAGGGACCAGGGAACTTTGCGATTAATTGGTTTAACTGAAGCATCAAAGCTGACCTTTGTGCTTTCTCAAATATGCGCTCGTTTTGTTTTAGCAGCTTTTCAACTTGTTGCGCTGCTTAGTATCGCTTATTTCAATGGAATGTTACAAGCACAGAATATCCCTCAAATCATGCTTGTTTCACTTATCGGGCTTCTCATGCTGTTTGCACTTGGTTATACTGTGGGAAGCATGCGTCTCTCTATTGAAGCTGTAAATGGGCTTTCAGGTGGCATGCTGGCCCCTCTGCTAATCGTGTGCGGATTAATTATGCCGATGAACCTGCTTCCCTCTTGGCTTGAAACAGTATCGAAATTTATCCCTCTCACCTACTTTGGAGAACTTCTGCGTTATTATTTAAATGGAGACAATCCATCTCTTGGCGTGTTATTCAGCTATCTTATTTTAATCGCTTCAACTGCACTTCTGGCTTTTGCAGCTGTCCGTTTGTTTCGTTGGGATAATATCCGCGGATAACATCATAAAAAAATCAAGCCATCTCTTGCCGCATTCCCGCAAGCCTGCAGCCTAATCCAGCCATACCCAGGCCAACAGGGACAAATCCCCTGTTGGTCCTTCTTTATGATTTACTTTTTTTCCAAACAGAACGCAAACATCATCCCCCTGATATGCAGCATCATTTGAGTCTGTTTTAATAGTGTTTAATCTCTCTTACACCTTTAGACAAAATATTCATTTTTTCTTTTTTAGACTCAAATCTATGTCGAAAATGATCGTTTGGCATATCTTATTCTATCTCCACTAAAGGAGGTGACATTATGGGATTCTACAATTCTGGCGGAAACTCTGGTTATTCAAGCGGTCTCGGCAGCTCCTTCGCTTTAATCGTAGTGCTATTCATTTTGTTAATCATTGTTGGAGCTTCTTTCTTTAGCGGTTATTAAGTTTGACTTTGCCTATCCTCTGCGGTATCAGCACCTCCCTGTCCGGCAGACGCCATAAGAAGTTTTTATGGCGTCTTTGCTATGTGAAGCTGAAGCTATCAATTCTACAAAATGTACCGTATGTTTTCCCACACGCTGTCTGACCGCTTTTTCATAGTAAAATGTCAGGCTAAAAAAATCCGGCTTTTAAAAGCCGGACTCCCGTCTATCTCCGTTCAACTCTTCTCTAATCCTGCAAGCAGACCGCATAATCCCGCCATACCCGGTACACCGGCACAAATTCCCCGCCAGCCCCTCTTCTATGTCTTCCTCAGCCGGATGCGGGTTTTCCTCAAACAGCGCTTTAAGGGCAATCGTCATGCCCGGGGTGCAGTAGCCGCATTGGAAACCGCCTTCCTCTAAGAAAGCGGTTTGGCAGATATCCAGCTCTTCTTTTTGAAGCCCTTCGATGGTTGTGATGGAGTGTCCGTCTGCTTGATAGGCCATCGTCATGCACGCATTGGCCAGCCTTCCGTCGATTAGGATGGAGCACGCTCCGCAGCGGCCGATTCCACAGGACACCTTTGTCCCGGTCAGCTGAAATTCCTTTCTAAGCAGGTCACTTAGACGAGCCGCGGGAATGGCTGTCACCTCACGCTCCTGCCCATTTACGGTCATTCGAAATTTTTCCTTTTTTACAGGAAACGGCCCGGTCTCTTTTACGTCCATTGCTTCAGCCCCTTTCTGTCTATCGCTTCAAGCAGCTCTTCTCTTGAAATGGGCAGCTTATTTATCCAGCATCCGACCGCATCATGTATGGCCTTTACAATAGCTGGAGTGATGGCGATCGTTCCGATTTCGCCGACGCCGCGCGGACCGTGGGAATCGCCTTCCATCAGCTCTTCTATCGCGGTCAGCTTCATATCTGGAACATCCTTCACACCGGGAATGATATACTGGTCCAGATTCTCCGCCGCATAACGGCCGTCCGTCATTTTCGCTTCCTCCATTAGTGTATAGCCGAGTGCCATGGCAGCGCCGCCTTCAATTTGACCTCGATAACCCTGCGGACTGACAACCGGACCTGCCGCAATAGCATGCTCACAATCTATCACTTTGACATCGCCTGTTAACAGATCTACCTCCACCTCAACGGCAGCCGCTCCAAATGAGTAAAGAAAATGGCCGCCCACTACAGGATCAGGCGTTGTTGGAAATTCAAATGCCGTTTCCTCTGACAAAGGGCCTTTTTCAGCCAGCTCCTTATACGTCACTACGAGCGCCATTGTGTTTTTGTCACGCAATCCTGCAGCGCCGGGAATAAGGTTTTCTGCTGAACAGCCGCTCCATTCTGCCGCCCGTTTTTTCAACTGAGCTAGAAACGGCTTCTTCAAACGCTGGATCGCGTGCCACACCATGCTTGTGCCGCGGGATGCTGTGGAGGAGCCTGACTTCGGTACTTTTGCGGTATCCCCAATAACAATGGAAATATCCTCCGCGGCACAACCTAACTCCTCCATGACAATATGTTCAATCGCTGCTAGAATCCCCTGTCCGCATTCTTCAAATCCAAACGAAGCAGTGATTTTGCCTTCACTCGAAAGGGACAAACGGCCTCCCGCCGCATCCATTCGGCCATACCCCAGCCCTCCGCCGTGCATTGTGATTGCCGCTCCCGTGCCTCTTTGCAGATACCCGCATTTCCGGCTTGTTCTTGTAAGAATGGGAGATTTAGAAATAGTGTCCAGCACTTGCGCCGCTCCGTCAGTTGGTGCAATCCGATGCTCAAGCGGCCCCAAGTCATGCGGATTTCTGATATTTTTTCCTCTCAGCTCCAGCGGATCAATGCCGAGCATGCTGCTGAGACGATCTAGATGGGTTTCGAGTGCAAATGTGATTTGGTTGCCGCCAAAACCCCGAAATTCTCCAGCCACCCCGTTGTTCGTAAATACAGATATTCCTTCAGTCCGGATATTCGGAATACGGTACGGCCCCGCCGCGTGCTCGACAGAAAAGTCAAGAACTGCCGGTCCGAGCGTAGCATAAGCGCCTGTGTCCGCCACAATTTTCACGTCATGCGCCAATAGATTTCCTGCATGATCCGCACCCGTTTTTATCGTAATCTTCATCGGATGGCGCTTAATGCCAGAACGTACAGATTCCTTTCGTGTTTGATGAACTTTAACCGGGCGTCTGCTTTTCAAGGCCAAAAGTGCAGCATACGGCTGGATATTCAGTTCATCCTTCCCTCCGAATGAGCCGCCCATCGGACTTGACACAACCCTGATCTTCTCTTCAGGAATGTCAAAAATACGGGCAAGCTGGAATCGGTCTTTATAGCCGTGCTGCGTTCCTGCATACATCGTAAAGCCCCCATTATCCTCCGGAACGGCTACGCCTCCCTCCGTTTCCATATACGTATGCATCTGCCGCGGCAGCTCATAGGTTTCTTCAAGGACTGTGTCAGATGCTCGAAAACCCTGTTCCACATCACCGTTTGAAAAAAACGCGCGGTGCAGGATATTCCCGTCCTCGTGCAGTCTATGCGCGCCCGGCTGAAGCGCTTTTTCAGGTGAATCAATGACCTCCAGTTCTTTATACTCAACGCAAATCAGCTCCAGCGCAGCCTCCGCGATTTCCTCCGTTTCCGCAGCAACTGCGGCGATCGCATCTCCGACATGCCGCACCCTGTCCTCGCATAAAACCGGCTGATCAGGGATGACAATGCCAAATCGGTTTAAGCCGGGAACGTCTTTATGCGTGACGACGGCCCGCACGCCTTCCACTTTCTCAGCTTTCAACGTGCAAATCGACACAATCTCTGCATGAGGATAAGCACTTCTCAGCACTTTGCCATACAGCATTCCTGGAAAGCTGAGATCGGTCATATATTTCAGTTCCCCTGTGACCTTTTCCCTTCCATCCGGCCTGACTCTTGATGGTTTGTTGATGATCATTTATTCCCCTCCCTCAGCCATCAGCTCTGCCATGATGACGTTGGCAGCGGCTTTTTTTCTGTATGCCGCTGACATAAAATCATCTGCGGAAAACGGCAGCTCATGGATAAGTGTTTTGTACAGCTCATGCGGGTCCCCCCCTGGTGCCTTCCATTTCGCTTCGCTGTCCAATAATCTCTCAGGTGTGATATCGGCATGGCCAGCGGCGAGATGAATGCCGCCGTCTTTCAAAAAACGTCCGGCTGCAACAGCAACCGCTCCTGAAAAAGCCTGACGTCTCCCAAGCTTGCGGTAAAATACACACTCTCCCGCCACCCGCGGGACGATGACACGCGTAACGATAGCTGTTTTAAAGTCTCCATCCACGAGCCAAGCGCCTAGCGGCAGCCTGATCTGTTCCTTTTGATACACGATAAGCTCAGCATCAAGCACAAGCAAAAGCGGAATCAAATCACCGATTTTACTCGCTATGTTTCCGCCAATTGTTGCCTGGCTGCGGATTGCAGGTGCGGCGACAGCGGAAGCAGCCTCACTGAAGCAGCTAATTGCGCTCTTGATTAAAGGGTTCTTTCTGCATTCACTCAGTGTGGTCAGCGCCCCGATCGACACGTGGGTGCTATTGACGCTTATCCCTCGCATCTCGTCAATCCCTTCAAGGCTGACAAGGTGCTGTTTCGGCAAAATTCCTTTGTCCCACTGAAGCTGAAGCAGCGTGCTTCCCGATGCGGCACATACATCCGGAGCAAGCTGCTGCAAAAGCGAATAGGCCTCATAAAGCGCTGACGGCCTCCACAATTGAATATTCATCCTTTCTTTGGTCACTTGGCCGTTCAAGCCATCACCCTCCTTACCATGTCATATTCCTCCGGTGTATCAATATCCTCCAACTCACCGCTTCCCTTTGCCTCCAAAACCGCACCTGCTCCAAGCTTTCCGCTTTTCAGGAGCCTGCGAGCCCCTTCATCTCCCTTTAGCCCCTTTACATAAGGAAAACAAGCCGATGAGAAGTAGATTGGCGGGGTGAACGTCCCTAAAAATGATGACACGGCAAATGACTCAGGAGCCAGTGCCACAAGGGCATTGAGATGATCAACGGAAAGAAAAGGCTGGTCGGCTAACAAAATGACAACGCCGTCCGCCCCCATGCTTTCTGCTTTTCGCACCCCGCTGCTGATTGAATGCCCCTGACCCTTTTCCGCGTCTGGACAAACATGCAGGCTCCAGCGTTTTTGAAAAGGCGGTGCTTGATATGGCGATCCTATCCACTCAAGGGAGGCATGCTTTGTCCGCTCGACGACCAGCACATGATCAAGGCGGGACAACAGAGCAGTTTTCAAAGAAAGTGAGCCGATGGTTTCTTCTTTTAGCGGCAAAGCCAGCTTGTTTTGGCCCATTCTTTTGCTATTGCCGGCAGCGAGAAATACCCCAATCAGATAGGGGCTTCTCATACAACCGCCACCCGTTTTCTTGTTTGAATGATTTCTGCCACTACACTTACCGCAATTTCCTCGGGACCTTCTGCACCGATGTCCAGCCCGACCGGACTGTAAAAATGAGACGGAGGCTGTTTTCCGTTCAGCAGCCGTTTTGTACGATTTGCCGAACCCAACAGTCCAATATAATGGAGATTTTGAGAAAATAAGAAGTTGATGATCATTTGATCGTGCTGATAATGATGGGTTGCCACAACTGCTGCATCATGCGAAGAAAATTGGAATTCGCTGAGCATTTGTTCAGGAAAAGCGGTGATCAGCTGATCCGCTTTTGGAAAAAGAGAGGATGTGCAATAAGCGGGCCGCCAATCCGTCACGATAACAGAAAACCCTGTATCAGCCGCCAAATTGGCCAGCGGTACAGTATCCGGTCCCGCCCCGAACAGAATGAGACGCGGTTTCGGTTCAATTCGCTGAATAAACATGTTAGTTGGCGGATCGAAATGCGGTAAATGAAGCGTTGAAACAGTACGTTGAATATTTTGCAGAGGCGCGTCCGGCCAGTTCCCAAAATGCCCATTCTCCGTCAGAAATAAATAATGGGAGGATTCAATCTTTACAATAGAAGTGACAGCTTTGCCTGAATGAAGGAATTCCCTCACTTTTTCATAGTGGCGCCTTTTTCCCTGAGTGATTCGCTCCGCATGAACATGAATCATGCCGTTACACCCGGCTCCCATGCCCCAGGACAGATCGTCCTCCGCCCGCATGTCGTAGGGAATCAGCGCTGACGTGAGCTGATCGCCCAGCGCACTGATTCGTTGGCATAAATCTTCTTCCACGCACCCGCCGCTCAGCAAGCCAATCCGCTGGCCGTTTTTCTTAAAGAGCATAGAAGCGCCTGCTTTTCGATAAGCGGAGCCTTCAACCTGAACAATGGTCGCCAGCACAGCCTCCTCCTGTTCTTCCAGGAGTGCGTCTAACACCGTGTGGAAATTTCCCAATGCTGCATCCTCCTCTCAAAAATTGCTGTGAGAAACAACGAGTTCCGCGTGATTGTATGGGTAACTTGTATAAAGAATAGATGATGGAAGAGAAAATGACTCATGATTTGTCAGAAAATGAAACACATAGAAAGAGGATTTGTAAAAAGAGTCAAACGAAGAAAATCAAATTGGAGAAAACACGAAATGATAGCTTAAAAAGCTTGCGGAGGTCCGCAAGCTTTTCTTTACATCGCTGCCTGTCGGCCAGCGTTTTCATATACATCAAGCGCCGCTTGGAGCGCTTTTCCTGCTTCGATACCTGCATTATGTCTGAGAAGCACAGCCTCTAAACCGGCAAGCACGAATAACACATTTTCTTTTCTGCAGCTGTAGCCCATCGTGCCGATTCTCCAGATCTTCCCTGCGAGCGGGCCGAATGAGCTGGCGATTTCGATGCCGAATTGTTCGAGCAGCACTCGACGGACAGACTCGCCATCGATGCCGCCGGGAATTTCAACACAGGTGACAACAGGCATTTTGCAGCTTTCATCTCCAAACAATCTTAGCCCCATTGCCTTTATTCCTGCCGCTAATGCGGTTTCATGATATTGATGCCGCTCAAAACGGGCCTCAAGGCCTTCTTCAAGCACCAGCCTGATACCCTCACGCAAGGCGTACAGCATCGTTGTCGCTTCTGTATGATGATTGAGCCGTCTTTCGCTCCAATAATCCTCAAGCTGGCTCAAATCAAAGTAGTTGCTTGTAATTGGCCGATTTACCGAAAGTGCTGCCCTGTCAGCTTGTGTCGCAATCCCGCGCTCCACCTTTTTGCGGGCTGCAATCACGTCCGCCACCCGCTCATTATATGTAATCGGCGCCATTCCTGATGGCACAGACAAACATTTTTGCGTCCCGCCAATGGCAGCGTCAATCTTCCATTCATCGACTTTGACCTCACAGCCCCCGATCGTTGCGACTGCATCGACGATAAACAATGCATCCTCGGTGCGGCAGGCTTCACCGATCGCTTTCAGCGGGTGAATCCGTCCTGTCGATGTTTCTCCATGCACCATCGCCACAATTTTCGGCTTCACTTTTTTTATCTCCCGTATGATGTCCTCCGGGTCAAAAACCGTTCCCCATTCGCACTCAAGCGTATGAACATTAGCCCCATACCGCTCGGCGATTTCAGTCAGCAAGTAACCGAAACGGCCGTAAATGGGAATGAGCACATCATCTTCCGGCTCTATTACGCTAGCCAGCACTGCTTCAATACCCGCCCGTGAAGTGCCGTCAATCGGGTATGCCCAGCGGTTTTTTGTTTGGAACAGCTCCCGAAGCATCTCCATCGTTTCATTCATAATACCGGTAAACGCCGGATCAAATTGGCCGACAACCGGGGTGCTCATTACTCTTAATACACGCGGATCAACCTCAACAGGCCCCGGCGTCATAATCGTTCTTAACGGGGTGCATAATTCTCTTATGCCTGACACAGCCATTCCTCCTTTATCAGTAAGCCAGTTTGTGTAATAAATCAGTCAGTGCGCGGATGCCGATCTCAAGCTGTCTGGCTGGGGTATATTCCTTCGGCGAGTGGCTGATGCCGCCCCGGCTTGGCACAAACAGCATACAAGCAGGATAACGCCTTCCAATCATTTGCGCGTCATGCCCAGCTCCGCTCACCATTTCCTCACAGCTGATGCCGTTTTCTAATGCTGTTTCAAAAGCCGCAGCCTTCAGCCTTTCATCCATCGGCACAGGCTCTATCCGCATATATTCATCAATCACGGCGCGAATTCCTTTTTGATGGCAAATACCGTTGATCAAAGCAACCATGTCCTTATGAAACTGCTCCAGCACGTGCTGATGCTGATGGCGAATATCGATTGAAAACTGTACGCGGCCCGGTATGACATTGGCTACATTGGGCTCTGCCGTTATTTTTCCGCATGTCAGACGGAGCTCCTCCGGCTGCTCCTCCGACCGCAGCAGCAGCTCATGAATGATGCGGCTGCTGGCTGCGAGCGGGTCCTTGCGCCATTTCATGGAGGTGGTTCCCGCGTGATTGCATTCCCCTTCCAGCGTGACGAGATATCGCCTCTGCCCCGCAATACTTGTCACAATGCCGAGATCCCGGCCTGACATTTCCAACGTCTGCCCCTGTTCAATATGAAGCTCAACAAAAGCGCTGATATCTGTCCGATATGCTGGCTGAAACACGCCTTTGCCAAAACCGCTCTCATGCATCGCAGTTTGCAGCGAGACTCCTGATTCGTCTCTTGGCTCTGCTCCATCCTGTAATGAAAAAACACCCGTCATATTCCCTGATCCCCAATAGGTCAGTGGAAAACGGCTGCCTTCCTCCTCACATAAGGATACCGCTTCGAGTGTTTTTTTCGGCGCTCCATAGGCCTCTTTGAGCTGCTTTATCGCAAGCATTGCCGCCAAAACACCATAGGCGCCGTCGTATTTCCCGCCGTTGATGACAGTATCGATATGTGAACCGGTTACAATAACTTCATCCGGAGACTGGGTGCCCGAAAGCCTTCCAAACACATTCCCGACATCGTCGAATCTTGTCTCAAGCCCGAAAGAAGACATTTCTGTTTTCACGGCAAGCTGTGCGTCCATCCACTCTTTTGTGTATAAAAGCCTCGTTACGCCGCCGTCCGCGGACGCACCGTATTGGGCGAGCCATTCAATATAATCTGTGATGCTGTTTTTTACTGAAAGCTTTTGCTTTTCCATGTACTCCCCCCTCTGGCCGTTATAGTGACTTTATTATAGAAGGAGGAACATGATAGTTCATTGGCATATTAACCAAAAAAACGTTTATTTTTTGGTCACAGTATCTAGCAATCAGGTTCACCCTACCTGTCAGAAGTCAAAAGAAAACACGGTAAAGAAGAGAGCAAGCAAGAACGGAAGAGAGGGTCAAACTGCCTTTTATATGTACGAGCTAGGCTTGCGGGAGAGGCCGTAAAAACAGAAATGGCGACAGCTTGCAAAAACAGGACCTAAAGATATGGGAACAGGAGATTTCCGCCTCCTCCAAAGGAACCAATTTACAATTTTAATGAAAAATATACAAAATGACACTTCTATCCTTTATGTCAATTTTAGATAATAGACATGATCTGATAAAAGGAGGGCAAGTGATGACAAAAAAAGCATGGTTTCTGCCGCTCGTCTGTGTATTACTGATTTCCGGATGGTTTGCGCCGGCAGCTTCAGCAAGTGGGCAAACCGCATTAAACCTTAATGACCGATTGGCGTCTTCCCCTTCAGGAACAGGGAGTCTTCTCTCATTAGCCGCTCCCGCTGCACCCTATGCTGACACAGATACCTATTATGAAGGGGCTGAAGGCAAAACAGGAGACTCGCTAAAAAGCGCCCTGCACCGCATCATCAGCGGACACACGATGCTGACCTACAGCGAGGTGTGGAACGCGCTGAAAGAAACTGATGAAGACCCGGCTAATCGGAATAACGTCATCCTGCTCTATACGAATGAATCGCGGCCCAAAAACCTGAACGGCGGCAATGTCGGTGATTGGAACCGCGAGCACGTCTGGGCGAAATCCCATGGCGATTTTGGTACGAGCAAGGGACCTGGTACTGATATTCATCATTTGCGCCCGGCTGATGTCCAAGTTAACAGCGCCAGAGGAAACATGGATTTTGACAATGGCGGCACTGAATATGCAAAGGCACCCGGAAATTATTATGACGGCGATTCATGGGAGCCCCGTGATGATGTGAAAGGCGATGTTGCCCGCATGCTGTTTTACATGGCTGTCCGTTACGAGGGTGATGACGGCTACCCTGACCTTGAGCTTAATGATAAGACAGGCAATGGCTCAGCTCCTTATCATGGCAAACAATCTGTCCTGCTCGAGTGGAATAAGCAGGATCCGGTTGACGACCGTGAGCGGAAAAGAAATGAAATCATTTATGAGAAATATCAACACAACCGCAACCCATTTATCGATCACCCTGAATGGGCGGATGAGATTTGGCCGTAAGAAAAAGGTGCTCCTAAAAAGGAGCACCTTTCCTAATACACAGCCTCTTCTGTTTCCGCATCGAAAAAGACGACGTGATCCATTTTCACTGTGAGCTGGATTGAATCGCCTGCTGCGATTCGCGTGTTTCCATCCAGACGAACCGTCAGCCGCTCGCCCCCAGCCATGACATGCACAATGAGCTCTGAGCCCAGATTTTCATTCACTTCTACCTTTGCTTGAAACACTGAATCAAACACCTGTTTATTTCCTGTCATTTGTGTGATGTGCTCCGGCCGGACTCCGGCAATCATTTGCTCTCCGGCATATCCGTTTTCCTTTAGCCGCTTTGCTTTTTCTTCAGGAATATGAAGACGGATCGAAGGGTTTGTGAAAAACAGCTCGCCATGCTGCTGTTCTATAACGCCTTTTAAAAAGTTCATTCCGGGAGAGCCGATGAAGCCTGCGACAAACAGATTCGCCGGGTAATGATAAATGTCATGAGGTTTCGCCACTTGCTGGATTTCCCCTTCATTCATGACGACAATCCGATCTCCCATTGTCATTGCTTCGGTCTGGTCATGCGTGACATAAATGATCGTTGCCTCTAATCGCTGGTGCAGCTTGCTGATTTCTGTCCGCATCGTCACTCTTAGTTTTGCGTCCAGATTAGAAAGCGGCTCGTCCATTAAAAAGACCTTCGGCTCCCTTACAATCGACCTGCCAAGCGCCACCCTTTGCCGCTGCCCGCCGGAGAGCGCCTTTGGTTTTCTCTTCAGCAAATGTTCAATTTCTAAAATTCTGGCTGCCGCATGAACCCGCTCGGCAATTTCCTGCTTCGCCATCTTTCTGAGCTTTAATCCAAACGCCATATTATCAAAAACCGTCATATGCGGATAAAGCGCATAGTTTTGGAATACCATCGCAATATCACGTTCTTTTGGGGGAAGATCATTGACCCGCTTCCCATCAATGAGAAGATTTCCTTCAGAAATGCTTTCTAATCCAGCCACCATCCGCAGCGTTGTTGATTTTCCGCATCCTGACGGCCCCACCAGCACCAACAGCTCCTTATCCTTTACATCTAAATCAAAGTTCTTCACGGTTAATTGTGAGTGATATGATTTTTTGACGTGTTCGAATGTTAATGAAGCCATCAGAACATTCCCCCTATCTTTTGATCGTTATTTCGTCACTGGAAACAACTTGGTCTTTCTGTTATTTTTAGAGTAATCGATTCCCATTTTTGCTATATTTCTAAAATAAAAAATGTAAATTTGTATTATAACGTCATAATACATTATAATATAAATAATAGGTTAAAAGGAGGCTACCCTTTGTTAAACAACGGAAGTTCTACACCTTTATACATTCAGCTAAAACAAATCATCACTGATGACATCAAAAAGGGCGTGTATTCCCCAACCGCCAAGCTGCCTACCGAAAATGAGCTTTGCAGCAAGTATAACGTCAGCCGCATCACCGTCAGGAAAGCCATTCTCGATTTAGTCGAAGAAGGCTATCTCATCAGGCAGCAGGGAAAGGGAACGTTCGTTAAAAGCCCTAAATTAAAACGAGAGCTAATCGCTGTAAACGGCTACTCGGAATTTATGGAATCAACCGGCAAAAAACCGAAGCACCAAGTGCTGTCCCATGACATCATTCCAGCGCCAAAGCCCATCGCCGAAAAGCTTCAAATCCATCCCGAGAGCCCTGTCGTTGAATTAAAACGCATTCTGTATAACGATGACCAGCCTCTCACCTTTGAAGTGACACATTATCCGCTTGATTTGTTTCCCGGCATTGATACCTTTATTGCTGACGGTGTATCTATGCATGATATTTTGAAACAGCAATACAAAGTTGTACCCACGCACAATACGAAACTATTAAACGTTGTATATGCCCAGCAGGAGGAAAGCAAATACCTGGATTGTGATATCGGGGATGCGCTGTTTGAAATTGATAAAACCGCTTTTACATCAAACGACCAGCCAATCTATTGCTCTCTGTTTTTGATGCACACAAACCGTGTCACTTTTACCATCAACAGCCCCTACACATAACAGGCATAAAAAACGAGACACTGCTTATAGTATTCTCGTTTTTTCACTGCTTCCCCCGTCCTCCAAGCGATAAGGATAGCCATAGCCGAAAGCCCCGTACACACCGCATGTTTTCGCAGCCGTTTCGGCGGCCTGGCGCAAAGCGTACATTATATCCTGCTTCACGCAAAAGGCAGTCAAAAAGCCTGCTATAAAAGAATCTCCCGCTCCAAGTGTATCTATTATATCAGTTTCCACAATCGGCTGATGATAGATTCGATCACCCGCAGACAGGATTGCACCTTGACCCCCTCGAGTCATACAAACCATTTTGGCTCCGTACCCATGAGCTGTTTTGGCAAGCTCGCCGCATTCCGGCTCACTCAAATCGCTTCCTGAAAAAAACGCATATGTCACATAAGGACAGACCCTCCTCAAATAATCATCCTCCCGATTGGTTGAAAAATCAAATGAGACAGGGACAAGCCCGCACAGCTGCGGAAGATCGTTCTCAAGCCTGCTGTACACGCTCGTATGCAGCAGATCATGCCTGCTGATAAAAGATACATCTTTCTCCTGAAACGCGAGGCGAAGCCGAGACTGAATGCCGCCTTTATTTGATCTGACAAAAATACGGTCCCCCTGTTCATCAAGAGTGACAATCGCCATCCCGTTTTCTCCGTGCGCCTGGCGGATATAATCTGCATTGACCTGCTCCTGCTTGAGAACGTTCAACAGATGTGCCGCGGCTTCGTCATTGCCGACGATTCCGATATAAGAAGACTCATGCCCGAGCCGCTTGGCAAGCACAGCAACGTTTAAGGCATTTCCTCCCGGGTAAAATGTTTCTTGATCCTGGTAGTAATCGACAACATTATCTCCAACCGCAATCAATTTCATTTCGCTTCCTCCTTCATCCTTTTACACTTCCGCTTGCAATCCCGCGGACAAAATACTTCTGCATCAATAAAAATAAAATAATAATCGGCGCGGCTGAAATCGTTAACCCGGCCAGCAGGACGCCCCAATCCGTCTGAAGCGCGTCTCTGAACTGCATCAGCCCAGCTGGAATGGTCCGCAAATTCTCATCATCTATGAAAATAATCGCAAACATAAACTCATTCCACGTATGGTAAGCCGTCAAAATGCCGGATGTCACCAAAATCGGCACACTCATTGGTAAGAAAATTCTGAAAAATACTCCGAAACTTGTACATCCATCTAAATAAGCCGCCTCCTCTAATTCTTTGGAAATAGAAAGAAAATAAGAGCGGATCAATATGATGGTGAATGGGATCCGGTAAGCCGCGTACGGCAGGATTAATGCCCAATACGTATTGTACAGGCCCAGCGACTGAATAATAGAATAAAGCGGCACAAGACTGACCTGCGGCGTCAGCATCAAACCGCCAAGACAAAGCACCAAAAAGAATCCTTTTCCTTTGAATTCAAACCGGGAAAGGCCGTACGCCGCCCATGCACTGATAAAGACAGTGATCACACACGTCAGCACCGTAACGATGACGCTGTTCATAAAATAAGAAGAAATCCCCTGGTTCCAGGCGGACACAAAGTTTTCCGGATGCCACGAAGACGGCAGCGACCAGCTGTGCTCAAAAATATCGTCAGAGTTTTTAAAGGCGCTCATCACCATCCATAGAAGCGGATAGGCAATCGCAATCAAATAAAGAAACAGAAAAAACCACACAGACGTTTCTCCGATGTACCATTTTCGCCTAGTCTTTCTTTTGACCTCAATGTGCTGGTCAGGCACAGGCTCCAATCTGAACGAATCTGTCTTCTTCTGAGGCAGCATCTGTTACTCCTCCTTTCCGGTTTTAAAGAACTTCATTTGCATGAGCGACAATGCGAGCGTAATGATTAACACGACAGTGGCAATCGCTGAGGCGTAGCCCATCATATCCTTTGTAAAGGCACTTTTATATAAAAACGTGCTCAGGACTTCTGACGCGTTTCCCGGCCCGCCGCCTGTCAATATGTACGGCTCATTAAATACCGTAAAGGCCCCAGTCAGCGTCATGACCACCGCTACAAAAGACATCTCTTTCGTCTGTGGAATAGTAATATGAAAAAACTGCTGAATTTTACCCGCGCCGTCAAGCCGGGCCGCTTCATACAGTTCATCCGGTATTTTTTGGATCGACACGATGTACAGCATCGCAATATAACCGACAGATTGCCACTGGGACACAAAAATGACAGAAAGCATAGCTGTGCTGTCATCCCCGAGCCAGGCCCTCGTCAGCTGATCAAGACCGATAGCCTGAAGCAGCTGATTCAAAAGCCCTGTCTCCGGATTGTAAATAAAATCAAACAAAAGCGCGATCACCGTCATGGAGATGACAACCGGCAAAAAGAAAACGGTACGAAAAAACGGCGACCATTTTCTGACCAGCTTATCCTCAAGCACCGCCGCCAAAATCAAACCGCCAAATACCTGGCATACAATTGAGATCACTGCGTAAAGCACATTATTGGTAAGCGCCTGATAAAAGACAGGATCATGAAACAATTCAACATAGTTTTTCAAGCCGATAAACGTTTTTTCCGGAGAAAAAGAGCTCCACTGAAACAGGCTGAGGAAGACATTCTCAAAAATCGGGATATAAACGAAAAGTAAAAAAACGAGAGCGGGCACCAAAAACAAATAGGGGATTATTTTATTTTGATTGACCAAGGGTATCTCATCTCCTTTATAAAAAGAAAAGGTGCGAAGCTTCACCTTTTCTTTGATTTATTCAGCTGACGCCCTCGCCTGCTTTGCTGCTTTTTGAACGGCTTTCATCACCTGCTGCGGTGTCATGTCGCCGCCAAGCATCTGCTGGACGCTCGTTAGGTACGCATCTGCGACTTCAACATCGACATCCATATCAAACCATGGCACCATTGATTTGGCATCAACAATATGCTGAACGGCTTCACGCTGAATGGCTGTTGCATTTTCTTCAGTAGCCGTACCTTGCACCGCACTGTATTTTCCAACATCTTTCACGAGCTTTTCGCCCATTTTTTTCGACGTCAGGAACTGCAAAAACTCCATCGCTTCCTTCGGATGTTTTGTTCTTGAGGAAATCATGAATCCTTCCGGTGCTCCCGTTAATGCTTCTGAAGATCCTTTTTGCCCGCTGATTTCAGGAAATGGGAACATCCCGAGGTTAACCGGTTCAACCAGCTTGATTTCCGCTGTTTCCGCATATATCATCGCCGACTTTCCGCTCTTAAATTGCTGTCTCACATATTCATGGTCGACGGAGTTTACATGTTTATTAAAGTAAGGTGTCAGCTCTTGAAGCTTTTCAAGGGCTTTTACGTAGCCTTCATCAGTAAATTCACCCGTTTTGGCGTTATAGTCCTTTTCCCGTGTTTTTTCATCGACCATCCGCTGATTAAGCGTGCCGATATAGTGCGAGATTGTCCAAGTCGCCTTTGTTCCGAAGCTGATCGGTGTGTAGCCATGCTCTTTCAGCTTTTTTGACACCTTGATTAATTCATCCCACGTCTTCGGGGGATCAAGTTTCAGCTTTTGGAAAATGTCTTTATTATAGAAGAATGATTTAGCGTCCATTTGCCACGGCACGCCATATTGCTTGTTTTCATAAGTAAATGGTGTAATTTGCGATTGAACGAGCTGTGATGACCAATCGGTGTCATTTTTGTAGTAGGACGAGAGATCAAGTGCTTTATTGCCTCTGATAAATTTAAAAGCAAACTCATCGCTCCAAGAGAAGTAAATGTCAGGAGGGCTGGTGGTTCCCAGCATGACCTTAATTTTATCTTTATAGGAGTCATTTAAAACGGCTTCAATTTGAATATCGATATCTGGGTGTTCTTTTTCAAATTCCTTCACAACTTCTTCAAAATAACTTTTTTCCGGCTCCTTCGGCCATCTGTGGAAAAATTTCAATGTCACCTTTCCGTCCGCTGAACTGCTTTGGCTCGAACAGCCTGCAATGGTGAACATACTGACAGCTGCAATGATCAAGAACAACAACATTTTCTTCAAAGGGTTGGCCTCCTCTGGACATTAGACTATAATGTTATATAACATTATAGTCTAATGCATAATGGTTCCTCATTTTCAGATCAATACTCAACTTTCCACATGTATCTTCTATGAGATAAAGGATGATTTCTCGCCTCTGCCAGCTCGTCTGCATAGCTTCTCAGCACACGGTTGAGAACGAGCGGAGCAAGGTAGCCTTTAACTGAATCGTCAATTGCAGTGAAGTCGTAAGATGCAGCATCAAGCACAGTGAGCTTTTTGCCATACTTTTTCGAGAAGGTAAGCGCCCGCTCTTCAAGAGGCCTTGTTTCATCTAAACCGAGCAGGATGATAAACGGCACGGATTCATCAATAATTTCAAACGGTCCGTGAAAATATTCTCCGGCATGGATGGCGTGGGAATGAATCCATTGCATTTCCATGAGAATGCAGATGCTGTAGGAGTAAGCGACACCGTAGTTTGCACCGCTTGCCATTGTATAAATAATGCTTTCTTTTTCATGAGCTTTTGCAAACTGCTTTGCGTTGTCAGCTTCCTGATTAAGGGCTTCTTCATACACAGCCTGTAATTGGTCTAAGCCTTCAATTGCCTGTTGAAATTTCGTATTGTTTTCTAAAACTTGCAGGGTTCCGAAAACGATTTGATACAGAACGCCATAGTTCGTATTGATCGCAAGCGCCTCATCACCCCAATCGTACTGGGCAACATATTGCGCTTCCTGCGCTAAAGGAGACTCCGGCTTATACGTCATCGCAATCGTAAGTGCGCCTTTGCCTCTCGCAAACGCAGCAGCTTTGACTGTTTCCGGGGTATTTCCCGAATGCGAGCACAAAATAACAAGAGACTTTTCGCCAAGCTGAACAGGGTTGCGCTGAATAAATTCATTAGAACTGTAAAGGTCGGAGTTGATTGATTTTGACTCTCTGTCAAACACATATTTACTCGGGTACATAATGGCCGAAGATCCTCCGCATGCGACAAAGAATACATGGTCAATGGTTTTCCCTTTCAAATCCTGCAAGAAAGCTTGAACCTCACGATTTACTTTTGCTGTGGCCTGACTCAAATCCTTCACTCCCCATTTTTATTATATAACGTTATATAACATTATATATTGTTATATTAAAGTCCACAGCCAGGATTGTCAATGTTATTTTCTGAAATTTCTCAATAATTGTAGACTAGACCTATAAGTGAAAAAATGCCCAAAATGAAAAGCCAGAACTTCATTTAAGCTCTGGCTTCGCTGTTCAATCCGCAGACTGACGTCTCTTATTTAAAAAATGCCTTGTCCACATTGTACTTCGATTGCTGTGTATTGATGATATAGGTTTCGTAAATGTCTCTTTCCATTGGATCATCGACTACACATACTTCAATTTTATATACTTCGTCTCTGTGATGTTTGATCGGTGAGACATTGTCTTCAAAATGCTTCTTAATTCTCTGTCTTAACTTTCTGGCTTTACCGACAAACAGCAGCTCGTCATGAATGTTATAAAACATAAAGATGCCGCCTTTATCCCGTGGGATCTGGTGAAAGTCGATGAAGCCGTATATCGCCTTTATTTTCGGCTCGTTATCATTAGCTGACTGCTGTCGTTCAGTGATGGTGACATTCGGTGCGGGGATATCAATTTTTATCAAAATCAGTTCACGTCCTCTTTTTCATTAAAGATAAATGCTAACACATACAGAAAAGAAAAGCCAGAACAGCTTTATACTATTTGTTTGTCATGCTCTTACTTATTATGCAAGTGCTCCGGCTGGATCATAAGGGCTAAGGTCTAATTCTGTCTGCTTTCCGAGAACTAGCTTTGCGAGCTCTGCACCCAAGAACGGCCCCATCGTCAGGCCAGAAGCACCCAAACCGTTAGCAGCGTACAGGCCTTGAACATTCGGCACAGCCCCTATGACCGGCAGAAATCCCGGTGTAAACGGCCTGAAGCCCACTCTTGTTTCAATGGCAGCGGCATCAGCAAGGCCCGGTGCAACGCCTAACGCTTTGCTCAATACTTCGTGCTGGCCTCCGGCTGTCACACGCAGATCATCAAGACCGGCATCGTTTTCGTGTGTGGCGCCGGCTACAATTCTGCCGTTATCAAACGAAAGAATGTACTGATCACTCGGCGGCATCACAACCGGCCAGAATCCTGTATCTGCATCTGTCATTTCAAAATGCATAATCTGCGCTTTCTGAAAAGACACTTGAAAATGAATGCCAAGAGGCTTCATGATTTCATTGGCCCATGCCCCCGCCGCCACAATCACCGCGTCTGCCGCAAACTGCTTTGTATCTGTTCGCACGCCGGTGACTGTTCCGTTTTCAAAAAGCAGGGATGCATTTCCTTTGATGATCTCTGCGCCGCGTTTCTCCGCAGCGCTTAAAAGCGACCGGCACAGCGCTCTTCCATTCACGCGGGCGGCCCCGCTGATATGAACCGATTCATAGCCATCAGCCAAAATCGGAAACAGCTTTTTCGTCTCGCTCGCGGACAAGCGGGTAATCTCACCGATCTCTGGCGCATCCTCCCGCCTCTTATACGCCCGCTCCTCCATCTTATCGAGCTTCGCCGGATCAGTATGAATGCTGATCGCACCGACACGCTTGTATCCCGTATCTGTTTCTCCGTCCTCTTCCAATTGATGGATTAAATCCGTATAGTACCGCGCTCCTCCCTTTGCAAGCTGATACCAATCCTGATTACGGCGCTGTGAGAGCCAAGGACAGACGATCCCGGCCGCCGCATCAGTCGCTTGTCCCGGCTCTTTCCGGTCAATGACAGTAACACGAGCGCCTGATTTTGCGAGATGATAAGCCGTCGACGCGCCCAGAATCCCTGCGCCGACAATGATGTACGATTTCATATGCAAACACCTTTTCTATTATAATGTCTATTCATTTTACCAAATCAAATGCTTTCCTTCGACCTTTTGCCCTAATGTGGAAAAACCGCGAAGTTCGTCCAATCTCTTTACTCTCCTATCGAATATTCTGTCACTATCAATAGAGAAAGGATGATACCATGAGCGAAAATCGTCATGAAAATGAGGAAAACAGACGCGATGCGGCAGTCGCAAAAGTCCAAAACAGCGGTAATGCAAAAGTCGTGGTCAGCGTGAACACAGACCAGGATCAGGCACAGGCTCAGACACAAGACGGAGAAGACTAATGAACGAAAATATCATTCCTATCAACAGACATGCACAAGAGATACCCACTACTGAATCTGCTATCAAAAACAGCGGCAACTCAGAGGTCCATATCGACATTCACATTGATACAATGCCAATTGCTTTTGCTATATTATGCTCCGCATTAGCCGCAAAGCAGATGACAAAAGAGGAATTCGATATGGCTTATACTCAATTGCGAGAGATGAACAGAGAAAATAACAGCAGATCATCTGTAAAACAAATTATCAACCAGGAAATAGAAGAGGAGTAAAGAACCGCGGGTCCTGCGGCCAGCGGTTTTTCTTCTTCATACAAAAAGGACGCGACTGAAAACCAGTCACGTCCTTTTTTGTGAAACAATTAACCGATTGACCCTTCCATTTCGAACTTAATCAAACGGTTCATTTCTACTGCGTATTCCATTGGAAGCTCTTTTGTGAATGGCTCGATGAAGCCCATTACGATCATTTCTGTCGCTTCTTCTTCAGAAATACCGCGGCTCATCAAGTAGAAGAGCTGCTCTTCAGATACTTTAGACACTTTCGCTTCGTGCTCCAATGAAATGTTATCATTTAAGATTTCATTGTAAGGAATTGTGTCTGACGTTGATTTGTTATCCATAATAAGCGTATCGCACTCGATGTTAGAGCGGGCGCCTTCCGCTTTGCGTCCGAAGTGGACGATTCCGCGGTATGTTACTTTTCCGCCCTGTTTTGAAATCGATTTTGATACGATTGTGGATGATGTGTTTGGCGCAAGGTGAATCATTTTCGCACCTGCATCCTGATGCTGGCCTTTACCTGCAAGAGCGATAGAAAGCGTCATACCGCGCGCGCCTTCGCCTTTTAGGATACAAGCCGGATATTTCATTGTCAGCTTAGAACCGATGTTGCCGTCGATCCATTCCATTGTTGCGTTTTCTTCACAGATCGTACGCTTCGTTACAAGGTTGTAAACGTTGTTTGCCCAGTTTTGGATCGTTGTATAACGGCAGTAGCCGCCTTTTTTCACGATGATCTCAACAACCGCACTGTGAAGTGAGTTTGTTGTGTAAACAGGCGCAGTACAGCCTTCAACATAATGAACGCTTGCTTCTTCGTCAACAATAATCAGTGTACGTTCGAACTGGCCCATGTTTTCAGAGTTGATACGGAAGTAAGCTTGAAGCGGCGTTTCCACCTTCACGCCTTTAGGCACGTAGATGAAAGATCCGCCGGACCAAACAGCTGAGTTAAGCGCCGCAAACTTGTTATCAGTCGGCGGGATTACTTTTGCCCAGTGCTCACGGAAAATATCTTCATTCTCTTTCAGCGCACTGTCAGTGTCTTTAAAGACGATGCCTTGCGCTTCAAGATCTTCTTTCATGTTGTGGTATACAACCTCAGATTCGTACTGAGCAGAAACACCCGCAAGGTATTTTTGTTCAGCTTCAGGAATACCGAGCTTGTCGAATGTTTGCTTAATTTCGTCAGGAACTTCATCCCAAGAACGCTCTGAACGCTCAGACGGTTTTACGTAGTACGTAATTTCGTCAAAGTTCAGTGAGTTTAAATCTCCGCCCCATTGAGGCATCGGCATGTTGTAGAAATGCTCAAGTGATTTCAAGCGGAAATCAAGCATCCATTGAGGCTCTTCTTTCATGCGAGAAATTTCTTCTACGATTTCTTTTGTCAATCCGCGCTCTGAACGGAAAATGGAAACGTCCTTGTCGTGAAAACCATACTTGTATTCACCAATATCAGGCATTTTTTTAGCCATCCATTTTCACTCCAATCCTTTTAATTGCCGCCTTCTTCTTTTGCGACTCCTTTTTCAAGTGCTTTCCATGACAGGGTTGCACATTTGATACGGGCAGGGAATTTTGAAACGCCTTGAAGGGCTTCAATATCCCCGAGATCTATAGAATCATCATACTCTTTCCCTTGCATCATATCCGAGAAAATCTTAGACATGGAAAGGGCAGTTTCAATATCTTTCCCTTTAATCGCTTGAGTCATCATCGAAGCGGATGCCATTGAAATGGAACAGCCTTCCCCTTCAAATTTCGCATCTTCCACGATGTCTCCGTCAAGCTTCATTGTCAGCCTGATTCGGTCGCCGCATGTCGGGTTGTTCATATCCACGACGATGCTGTCATTTAAAACCCCTTTATTGCGCGGGTTTTTGTAATGATCCATAATCACCTGTCTGTACAATGTATCTAAGTTTGCATTAAAAGACATTTGTAAAATACTCCTTTGTCTTTTGAAGAGCTTCCACAAGCTTATCAATCTCTTCCTCTGTATTATACAGATAAAAGCTTGCTCTTGCAGTAGCAGTTACATCCAGCCATTTCATCAGCGGCTGCGCGCAATGGTGGCCGGCTCTGACTGCGATTCCCTCCGCATCAAGCACAGTCGCCACATCGTGCGGATGAACATCATCAAGGTTAAATGTAACAAGCCCGGCACGCTCTTTTGGCCCGTAAACCGTTACGCCGTCAAGCTGGCGGAAGCGTTCAAGCGCATAAGCTGCAAGCTTGTGCTCATGGCGGGAAATCTCATCAAGACCGATTTCTTCGAGAAAATCAATGGCGGCACCGAGACCGATTGCTCCTGCAATAATCGGTGTGCCCGCTTCGAATTTCCACGGAAGCTCTTTCCAAGTTGATTCATAAAGCCCGACAAAGTCGATCATTTCACCGCCGAATTCGGCAGGCTCCATGTTTTCCAGCAGGGCTTTCTTTCCGTACAGCACACCAATACCGGTGGGTCCGCACATTTTGTGGGAAGAAAGCGCAAAGAAGTCGCAATCGAGATCCTGCACGTCAATTTTCATGTGAGGCGAGCTTTGTGCACCGTCCACCACAATGACAGCCCCGTTGTCATGAGCGATTTTCGCCATGTCTTTAATCGGGTTGACCGTGCCGAGGACATTAGATACATGAGACACTGCAACAATTTTTGTGTTGCTTGTGACCGTTTCTCTGACGTCTTCTAAAGAAATCGTTCCGTCTTCCTGCAGCGGAATATATTTTAATGTGGCGCCAGTCGCTTTGACAGCCTGCTGCCACGGAATGATATTCGCATGATGCTCCATGTAGGTGATGACCACTTCATCACCAGGTTTCAGGTTGGCGCGCGCATAGCTTAACGCCACCATATTCAGTGATGTGGTCGTGCCTTTTGTGAAAATAATCTCAGCCATTGACTTCGCGTTAATAAACTTGCGGACTTTTTCACGCGCTCCTTCATAACCGTCTGTCGCTCTGGTTCCAAGTGTATGGACGCCCCGGTGAACATTGGAATTGTATTGGTTATAATACTTATCCAGTGTTTCAATGACAGCACGCGGCTTCTGGGAAGTCGCCGCGCTGTCGAGATAAACGAGATCATGTCCGTTCACTTGCTGATGAAGGATCGGGAACTGTTCACGAATATCTGTGATATTCATTACTTCACTTTCCTTTCGATAACAGAAACCAATTGTTTCTTAACGCCTTCAATCGGAAGTTCATTTACTACCGGTGCAAGGAATCCGTAAATGACTAAGCGTTCTGCTTCTTCTTTCGGAATACCGCGGCTCATCAGGTAGTAAAGCTGAATAGGGTCCACACGGCCGACAGATGCCGCATGTCCTGCAGTTACATCGTCTTCGTCAATTAAAAGAATAGGGTTGGCGTCTCCACGTGCTTTTTCGCTGAGCATCAGCACACGTGATTCCTGCTCCGCATTCGCTTTAGAAGCACCATGTTCGATTTTGCCGATTCCGTTAAAGATAGAAGAAGCAGAATCCTTCATTACACCGTGCTTCAAGATATAGCCTTCAGAAGCTTTACCGAAATGGATGATTTGTGTTGTAAAGTTTTCTGTTTGCTCTCCTCTTCCGACAACAACCGTTTTCGTATCGCCGTATGTGCCGTCACCGTAAAGGTTTGTTGTGTTTTCGGAAATCGTGTCGCCGTCGTTCATCAGGCCGAGAGCCCATTCGATTTTGCTGTCGCGTCCGCGAGCAGCGCCGCGGCGGTTCACATAAGTTGTCACACCGCTTGACAGATTATCCACCGCACCGTATGTCACGCTGGCATTATCACCTGTGATGACCTCACTGATAATATTGAAGACAGCGTCTTTCGGGTTTACAGTGCTGATGTAGTTTTCTACATATGTGACAGAGCTGTGGTCTTCAGCCACAATCAGCACGTGGTTGAATAGAGCTGTATCATTGCTTTCGTGGACATAAACAGCCTGAACCGGCGTCTCCACCTCAACATTTTTCGGAACATAAAGGAATGCTCCTCCGTTAACAAGAGCCGCGTGAAGTGCAGTTAACTTATGCTCATCAACCTTCACGCCGTCCTTCATAAAGTATTTCTCCACCAAGTCGCTGTGCTCGCGAGCAGCAGTCAGAATATCAGTGAAGATAACGCCTTTGTCTTTCAATTCTTGAGAAAGTGAAAGGTATGCCGGCGTCTGGTCACGCTGTACGTATAATGTTTTATCTTCGTTTTCAACGTCGATCAGCGCTTTTGCTTCATCAGTCAAATCTTCTAATGAAGAAAGCGGTTCGTTATCAACTGTATGCTTCGCGAAATTCGTGAAGTTCCAATTTGTGATTTTAGTTTTGTCAGGCTTCGGCATCGGCAGATCCTCAGCTTGTTCAAGAGCCTGTAAGCGCAGGTTTTTCAGCCAGGCAGGTTCTTGATGCTTTTCGGAAAAGCTTTTGAGATACTCCTGATCTACGGATAGTTTTGTATCTAGTGTCATATTAATCCCCCTAACGCTTACGCTTCTTGGCCAACAGTTTCGTCTTCAATGCCAAGTTCTTGTTTGATCCAGTCATAACCTTCTGCTTCAAGACGCTGTGCAAGCTCTGCACCGCCGGATTTAACAACGCGGCCTTGCATCATAACGTGAACAACATCCGGAGTGATGTAGTTTAACAGGCGCTGATAGTGAGTGATCATCAGGCAGCCGAAGTTTTCGCTGCGCATTCTGTTGATCCCTTTAGATACAACTTTCAAAGCGTCAATATCAAGACCTGAGTCGATTTCATCAAGGATGGCGATTTTCGGTTCAATCATCATTAATTGAAGAATTTCGTTGCGTTTTTTCTCCCCGCCTGAGAAGCCTTCGTTAAGATAGCGCTGAGCCATTTCAGGGTCCATTTCAAGGAACTCCATGTTTTCGTCCATTTTGCGGATGAATTTCATAAGAGAAATTTCATCGCCTTCTTCTCTGCGCGCGTTGATTGCTGAGCGAAGGAAGTCGGCATTTGTCACACCGCTGATTTCACTTGGGTACTGCATCGCAAGGAATAAGCCTGCCTGCGCACGCTCGTCCACTTCCATCTCCAGTACATCTTTGCCGTCAAGCGTGATGCTGCCTTTTGTTACTTCATATTTAGGATGCCCCATAATAGCAGCTGATAAAGTGGATTTACCAGTTCCGTTCGGGCCCATTACTGCGTGGAATTCTCCACCTTTTATTTCAAGGTTTACACCCTTTAAGATCTCTTTCCCTTCGATTTCAACGTGAAGATCTTTGATCGTTAATGTTGAAGCAGCCATATCTATACCTCCAAAATATATAATCATTATTCTCATTTTATTCTCATTCTAATTTTATAACAAATGAAAAGTAAATACAACTTTTTATCGTGCCTCGCACATTCCTCAAGTTTAACAAAGATCAGCACTTTATTAAAGCGATTGAAAAAGAAAAAGAGTGGATTCCCACCCTTTTTTAAAAGATTGATTTTCTCAATAAGCTCCTGCAGAAATCCGCTTGCTTTTTTGATAATCAAGCTCTCTCTGCCGCTCTACTTTCATTCTTGTTTCCAGCCGGCGTCCGTATTCCTCGTATCCAATTCCGTGTGACAGCTGCATCGCTTTTTCCATTTCTGACGTATAATCGAGGTTCAGTCTGTCCTGGCTGCTGCAAATAATGAATCAATCCCTTCATATATTTGCTATCTATTGTATCAGTGCTGCGTTTGATGCCGCAAAAAGGATATGGCTTGAAATAGCGGCAGATGAGACGAAAGCATCCATTCAGAACAAATGAGAATGGTTTTTCGAAATATTCCTTCTCTTAATGCGTGGTGTTTCCGAATTCCTCAATGCACTGCTGGACAACTGTCACGCCTTGACTGAAGGCCGCGCCGCCTCCAAATGCCGCTGCCACACTGACGGCTTCGAGAATGTTTTCTTCTGTCGCTCCCTGATCAAGACAGCCTTTTGTATGATAGATCATGCAATATTCGTCCTGAGCATTGATGGCGATTCCAAGGGCGATCAGCTGTTTTTCTCTTTCAGTCAGAGAATTCCCGGCAAAGCACTGTTCAGTAAACTCGTTAAATTTCCTTCCCATCAGCGGCATCTTTTGTTCAAATGTGCCTAAACCATGTTTATATTGTTTTAGCGCGTCCTGCATGCTTCCTCTGTCTTGATTCAAAGAAAATCCCTCCATCTGTTTAACATTCCTTTTTATTATGAGCAGCTTTTAGGAAAATACGCGAAAAAACCCCGGATTTCTCATCCGGGGTTTCAGACTTATTCAGATACAGGAAGCACAGCTCCGTCGTATTTTTTCTCGATGAAGTCTTTGATCTTTTTAGAGTGAAGAACTTCCATCAGCGCTTTGATTTTTGCAGAATCTTCTTCGCCTTTTCTCACTGCGACGATGTTAGCATATGGGTTGTTTTTCGTTGATTCTACTTCAATTGCATCTTTTTTAGGATTTAATTTATTTTGGATCGCATAGTTTACATTGATGAAGGCCGCGTCTCCTTCTTTGTTTTCATATGCTTTTGCCGTTAATTCAGGCGCTACTTTTTTGAATTCAAGGTTTTTCGGGTTTTTCTTAATGTCTTTCAATGTTGCGTCAACGGTTTCCACTTTAGAATCAAGAGTGATTAATCCAGCGTTTTCAAGCATTGCAAGCATACGGCCTTGTTCAGCAACGTTGTTTGTCAGGATGATTGTCGCACCGTCTGGAAGGTCTTTCAGTGATTTGTATGTTTTAGAGTAAATACCAAATGGCTCTAAGTGAACAGCGCCGGCATTCACAAGTTTGTAATCTGTGTTTTCTTTCATTTCTTGCTCAAGGTAAGGAATGTGCTGGAAGTAGTTCGCGTCCACTTCTTTATCAGCTAAAGCTTTATTGTACATTTTGTAATCACTAAGCACTTTCACTTTCAGCGTATAGCCTTTTTCTTTCAGCAATGGTTCAGCTTCTTTTAAAATTTCCGCATGCGGTGTTTTCGTTGCCGCAACGACAATTTCTTTCTTGCCGGATTCAGCGCCGTTATTCGAACCGCAGGCAGCCATAACTCCTGCAAATACAAGCAGTAATGCACCTAAAAATAGCTTTTTCAATGTAAATCCTCCCTTATCGTTTGTCTATAATATTTGTTATTAAATCACCGATGATTTGAATAATAAATACGATGATTAAAATAAACACAGTCGCAACGAAGGTAACATCAGCGTTATTAGACTGATATCCTTCTACGTACGCAAGGTTTCCAAGGCCTCCTGAACCAATGGCTCCGGCAATTGCCGTTGAGCCGATCAAAGCGATGGCTGTAACCGTAATGCCAGAAATAAGAGCCGGCATTGATTCCGGAATCAGCACTTTGAAAATGATCGTAGACGTTTTCGCGCCCATTGATTTAGCGGCTTCAATCACACCTTTATCCACCTCACGCAGCGCGATTTCAACAAGACGTGCGTAAAATGGTGCCGAGCCGATGACCAGCGCCGGCAATGCGGCGTTTGGCCCTAAGATCGTGCCGACTAAAAACTTCGTAAACCCTAATAGTAAAATAATTAAAATAAGGAACGGAATCGATCTGAATATGTTAACAACGGCAGCAATCACAGAGTTGACCGCTTTATTCTGCCAGAGGCTTCCTTTGCTCGTCAGAAAGAGCAGCAAGCCGAGGATGACCCCGATGACAAAAGCAAACAGTAAAGAAATCAGCGTCATATAAAGTGTTTCATAGGTCGCGTTCCATAATTCAGTTAAATCAACGTTCGGGAAGTATTTTTCAAACATTCGTGATCACCTCTGCTTTCACCTGTTTGTCATTAATGAACCGGATCACGTTTTGCACTTCTTCCTCGTCTCCGTCAATGTGGATGAACAGTGAACCGTAAGCTCCATCCTTCGTCTGCGAAATTTTCCCTTGCAGAATATTGACGCTGACATTGAAGTTTCTGATCATCTCTGTAATCAGAGGCTGTTCAGCTGACTCACCGACAAATGTGAGCTGAACCATTTTTCCTGATGCTGTATCATCAAGAAGGTGCTGAAGCGTTTCTTTCGTTTCTTCCGGCTCTGTCACCTGTTGAACAAATCGTTTTGTCATTTGTTCCTTTGGATTTTTGAAGACGTCGAGAACCTCGCCTTCTTCGACCACCTTACCGTTTTCCATGACGGCGACTCTGTTGCAGATTTTGCGGATGACATGCATTTCGTGCGTAATCAGCACAATCGTCAAACCGAGTCTTTCATTAATATCGGACAATAGATCCAGAATTGAATCTGTCGTTTGCGGATCTAATGCTGATGTCGCTTCGTCACAAAGGAGAACCTTCGGATTGTTTGCAAGCGCTCTGGCAATTCCGACACGCTGCTTCTGACCGCCGCTCAGCTGGGACGGATATGATTTTTCTTTTCCTTCTAAACCTACCAGTTTAATCAGTTCATTGGCGCGCTTGATCCGCTCGCTCTTTTTCACCCCGGCAATTTCTAAAGGAAACATGATATTATCTCTGACAGTCCGCGACCAAAGCAAATTGAAATGCTGGAAAATCATACTGATCTCATGGCGTGCTTTTCTTAAACCGCGTCCATTTACTTCATTAATCTTTGTTCCCGCCACTTCCACGGTTCCTGAGGTTGGTTTCTCAAGGCCGTTCAGCAGACGGATTAAGGAACTCTTACCAGCTCCGCTATATCCTATAATTCCAAAAATCTCACCTTTTTTAATGGAAAGCGAGACATTTTGGACAGCATTGACATCTCCATGTTTCGACTTGTAAACTTTTGAAACATCCTGAAGATTGATCAAAGCAATCACCTGCCTTAACACTATTCTAAGAAATCTTCCGGTTTTTTCTGCAAAAGAAAAGCCTTTCTGCACACTTGAGCAGAAAGGCTTATATAAAATGCCTTTCTCTCATCTTTCAAAGCTGAACGCTTCGTGTGAATTGGCACCATTTCAACAGCGTTGATGGTTGCCGGGCTTCATAGGGCACTTCCCTCCACCTCTCTTGATAAGAGAAATATATAGTCTTTTTCGTCCGGAAATTCTTAATGTAGAATAGCACGGCGAATGATTAAATGTCAATAAAATAAATGATGACAACTTTTACTATTATAATAATTTATTATTTTTCAATTCTTTGAAATCCTCTGAAAAAATCCATTTGTCAGCCAGAGAATGGCTTCTAGCTTTAACAGGGCCCTGAATGACCCCTTTACTTTGAGGCTTCCGCTCTGAATCAGGTGCTGAAGAGAAATGTCTCCGTGCAATAAATCAATAATTTCCGTTTGGTTTCCGTAAAAGGTCAGGTTGGACGTTTGGGGCGGAGAAACTTTTTTCATTTCTCCCTGTTCGTTTATTGAGACGGTTAAGGCTTCTGCTTCTCCTTGAAAGGTAATGAGCAATGTTGAGGCATTCAAAAGGGGTTTTAAAAACAGATGCTGATACTCATCTTCTAAAACTTCCGCTTTCTCCATATGTACAACCTCCTATTTGTTGGTCATACATACACATTTCTCTCTCTGTCGCAAGAACCCCTTTATAAAACGAACGACAATTTCGTTGGATATGCTGAGAAATATGTCATAATTGGGATGCGGAAGATGATTTTTGTTTGATCAGCTCATATAAATAAGAAACGGAATGAAACGCATATCCTCTTTCGACCACCTTTCCGCCTTTAAACAGCAGAAAACAAGGGACACTTTCAATTTGATATGCTTTTGCAAATGTCGGAGAGTAATTGACATTGTTTTGATAGAAGGCGACATCAGGCAGCATTTCTTTCACCACTGTCAGCATTTTGCTTGCAAGCTGGCAGGTGCCGCAAAACGGAGTATATAAATATAGAAGGTACACATCATCTTCAATGTGATCAAGTTCGTGTTCTTGGAGTTCTTTCATGCTATACACCTCGGGACTTTCTTTCAAGAAAAATAGTTTGGACATTCAGATTCGCACGCAGCAAGACAGAGGCGACATGGTGCCTGGGCGCAGCCGCTACTTCCTTATAGGTTCTGTCGATATGGAGATGGCAGGCTTCATTAAATTCACGCTTCAGCTGTTTTCTCAATTTCTCGCCTGATTCATCAGCATCAACTAATATATAGACGTCTTTATCATAAAGCTCGTCAGCCAATTCCTCAAGCTTCAGCTGGCTGATTGTTCCGTTTGTGCAGATAATGCGCACCGGTTCATTCAGGACGCTTTCGATTTTCTCTTTATCTGATTTCCCCTCGACAATCATAACCTTTTCCAGCTCATCCATCTTCTTCACCTGCCGCGTCAAATTTGAAACGTTCAGATTGTAAAAGAAGGCAGTGAAATTCACCGCCAACATTTAACACCAGCCGTTTTCGTAGTCACAATCTACATATTTTGCGTCGTCACCAGAGACCACATCGGCTGTCTTATAAAACTTCTCATTTTCAAAGGAATAACCGGACTTAAGCTCATATTCATTCATGCTTGTCATTTGGCCGATCATCTCATTATCATGATATAACGAGAGCCGGCCATTTTGAAAGCGGCCTGTCACGTCGTTGGTGACATCGAGCTTTTGTTTGTCGAAAGCCATATTGGACACCTCCCATAACGTTAGCGTGTCCAATTGCTTTTACGGCTATCCTGTTTTAGTCTTCTTGTGTCATCTCTTCGTATTGCTCTGCTGTCATCAGTTTTTCAATTTCAGAAGCGTCAGTCGGCTCAACGACGATCATCCATGCTTTTTCGTACGGAGATTCGTTGACGAATTCCGGACTGTCATCAAGATCTTCGTTTACTTCCACAACAGTTCCGTTAATCGGCGCATAAAGCTCAGATACCGTTTTAACGGATTCAACACTGCCGAATGGCTCGTCCGCTTTGATTTCAGCGCCCACTTCAGGAAGTTCGACAAACACGATGTCGCCTAGCTCGGACTGGGCAAAATGCGTAATTCCGATTCTGGCTTTTTCTCCTTCAACTTTTACCCATTCGTGTTCTCCTGAGTAACGCAAATCTTTTGGTATGCTCAATTGAATCCCTCCATTTTTTACAGCACTACAATAAGAAGATACCACACTTTTCAAAAAAAATTTACATTAAGCCCAGTTTTCTTCAAATTGGTCTTCTTTAAATCCGACAGTCACTTTTTCGCCGTCTGTTGTAAGCGGGCGTTTGATCAGCATTCCGTCTGAAGCCAGCAGTTCGAGCTGTTCGTCCTCTGACATGTGATACAGCTTTTCCTTGAGATTGAGCTCGCGGTATTTCATGCCGCTCGTGTTGAAAAATTTCTTGAGATCCAGCCCGCTTTTTTCATAAAGCGCTTTTAATTCTTCTTTGCTTGGCGGCTGCTCTGCAATATGTATTTCGTTTATTTCTTTCCCATGCTCTTCAAGCCACTTCTTTGCTTTGCGGCACGTTCCGCATTTAGGGTACCAGTAAAAAGTTAACGACATCTTCTTCCCCCTCAATAAAATAATCGAGGTTATTTTAACACAGTTTGTTTTAAAAACCTAAAACAGTGCTTCTTAAAAAAGAGCTCCGCGCATGCGGAGCTCATGGCCAATCAGACAATATATTTCTTAGCCTCAAAAATGCCTGCCGCCGCCTCGCGTTTTTTCTGAATCACGTTTTTAGGCGTTACGCGTGTCAGCTTTCGCAGAGCGGAAAGCATCATGCGGAGGGAGTCTCCTTCTTCCATGGCGATAAGGGATTCCTTCGCATGCGCTTCAATTTCGTTAAAGGCTTCTTGAACGAAAATTTCTGTGTACAGCACCTTTTGCGCAGCTTTTTCAGCGCCTTGTGCTGCAATGGCCTTTTCCGTTCTGAGCACGGCCGATTCCATTGCGTATACATTGCTGACGATATCCGCGACGTTCACGAGAATTTCTTGCTCATGATCGATGGCTTTTCCGTATTTTTGCGCGGCTAGGCCGGCAGCAAACAACGCAATTTTTTTCGCTTGCTTGACAATATATTTCTCCTGCTCTAAGACGCCGCTTCCAGGCTCTTCAGGCATAAGCATCATGAGTTCTTCCTGCAGCGATTGCGCTTTTTCAAATAGAGGCAGCTCGCCTTTTAGCGCTTTTTTCAGGAAAGTGCTTGGCACGATTAATCGATTGATTTCGTTTGTGCCTTCAAAAATTCGATTGATCCTTGAATCCCTATAGGCTCTTTCTACTTCGTACTCCTGCATAAAGCCGTAGCCTCCATGAATCTGAACGCCTTCATCAACAATATAATCAAGCGTTTCAGAGCCAAACACCTTATTCAGAGAGCATTCGATGGCGTATTCCGCAATTGACTTGGCGATTTGCCGGCCGTCCTTGAGATCTTCGGCCGTGAACTGGCTCATATTGTCTTCAAACAGCCCGACGGTTCTGTATACAGAGCTTTCCATCGCATACAGCCTTGAGGCCATTGTCCCGATTTTTTCCTGTGTCAATGAAAAACCTGCAATCGGGGTTTTAAATTGGCGGCGCTGATTTGCGTATGCCGCAGACAGCTCGATGACCCGTTTAGATGCGCCAATTGTGCCAACCGCCAGTTTGTAGCGGCCAATGTTTAAAATATTAAAGGCGATGACATGCCCTTTGCCGATTTCTCCGAGCAGGTTTTCCTTCGGCACTTCAGCTTGATCCAAAATGAGGGTCCTCGTCGATGATCCTTTGATTCCCATTTTCTTTTCTTCCGGTCCCGTGGAGACACCCGGGAACTCTTTTTCTACAATAAAGGCTGAAAACTTGTCGCCATCCACTTTAGCGTAAACCACAAAAACATCGGCAAAAGCAGAGTTGGTAATCCACTGTTTTTCCCCAGTTAATACATAATGCGTTCCTGCTTCGTTCAGCACGGCTGTTGTTTTTGCTCCAAGTGCATCAGACCCAGAGCCAGGCTCAGTCAGAGCATAAGCCGCGATCTTTTCGCCTGAAGCGAGGCCAGGCAAATATTTTTTCTTTTGTTCTTCTGATCCGAAAAAGACGATCGGCAAGGAACCGATGCCGACATGCGCGCCATAGGAAAGAGAAAAGCTTCCCGCACGAGAAAATTTCTCAGTGATGAGCGCCGAGCTGATCTTATCTAGGCCGAGCCCGCCGTATTCTTCCGGCACATCGGCGCCAAGCAGCCCTAGTTCGCCCGCTTTCTTCAACAGTCTGACAGAATGCTCAAATTGATGGTTTTCAATGTCATCTATATGAGGGAGAACATCTTGCTCGATATAATCCTCTGTTGTTTTCGCAATCATTTTATGCTCGTCAGTGAAATCCTCCGGTGTATACATTTGATCGTATGTGACATCCTCGATTAAGAATCCGCCGCCTTTTAGTACGTCAGCCGTTTTTTTTGCCATTTGTTTTTCCCCCTTTAGCATAATTCAAATACACCGGCCGCTCCCATCCCGCCGCCGATACACATGGTCACGACTCCAAATTGCTCGTTTCTCCGTTTCATTTCATGGATGAGTGAGAGTGTAAGCTTTGTGCCCGTACAGCCAAGCGGGTGCCCAAGCGCGATTGCGCCCCCGTTGACATTCACTTTTTCTTCATCAATTCCCAATTCTCTGATCACTTGAATGGCCTGTGAGGCAAAAGCTTCGTTCAATTCAAACAAGCCGATGTCCTGCAGCTGAAGGCCGGCAAGCTTCAAAGCGCGCGGAATTGCTTCAACCGGCCCGATTCCCATGACTTCCGGCGGCACGCCGCCTACTGCAAAGGAGCGGAATTTCACAAGCGGGGCCAGGCCAAGAGCATCGGCTTTTTCCCGATCCATCAGCATGACAGCCGCCGCTCCGTCACTCGTCTGCGAGGAGTTGCCCGCGGTCACCGTTCCGTCAACGGAAAAGGCCGGGCGCAATGTCGCTAAGATGTCTGCAGTCGTTTGCGGGCGAACGCCTTCATCCTGAGAAAACACGAATTGTTTTTCCTGCGGCTTATGGTTTTCTCCGATTTGTGTCACCGTCACTTCGACAGGTACAATCTCATCTTTAAATTTCCCTTCTGCAAGGGCTTTAGCGGCGTTTTGATGGCTGCGAACGGCAAACGCATCTTGATCCTCACGGGAGACGCCGTATTCTCTCGCAACCTGCTCAGCTGTATGTCCCATGCTCATATAATATTCCGGTGCCTGTTCTGCCAAAGCAAGGTTCGGCCGGGTGACATGCCCCATCATCGGCACCTGTGACATGGATTCTGCTCCGCCAGCAATCGCTGTATCATAGGCGCCGAGCATAATTTTTTCTGCCGCATATGCAATAGACTGAAGGCCGGATGAGCAATACCGGTTGACTGTAATCGCCGGAACCGTGTATGGCAATCCCGCGAGCGCCCCGATATTTCTCGCCATATTAAGCCCCTGTTCCGCTTCAGGTGTTGCACAGCCGATAATCAAGTCATCAATATTGCCTTCGTAGCCGCCTGCCCGTTTCAGCGTTTCTTTTACGCAAATCGCTCCCAAATCATCCGGGCGAACGGTGGCCAACGATCCTTTTTTTGCTTTCCCAACCGGTGTTCTTGCACCTGATACAATGACTGCCTCTTTCATAAGCTCCCTCCTAATTCCGTAAAGGTTTACCTTTCACAAGCATATGCTGCATTCTCGCTTGAGATTTTGCCTCTCCCGCTAAACTCAAAAACGCTTCTCTTTCGATCTCCAATAAATACTCTTCATCAACCTCTGTACCGAACGGCACTTTTCCGCCCGCAATGACATAAGCGAGTTTTTTCGCAATCTTGAAATCATGCTCAGATATATAGCCGGACAGTTTCATCTGCTCAGCGCCAAGCAAGAGTGCTGCATAACCAGTTTCTCCCGGCACCTTGACCTTTTCTTTTACAGGCGGCCGCCAGCCGGTATCGTATAAGGATGCGGCCAGCTGCTTCGCATCGTACAGCAGGTGGTCTTGATTCACGCTAATGTGATCGGTTTCTTTTAAAATGTTCATCTCACGAGCCTCTTGGGCGGAAGCGGACACTTTCGCCATCGCAATTGTTTCAAATGTTTTCATTGCCGCATTCATCGGATCATGGCCGCGGCGAAGATGATTGATGTACAGCTCTTTGTTTCCCCCTCCGCCAGGGATGAGGCCGACACCGGATTCTACAAGTCCCATATAGGCTTCGCTTGCTGCTTGAGTGCGAGCCGCAGGCAGGCATACTTCCGTTCCTCCGCCGAGCGTCATGCCAAATGGCGCGGCGACGACCGGTTTCGCACTGTATTTGATCTTCATCATCGTCTCCTGAAAACGCCGTATCACAAAATCAACTTCCAAAAAGTTGTCATCTTGGACTTCCATTAAGATCATGGCGAGATTTGCGCCGACGCAGAAATTTTTTCCTTGGTTGCCGATGACAAGGCCCTTGTAATTCCGTTCTGTTTCCTCTAATCCTTTGTGGATCATTTGAATGATATCGAGGCCGATCGCATTGCTTTTCGAATGAAATTCAAGAAGGGCCACATCATCTCCAAGGTCAATTAAGCTTGCTCCGCTGTTTTTCGCAATCACGCCTTTTGTTTCTTTAAGTGCTTGTAAATGAATTCGTTTTTTGTTTTCTTTCACGGCTCTGTATTCGCCGCGGTCATAATAAAATACCGTTCCGTTCTCTTTGATGTAGAAGGTTTCATTTCCTTTGTCCAGCATCTCTTTTATCCAGCCAGGCATATCTGCTCCAAGCTGCTCAAGCTTTTCCGCTGACTGCCTGAGGCCGATGGCGTCCCACATTTCAAAAGGCCCCAGCTCCCAGCCGAATCCCCACTTCATGGCTTGGTCAATCGCATGAATATCATCGGCAATCTCACCGAGCAGCTCGGCTGAGTAAAGCAGGGTTTGAGAAGTGATATTCCACAGCAATCGGCCGGCCCTGTCATCCGAATAAATAAGCGCTTTCATTTTGGCCTTTGTCCCTTTTGCCTGTTTTGCCGCTTCAAGTGCCGGTGTTTTCATTTTTGTCCGCTCGCCATAAGTAAGCGTCACTGGGTCAAGCTCATAAATAATTTTTCCTTCTTTTTTATAAAAGCCTTGGCCGGCCTTACTTCCGATCCACCCTTTTTCCAGCATATCGTTCATGAAGCTTGGAAGGCGAAACACTTCTTTCTCATCGCCATCGGCTTTGTCATACACATTTCGGGCAACGTGGGCGAATGTATCGAGGCCGACAACATCAAGCGTTCTGAAGGTGGCGCTTTTTGGCCTGCCGATCAGCGGACCTGTGATCGAATCAACCTCTCCAACCTGATAGCCGCCTTTCAGCATTTCTTGGACTGTCACAAGAAGCCCGAATGTTCCGATGCGGTTTGCGATAAAGTTCGGTGTGTCCTTTGCTGTAACAACGCCTTTACCGAGGACATTTTCTCCGAAAGCTGTCATAAACTTTAAAACATCTGGATCCGTTTCCTTAATCGGAATGATCTCCAGCAGCTTTAAATAGCGTGCGGGATTAAAAAAATGCGTTCCAAGAAAATGGGCTTTAAAATCATCCGACCGGCCTTCAGCCATTTCCTGCACTGATATGCCGGATGTGTTGCTTGAGACGATGCTTCCAGTCTTTCGATGTTCATCCACAAGAGCGAAAATTTTCTTTTTGACTTCAAGGTTTTCGACAACGACCTCAATAATCCAATCTGCTTCTTTCAGTTTTTCTGCATCATCCTCCAGATTGCCCGGTGTAATATAGGAGGTGTTTTTCGCTGATGTGAGGGGAGCGGGCTTTTGTTTCAGCAGTTTTTTCACCGCCTGCCGGCTAAGCCTGCTGCGCACCTCCGGACTGTCCTTCGTCAGCCCCTTTTTTTCCTCTTCCTTTGTCAAATCGTTCGGCACAATATCTAGCAGCAGGACAGGAATTCCAATGTTAGCCAAATGCGCCGCAATCCCGGAACCCATTACCCCCGATCCTAAAACGGCTGCCTTCCGAATGTGTTTGTGCATGAGATATCCCCCTTGAACATTGAATGAATAGTCATTCATTTTTTGACTAAAAAAAATGAAACCCGTTTCTTCTTTCATCTTAAAAGATTTCCGGTTCGACTTCAATAGCTAATTTGTTATTTTTTTGTATGAAGCCTATAAAAGACGGGTAACTTAAGCCCGGAGGTGAAGGGAATGGTGCGAGAGAAAAAAAATCCGTCTTCTGCGGCAGTCAGCGCGGCGAGCGTAAAGGGAGATGCCGGTCCGACTCAGCATTACGGCGGCGGAAAACGGACAAGTCAAAATCAACAGTATAAAAAACATAACATGGAACAATCATAATGCAGCTGCTTCCCGCGGCTGCTTTCACTTTTTCAGAATTCCTTTTAACACAAATGCTGCATTGGCGGGCCGTTCGGCAATTCTTCTCATAAAGTAGCTGAACCAGTCTGTTCCATATGGGACATACACACGCATTCTGTAGCCTTCTTTCGCGAGTTCCTTCTGACGCTCTGGCCTGATGCCGTATAGCATTTGAAACTCAAATTGCGATGCGGGGATTTGATGTTCGTCGACGAGCTGTTTCGTAAATGCAATAATGTCATCGTCATGTGTGGCGACAGCCGTGTAGTTCCCGCTTAATAGCTGCAGCTTTATTAAGCTCTGAAAATGTAGGTCTGTTCCTTTTTTGTCAGGAAACGCTACAGCCGCAGATTCTTTATAAGCGCCTTTCACAAGTCTGAGATTCGGCTTTACGTCACGCATCTTTCTAATATCTTCTGCCGCCCTGTACAGATACGCCTGAATGACCGTGCCAAGCTTCTCAAATTCCTGTTTGCATTGCCTGTAAATAGAAAGTGTCTGTTCATAATGAGAATAGTCTTCCATATCAATGGTCACAGCAACATTATATTGCTTCGCAACGGAAAGAATGGCGCGCAAATGAGTAAGAGCAAGTTCTTCTGAAAGATCGAGCCCAATTGAGGTGAGTTTAAGTGAAAGCTCCGACTCCAATTGATGTTCGGCAATGGCTTGAATGGCTTTCTTGCATTCCTCTGCGACTTGGTTCGCTTCTTTTTCCGAAGCTGCATACTCGCCTAAATAATCAATTGTTGCACACAAACCGGATCTGTTTAGCCTTTTGACGGTCTTAACTGCCGATTCAATCGTATCCCCTGCGACAAATCTTCGTGCTCCAAGCCTCTTTCCATATGCTTTTGCGAACTTGGTAAGCGTTTTATTTTGAGATAAAAATAAAAACACATGTCTCAACATCCGACTCCCTCCCGCCATCATCTTCAAAACACCTGTATACAACTCCCAGTCTGAAGGAAACTATAAAATGAACTGAAATCAAAGGAGGATCACAATGGACAATCAGCAGCAATCTCAAATGCCGCCTTCCGTTATTTCGACAAAGGATCATTTGTATCTCAATGACATGCTGAACTGGAATTTGCTCGCGATGAAAAAAGCGCATTTCATGGCGCAGCAGTGCCAGGATCAAACGTTAAAGCAAGAACTCGATCGCGTCGGACACATGCATCATGATCACTATCAAAGAATATTAAAGCACCTGCAGCCAGGGCAGCAGCAGTCCGGCTACATCCAATAAGGAGGCGTCAGAATGAATCAACAAAATCAAAAAATCAGCAACCCTCAGACACCTGTACCGACAACATCGGAAATGAATGACAGAGATTTCGTCAACGAACTGCTGACAACCGAAAAATACATGACAACAGCTTATTGCACAGCCTTGCACGAATTCAGCCACGAGTCTCTTTATCAGGATATTCAATCCATTTTTGATGAGTCACAAAAAGCGCAAAGAAAACTGTATGACCTCATGTTCCAATATGGATGGTATTCTGTTGAAGCGGAGGATGCCCAAAAGCTGCAGCAATCCTATCAAAAATTCCAGCAGACCATTCAGCAGCAGTCTCCTTATCAGCAATAACAATATTAGAAAAAGGATACGATGTTCTTTCGGGCATCTATCCTTTTTTTTGTGTAAAATCAGTTGACTTTTCATTTACGCTTATTTATATTTAATAAGCATTAACTATTTTGTCATCAAAATATATATACAGTGTATGTAACAGAGGGGAATTGAATATGAAGAGTGCGGATCAGTTAATGTCCGATATCCAATTATCGCTTCAGGCGCTCTTTCAAAAGATACAGCCTGAAATGCTGGAAAGCATGGAGAAACAAGGTGTCACCCCAGCGCAGCTGTTTGTGCTGGCCAGCCTAAAGAAACACGGCAGCCTCAAAATTTCTGAAATTGCCGAGCGTATGGAGGTGAAGCCAAGCGCGGTGACGTTAATGGCAGATCGCCTTGAACAAAAAAATCTTATCGCCAGAACACACAATACAAAAGACAGGCGAGTGATTGATCTCAGTCTTACTGATGAAGGAGACAGAAAGTTCGAGGAGATTTTGGCAGGCAGAAAGGCCATTATGGCGCGCTATCTTTCCTTTTTGACGGAGGAGGAGATGCTTCAGGCGGCGCATATTACAGCAAAGCTCGCACAGGCAGCAGCGGAAACGGATGAAAAGCAAAACATGAAAAGAGGAAACGGATGAAAATGAGTAAAGAAGGCAAACAATCCAAACGGACGCTATTAATAACAGGCTTAATTATTGCTATGTTTTTTTCAGCCCTTGACGGTACCATTGTCGGAACGGCCATGCCGAAAATTGTCGGTGATCTGGGCGGTTTGAGCATGATGACCTGGCTGACAACTGCATATTTGTTAACATCAACAACCATTGTTCCAATTGCCGGCAAGCTGGCTGATTTATTGGGACGCCGCATTGTCTATGTATCAGGTTTGATTATTTTTATGGCCGCTTCTGCCTTATGCGGAATGGCCAACAACATGACAGAATTGATTATCTTCCGTGGACTGCAGGGAATCGGCGGAGGCATCATGATGCCGATGGCGATGATTGTTATCGGTGACTTGTTCACAGGAAAACAGCGTGCTAAATTCCAAGGGGTCTTTGGCGCGATTTACGGGCTGGCTTCAGTAATTGGACCGCAAATCGGCGGCTGGATTGTAGACTCGTTAAACTGGAAATGGGTTTTCTATATTAACCTGCCAGTCGGAATTATTGCGGTTATTTTCATTGCAAGAGGATTACAGGGACGCCAGCAGACTGGTCCGATCAACTTCGACATCGCTGGTATTTTCACGATGATTGTCGGTGTTGTCAGCCTCTTGCTCGCCTTAAGCTTTGGCGGGAAAGATTACGCATGGGATTCATGGCAGATTCTTGGTTTGTTCGCTCTCGCACTGATCGGCATTGTCAGCTTTATTATCGTAGAATCAAAAGCAAAAGAGCCAATCCTGCCAATGTATTTATTTAAAAACAGAACATTTACCTTTTTAAACTTGATCGGCTTCTTTATGAGTATCGGTATGTTTGGCGCCATTACGTTTGTTCCTTTCTTTATGCAAGGAATTGTCGGTGTAAGTGCGTCTGAATCGGGTACAATTATGACACCGATGATGATCTCTATGATTATCACAAGTATTATCGGCGGCCAGCTTGTATACAAAATCGGAATTAAACCGCAAATCATTACAGGCATGCTGATTATGGCCGGCGGATTCCTGCTGTTAACGACATTGGATCTTGACACGAGCAAGCTTGTCGCTACATCATATATGGCGATTATTGGCCTTGGAATGGGTCTTGTTATGCCGATTCTGACATTGGCTTTACAGGAAAGCTTTTCGAAAGAGGAGCTTGGCGTTGTCACCTCATCCAGCCAATTCTTCCGTTCTATCGGCGGAACATTCGGCATTACCATGCTGGGAGCCGTAATGAATGCGAGATCAGGAAATCTATTAACAGATAAATTGGTGCCGTATTTAGACTCTCTTCCGGCACAGGCAAGCTCGTTTGCCGCCCAGCTAAAGGGTATGATTGATACAAATCCGCAAGGGCTGCTGCAATCACTGTTCAGTCCGGACGCAGTCAAACAAATCCCTGCGGCTTTCTCATCCCATATTGTGCCGATTTTAAAAACATCGTTGATGGATTCACTCCACAGCGTGTTTTATACAGGCCTGATCTTTATCGCAGTCGGAGCCGTATTTACATTGTTCTTAAAACCTATCAAACTATCAAATAAGAAAACGGGAGAACAAGTGAAAGAGAAAGCGGCAAAAGCCGTTGAATCACCTTCCCATTAATAGAGCACCCCGCGGGTATCAAACCGCGGGGTTTTTTTATTCAATCATCTGGGCCCTTCCATTTCCGAAAGACCAATCCTCATCCTGATTTCCGGCCAGCATGATAAACACATCTTCTTTTCTTACGCCAAGCTCGGAATGAATCCGGCTTGCGATTGAGCGGTAAAGCGCTTTTTTCTGTTCAGTTGTTCTTGAGTGTTTCAGTGTAAAATGAATGTATATCAGTTCATCAGTACGCTCAACTTGGAGATAAAATGGATCATAGAAAAATTCGCCTTTTTCATATTGCCTGATGACTTGAAAATAGTCATCTTCCGGCACATTGATTTCTTCAATCATCGATTGGTGGATGGCCCTGCTCAGTTTTTGAAGCCACGCTTCGCTTCTTCCCGTCCGTAAATGAATCTGTACAAATGGCATCTCCCTGCTTCCCTCTCTTTACAGCGTCTGTCCGCTGTCAATTGTGATGATTTGGCCTGTGAGTGATTCCTGTTCAACTAGTGAACAAATCAATTTGGCAACATCATCTGGTTCAGCAATATACTGCAGCGGCAAAGAGCCGATCATGCTTTTCATTTTTTCTTCCCGGCCAGCCCACCATCTCGTTGCCACAGCTCCTGGTGCTACACCGCTCACTCTGATGTCAGGCGCTAAGGCGTGGGCCAATGATTTCGTTAAACCGTGCACCGCCGATTTTGATACTGCGTAAGGCATAGATGAGCCCGCACCGGTTAACCCTGCGATGCTGCCGACGTTTACGATCGCTCCGGCCTTGCTTTTCTTCATGAACGGAACCACTGCCCGCGCGCAGAAAAACATTCCTTTCACATTGACGGCATACAGCTCATCCCATATGTCTTCTGTCGCAGCCTCAAGATCATCCATTGGAATATGCCGTGTAATGCTGGCATTATTCACTAAAATATCAACCGTTCTGTGTGTGTTCACGATTGCTTGAATCATATCCTGCACTTCGCTGTTTCTGGATACATCTGCTTGGATGGCGAAGGCTTGCCCGCCAGCTTTTTGAATCATTTCCACTGTTTCCTCCGCTTCTGATTGAGAACGTGAATAATTCACCGCAACAATCGCCCCGCGCTTTGCCAATTCCATACTGGCTGCTTTTCCGATTCCTGTGCCGCCCCCCGTTACGAGAGCTATTTTGTTCAAGACATTCATTGCCGCCACTCCTTGCTGTTGACTAAAATAGATTTCTGATTCCATTGTAATCCAGCTTTGATGTTACGTATAATGATTGTTAAAGATACTTGATATCATTCGGATTGATATCAAATAAACGGAGGAGTTCAAAATGGAAAGCGGAGATTTACGTGTGTTTCAAATGGTAGCCCGTGAAGGGACCATTACGAAAGCGGCCTTGCAGCTTGGCTATGTGCAATCGAATGTCACGGCCAGAATTCAACAATTGGAAGCTGAACTGGGTACGACGCTGTTTTTGCGCCATAATCGGGGCATGACACTTTCTGCAAGCGGAAAGCTGCTGCTGGACTATGCAAATAAAATTATCGGCCTTCTTGATGAAGCGTCTAAAGCGCTCTCATCCTCCGCAGAACCAAGCGGGCCGCTTATGATCGGCTCCACTCAGACAACTGCCGCGGTAAGGCTTCCAAAGCTTCTGGCATCTTATTATGAAGAACATCCAAACGTCCAGCTGTCTTTAACAACAGGACATACGCAATTTCTCCTTGATAAAGTTCTTCGTTATGAATTGGACGGCGCGTTTATCGGATGCGAATGCAATCATCCTGAGCTCGAATCCTATCCGGCATTCGAGGAAGAACCAGTAGTTGTTTCGGCTGCCTCTGTGTCCGATGTTGAAGAAGCCATCACAAAGCCGATTCTCGTATACAGCACAGGCTGCTCGTATCGAGAAACACTTGAAAAATGGCTGCGCTCCGTCGGTGTCACACAGCCGGTCATTATGGAATTTGGTACGCTTGAAGCAATTATCGGCGGGGTTACAGCAGGTCTTGGCATCTCGTTGCTGCCTAGAACGGTTGTGCAGAAGCATGAGGCAGAAGGATCGATTCAATTGTACCCGCTGCCTGAAACACTCAGACAGATGAAAACAGAATTTATTGTTCGAAAAGATTCGTTTATCAGCAGCGCGCTGCGGACCTTTATGAATTCCTTTGCACCAGACAAAACGGATGAATCACAAAAAAGCAGCCTGCTATGATGAGCAGACTGCTTTTTGGCTATTGTTTGTTTCGATGCGCTTCATTTAATTCTTTAATATGCTGAATGACATCTTTAATGCCCTGCTTTGCCTCGGGATATGTCGCATTCCAATGCTTAGCGAGCGGAGGCATGCTCTTGGCTATATGCGTGTACAAAATCCATTGCTTCACTTCTTCTTTTAGCTCGTCGTTTGTTTCACCAAGCAGAAGTTCCGTATACTTTTCCAGCAATCCATCCAGCTGTTCCTGAAGTTTTTGTTCCATTTTCCATCTTCCTTTCGAAAAAACAGCAAGGAGCTTTCTCAATTGAAAGCTCCTTCGCTGGCGTTATTTATCCATGTGATGTGAAAGCCGCTTCCTGAACAATGCATCTGCCCCTGCCATGAGGAATGCAAAGAGGCGTTCCGAACAGCGGGTCCTGTGTAACCTGACAGTTCATAGAAAACACATTTTGCACAAGGTCACAAGTGATAACCTCTTCCGGACGGCCTTCTGCATAAATCTGTTTATCTTTTATGGCCACAAGATGATGCGCATAGCGGCATGCCAGGTTTAAGTCATGGAGAACCATAACAATCGTCCGCTCTTCCTTTTCATTCAGCTCAAACAGCAAATCAAGAATTTCAATTTGATGCGTCATGTCTAAATACGTCGTCGGCTCGTCTAGAAGGATGATATCCGTTTCCTGGGCAAGCGTCATCGCGATCCAAGCCCGCTGGCGCTGTCCGCCAGACAAAGAATCAACGGCACGGTCAGCCATGTCCTCAAGCTTTGTTGCTTTAAGCGCTCTCTCAACTGCTTCCTCATCCTCTTTTGACCACTGCTTCAGCCAGTTTTGGTAAGGATATCTTCCTTGCTTCACCAGCTGGTGCACCGTCAGCCCCTCTGGAGCCGAAGGACCTTGAGGCAGGATGGCGAGCTCTTTTGCGACTTCCTTCGTCGGAAGCTTGGCAATGGCTCTTCCTTCCAGCAGCACAGAACCGCCTCTCGGCTTCATCAGGCGCGCTAATGAACGTAAAAGTGTCGATTTTCCGCAGCCATTGCTGCCAATAAATACGGTAATTTCACCTTTGGGAATTGTTAAATTCAACTCATCAATAATAACGGCATCCCCGTATCCTAAGCTCAGCGTTTCTGTAGAAATTGCACTCATACCCATAACCGCTCCTTTTTGCTGGCTTTTAGCAGCACTATGTATTGCACGTTTTCTATATACATGCTTTTCAGTCAATTGTCATCAATGCAAGTGATTCCGATATTCAGCCATTTGATATGGTCATATATCCCTCATTGTAGCAGAAAACACTGACTTTGAAAATCATTTTCAATTAGTTTTTTGGACATAATTGGCGTTTATGGTTTATTTATCACATGATTATTTCTTGATTTCTCTGATGGAGCCGTCCTTCAGCTTTAGTTTTAAATCGATATGATCATAATGACTGTCCAGATTAAATGCTGCCAGTACGCTGTGTATCACTTCTGTTTCAGCCATTTGATCTGTCACGGAAAGTTCGCTCAGAATCATTTTCATCTCATCCAATGCTTCTTCTCCCTCCTGATTGACACCGGAGAGCTTATCTTGTATTTCCGCTTTTTCCTGAGTCCCGTTCTTTGTATAGATTCCTTCATAACGATTATGCTCACCATCCCCGTAGCTTACACGAAGCGAAAAATTGCTGTAGGGAACGGACTTCAGCTGGGTGACGGTTGTATTTTCTCCTTCTGCCTGCTGCTGGTCTTCATGAAGACGGCAGCCCGCAATCAGAACCACTGCGAGACATACAGCCCCGGCTGCTCTGATCAAATGCATATGTTTCCCCCCTGTAGGATTCCATTTGTTTTAGGTATATCCAGAGAATGAAATCCTCATTCAGAGAAGAATTGAAAAAGCCGTGGCATTTAACGCCACGGCTTTTTCTTTAAGATTCGGTCATTTGCAAAAAGGTTTCGGCGTCACGCACAGCCAGCTTGATGGCATTCTCCCAGAAATCGCGCTTCGTGATGTCAGCACCCAAATGCTTCATCGCCAAATCCTCCACGGTCATAGAAGCCGTATCACGCAATAGCGCCATATACTTCTCTTCAAATGTGTCTTTTTCTTCAAGCGCCAGCGCGTAAATACCAAGAGAAAACAGGTAGCCGAATGTATAAGGGAAATTGTAAAACGGCACCCTCGTGATGTGAAAGTGAAGCTTTGATGCCCAAAAAAGCGGATGATACTCTCCTAACGCATTACAGTAAGCCTCTCTTTGTGCCTCTTCCATCAGTTCATTCAAGCGGCCGGCTGGTACCACTCCCCGCTTTCGTTCCTCGTAGAATCTCGTTTCGAATAAAAATCTCGCGTGAATGTTCATGAAGAACGCAACGCTTCTTTGCACTTTATCCTCCAGAAGAACAAGCTTTTCTTCCCTCGTCTCGGCCTGCTGGACAGTCGCGTCCGCGACTATCATCTCTGCAAACGTTGAAGCCGTTTCCGCAACGTTCATAGCGTAGGAACGGTTTAACGGCCTGACGTCGAGCATTGCTTCCTGATGGAACGCGTGCCCGAGTTCATGCGCAAGAGTAGAGACATTTGAGGCGCTGCCCGAAAATGTCATGAAAATCCGGGATTCCCCGCTGTCAGGAAAACTGGTGCAAAAGCCGCCGACTCTTTTTCCACTTCTGTCTTCCGCCTCAATCCAGCCGTCCCGAAACGCTTTTTCAGTGAATGAGGACAGCTTTTTGCCAAAAGTTGAAAACTGGCTGGTAATAATATTCGCGGCTTCATCATAGGAATAGGCCTTTCCGTCAGAACCGATCGGCGCCTCAACATCGTACCAGCTAAGCTTTTCAAGACCGAGCATGGATGCTTTCCGGTTCAAAAACTGAACGAACGGCTGCTTGTTTTCAGTGATGACCTGCCACATCGTATCAAGTGTTTCTTTTTTCATCCTGTTGATCTGCAACGGTTCCTTCAGGACATTCTCCCAGCCGCGCGCTTTATAGGTTTCAAGCCGAAATCCCGCCAAATGATTCAGCGTGCTGCTGAAAAGATCCTGCTTGCTTTCCCATGCTTGATGGAAACGTTCAAAAACTGCTTTTCTGACAGCTCGGTCTTGATGGTCCATCATATTCTCCGCCTGACCGACAGACAATTGCTTGTTTTCACCGTTTTCCTCATACGGGATCGTCATTTTCCCGACTACCATATTGTATAAGTCACTCCAAGCGTGATATCCATCCACCGCAAGGTTTCCGATCAGTTTTTCTTTACCTGGGCTAAGCTTTTCGGCAACCCTCTGTCTTCTTTCATTTAATATGTAAGATATATCGCGTAATCCCGGTTTTGTTAGCAATTCATTCCACACGTCTTGATCTACGTCCACAAGTTTATGATCTAATGTAACGAGTGACGATTGAAAATCTGCGTAAAGCCGATTCATAAGCGACTGATGCTCTATAGCCTTTTGATCATTGATATTCTGGGCCTGAAGGCAAGCAACGAAAGCGCCGGCCTGCTGAAGCTTGACGGATGTCTGTTCGAATAAATCTAGCAACGCGGCCAGCTCATCAGCCTCTTCAGACGATGCAGGCACCTGCAACGCGTCAGTCATGTCTTGAAATGCACGCAGACTTTGTGACAACTTCTCAATATACCCTTTGAATTCTTCTGATTGGCTCCCACCCTTAAAAAATGAATCAAGATCCCATTTTTGGTCTACCCCTTGCAGCGCCATATCACAAAACCCCTTTCCTTCTTTCGTTCCATTATAGAACAATTCTGAATTATTGTATAAAAATTTCTATTACAGGCGTCATTTCGTATTCAGGATAGTACAATAGCTGTAGCAGTTTAATAGGAGGGTTAGGATGAATAAAAAAATAGCAATCGTAACAGGAGCAATTGAAAGTCCGAAAAACTTGACATACAGAACAACTTAGTGCTTGTTAACGGGTTGCTAAACCCACTCATTTTTGACTTTTTGGAATAGACGGTGATTTAGTACTATTTACAGGAAAAAGTATTCAATGCTTCCTAAAATTACAGCAGAGTCTGAAAAGGGGTTGATTGGTACATAAGAGATTCATTTAGTGTTTATGTAACCTGTCGATGACGTCAATGGCGAAAGATTTATCAAGAAAGAGAGTTATTTGGACTAATTGTCACTGTCCATACTCTCAATTAAAGCGTCACCAATCTTCTATTTGTGTTGTTTCATAATAAAAGTTAACAATTAGCATATAGAATATTATAATGAAAGGAGAAAATATTTGTTAGCAACCATGTCCTTTACAACAATGTTAATTTCTAGGATGTGGTTTGGAAGCAGTGGAAAGGCAGAGGGGGTCCCGAGTCTTGCCGATCAAAGAGTTCAAACTGAACCCAAGAGTTAAAAGAAGAAGGATTGACCGATGATGAGATTAAAAAATTTATGAAATGAGCAAGGAAGAATATCAATTTGTATAAAAACATGCAGATGACTTATACAAGGAGTCACAAGAAGGAAATAAAAAAATTGAAAGAATCCGGTGAAATTGATGAAGTTTTACACAAGTGGAACGAACCTAAATATCAAACAGAAAACAAAGTTTTAGGATTATTGGGCACCAAAGTAGATGTATAGTTAGTTATGAGGTTAACTCTGGTAGCTGATTCATTGGTGGTGTAGGACATGCTGCTATTGTATCTAGAAATAAAGCAAAAACAGTTGAATCCTATATAAGATCGATAAATAAACTGACGGCGGCCTAGGCCTAGGGTTGAGAGAAGATTTTGGAAATCTGGAAGTGTCAGTAACTAATATAAAATGATCACTATGTTTCATCAAAAAATTGACTCCTTAAATACGCACAACCTGCAATTTTGTGTTCATGTTTGGGTTGAAAAGAACTTAGTATTGTTTGAATATGACGAACTGTTTTCTCGGGATCAATATTCTTTTTTATGAGATTTCATTGTTGCTTTCTTGTTATAAAATATATTTTATGCAATATACCAAGGGTGAGAGCCTTCTCTTAAATCCTTGGGTATATCTTTAATGGCAGGCAGAAGCTCCATAGCCCTTCCTCCCAAACACAATATAAACATCTGATACTCCAATAGAACTTATCAAAAGGCCACTCTCCCTTAATTAAATCTAAATAGAGTTCAATAATAAAGTTATCGATTCCGCTTGTGATCTGTGCCGGTTTGGAGTAGGATACCACCGAATCAGTAAAGACGGGGCGGACAGCTAAATTGTCACCAACAGGATATATACTGATAAGTAATAGAGTACTTTCTTTTCAAGAGCTCGAGTCCAAAAAATTTGACACTACTTCCAAACACAACCGAAATCTTGAGACGATGTTATAGGGAATCAGAGTTTTAATCGTTAAATATATCTTTTACCTTTTTGGGAACATACCAGAAACTTAAAATATAGGCTACAGCAAGGGATAATGCTTGTAATAACAATATATTTTGAATTTCAATACTACCTGAAATCAACAACAATAACAGAGAAAAGATTTGAAGTAAAAGTAATGAAAACACAATATATTCAAGTCCAAGTTTCACATCTCTATTTGTTATTGGATATGTACGTAGTATTAACGGATATAAGTTAGGCTTGAAATTATGAAGTACTTGTAATGTTGTTAGAAATAATCCCAACAGCGTAATACAAACGGTTAAAACAGGGTTTGTTGTGAATACCAAAGCAATCAACATGACAAATGAGAAGCGAATATAGATGCCAAAAAACTCCCCATATCTTAACGAAGAGCGAATCAATAAATATAAAAAAGGGTTTAGGAAAATAAACGAAGATCTTTTAATCAAAAAGAACAAATACTTTCTTTCTCTAACACGATGTTGCACACTCGGTATATCAATAAACAAGTTCAAAAAAGTATAATAAAATGACTTTCGCTTTTGTTCCTTGTTGATTTGGATAATCCACATATCGCTTGGCAATATGTATGTCTGCCTGGTTATCAAAATATAGCTTATAGTCCCAACCATAAGCAAAAACAACAGAAGGTGATAAAAGAAAAGATTTAGCAATACAACATTTATAGTAAACTGAACAAGAAAGATTTCTTTATTTACATAAAAAACAGCTTTCATGTTTAAGTATTTTAAATAAAGCAAGATTATACATGTTGTTAAAAACAGTATATGATCACCTGTCTTGCTTTGAAATAATGGATACAGAATAAACATTAACACAATAATTTTTAGTACTTGGATAAACAAGCTAAGATAAAAAGCATATTTAAAATATGGGGTCAACTCTGATTCAGCCGGTAGCATAAAGTAAATATCTGTTTCACGTAAAAAGGTTGTGAGTGGATTCCTTGTTAGAAAAATCGCCATTATAATAGAAAAAAATAAAATAAATTCAAACCTGCCCGTTACAATCTGATCAAACCATTTAAACAATTTTACATATAAATACATCAACACTCCGAAAACTATGAATACGCCGCTATTGCTGAATACTCGAAAAAGATAAATTCTTTCTTTTTCCCATTGAGTTTTCAATCGTCTTTTAAACAATTTCCCCCATAGTGAACTCAATTTTTCACAACCCCAATAAACATTTCTTCTAATGAAACATCATTCATTTTCATCTGATCTTGAATTTCCTGAATGGTTCCTTGCACCCTAACCTTTCCCTCATGTAAGAAAACAACACGGTCACAATATTTTTCAGCCATAGTTAAAATATGAGTAGAAACAAGGATTCCCATTCCCCTCTGTTTCATTTCAACCATTAAATCAATTAATGTATCAATTGCTAAAGGGTCTAGCCCAACAAAGGGTTCATCAATAATAAAGAAAACTGCTTCAACCAAGAAGGCACAAAGAATCATAACCTTTTGTTGCATCCCCTTCGAAAAAGTCTGCGGGTAATCATTTATTTTTTTTTCCATTCTAAATTTTTTTAACAGTTCGGCCGCTTTTAATTCGAATTTATCTCTTTTCATTTTATAAGCTGATGCAGTGAATTCCAAATGTTCCCAAAGAGTTAATTCTTGATATAATTGCGGAACTTCAGGGATATAGGAAATACGCGGCCTAAAATAGGAGGGATCATCTCTTAATGACACACCATCAAGTGTAACACGGCCTTCAGTGGGTTTTAAGATACCTAAGATGTGCTTAATGATCGTGCTTTTCCCCGCACCATTTAGCCCAACTAAACCAACTATTTCCCCTTTATCAATCTGAAAAGAAATATTGTGGTTTGCCATCTTATTACGCTTATAACCTCCTGTAACCTGTTCTACGCGCAACATATGAAAACACCTCTGCTAAAATATTGAGAAAACACTCATTTTATTTGAATGCTTTTCACTTTAATTTTATTGCTTTAATAATACCATAACCTTCAAATGATCCGTCTGTAATTTTTGAAATATTTGAAAAACCCTCTGTTCCCAACAATTTTTCCCATTCATCAAAAGACCTGGCAAAAACGTGAGCTTCAATCCCCATAGCCATAAATGTTAACCAAGAACGACTGATCCCATCAGGTTTGTTTATACGTTCAAGTATGTAAATTTCTCCTTTTGGTTTCAAAGCATTAAAAGCTTTTTTTAACAACATACATACAACTGCATCTTCCCAATCAACTAGAACCCTTGAAAATAAAATTTTATCATATCCTTGAGGGAACTTATCCTGCAAAAAATTTGCTGGAAAGACAGTTATTTTAGACATTGTATTCCATCTGCTTAAAGTTTCTTCAATAATGGAACAGGCACTAGGAAGGTTTAAAATATCGATGTATAAATCAAGATGTTTCTTAACTAATATAGAAGCCATAGTTCCATCTCCGCCACCAACATCTAGCATGGTTACATCTTTCTGTGAATTAGAAAGCAAGTGCTGCGATAAAAAGGAAGCTAAGTAAGGTACTTCCGCCGTCATAATAGGTTCAAAATTTCTTGATTCTATCTCATTTTTTGGTGGCCAATGAATCTCATCAAATTGGACATTTGTCTTTACCATCTCTGAGAAAATAGGACCGTACTTTTTTAAAAAAAGTCGTGTGAATCCGATTCTTGGCCACAAATAAGGTTCAAAACTATTTGAGGCAGGAATAAAAAACTTCTTCGAAAAGTCCGTTACTTCTATTTTTTCTTTAATAGTAACTAGCTGCATTTTTTCTAACATATATACTAAACGATATGCATTTGTTTCTGGAACATTGAGTCTTTTACTTAATTCCGGCAAATCTAAAGGAGTTTCATGTAGTACATCAAACAAGTTCATTTCAACAGCTGACAGAAGCAGATAAGTGCTTATAAAACCGTTTAAAATAACATCTGCTTTTGCACGTTCATCTTTAGAACTTTGGATATCCTTTTGAGATAATAAAGGTGAGTGGTCTATCCAGTATTCACAATACTCATTCCAAAGATCAAACTTCTCTACAATATCAAAATTTTGTTTCATAAAATCATCTCCTTAAAGGACTGAGAAAACTACAACGTCTCTTGTATTCTTTTTTGGGACTCGATGTTTAAAGTACGTAATGAACCGCTTAATTTAAAAAAGATTGCTGTAAGTAATAAAAGCAGACCACCGCTTATAAACACAATGGAAGCATTTGTTATATCAGCTAAAGCCCCCCCTAATAAAAATCCAATAGGTATTCCCATTTGAGCAAAAGTTGTTCTTATGCTAAATACTCTACCTTGTAAATGGTTAGGAACAACCTCCAGCCATATAGATGTACTTGTTGCATTTATAAATGGAAGAACAAATCCAAAGAATCCGATCAATAAAGTGGACCAAGAAACGTCTACAAAAAGACCAAGTCCCATTTCTATAAGAGCACAAACAATCAAACTAAATAAAATTACTTTTTCTTTTTCTTTTCGGATAATTAATAAAGCATTCAGGATGCTACCAATTATAAGTCCAATTCCAAGTGACAGTTCCAAATGGGCTAAGGTAACAGGTCCCTTTAAAAGATCATTTGTTACATACAAAGGGAGAATTGGTTGTACAGCACAACAAATATTGACTATAAAAAACAACAATAGTAATGCTTTTAATAATTTACGCTTTTTAATGAATTGAAAACCTTCATATAGCATTACAATATGTTCACTAAGAAAATGATTATGATCCTCTTTACCAAATTCTTTTTTAGGCACATTTGTAAAAACTAATAACACAACAGCTAACATAAAAAAGCTCAGGTTTAAAAACAATATTTGCTGAATTTTTAGGACCACTATAAGGTAGCCCGCGATTATTGGTGAAAAGACCATCCCTAAAGCATTTAGCAATTCTTGCAAACCCGCTAATTTTCCTTTCTTTTGCTCCAATACCATACTAGAACAGCTTGAAATTAGTGCGGGTTGCTGCATCGATAGTAAAGAACTGGCTATAAAACCATATAAAGTTAATGCAATCAAATTCACTGAAGAAAAATTAAAAAGAACCCAAAGACAGAATAAAATAATTAAATTTGACACATTACAAAAAAGCAGAATATTTTTGCGGGAAAGCTTATCAATTAGGGGACCTAAAAGAGGCCCCAATATTATTCCAGGTAAAGTGGCAGCAATCATTTGAAACGATGTTATGATTCCTGAATGATAAGCTGTTGTTATCCACCACACTATAGAAAAACGACTGATTCCATTACCCAAGATAGCAAATAACTGACTGCTCAATAGCAAATAAAATGATCGCCTGTAATCATTATGAATCAATTTCATTCTCCTTTTTATCAGCTAAAGAAAGTGTATAAATTAAGCTATTCGGCTCAAATTTAAAGCGTGGAGCTAATGTTTCTTTAATTTTGTTATTATAATTCACCTGTGCTGCTACCAATTTAAAGCCTCTTTGCTCTAATAACTGGATGTTTTTCTCTAATAACCTTACCCCGACAAACTTTGCTCTCCAGTCAGGATGCACCCACAATGCGTAAATAAATGGGTACCGAAGACCGGTTATTTCATTTACCCTCTTACCTGAAAAAGAGTATCCGATAATATTCTGGTCCGCTTTTGCAAGTAACAACGTTCCTTCAGGGACTTCTAAACTTTTCTCAATAAGATTATCTACTCTTTTTCTGTTTTCGTTATTGTTATCAAAATTAAAATTACGATAGATATCCTCTAGCCCTTCCATTATGACATCTAGAGAGCACTCTAAATTCTCCTTATCTTTAACAGATACATTCACAATCGAATATGCTTTAGACATATGAATAATTGTAGACATTAAATCTCCCTTTCACTAATGATATACGCTGGTTGAACAGCTCCCCTTTTACCGACATTTGTAATAGGATCAATAGATGAACGGCATAAAAGTCCAGACGCTTTCCCTTTTATTAAATATAACGCTAAGCTTTGATATACACTTATCTGGGTAGGATCTACATTGGGATTAATGATTATTTTCTTTGATTGATCTATATATTTTTGTATAATGAAAGGTTTATCTATAGCTTGGTTAACATGTTTACTCCATAAATCAGCAGGACAAAATTTCCCCAAGATAACTCCTCTACCCCTTGTATCAATAACTCGCTTTAAAACGTATTGATCTTTATTATTTATAACCTCTTTTACTTGGTCGAGTTTTTGCGATGTTAGAGAAAATGTCTCTGGAATCAACATATCAATAGCCTCTTTTTGTTTCTCAGAGAAAAAAGATTGAATGTGTTTGTCTTTTAATAGATATAATATTCTTTTATTTTCGGCGACCATTGCAGATGGAAATGAATTAACATAAATAAATTGATTGTTTTTTAATCCATTCCAATACTCTTCTACCTCTGACACTGATTCTTCGTAAAGACAGTATTTAAATTGGTCATTTTCATCTATAAATGCGTCAAATTTATGGAACGCCATCTGAAGAGGTTTATTATCCCAACCAGGAAGATTCTCAACAGACTGCAATTTTTGAATAGGTATATGTTTTGCTGAAAGTCCCATAGAAGCAGCAAGTTTTTCAAGCAAATCCAAATCAGTAAGCACAGGATGATACTCACTACTTAAAAAACCAATATTGGGATCTTGGTTCTTTCCAGTTACTTCTTTATACACATCTATAAGGCTCTTTATAAAGAGTCGCGGATCATCTGTAGCCTGTGCATTTATTTCATATTTACTCGAGATTTCTTTAAAAATGTCAAGATCTTCGTATATTTGTTTAATATAAGAAACCCAAAGAATCGCACCTGGACAATCACAATTTGTTTCCATAAGTTTAAAACTGCCGTCAATTGTTTCAGTTACATCAAATCGTGCCAAGTGTATCCAATATTTATATTCAGGTTTTACCTTACTCAGTTCTCTAAACACTGATAACTCAGGAAACTGCTTCTGAATATCTTCATATTCAATATAGATTCGCAAAAATGTTTCCATCGCTTCTAAAACGAGTTCTGATTTAGATACTAGGTGATCATATTTACATTTATCAATTAAAAAAGGAGTTAAAGAAACGGGTATAGGTGTTTTACCATCAAAATAAATTTGTTTCTTTTCAATACCTTGCTTCATCTTTCTTTGATCAATTGAGTACATCTCATTTTGTACAATCATAAGACAGCCACTCCCGTTGAGCTCATACAACTATTTGAAGGTAATGCTAATACTCGTTTATTAGAGTCATCCTCTATTCTGACTAAAACCCCTCCCAAATGTGACCCGAATATATAAGGACTTAGCGTAAACCTTTTAGATTCAGTAATAATTCCTTTTGTAGAATGATAATATTGAAAATCATAAAAAGGTGATTCTAGGTTTTCCTGTACAATCCACTGAGTAGAATCCATACCTATTTTATGAACTAAGTCTTCCCATCTATCATCCTTTGTTTCAGCTCCTATAAAAACGTATTCACCAACATGCGAATGCGATCTTTTTATGACAAATTGGTTTTTATTCGAGAGGATAAGATCAAGAAGATTGTATTGTTTGCCCTTGTAAATAACGTCCCTCTTCTTAATTGTCCGTGTCCAAGGGATATATTTATTGATTAAATCAATTTCGCACGATGTTAAACGGCCATTATTTTCTATTTGCTCACTCAGTTCAGCAACAATCCCTTTATGATCCATAAAAAGATCCGCAGGATTTGAGTAAACTCTTGTGTCGGTGTTCCATGCTTCTTTTATAACTCGAATCATTTCCTTTACTTTTTCCTGAGGATGTACCAACGTTCCGATTCGGTATAATATATGATAATTTCGTATACCATCAGTAATGTAATCTGCTGCTGCCCTTAAATTCTCCGGTGTAACAAAAAAAGCTCTAATTCCAACAGCCTCTTCAATCCATTCAACCATTTCTTCCGTTAAATCTTTATAAAATTGATCGAAATCATTAAACCCCATAAGTGCAATATTGATTTCTTCTTCCTTAATATTTGTTTGACTCTCTCTTTTTATATCGATTAAAAATCTCTTTATTCCGTCTTTTACACTGGGGTATTCAGCATGACTTGGTGCCTGACTTAATGGATTCTGTTGTATCCAATACTGAATGAAATCAACTTCCCATGTCCCTCCTACTGCAGATTCAATATTCATTTCAATTATCTTAAGCTGATCATCAACTAATATTCCATCTGGACGCATGATTCCAGGAATAGACTCATTCTTATATAACTCCGCAATTTCTTTATGATCCGGTCGCACCTGAGATTTATTATTAAATGTAACCTTGCGTCCCAACTCTAATAATTTGGGAAGTTCTTTTTCCCACTCATATATTTTTTCTTTCTTTAAAATTATTGGTGATATAGGCATTCTTCCATCCTCAAAAAATATCCCTAAATCTGTTAATTCATTCTTGAATCTTTCGCTCCAATTTTTAAACTCCAAATTCATATAGTTGTTAACCTCCATGTCTTACTTGAATATCCTGTTGAATTTTCAAAGTTTGACTAAGATCTTTATTTTTTCTCCTGCTCCAAATAAAAGCGTCCAAAATATAATGATGAAAAGCCACTCCCCAAAATAAAGCACCTAATGTGTAATTCAGCAATTCATAAGTCATTATCTGATTGTTTATTGCTCTCGGAAGAGTTATGAACATATCAAACAAAAAAGCCAAGACTACAAATAAAATTAATTTTTCAGTAACTGAAAAAGCTAAACCAAACTTTACTTTTCCTTCATTAACTAAATATTTATTTACATTATGAAACCTTATAAACCGATGGTATTGAATATTATGAAATATTGTTAGGGCTATAAATGGAATAGTGATAGGAACATTAATCAGCAATATAACATTATGAGTTATTAAAACAGCACCAATTAGTAACCATTTAGGTAAGTTGAAAGAGTTATGTTTTAGATTTGATACTGCATGGTATATTGCAAAAACTGCAGATAGGAAAAAACCAACCAATGATATAGTAGCCAATGTTTTTAATACGGAAGATAAACCATACATTAGAGCAAGATGAATAAAAACAGAAATCCCTAAGAATACAAAAGAACTTTTAAATAAAATTTTCATAACCTTATTTTTTTCGATGTTTTTAAAATATTTTAAAAACATACATCCTATCACTAAACAGAGACCGATTAAAAGTGAGGAATTTGCGGTCTGTTGCCAATACAAATAGGAAACTGAAAAGCGTTCTGCTAATGAAAAAGGATGATAGTATAGTAGGTGATTTTGAAAAAGTGGGTATAAGCTCCCGAATCCTATCAAGAACGCATCATATCTCTTTGTTTTTAGATCTTTCTCTCCGTTTTTTCCTCTGTAATAGGAAATAAAACCCCAATGCTGTCTAATTAAGTGATAATAGGCATAGAGCAAACCAAAGCGATTAAATGTGATTGCAGCTGCTCTTGTGGCCCCTATCCCCTGTGTTAAATAGAAAAATAAAATGAGTAAGGGACCAACAACTAAGATCAATAGACTATAAAGTAAAGCTTTATTATTTTGGCTTCGGAACTCTCTATCAAAGTATGTTCTTGTATATGTAGCAAAAACATGGGTGCCGTCAAATAATAATGTCCAACTTAAATAAAGAATGCCCAGGGTTAAAGTTACTCCTAATCCCAAAGCCGTCATACCATAATATAAAATAACCACAATAAAACTGATTACTGCCGGGCCGATAATCCATTTTAAATCTTTTCGCCTGTCCATTATCCAATTCATATTTACACTCCTTATTTCAGAATAGACAACGCAACTTTTTCAATTGCATTTAATGTGTAATTTAGATCGGATTTTTCTAAGGCTGCACTCGTATTTAAGCGGAGTCTAGGCAGTTTTCTTGAAACGGCTGGAAAGAAAACGGGGTTAACGTAAACACCTTCTTGATGAAGTAAGTCTGCAAAACGTAAAGTTGTGTTGCGATCTGGAAGAATAATTGGAATAATAGGTGATTCACTATGCAAAACATTAAGTCCTATTTGTTGAATGCCATCTCTTAAATACTTTTCGTTCTCGTGTAACTTTTCCTGGATGTCCGGATTTTTCTCTAGAATATCAATAGCTGCAATTAAACCTCCGATAACTGACGGTGGTAATGATGCAGAGAACATATAGCCATTGGATCCCCAGCGAAGAATATCTATTGTTTCTTTTGATCCAGCAGCAAATCCACCAACACCCGGTAATCCTTTACTTAGGCTTCCAGTTAGTATATCAATCTCTTTTTCAACTTTAAAATGAGATGGCGTCCCTCTGCCATAAGGTCCAAAAGCTGCGGTTGCGTGCGCATCATCTACGATAATAAATGCATTGTATTTTTCGGCTAATAAAACAAGTTCGTCTAACTTAGCTACATCACCATCCATACTAAAAATGCCATCTGTGATAATAAACTTTCTCTGAACGTATGGCAATCCCTCTAGAGCACCTTTTAGGCTGTCCGAGTCTCTATGTTTATATTTAATATATTTAGCTCCAGATAATTTAATGCCATCAATAATAGATTGATGATTCAATTCATCAGATAATATGACATCTTTTTCTGAACAAAGAGCTGAAATCACAGATACATTTGCTGAAAATCCGCTACTATACGTTAACACGTCTTCTACACCAAGGAAGTTCGCAAGTTTTTTTTCAAATTCAACATGTAAGTCAGTTGTCCCGTTTAGTAGTCTAACTCCACTTGTTGTTACTCCGTACTTTTCTAATGCTTCTTTAGATGCTTTTAATACTAGGTGATGACCATTGAGTCCAGAATAGTTATAAGAACCAAGGTGTAACAGTTTTTTATATTGTTCCTCTTTTGGAAGGGGGGAAGTGGACTCTACTGAATATGCCGCAGAAACATAACGATGTGGAATGCTTTTAAACGTCCGTCCCATGACTTTCATATGATCGGTTTCTGTCAGCCAATCATATAAAAGCTTATTTCGTCTTGTTTTTGTTGATTGAAAAGTTAAGTCTCTATTCCTAGTGTTTACTAGACTCTCCATTTGCAACTCTCCCCAAAAATCCTATTTTTATACATTATAGAATTAAATGTAATATATTTCAATTATTTTGTAATAAAATAAAAAACCATTGATTACATTTAAATACGCCTATACGATCAATGGTATTAACGTGGATATTTACTTAAAGAACCGGATTTTTGTACGATACTGAAACTGATTATTATTTTTTTGGCAAACTGATTTATGCTGTTCAAATTAACTCCTTCAAAAACCCTTAATAGTATTGTGGGAAGAACTCATACATCTCGGGCGATAACCAGTGGCACTTTCTATCGAAAATACTCCACCTTTTGACCTCTAATGAGAGCATAACAATAGTAGAGGAAACTTAAAAAGCAACTAAGGAAGGTAGCGGATTTTTGTTGCAAAGGGACAGCCACCCGAGGAAAACCGTAGGAGGTCATACGGCGACCCGGACATCGATGCCCAAATACTTTGTGTTCATGGCCGCAACAGCAGGTGAAACTCAAGCTGCTGCAGAATCTGAAGGAGACATACTTTATTTCTGTCCAAGATTTTCGTCCGGGTACAACTGTAAACATCTGATCTGCCGCGATCCGATCGTATTAGTCCGAAAATGCTCCGCGTTTACTCATCTCTATTAGATTGCATCAGAAAAGATTAAAATGAAACCGGCTACCGATTGGAAAGCTACAGTTTTTCCCATGAATCAGTTGTCAACCTTTCTGAAAAAGTTTCTAGCCTATTAAGATTAGAAGCAAGTGACATCAATCTTTAGCCGATGAGCCTTTGGACTATGGTAGGGAATTGAAATTCAAAAAGGCACTCGTAAAACAGCTACTCTTCGCTTAAGGAGCAGCTTTCCCTTCTTCTTTTTTATAAACGGCAGTAAGGCTCGCCCGATCATTTTTCGTGATTGCCACATCAAGACAGCCTGAAAAAGCGGAACAGCTTCGGGAATTGGCTGCAGCACACAATGTGTCTGATTCCATTCTCATTACGGCTCTTGATGTCACCGATGAACAATCTATAATCTCATTCGGAAAAGCCATTAGTGCTTACGCCCCGATCGACCTACTCGTCAACAATGCTGGAACGGCTTATGGAGGATTTATCGAGGATGTGCCGATGGAACATTTCAGACAACAATTTGAAACGAACGTCTTCGGAGTGATCCATGTGACAAAAACCGTGCTGCCTTACATAAGAAAGCATGGCGGCGCAAAGATTATAAACGTGAGCAGCATCAGCGGACTGACCGGGTTCCCTGCGCTCTCGCCCTATGTAGCTTCCAAGCATGCATTAGAAGGTTTTTCTGAAAGCCTGCGTATCGAGCTGCTTCCGTTCGGTATCGAAACCGCTTTGATCGAGCCAGGCTCATACAAGACATCGATCTGGTCAACCTCATTATCAAATTTTATGTCGGTGCCTGCTGACGATTCAGCCTATCATCAATACTATAAAAAGATCCTTTCATACGTTGAAAAAAACGGAGAAGAAAGCGGAGATCCCCAAGAGGTTGCCGACCTCATTTATCAATTGGCAACAACAAAGCATTTAAAAAAATTGCGATACCCGATTGGAAAAGGCATCAAGCTTACCCTGCTGTTCCGATCGCTTTTTCCTTGGTCTGCGTGGGAATCTATTCTGAAGAAAAAACTATTCAGCTGACTTAAATTATAATTATTATAATTTAGTATTGATTTTTATTTAGTATATGATATAATTAAGTCAACAGATCACAAGGAGGACGTTATCTTATGAAAACCGAAAACGCAAAAACAAATCAAACATTAGTTGAGAATTCAATGAACACACAATTATCAAACTGGTTTCTTTTATACTCTAAGCTCCACCGTTTCCATTGGTATGTGAAAGGACCTCATTTCTTTACATTGCACGAGAAATTTGAAGAACTTTATGACCATGCGGCGGAAACAGTCGATACCATCGCTGAGCGCCTGCTGGCGATCGGCGGGCAGCCTGTTGCCACAGTGAAAGAATACGCTGAGCATGCATCTATCACAGACGGCGGAAACGAAACATCAGCCTCAGAAATGGTACAAGCATTGGTTAACGACTACAAACAAATCAGCAGCGAATCTAAATTCGTGATCGGCCTGGCTGAAGAAAATCAAGACAATGCGACAGCGGACTTATTTGTCGGATTAATTGAAGAAGTTGAAAAACAAGTGTGGATGCTTTCCTCTTATTTAGGATAGCAAAAAAGCTGAACCTTAATTGGGTTCAGCTTTTTGTTTTCTTCTTAGCTTGAGCTGCTTTCTGTCTGCTTCGTCAGTGTCACGTTCAACGTTTTCGTTTTTCCATTTCGCAGCACTTGGATTGTTGTTTGATCTCCGACTTTTAAGTCTTTGTAAAGGATCTGGCGGATATCCGCGCTGCTTTCCACGTCTTTACCGTTTAGTTTGACAATAACATCCTCAGATTTTATGCCTGCTTTTGCCGCAGGTGAATTCGCTTGAACTTCTTTTACATAAACACCTTTACCTAATTGATCCCCAAACAAGCCGAGCGTATTTTCCTGATAGGTTTCAGGAACTTGCGCCATGTCAATCATTTGCACGCCCAAAAACGGACGATCCACTTTTCCATTTTTCAGCAGCTGGTCAACAATCGGCTCGACATCATTGCTTGGGATCGCAAATCCGAGTGATTCCACACCGCTTTCGCTCACCTTCAAGCTGTTGATGCCGATGACCTGGCCGCTTGCATTGATTAACGGACCACCGCTGTTCCCCGGATTGATCGCTGCATCAGTTTGCAGCACGTTCATTTCCACCGTGCCCTGTGTTGTATCCACATCAATTGTCCGGTTCAGCCCGCTAATGATGCCTTGTGTCACCGTACCGGAAAACTGCTGTCCGAGCGGGTTGCCGATAGCGATTACCTTTTCGCCCGTGCGCAGCTGTGAAGAATCACCAAAGCTCGCCACTTTTTTGACGTTCTTTCCGCTGATTTCCAAAACCGCCAAATCAGTAATGGCATCGCTGCCGACAAGCTTGGCAGTTTCCGTTTCTCCGTTGTATAGCGTAACAGTCAGCTTGTTCGCGCCTTCAACGACATGGTTGTTTGTAATGATATACGCTTTATTGCTGTCTTTTTTGAAAATAACACCTGACCCGGTTCCGCTTTCACTTTCTGAGCTGGAGCCGCCGCCCGTGCCGAATGTGTTATTTTGAGAGGTTTGGATATTTGAAATTCCGACAATCGTCGGCTCTAAATCCTCTACCATATCAGCGACGTTTGAAGCGTTCGTTATCGGTGTCGAAGTAAAATTATCAGACTGCACCTGTTTATTTGCAGAAGCGGTCTCGGTCGCCTGATTTTGGTCTGACGGCAGATAAGGCGCGATGCCAAGCATAAGGCCCCCGCCGATAATACCGCCTAAAATCGGGCTTAGCCATGCGGCTCTCCGCTTCTTTTCTTTTTTCACAGCCGTTTCTTGCTTTTCCATTTCTAACGCAGAAGCTGTTTCCTGCCGTCCCGCATCATACGACACAGGCGCGTCAAGCAATTCTTGTTCAGAATGTCCTATCAGCTTCTGGTTTTCTGTATTAGACTGTTCTGTATGTGAAGGTTCTGTTTGATGTTGATCGTTTTGGTCATCACGTCGATAATCCATGTTCTTGCACTCCTTTAACGGTTATTCATTTATCGTTACATATTCATCGCATGTACAAGTTCAATTGTCCCAATAATGAGGAGAAAAGCAAAGCACCAAAATAGAATATGTTTGATCATCCTACATCTTCCTCGCTCTTTTTCTCTTCCTTTCTTCCCTTAACCATATCATAAACAAACATTGTGGGATAAAAATGAAAAGAATATGTGAAATTATGAAAATTGCCAGCCGTATGTTAAAACTAGTTTATAATGACGTTGAAAGGATGTGAAGAGCCTTGTCATACACCATTTATCTAGTTGAAGATGAGGATAACCTGAATGAACTGCTGACGAAGTATTTAGAGAATGAGGGCTGGAACATTACATCTTTTACGAAAGGTGAAGACGCCAGAAAGAAAATGACACCGTCTCCCCACCTGTGGATTCTCGATATCATGCTGCCGGATACCGACGGCTATACATTAATTAAAGAAATCAAGGCGAAAGATCCTGACGTGCCGGTCATTTTTATTTCCGCCCGTGACGCAGATATTGACAGAGTGCTTGGCTTAGAGCTTGGCAGCAATGACTACATTTCAAAACCGTTTCTGCCGCGGGAGCTGATTATCCGTGTGCAAAAACTGCTGCAGCTCGTATATAAGGAAGCTCCTCCTGTACAAAAAAATGAAATTGCCGTCTCCTCGTATCGGGTCTCTGAAGACGCCCGCGAGGTCTATGATGAAAACGGAAATATCATCAATTTGACGTCGAAGGAATTTGATCTCCTGCTATTATTTATCCATCATAAAGGGCATCCATACTCTCGTGAGGATATCCTCTTAAAAGTATGGGGACATGACTACTTCGGAACAGACCGGGTCGTTGATGACCTCGTTCGGAGACTGCGCAGAAAGATGCCAGAATTGAAGGTAGAGACGATTTACGGTTTCGGCTACAGGATGATGTCATCATGAAAAACAAACCGCTCGCGTTTCAGATATGGGTTGTTATCTCCGGCATCCTGTTAGCGATATCGATTTTACTGCTCGTGTTATTTTCAAACACGCTGCGCGATTTCTTCACCAATGAAACGTATACGACGATTGAAAATGAGCAGCATGTTCTGACGGAGTACCGCCTGCCGGGTTCAATTGAAAGGCGCTATTACAGTGAGGAAGCGACGGCGCCGACAACCGTCCGCTCCGTACAGCACGTGCTCCTGCCTGAAAATGAAGATGCTTCTTCAGACAAGGATTTAAGCATTCTGTCGTCTTCGTTTATCCACAAGGTATACAAGCTGGCTGATAAGCAGGAGGAAAAAAAGAAACGGTACAGCGCCGACGTCAATGGCGAAAAAGTGTTTTTTGTCATTAAAAAAGGACTTTCCGTCAATGGCCAATCAGCGATGATGCTCTCTTACGCGCTTGATTCTTATCGGGACGATTTGGCCTACACCTTGTTCAAACAGCTTCTGTTTATTATAGCTGTCGTCATTTTATTAAGCTGGATTCCGGCTATTTGGCTTGCAAAGTATTTATCAAGGCCACTCGTATCATTTGAAAAACACGTCAAACGGATTTCAGAACAGGATTGGGATGACCCAGTAAAAGTAGATCGGAAAGATGAAATCGGCAAATTGGGCCATACCATCGAAGAGATGCGCCAAAAGCTTGTGCAAAAGGATGAAACAGAAAGAACTCTGTTGCAAAATATCTCTCATGATTTAAAAACGCCGGTCATGGTCATCAGAGGCTATACACAATCAATTAAAGACGGGATTTTCCCTAAAGGAGATCTTGAAAACACTGTAGATGTCATAGAATGCGAAGCGCTTAAGCTGGAGAAAAAAATAAAGGATTTATTATATTTAACGAAGCTGGATTATTTAGCGAAGCAAAAAGTGCAGCACGACATGTTCAGTATCGTGGAAGTGACGGAAGAAGTCATCGAACGATTGAAGTGGGCGCGGAAAGAACTATCGTGGGAAATTGATGTAGAAGAGGATATTTTGATGCCTGGTGATCCGGAGCAATGGAACAAACTCCTCGAAAACATTCTGGAAAATCAAATCCGCTATGCTGAGACAAAAATAGAAATCAGCATGAAACAAGATGATCGAAATATTGTGATCACCATTAAAAATGACGGTCCGCATATTGAAGATGAGATGCTCTCCAGCCTCTATGAGCCTTTTAATAAAGGGAAGAAAGGCGAATTCGGCATTGGTCTAAGCATCGTAAAACGAATTTTAACTCTTCATAAGGCGTCTATCTCAATTGAAAATGACAAAACGGGTGTAACATACCGCATAGCAGTGCCAAAATAGACTGTAGATGTTTTTGCAGTCTATTTTTTTATGTGAAAGAATAGCCGTTAAAATCTCTGTAATTTGTTTTGAGCGGCTGTTTGCATTGATGAACCCATTTTTTCTCTGACAAGGTCTGCTTCGGATATTTGACTTTCTCCACTTTGATACCTCTGTTTCGCAAGCGGCTGATCATTTCGTCCAATTCTCTCATTCTAGATTCACCCTTTCGCTTGAGCTTTGACCATTCGGTCATCTCAATTTATAATATAAATAATACATGATAAAAAAACAAGTTACAATAAGGTTAATTTTATAACAGAAGGTGTGACTATATGGTCATATCCTAGCAGGCCTCAGGGCTCCGAAAGGGTGGAACCATTGAAGGAAAAAGAAAAGCTGATTATTGAAACAGCCTTAAAACTGTTTGCACAAAAAGGATACAACTCAACATCAGTCCAAGAAATAGCAAAAGAATGCAAAATATCTAAAGGCGCTTTTTATATTTATTTTCCTTCGAAAGAAGCGCTTCTTCTGTCTATGCTGAACTACTATTATGATAAAACGTTTACCCGAATTTTAAATATTAAAACGAAGGACGAAAGCCCCAGAACGGCTTACCGCAAACAGCTGACCGTACTCTATGAAAACATCCTTGAACACAAGGATTTTATCAGCATGCAAATGAAGGAAGGTTCTCTGCCTTACACAGAGGAAGTGGAGCAGTGCGCAAAAAAAATCCGCCAGTCCTCACTTCAATTTCATATCGACAGTCTGCTGAACATCTACGGAAAAAAAGCGGAACCGTACACTGCAGAGCTTTGTTTTTTAATAGAGGGCATCAGCCAGATTTACCTGGAATGCATGATTTTGCTCGGGTATGCTGTGAAGCCGTCTCAATTAGCTGACATCATTATGAATCGAATTGATGATATGGTAAAAGGCATGTCTGAACGGCACGAAAAGCCTTTCATCACATTGGAAGAGGCGAGCTCTTTATTTGGGCCTCTTACGCACGGCCGGCCTGACCCGCTGACTGAATCGATTGTGAAAAGCCTACGTGACAAAATTAACAGCTTACACACAAACTCCTCTCTTGAATTATCGGAGAGCTTGGATATACTTGAAGCAGAAATGAAGAAAAAAACACCGAAGCTGGCAATTATAAAAGGGATGATTCATAATCTGACGGAGTCTGAAGCGCTCGCTAAAGATGCGGAGCAGCTTAAATATTTATTAAAACAGCAACATATTTAGAAGAACGGCTGCTTAAAAAGCAGCCGTTTTTTCTTTCTATTACGCCTTTGGTTTTACCATGTCTTCCGGCTTAACCATTTCGTTAAATTGCTCCTCTGTCAGCAATTCAAGCTTCAAAGCCGCTTCTTTGAGTGTCAATCCCTCTTTATGGGCAAGCTTGGCGATTTTCGCCGCGTTTTCATAACCGATATGCGGGTTCAGCGCCGTAACAAGCATTAATGAATTTGACAGGTTTTCCTGAATGGTTTCTTTATTAGGCTCAATACCGATCGCACATTTATCATGGAATGAATTCATGCCGTCACTGAGCAGCTGCACAGATTGCAGGAAGTTGTAAATAATAACAGGCTTAAACACGTTCAGTTCAAAGTTCCCCTGACTCGCCGCAAAGCCGATTGTCGCATCGTTCCCCATGATTTGCGCTGCGATCATTGTTAACGCTTCGCTTTGTGTCGGGTTGACTTTACCAGGCATAATGGAGCTGCCCGGCTCATTTTCAGGAATGACGATCTCCCCGATGCCGCAGCGAGGTCCGCTTGCCAGCCATCTGACATCGTTCGCGATTTTCATTAAGTCAGCCGCAAGCGCTTTTAATGCGCCATGCGCATAAGTGATTTCGTCATGGCTTGTCAGCGCGTGGAATTTATTCGGCGAGCTGCTGAACGTTTGGCCGGTCAGTTTGGTGATCTCTTCTGAGACAAGCTCTCCAAACTCTGGATGAGCGTTGATACCCGTTCCGACAGCCGTTCCACCAATTGCAAGCGCACGCATTTTATCAGTCGCTTCCAAAATCATTTCCTTCGAACGGTCCAGCATGTAAACCCATCCGCTGATTTCCTGTCCGAGGGTCAGTGGCGTAGCATCCTGAAGATGCGTGCGTCCGATTTTGACAATATCATTGTATGCTTTCGCTTTCTCATCCAATGTATTGCGAAGCTGATCAAGCGCCGGCACAAGCTGCTCGTAAACAGCCAAAACAGCGGCAACATGCATCGCAGTCGGGAATGTGTCGTTTGAGCTTTGGCTGCGGTTCACGTCATCATTTGGATGAATCGTTAGATCAGAGTTCTTCTCTTTTAATAAAGCAGTCGCACGGTTGGCTACCACTTCGTTCATGTTCATATTGCTTTGTGTGCCGCTTCCGGTCTGCCATACAACAAGCGGGAAGTTGTCATCGTACTTGCCTTTGAGCACATCATCACAAACTGCTGCAATCGCTTCTGCTTTTTCAGCATCCAGATTGCCAAGGCGTTTATTAGCAAGAGCCGTGCTTCGTTTTAATATTGCAAACGCCTTCACAACACGCATCGGCATTTTTTCAGAACCGATCTTAAAGTTCTCCTTGCTTCGCTGTGTTTGGGCGCCCCAAAATTTATCAGCAGGAACTTTTACTTCTCCCATGGTGTCTCGTTCAATTCTGTATTCCATTTATGTATCCCTCCATAACGGTTGCTTCAATAGATCATAATTCGCCAATGACACAAAAAATCCTTTTTATTTTTCGATCTTGGCAGATTTTAATTTTAATTCAAGATATACGCGGGAATCCTTTGAATATTTGTATTTTGGATTCGTCCTGCCATACTCCTTTGATGTATAAGAGACATCATAATGCTGTTCAAATGATCTGATGAGCTGTTCGATTTCTTCTTGTTTACCAGCAAGTCTTACCTGTGCCACTTCGTCTCCTCCGCTTTCATAAAAAAACTTACTCCATGAAATACTCTAACACAGTATATCATTTTTTTAACAGGAAAAGATAACCTCTACTAAGGTTTTGGATAAGAGGTGACCTCATTGGAACAAACAGAGTTTAAGGAATATATACACGATAATTTAGCATTGTTGCTTCCAAAATTAAAAGAAAACGATGATCTTGTGAAAAATAAAAAAATGCTTGCGAACGGATTGGTTTTTTACTATCTCTATTTCAGTGAACTGACTGATGAGAATAAGGTGTCAGAAGCCATTAAAACTTTGATCAAAGATGAAGAGACCTTAACGCTTGACCAGGTCAAAAAACGCCTTGACCAGCTTGACGCAAGACCTATTGAAACCGCCAAAAAAACAATTGAATCGATTCTCAACGGCAATTGTGCCGTGTTTATCAACGGATTAGACAAAGCCTATATTCTAAGCACAGGAAAGAAAAAAACAAGAAGCCTGACAGAGCCGACAACTGAAAAAGTAGTTCGCGGCCCAAAAGTTGCGTTTGTAGAGGATATCGATACAAATCTCGCTCTGATCAGACAAAGAACCTCTCATCCGAAATTAATCACCAAAAAAATCATGATCGGCGAAAACAAGCTGAAGCCTGCAGCCATTATGTATATTGAAGGCAAAGCAAAAAAGTCCGTCATAAAAGAAGTAAAAGCGCGGCTTAAAAATATCCAGCTGGAGGATATCCAGGACAGCGGAACGCTCGAGGAGCTCATTGAAGATAATAAATATTCACCTTTTCCGCAGATTCAAAATACGGAGAGACCTGACAAGGTATCTTCAGCCCTGTTTAACGGCCGTGTGGCAATTTTGGTCGACAGTTCACCATTTGTGCTGCTGGTGCCGGTTTCTCTCGGCATCCTGATGCAGTCCCCGGATGACTACTATGAACGCTGGATTTCAGCATCTCTTATCCGGTCGCTGCGTTTTGCTTCTATCTTTATCACCTTGTTTTTGTCATCGATTTATATTGCACTTGTTTCCTTTCATCAGGGGCTTCTGCCGACCGCGCTCGCCGTCACGATTTCGGCAAACAGGGAAAACGTGCCGTTCCCTCCGATATTTGAAGCCTTGCTGATGGAAGTAACTATCGAGCTGCTAAGGGAAGCCGGACTGCGACTCCCCAATCCGCTCGGACAGACGATCGGCCTCGTCGGGGGCGTAGTAATCGGACAGGCGGCTGTAGAAGCGAATCTCGTCAGTTCGATTATGGTCATTGTCGTCAGTGTCATTGCCCTGGCATCCTTTACTGTTCCTCAGTACGGAATGGGGCTGTCTTTCCGGGTGCTGCGTTTTATTTCGATGTTTTCCGCCGCTATTTTAGGGCTGTACGGCATTATTTTATTTATGCTTGTCGTTTATACGCACTTAACGAGACAAACGAGCTTTGGGTCTCCGTATTTTTCGCCAAACGGATTCTTCAGCCTGAAAAATACGGATGACTCCATTATCCGTCTCCCAATTAAAAACAAACCAAAAGAGGCGAATAATCCAAATGAGCCAAAAACAGACTCCACTGAAACTTAATACCTTTCAAGGTATTTCGATTATTGCTAATACAATGCTTGGGGCCGGACTTTTAACCTTGCCTAGAGCGCTGACCACTAAGGCTAATACGCCTGACGGCTGGATCACGCTGATATTAGAAGGTTTCATTTTTATTTTCTTCATTTATGTAAACACGCTCATTCAGAAAAAACATCAATACCCTTCACTCTTTGAATATTTGCAGGAAGGGCTTGGGAAATGGATCGGCAGCATCATCGGCCTTTTGATCTGCGGCTATTTCCTTGGCGTAGCCAGCTTCGAGACCCGGGCAATGGCTGAAATGGTGAAGTTTTTCCTGCTGGAGAGAACGCCCATTCAAGTCATTATTTTAACGTTTATTTGCTGCGGCATTTATTTAATAGTCGGGGGCTTAAGTGATGTGTCGCGGCTGTTTCCCTTTTATTTAACGATAACCATTATTATTTTGCTGGTTGTGTTTGGGATCAGTTTAAAAATTTTTGATATTAATAATTTGCGTCCTGTTTTAGGCGAAGGCCTTGGACCTGTTGCAAATTCCCTTACTGTCGTTTCCATCTCTTTTTTAGGAATGGAAGTGATGCTGTTTCTTCCTGAACATATGAAGAAAAAGAAATACACGTTCAGATATGCTTCTATAGGATTTTTGATTCCGATTATCTTATATATCGTTACGTATGTTATCGTTGTCGGGGCTTTGACCGCTCCCGAGGTGAAAACGCTGATTTGGCCGACTATTTCTCTCTTTCAGTCCTTTGAGCTTAAAGGCATATTTATTGAACGGTTTGAATCGTTTTTACTGGTGGTCTGGATCATCCAGTTTTTCACAACTTTTGTCATTTACGGATACTTTGCCGCTAATGGGTTAAAGAAGACATTCGGATTATCGACTAAAAAAAGTATGGTGATCATCGGCATAACGGTCTTTTATTTTTCTCTTTGGCCGGATGACGCCAATCAAGTCATGATGTACAGCGATTATCTTGGATATATTTTCATCTTCCTGTTTCTGCTTCCCTTCATACTCTTTTTCATTGTAGCTCTCAAAAGGAGGATTACAGCAAAATGAAAACCCGGATTTTATGTATGTTTATATGCACCCTATTGCTGTCCGGATGTTGGGACAGCGAGAATATCGAGGAATTAAGCTTGGTGATCGGAGTAGGCCTAGACAAGCCCAACGATAAAAATTTAGAGCTGACACAGCAGATTCTCGTGCCGAAAAAAATCAGCGCCAAGGAGGGCTCTTCATCTGACCCGACACAGTTGTCTATCACAAAGGGGGAAACTGTCCATCAAATGATGAGAACCTCTGCATTAAAGCATAATCCTACGTTTTCACAGCATTTGCGACTTATTCTGCTTTCCAAGAGCGTGATTGCGGATGAGATTGGAATGGACGCGATCATTAACCAGTTTGTCAGAGACAACGGAACAAGGAGGAGTTCCTACGTCTTTATCACCAACGGCCGAACTAAGGATATATTTAAAATGAATGATGAAGGCGAGCCCGCATCCAACGTGATATATGATCTGACAGAGAATAATAAGGTGACGATCAGAATGATGGAGCCAGTTACATTGGGGGAGATCTCAGAACACTTAACCTCTGACGATTCATTCCTCATCCCTCATGTCGGTAAGGAAAATGGCAAGCTCGCGATAAACGGAGCCTCTATCATCAAAAACAAATTATGGCACCGGGATCTCACCCCGATTGAGGTTCAAAATGTCAACTTATTTTCAGGCACTGTCGAAGGAGGCGTCATTGACTTGAAGCGCGATGGCCATCTCTTTTCTTATGAAGTATATTCGAGCAAGCGGAAAATCAAGACGGACTACAAGGATGGAAAGTTCAAATTCACTGTCACCCGAACTATTGAAGGTCGTCTGTCTGAGGACTGGAATCCAAATGAAGATTCGTTTAAGGATTCATATATTAAAAGTATTGAAAAGACAGTCGAAAAACAAGTACACAAATCAGTAACGACATTTATTACAGAGAAGCTGCAGAAAGACATCAAAGCGGACGTAACCGGATTGGGAAACCAAGTCAGAATTCATTATCCTCAAAAGTGGAAAAAGATCGCAAGAAAATGGGACGATGATTATTTCAGCAATGCGGAAATAGACTACCGGGTCAATGTGATCGTCAGAGACTTCGGAACGAAAGGCGCAAACAAATAGGAGCCGCCTATTTTACGAGATGATTTCGATGCGCGTACACCGCCGCCTGCGTCCGGTCACTGACATCCAGCTTTGATAAAATATTCGTAATATGTGTTTTGACTGTTTTAATCGTAATAAACAGTTCCTCGCCTATTTCTTTGTTTGTTTTTCCTTCTGCGATCAGGCAAAGTATTTCGAGCTCCCGTTTCGTAAGTGATTCATGCGGGAGCGCGTTTTCACCTGAGTGGCGCAGCCTGGACAATACTTTTCCCGCCACTTTTGATTCCAGCATTGGCTCTCCCTTGCTTGCGGCGCGAATGGCATCGGCGATTTCTGCCGCTTTTGAGGTTTTCAACAGATAGCTGAGCGCGCCAGCTTCAATAACCGGGTACACTTTGTCATCATCAATGAAGCTTGTGAGAACAATTATTTTCGGGTCGGAAAGCTCCCGGCAAATTTGCTTTGTAGCTTCGATGCCATCCATGCCTTCCATGACTAGATCCATTAAAATGACATCAGGCAATAGTTCCGCAGCAAGCCGAACACCTTCGCCGCCGTCCGATGCTTCGCCGATGACTTCAATATCTGGCTGCGCCTCCAAAAAAGCCGCGAGCCCCATTCTGACCATTTCATGATCATCAATCAATAATACTCGAATCACGTTCGTTCTCTCCTTTTTCTTCCGGGAAAATCGGGACCTTCACTTCGATTTGTGTGCCTTTTCCTTCTACTGAAATCACTTCGGCAACCCCGCCGATTTCACTTGCACGTTCTTTCATAGAATTTAAGCCGTATGAGGATGCTTTCACCTGGCCCATTTTAAAGCCTTTTCCATTATCAATCACCTTCAGACGGAGCTGACTGTTCTTTATACCCAGGATCACGGTTACTTTAGACGCTTTTGAATGTCTAAATACGTTTGAAAGGGCCTCCTGCACGATTCTGAACAAGTGGTCTTCAACACCCTTGGATATCGCTGTGTCTTGTATATCCCACTCAATATCAAGCGGCTGATTTTTTCGGAACTCGTCCAAAAGCTCCGTAAGGCCCTCCTTCAGCCCTTTTCCTTCAAGGGTGACAGGCCGTAAATGGAGCAGCAGTGCCCTCATCTCATTTTGGGCTTCGCCTGCCATATGCTCGACCATCTTGATCCGCTTGACTGTTTTATCATCAGCATCCTTCACATGTTCCAGCACGGCTGATGTCATCATCGATATGGCAAAGAGCTGCTGGCTGACAGCATCATGCAGGTCTCTGGCCAATCGCTGGCGTTCTTCCGATATGACCGATTTCTTCATTTGCGCCTGCCATTCCGCACGTTCATTGGAAAGCTTCTGCAAGGATGCGACTTGAAGCTCCACGCGCTTCGCCATTTCGTTCAGCTGATCAGCGGCCAGGCCGATTTCATCATCTCCGAGCGGCGGTATGCGATAAGCGAAATTGCCGTTTTCAAAGGTTAAAATCGATTCAATTAATGTATCAACCCTTGTCTTCAATCGGTTGCCGTACATATACCCTGAGGCGAAACCAATCGTCACGCTGATCAGCAGCAAAATTAGGATAAACGGTATTCCGAACCAGCTTGATAACAGCAAAACACGCGGATCGAGCCGATAGTAAAACATCATAAAGGTAATCAAGCAGGCAAAAAGCAGGAGGCTGATTCCCGTTGTCATGCGGATGGCGCGCCATTGAAGACTGGCAAGCAGTTTTTTTCTCATACGTACTTCACATCCACATCACCGATAAATAGGGAAACGGACACTTTGACCCGGCGCTTTGACTCGCTGAAATCAGTTGACGCGGCATATACCTTCGTGCTTAATCCGCTTTTCTTCGAGCCGATCAGATTGATGTCACCTATGAAAACAGCCGAGCTGACAGCCACTTCAAGGTCCGAGGGTACATAAATATCAACGTTTCCAATGACTCCGCTAATGACGATCGTGCTTTCTCCTTCGGGAATCATCGCTTTAGATAAATCGATTTTGATATCACCGATAAAACCAGAGACATTTAAATCATTCAGGTCAAACGGCTGCTTCATCATTTGCAGCTCTCCGATAAAAAAGCTGCGCATGTCAGGCTGTTTCACATCTTTCGGCGGCTCATGATGTTCTTTTTTATTGAGGTTGACCCGTTTCTCATTCGGTTCGAATATCGGCTTCCCTTTGACAAGCCTGTAGCCGGCGTAAATCAGGAATGCGGCAAACGCATAGCCGAATAAATTAAAGGTGATGCTGAAGAGGTTTTTCAAAAATAGAAACGCGGCAAAGATATACATGACCGAGCCAAGCCAATCACGGGAATATTTTTTAAGGAAATAGCCGGCAATCAGAAAAAAGAGCGGCCAAAACAGCAGATCGCCTATTCCGATAATTTGCAAAAACATACTGATGCCGAATAAAGCAATGATAAATCCAAGAAGCTGTTTTTTTGTCATTCCTGGTGTCCGCCTCCTTTCTTCTGCCTGGTGCTACCGAATCGTTACATCCCCGCTGTCCGTTTTGATACCGATTGGATGCCGGCCGCTTCCTTGCGAGCCTGTGATGTGATGCTGTTCTTTATGTGCTGTATCAGCAAATGAATACGGCGAACTGACGTCACCGCTCGCTGATTTCGCTTTGACTGTAAAGCTGCCGTTTTTGGGAAGGCTTAGATTGGCATCACCGCTTGTCAGCGTGACAGATAGGGGCCCGGTTACCTTTTTCAATACAGCATTAAAATCTCCCGAAGTCATTTTTACATCGAGAGAGCCTGATACATCAGCCAGATTTGCGTCTCCTGAAGCTAAGTCAATGCCGGCTGTTTTGTAATCGGTATTTGAAATGGTGACATCTCCGGATGACCCCTTTACTTTCAGTTCTTGAAGACGGACGTCTGTCACTCTCGCATTTCCGCTCGCAGATACTGCGTTCAGCCTGGAAAGCGCAAGATGGTCATTCCCGGCCACAGACACGTCCCCGCTTGAGGTTCGCACTGTCAGATCACCTTTGTAATCATACGGAAGCCGGACGATAAGAGTCGAACGGTTAAACCCATTCAAAAATTGAAATTCTTTTTCCTTTACGGTCAGCACCAGTTTTCTTTTGTTTTCAGTCACAAATAACTTTCCCGAGTCTCCTTCAATGCCTGCTGATATGTCATTTCGTTCTTCCGCTATAATCCGGACATCCTTGCTATCGGACTCTATGACCATGCTGTCAATGTCCCGCGGCAACGCGCTGGCTGAATCGGCTTCTGTGCCATTTATGAAACCCAAGCCTGCGGCAAACACGTCTTTTACGACGACGGCGAAAAAGACAAGAATACCGGCAATGATCAACAGTTTGCCAAGCATTTTTTTCATTCGGTTTCATCCTTCTCATTCATTCTATTATAAAGGAAAAGCTTGCGAATTGATACGTGCGGAAGGGAAGGACTTGACCGCAAATCCTTCCCCGTTCCGCTTATTCATTTGCCGCTTGTGTCTTGTCTGATTTTTGCAGTGAGAGCGCCCGCATTTTTTCAATCTCCGCTTCCACATCATCTGCGAATTCTTTGCGTGTGAGTTCGGTGCCGGCTTCCGCTGACTTTGAATAATCCGCGCGGATTTCCATTTCTTCAATACGATTTTCAATACGTAAAAATTCACGATACGCACTTTCACTGTCAATTTTGTCAAATGTCGTATTCATATGCTCTTTAGCTTTCGCCGCATTTGCCCGCGCAATCAGCGCCTGTTTTTTATCCTTTACGTCTTGAAGCTTTGTTTCAAGTGCCGCCAGCTGTTCTTTCAGGTCAGCCAGCTGACTGTTAGCCTGTTCATAGGAAACTTTATGCTCTGCCGCCTTCCCTTCTAAATACTTCATTTCAGTCAGCGCTTTTTTCGCCAGTTCTTCTTCACCTGCGTCAAAGGCGAGCTGTGCCTGTTTTTTCCGTTTGCCAGCCACTTCAGCGGCTTCTTCATATTTTTTCTTAAATTGATAGGCAATCGTGTGCTGTTTCACAATTGTTTGCTTTGCTTTTGCAATGTCACTTTCCATATCGCGTACATATTGATTCAGCATTACCTTTGGATTCTCCATTTTATCAAGCCCTTCATGAACTGACGCCACAAACATGTCTCTGATTCTTTTTAATACCATACCTGATTCCTCCTAATATATTGATATTATTTTTTCTTCAAAAATTCTTCCCATTCGTCATCAAAGTGAGATTGGTAGGCAGCTGAAGCCGGTTCAGGCTCAAAAGATGATACACCGTTGTCAGCTGATCCGTTTTTCATCAGCTTCCAGCCGTAATACACCATAGCGGCTGCCAATGCGATTCCGACGACAAACGGAAGTGAGCAGATGAGCATAATGGCTCCGATACCGCCCACGATGATTCCCGTGATGGTTTTTCCTGCGGCAAACCTTTTGACTCCTGCGTATGTCATTAAGCTCCCGATGGCGAGCGGGATGATAAAGCCGAAGCTTCCTCCTCCAAAAAAGACGGAGATCCCAAATACAATTAATAAGAATCCGCCTACTGTTTTTTTGTTTATCTTCATGCAGATCCTCCTTTCGTTTTCCTTGTCTTCATCTTATACAAGTTGGCATTTATGCAAAACGAATCAGAGATTGATTTTTATATAAGACCCGAGTCGTATCTCGCACCGGACCCATAAGCACAAAAAAACGCCATGCACGAGGCATGGCGTTTCAAAACCCTTTACAGATGAACACTTGCTTCCCTTTCTTTAATCAGGTCGGACCTTTCTGCTTTGGCCAGTTTTGTAAACAGCAAAATTCCGATACCCGCAATAATTTCGACAATCCCTCCGGCAGCGATCACTTTTCCTGAGCCGAAAGCATTTGCGGCATATCCGCAAATGACAGCTCCGGCAGGGATCGAAATATTGGAGATCATATGTATAACGGCGTAAACCTGCGGCTGATCCTCACTATCCACAGACGTCTGGATAATCGTGTACTCAGGAACATTAACAGCACTGACTGCGGCGCCAAAGGTAAACGCGGCGAAAAACACGAGCGGCAAAAAGGTGTTCATCCCGGTAATAAAGAAAGCAAATCCTTCAATAATGCCGGCAGTGACGAAAAGCAGCCCATACCTGTTTACTTTGACTTTCGCCAGCACAAATCCTAATAAAAATGCGCCTGCGGCGGTGGTGGCCTTTAAAAGCGAGTAAACGATCGGCTGGCCGTTTAAATCTTCCGCAACGTATACGGCTGAGAGCGCTTCCCAAGGGGCAGCCGCGAAATTCATAAAGATACAGTAAATAGCGAGCGGATATAAAATCTGATGCTTTCTGACGAGCCTAAAACCGCGTTTCAGTCTTCCGATATACGTGCCTCTCTGTGTCACAACAGCAGCCTCTGATTGAGACTCAACCGCAGTGTACTTAATAAAAAGGACGAGAAAACCTGACACCAAATAGAGCACAAGTGCGATAAGCATCGTATAAGAAGGGCTGATAAATGTAAGAAAAGCGCCGCATAATGTGACAGCCCCGAGCCGGACAATTTGAGCGGAGGATTGCAGCACAGCGTTTGCTTTTTGAATGCCCTGTTCATTTACGATTTGAGGAATCAAAGCGATTGAGGCGGGATTGTAGGCAGCTCCAGTAGCAGAATGCACAATCATAAGCGTCATGACAAACCACAGCGGAGAGAAGCCCGCAAAATGGCATAGAGGGATAATCAAAACAATTGCTGCCCTTGTCAGATCTGAAAAGTACATCCAAAATTTCAGCGTGCTCTGTTTCATAAATGGCCCTGTCACAGGCGCCAGCACGGCTTCCGGCAAAAAAGTGACAGCAATCAATAAAGCAGTGCCGATCGCACCTTTGCCATCATAAATTAAAAACCATAATATTGAATTAAATGCGAACATATCGCCGGATATCTTGACTATTCTTGAGAAAAACAGATAATTGAAATTTCTCTTCCAGATGCTATCACTTTCAATTAAATTCACCATCCATCAGAGCCCCCCACTGCCTATTTTTTACATCTATTTATTACAATATCTCATTTTTCCATTTTTCAGTCAATAATTCATAAGGTTCATTTTTTGTCGCAAAATGGGAAATTGACAGGGTGAAAAACAAAAAAGCCGGCATGTATATGAACACGCCGGCTCTCACTTTTACTTTTCCGATTCAATGCTGTTTCGGTCCCGAAACACAATAGCACTTCTTTCATATTCTACATCGCCAATACCGCTTCTTGCATTCACAACCCGTGCAGCGGCAAAGAAATAGTCGGACAGTCGATTGAGATAACGCAGCACTGTTTCATGAATCTCCTCCGATTTCATCAGTGTCACCACTCTTCGCTCTGCCCGCCTTGTAATGGTACGCGCCACATGGAGAAGCGAAGCACCCTTCGCTCCGCCTGGAAGAATAAATTTCTTCAGTTCCGGCGCTTCTGCAGTGTAGGCATCAATGCGCGTTTCTAAAAAGGAAACAGATTCTTCCGTTAGCTTATAGTCTTTTCTTTCTGTGACAATTGCCAGATCGCCTCCGCAGTCAAACAGCTCATGCTGGATGGTCAGCAGCTCTGCTGTCAGATCTTCAAAACCGGGCTGCCCGGAAAGCTCTGCCAAAGCAAGCCCGAGAAAGCTGTTAAGCTCGTCAACCGTGCCGTAGCTTTCGACGCGGGGACTGTCCTTGTCCGTTCTGCCCCCGATTAAGCCCGTTTGTCCCTTATCGCCTGTTTTTGTATATAGTTTCATACCTGAACCTCCTTTACACAGACTTATTCAAACAGCTCAGCAGCCTCTTTTACACATTCAGCTGTTCCGTTCTTTATCAATTGATTCAGCTGCTGTTCTGTGTTTTCGGATTGCTGAGTTTGGGTCGCGGCGACGAGAATATCACCTGTATCTCGTCTGTCTCCCAGCACTTTCGTCCGTTCTGCTTCGGCAGCCATAAGAGCTTTGATGAAGAATTGATCTGACGCATAGCCATTAATCAAAATCCAAATGGAAAAGCCGGTCAGAACGCATATGAAAACAGATAACTCTTCATCCTCAAACGTTCGATAAACGAAACGGTCAAGCCTTTCTGAAGATGCGGTCGCACACGTTTCCTCCAGTTGAAAACCGTTCTCTGAAAGATAGGCTGTAAGTCCTTTTATCGGATCTGACTGATCTGGCAGCCGTTTATGGATCAGCGTTCTGCTCCACGAAAACCCTGCACCTATAGGCGTCGAGGACAATGTTCGAAGGGGGATTTCCGCTTGCAGAAGAATCTCATCACGCCCCGCTTGGAGCAATGCTTCAAATGGGGTAAACTGGCACTTCGCGCTGTCTTTTTCAGGCTGAATCACAATCATCGGTTTAGGTGAGCTTTGATGAACCAAGGCGGTGACATCTGTATCGTACACCGCCTTTATGCGATGTTCTGTAACAGCATATTCCGGTTTTTGCTTAGGCCCTGCGGTGCCGTTTTTCATAAACATGAGCCCATCACAGTACAGGCTTGCGGTGTTCAAATCATGAAAAACGCTGACAGCTGCCAATCCGCTTTCACTCGTCAAGCGTTTGATCAGATCAAGCAGGTCTTTTTGATAAGCCAGATCGAGAAAATTGGTCGGCTCGTCCAAAAATAAAATACGCGGCTGCTGCGCCAAAGCTTGGGCCAAATACACCCTCTGCTGTTCCCCTCCGCTTAGTTCGCGGACCGGCTTTTGCGCAAAAGCGGCCACTCCTGTTTGCTCCATTGCTTTCTGTACAATGGCTTTATCCTTTTCAGTCTGCTGTCTGAACAGCCCCGTTTGGAACGGATATCTGCCAAAGGCCACAGTTTCTTCGACCGTAAAGGTGAAGGCTTGATCCGTTTTTTGCGGCAGGACAGCCATGATTTGCGCCAGTTCCTTCGGTTTATAGTCCGCCAGCGGTTTTCCGGCCAGATAAACGCTGCCTTCTTTGGCCGGCAGCGTTCCTGTCAGCAAGTGCAAAAGCGTGGTTTTCCCGCTTCCATTAGGGCCGAGAATTCCGAGGAATTCCCCCTTCTCCACTGTTAAGCTGACATTGTTGACCAGACAGCTGTCGCCGTATCCTCCCGACAATCCTTCTGCCTTCATCATAAGCTTTTCCTCCCGCGGTGCTGCCGAATTAAAATTAGAGCGAACACAGGCGCTCCAGCCAAGGACGTAATGATCCCGATCGGCAGTTCAATTGGCTCAATGATCGTTCTGGAAAGCAGATCGGCTAAAACGAGAAACCCTGCCCCGAGCAAGGCGGACAGCGGCAGTAAATGCCGATGGTCTGTTCCCCACAAAAGCCTTGTGATATGCGGAATGACAAGGCCGACAAAGCCGATCGTTCCTGACACTGCCACAGCGCTTCCGGTCAAAAGAGAGCCGGCTATTAAAATCAGCATCTTCCTTTGCTGAACGCTGACTCCGAGAAGCTTTGCTTTGTCTTCTCCATATGTCATCACGTTCAGCTCCCTTCCGTTTATAATCAATAAAATGGTTCCCAAAAGAAAAAACGGAAGAAACAGAATAACATAACTCCAGCCTCTCATTGAAACGCTGCCAAGCAGCCAATGCACAATCGGAAGCAGGTTGTCTCCTGTCAAGGCGATGATAAGAGAAATAAATGCGCCCAAAAAAGAGTTGATGATAACACCAGTCAAAATGAGGGTGGAAACAGACATCGAAGTGTGAACGAGGCGGCTGAAGGAAAGGACCGCCGCGATCGTGGCAAGCGCCGCGGCTACACTCATAACCGGGAGTGTAAACCCTCCGATGCCAGGAAGCTGCAGGCTAAAGAATAGGGTCACAACCGCGCCAACTGAAGCACCGGATGAAACACCGAGCGTATAGGGATCAGCAAGCGGATTTTTCAGCAGCCCCTGAAAAGCGGCCCCTGCGATAGAAAGAGCCGCCCCCACAAGGGCGGCCAGCACAACTCTCGGCAGTCTGATATTCATCATAATATTTGTGTACATCGGATCATCAGAGCCGATAGAGCCGCCGAAGCCTTGATGCCAAAAGACACGAAAGACTGTGGGAATAGGAATTTGCAGGCTGCCGCAAGAAATTCCTAAGATGATGCTCACGGCTAAAAATGAGAAACCAATGATATATGCGGTAAAACGATTATTTCTTAAACGTATCTGGGTAAATGCTTTCCGCAAGTTCTTCGACCCCTTCGATCAGACGGGGACCCGAACGTGTCACAAGATCAGGGTCCACATCATATACACGATGATGTTTCACAGCATTGATTTCGCTCCAGCCATCGCGTTTTTCCACAGCTTTCGCTTTCACACCGTCCGTTGTAACAATTGCATCAGGATTGAGTTTTACGATCGCCTCATCTGTCATTTGCACCCATCCAGTCTGATCCGCCGCTGCGTTTTTAGCATGGATGACATTCAGCATTTCATTCATAAACGTATCTTTTCCGGTTGTATAAATGTCCGGGTCAGGAGAAACCTCGATAAATACACTTTTCCCCTCGTCCTTTGAAATGGTTTTCGCTTTTTCTTTAATATCCTTTATATCTGATTTCATGCTTTTCACGAGCTGATCGGCTTGTTTCTCAGCCCCGGCAGCTTCTCCAATCATTTCGATTGATTTGTACACCTCGGAGAATGATTGTGCATCATTGACAGTCAGCACGGTAATGCCCGCAGCCTTCAGCTGTTTGATGGCATCCGCTGATGCTGACATGGAAGACTCGTGAGCCAGAACGAGATCCGGCTTTAGAGAAATGACTTTTTCAACGTTTATATTCATATCTCCGACTTTTTCAACCTTTTTGACTTCCTTTGGATAGGTATCGTTTGTGGTGACACCGACCACTTTGTCACCGAGGCCGAGCGCATATGTAATTTCTGTGTTGCTCGGCATTAATGAAACAATCTTTTTCGGCTCTTTTTTGATGGTTACATCCTGGTTTGACGCATCATCAATGGTGACAGGGAACGCTTCTGTCTTTTGTTTTGCCTTGGAATCCTTCTGATCCGCAGAATTGCCGCAGCCTGCCAGCATAACAGCGGCCAGCAGGAGCGCAGTCCATATCCCGACTCGTTTTTTCATACACTTTTCCTCCTAAAAGAACTAAAAAAAGCATCTCTACGACGGTAAAGATGCTGTAAACAACACAAAAAAGCCTATTGTTTACACATCATCTGTCCTCGCAGAATTCGTGCTGATCAAACAGGCAGGTATCCTGGCTCTTGGCGCTTTGGCCAATTACAGTGGCGGGACCGCACCGGCTTGTACCGGTTTCCCTTTTAAGCCGGCTGTTGTCCACGGACCGGCACCTATTTGACATTCGTATCCTTTTTTCGGAGTAATTATACTATATGACTGACAGGCTTGTATATGCGTCCTGAATGACTTTTCCCGTATTGTGTATGGGAGCAAAATCCTCGTAAACACTAAATTTGATCTTGTATACTTAATACCATCATCAATCAAAAGGAATGATTCTTATGAATTTACAGCTAAAAAACAAACTCGTCTTAATCACCGGCTCAACGTCCGGCATCGGGAAAGCCGCCGCAAAAAGCTTTCTGCAAGAGGGTGCGGCAGTCATTGTCAACGGACGCAAACAGGAGACTGTCGATCGTACCATTGAAGAGCTTTCTGGCTATGGAACAGTGCACGGTGTTGCTGCCGATTTGTCAAAAACAGATGAAGCAGCGGCTTTTATCGAAAAAGTAAATGAAATCGGTGATATCGATATCCTTGTCAACAACCTTGGTTTCTTCGAGGTAAAAGACTTTGCCGATGTGACAGATGAAGAGTGGAATCAATATTTCGAAGTGAACGTGATGAGCGCTGTTCGGACAAGCCGGCACTTCCTTCCAAAGATGCTTGCCAAAAACAGCGGCCGCATTTTAAATATTGCAAGTGAAGCAGGCATCAAACCGCTGCCAACGATGATTCCATACTCAATGACAAAAACGGCGCTGATCAGCCTGTCAAGAGGAATGGCTGAAATGACAAAAGGCACAAATGTGACGGTCAACTCAGTGCTTCCGGGACCTACTTGGACAGAGGGCGTGGCATCCTATATGGAAGGCGCCGCACAAGCAGCCGGCCAGGATACAGATACATTTATCAAAGACTATTTCAAGGTCAATGAGCCAACTTCGCTTATTCAGCGATACGCGACAGCAGAAGAAGTCGCCAACACAATCGTATTCCTCGCGTCTGACGCCGCCTCCGCCATTAACGGCACGGCACAGCGTGTGGAAGGCGGCATTATCCGTTCTCTGTAACATGCAAAAACGCATCCGTCTATCGGATGCGTTTTTTTTATACGTCTCCAGCAAATGGTACCGGATGATATCCGCCTGTTTCCAGTTGTGCTGAAAACAACCCTCCAGCGTGAGGCTGCTCGAATCTTTCTTTTTCTGTCATTTGTTCCGTTGCCGTTGTAATGTAAAGGGTTTTTAAGTCTCTGCCGCCAAACGCGCAGCACGTGACATACTTAGCCGGCACGCTGATTGAATTGATTTCTTTTTTCTCAAACGGGTCAATGTGAACAACGCGGCTGCCGCCAAACAGCGCCACCCACAGCATGCCATTTTGGTCGATTGTCATGCCGTCCGGCAATCCGTCTGATTGGTCAAAACGATAGACAGGTTCTGGATTTGAAACATCTCCGCTTTGAGGGTCATAGCTGTAGCGCACAATCTCCTTCGTCGGCGTGTCGATGTAATACATCAAATTCCGCTCGCGATCCCAATCCAAACCGTTTGAGGTCGAGACTTGATCTTTGATTTTGACAAGACTGCCGTCTAGATTCAAACGGTACAGCGATGCCTGTTTTTGCTCGCCTTCCATGCTCGTCGTCCCCGCCCACAGCCTTCCGTACGGGTCACATTTAGCATCATTAAATCTCAGGCTCTCATGCATGTCCTTTGGCTGTTTAATTTTTTCCAAGCTATCATCCCGAAGATGATACAGGTAAAACCCGTCCTTCATCGTCATAATCAGTTCATCCTTGGAATATTTCGCAAGCGCCGTCACAAAGGATTTGAATTTGATCGATCGGTTGATTTTTTCTTCAGGGTCAAAAATGTGGAGCTCGCTCCCCAGGATATCAACCCAATATAAGCGGCCGTTTTCTTCATCCCATAACGGGCCTTCTCCAATCACTGCCCTAGTGTCTGCTTCCAATACTGCATCCATGTGTTACACCTCTTTAGCTTCAGTCTATATATTGTTATTCCCGGCAAAGAGGTGTCCAAACCACATGATGTTTATTGTTTTTTAAAAAGGATGGTAATGACCGTCCCAATGTCCATTCTGCTGTTTACATGGATCGTTCCGTTATGCAGATGGACAAGCTCCTTGGCAATCGCGAGCCCGAGACCCGTTCCGGCAGTTGAATCTTTTGTGTTCGTCCCTCTGTAGTAACGGTTAAACAAATGGGTAATCGTTTCTTCATCCATTCCTTTCCCATTGTCCTTCACCTTTAAAGAAATATGATTTTTTGTTTGTTCCAGAATGACTTGAATCTCTGTTCCTTTGTTGTTGTGCTTCACGGCATTCCCAAGGAGGTTTTCTAATATGCGCCTGAACCACGCTTCATCAAGTGCAAATTCAATATGCTCTTCTTTGGATACAAACGAGATATCATACCCTTCAGAAAACGGATTTTTCTTAAAATCCTCAATGACATTTTTAAAAAACGGGATAAGGCTGGTAAGCCTTCTCTCAATAGGAAGAGCATCATTTTTCAGCCGATATGTTAAATTTAAATCTTCAATCAGCTTGGACATGTATTCAGATTTTTCTCTGACAACCTGCCCCATTTCTTTCACTTCTTCCGGCGACCAGTCATACTGCTTCGACTCGAGCATCATGCTGTAGCCGTAAATGCTGCTGAGCGGTGTTTTTAAGTCATGTGACAAACCGGCGATCCATTCTTCCCTTGTCGCCTGGATTTTTTCCCTGTTTCTTTTATCCCTTCTCAGCGTTTCGGTCAGCTGATCCATTGATTCAAATATCTCTCCGAAAAAGCGGTACGGCTGTTTGATTTTCCCCTTTTTATTTTTGCTGACAGGATGGCCTTCCCGGTTTCTGGGTTCCTCAAGCTTCCCTTTTGACAGATTGACCAGCCATCGAATCGTGTGAAAAATCGGCAGCCCGAACCGGAACATATACCAAACGGTCATCCAAATGATATACATGAACAAAACGCCCATAACAAGAAACATCGCTTTTAATACAACCTTCAGGAATGATTTGTTAAACTCCTGATCGGTTACATAGACAGGGTTCGGCACCGTAGCGACCATCCATCTGTCTTTATTGAGAATCTTAACGGAAATTTCCCGCTTATAGTTCCAAGGTTTAGAGCTGTATTTCAGCAGCTCCAGCTGGTTCATCGTTTTTCTTTCGCTTTTTGTGCTGTTGATGCTGTCGAGAATGTTTCCATTGCTGTCTAACAGGTAAATAGCGCCTTTTTTCTGCTTAATATAGTCGATGGTGCCAGACTTATAGTGCGCTAGAGCGTCTATCTTTTGTTCACGCTTTTCAACGGAAGTCAGGAGCTGTTCACTCTTTGATTTCCAGCCGAACAATAGAAGATACGACTTATCTTCAATATTGATAGCCCAATAATTCAGTTTATAGTTATGAAGCTTTTTGATTTTATAAATAGACAATAGCTCTTTCTTGGTATAGGTGCCCGGCACGTCTTTTGGCACGCCGTAGGAATAATCAGTGTTTCCTTCCGAATCAATGATTTGCATCCAGCCGTGCTGTTTATCGACAGATTTCTTCAGGAAATTATCCACTTCCCATGTCCCGTCTTCGTTTACATCGAGATATGCTTCAAGTGTGTCGGTCGTCGCCTTCGTCAGTCCCGAATTGGATTCCGCATCGCTAAAACGAGCGTCTAAATAGAAAAACGACGCAACAAGCATCACCGTAAGCAGCAGGATCACAATCAGCATCTGCCCGAAAAAGTGAAACAAAAACTTCCATCTTAACCTCATGACCGCTTGCCTTCAGGATTTGGGATAAAACGATAGCCGAGACCTCGAACGGTTACAATATACTCCGGATTGCTCGGATCGCGCTCAATCTTCTCCCTAAGCTTGCGAATATGAACCATGACGGTGTTGTTGTCACCATAGGAAGGATAGCCCCATACTTTTTCATATATTTGATCCTTGGAGAGCACCACGTTTGGGTGTTCACAAAAATACTGCAAAAGCTGCAGAAGCTGAGCTGAACAAGCAACAGCTTCCCCGCCTACGATCAGCTCGGCATTTTGCGGAGAAAAAGTAAAATAATCATATGTGTATGTTTGATTTGAACTCGTTTCTTTCGATTGATATGTACGCTTGAGATGCGCTCTGATCCGCGCCGCTAATTCCAGCGGATTAAATGGTTTTGTGATATAGTCATCAGCTCCGACCGCAAAGCCCGATAATTTGTCCGCGTCGGATGATCTTGCCGTCAGGAAAAAAATCGGAGCGTCTGAATACTCTCTGATCAGCGTGCAGGCTTCAAAACCGGACATTCCGCCCATCATGACATCCAGCACAATTAAGTCAACCTTATTGGCCTTCACAACAGGAATCGCTTCTTCTGCGCTTGCCGCATCCAGTATATTTCGATAACCTTCTTTTTCGAGAACGCGTTTGATCATGTCCACAATCGCTTTCTCATCGTCTACGATTAAAATTGACGCATTTTCCACTTTTATGTTCCTTTCTGTCACTGTTTTTTTCATCTTATCATTATATCGTTTATTTATGGTACATTTTTGAATACATTGGAGCTTGGCAAATCAAAACAGCAAAAAAGGAGCAAACAAGCGCTCCCTTTTGATGTTTTTTTATATGAAAATATTATGAGTTCTCATCTACCATGTACAAAATAAACTCCCAAAATCCAGGGACATCCTGACACAAAAGCATATCAGCCTTTTCAAACATTTTGATCTTCAGCTCTTGCTCTAAATCTTCTCTTTCTTGATAGGACGTATTGCTGAGTTTTTTTCTGATCATCGGTGAAAAGCATGCAATCAGGTGCTCAATGTCAAAAGTCTCGTCATTTTGTTTCTTTTTTTGTTCAAACTGGCCGTTCACAGCTTACTTTTCCCCCTTTTTTTGCGCCGCTAGCTGCTTTCTGATATTCTCCAGCCCCTTTTTATGAATGTTGGAAATGTTTTGCCGGGACTCCCCTAATGAATCTGCAATCTCCTGCATCGTGGCACCGTGAAGATACACTTTCGTCAGCACGCTTTTTTGTTTGTCAGTCAGATTCTGAATCGCTTGGTAGAGCTGATAATCCTGAACATGCTGACTCAAATCATCCTGCCGGTCTAAAAATTCGTCAAATGCATCGCTTCCTGTTTCGGAAGGAAGTCGATCTCCTGCCTCCGGATGATCAACCGTCAGCGGATACCGTTTTTGATTTTTGCGAACCCGCTTATCAAAATCAATAGAAAAGATGCGAATCATTGAATTCATATACTTGACGATGCGGATTTCTTTATAAAATTGCTTAAATAGCTCGTCCAATGATTTTGCATCTTTTTCGTTAGGGCTTTCCATTACGTTTTTGAACAAACGGTAATGCTGAGGATTGCTCAAAAAATGCTTCACGATGGGATGCTTCATTATCTCCTTACATTTTGACCGTAAAAGACTTTGATAGTCCATCAAACCGCCTCCCTACTAAATTAAATGAAGGAAAGCAAAAAAAAGTAAACTACTACTTTCCGCCTAGTGTCTTCCAAAATACTTTGCAGCAGTTTACGTTTTATCGGATTTCCTTCACTTACATACATGACTGCAGAAAAAGAAGGGAGGTATTTTCCTATGGATCAGGTTTTTATAGAGGAAGTCGTAAAACAAATCGGCAATTTGGGGTTTCCCGCGCTGATTGCAATGTACCTGCTGACCCGGTTCGAAAAGAAGTTTGATCAACTCATAGAACTAATGACAGAACTGAAAGATCATGCAAAAAAATAATTTTTCAATCAAAGTTGACTTTTCACTGATTTTTTTCACTTAACAAAACAGAAGGGAAAACGAAAGGCCTTTCACCTTCTCTTTCTGCTATCACAATTAAATCTAAGGAGGAAACATTTCATGAAAAAACAAAATGATATTCCGCAGCCAATTAGAGGAGACAAAGGAGCAACGGTAAAAATCCCACGCAATATTGAAAGAGACCGGCAAAACCCTGATATGCTTGTTCCGCCTGAAACTGATCATGGCACCGTCAGCAATATGAAGTTTTCGTTCTCTGACACTCATAACCGATTAGAAAAAGGCGGATATGCCCGTGAAGTGACAGTACGTGAACTGCCGATTTCAGAAAACCTTGCATCTGTAAATATGCGGCTGAAGCCAGGCGCCATTCGCGAGCTGCACTGGCATAAAGAAGCAGAATGGGCTTATATGATTTACGGAAGCGCAAGAGTCACAATTGTTGATGAAAAAGGGCGCAGCTTTATTGATGATGTAGGTGAAGGTGACCTTTGGTACTTCCCGTCAGGCCTGCCGCATTCTATCCAAGCGCTGGATGAGGGGGCTGAATTCCTGCTTGTGTTTGACGATGGATCATTCTCAGAAAACAGCACGTTCCAGCTGACAGATTGGCTTGCCCACACTCCAAAAGAAGTGATTGCTGCGAACTTCGGCGTGACAAAAGAAGAGATTGCTAATTTGCCAGGCAAAGAAAAATATATATTTGAAAACCAACTCCCTGGCAGCTTAAAAGATGACATTGTGGAAGGGCCGAACGGCGAAGTGCCTTATCCATTTACTTACCGCCTTCTTGAACAAGAGCCGATTGAATCTGAGGGAGGGAACGTATACATTGCAGATTCGACAAACTTCAAAGTGTCTAAAACCATCGCATCAGCGCTTGTAACAGTAGAACCCGGCGCCATGAGAGAGCTGCACTGGCATCCGAATACACACGAATGGCAATACTACATCTCCGGTAAAGCAAGAATGACCGTCTTTGCATCTGACGGCCATGCCAGAACGTTTAACTACCAAGCCGGTGATGTCGGATATGTACCATTTGCAATGGGTCATTACGTTGAAAACATTGGGGATGAACCGCTTGTCTTTTTAGAAATCTTCAAAGACGACCATTATGCCGATGTATCTTTAAACCAATGGCTTGCCATGCTTCCTGAAACATTTGTTCAAGCGCACCTTGACTTAGGCAAAGATTTTACTGATGTGCTTTCAAAAGAAAAGCACCCAGTTGTAAAAAAGAAATGCAGTAAATAATAGACTTACAGCTTGCAGAGAGCACTCGTTCTCTGCAAGCCTTCATAAGGAGCTGAACCTGTGAAACATCAAACGTCTTCAAAACTTTTATTGCGGCTCTCCATCAAATACTTGCTGGCCGCAGCAGCAGTGGTGTTGACCTATTTTGCTGTCATCTATATATTATTTTCTTTAGCGGGAACGAGCTACCGCTCAGCAGCTCATGTCCTGCTTTTTGCTGTGTTATTTCTTATCCTTGGGCTATTCCTAGAACCATTTGAACGCCTGATGATACATAGTTTTACATTTTTCAAGACAGACAAACGCTTATTCATTCTCCTGGCAGGCATCGTCCAGCTTCTGTTTTTATGGATGACTGCTCATACAACAGACGAAATGATCAGCGACATCTGGCTGTCTACCACTGAAGAAATGATCATCGCAGCCGTATTTTTGATTTTAGACAAATGCAACTCAGCACTTCCCAGCTAAAAAAAGAACGCATTCCAATTGGATGCGTTCTTTTTATTCATAGCGCAGCGCGTCTACAGGCTGAAGCTTCGATGCCTTGATGGACGGAAGCAAGCCGAAGATAATGCCGACTGCCATTGAAAAGATGAGTGCTCCGACAACAGCTGGAATGGAGACGATAAAAGGCATCGGAAAAATGACCGTCAGCAGCTTGGCGATGCCGAAGCCCGCCAGCACACCGAGTATTCCGCCAATGCTTGTCAGCACGACAGCCTCGGTTAAAAATTGAAATAAAATCACACGCCGCTTAGCACCGAGCGCTTTCTTAATTCCGATTTCTCTCGTGCGCTCCGTTACGGAAACGAGCATAATGTTCATGACGCCGATACCGCCCACCAAAAGTGAAATACTGGCGATTCCGCCAAGCAGCAATGCAAATGACTGATTAAAGGACTCCACTTCCTGCGCGATCTCCTGAAGATCCATTACACTGTACTCTGCTTTCTCCAACTCAGCTTCTGACAGTCCCTGATTTAAAAGATCCGCAGCCATTACACCCGCTTCTTGGATATGCTCAGAAGAGTCAGCCTGCACGGCAATCTGGGTTGGCGCGTCAAACCCTTCAATAAGCGGCCACACTTTTTTCGGCACGTACAAAACCGGATTTGCATAGTCGCCTTCAAACATGCTTTCCTGCTGATTTTTTTCTTTAAAAACACCGACGACCTTAAACGGCACACCATTCATTTCAATGCTTTTATGCAGAGCGTCTCCTTCTGGAAACAGTTCATCTCTGACAGCTTCATTGATCATCACCACCTGGTGTGTGGTGTTTAATTCGTTTTCCGCCAGCTTTCTCCCTTCGGTTATTCGGATTGGGAACATATCGAAGTAATCATCGTCCACTCCGTACACTTGGGGATACGAAACGTTTGTTAAATGAAAAACGCTCGCGCCTTCTGACATGTAATATAAGGATAATCCTTTGACAATAGGATCAGATTTGATCGCCTTTACTGTATCTTCCGCTACAGGCGGCGCGGATGTATACGATACCTGAGGGCCGCCCTCCTCTTCACCGCCAGACGGCTGGTAGACAACGTTGATCGCGTTGTTTCCCATGCCGATCATACTTTGCTTTAATTGCTCACTTTGGCCCTTCAGCATCGAGACAATCGCAATGATCGCCGCTATGCCGATAATCACGCCGAGCATTGTCAGAATGGATCTTAATTTATGAGAGAAAATGGATTGAAAGGAGATTCGAATATGTTCAAGCATGGCTGATATCCCCTTTCTCATCTAATACCAACTCTCCGTCTCTGATAAAAACGGTTCTATCAGCTTTTTTGGCGACGTCCGGGTCGTGGGTTATCATAATAATGGTCTTGCCTTCCCGATGAAGTTCGGAAAACAGTGACAAAATTTGTTCACTTGATTTGGTATCAAGCGCCCCGGTCGGTTCATCAGCTAAAATAAACCTCGGCTGATTGACAAGGGCTCTCGCTATCGCCACCCGCTGCTTTTGACCGCCGGACAGCTTAGGCGGTTTGTAGGAGACCCTGTCTTTTAATCCGACCTTTTCCAGCGCTTCATATGCCCGTTGCCTTCTCTCTTTTTTCTTCACTTTATTGTAAATCATCGGCAGCTCGACATTTTGCAGCGCGGTGAGACGCGGCAGCAAATGAAAAGTTTGAAACACAAACCCGATTGATTCGTTGCGAATTTCGGCTAAAGCTCCGTCTCTCCCTTTCAATATATCGATCTGATCAAGCGTATAGGTTCCCGAGGTTGGCCTGTCCAAACAGCCGATAATATTCATTAACGTTGACTTTCCAGAACCCGAAGGCCCCATAATAGCCAAAAACTCCCCTGCCTGGACGGTCAGATTGATATGTTTCAAGATTGGAACTTCTTCTTTTCCCAGCTTGTACGATTTCGAAATATTATTCAGTGTCAGCATTGACTGTAACCTGCTTTCCTTCCTTGACCGCTGGATCAGGGTAGATTACATAATCTTCCGGCGTCAGGCCGCTCTTAATTTCCACCATGTTATTTTCATCAGTCTCGCCGATTTCAACAGGCTGCTTGACCGCTTTCTGCTTCTCATCCGCTTTCCACACGTACGGTTCGCCGTCATCCTGAATGACCATGTCGGACGGCAGCTTGATCGTATCCGCATCATCATCATCACTCACCACTTCGATGTTGACATGATAGCCGACTTCAAGACCTTTATGGCTGTCTAATAAAATGGTAAAAGGATAGTTAGAGGACTGAGGATTCATTTCTTCATCAGAAAAGCTTTCTGATTCTTCACCCTCGCCTGCTCCCGCTGGAAGCTTGCCAATCGAGGTGACCTTTCCTTTCCACTCACCCTCACCGCCTGTTTTCAGTGTGACCTTGACTTTGCTGCCTTTTTTGATCGTGTCCATTAACAGCTCGTTGATTTGACTCTTGACTAGATATTTGCCTGTCGAAACAATCTGGATATACGGGCCTGTTGCCTGGTCGCCTGTTGCCCCGTCAGCGATATCCTGATTGACACTTTGAACGATTCCGTCATGCTTGCTTGTAATGACATTGGAACCTTTGTTTTTCGTCAGGCCAGCCAGTTCTTTTTGATGCTGTTTCAGTTCGAGCTGGCTTGTTTTCAAATCGAAATTCGCTTGGTCAATTTCATCTTGAAGCTGGGCTTTCTCTTCTTTCCCTGCCGCTTTCAGCTTCTTTTCCGTTTCTGTTATTGATTTTTGCAAACGGCCGATTTGCAAAGTTGTCATTTCGATTTGCAAGTTAGCCTGCTCAATTTCATCAGAGTGATCCTCACCCTCATACTCAAAAAGCTTATCACCCTTTTTAACCTGATCGCCTTCTTTGACGTATGTTTTTTTAATACTGCCTTTTTCTGAATCTATGTATACTTTCTGCTGTTTTTCAGGTTCAACCTTTCCAGAAAACGTTTGGCCTGATTCTGAATCTCCTCCCATGTATACCGCTACCGATTCAGCATAGGGCTCCGATGATACGGCAATTTGGTTCATGTGAGTAAAAAAGTAAAAACCGCCGGCGCCGATCCCAGCCAGTACAAGCACACCAGCACAAATCGCACCGCCAATAAGCCATTTTTTCTTCTTGGACACAACGATCTCCTCTTTCTGTAAACATTGTAATATTTTCGAAACATTCTAACCAATATTATCTATTAATTCAAAAAGACTTGCAATCTTTTTATTAAAATGACGGAATCAAATAGAAAAATTGTATTTTCGCGGCGAATAAAAAAAATCCCGGCTTCGAACCGGGATTTTTCTTACACAGAAACAAGCTCTTTTTCATTTTTAATCAGATCATAGGTCAAGCATACAGGTTTATTTGTACGGGGATCACTCACGATTTCAGCATCAATCTGAAATACCCGCTGCAAAATATCCGGTGTCATGACCTCAAGTGCAGTACCTTCCTTGATGACCGTGCCTTTTTTGAGCGCGATCATATAATGGGAAAAACGAGCTGCGTGGTTAAGGTCATGAATGACCATTAAAATTGTCCGCCCCTGCTCTTTGTTGAGTCTGTCAAGCAGCTGCAGAATTTCAAGCTGGTGTGCAAGATCAAGATACGTCGTAGGTTCATCCAGCAGCAGCAGCTCCGTCCCTTGCGCAAGCGCCATGGCAATCCACACGCGTTGACGCTGTCCGCCTGACAATGCCTCAATCGGCCGTTCAGCAAATACAGCCATGCCTGTTTCTTCAAGCGCCCATTTGATAATCCGGCGGTCTTCGTCATTTAATCTGCCGAATCCTGATTGATGCGGAAACCTGCCGTACGACACCAATTCGTGCACCGTTAGGCCGCTCGGCGCTTCAGGTGTCTGTGGCAGAATCGCCATATCTTTCGCAATGTCTTTTGTAGACATTTTATGAATCGCTTTGCCGTTTAAATAGACGGCCCCTGCATGCGAACGCATAATTCTGGACATTGTTTTTAAAATCGTTGATTTCCCGCAGCCGTTCGGGCCAATTAAGGTGGTAATTTTCCCTTTAGGAATCGATATATTTAAATCCTTTACAATCACCCTGTCGCCATAACCGATTCCAAGCTGTTCCGTTGATAATGAATTCATATTCGGCCCCCTCCTCTAATTCGCTTTCATCAATAAATAAATAAAGTAAGGCGCACCTAGCACGGAAATGACAAGTCCGACCGGAATTTCTGATGGTGCCAATACATTTCTCGCCATTGTATCAGCGAGCAAAAACAGGAATGCGCCGATGAGGGCGGAGACCGGTATCAGCGTCTGGTGACGCGGACCGGTCAGCCTTCTAGCCACATGAGGCGCGATCAATCCGAGAAACGCGATGCCTCCCGCAGCTGCCACACATGAAGCGGCAAGAGTGACGGCTGCCAGAAGAAGAATCCGTCTCTCCCTTTCAACAGGAGTGCCCAGTCCGGTCGCTAGTTGGTCTCCTAGCTGCAATATGTTCAAATAGCGTGCCTTATATAAAGTAAATGGTAGCAAGATCACAATCCAAGGAAGGATCGCCCAGATCATATTCCAGTTCGCCCCCCATATTGAGCCGGATATCCAAACCGCGGCTTGCATAAAATCATGAGGATCCATCTTGAGCTGAAAAATCAGCAACAGGGCGTTGAATCCGGCATTTACCCCGATGCCGACTAAAATCAGCCGAATCGGTGTGACGCCCTTTTTCCATGCCAGAAGATAAATGAGAAACGCAGCGAGGATTGCTCCTGCCAAAGCACTGAACGGCAGCATAAATGTTCCGAAAAAGCTTAGATCTGAAGCTGATCCTTGAAAAAAGTATATAAAAAGCACAACAGCAAGTGAACCGCCGGCGTTAATTCCGAGAATACCAGGCTCGGCAAGTTCATTTTGAGACACGCTTTGCAAAATGGCTCCAGCTACGGAGATCCCTGCTCCAACAAGCAAGGAAAGGATGATCCGGGGCAGCCTGAACTCAAATAAGACAAGTTCATCACGCGCTGTCCCTTGGCCGAAAAAGACCTGAAGCGTTTTAAGCGGTGCAATTTTGATAACACCCAAATTGAGACTGATAAAAAAGACCAGCACGATGAGCATAAGGGTCACAGCCATTACGGCGAGCGATTTTCTTGTTGTTGTTTTCATTACAGCCCTCTCCTTTCACGACGTGCCAAATAAAAGAAAAAGGGAACGCCGATGAGAGAAGTCAGTGCGCCGACAGGCGTTTCAAAGGGTGCGTTTATGAGTCTCGCCGCTATGTCAGCAAAAACAAGCAAGACAGCACCGAGCACCGCCGAGCAGGGAATGATCCACCGATAATCCACACCGACCAAAAACCGGGTAATATGCGGAATGATCAGCCCGATAAATGCGATGGTGCCGGCTATGGAAACCGCAGCTCCGGTCAAAATCACTACGATAAGCATGCCAACCAGTTTCACCGCTGATGTATATTGTCCTAGCCCTTTTGCCAGATCGTCACCGAGACTTAACACTGTCACAGACCGGGCGATGAAAAACGCGAGCGTTAAACCGACAGCCCCTGCAATAAGCAAAAGCTGGACCCCCGACCATTTCACACCCGCTACCCCGCCTGCGTACCAAAAGCTGATATCCTGAGCCACATCAAAGCGGATCGCAATGGCGGTTGAAATTCCGGTAAAGAAATAAGTAACTGCCGTACCCGCCAGAGCAAGCTTTACAGGCGTAAGCCCGCCCCTTGAAAACATGCCGATGCCCATTACCGTCGATGCCCCCAGTCCCGCTCCCGCAAAGGACCATAGCACAAGCCCCATTGCAGAAAGTCCGGGAAAAAAGGCAAACGCAATCGAAACCGCAAACGCAGAGCCTGATGTCACACCCATAATCGAAGGTTCTGCCAAAGGGTTTCTCGTCATCCCCTGCATGATCGCTCCCGACACTGCTAACAATGCGCCTACAAGAGCGGCAGCCGCCGTTCTCGGCAGCCGAAGATCATGTATAATTTGGTGAGATGTCTTTGTCGGCTGATAATGAAAAATGGCGTCCCATACAGTGTGCAAATGAATATCCGCTGCACCGAGGGATATGGATAAAAGTGCGCCAAGACAAAGCAGGCATAGACCTGCAATAAGGACGATAACCGCGCCATATGTCCTTGACGTCCATTGGATTTCTTCTGATGCAGTCTGTATATTTTTATGTTGACTCAACTGCCGTACTTCCTTTCTGATACTGATAATGATTATCAATTGCTGTTTCAGTATATCACTTTTTTCAACAGATTTAATAGCGTGTTTTGAACAAAAATGAAAATGCATTTGCAAAAATATCGTGTCAACCGGCACTTGCAGTGGTATAATCACAGTTGATAATGATTCTCTTTTTCATCTATTTTTTTAGAAAGAAGGTATGAGATATGTCCCATATATACAAGAAACTCGGAGCCGCGTTTTTTGCCCTGTTATTGATTGCAGCGCTGGCAGCCTGCGGGAATAACTCAGAAAGCAAAGGCTCTGCCTCTGATTCAAAAGACGCAGAAACCTTTACATACAAGGCTGAAAACGGAAATGTAAAAATCCCCAAGCATCCTAAACGGGTGGTTGTCATGGCTGACGGCTACTACGGCTACTTCAAAACACTTGGCATCAACGTTGTCGGTGCACCTGAGAACGTATTTAAAAACCCTTACTACAAAGGAAAAACAGCCGGCGTCGAAAACATCGGAGACGGCACTTCGGTTGAAAAGGTCATTGATTTAAACCCTGACCTGATTATCGTCTGGACAACACAGGGTGCTGATATTAAAAAGCTTGAAAAAATCGCGCCGACTGTCGCAGTAAAATACGATAAGCTCGACAACATCGAACAGCTGAAAGAATTTGCAAAAATGACAGGAACTGAAGATAAAGCTGAAAAATGGCTGTCCGAGTGGGATAAAAAAGTTGCGGCAGCTAAAACAAAAATCAAAAAAGCGGTCGGTGACAAAACCATTTCCATTATGCAAACGAACGGAAAAGACATTTACGTATTCGGTAAAGACTTTGGAAGAGGCGGAAGCATTATTTACAAAGACCTCGGCCTGAAGGCGACAAAGCTGACAAAAGAAAAAGCCATTGACCAGGGACCTGGTTATACAAGTATTTCATTAGAAAAGCTTCCTGACTTCGCCGGAGATTATATTTTCGCAGGTCCATGGCAATCAGGCGGTGATGATGGCGGCGTATTTGACAGCTCCATTTGGAAGAACCTGAACGCCGTTAAAAATGGCCATGTCTATAAGATTGATCCGATTGGCTTCTATTTCACCGATCCGATTTCATTAGAAGGCCAACTGAAGTTTATTACGGAAAGCTTGACTAAATAAACGAAAGAGCCGGACAGGCGGCTCTTTTTTTCATGCAATAAAAGGAGCGGCTCATGTTAAACCACATCGGATATTTTTTTACTCAATTCATATTAAGCTGTATCATCATCGCGATCAGTTTTTTTAACGGGCTTTATATCGGAAAACCTTTTTCAGATGTGTTTTTTGTTTTTATCTTAGTCCTTATTCTGTTTGGTTTGCTGGAGAGGCTGAAAAACCGTTTTTTGCAAATACGATTATCCGTAAAGGTTTTTCTTTCTATTTCAGCTTTCCTGTCAGCTGTTTTAACAATCGGGTTGCTAACAGGAGAAATTGCATTTCAATAAAAAAAGACACCTGACAAAACAAATCAGGTGTCTTTTCATTATGCTTGTTTTTCTTTTTGAAACTTTTTATTCACAAATGGATAAACAATCAAGCCGACAAAGAATAAACCGATTCCGAGAATAAATGTCGTTAAATCTGCTGTGCCTGTTACAATAACAAACACGGAATATGCACACGCCAGTATCGCGATCAATCCGTCTCTTACACGGGAGCCTTTCAGCTGGTCATACGTTTCACCTTTGATGACTAGCTTCAAGCTGTAAATTGCAGATACCAGATACGGTATTAAATATGCGAGTGTCGCCGCTGTCGTTAAAAATGTAAATGCGTCACTTATTGTCCGGGAAATAACGGAGAAAATGAAGACCTGTGACATGACGTTTGTAATAATGAGTGCAATGACCGGACTTCCCTTTTTATTCGTTTTTGCAAAAACTGCCGGGAAATCTCCTGCTTTAGCGGCTTGGTATGGCACCTCAGAGCCAAGCAAAATCCAGCCGAGCATCGTTCCGAATAAACAAAGGATAGCCAAAAGCGCCATAATCACGCTTCCCGCGTTTCCAACAATCGCATAGAGTACATCAACAAATGGTTTTTCAGAGCCGACAAGCTTATCATGCGGCAGAACACCCATCGTAATTAAAGTCACTATAATATAAATGCTCAAAGCAATCAGCAAGCCGGTAATCGTCGCACGTTTCACATCACGCTGAGAACGCGCACGGCCGGACAGGATCACCGCGGATTCAATTCCGACAAACGCCCACAGTGTAGAAATCGCGGCGTTATGAACCTGGCCGCCAATTCCAATGCTTGTGCCGTTTTCTCCTTGAACCGGGAAATAAAAATGACCGAATAATGTCGTTTGAAACACAAATAAACCGGCAACGATAAAGAAGACAAAACCTAATACTTTAGAAAGCGTTGTGACAAAGTTCAATTTACTTGCACCGTTAATGCTGGCAACAAGAATCGTGTGCGTTCCCCATAACAAGATCGTACATACGGCAAACGTCAGCAATTGGCCGAGGGTCACCTCTTGCCCGCCAATCGAAAACATCTCACGTTTGTCAACCAAGATCGGGAAGAATGAAGTCAAGTAACCGGCGAGACTTGTGATGATCGCCACGTTGCTGATCCAGCTCGCCACCCAGTAGCCCCACACCATTGTGAAACCGGCAGCGTTGCCTTTCTTCGGATCGGAAAACAGCGCTCTGGCATAACTTTGCGGACCCGCTGTCAGTTCAGGCTTGCGAATGGACAAGTGCCCGAACACAAGCGCAATCATCAACACGCCGGCACCTGTCAAAAGCCAGGCGGACGTAGCGCCAAACGGACTTGCGATTGAAGCAAGCGAGCTCGGCAAGGAGAAAATTCCTGATCCAACCATATTTCCAACGACAAACGCCGTTAATAACCAAAAACCCCATTTTTTTGTCTGTTCCATTCCAGTACCTCCATGATTCTTTGTACGGACCAGACCCCGAGATCATATAAACGCAAAAAAAGCCTGAACAAAAGTCCATGCTTAAAGAAACACACACCCTTGATCTCCGGATAGCCCTCCGCGAAAAAGCACGCGGCAGTCCTGCACTTATTCAGATACAGTCCCAGCATAGAGAAGGATCGGCTTTCTCCACACTTCGGCGCTGATGCCTTTTACACATGTTTAACAGCTCCTGTCAGCCTAGCATGTGTGACTCATCATCCACGCAACCTCTACCTCACTGAGAAAGAGTGAGGATTTAATTATTCAGTTACTCCCAGAAGGTTATCAAAGAAAGGATGATCTGTCAAAGGGAACAGATGGAAAATACGGATAGAGCCAAGCCCTATCCGCATGTGATTATCGATTATTTTTCTTTTTTTGCACAGCTTCTTGAAGCGGATCATCTTTTAGAGCTGAACCTGCATCTTCAAGAGCTCCTTGGATTACGCTTTTTTCTTTTTCGGAACGTTTTCCTTTATCTTTATTAAAGAAACCCATTCGTATCACCTCTTTTTAAAAATAGGTACATGTTTAAGATGCCTTTTTCCTGAAAAATTATGCGGGAAATTTTTTATCGTCCAAAGTCCTGTTGATCAAACATACATTCTCTTGATATATTTGTAATTCAGAGATTTTTTGCAAAAGATAAAGGAGAAGCGGCAAATGACAGGAAAAACACACATCATGGGAGGCATCGCTTCTTGTACGGCAGCAGCTTATTATTATGGATTTGATCCAGTGCTTATGGCTGCGTCAGGCGCGGTTGGGGCATTGATTCCCGATATCTGCCACACGCAAAGCAAAATCGGGAGAAAATTTCCTATTTTATCGAAAGTGGTCAGCTCCGTTTTTGGCCACCGTACCTTTACACACAGCCTGCTGTTTATGCTCATCATGTTTTTTATCACTTCTACATATATTCCAGATAAAAACATCTCAGCCGGCTTAATGATCGGAATGGCGAGCCACTTGATTCTTGACGCTTGGACGGTGAACGGAATCAAATTACTATTCCCTTCAACGATCCGCGTGCGGCTTCCATTATATATGAAGACAGGCAGTTTTTCTGAGCAGCTCGTGCTAGCCGGCCTGACCCTTGCTTCATGTTACTACTTTTATATGCTGTTTCATGGGCGCATGTTGTAAACGCGAGTGCTGAAACTTGTCTGAACCGGCGGTTTTTAGTAGGTTTTACTTAAGAAGCATTTCATGCAGATGATCAAGAAAACGTGAGGAGTCATATTGATGAAAGGAACCTTTTTTCACAATCAGCGGTTTTTATGTTTTTCGATCTTGTTTATGTGGATCAAAACGTATGTGATATATAAACTCGGCTTTGATTTGCAGATCGACACTCTGTTGGAAGAGCTGATCTTGCTGATCAATCCGCTCAGCTTTATCCTTCCTTTATTCGGGATCGGCCTGCTTCTGAAAGGAAACAAGCAGCGGGTCTTTTTGCTGATTGCCAATTTGGTTCTGACTGTCATCTTGATCTCCAATACGATTTTTTACGGCTTTTATATCGATTTTATTACCATTCCGGTTTTATTTCAGGCCAGCAACATGAGCGATATGGGCAGCAGTGTAAAAGAACTGTTCCATCCTCTGTTTATTGCCCTGTTTGCGGATTTGGTTTGTCTGCTGCTGCTCGCCAGAAAAACGAAACAGCCGCAGACAAAAGCCGCTCCCCGCACGATCAAACGGTACTATGCAGCTTCCTGCGGCATGATTTTATGCACGCTGGCACTTGCAGAAGTACAGCAGCCGAAGCTTTTGGCACATTCCTTTGACCGGGAAATGCTCGTCAAAAGCATCGGTCTGTTTCAGTTCCATATATACGATACGATTTCTCAGACTGTTAATATAAGCGCGAAGGCATTTGCCGATGAAGACAGCATATCTGCCATTAAAAATTACACAGAGGCTGATTATAGCAAGCCTGATCAAAGCAAATTCGGACTGGCAAAAGGACGCAATGTCATCTTTGTAACACTTGAGTCGACCCAAAGCTTTGTATTGAATGAAAAAGTCAATGGAAAAGAAATTACCCCATTTATGAATGATCTCGTTAAAAAAAGCTATTCCTTTGATCATTTCTATCAGCAAACAGAACAAGGGAAAACATCTGATTCAGAATTCATCGTTGCTAACTCAATGTATCCTTCCCTTAGCGGCGCCGTCTTTTTCACGAAAAGCGACCATCAATTTCATACGATGTACAAATCGCTGAAACAGCATGATTATTATTCAGCCGCCTTTCATGCCAACCATAAAACATTTTGGAACAGAGATGTCATGTACGATACATTTGGGATTGACCGCTTTTTTGATGTTGATGACTTTCATGTCACTCCCGGAACATCGACAAGCTGGGGCTTAAAGGATAAGGAATTTTTAGAGCAGTCCGCCGAAAAGCTGAAAAGTCTGCCGCAGCCATTCTTCAGCAGTTTCATCACGTTAACGAATCATTTTCCGTTTGAGATTGATAAAAAGGATCAGCTGATTGATGAATACGATTCGAGCAGCGCCCTGCTAAACCGTTATGTGACAACGGTGCGCTATGAGGATGAGGCATTAAAGCATTTTATCAAAAAACTGAAGGACGAAGGCTTATACGAAAATTCGATGATTGTATTTATGGGGGATCATTACGGCATTTCAGAAGCCCATAACGAGGCGTTGGCAGAGTTTTTAGGAAAAGGCGATATCACGCCGTATGACAATGTTCAGCTCCAGCGGGTGCCGTTTATCATACATATCCCGGGAATTACCGATCAACAGCCGGAAACCATCTCTGATGTTGGCGGACAAGTCGACGTCAGACCGACACTGATGCATTTACTCGGCGTTGACACAAAAGGCGATATTCAATTCGGCAATGATTTGCTGTCGGGCGATCGCACACCATTCGCCGTTCTGCGAAACGGAAGCTTTATTACGAACGATTTTATATACACGAAAAACACGTGCTACAGCAAAAAAACAGGTGAAATACTGGAAGATCAGGATGCGTGCCTCCCTTATAAGGAGAAAGCAAACGAAGAGCTGTCTCTCTCTGATAAAATTTTAAATGGTGACCTGCTCAGGTTTTCCGAATGAAAAAATCCCTCTATATAAAGAGGGATTTTTACGTTTCCAACATCACCTTGCCAGTCAGCTTTGTTTCATAGCCATTTAAATGAGACAAGTTCGCCTTGTAGTCCTCAGAATTCAAAATCTCCTTCACGGCTTTGAGCAGCTGCTCATTTTTTTTCAAAACGATGATATCATATTGTTCATCGATGAGCGGGATAAAATCAACACGTCCCATATGTGCCGCGTGCTGCGCCCCGATTCCCGCGTCAGCCTGTCCGCTTGAAACTTGTGAAGCGGCAGCGTAATGATCGGTCACGATATCGCCGTATCCCTTTACATCAGCCGGCTTCACACCAAGCAAGCCAAGCTGTTCATCAAGGAGCACCCTTGCGCCAGAACCCTTTTCCCTGTTGATGATCCGGATATCAGCTCTTTTCAAGTCTTTCCAGCCTTGAATGTTTTTCGGATTCCCTTTTTGCACATACAGACCTGCTTTGCGGAGAACGACATTGATGAGACAAAACGGTTCACCTGACAAAATCCGTTTTACATAAGGCGCGTTATACTGGCCCGTTTCTGCATCGTACAAATGAAGGCTGACAATGTCACACTTGCCTTGATACATATCAATCAGGCTGTTTAAGCTTCCTTTGTATTTACGGAGCGGCGTCTCCTGAATGGCATTCTCCAAATGCTTGCTGAGAAGATCCATCGAAATGTCCTGTCCGCTGATCATGACATTCGGTCTGCCGTCCGGTTCAGCCTCCTGCATCTGTTTCTGCGCTTCTGTTGCAGCGATGGGCTGAGACATTCTCATATTCGTCTTATATTGCTTTAAATCTTCTTCATCCACACGCATCTGCCTTCCAACACGGTAAGCAGGCAGCACGCCTTTTTTAATCAAATCATAAACGGTCAGCTTTGATACCTTTAGCAGACCTGCAACTTCTTCTATCGTATAGGAAGAGGTTTCATTCATCATCATCACTCTCCTATTTTATTATACCTTTTCGCCGAATGTAAAAAAACCCACATAAACCAAACATAATCAGTTATAATTAGATATAACTAATCATAAGGGGTGCAATCATGTTTAAGAAGTATTCTATTTTAATCGCAGCCTTAACCGCTTTTCTGCTTGCAGCAGGCTGTTCTTCAAATCAGTCTTCAACAGACAGCGGGAAAAAAGTAACATTAACGATCTCAGCTGCCGCAAGCGCGCAGGATGCACTTGAGGAAATCCAAAAAAATTATGAAAAAGAGCATCAAAATATTACCATCCAAGATAACTATGGCTCATCCGGCGCCTTGCAAAAACAGATTTCTCAAGGAGCAGGAGCAGATCTGTTCTTCTCAGCTGCTGAGGATAAATTTAAAAAGCTGGTGGATGATGGGGATATCGCAAAAAAAGACAGCACTGATTTAGTCGGCAATGAAATTGTGCTGGTCGTACCGAAAAACGGAGATTCACCTGTGACAAGCTTCAGCAATCTGGCTGAATCAGAAAAAATCGCACTCGGCACTCCGGAATCCGTACCGGCAGGAGCTTATGGGAAAGAATCACTGACAAAACTGTCTTTATGGGACAACGTGAAGGATAAAATTGTGTACGGAAAAGACGTTCGCCAAGTTCTTTCTTATGTGGAAACCGGCAATGTAGACGCAGGTATTGTTTATAAAACAGATGCCCTGGTCTCGAAAAAGGTCACCATTATTGACGAGGCAAAAGCAGATACACACAGCCCGATTGTCTATCCGTTAGGAATCGTAAAAGATACAAAACACCGTAAGGAAGCGAAGGAATTTTACGAATACCTGCAATCTGATGAAGCAATGAAAGTATTTGAGAAATATGGTTTTACTGCTGAGTAACATAAACGCTTCAGAATTCTTAACACCTGTTATGCTTTCCTTTCAGGTGGCGGCAGTTGCCGGAATTGTTGTCATTATTCTCGGAACACTTGCTGGGGCTTGGATGTCACGGGCATCATTTTTCGGAAAAACTGCGCTCGAAACATGTTTTATGCTTCCGCTCGTTCTTCCGCCTACTGTTGTCGGTTTTATTTTGATCGTCATTTTCGGAAAGCATAGCTTCATCGGACAAGCCATCGAGTGGATCTTCCGGCAGCCTGTCATTTTCACCTGGTGGGCCGCTGTGATCGCCTCGGCTGTTGTAGCCTTTCCGCTCATGTATCAATCAGCCAAAACCGGATTTGCTGATATTGACCCCGATATACAGGGTGCGGCAATGGTAGACGGCGCAAGCAGATGGAAGGTCTTTATCCATATCTCCGTCCCGCTTGCCTATCCTTCATTGCTAACCGGGAGCATCCTCAGCCTAGCGCGGGCGCTCGGAGAATTTGGCGCAACACTCATGTTTGCCGGGAACATCCCCGGTGTTACACAAACACTGCCGACGGCCATATATGTTGCATTGGATTCCGGAAACAATACCCTTGCCTGGGCGTGGGTCGTCTGTATTGTTGTCATTTCCTTTTTGATGCTGTTTTTCATTCAACAGAAAAAAATGCACTAAAAAACTCCCCGTAAAGGGGAGTTTTTTGATTAAAACAGAAGCTCATCAGGATTTGGGCCGACACGCTCATCTTTGTTTAATGCGTCAATTTTATCCATGTCTTCTTGAGACAATTCGAAATCAAAAATATCAGCGTTTTCGATGATACGGTGTTCTTTAATGGATTTTGGAATGGTTACAACTTCATGCTGCAGATCCCAGCGCAAAATCACTTGAGCTACAGATTTATTATGCTTTTCTGCAATCTGTGTCAGTACTTCGTTATCCAAAAGCTGCCCCTGCATGAGCGGAGACCATGCTTCCAGCTGAATGCCGTGTTTTTTACAATAGTCTCTTAATTCTTTTTGCGTCAAACGAGGGTGAAATTCAACTTGGTTCACCATCGGTTTGATTTCAGCATCTTTTAACAGCTCTTCTAAATGATGAACTTGGAAGTTGCTGACGCCGATCGCGCGGATTTTGCCGTCTTTGTACAGCTTTTCAAGCGCGCGCCATGTATCTTTAAATTTATCTTTTCCAGGCCAATGGATCAAATATAAATCTAAGTAATCAAGCTGCAGTCTTTCCAGGCTTTTTTCAAAGGCAGCAAGCGTTGTTTCATAGCCTTGATCTTCATTCCACACTTTTGATGTGATGAAGAGCTCTTCTCTTGCCACACCGGATTCTTTAATCCCGATGCCAACACCTTCTTCATTTTTGTAGATCGCTGCTGTATCAATGCTGCGGTAGCCGTTTTTAATTGCCGCTTTCACTGATTCAGTCGCTTCACTGCCATTTTCCACTTTAAAAACACCCAGACCGAACCAAGGCATTTCAACTCCGTTATGTAACTTTACCGTATCTTTTAAACTTGTTGGCACTTGAACATCCATCCTTTCACTGAAATGTAAGCGTCTATATTATCTCACATTCCTCTCAGCCGATACCAATAATACGCTTAAGGCCCTGTTTTTGCTTCTTTTTTCACAGCCAAGGTAAAACAGGGTACTATTTTTTTCCTATTTTAACAATATTGAGATTACAAATACATGGAGCCGGGTATGCGTTTAGTGTAACCAAATGAAAACAAAGGAGGAAACAACTTGAAACGTATTCGTATCCCAATGACACTTGCTCTTGGTGCCGCTTTGACAATTGCCCCTTTGTCCTTTGCTTCCGCTGAAGAAAATCCTGCTCCGAAGATCTCGCAGACAACAACCGCCGGAACAACTGCCGCTGATGTAGGTTTAAACGTCAACCTGGATGTACTTGGAATTGCCAACCAGATCGCTGATGCCATCAAATCCGCACAGAATCGGGATGGATTTGTGAAGAATCTCATGGAGTCTTCCTTCTACGCGTCCGGCCAAAAATATAACGTCATGGTATTTAACTTAAGCCAGGAATATGAAGATCATTTGAACGGTGTGCAATTTTATGGCTCAGCCGTTTATGACGGCATTACGTATGGCATTTGGGTATTTGAAGACGGAACGTTTACAAACAAAGGTGATGGCGGCTGGATTAACTGGGCCTTTAGAGGCTGGTTCGACCGGGATGGCAGCACTGTCGAATTTCATCGCCCTTAATATAGAAAAAAGCTGGCGCTCTCACGCACCAGCTTTTTTGCTGCATTTATTCGCCGCCTTCAAGCATGGCGGCTTCGACATCATTAATGTATTGGCGAAGCTCATGGGAGATGTCCCGGGAAATTTCTCTTTCCTCGAACAGCGTTTGAATTTCATTTCTGATCGCCTGCACAGCCTTCAGCTTCACTTCCAGTTTTTGATTTTCAAAATGTGCGCTTGATTTTAACTCATGATGGCTGTTTTCCAGCCTGAAAATTAACTGTTTATAGAATGTAATGACAGATAAAAACACTTCCTTATGTTCTTCCGTCTTATGCTTTTCCAAATATTCTATCGCTGCTTTTGCCGTTTTTACTCTTGTTGCCCGTATCAATCCCGCTTCATTTAATATCGACATCTCCGGCTTTTTATGTTCACCGAAGAAAATCCAATACATCAGCCTCTTGAGCCTTGTTTTTGATAAGCCGACCTTAAACGGGTTGGCATACAAAATTTCCAACTCGTTAAATCGTTCTTGCAGCACATTTGCTGTTTCTTCCGGGATGTCTCCCCGCTCCAGCATTTTCATCAGTGCCTCTTGCTCAGCTTTAACCCCTTGCGCACGGACCTTTCGCTCATGCTTTTTGATACGATTAGATGACGTATACTGCTGAAAACGAAGGTTTTTCATTTTCTCATTGTATTCAGCTATCACCGCAAGAGAGGCCGTTTTGTTTGTATCGTTCATGTCCTCTTTTATCGTTTGAAGAGCTGTTTTGATCAATTTGCGTCTCGCCGTCAGCAGCTTCTTATTTCGTTCCTCGTCCTCTTCTTCTTTTTCAGTCAGAACCGGCAGCACTACGGTGGCAATGACAAGCGTGCATAAAATGACGCCGGCTGCTAAAAAGAGAATCAGATTTCTTTCCGGAAACGGCGTGCCGTCCTCCAGGAAATACGGAATGGAGAAAGATCCCGCAAGCGTTACTGCTCCACGCACACCGGAAATCGAAATTAACAGTGTCGAACGAAGACCCGGTTTATAGATGTTTTGATCTTTATTAAAGAACCATTTGCCGTTCCAAAAGAACAGCACCCACAGGAATCTGAGGAGCATTAACGTAAATGTGATGACCAGGATATAGCCGATCACCTTCATGTTGCTGATGGCGGTATCGTTAAAGATAACAGAAATCACATCAGGGATTTGCGTGCCGAGAATAACAAAGACCAGGCCGTTCAAAATAAATAAAATAATGTTCCACGTACTTGAGGAGACGATTTGCAGCTTGATCATCGTTGATTCCAGACGATCCTGTTCAACCGCATGAGTGATCCCTCCCGCCACAACAGCTAAAATGCCGGAAACGCCGATTTCTTCAGCGGCCAAATAAATCACAAACGGTGTCAAAATTTGAATCAGCATATGCATCGTGACATCCTGCATGCCAAGGCGGCGGAGAAATAGGCGAAAACGAATAATCAAAAATGAAATGATTACCCCGCACAGCAAGCCCCCAAGAGAAATAAAGACAAAGCTGACAGCCGCTTGCGCTAGTGAAAATGCACCAGTCACTGCCGCCGCAATCGCAAACTTAAAGGCTACAAGACCTGACGCATCATTCATCAGCCCCTCACCTTCAAGCAGGCGAAGAATCCCTTTTGGCATTTTCACTCTTCCTGATAATGCGCTGACAGCGACGACATCAGTCGGTGAAAGAATGGCCGCAAGTCCAAAGGCCGCTGCCAGCGGAATATCAGGAATCATCCAGTGAATCGTATAGCCGCCTACAATCACAGTTGCGAACACAAGGCCGAGGGCAAGCAATAAAATGGGCGCTCTTAAATTCCAAAGCTCCGCCCGCGGCGTCCTCTTTCCATCATTAAATAGCAGAGGCGCGATAAACAGAACAAAAAACAATTCGGTGCTTAATTCAAAATGAAGTCCCTGTGGAAATGAGGCGGCAAGAATCCCAAGGGCCACCTGAATCAGCGGCACCGGAATAAACGGAATAAATCGGTTCACGATATTAGAAATCGCAATAATCGTTAATAAAACAAGCACAACTAAAAATATGTCCAAATGCATGACCTCCTTCGTTGTTGTCTTTCGTGCATGGTGAGTCTTGTCTAAAAGTCGCTGAGCCAGGCTGGCCTTGCATCCGATACGTGGTTTCGCAGGAGTTTCCTCCACACTTGTCTTCTTTTATAGTACCCTTTTTAGGGTATTTTTTCTCATGATATGCTCACAGTGAACTTTTTTGCATCAGAGCAAATTGCAAAAAAAGAGACAGGAAGCTATTCCCCGTCTCTCGTCTTTCATTCTCAATCATGAAAATTCGTACCGTCAGTTGTTGCTTTAATAATGCCGGCGCGGATAACAAAGTCACCGAAATGCTCGCCTTCCTCACGTTCTTTCGCATAGCGGGAAAGAAGGACGCGAAGCTCGCTTAAAATGTCTGCTTCACCGATGTTTTCACGGTACATTTTGCTTAAACGGCTTCCGTCAAAGGCAGCGCCAAGATACATATTATATTTGCCCGGCGCCTTTCCGATAAATCCAATCTCACCGAGTGCGTGGCGTGCACAGCCGTTCGGGCATCCTGTCATGCGAATGGTGATTTCCTGATCACGAAGGCCGTTTTCGTCAATAATCTCTTCAACCTTATCTAAGAGGGTTGGCAAATAACGTTCTGCTTCCGCCATTGCCAATCCGCAGGTTGGAAGAGCGACGCAAGCCATCGAGCTGCGGCGAAGTGCTGAATGATGCTTGCCGTCAGTTAGGCCGTATTGCTCGATTAACGCACTGATTTCATCTTTTTTCTCGCTTGAAACGTTTGCGATAATCAGGTTTTGATTGGCTGTCAGACGGAACTCGCCTGTATGAACTTTGGCGATTTCCCGTAAGCCTGTCATCAGCTTATAATCATCGTAATCCGTTATACGGCCGCCTTCGACAAACAGCGTGAAATGCCATTTATCCTCGATGCCTTCCACCCAGCCGTAGCGGTCGCCGTTATGATCGAAATGATATAGCTTCGCTGCTTCCAGGCTCCAGCCGAGACGGTTTTCCAATTCTTCTTTTACGGTATCTAAACCGAGGCGGTCAACCGTGTATTTGAACCGCGCATTTTTGCGGACAGAACGGTTTCCGTAATCGCGCTGAATCGTAATCGTTTTTTCAGCAACGTCATACATTTGATCGGGCCGGCAGAATCCGATGACCTTGGCTAATTGCGGATATGTGGCTGTGTCGCCATGCGTCATTCCCATGCCGCCGCCAATCGCCACGTTAAAACCGATCAGCTTGCCATCTTCGACAATCGCAATGAATCCAAGATCTTGTGAAAAGACGTCAATATCATTAGACGGCGGAACGGCAATACCGATTTTAAACTTCCGCGGCAGATAGAGCGGTCCGTACATTGGCTCGACTTCTTCCTCCGGCGTGCCGGCCACTCTTTCCTCATCAAGCCAAATTTCATGATAGGCTCTCGTCCGCGGCAGCAGATCATCACTTAATTTCTTAGACCACTCGTATACCTCTGAATGGATTTCAGACTGATAAGGGTTTGATGCGCACATGACGTTACGGTTTACGTCTCCGCAGGCTGCGATCGTATCCAAAAGCGCTGAGTGGATCGTCTGGATGGTTTTCTTCATGTTCCATTTCAAAATCCCGTGCATTTGGAACGTTTCACGTGTCGTCAGTTTTAATGTGCCGTTCCCGTATTTCTGAGAAAGGTCATCCATGACAAGCCATTGCTCAGGCGTTGAAACGCCCCCTGGCATACGCACGCGCAGCATGAACTGATAGGCCGGTTCAAGCTTTTGCTTTTGGCGTTCATTGCGGAGATCGCGGTCATCCTGCAAATAACTGCCGTGGTGCTTCATCAGGCGGTTGTCATCATCAGGAATTCCTGCACTGATCCGATCGAGCATCACTTCTTTCAGTGTGCCGCGCAAATAGTCGCTTTCTCTTTTAATGCGTTCAACATCACTTGGAGAGCCGTCCGGTGCTTTTAAGATTTTGGTCACCATGTTGAAAAACTCCTTTCAAGTCAAATCAGTATACATCACGCTGATAGCGTTTTTGCTGCTGCATATCGGCAAGATAAGCTTCCGCTTCTTCGCGGCTCATATTGCCTTCTTTTTCGATAATTTCAAGTAATGTGTTATGGACGTCATGCGCCATATGCTTTTCATCTCCGCAAATGTAAACAGCCGCTCCTTCTTGAAGCCATTCGAACAACTCTGCGCTCTGTTCAAGCATGCGGTGCTGCACATATACTTTTTCTTCCATATCACGTGAGAACGCCACATCCATTTTTGTCAGCACACCGTCTTTGAGCCAATTCTGCCACTCTGTCTGGTAAAGGAAATCCGTGACAAAGTGCTGATCGCCAAAGAACATCCATGCTTTTCCTTCTGCTCCCGTCTCCTCACGCTCCTGCATAAAGGAACGGAAAGGTGCGACGCCTGTCCCGGGGCCGACCATGATAATTGGTGTTTCAGGATCTTTCGGAAGCTTAAAGTTTTGGTTGTGCTGTACATAAACAGGCAGTGTGTCCCCCGGTTGCAGTCGTTCCGCACATAAAATTGAGCAGACGCCTTTTCGTTCACGGCCGTGCGCATCGTAGCGGACTGCGCCGATTGTTAAATGCACTTCATCCGGATTTGCGGATAAACTGCTTGCAATCGAATAAAGGCGGGCAGGCATTTTTCTCAAAATCGAGACGAATTGCTGCGCAGATACACTGAATGGGCCATAATCACGGACGAGATCAAGCAAATCGCGTCCTTCAATATAAGCTTTTACATTCTCCTCATTTCCCGGGGCTAAAAGGTCTCTAAGCTCCTCACTTCCCGTCAATTGGGCTGCTTGTTCAAGAAGCGGTTTTGTGAGAACGGTAATCTCATAGTGAGAAATCAGCGCTTCTTTCAGCGGACGGACATCACCTTGCTTATTAAGCGTCACAATTTCTTCCGGGTCCCAATTCATTTCCTTAAGGAGCAGTTCGACAAGCTCTGGATCGTTTTCCGGATAGACGCCGAGGCTGTCACCAGGCTCGTAAGTCAGGCCAGATCCTTCAAGAGACAGCTCCACATGACGTGTTTCTTTATTTGATCCTCTGCCGTTTAAATTCAAATTTTCTAACACTTCAGCCCGAAACGGGTTTGTTCTGGAATACGAAGACTCACCGGTTTGAGCCGCAGCCGCCGGCGCAGGTGCGGCGCTTCCGCCCCCAGCTTCATTTAATCCCTTCAATACACCCTCAAGCCATTCGGCTGCCGGTTCATCATAGTCAAGATCGCAATCAACGCGCGGAGAAATCCGTTCTCCTCCGAGTTCTTCTAAGCGCTGATCAAATTCTTTCCCTGTCTGGCAGAAAAATTCGTACGAACTATCACCAAGCGCCAAAACGGAAAAACGCAGATTTTCAAGCTTAGGCGCCCGTCTTCCGTGCAGAAATTCGTGAAACGACAGCGCGTTATCAGGCGGATCGCCTTCACCGTGCGTACTAACCACGATTAAAAGATTGGTTACCTTCTTCAGCTGATTCGGCTTAAAATCGCTCATGGATGAGACGGTCACTTGAAAACCGCTCTGTTCAAGCTGCTTGCCGGCATTTTCTGCAAGCCCCTGTGCGTTTCCTGTTTGTGAACCATAAAGAACGGTCACTTCTTTTGAAACGGCCGGTGCTGGTGCCTCCACAGACACAGCTGCCGCCGGCGCACCCGCAGTTTCTTGGGCGGAAACAGATTGTGCGGATAAATATCCGCTCAGCCAGATTTTCTGGGATTCGGTCAAGGTCGGCAGAAGGCGGTTAAGGAGCTCTGCCTGCTCCTGATTAAACGGACTGTTCATTACCTGAAGTTGCAACGTATCCACCTCACAAAGTTATAAACTGATCGAAAATTGCATCTAATTGAACTTTACCGGAATACTAGGCTTAAGTAAAATATATTTACATGATGATAACTATTAAGAATCCTAATGATAAAACAGCCCTGCTTCATGTAAATAGAAAAAAGAGAAGGACTCCCTTCTCTTCATTCCGCAATCTGATATAAGTGAGGCGGCACAGCGGTTACAAACGGACTGGCTTCACCTGTATAAAATAACGTCAGCATGTGCATTGCACGGGTGCACGCAGTATATAAAAGCCTGCGGTCGTGCTCTGTATGATAGTGTTCTTCAGATGCATCATAGACAAGTACTGCGTCAAATTCAATTCCCTTCGCTAAATACACCGGGATCACGCAAACTCCCTTTTGGAATGGTTGATTTTCTTTATGAATCAGGCGAACATCTGCATATTCACTCATGTGGGCGTGCGCCTGTATGCATTGCTGCACAGCCTTGCAAATGACGGCTATTGTTTCGTGCCCTTTTTTCTTGAGCAGTCCAATTTCTTGCGCGAGCTTTTGGCAAAGGCTCTCATGTCCTTCAGTTTTGACCACGATCGGCATTTCCCCGTTTCTGTTAAACGGCTCAATATCCGCTCCATCTTGAAGCATCGCTTTTGTAAACTCGACAATCTGCCTTGTCGATCTGTACGTTCTCTTTAAACGAACATACTCAGCAGGCTCATCTTCAAAGCACGCATCCATACGCTGATCCCCGTGTATGGCATGAGCGTAGATAGACTGATTGATATCACCAAGCACTGTCATGCTGGCAGCCGGAAAAATGCTTCTCATGTAAGCCATCTGCAGCGGTGAATAGTCCTGAGCTTCGTCAATAAATAGGTGTTTGATTTTCGTATTTTTCTTTCTGCCCTCAATCAGATCCTGCATATAAAGAAACGGTGCCGCGTCCTCATAGAGCAATTTATTTTCCGTAAATGCCGAACGGGTCAGCTCTCCTATCGCTGCCGTCTTCTCATGCTGGGATTCCCCTTCCCATCCGGAAAACAATTGCAGATACAGCTGGTTCACATCAAGAAATGCCAGGAGTCTGACCGCTTGTTTGAGCGGTTTGAAAGCTTTTTTCACAATGATGGCGGCAAGCAGCTGCTGCTCTCTTTGATAATCGTTAAACGTACTCTCGCTGAACCGTTTCCTTTCCTGCAGTTTCTTGTACACGTCCAAGTAGTCCTCTTTGTCGAGCAGCTCAGCTTCATGAACGACCCAATCCTTTCGACGCTCCTTTTTCTCAAGCTTGTTTAGCTCACTCAGCAGCCACTTCGCGGTTTGTTCCATCCGGTTCGGGATCGAGTGATTTTGATCCAATGAGTAAAAATAGGATTGAATCTGTTCCTTTGTAATCAGCTTTTGGCCGCGGAAAACAATATTTTTAAAAATCATCCCTTCAGAGGACAGCCTTGTGACGTATTCACCAATGAATTGCTGAAAAGATAAACCCGCCTTCCATGTGATACCCGCAAGCCTTGTTGAAAAATCGCCTTCCTTTGTTTCAGTCAGGCAATATTCAAGCTGGTCAAAGGGGCTTTCACATTGAAACCTGCGGCCAAGCCGATGCTCGATATATTCCTGAAACGTCGCCTGCTCCATATTCTCTTCTCCTAACTCAGGCAAAACAGAGGAGACATAGCTGTTAAATAAGAAGTTAGGAGAAAATAAAACGATTTGTCCGGCATCAATGACGCCGCGGTGCCTGTATAACAAATAAGCGACACGCTGAAGCGCTGCCGAGGTTTTTCCGCTCCCAGCCGCTCCCTGCACGATCAGGAATTTGCTTTTTTCATTACGGATAATTTGATTTTGTTCTTTCTGAATCGTAGACACGATGTTTTTCATTTGGGTATCGGAATGATGGCTTAATACCTCTTGCAGCATTTCATCGCCAATCGTCATATCGGTATTAAACATCGCCTTGAGATCGCCGTTTTTGATCATAAACTGTCGTTTCAGCACCATTTCCCCTTCTATCGTTTCACCGGACACCTCGTACTCCGCTTTTCCTGGGGAATAATTGTAGTACATACTTGATATCGGCGCCCTCCAGTCATAAATCAGAAAGTGTTCCTCCTTCTCATCCAAACAGGAAGCTAAACCGATATAAATTCGCTCTGCCTGCTCCTCGCCGTTTTCAATAAAATCAATCCGGCCAAAATAAGGCGATTTTTTTAATTGTTGAATTCGTTTGAGCTGCTGGGCCATGCGCCGATGATTCCGTTCCCGATCAGACAGCAGCTCTGCCTGCTGCTTAATGCTTGCCATCGTTTCAACCGCTTCATGGGCATCATCAAAATTAACCTTCACATCCTCCCAAAAGCTTTTTCTTAATCCGATGATATCATGCTTCAACCCGCCCGCAGACGTTTCCAGAAACCGCTCTTTTTTTCCGAGTTCCTGCAGCACCTCATCTATTCTTGACTGCTCTTCCTTCCATTCCTTATCCTTCTGATTCATGAACGGCACCTCCAGAAAATAGTTGACAAACATAGATGAAATACTGTAAAATATAATTGGATACATATATCAAATATATGATGAAAACTGGCAAATACAATTTATCTTATCACATTTACCCAAAATCAATCAAGGTTTGGGTTATTTATATGCAAAAAAACCGACTTCACATCGAAATCGGTTTTTTTGCTATTAATTATCTAAGCGAAAAGAACGGTTTGGCAGCTTCCAATTAAACATATAGGAACAAACCCTGCAGACAACGAGCACAAAAAACAGAACGTATAAGCCTACCGAGTTCCCCAGCCAGCCCAATCCGACGATTAATCCGCCGAGAGCCGCCCAGACCGCGTAAATTTCCGCCTTCAGCACAAGCGGTTTGCGCCCGGCAAGAAGGTCGCGGATGATTCCGCCCCCGCTTCCCGTCAGCACCGCAGCCACAATCACGGCACTAAGCGGATGGCCCATTTTGACGGCATACAGTGCGCCTTGGATAGCAAAGGCTGCGAGGCCGATCGCATCTGACAAATTGCCCCACTTATTCCAATGCTTCAGCAGCAGCTTCGGAAACAGAAACACAATTGTAATAGATAAAAGCGCGATTTGAAAATACGCTCCCTGCTCCCATAGCGCTGACACCGGAACACCAATCAGCAAATTGCGGATCGCTCCTCCTCCAAAAGCTGTAACGATCCCTAATATATAAACTCCTAAAATATCGTATTCCTCTTCCATCGCAACAATTGCGCCGCTGACTGCAAACGCAATGATGCCAATCACACTGAGCAGCTCCCAAGCCATTCTGATGACTCCCTTTATGTTTGTTAAATTTTCTGACGACCTCTAGATTTTATAATCGCTCAAGCGTAAAAGCAATAACATTTTTATGAGAAAAAAAGATAAATTTAGAGGGAATACGGCTATTGCTGATGGACATGAGTTTTGCGAAATTAAAAAGCGCCCAGGCATACGAGGCGCTTTTGGGTTATTCAGATTTTTCGCCCTTCAGCAGGCACATAAAAACGATAATCAGGATAAAAGCAATCAAGGCCAGGAATGGAATTGTAATAAAACCAAACCAGTTAATATATTGGCCCGAGCACGGCACGCCGCTTACACACGGCTTAATGCCGCTAAAGCCGGGCACTTTTTGCTCTAAGTAATGCATGATCGAAATAAATGCCCCGATCATCGCCATCGGAAGCACATATTTTTTCACGCGTGTGTCCCCTTGAAAGGTGGCAATGCCTAAAATCAGGACGAGCGGATACATGAGGATACGCTGGTACCAGCACAGTTCACATGGAATGAACTTTCTGATTTCACTAAAATACAGGCTGCCCAGCATAGCGACAAGAGCCACAACCCAGGAAGCATATAAAAATACGATTCTATTTTTCATATCGTTACTTCCCTTTCAGCTCTTTTTCTATCGTTTCTTTGATTTCATCATAATTCGCAAAATTTTTGATCACTTTATCATTGACGTAAATCGTCGGTGTTGCATTTATGTTCATTTTTTGATTAAGGTCAGAATCCTTTTCCACTTGAGAAGCGAATGTTTCCTTATCAAGATTTTTCTTGAGCGTCTCAGGTTTTATCTTTGTGGTGCTTTTTGCAAGATCACCGAGAACGCCCGGGGTTACCCATTCCTGTTCTGTATCCGGCTGTTTTTCGAACAGCTTTTCATGGAAGTCCCAGAAAGAGTCAGGGTCTTCCTTCCATACTTCTTCTGATGCAAGAGCCGCTAATCTTGAACCTTTTCCATGGAACATGACGTTCACGAAAGAAAATTTCACATCGCCCTTATCAATAAAGTCTTTTTGTATTTTTGGAAAGATGTCACTGTTAAACACCTTGCAAGACGGACATTTGTAATCTCCGAATTCTACTACAGTTACCGGTGCATCGTCCTTGCCAAGCACAGGCTGGCCTTTAATAGACGGCTGTCCGGAAACCGCTTCGTCGCCTTGTTCCGTTTTGTTATTAATGATGACAATGGCTGCTAGCAATGCAACGACCACAACCGTAAGGATGACCGCGAATTTCGCAGAAGACTGCTGTTTCTTTTTCACTCCGACACCTCATCGTTTTAAAATTAAAAAAGAAGCGGATCGCAATTGACCCACTTCTTTATTTTAACAAGACAAGCACAGATAAGAAAACCCCGAAAAAATGAATTCTCTCCGACAATTTATTTGTTTTTAAGACGCATAACACGCATGGCGTTTGCAACAGCCAGCAGCGTAACGCCGACATCAGAGAAAACCGCTTCCCACATAGTCGCAATTCCAAATGCACCAAGAATGAGGAAGATCGCTTTTACGCCTAAAGCAAAGCCGATGTTTTGCCACACGATACGCCGTGTCCGTTTCGCAATCCGAATCGCTTCCGCAATTTTTGACGGCTGATCTGTCATCAGCACGATGTCTGCGGCTTCTACCGCGGCGTCTGAGCCAAGGCCTCCCATCGCGGCCCCTATATCTGCGCGGGCAAGCACTGGTGTATCATTGATGCCGTCACCGACAAAAATGAGTTTTTCATTAGGCAAAAGCTTGGCTTCCAATGCTTCGACCTGCGCGACTTTATCCTGCGGGAGCAGCTCTGCATATACCTCATCGATGCCAAGCTGTTTTCCGACCGCTTCCCCCGTTTGTTTCGAATCACCCGTCAGCATAGCTGTCTGTTTGATCCCAAGCGACTTCAGATCAGCAACTGCTTGTGCTGCGTCTTCCTTTACTTCATCCGCTATGATGATTGCTCCGGCATATCGTTGACCAACGGCAACGTGTACGATTGTTCCGGCTTTTTCATCCGGGACATCCTCAATTTGTTCTCTTTCCATGAGCTTTTTATTCCCGGCAAGGATCTCAGTTCCATTTACCTTTGCAAAAATGCCGTGGCCGGATATTTCCTCATATGATTCTATGGCGTCAGGGGAAAGCATTTTTCCATAAGCTTTACGCACTGATTCGGCAATCGGATGCTGTGAATGAAGCTCAGCGTATGCCGCCGCTTCAAGTAAGCTGTCCTTTGTAAATCCTTCCGAAGGCTTGATTTCTGTCACTTCAAAGCTGCCTTTTGTTAATGTTCCCGTTTTATCAAACACCGCGTATTTGACTTGATTCAAGGCTTCTAAATAATTGCTTCCCTTTACAAGCACTCCAGCCTTCGAGGCCGCTCCGATTCCTCCGAAGAAACCGAGCGGAATAGAGACAACTAGCGCACAAGGACAAGAAATCACTAAAAAGATAAGCGCGCGGTACACCCAATCGGAAAGAGCGGCGCCAGAAACAACAAGCGGCGGAACAAAAGCCAGCAATACCGCGATAATGACAACAGCAGGTGTATAATACTTAGCAAACTTCGTGATAAAGTTTTCTGTCCGGGCTTTGCGGCTGCTCGCATTCTGAACCAGGTCTAATATTTTTGATACTGCTGAGTCCTGATAGCCCTTTGTGACTTCAATATGCAGAACGCCGTTTTGATTGATAAAGCCTGACATGACCTCTTGTCCTTCCGCAGCTTTTCTCGGAACGGACTCACCTGTCAACGCAGATGTATCAACCATCGCTGACCCTTGCACGACCTTACCGTCCAGGGGTATGCTTTCTCCCGGATTAACCACAATGATATCTCCTGTCTGAACATCCTCCGGAGAAACCTGTTCGATGCCGTTTTTTGTTTTCACATTGGCGTAATCAGGCCGTATATCCATTAAGGCACTAATTGATTTTCTGGACTGGCTGACTGCGGCTCTTTGAAAAAGCTCACCGATTTGATAAAACAGCATAACGGCGACTCCCTCAGGGTATTGCTGAATCAGAAAAGCACCAATTGTGGCAAGGGCCATCAAGAAATGTTCGTCAAACACTTGGCCGCGGATGATGTTTTTGACTGCGCGGATGACAATGTCACCGCCAATGATCAAATAAGCAGCGAGAAATAGGCAAAATTCAATGGTGCCTGAATGAACCAAATATGCCGCTGCGCCGAGAATGACAGCCGCCGCCATTCTGATTAGCATATTGACCATTCGATTACGATAGCCGTCATCCGCTGATTTCTTTTTATGCTTTTGGCGAACCGTTACATGCGGATCGATTGATTTCACTTTTTTCTCTATTTTATTTGTGACCCATTGCTCTTCTTTCCCATCGGCCGAGACAGTTAAGGTGCTTGCCGCAAAATTTACCGCGCATCCGTCAATTCCTTTTATGCCTTTGACTCCATTTTCGATTTTTTGGGCACAATTGCTGCAATCCAAACCGTCCAGAACGTATTCCTGTTTCACTAGTCTCACCTTACCTTCCGATTTAGGGTTCCCTCTTCAAAGCGTATCAATGAGCATTGATTTGTTATACATATATGAGCATATACTCATATAATAGTTACACCTATTATATGTTGTTTTCCAAGAAAGTGTCAATGAAAAACAAAAACCGGCATATCGCCGGTTTTTCATTTTACTTTCTGCAGACGAAGAGCGTTCAGAACTACGGAAACGGAGCTGAATGCCATTGCTGCTCCCGCTATCCATGGTGCTAAAAATCCTAGCGCTGCGATTGGGATGCCGAGGCTGTTATAGCCGAGCGCCCAGAATAAGTTTTGTTTAATGTTTTTCATTGTCAATCTGCTCATGCGAATGGCGTCGGCAATGCTGTTTAGATCGCCGCGAATCAGCGTAATGTCAGCTGTTTCCATGGCAATATCCGTGCCTGTTCCAATCGCCATGCCGATATCGGCTGTGGCAAGCGCCGGCGCATCGTTAATTCCGTCGCCTACCATGGCTGTTTGGCGGCCTTCTTTTTGCAGGCGGGCAATTTCTGCCGCCTTTTGTTCAGGAAGGACTTCCGCAATAACACTCGTAATTCCCGCTTCCTTCGCGATGGCTTCTGCGGTTCTGCGATTGTCTCCTGTCATCATGATGACATCAAGCCCCAACTCTTTCAGACGAGCAACAGCCTTCTGCGACGTGTCTTTTATCGTATCTGCAACCGCTACTAGCCCCGCTGCCTCCCCATCAATGGATACAAGCATAACCGTTTTCCCTTCGGCCTCAAGCTCTTCCATTTTGGCGAGAAGAGCCCCATGCTCAACCTGTTCGCTCTCCATTAGCTTTCTTGTGCCGACGAGAATGCTTTTCCCTCCGGCTTCAGCCAAAATGCCTGCGCCGACTTTCGCTTCAAAACGGGTTAGCTTCGGTATCTCTAGCCCTTTTTCTTTCACGCCAGCCACAATTGCTTCGCCGAGCGGATGCTCCGATCCCGTTTCCGCTGCCGCTGCAAATTGAAGCAAATCTGTTTCTTCAAAACGTCCGAATGGAATGGCATCCGTCAGACGCGGCTTCCCGTTTGTCACGGTTCCGGTTTTATCAAGAACAATGGTATCGAGACGATGTGTTTTTTCTAAATGCTCGCCGCCTTTAAATAAAATGCCGAATTCAGCAGCGCGTCCAGATCCAGCCATTATGCTCGTCGGAGTGGCAAGACCGAGGGCGCACGGACAAGCAATGACAAGAACCGCAATGAACTTGCTGATCGCTTCAGCAAAATCGCCAGGAGCCGCCCAAAGATACCAAATGAGAAAAGTGAGAACGGCAATCCCCAATACAATCGGCACAAAAATGCCTGAAATCTGGTCAGCGAGACGCTGGATCGGCGCTTTTGACCCTTGTGCTTCCTCAACAATTTTGATGATATGAGAAAGGGCAGTGTCCTTCCCGACGTTGACAGCTTTAATTTTCAGGAAGCCGTTTGCGTTAACGGTTGAACCTGTCACACTGTCGCCAGGATTTTTATCAACAGGAAGACTTTCTCCTGTAATCATCGATTCGTCAACCGCCGAGCGGCCTTCAATCACTTCTCCGTCGACAGGAATTCGTTCACCAGGTTTGACGTAAACAATGTCATGAACGAGCACTTCGGCGATCGGGACGATTTGCTCCTTTCCGTCTCTTACGACAGTCGCTGTTTTCGCTTGAAGCTTCATCAGCTTTTTAATCGCATCCGAGGAACGTCCCTTTGCTTTTGTTTCAAACAACTTGCCTAGTAAAATCAGCGTCAGCAAAATCGCGCTTGTTTCATAGTAAAGGCCGTCTGTATGTCCGTTGGAACCAAGGCTTTGAAAAGTAAGATATAGACTATAGGCGTAAGCAGCAGTCGTTCCGAGCGCGACCAATACATCCATATTGGCGCTTTTATTTCTGAGTGCCTTATATGCACCCGCATAAAACGGCCAGCCGATCAGAAACTGGACTGGTGTCGCCAGCGCAAACTGCATCCACGGATTGAGGAATATATCCGGCACCCAAATGAATGATGTAAATGTAAAATGGCTCACCATCGCCCAAAGCAATGGGAACGACAGAACCGCTGAAAAGATCAGTCTCGCCGTTTGCTTCCGTTCTTCTTTCTTTTTAGCAGCAGCTGCTGCACCGTCCTGATCATCCTTCAGCTTTAGCTTATATCCAAGCTTATCTACCGCTGCTTTCAGATCGCTGACAGACGCTTCTTTTGGATTGTATTCGACTGTAACTGTTTCTAAAGCGAAGTTTACAGGGGCGTTTGCGACGCCTTCTATTTTGTTAAGCCGCTTTTCAATCCGATTGGCGCAGGCCGCACAGGTCATGCCTTCAATATCGAATTCATCTTTTTCTGTAACGACATGATAGCCCAGCTTCTGTATTTTTTCCTGAATTGCTGCAGCCCCTGTTTCAGCAGGATCGTAGATTACATTTGAAGTTTCCGTTGCCAGATTGACATTGGCATCTGCGACACCGGGCATCCGCTTCAGGCCTTTTTCAATTCTGGAAGCACATGCCGCACAGGTCATACCAGAGACCTGCATTGCGACTTCCCTTTGTTCACTCAATATACTCACTCCTTTATATACACCCGGGGGGTATATAAAAATGAAAGAAATATCGCATCTCCATAAAGGCGCGATATCTTGAATCAATCGGCTACATCATAGCCCTGATCTTCTATCGCATCCGCAATGTCTTTGACGGATACTTTGTCAGCATCAAACGAAACATCGACTTTACCCGCTTCCAGATTGACATGAACAGCACTGACGCCGTCCAGTTCTCCTACGCTCGTTTCTACTGCTTTGACACAGTGCTGACAAGACATTCCTTCGACTTGCAATGTTTTTTGTTCCATATGAATTCCTCCTGTTTATTCTTTCTGTTTTCATCCTACCATACCCCCGTAGGGTATTACAATAAAAAACGCTTTATGATTTTGTGAACTTTTTAAATACATCCAACAGCTCAGAAATGGCTTGTTCCCCGTCTCCGCTTTTGATGGCATCCGCTACACAATGATGGGCATGATCCTCAAGCAAATGAAGCGCCACATTTTTCATTGCCGCTTGAACAGCTGAAATCTGCACAAGAATATCTACACAATATCTATCGTTTTCCACCATGTTTTGAATGCCTCTGACCTGACCCTCAATCCGCTTAAGCCGGTTTGTAATCTGATCTTTTTCTTTCGAGCTTTTATGGTTTAATGTTTTATGTTCGTTATGCTTTTCCATGCGTACACCTCTGTTTAATGATATTAATTCCCATTATACTGATTGTCCAAACGGTTGTCTAAGCATGCCGACGCAAAAATTGAATCAGTTAGGTTTTACCATTTCATCAGGAGGGTATATACTTCTGTTGATAACGCTTTTAAAGGGGAGAAGAAAAGTGGATACGATCAAGGTTGGAATATTAGGATACGGATTGTCCGGTTCTGTTTTTCACGGGCCGCTGCTGGCTGTTCTAAATGAGTATCACATCAGCAAAATCATGACATCACGGACGGAAGAAGTGAAACGGGATTTTCCTGATGCTGAAGTTGTGCATGAGCTTGAGGAAATCACAAATGACCCCTCCATTGAGCTCGTCATTGTCACCACACCGAGCGGCCTTCATTACGAGCATGCTATGGCGTGCATACAAGCGGGAAAACACGTCGTGTTGGAAAAACCGATGACAGCGACGGCCGCAGAAGGGGAGAAATTAAAGAAAGCCGCTGATGAAAAAGGCGTATTGTTAAGCGTATATCATAATCGGCGCTGGGATAACGACTTTTTAACGATTAAAAAGCTGATCTCTGAGGGATCTCTTGAAGATATCAATACATATCAAGTCTCCTATGACCGGTACAGACCTGAGATTCAGGCGCGGTGGCGGGAAAAAGAAGGCGTTGCCACTGGCACGCTGTATGATCTCGGCTCCCACATTATAGACCAGACCCTGCATTTGTTTGGGATGCCTAAAGCCGTGACTGCAAACGTAATGGCTCAGCGGGAAAATGCCGAAACGGTTGACTATTTTCATTTAATCCTGGATTACGGCAAGCTTCAAGCCATTCTATACGGAGGATCAATTGTTCCGGCAAACGGTCCCCGTTATCAAATCCATGGAAAAAGTTCCAGCTTTATCAAATACGGAATCGACGGGCAGGAAGATGCACTCAGAGCGGGAAGAAAACCAGAGGGTGACAGCTGGGGTGCGGACGATCCGGAGTTTTACGGACAGCTTACAACCGTTCATGGCTCCGATAAAAAAACAGAAACCGTTCCATCAGTAAATGGCTCCTATCTCACTTATTACCGAAAAATAGCGGAAAGCATACGAGAAGGTGCTACGTTGCCAGTCACTGCTGAGGAAGGTATTGATGTCATCCGCATCATTGAAGCCGCGATGAAAAGCAGTAAAGAGAAACGAACCATTATGCTGGAGCAGTAAAACAAAAGCCTCCCCAAATAAGGGGAGGCTTTTTCATTAGAATGTTTTTCCTGCTTCTTTCGCACGCTTAATCGCGTCTTCTTTGATTTGCTGTGCTTTATCAGGCTCCGCATTATGTCCCTCTACGAAAATGCCATCGAATGATGGTACCCCGAAGAAGTTCATCATGATGCCGATGTAGCGGTGCCCCATTTCCATCTCAGCCGCAGGGCCTTCTGAATAGTAGCCGCCGCGCGCTTGGATATGAATTGCTTTTTTATCAGTCAACAAGCCAATAGGGCCTTGTTCTGTGTATTTGAATGATTTTCCTGCAACAGCAACAGAATCGAGATACGCTTTCATCACTGGCGGGAATGAGAAGTTCCATAAAGGAGTAACAAATACATACTTATCAGCTGATGCAAATTGATCGCTAAGCTCTCCCAAACGGCCTACTTTCGCTTTTTCGCTTTCAGAAAGCTCTTCAAAGCCTGTACCTGACTGAAGCTTTCCCCATCCGCTAAATACATCTGCGTCAATGTGCGGGATGTTTTCTTTGTACAAATCGATATGTACAACTTCATCATTTGGATTCGCTTCTTTGTAAGATTCGATAAATGCTTTACCTGTTGCCATACTGTACGAAGTTGCTTCGTCATGCGGATGAGCAGTGATATATAATACTTTTGCCATTTTTACCAGCCCTTTCGTTTTTAAAAATCACACATCAATTATTATCATACAGATGCATAATGATTATTCTATCTCTCTTAGACTTTATTATAGAGACAAAGAAATTTACTTTCAAGTAAAACATCTCGAATTAAAGATTATTTAACTTTCCAAACAGCTTTCTTTTCAAAAGCTGTTCTCAAGCCGGAATACAGCGCGGACAGTTCTTTACTGATTCGAGGATAATGAGGGACATGCGGCACTTGAATATCCGCCGGCATCCTTTTCACTATAAAGGATTGCTCAGCCTGTTCAAAAAACGCCCGCAGCTGGTTGATCTCTTCATCAGAAAACGGAGCAGGCGGACGGCGGTGAGCTTGGGCCGAAAGCAAATAGTACCCTAAGTGCTGAGCACCGGAAATGGCAGGCCAGAGCGCCTCCGCATTCGCATGAGGAAACTCTCCAAGGGCCTTGTCATACGCATCCCGAAGCCTGACAAGACTCACCCTTAACTTGTGTTCGTCGGCATTCTGCCCGGTTAACAGTTTCTCCATAAACTGCCCTTCCAGCCGGATGACGTTCCTCATCAGTTCAGGCAGTCGCTTCGTTGAAAACCGCCGCCACAAAAGCATTGTTCCCAATAGCCCGATCACGCTGCCGACAGCTACGTCCGTCAGCCTCGCTAGCATAAAATAACCGGTGTCCGCGCCGCCATGCATACTTTCTGTGATAACAAGCGCATTTGCGGTTAAAAAGGGAACAGCCAGCGCATAATTGCGGACGATCAGCATCTCAAGAAGACATTGCAGCGCTGCAATACAAAACGCAATATAAACACCGCCCGGCTTAAAAAACAGGATTGCGCCTGCCAGCATAACACCGATCACCGTTCCGACCGAACGCTGAATAGCCCTGTGAAGCGTAAAAACAACAGTAGTGCCAAGCATGACCGCTGCTGCCGAAAGCGGAATCCAATAGGAGCGTGCAAAGCCGAATGCGAGGGCAAACATATCGGCGGCAAACAGAACAATTCCGTACTTTAACGCTCTAATTAAAACTGGAGACTTCCAGTCAAAAGCATTTCTCAAAAAGTAAAAAGAGGATGGCAGGCGGCTCGGTTCCCCATCAAGCTGCTTTTCCAAACGTCCTGAAGCGATATGCAAAACCTCGTTGATTTCTTCAAACAGCTTTCGCTTTGGCTCAGATTCATTTTCATTAATCTGAAACGTATTGAAAATCCGTGCATGTGCAAGCATATCTCCGGTTTGACGAAGTGCCTTTTCAATCTGCGCGGTCTCTCCATCCGGCGTTTCAGCTGAAAAATGAATAATGGCAAGGAATATGTCGTCAGCTTTTTCAAGCAGGCGGAAAAACCGTTCATCATGCCACGATTTTTTCCGTCCGTTCCCTTTACCCAGAACGGTTTGGCGGGCTGTTCTGAGCATGAGCACCGTCTGATGCTGCGCATGATGAAAACCTGGCGTTCCGACGGCTGAAAGACATGCAGCCAGCTGATCATATGTTTTTTGCAGCACCGCTCCCTCCGGTCCATGCTTGTTCCATAACCAGCCGATTAGCGTGATGCCCATGGCGAAAATGCCTCCGAGAAACGTCAGTCCCGCTCTGAACAACGCTTGTGAAGGATCGGCCGGAAGACCGGAACTGACTAAAAAGGCAAGGACAAAAAACATCGGCGCAGGGCCTTGAATGCCGAGCGCGCTAAAAATAAACATTGCCGCTGCACCGACCATCCCCAAAACAGCCGCCATCATCCAAAGCGTCCCGGACAAAAGCGTCCCTAAACAAAATGAGAGGGCGATCCCAATAGAAACCAAGAGCAGCTTCAAGGCGCGCTTTTTGTAAGATTCACCGCCAGCATATAAATAAACAAAGCCTCCGATACTTGCAGTTAGTCCGTAATCCGTGTGACCCGCTAATGCGCCGACCAGCACAGGAAACCCTGAAGCGAAACCTGATCCGATAGCCTTTTTCCAAGGAAATGGATTCGCATGAATGCGAAAGGCATCCTTCACGATAGGCATGATTCTTTGATTGTTCTCAGCAGTTTTGTTCATTTGACAAAATCCTTTTCAATGAATATATAGAACTCTTCCCATTTCTTCGCTTTAGTATGCCCAAAAACACGGTTAGCTCCTCAATTGGTGTGCCCGATAAAAAACAGAGACTTAAACCGTCTCTGCTTGCATGACATCAGTTTATTCGCAATATCATAAAAGCGGCACCTGTCAGGACTGCTTCGTCCTTCTGCTTTCCTTTAAGAGCAGGTGGATAAAAAATAAAGGGTAAATCAATAGATACCCATTAAACAGCCACCACACAAGATCAAAGTCCCTGCTGAATGTCCAGAATGATATCGCCTGCAGGCCTGAACAACAGGTCAGCACAAGAGAAATCAGCGCCATCAGCTTCCACTCAGCACGATTCACCCGCTGTAAGTACAAGCTGTACAACCCTGTCACAGAGATCAGGATATCCAGAGGAAAAAAAGACCAGTTCCAGGCGATCATAAACGGATGGTCATGATGTTTAAAGGCCCAGTTTTCCGGTATGAGCGAAAACCCGGCTGACAGCCAGTACAAGATAAAGCCAATATCAGTCACGAGAAAAAAGAGCTTCATATATCTCATTTGTACTGCCCGCTTTTATGTACCGGCTCAGACACCCCAGCCTGCTCGATCAGGTTTAAAGACACAACACCGGCAATAATCAATCCAATTGAAATGACTTTCATGACACTAACATGTTCTTGAAAAAACAAAAAACCAACCACTGTAATCAGGACGATTCCCATCCCTGACCATACAGCATATGCAACAGATACGTCTATTGATTTTAGCGTAAGCGTCAGAAAGAAAAGACTCCCTCCATAAAAGAAAATCAACAGCACACTGGGAATAAGTTTTGTAAAACCGGACGATAGCTTCATGCTGACCGTTCCCGCAACCTCAAACAAAATCGCCAAGCATAGAAACACCCAATTCACGTTGCATCAGCCTCCTCATCAGCTGTTATACCGTTAAACAAAACATCTACAATTGATTCAAGAACCTCTCCTGTCGTGAACTGATGTTTCAGCGGATATTCAGGGTCATACACTTGGTTGATGCTCCCTATATACATGTGAACAAACAGGTCCGGATTGATGTTTCTGATTCTCTTTTGCTGTTTGCACTCGTTTAATAATGCTAGGACGATCGCCCATTCTTCCTTAATAAACGTGTCTAATGTAAGCCATGCGTCATAATGGTATTTCTTTAGTTCATTTAATAATCCCATGTTCAGCAGTTCCATCCCCTGCGGAAGGCTGATCAGCATTTTTTTCACCTTTTCGAGCACATTTAAACGTTCATTTTCATAGATGTCTCTTTCCATTTGCTTCATTTCAGCTATAAATTGTTCGACAACCGCCTCAACAAGCTGATCTTTAGATGAATAATATGCATAGAGCGTCCGCTTGCTTGTTCCCAGCGCTGCCGCCAAATCATTCATCGTAAATGAAAATCCTTTCTGTTTAATTAGCCGGATGGTTTCCGCCAGAATTCTTTTATCCATATCAATCCCCCGCTTTCGGTACTACAAAAACTGTTTAAGTACCAAAATTATACGACAGCAATTTATGGAAATCAACAATATATAAAAAAACCTCTCCAATTGGGAGAGGTTTAAAAGACACTGCGGACCAAACCGCCGTCCGCCCGAAGCGCTGCACCATTGATTGCGGAGGAAAGCGGGCTGCTTAAAAATGTCACGAAGTGGGCGATTTCTTCCGGACGGATCAGTCTTTGAATAATAGATGTCGGCCGGTTTTCTTTCATAAAACGCGCCTCAGCTTCTTGAACAGTCAGGTTTTCATCAGGATACAGCGAGTTCAGCATGGTTTCCACACCCTCTGTTAAGGTAGAGCCCGGCATGACGGTGTTGACTGTGACATTCGTGCCGGTTGCCAGCTCCGCCAAACTGCGGGAAATGGACAGCTGCATTGTTTTCGTCGCACTGTAATGGGCCATCTCCTGTGACGGCATAATCGCCGCTTCACTGGCAATGAAAATCACACGTCCTTCTTTTTTCTCGATCATGTTATGCAAATACTTGCGTGTCAGCCTTACACCGCTCATAATATTCACTTCAAAAAAACGAAACCATTCATCATCCGGAATATCAAAATACTCCGCCGGTTCAAAAATCCCTAAATTGTTGACCAAAATATCAACGTGCGGATATGCCTGAAACAGCTCATTGCAGCCTTCTTCTTTTCCCAAATCAAATGCAGCCGGATACAGGACCGCTTCAGCATGTTGTGTTTTCAATTCATCTATCGTCTGATTCACTTTCTCTTCCCGGCGTCCGTTAATAATCACTGCCGCCCCTTCTTCAGCTAATGAAGAGGCAATAGCTTTTCCGATCCCCGATGTCGAGCCGGTAACCAGTGCGGTTTTTCCTTGTAAATTCAGCTTCATTCTTCATCCCTCCGTTTTTGATTCCTCTTATTTATTAACAGGAATCTGATTGGTGAAACATCTGCTCTGCAAACAGTATGAAACAGCTGGGATTGAAATGGAAGTACGCACTTTTTGGTGCCTGTGATTTGGAGAAAAAATAAAGCAGAACCTCTTGAGAGGTTCTGCTTTATTGTCAGTATGTATGGAGACGGTGGGAGTCGAACCCACGTCCAGAAACATCGATTACTTAAGCGTCTACGAGCGTAGCCTGCATATTTATGGTTTCACTCATCTTCTTGCCTGCGGGCGGGCCTTCCGAGAGCTAGTCTGTTCATCTCTTCTTACGTTCTCAGACGGGAACGCAAGCGTAGCCTACTTAGATGTGCTCTTCACAGACACATAGGCAATGTCAGGAAGAGCTCGCTGCGCTTATTAGGCAGCTAATGCTACGTTTTGGTTAAAACTGTTAGTTTTGCCAGTTATATTTAAGTGCGTGTTTACGAGATCGCCTCTCGGCTCGCAGCTCAAGCTCGATCCATCCCTGTCGAATCCGTAACGTCCCCTTGGTATAAGGGAAATACGGGAGAAAATATCAAGCTCTCACTCAAACTGGCTATAGTCTTATTATAACATGATCACGGCTCTTTTCAATTGTCAAATCCTTCAAATGAATATCGTTGTGATCTGATCGTGAACACAGTATAGCACAGGCCTGATTTTCGAATCAAGCACTATGCCTTTAGAAGCCTTTTTGACTGTCTCTGAATGCTCTTTCGATTTCCCGCTTCGCGTCCTTGCGCTTCAGGTCTTCCCGTTTGTCATAGTTCTTCTTTCCTTTTCCAAGGCCGAGAAGCACTTTGGCAAAGCCATTTTTCAAATACAGCTTTAGCGGAACGAGAGAATAGCCTTTTTCCTTTGTTAACCCGATCAGCTTGTTAATCTCCTTACGGTGCATTAACAGCTTTCTCGTACGGAGCGGATCGTGGTTATAGCGGTTTCCCTGCTCATATGGGCTGACGTGCATATTGTGGAGAAACACTTCTCCCCGTTCGATTTTGGCGAAGGAATCCTTAAGGTTTACGCGGCCGGCGCGAATCGATTTGATTTCGGTTCCTTGCAGAACGATGCCTGTTTCATAGGTTTCTTCTATAAAATAATCGTGGTTGGCTTTCTTATTTTGAGATAATACTTTTCCTGACCCTTTTGGCATGCCAGAACCTCCTCTCTCTAAGGAAAAACTGTCCACCTTTTGCGATACGCTCTATTTTACCAAATGTCACGTACCGCTACAATGAAAAGCTGTTTCCGAAAGAAAGCAAATAGAGCGCTGCGGCCCTATTTGCTGGTTGAGCTGTTATTTCTTCTTTTTCCGTTTCTGTTTCGGCGCATTTTGGAAGCCGCGTTTTTTCTTTTTCTTCTTCGGCTTAGTGAACCATTCTCCTTTTTCCTCAGACGGCGCTGGAGAAACAGGTGTATTGGTGCTTTGAACGCGTTTTCTGGCAGGCTTTCCGCGTTTTCTGCTCCGGCTGCTGTCCAATTCTCTCGGACGGCGTGGAGAGCCCTTCATGCCGACGATTTCAAAGTCGATATTGCGCTCATCCTTATTGACATCGACAACCTTGACTGTGATTTCATCCCCGATGCGGAAGACGTTTCCTGTCCGCTCGCCGATCATTGCGAAATGCTGTTCGTCAAAACGGTAGTAGTCATCTGTCATAAAGCTGACGTGTACGAGTCCTTCGATTGTATTCGGCAGCTCGACGAACATGCCGAAGTTTGTCACAGAGCTGATCATGCCGTCAAACTCTTCACCGATTTTATCAAGCATGTATTCCGCTTTTTTCAGATCATCCGTCTCACGCTCGGCGTCAACTGCACGGCGCTCCATAGATGATGTATGTTCAGCGATATCCGGCAGGCGTTCAGCCCACTTTTCCTGTGTCGCTTCATCGACTTTGCCGTTGATCAAATACGTACGGATTAGACGGTGAACGATTAAGTCCGGGTAACGGCGGATCGGCGATGTGAAATGCGTATAGAATTCCGTTGACAGACCGAAGTGCCCCAAGCTTTGCGGGTCGTATTTCGCCTGTTTCATCGAACGGAGCATAACAGTAGATATAACCGTTTCCTCAGGTCTGTCACGCACAGCGTCCAGAATGCTTTGCAGGGCGCGCGGGTGAATATTTCCCGCCGTTCCTTTCACCACATAGCCAAATGTCGTCACAAACTCTAAAAACTTTTGCAGCTTTTCAGCATTCGGCTCTTCGTGAATCCGGTATATAAACGGGACGTTCATCCAATGGAAATGCTCCGCTACTGTTTCATTTGCCACAAGCATAAATTCTTCAATGAGCTTCTCGGCGACAGAGCGTTCTCTGATCACAACGTCTTTAACCGCTCCTTCGTCATCGACAAGCACCTTTGCTTCTTTGAAATCAAAGTCAACGGCGCCGCGGTCCATCCGCTTATCGCGAAGAATTTGAGCCAGGCGCTCCATGTCTTTGAACATCGGAACAAGAGGCTCGTATTTTTGTTTCAGCTCTTCATCATCGTCAACAAGAATTTTATTCACATCTGAATATGTCATTCTTTCCGTTGTTTTGATGACACTTTGGAAGATCTCGTGCTCTGTCACCTGTCCCTGACTGTTAATGGTCATTTCACAAGAAAGCGTCAGGCGGTCAACCTTTGGATTTAAGGAGCAGATGCCGTTTGACAATCTGTGCGGAATCATCGGGATGACACGGTCAACCAAATACACACTCGTCCCTCTTTCAAGCGCTTCTTTGTCAATCGGTGAGTTTTCGGTTACGTAATGGCTGACATCAGCAATATGAACGCCAAGCTTGTAGCTTCCATCGTCCAGCTTCGTCACGGTAACTGCATCATCCAAATCCTTCGCGTCCGCCCCATCAATGGTGACAATCACCTGGTCACGGAGATCACGGCGGTCTTTCAGATCTTTTTCATCAATTGTGTCAGGCGTACTAGATGCCTGCTCCATCGCATCAGCTGGAAATTCTCCCGGCAGGCCATGCTTATGAATGACCGATAAAATATCAATGCCCGGATCATTTTTGTGGCCGAGAATGGTTTCAATCTCACCCTCAGCGTTCATGCGGCCTTCAGGATAGCTCGTCAGCTTGACAACAACCTTATGCCCTTCCGCAGCTCCATTTTTCCCGTTTTTCGGAATGAAGATGTCACTCGTGATTTTTTTGTCGTCCGGAATGACAAAGCCGAAGTTTCTCGTTTCTGTATACGTGCCGACAACCCGCTGAATCGCTCTTTCTAAAATCCGTATAACGGTTCCTTCCTGCCTAGAGCCGCTTGACTGTGAATTCAGGCGAACCATGACGATATCGCCGTTCATTGCCGTATTCAGCTCATTAGGCGGAATAAACACATCGCTTAACGACGTATCCTCAGGCAGCAAAAAGGCGAATCCTTTCGCATGCGCTGAAATCTTTCCTTTTATTAAATTCATCTTCTCCGGAATGCCGTAGCGGTCGCTTCTCGTCCGTACGATAAGCCCTTTTTCTTCCAAGGTGACTAACGCTTTGACGAGCTCTTTAAACTCCTCGGCTTCCGTAATTTTTAACATCTCCTCTAGTTCCTGAACAGTCAAAGGCTTATATGCCTCTTCCTTCATAAACGAGAGAAGCTTTTCCATAAATGCTTCTTTTTCCATTATCCGACCTCCTGTTGATTACCAATCGAGCTTCTCTAAAAATTCATACACATCCTGATGGACGAGGTCACGTTCTTTGTCGAGTGTAATGACATGGCCTGATTCCTCGTACCATTTCAGCTGTTTATCATCAGTTTCCACTTCGTTGTAAATAATATTGGCGCTTTCGGTATTAATCATGTGATCATGACGGGCCTGCACCACAAATGTCGGTGAATAAATCATATCGACATTGTTCCGCACATCAGCAATTAAGTCTTGCAGCGCCTTGAGGGTATTCATCGGCGTTTTTTCAAATTCTTTCATTTCCTCTTCAATTTGCTCAGGGCTTTTCCCCTCAAACTTTTTGTAATTGCGAGCGTATGAAAGAACACCCTGATACATGACCTCTTCACTCTTAATATGCATCGGTGCGCACATTGGGACAATTCCCTTTATGGGTACAGTGTAACCCAATTTCAGCGAAAAAACCCCGCCAAGCGACAGTCCGCAGGCAGCAATGCTCTCATAGCCTTCAGATTTTAAGTATTCATAGCCATCCATTACGTTTTTCCACCAGTCTTCAGGCCCCGTATGTACAAGTTCTTCAGGCGGGACGCCATGTCCTTCATATTGAGGCGCGTGGCACGTATAGCCCCGTTCATTCAAATATCTTCCCAGCATCCTTACATCCGCTGTATTTCCTGTAAAGCCATGCAGCAAAAGCACCGCTTTGTCTCCGCCTTTAAATGTAAATGGTTTTGGTGTCACAACTTTCATGCTCATGTCTCCCTTTCTATCTGCACGATCATTATAGTTTTCCACAGTTTAATCAGAAAAAAACGTTATGAATATCAGCCAGAAACGTGAAAAAGGCCTGACTTCACATCAGACCTTATACAAACATTGCCCTATAGGATATAAGCAAGCGCAATCGTTAACACGAAAAACAAGACTGCCAGCACTACCGTAATGCGGTGCAAAATTAAATCAAGACCTCTTGCTTTTTGTTTCCCGAAGAGCTGCTCCGCTCCGCCTGAAATCGCACCAGATAATCCGGCGCTTTTACTGGATTGAAGCAAAACGACAATAATAAGTGCAATGCTGACGATAACCAATAAGGTAATCAAAACTGCGTGCATCCCTTACACCTCCAGACTCACTGGCTACATTACTTCTATTTTACATGAAAAGGGTTGGCATGTCACGCTGTATCAGACGCCAAAAGGCCGGATAAGACGTTTTGTCTTGGTTATCCTATTCATATGAAAAGGTCAAAGGAGAAAAGCGATGCCGCTTATCAGCATAGCCAACAGGAAACATCTTTTTTATGAAGAATATGGACAGGGAATCCCTATCATTTTTATCCACCCGCCGGGCATGGGACGCAAGGTTTTTTATTATCAACGCCTTCTTTCAGAGCATTTCAGGGTGATTTTTCCCGATTTAAGCGGGCACGGTGACAGTGAACACACGGGTGAACCCGCTTCTATTTCCTATTATGCGAACGAAATCATACAATTCATGGACGCTTTGTACATTGATAAAGCTGTGTTTTTCGGGTATTCCGCCGGGGGCTTAATCGCGCAGCACATCGGCTTCATCCGCCCGGACAAAGTGTCACACCTGATTCTGTCCGGCGCCTACCCCGCTGTTCATAATGTAATTGGCCAGAAGCTGCACAAACTGGGAATGTATCTGCTTGAAAAAAACCCCGGTTTGCTCATGAGAATCCTCGCTGGGAGCCACACAAAAGACAGACAGCTTCGCAGCATATTAACAGGCCATATGAAAAAAGCAGACCAGGATCAGTGGCATCAGTATTATCTGGATTCGCTAGCCTACAACTGCATTGAACAGCTGCCCCGGCTAAACATGCCAATGCTTTTTATGTATGGCGGCCTGCGGGACTGGACCTTTACAAACGCAGGCTATTACCGAAGGGCTTGCAGCCATGCCGAATTTTTCAGATTGGAATATCAGGGACATCAGTTGCCGACAAAACAATGGAAAACATGCAATGAACTGGTGACAGGGTTTGTGCTGACACATCATTCAAGATAGAAAACGCTTGGATCTTCTTGCGTTTTTTCTCTTTTATTGACTTTTGTCAACAAAATCATAGTAAAAAAGATCCTCAAATTTCAAATTAAAGTAGTGAAGCATTTTACCGATCACAAGCTGCCCCGGCCTCCTTTCACCATTCAGCACACGGCTCAGTGTGGCGGGTGAGACTCCGATTTCCAGCGCAAGCTGATTAAGGGAATAATCGTTATTAACCATATACTGCAAGACATAATCACGTCTAATCTGTATCTTTTCTACTGGCACTTTCCTCACCTTCCATTCCTGAAAAAACTTTTTTCTATAGTTTTACATTACGGCTTATGTTAACTTTTGTCAATACATTTCCAGTCTACCTATTCCCTTTAGTCAATAAACATACTAAAATATGAGTAACAGTGAGGGACGGGGTGAGACATATGGAAAGCTTTGGCGAACAATTGCGGGCATTGCGCGAGGAGAGAAAGTTAACGGTCAACCAGCTGGCGACTTATTCAGGCGTAAGCGCGGCCGGCATCTCCAGAATCGAAAACGGAAAACGGGGCGTTCCCAAACCCGCCACCATCAAAAAACTGGCGGAGGCCTTAAAAATTCCTTATGAGGGGCTTATGTACAAGGCTGGTTACATCGAAGAAGTTCATGAAGCCAAGGCTCCTTATGAAACGAAGTGCAAGCTGCTCGAAAAAGCGGAGGCCTATGACCTGAAAAACCTTGCGCTTCTTGAGAACGAAAAATGGCAATATCTCAATAAAGAAGATTTGCTCATGCTCGATCATTATTTTTCGTTTATTTCAGACGAAGCCAAAAAACGGTCTGCTGATGACTGACTATTGATAGAAATGAGAGGCGATAGACCATGTCACCGTTCGGACAGCAATTACGGGAGCTGCGCCGCGCCCGCAAACTGACAGTGAATCAGCTTGCGGTGTACTCAGGCATCAGCTCGGCCACCATTTCAAAAATTGAAAACGGCAAACGCGGGACGCCAAAACCCGCCACGATCAAAAAACTGGCGTCCGTCCTGAAGGTGCCGTACGAAGACCTAATGGCCGCCGCAGGCCATATTCAGGCCTTTCCTAAAGAAATCCGCGAAGCATCTGAAAGCTATCAGTCCGTTTATGACATTTATCAGACGGCTGTCACGCGCGGAGCGGAGCACCTCCCGATTTTCAATAGCCGAAAATGGGAACATCTTTCAAAGCAGGATATTGAAAATCTCAGCAAATACTTCGATTTTTTATCTTCGGAAGCAAAAAAACGCGCTTCTTCCTCATAATCCCCTATTCCTCTTTCTGCATTTCATCAATCACGCTTGCATACCTTCCCTCGTTATTTGCGTTATAATAGTGACAGACGAGGTGAAAAGTATGAACCAATCAGAAATGTGTCCTAGATTTGAAAAAGCAGTCGACATCTTAAGTAAACGCTGGGTCGCTTTAATCGTATTTCAGCTCTTGAACGGGTCGCAGCGATTTAGCGAAATTGAAGCAGCACTTCCAAATCTAAGCGGCAGAGTTCTGTCAGAACGGCTGAAAGAACTTGAGCTTGAAGGAGTAGTAAAGCGGGATGTCATCCCTGAAACTCCTGTTCGCATCGAATATTCATTGACCGATAAAGGAAAGGCGCTAGCCCCCATTTTAGGTGAGATTTCTAAATGGGCGACTGAATGGATTGACCCTTCCTTTCTTGACTAATTGCTAAAACGGTTCTGATCTCAAAGACGAGAAAAAGAACCGTTTTTTATTTTTTTATTTTCCAGGTGAAAAAAAGATATCTCAGCCGATATATAGTACATCCACACATTACGTTTTTAAAGGAGACCACTATATGCGACTGACGATTTCCCGCAAATTCAGCCTGGTATTTTTGACACTGATCCTGATCAATTTACTTGTAGGCGGAATAGGCGTTCTTAATATGCAGCATATCATTCAAAAAACAGATGAAATCAACACAAAATGGATTGACGGCATCAAAGGAATCACTTCAATTAATTATGTAACCGAGCACCTGTCTTCTAAAGAAAAGGACTTTCTGATTTATACAGACAAAAGCAAGATGGATACACTTGATCAAGAAATGAATCAAATCATGGAAGACATTAACCAAAAGCTTGATAGCTATAAAAAAACAATCTCCACTGATAAAGAGCAGAAACTGTTCGAGCAGCTTCAAACTGAAGTGAACACCTATATCGATATTCATGCGCAAATAATCGAGAGCGGCCGCACAAATGACATGGACAAAGCAAGAGGTTTATTGGTTCAAACTGAGGCCAGCTTTGAGGATATGAAAAAAACAATCACTCAGCTTGTTGACTACAATAAAGAAGGCAGCAACACAGCAGTAAAAGAAACGAAGGCCGTCTATCAAAAAGGGCTCATTTATACTGCTCTGCTTGTGGCAGCTTCGATCATCGTCAGCATTTTCATCTGGCTTTATATCGCGCGAAACATTGTAAAGCCTATCATTCGCATGAAGGAGTCTGCCAATCATATTGCCGAGGGAGACCTGTCGAACGACATGGAGCCGCTCAACTCAAAAGACGAGCTGGGCGACCTGAATGAAGCGCTGCAAAAAATGGTAGGGAATCTGAGAGATATTGTCGGATATTCTAAAGACATCTCAAGCCGGGTTCTTTCTTCTTCACAGGTGCTTGCTACCGCAACGAATGAAACAAGATCCGGCAGCAAACATATTACTGAAACGATGAACGAAATGGCTGAGGGCTCTGAACAGCAGGCCCAAGACGCTGTAACGATTGCCGAATCGATGAATGAGTTTACCGAAAGCATTGATAAAGCCTATAATCACGGCATTACAATCAGCGATACGTCTCAAAACGTTCTCGAACTCGCGGTAAGCGGAAACGAAAATATGGATACGTCATTACAGCAAATGAAAACCATCCACCATATCGTTCAAGAAGCCGTGCATAAAGTGAGATCACTTGAACAACATTCTCAGGATATCAACAAGCTCGTTCAGGTCATCAACGGGATTGCCGAGCAAACGAATTTGCTGTCCCTTAACGCCGCGATTGAAGCTGCCCGCGCAGGAGAAAGCGGCAAAGGCTTCGCCGTTGTGGCTGATGAAGTCAGAAAGCTGGCTGACGGCGTTTCTGATTCCGTGCAGGACATTACCCGGATTGTAAATGGGACACAGCAGGAAATCCACTCCGTTATTAAGTACTTGGAAAGCAGCTTTACAGAAGTCGAAAAAGGAACGGAAAACCTGACAGACACCGGACAGGCTATGCAGCATATCAAACAATCTGTCACTCATGTTGCAGACAGCATTAAGGAAGTTACGGATGGCCTGAAGCAGTTAACAAACCAATCGATTACCATCAATCAATCGATTGAAAATATCGCTTCTGTATCCGAAGAGTCGGCCGCCGGCATTGAAGAAACATTTTCAATTACCGAGCAATCCGCCCATTCGATGGATCAAGTGCTTCAAAATGCTGAGGAGTTGGAGCGGCTGGCGAAGGAGCTTAATGCAAAGATGGATCAGTTTATAATTTAAATAGAAAAAAGAGGCTGGACTCCAGCCTCTTTTTCTATTCTATGCAGCTGATTGAACGTGTTTGGCTCTTGTTCTTTTTTTCTTCACCGGACTTAATGCCCGCTCCAGCCAGGCCATGAGCAAATCGGCTGCCACCGCCATCACCGCAGTCGGTATCGCCCCGGCTAGAATAATCGCAGTTCCATTTGTCGCGTTTGATCCGCGGACAATCATGTCCCCAAGGCCTCCTGCGCCGACAAATGTGCCGATTGCTGTAATCCCAATGGCAATGACGAGAGCCGTGCGAAGGCCCGCCATGATGACAGAAAGCGCGAGCGGGAGCTCAACCATTCTGAGCACTTGGAATTTCGTCATGCCCATTGCTTTTCCCGATTCTAGGTAGGCATGCTCAATGCTGACAATCCCTGTGTACGTGTTTCGGATAATCGGAAGCAGGGAATACAGAAATAATGATACAATTACGGTATTTGCGCCGAGCCCCATAACAAGCATCAAGACGGCCAGCATAGCGAGCGCGGGGATTGTTTGAATAACGTTTGTTACGGCGAACACCCAAGCTGACAAACGGCGAAAATGCGCGATGAGGATTCCGGCCGGGACCCCGACGACAGCGGCAAACAAAACGCCGTAAGCCGACATGAGAAAGTGGCGGCCAAATTCACCCATGACGTAGCTGCCATTCTGCGCGTAATACGTCATTAACTGTTCAAGCACGTTCATTGACCCCTTCCCCCTTTCACGATTCGAAGTAGTGATGTTTTTCTAAATATTCCTTGGCAACGACAGACGGTTCCTTTAGATTGCCGTCGACTTCATAGTTAAGCGCCTGCATCGTGGCTGTGTCGATTTTTCCGATCATTTTCTTGATGATGCCTTCAAGCTCAGGATGTTCTTTGAGCACCTTTTCCGGAATAACCGGAGAGCAATCGTACGGCGGGAAAAATTGTTTATCGTCCTTCAGTATTTTGAGACCATAGGACTTGATTCTTCCATCGGTTGAATACGCAAGCACAATGTCCATTTTTCCGCTTTTCACCGCATCGTACACAAGGCCGATCTGCATTGGATACGTGCCGCCGAATGTCATGCCGTAGGTTTTCGTAAAATCCTGATAGCCGTTTCCTTTGAGCTTCATCCAATAGTTATCGACGCCAAGCTTTAATTGCGGCGCCTGTTTTTTTACGTCTGATACGGTTTCTAAATGATATTGATCTGCCAGCTTTTTGCTGACCGTAAAGACGTACGTATTATCAAACCCGTAGGAGTCATACCATTTTAAATCGTATCTTTTTTTAAACTCCCGCTGAGTAAGCGCCAGCGCTTTGTCCGGGTCTTTTTCCGGTTGCATTCTCAACGTTCCTGTCAGCGCGTCTCCCGTATATCTTGTGGCTGCAATGTCGATTTCCCCGTTCATTAAAGCCTGCTGCTGCACCGCGTTGGAGCCAAGATTTTTAATTGTTGTTGTTTTGAGATCAGTATGGTGTTCGATCAACTGGCCAAGCATGCTGGCGATGATTTCTGATTCGCTCATGCTTTGCGCGCCGATTTTAATGGTCTGGTCTGGAGCGGCGCTGAGACCAGGAAGCGAACAGCCGCTCAACGTCAATGTTGCCGCAAGTGCTAAACCAATCATTAATGTAAGATATTTTCTTTTCATAAGCCGCCTCCTTATGACACTTCCTTCAACCTTTGCATGCCGGCAGGTGTCAGTTTTCGTTCAGCCACTGCCAGCACATAATCAATCACAATCGCCAATATTGTGACGGGAACCGCGCCCCCGATGATATATTCCGGCTGATATAAATTTAGTCCGATAAAAATGTAATCACCCAATCCGCCGCCTCCAATAAAAGAAGCAAGCGTGGCCCAGCCGATTAAGTAAATCGTCGATGTTCTAATTCCCGCCATGATCACTGGCGCGGCAAGCGGCAGCTCCACCAAGCGGACTTGTTCAGCCGGCGTCATTCCGATGCCTTTGCCAGACTCGAGCAAATTTTTGTTGACGCCGCGAATGCCGGTATACGTGTTGCGAAGTATCGGCAATACGGAATAGAAAAACAAAGCCACAATGGCTGGAACCTTCCCTACACCAAGGAGCGGGATAAAAAAGGCAAGGATAGCCAGACTCGGCAGCGTCTGAATGATATTCACAATGCCGATAATGGTGCCGGCTCCTTTTTTCATTCTGGTCAGCATAATGCCGAGGGGGACGGCAACCAGCACGCCTAAGATAACAGCAATGAGCGATATCGTAATATGCTCGTATGTTTTATAAAAAAGCTCGCCTCCGTTGGTTTGCAAAAATTGAACAATATGATGCATGACTTATCCCCTCCCTATGACAATACCGCGAGCTGCTTTTCTTCTCCCCAGAGGGAGTCATACACGATATCGACCAGACTTGCTCTCGTCACAATTCCGATTAAACGTCGGTTTTCATCCACAACAGGGACATATTTGACACCCCGTTTTAAAATTTTGCGGACCGTGTCGCGCAGCAATGTGCCTCCCAATACTGTGTATAGATCTTCATGTAAAACCTCTCCTACGAGATTGGCCTTTTTCCGGCATTGATCAATGATTTCAACATCGACATAACCTTGCAGAACGTGGTCGTCATCGACGACAAGCAATGAATCGACCCGTTCCTGCCTCATCAGCTGAATGGCCTCAGAAAGCGTTTTGTCCGCGGTGATCGTTACAGGCTGAGTATTCATAATCTGGTCAACCCGTTCAACATCCGGGCTGGATGACTGAATCAGCCGCTCCTTGCCGATAAATTCCTCAACAAATTCGTCTGCCGGATTTCTCAAAATGTCATCGGGCGTTCCAATTTGAACGATTTCTCCCGCTTTTAAAATCACAATCCGGTCTGCCAGCTTAATCGCTTCATCCATATCGTGGGTAACAAATACGATGGTTTTATGTAAGGTTTTTTGCAGTTTTTTAAATTCTTCCTGAAGGGAATCCCTCGTAATCGGGTCGAGTGCCCCGAACGGTTCATCCATTAAGATAAGCGGCGGCTCCGCGGCAAGTGCCCGTAATACACCAATTCGCTGCTGCTGCCCCCCGCTTAATTCATGAGGGTAACGGTCTAAATATTCTGGCCCCATATCGACCAATTTTAAAAGCTCACGCGCCCGCTCTTTCCGTTGCTGTTCCGGCCATTTCAGCAGTTTTGGGACGAGTGAGATATTCTGCTGAATGGTCATATGGGGAAACAAGCCGATTTGCTGAATCACATAGCCAATTTTGCGCCTGAGCTCTACAGGATCCTGTTCCATAATGTTTTCGCCGTCAATGAAAATCTTCCCGGCGGAAGGCTCAATTAATCGGTTAATCATTTTCATCGTTGTCGTTTTTCCGCAGCCGCTCGGCCCGATAAAACAGATAAATTCGCCTTTTGCAATCTTAAGATTCACGTTGTTCACGGCTTTTTTGCCGCCCTTATATGTTTTCGAGACATTTTCTAATGTCAGCAAACATCGCACCTCCAAAATTAAGTTTATTCAATTTGTTCAGTTTAAATTTAATTTTTCAGACAATTGAATGCTTCCCATTATAGATTAAAGTTTATAAAATAAAAAGTTTACAATTTGTTCATATTATTTATAAAGTATGTGTAAACGCTGATTTACCTGCATTGACGTGTGTTGATCTCCTTATTGCTCCAATTTCCTGCCAAATTCTCTTTTGACAGCATTTTCGCCGTATCAAAAATGTGGTATATTGACATCGGAATTGTTAGCTGAAAGGATGAAACCGTTGGAGAAAGATCCGTTAACGATCATTGAACAAGCCGAGGACCATTTTATAGAAAGAATTGCGGAAAACATGCATGCATTTGGAATGCCCTCTACCGTCGGACGTGTGCTGGGCATTATTTATATGAATCGAAAACCGATGACGCTTACCGAATTATCTGAGGCCACCGGCATGAGCAAAACACGCATGAGCCAGGTAGTGCGGGAAATGCTTGATGCCAATATCGCCGAGAAGGTGTTCGAAAAGGGCGTCCGAAAAGATTTATATGAGGTTGAACAGGATTACTATCAAACGTTTATCACGCTGTTTTCAGCCACCTGGAGCAAAGTCGTCAGCAAAAACAAAATGATGCATAAAAAACTCAATCGGGAGCTGCTTAGCGTGTTGGATGAAGAGCTTACTCCTGAAGCGGAAAAAAAAGTGAATGAACTGCTGAAGGAATTAAAGGAATGGCTCGATTATTATAATTGGCTCAGCCGTTTGATTGAGTTTTTTGAGAGCGAAGACATTTTTAAATATGTGCCCAAGCCGTAAAAAACGCCCTGTTATTACAAGGCGTTTTTTCTTATGCAGCACTGGCCAGGTTTTTCTTCTTTTTCTTTTTAATCGGGCTTAACGCTCGTTCAAGCCAGCCCATGACCAAATCGGCAATCACCGCCATCAAAGCTGTGGGGATTGCTCCAGCTAATATAATCGCGGTTCCGTTTGTGGCATTTGATCCCCTGACGATGATGTCTCCGAGACCTCCTGCTCCGACAAATGTCCCGATGGCCGTAATGCCGATGGCAATGACAAGCGCAGTGCGCAGGCCGGCCATTATGACAGAAAGCGCAAGCGGAAGCTCGACCATCCGCAGCACTTGAAATTTTGTCATCCCCATTGCTTTTCCGGATTCAAGATAAGCATGTTCAATGCTGATAATCCCTGTATACGTATTTCTGATAATCGGCAGAAGAGAATACAGAAATAATGACAATATCACCGTATTAGCGCCAAGCCCCATGACAAGCATCAGCACGGCGAGCATGGCGAGAGCCGGGATCGTCTGAATGACGTTCGTGACCGCAAAAACCCATCCGCTTAATCTTCTGTATCTGGCTATCAGGATGCCGAGCGGAATTCCAACAATGGCGGCAAATAAAACGCCATACACCGACATCAGAAAATGGCGGTAAAACTCCTGCAGCACGTAACCGCCGTTTTGCGAATAGTAAGTGCCAAGCTGCTGTAGTACTTCCATATGATCCGCCTCTTTTCTTAGTCAAAATAATGATGTTTCTCTAAAAATTCCTTTGCTACGACAGACGGCTCCTTCAGCTTGCCATCCACCTCATAGTTCAGCTCCTGCATCGTTTCCGTATCGATTTGCCCAATCAGCTTATTGATCACACCCTCAAGCTCGGGATGCGCCTTAAGCACCTTTTCCGGAATCACCGGTGAACAGTCATACGGCGGGAAGAAACGCTTATCATCTTTTAAAATTTTCAAGTCATAGGCTTTAATCCGTCCATCCGTTGAATAAGCCAGAACGGCGTCCATTTTCCCATTTTTGACTGCGTCATAGACTAGCCCGATCTGCATTGGATACGTTGTGCCGAACTCAAAGCCATATGTGCTGACAAAGCCTTTATACCCATCGCCTTTTCGTTTCAGCCAAGCATTGTCGACGCCTAATTTATATTGGGAGGCATTTTTCTTCAGGTCAGACACGGTGTTAATATGCCCCTTCTCCGCAAACTTTTTTGTTACGGTGAAGGCATATGTGTTATCAAAGCCGTAGGAATCAAACCATTTATAAGAAAAGCGCTTTTGAAACTCGTTCTGCACAATGTTCAGCGCTTTTTTCGGATCTTTCTCCGCTTCCTTGCCGAGGGTGCTTGTTAAATCAGTTCCGGAATAGCGCGTGGCAGAAATATCAATGTCACCGCCCAGCATCGCTTGGTGCTGCACATAGTTTGACCCGAGGTTTTTCACTAAAGCGGTATTCAAATCTGTATCATGTTCAATAAGCTGCGCGATCATATTCGCTACAATTTCTGATTCAGTCATGCTTTGCGCCCCGATTTTGATCGTGTCGTCTGAAGCGCCGCCGAGTCCCGGCAGAGAACAGCCGCTTAGCAGTATGACCAAACCTAGAGCGCACGCGCCAAGCCATTTGATTTTTTTCGTTTTCAACAGTGCCAACTCCTTACGAAACTTCCTTCATCCCTTGCAAGCCTTTCGGCGTCACCTTTCGTTCTGTCACAGCCAGCACATAATCAATGATAATGGCCAGAATTGTGACAGGCACGGCACCGCCAATGATATATTCAGGCTGATACAGGTTCAGGCCGATAAAAATATAGTCCCCGAGGCCGCCTCCCCCGATAAACGACGCAAGTGTCGCCCAGCCGATTAGGTAGATCGTTGATGTGCGGATACCCGCCATGATGATGGGAATCGCCAGCGGGATTTCGACGAGCCGAATCTGCTCCCAGCCGGTCATGCCAATCCCTTTTCCCGATTCCAGCAGGTTTTTATTTACACCTTTAATGCCGGTATACGTATTGCGCAGGATCGGCAGCACCGAATAGAAAAATAAAGCGACAATCGCCGGCACCTTTCCTACGCCGAGAAGCGGAATAAAAAAGGCTAAAATCGCAAGACTCGGCAGGGTTTGCACAATGTTTACGAAACCGATAACCGCACCTGCGCCTTTTTTCATTCTGGTAAGAGCAACACCGAGCGGCACTGCAACGATAATGCCCAATACAACGGCTATGAGTGAAATATATAAATGCTCTCCTGTTTTATACAGCAGCTCTCCGCCGTTCGTTTGCAAAAAAGTCATCATTTGATTCATCTTAAAAGAGCTCCTCCCCTGGTCAGATCGTCATGAGCTGGTTTTCCTCGTCGCCCCATATGGAATCGTATACGATATCAACGAGGCTCGCTCTTGTCACAATCCCTGCTAAATGGTTTTGTTCATCGACGACCGGAACATACTTGATCCCCTGCTTCAAAATTTTTCGGACTGTATCGCGAAGTAGCGCCCCTTTTTGAACGGTATATATATCTGAGCGGTATACATCGCCAACGATGCTCGCTTTTTTGCGGTTTTGATCAATCATTTCCACATCAACATAGCCCTTCAGCACGTTTTGCCGGTCCACAACAAGCAGCGAGTCAACACGTTTTTCTCTCATCAGCTGAATCGCCTGAGAAAGCGTTTTGTCCGCAGATACCGTCACCGGCGTTCTGTTCATCATTTGCTCTACCCGCTCGATATCCGGTCTTGACTGAATCAGGCGTTCTTTCCCGATGAATTCTTCAACAAATTCATTTGCCGGATTCCGGAGAATCTCATCTGGTGTGCCGACTTGAACGATTTCTCCCGCTTTTAAAATCACAATCCTGTCAGCAAGCTTAATCGCTTCGTCCATATCGTGGGTGACAAACACAATCGTTTTGTTTAGCGTTCTCTGCAGTTTTTTGAATTCTTCCTGAAGGGAATCACGTGTAATCGGGTCAAGCGCTCCGAACGGTTCATCCATTAAAATGAGAGGGGGTTCTGCGGCCAGCGCGCGCAGCACGCCGATTCTTTGCTGCTGTCCGCCGCTGAGCTCATGGGGATAACGGTCTAAATACTCCGGACCCATATCCACAAGCTTTAACAGCTCTCGCGCCCGTTCTTTCCGTTTTTCCTCAGGCCATTTCAGCAGCTTTGGTACGAGTGAGATGTTCTGCTGGATGGTCATATGGGGGAACAAACCAATCTGCTGAATCACATAGCCGATTTTTCTCCTCAGCTCAACAGGATCCTGTTCCATAATATTTTCTCCGTCGATAAAGATCCTTCCAGACGATGGTTCTATCAGCCTGTTGATCATCTTCATCGTTGTCGTTTTTCCGCAGCCGCTCGGGCCGATAAAACAGATAAACTCACCTTTGGCAATATCTAAATCAATGCTGTTCACAGCTTTTTTGCCGCCTTTATATACTTTTGACACTTGTTCCAATTTCAGCAATCCGTGCACCTCCGCAGGTTTCCATTAAATTTTCTGAAAAGTATAATCCTTATTATAATTTGAACTTTGTAAAATAAAAAGTTTACAATGTGTTGAAATTATATGTTATTTATAGATTATTTATTGTTATGACCGAGACGGAAAGGGTGTTCTTACAATTACGCCGGATACCTCCCACTTCCTCTGCATTCAGCTATTTTCAACATCAGGAAGAAATATGATATATTGACACCATCAATTGCCATTTGAAGGGATGATCAGCTGTGAAAAAAACCGCTCTCGACATCATTGAACATGCTGAAGAGCATCTCATTGAGAAGATTGCCGAAAATATGCATACGTTTGGAATGCCTTCAACTGTCGGACGTGTGCTCGGAATTATTTATATGAATCGAAAACCGATGACCTTAAGCGAGCTCTCTGAGGCTACGGGCATGAGCAAAACACGGATGAGCCAGGTTGTCCGTGAAATGATCGATGCCAATATCGCCGAAAAAGTGTTTGAAAAAGGTGTGCGAAAAGACCTTTATGACGTCGAGCAGGATTATTATCAAACCTTCATTTCTTTATTCGCGGCGAATTGGACAAAGGTCGTGAGCAAAAACAAAGTGCTTTATAAAAAATTAAACCGGGAGCTGACTGATCTTTTACAAAGGGACGGGCTTACCCCGGAAGCGGAAGAGAAGGTTAATCAGCTGCTGAATGAATTAAAAGAATGGCTTCATTACTATGACTGGCTGAGCAGATTGATTGAATTTTTTGAGAGTGAGGAAATCTTTCAGTATGTGCCGAAAACAAAAGAAAGCAGCTCTCTAAAATAAGGGAGCTGCTTTTTTGCATCATGAGGTTAAGACCGGAAACATGCCTTTCAGCCCGGCACCGATCATCCCGACCGCAACCACGGCTAAGATTAATCCCATCAGTCTGGTAATCACATTCATCTCGGTTTTTCCGAGTTTGCTGCTAATGAAAGCAGAATAGTGGAAAAAGAGAAAGGTCAGGGCAATCACTGCGGCTATGCCAATCATGACAGCGACATAATGACCAATGCCGCTATGACCGGCGGAAAGGCTCATCACTGTTGCAATCGTTCCGGGCCCAGCAATAATCGGAATGGATAAAGGCGTGACGGATATATCGGCTTTTTCCTTGCTTTCCTTATGTTCATCATGATGAAGAGATTGCACGTGTGATTCTTTCGCATTCAATAGATTATAGGCAATGCCGAAAATGAATATGCCGCCCGCCACTCGGAGCGCATGAATGTTGATATCAAACAGTTTAAAGATAAGATGGCCGAAAACCAAAAAAGCCGCCAAAATAAAAAAGGATAAAATAGCTGCCTTCCGGGCAATCGCTTTTCTTTCCGCTGATGTATAGCCTTCTGTCAGCGTCAGAAATATCGGTACGTTTCCGATCGGATTTGATACTGCGAATAAAGAAATGAAGACGTGAACGATGAATGAGAACATCATATACCTCCTTGTTGGTATTGTCTGTACAGAAAATAGAATTATTCTTCCCCCTTTTACCCGGAGGTGATTTCCCGGTAAACCTTTATAGCCTGTTAGAAACGCTACCCTTATTCGCAATACAAAATCTCTGACGTTTTTCTTGAAACTGCCGGAAAAGTCGATTTGGATGTTGAAATTAAGCTTAAGCTGGGCGGTGAATAATTCGACATTGATGTCCACAAAGACCAGATTAAAAAATGAAAAGACTTTTATAAAGCTCTTCTCCGCATCGCTGAAACAACCTATGAAAATGACATTTTAATCAATCAAGCGGAGCAAATCTTAGATAAAGCAGTGACGATTCTTCACCATACCCGCCCTGAGCACGTCAATTGAAACGCAATATAAAGACTGACCGAATTCGGATTCACTTGGCTGACATCCGTTCGCTCGCAGTATCATATCAAGGATTTTGGAGATGTATTTGAGAAATATATGAATAACTAGCATAAAAAAAGACACAGCTGCTATAAGGCTCGTGTCTTTTTTTGTATGAATATTGATTACTTTACAACTTTTTTCTTTTATAATAAAACTATTAGTCTATTTTCCCTATATTACAGGTAAAGGAGTTATTTTATGTATTGTCCTCAATGCGGCCATCAAACTGATGGCGGAAAGTTTTGTGAGAAATGCGGTTCGCCGCTCCCTGGTCACTCAGGCCAACAGCAGGCATCTCAGACTGGAGCCGCTGCAAAACAAGCAGCAAAACAGTTCGGTTCATTTGTCCTGGCCGTCCTGAAACGCCCTTATCAGGAATGTAAAGCAACAGGCGGAGAGCAGTTGATCAGCGCGGTGATCACGCTGGTTCTTTTTAGTTTGCTGACCCCTTTGATGTTTTATATTCTTTTTTCAGACGGTCCCGGAAGCGTAAGCTTTACAGCAATCTTCTTAGAGCCAACCATTTATTTTATTTTATTTCTATTTGGCCTGCATGCATGCATTTTTTTCGCCCTGAAAATCGCGGGGAACCAAGTGTCTTTTAAAGATTCATTCTCAAGATTCGGAGCGTTTCTCATTCCGTTTACGGCTATTTTGATTCTTGCCCTTTTCTTCTTTTTATTACATACAGACATTTGCTTTACTATATTAGCCGTTGGTTTAATCGGTGCATTCTTCGCCATTCCTCCTGCGATGCTGAGCAGTTACCAGCATTCATATAAAGGGAAGGTTGACGTCATTTACTCAACGATTGTGATTTATCTGATCATCTGCGTCACATTTCAGCTTATTATCGAACACTATGTCAAAGAGATTTTCCGTTATATGCTCTTTTAAAAACAACCCCATCACCTGCTGGTGATGGGGTTGTTTTATTGAATAGACGTTAAGTAAATTCTTCCGTTCTTCACTACGCCGGTATAGGTCCAGTTATATGTTCTGAGCTTTGGACTGCCGCCTGATTTTGTGATATAGAATTCCTCATACGTCTTAATCGTGATAGCTGAACCATTTTGGCTCCAGCTTTTCACTTCATAGTTATTAAAGTCTTCTGTTGTCCCCTCTTTATTTAATTTCGCCACAAGATGCTGCTGGTCGGAATAAAGGGAGCTGCCTTTCTCAAGGCTGTCTTCCATTAGTGAGAAATTATTTTGATTGACGGCATCTGCCTGACTTTGCAGATAACTGCCCATAAATAATGTCACTTGTTCATCTGTAACATCGCCGCTTGCAGAGTTTCCACTGTCTTTGTTTTTCGAACCAGCCCAAGCCGATGTGTATGTCTCTGGTTTATCATTTTTGATTTTCTTTATATTTGTGCCTGCAGATTCGAATGTTGATTCTGCATCTTCAAAAATCCACTTTTTCTGTTTTTTATCATATGAAAGAAGATATTCATAACTCGGACTGTCATCAGTCATTTCAGATTTTGAATAGTCGCTATACGAAGAAGACTGGTGGAGTTCTTTTCCTGTTACCGATACCTGCCACGTCCCGTCGTTATTCTGAGAGAGGGCAAATGTGTCCAGGTCAAAATCAGTTTCCAAGTATCTATCTTTTAAGTATGAGTCCGTATTTTTCATAGAATCAACGGTATCCTTCGTCTCTGCCTTCCATTTGGCACTCGCCTCTGTCATCTGGGCTGTATTCCCATCGGATAGCGCTTTGGAGTATTGTTTTGTTGTTTTGACAATTGTGTTCATAATCTGTTCCTGTGTATTTTGATCAGGAATTAATGTTAACTCCATTTCTTTATGTTCGATGGGAACGCCGGCTGTTTTTGTTTTTCCCCACGGAAATTCTGCCTCGACTGAAGCTGTCATTGATCCATCTGTCAGCAGCGGGCCGTATGTTACGGATTTGAATGGATCTTTATGAATCGACTTGCCGTTAATCAGCAAATCTCCCTTCCCGCTTTTGATGTCATCCGCTAAGCTGAATGTCACATCGTCTGCTTCCAATGAGAGGTCTACACGAAAGCTGTTATCGCCAACTGCCTGAATGTCTTCTTTTTTCACAAGATCGACGACATCGTTTTTCAGTTTGGCTGAGACTGTATATTCACCGGGAATGTACGGACCAAGGGTTTGTGCTTGATCGGCTTTCTTTACAGATCCGGCTTCCTCTTTATTGACATATAAATCGGTATTTTTATAATTGCTGGCCACTTCAAAATAAACAGGTGCTATCTTTAAGTCGTAATGATCGAATACCAGCAGGCTTTTCCCGTCTTTTTCCGCATGTACGATGTCCTTCTGGGCTGCTTCATCACGCAGCGATGCAAAAAGTTCATCCTTTTTGTCTGGATGGTCCTTCAAATATGTAAGAAACGGTTTTACATTGTTTTTAGTGAGCTTCAGCTTGTCATTTACCGGTGTGAGAAGAGACGCGATTTGATCCTTGTCCTCATCATTTACGGCCTGTTCAAACTTGTCAATTAACCTATCCTTTGAAGTAAAGTACGCTCCGGTTTTATATGCGGCGAATAATATAACGCACGCTGCTGCAATGCTGCTCCATAAAATGATGGTTTTCTTAGGGATCGGTTTTCGCGGAGCCTGCCTCGTTTCGGCAGTGCTTGCTGTTTCTGAATCGGCCTGTTTACTGCTCCCTCCGATCGGGGTGCCGCATTCTTTACAAAACTTGGCCCCTTCATTATTCTTAGTACCGCAATTCTTGCAAAAAAACATGACTTTCCTCCTATTCTACTAAATTGATAACATTTACTACTTTTCATATTTTATAATAAAACAGAATGAAATTGGGAACGAATGAAAAAATTAAATGTCTATCAGACTAAAAAAGGTGGTAAGAATATGCAAAAGCTCAGGATCGAATTAAGAGAAGATACAAATGACGAATTATATGATCTATTGCTGCTCGCCGATCCGTCCAAAGACATTGTAGATGAATACCTTGAGAGGGGAGAATGTTACACGGCTTGGGCCGATGATGAGCTTGCAGGTGTTTATGTGTTGCTAAAAACAAGGCCGCAAACGGTTGAAATTGTAAATATTGCCGTAAAAGAATCTCTTCAGAAGAAGGGCTTTGGCAAACAGCTTGTACTTGACGCCATCGAAAAGGCGAAGGAGCTGGGGGCGGACACAATTGAAATCGGCACGGGGAATTCAAGCATTCATCAGCTTTCTCTCTATCAAAAATGCGGATTCCGCCTTCAGGCAATCGACCATGATTTCTTTATCAGACACTATGATGAAGAGATTTTTGAAAACGGGATTCAATGCCGCGATATGGTGAGGCTTTATTTAGATCTTTCATAAAAGAGCTGATGGCTTTTTTCCCGGTACCCCGCTGCATTCCCTGTCTCACTGATATGATAAAAAAGCCAGCATGAGAGTCAGACCGACAGACAGATATAATCAGCATCCATAAACACTAGAAGGCCTGTGTAAACAGCTACTGAAAGAGGTTCTACAATCAGAAAAAATAAGTGACAAAATTCTTCCGAAGTATTCAGTCGGGACGTCTTTAAAAAACTCAAAACTGTTTGTACATCAATATAGGAAATAGACAGGAGGAGAATAAAAGCTGGAGCTAGGAAAGTTTGCATAAAAAAACCGCCGAGACTTAACTCGGCGGTCTTTTTATTACTTGTTTAAGTTGTAGAAAGAGTTGATACCGTGGTATTGAGCAGTTTCAGCCAACTGATCTTCGATGCGAAGAAGCTGGTTGTATTTCGCAACACGGTCCGTACGAGACGGAGCACCTGTTTTGATTTGTCCTGCGTTTGTTGCCACAGCGATGTCAGCGATTGTGCTGTCTTCAGTTTCACCAGAACGGTGAGAGATAACAGCAGTGTAGCCTGCGCGTTTCGCCATTTCGATTGCATCGAATGTTTCAGTCAATGTACCGATTTGGTTTACTTTGATCAGGATAGAGTTGCCTACGCCGTTTTTAATACCTTCAGCAAGTTTTTTCGTGTTTGTAACGAAGAGGTCATCACCGACAAGCTGAACTTTTTTGCCAAGACGCTCAGTAAGAAGCTTGTGGCCTTCCCAGTCGTTTTCGTCAAGTCCGTCTTCGATAGAGATGATTGGGTATTTAGAAACCATTTCTTCGTACCAGTCAACCATTTCAGCAGATGTTTTCACAACGCCTTCGCCAGACAGATGGTATTTGCCGTCTTCTTTGTTGTAGAACTCAGAAGATGCAGCATCCATTGCAAGTTTCACTTCTTCGCCAGGTTTGAAGCCGGCTTTTTCGATTGCTTCAACGATTGTTTGAAGCGCTTCTTCGTTAGAACCAAGGTTTGGAGCGAATCCGCCTTCATCACCTACAGCTGTGTTCATTCCTTTAGCAGAAAGAACTGATTTCAGGCTGTGGAAGATTTGAGCGCCCATGCGAAGTGCTTCACGGAAGTTAGGAGCACCTACAGGCATGATCATGAATTCTTGAATATCCACGTTGTTATCAGCATGCTCTCCGCCGTTTACGATGTTCATCATCGGTACAGGAAGAGTTTTTGAGTTGAATCCTCCAAGGTATTGGTAAAGAGGAATTTGTAAGAAATCAGCAGCAGCACGCGCACAAGCCATAGATACGCCAAGGATTGCGTTCGCACCAAGTTTGCCTTTGTTTTCAGTGCCGTCAAGCTCGATTAAAAGCTGATCGATTGCGTTTTGTTCAGTTACATCAAAGCCAAGAAGCTCTGGAGCAATGATTTCGTTTACGTTGTTAACAGCTGTTAACACGCCTTTTCCAAGGTAACGGTCTTTGTCGCCGTCACGAAGCTCAACCGCTTCGTATTCACCTGTAGAAGCTCCGCTTGGCACTAATGCGCGGCCGAAAGCTCCTGTTTCTGTATATACTTCAACTTCAACTGTTGGGTTGCCGCGGGAGTCTAATACTTCGCGTGCATAAACATCAACAATGTATGGCATGAGTTTTGTCTCTCCTTTTGATTTTCAAATTATTTTTGAATTAAAGATGTTCCTGTCATTTCTTTCGGTTTTTCAACACCGAGAAGGTCTAATAACGTTGGTGCAAGGTCTCCTAGGATTCCGCCTTCACGCAGCGTAACGCCTTCTTTCGTTACAATCACAGGGACTGGGTTTGTTGTATGCGCAGTGTGCGGTTCGCCTGATTCTGTAATCAGAATGTCAGCATTACCGTGATCAGCGGTAATGATAGCGTGTCCGCCTTTAGCGAGAATCGCGTCAACGACTTCGCCTAAGCATTCGTCCACTGCTTCAATTGCTTTAATTGTTGGTTCAACCATTCCGGAGTGGCCGACCATATCAGGGTTTGCGAAGTTCAGAATGATCGCGTCATGCTTGTCAGCTTCAATTTCTTTGACAAGCGCGTCTTTCACTTCATACGCACTCATTTCAGGCTTCAAGTCATACGTTGCAACTTTAGGCGAGTTGATGAGAATACGCTCTTCACCCGGGAATTCAGCTTCACGGCCGCCGCTCATAAAGAACGTGACATGCGGATACTTTTCAGTCTCTGCAATTCGAAGCTGTTTTAATCCGTGCTGAGATAATACTTCTCCGACTGTGTTATCAAGATTTATCGGTTTAAACGCTACATAGCCGTCAACTGTTTCACTAAAGTGAGTCAGGCAGACGAAATACAGGTTCTTTGGATAATTCTCGCCGCGGTCGAATTCACGGAAGTCTTTGTTTGTGAACGTGTTGGAAATCTGGATGGCGCGGTCCGGTCTGAAATTATAGAAAATCACAGAATCGCCGTCTTGGATTTTCGCAACAGGCTCACCGTTTTCTTTTGTGATGACAGATGGAATCACGAATTCATCGTAGATACCATTTGCATATGAATCATCAACAACATCTAGGGCGCTGCGGTAAGATGGGCCTTCGCCGTACGCCATTGCGCGGTACGCTTTTTCTACACGGTCCCAGCGTTTGTCGCGGTCCATAGAGTAGTAACGTCCGGAAATACTGGCGATTTCACCCACACCGATTTCCTTGATTTGATCGTTCAACTGGTTGATGTACGTTTTCGCTGTCTGCGGACCTACATCACGGCCGTCAAGGAAGCCATGGATATAAACCTTTGTCAGCCCTTCTTTTTTCGCAAGCTTTAACAGTGCGAATAAATGGTTGATATGGCTGTGCACGCCTCCGTCGGATAAAAGACCGAACAGGTGCAAGGCTTTGTTGTTTTCTTTCGCGTTGCTGATCGCGTCAAGGAATGTTTGATTGCGTTCGAACTCTCCTTCACGAATGGCAACATTTACGCGTGTTAAGCTTTGGTACACAATACGTCCCGCACCGATATTTAAGTGACCTACTTCGGAGTTCCCCATTTGCCCTTCAGGAAGACCTACAGCCTCGCCTGAAGCAGTCAATGTTTGATGAGGATACTGGTTCCAATAGCGGTCAAAATTCGGTTTTTTCGCTAAAGCGACAGCGTTCCCTACTGTTTCGTTACGTAATCCGAACCCATCAAGAATGATGAGTGCAGCTGGTTTTTTACTCATATTGACCTTCCTCCAATAATTGAACGAATGACTGTGGCTCAAGGCTCGCGCCGCCGACCAAAGCACCGTCAATATCGGACTCTGCCATATATTCTTTAATGTTTGCAGGCTTTACGCTTCCGCCATATTGGATGCGAAGCTTGTCTGCAGCTTCTTGGCTGAAGCTTTCAGCGACGGTTTTACGGATATGCGCACACACGTCATTCGCATCTTTCGCTGTAGAAGATTTGCCTGTTCCGATTGCCCAGATTGGCTCATACGCAATAACAGAAGCAGCAACTTGTTCTTCAGAAAGACCAGCAAGGCCTTTTTTCACTTGGTCAGCAACAAGATCATTTGTTTTGCCGGCTTCACGCTCTTCAAGCGTTTCACCTACACAGATGATCGGCACAATGCCGTGTTTGAAAGCTGCGTGTGCTTTTTTGTTAACTGTTTCATCAGTTTCAGCGAACATTTCACGGCGCTCAGAGTGGCCGATGACGCAGTAGTCAACGCCAAGGTCTTTCAGAGCAACCGGGCTGATTTCGCCTGTGAACGCGCCGCTTTCTTCGAAGTGCATGTTTTGAGCGCCGACTTTTAGGTCAGTGCCTTTAACAGCAGAAGCAAGCTTTTCTAAGAAAAGTGCTGGCGCGCAAACAACAGCTTCAGCTTTGTCTGCTGCTGGAATGGAAGATTTCACTTCTTCAACGAAGCTGACAGCTTCGCCGAGTGTTTTGTTCATTTTCCAGTTACCGGCGATAATTGGTTTTCTCATCTGTTCCACTTCCTTATAGCAGTTTTGAGATTATTTATCGTTCAGTGCAGCTACCCCTGGAAGCTCTTTGCCTTCCATAAACTCAAGGGATGCGCCGCCGCCTGTTGAGATGTGGCTCATTTTGTCAGCAAGGCCGAATTTTTCAACCGCTGCCGCAGAGTCTCCTCCGCCGATGACAGAGTATGTATCTTTCGCCTCTGCCAATGCTTCCGCAACCGCTTTTGTTCCTTGAGCGAACAAGTCGATTTCGAATACGCCCATCGGTCCGTTCCACACGACAAGTTTGCTGTTTTTGATGACGTCAGCATACGTTTCGCGTGTTTTCGTACCAATGTCGATTGCTTCTAAATCACTAGGGATTTCAGAGATCGGCACAATTTTCACGTTTGCATCGTTAGAGAAATCATCTGCAACGAGTACATCTTCAGGCATGTAGAAGTTAACGCCTTTTTCTTTAGCGCGGTCCATAAATGATTTCGCAAGCTCGATTTTATCTTCTTCAAGAAGAGATTTACCGACTTCATAGCCAAGCGCTTTTACGAAAGTATAAGCAAGACCTCCGCCGATGATCAGGTTGTCTACTTTATCAAGAAGACTTTCGATAACACCGATTTTGTCTTTTACTTTCGCTCCGCCGATGATCGCCGTGAACGGGCGGTCAGGGTTAGAAACCGCTTTTCCGAGTACATCAAGCTCTTTTTCCATTAAGAAACCTGCAACTGCTGGCAGATGCTCGGCAATTCCAGCTGTAGATGCGTGAGCACGGTGGGCAGCACCGAATGCGTCATTTACATATACATCTGCAAGCTCAGCAAATGCTTTTGCAAGCTCAGGATCATTTTTCTCTTCACCAGGATAGAAACGTACGTTTTCCAATACAAGAACGTCTCCGTCCTTCATCTCGGAAATTTGTGCTTTTACAGCATCGCCGTAAGCTTCATCCGCTTTTTTCACTTCTTTGCCAAGCAGTTCGCCGAGACGTGCAGCGACAGGAGTTAAACGAAGCTCCTCAACTACTTCGCCTTTCGGGCGGCCTAAGTGGCTCGCAAGAAGGACTTTTGCGCCTTGTTCTGCAAGGTGTTTGATTGTTGGAAGCGCAGCACGGATACGTGTATCGTCTGTTACTTCCCCGTCTTTCATTGGAACGTTAAAGTCAACGCGGCAGAATACAACTTTGCCTTTTACGTCGATGTCTTTGAGAGTTTTCTTATTCATGCCTAGGAGATCCTCCTTCAAAATGGTTTGCATACAGCACGAAAAACGTGAAACCGTCTGGACAAGCGATAACGCCGCTAGGGCAGATCGCAGTCTTTTTTCGGCACAGGGCAGTTCGTCTAAAAGCCAGGGCAGCGGCCTTAGGCGAAAGCGCCGGCAAAGCTGCTAAAAAGCGGTCGTTTCTCTTTCACAGAGCGTTTTCTGAAAGCCGGTCTTCATGGAAAAAGGGAAAGGGAGTCCGTCCCCTTCCCTTGTCCGCTTTCATTATAGCGCTTCTATTCAAAAGAACCAAGTCAGGTCCTTTTTCAGCTATAAATTAAAGACCTTTTTTTGCGATGTAAGCTGCAAGGTCAACAACGCGGTTAGAGTAGCCGCTTTCGTTATCGTACCAAGAGATTACTTTTACCATGCTGCCTTCCATAACCATTGTAGAAAGAGCATCGATTGTAGAAGAGTTTTTGTTTCCGTTGTAGTCGCCAGAAACTAATGGCTCTTCGCTGTAGCCAAGGATTCCTTTAAGGTCGCCTTCAGCTGCTTCTTTAAGAGCTGCATTTACTTCTTCAGCTGTTACTTCTTGGTTCAGTTCAGCAACCAAGTCAACTAGAGAAACGTTTGGAGTTGGAACACGCATTGCTCCACCGTTCAGTTTGCCTTTTAGTTCAGGAAGAACTAGAGAAACTGCTTTAGCAGCACCAGTTGATGTTGGGATGATGTTTTCAGCTGCTGCACGCGCACGACGGTAGTCTTTGTGCGGAAGATCAAGGATTTGCTGATCGTTTGTGTAAGAGTGAACAGTTGTCATCATACCGCGTTTGATGCCGAACTTATCGTTAAGTACTTTTGCAAACGGCGCAAGGCAGTTTGTTGTGCAAGATGCGTTAGAGATAACATCGTGGTTAGCCGCATCGTATTTATCTTCGTTAACACCCATAACGATTGTGATATCTTCTTCGTTAGCAGGAGCAGAGATGATTACTTTTTTCGCGCCAGCTTCTAAGTGTTTCGCAGCGTCTGCGCGTTTTGTGAAGAAACCAGTAGATTCAACTACGATTTCAACGCCTTGTTTGCCCCAGCTAAGTTTAGCAGGATCGCGTTCTGCAGAAACTTCAATTGTTTTGCCGTTAACAACAAGGTTGTTACCGTCAACTGAAACTTCAGCGTCTAATTTTCCGTGTACAGAATCATATTGTAAAAGGTGAGCCAGCATGTTAGCATCTGTTAAATCGTTAACCGCTACTACCTCAACTTCAGGATTGTTTAATGCTGCGCGGAATACGTTACGTCCAATACGACCAAAACCGTTAATACCGACTTTTACTGCCATGATTGTTTCCTCCTTTAAATAAGTGAGAGATATTTATATTGAGGGATTATTCATCCCTTAATAACTTCTTTGCGGCTCCTTCGTCTGTGACGAGAACCGTGTTGCGCGGCTTTTTAAAGTAAGCCTCGATCGCCTCGGCTTTTGATGATCCGCCCGCTACTGCAATAATATCGGGAATGGCGTCTATGTCATCCAGCTGCATTCCGACAGAATGCACTTTGTGGACCACTTCGCCGTCCGCATTAAAATAGTAGCCAAACGCTTCTGTCACCGCGTCGTTATCATCTATTTTCTTTAAGTCTTCTAAAGGTGTGTTTCTGCGCTGAGCCATAGTTTTAGCTTCGCCGATTCCGTGAACCAGCATACTCGCTGATTTAATGGTGTTCAGCACCTCTTTGACAGAAGGCTCTTCAATAATAGATGAATAGGCGCCTTGTGACAGCTGTCCCGGAACAAACAAAAGCCGGTAAGTGCCTGAAGCCTTCTCCGCCATATGCGCGCATATGGTGTTCGCCTGGTTTTTCACGTCTTCGCCTAAACCGCCTCTTGCAGGCACAAACAAAAGCTCGCGGTTTTTAGAATCCGGCGTCATCATTTCGGCGACAGCTTCAATTGTCGTACCGCCAGTTACAGCGACGATATTTTTGCCTGAAAATCTTTTTTTCATACATGCGACAGCCGCTCTCCCCATTTCTTTTTTGACCCATGGAGAGTGATCGCTGTCTCCGGATACGATAATGACATCCTTTAGATTTAAACGTTCTTTTAATGTCTTTTCCAAAAGCGTCAAACCTAAAACATCTTTCATTGTATCTTCCAGAACAGAAAGCAGTTCATAGCCCTCTTCTGTCAATGTCATGCCGTTTGTCTTAATATCGACCAGGTTCTGTTCCTTTAAAAACTGAACCTCGCCCCTCAGCACACGCTCGCTGATTTCGAGACTGGCAGACAGGCTTCTTCGCCCGATGGGTTCTGTCAGCCTGATATACTGCAAGATTTCAAACCTCTTTTGCATAACGAGCAGAAGATCAGGCAATAATTTTTTTTGAGCTTGTATTAACTGGTTCATGACTCAAACGTTCCTTCCTTTTTTGCTGGACATTATATGTCCCGCTATGACAAAAAACGTCCCATCATAGCCAAAAAAAATCATTTCTGCTTTCTTTAATTATTTTAACAGGGTGGAATTGTTTATTCAACTGTTAAGAGCCAATTCATCGACAATATTCGCAGAGTTTTCATGCCGCGGCGTTTTAACTAGCACTATTTTTTCCTATATATCTTTATCTTATACAGAAATCGCCAAATGGTGCATCCCAATATAAACAGCCCTTCCCAGAGAAAGGGCTGTTCTTTTAAAGCGTTTTCATTTTATCCAGAGCTTTTCAATTTCTTCAAGCGATTTGTTCTTCGTTTCCGGGCAGATTGTTACGACAAACAGGAAGCAAAGGATGTTAATCACCGCGAAGATCCAGAATGTATAGGCGAGCCCGAACGAATCAATCATCATTGGCACAAACTGTCCGATCGCCCAGTTTGCTCCCCATAAAAAGATGGTCGCAATGCCCGCAGCCCGCGCACGCAGATGGTTCGGGAAGATTTCAGAAATCATAATCCATGTGATCGGTCCAACCGAGACACAGAAAGCAGCGACAAAACCTAATATAAGGATGATCATCATGATCCCGCTTGTTAACTCAAAATAAAACGACGTCCCGATTAAAATCATAAAAATAGCCATAAAAGCAGAACCGATGGACATCAGTTTTTTCCGTCCGACTTTATCAATCAGCAACACCGCAATAACGGTAAAGATGACTTCTACAACTCCAACGATACAAGTCGTCACGAATCCGGCGTTTTGCCCGAATCCCATCATTTTAAAGATTTCCGGCCCATAGTAAGTAATGGCGTTCATGCCGATGACTTGGTTAAACAGCGCCAGCAGGATTCCAATGATAAGCGCCTTTCTGAGACCCGGCTTAAACAGCTGGGAGAGCGACCCCATTTGTTCTATTTTTAATGAGTTCTCAATGTTCTTTAATTCTTCTTTTGCAACAGTTTCTCCATTAATACGTGTCAGAATCTTTAAAGCTTCGTTTGTTTTGCCCGCTTTCGCCAGCCATCTCGGGCTTTCCGGGACGACGAGCAGGACAAGGAAAAAGATGACGGACGGCACCATTCCATAAGCAAGCATCCATCTCCAGCCGGTGTGCACGCCCCATTCGTATGTTCCGGACCGCTGCACAGCCAGATTAATAAAGTATGTTGCGGAAATACCCAGGATCGTAAAGAGCTGATATAAGGATGATAAACTTCCGCGTATGGCGGGCGGCGCCGCTTCTGTAATGTACGTAACAGAAAGCGATGAGCCCATCCCGATTCCCAGGCCCCCGATAATCCTTGCAATGATCAAAGTGGACACGTCTTGAGAAAGCGCTGAAACGATTGCTGATATCGCAAATAACAAAGCGGCTGTCATTAAAATTTTTCTCCGGCCGAATCTGTCACTTAAAAATCCGGATATCCCGACGCCCACAACTCCTCCAATCATAATGCTTGAAATGACAAGTCCCTCCATAAACGGACTCAGGCTGTATAAATCTTTCAGAAAACCGATGGCGCCAGAAATCACTGCCGTGTCATAGCCATACAATAAGCCGCCAAGCCCCGCCGCGCATGAGATCAAAATGACAAATCCCATTGAATGGCTTCTTGTTACAGGAACATTTGGTTCTAATTGAGTTGGAGTATTCTTCATTTCCCTGCCCTCCCGAAATGTTGAGTAAAGCGTTTTCATTTCAACCTGTAATTGTACGTACTTATATTAAAATTTAATGAAAATTACATTTAATTAGTACGTACAAATATAGAATAATCTTGTTTGCATTTTCTGTCAATGTTTTCTTCCAAAGAACGCTATGATATACTGAAATTTGTCCGTATACATTTTGGAGGAATGGATATGTTACCAAAATACGCGCAAGTAAAAGAAGAAATTAGTTCATGGATTAATCAAGGCAAAATACTGCCCGATCAAAAAATCCCTACCGAAAACGAATTAATGCAGCAATTCGGCGTCAGCCGGCATACCATTCGCAAAGCGATAGGAGACCTCGTATCACAAGGTCTGCTGTACAGCGTGCAAGGCGGAGGCACCTTCGTCGCTTCACGCTCAGCGAAGTCAGCGCTGCATTCCAATAAAACGATCGGTGTTTTGACAACCTACATATCAGACTATATTTTCCCGAGCATTATTAGAGGAATCGAGTCCTATTTAAGCGAGCAGGGATATTCTATGCTTTTGACAAGCACAAACAACAACCCGGACAATGAAAGAAGAGGCTTGGAAAACCTGCTGTCCCAGCATATTGACGGACTCATCGTAGAACCGACAAAAAGCGCCCTGCAAACCCCAAACATCGGCTACTATCTGAACTTGGAGAAAAACGGCATTCCTTTTGCGATGATTAACGCGTCATATGCCGAGCTTGCCGCACCGAGTTTTACCTTGGATGATGTGAAAGGCGGCATGATGGCGGCTGAGCATTTGCTTTCTCTCGGCCACACGCACATGATGGGTATTTTTAAAGCTGATGACACACAAGGCGTGAAACGGATGAACGGATTTATACAGGCGCACCGGGAGCGTGATTTGTTCCCCTCTCCAGATATGATTGTGACATTTACAACGGAAGAAAAAGAATCAAAACTCCTGGAGAAAGTAAGGGCCACACTGGAGAAAAACAGCAAGCATATGCCGACAGCCATTCTTTGTTATAACGATGAAATTGCGCTGAAGGTGATCGATATGCTGCGGGAGATGGATCTAAAAGTGCCGGAGGATATGTCTATCGTCGGGTATGATGATTCACATTTCGCCCAAATCTCCGAAGTGAAACTAACCTCTGTCAAGCACCCGAAATCCGTGCTCGGTAAAGCGGCGGCGAAATATGTGATTGACTCCCTTGAGCATAAAAAGCCAAAGCAAGAGGATGTTATATTTGAGCCTGAGTTGATCATTCGCCAGTCCGCACGAAAACTGAATGAATAAAAAAAGCAATGTATGGGTCTCCCCGCTACATTGCTTTTTTTATAGCTGTTATCTGTTTTCCCAAACATCAGCGATGATTTCAAACGAACGCATTCTGTCTGCGTGTTCATAGGTTTCTGAGTTAACCATAATTTCGTCAGCCTGTGTCGTTTTGACGAAGTCTTCAAGCTTCACCTTCACTTCTTCCGGTCCTCCGACAATCGTGGAGCTTAGCTGCTCATTGACCATCGCTTTTTCATACGGGCTCCAGATTTGGTCCATATCCTCAACAGGCGGTTTCAGCTGGTTCGGCGTACCGCGGACAAGATCAAGAAATCTTTGATAATGTGAAGTCGCAAGGTGCTGCGCTTTCTCGTTTGTATCTGCCGCGATAATGGTGACGCCGACCATCGCATACGGTTCGTCGAGCACTTCAGACGGCGTGAAGGAATTGCGGTACAGCTCTAAGGCAGGAACCGTATTCGCCGGCGAGAAATGGGCCGCGAACGCAAACGGAAGACCAAGTTCGCCAGCCAGACGGGCGCTGAAGCCGCTTGAGCCCAGCAGCCAAATCGGCACATCTATGCCCTCTCCCGGAATAGCGCGGACTTGATTGCGCACATTTCCCTTCGGTTTAAAGTAATTGCGCAGTTCCTCTAATTGTTCAGGAAAATCCTCTCCGCTGTTGATGTTTCTGCGGAGCGCTCTTGCTGTCAATTGGTCCGTTCCCGGCGCACGTCCGAGCCCCAGATCAATCCGCCCGGGATACAATGTTTCTAGTGTGCCGAATTGTTCAGCAATGATTAATGAAGAGTGGTTCGGGAGCATAATGCCGCCGGAACCGACGCGGATTTTCTTAGTGCCTCCGGCAATATGGCCAATCAAAACTGCGGTGGCAGAGCTTGCCACACCTTCTATATTATGATGCTCAGCAAGCCAGTAACGGTGATATCCCCATTCCTCCGCACGGCGCGCCAAGTCCATGCTGTTTCGGAATGATTCCGCGATCGTTCCTCCCTGAACAACCGGAGATAAATTCAAGACAGAAAGCAAGGTATCTTTGCGTTGGTAGTTAGACATATTGTTCTCCTTTGCAAATGTGTTATCAGGAAACAGCCCAAAGCTGTCAGGTCATGATCGAATGTACTTCTATCACACCATAACACAACTGCATTCTGGAATAAAAGAATTTGATTCGATGAAATTCGAACAATATAAAACGAACGGTTTGGGACGTTATTCTGCTCTAAACAGCTCCTTAGCCATCTCAATAAAGAGCTTAGCCGCCAGAGAAGCCTCCTTCAGCGACGGAACAGCTAGCTGCACATCACGGTATACCTGCGGGTCCAACTCTCTGGTCACCACATGCTCCGGCAGCGGCATGTGCGACATGGACATTTCTGATAAAATCGCGAGACCAAGTCCTTCTTTGACCATACTGATCGAGGTGTTCATGTTATAGACTGTGAAAGCGGCGTTCAGCGTAGCGCCCGCTTGCCTGAACATATCGTGAAAAGGTGATTCATAGCCGCCGTCGCAGACGATCATCGGTTCATCATCGAGATCTTTCAGCGTAATGGCTGAACGGCTGCAAAGCGGGTGATCATCCCTGAGCACGACTGCCATTTTGTCTTTTTTCAAATGAATGTACTCCATCTCCTCTGTTGGATACAGAAGAATGCCGACATCTATCATCCGCGTGTGAAGCCACTCCTTGACTTCATTTACAGTTCCCTCGTGCAGCACAAGCTCCAGTTTCGGATATTTTTGTTTAAATTCACTGATTAGCTTCGGCATAAAATAAGCCGAGGCAGTTGAGAATGTGCCAATATGGATTGTACCCAGTTCAAGCCCTTTTTCCGCGGCTGCGACCTGCTCAACTTTTTCAATACCTTTTAAGACTTCCCTGATGTGTACTAAGATCTGTTTTCCGGTATCAGTCAGCATCAGGCCATTTCGGCGGTCACGAATAATCAGCTTTACATCAAGCTCAGCTTCGATTGCAGAAATCGCATGGCTGACAGCCGGCTGTGTCATGTTCAGCGCCTGACCCGCTTTTGTAAAGCTTCCCGTTTCAGCTATTTTGACGAAAACCTTTAATTGTGTAATAGTCATAACAATTTACTTATGCTCCTCATAAAAAAGATTCATTTTATTTATCTTACGTTCTACCGTATCATATGATGGAAAAGTTCTACAAGGAGTGAATGAACAATGAAGCAGCTCTCAAAAACGCGGACAGCTCTCCTGCTCGCATTTCTCGTCATCATGTGGGGCGTCAATTGGCCGCTGTCCAAAGCCGCGCTCGCCTATTCGCCGCCCTTATTATTCGCGGGCATCCGAACGCTGATCGGCGGGCTTTTATTAGTCATTGTCGCACTGCCGCGTATTCATAAATTACGCTTAAAAGAAACGTGGCCGATTTATTTGGTTTCTGCACTATTAAACATTACGTTATTCTACGGCCTGCAAACGATCGGGCTGAATTATCTTCCGGCCGGCCTGTTTTCTGCAATCGTCTTCTTTCAGCCTGTTCTGATGGGCGTATTTTCTTGGCTGTGGCTCGGCGAATCCATGTTTGTATTGAAAGTGATCGGGCTCATCCTCGGTTTTGCGGGAGTAGCCGTCATTAGTGCCGCGGGCTTTGGCGGGCATATTTCTGTCATTGGGGTTCTGCTGGCGCTTGGCTCCGCAATCAGCTGGGCGCTCGGAACAGTATATATGAAAAAAACAGGCAGCCGCGTCGATTCCATCTGGATGGTCGCCTTGCAGCTGACGATCGGCAGCGTGTTTCTGCTTATATCCGGTCTTTGGACAGAAAGCTTTTCCGCGATCCAATGGACAGCTCCGTTTATCACGAGCCTGCTGTTCATCTCTGTATTCGTTATCGCACTCGGCTGGCTTATCTTTTTTACACTTGTCGGTTCAGGAGAAGCAAGCAAGGTCGCATCTTATACGTTTTTGATTCCGCTCATATCGATCGTGGCCAGCTCCATTTTCCTGCATGAACCGCTCACCCTTAGCCTCTTGGCAGGGCTGCTGCTGATTGTCACAAGCATCTGTCTCGTGAATACAAAATCAAAAGCGCAGAAAGCAGCGGCGATTGGCATAAATGAGAAAGCTGCACAATAATAAAAACCCTCTTGCCTGATGCGGCGAGAGGGTTTCTTATCTACTGGTGTTTGCGTCCTTTGACCAAATACGCAACGGTAATCAAAAGGTAGATCGCCGCAGTAATGCCGGTAATGACAATTGACGTTGTCATGACGACCCCGATCAGAATGGCGAGTAATGCCACAATCGCAAACCATGTCGTGTATGGGAACCATTTTACATAATAAGCCGGTTTTTCCGTTTGCTGTTTTCTCGATTTCAAATGAGCGAATCCGATGATCAGCCAAATGAATAAAACGGTATATCCCAATGATCCCATTAAATAATTAAATGTTTGGCTTCCCGCGAACAGAGAAATCAACACGCCAATATAGAGAGAAGAAGTGCACATCAGAATCGCAAACATCGGTACGTTTTTCGATGAAAGCTTCGAGAAGACCTTTGGAAGCCTTCCGTCACTTGCCTGTGTATACAAAATGCGTGATGATCCGTATAAACCTGAATTCATAGAAGAAATGATCGCCAGCAGGATGACTGCGTTCATGATATGATCCGCGCCCGGAATGCCTACCATTTTAAAGACCATCACGAAAGGACTTTCCGGAACGGAATTGACTTGGTTCCACGGAATCAGGCTGACGATGATGAAAAACGGCAGCAGGTAAAACGCGACAATCCGTGTCAGTGTGCTACGGACAGCTTTCGGGACAACCTTTTCTGGATTTTTTGTTTCAGCAAGTGTCACTCCGATAATTTCTGTACCGCCGTAAGAGTAGATGACGACAAGCATCGCCGTAATCAGCCCTGTGCCGCCGTGCGGGAAAAATCCGCCGTGCTCTGTCAGGTTTGAAAATCCAGCAGCTGTATGATCACCGAATGATACGAATAAAAGCAATAACCCTAAAATAATAAAGATGATAATAACGGTAATCTTGATCATGGCCAGCCAATATTCAGTTTCGGCGAAAATTTTAACAGAAAGCAAGTTTACGATCGTGACGATAAGAGAAATCCCCAATGCCAGCACCCAGATCGGGCAGCCCGGGAGCCAGTATTGAATGAATATCGCAGCTACAACAGCTTCAGCCGCAATATTGAGCACCCACATTTTCCAGTAGATCCAGTCCAAGAAATAAGCGGCGTAATTCCCCAATACCTGCTGGACAAGATCACGGAAGGTTCTGGCGTTGCGGTTTCGAACAGCCATTTCCGCGAGCCCCTGCATAATAAACAGCAAAATAATTCCGCCGAGCAGGTAAGCGATAATGACAGATGGCCCTGCCACATCGATCGCTGAGCTGCTCCCCTTAAATAAACCTGCGCCGATTGCTCCGCCCAGCGCCATCATCATAATATGGCGGGACGTCATCGTGCGTTTTAACGTTTGATTGTCGTTTTTCATCCTCTTCTACCTCTCCTTCTCGTTTTCAAAAACAAAAAAGCCCGCCGCCCCTTATCTAATCTAATAGATAAAGAGACGACGAGCCTTCGGCTGACCGCGGTACCACTCTTGTTGATTCTTCATGAAGAATCCTGCTTTTGACCTGTAACGAAGGTTAGCCGTTAAAACATAGGGAATATTCAATCTATTCCGTTCCGTCTTACCACTCCCGGGCGAGTTCAAAGAAGAATCAGGCTGCGTCGCACCACCCCGCAGCTCTCTGTTCTGATTACTTTCTTTTACTGCTCCCAATCTATGCGTTTTAGTTTTCTGAAAAACTCAAATTTTATGATCTGAATATATTAACATAATATACGTGCTTCTCTTTTCCCTGTCAATAACTTCAGAGAAAAAAGAAACTGTTATTTTGTCCCTTTTTGAATCGCTTTCCAAAAGGATTCTGACTCGTTTCCTAATGCGTAGACTGAAACACCTGCTATTTTATATTGCTTTGCCAAATGGCTTTTCGTTTGAACGGTTTTTTCGTTTTCATACCACACGACATGTTTATGCTTCTTTTTGTCAACATAAGAAAACGTCATCGAACCTGTTTTTTTGTTGAATGCCGGCTTTGCTTTTTGCTTTTGAATGAGGGATTTGAGTTCATTCCATTCCCTCACAGAGCTTCCGCTTCCGCTTCCGCTTCCGTCTTTTACATCCCAATCATAGCCGTACGCGGGGATGCCCATGATGACTTTATTGGCTTTGATCTTTTTGACTGAAAACTGCAGAGAGCTTTTGATCCAGTTTGTGCTTGCCACTGATCCTGGCTCACCCCAAATGCCGTGTTCGTCGTAGGTCATGACTTGTACGAAGTCGGCATATTTGCCGATTTTCGCATAATCATACGGCCAGCTCCAATCATCATTTTTATCATCAGCGCTTTTGGCCGGAACAGATACCATTGTTTGAATATGTTTCTTTTTCAAAGCCTGTGAGACATCTTGAATAAAACGTGAGTATTTAGATCGGTCTTCTGGATTCACTGCTTCAAAATCGATATTGATACCGTAGTATGAGTGCTTTTTCGCCAAAGATATGAGCTGATCAGCGAACCGTTTTTTCGCTGTTTTATTACTCATGACCCGACTTGCCAAATCTCCGTCAAAGTCATAAATGGCATCATTATAGTTTGAAATGACAGCCCATGTCTTGATTTTTTTCTTATTCGCATATGTCAGCTGCTTGCTTGGGGCATCGCCAATGATTTGTCCGTTTTTTTCAAACGCAAATGTATCGGTTGCGATGGCATTCATGTATGTATGATATTTCGTAAGAGAATTGTATGAAGCCGTATCCCCAGTCGTGTAGCCTAATGTCATACCGGCTGCCTTCGCTTCTCCTTTTGTATACATAAACAGAACAATCGCAATCGCCAGTGAAACCGCTATGATCAGCCATTTTTTCATCACATTTCCTCCTGTATCAAGTCATACTCTTCTCATCGGCCAAAAAATTGGAAGTTGAAGTTTTTTTCAAGCAAAAAGCCCGGCATATGCCTGCCGGGCTTTCTGAGTTTAGCGGTCAGAGACGAGAATATAGGCTGCCTTTACTGGCCCGTGCACTCCTACAACTAAATCCATTTCAATGTCGGCTGAGTTGCTCGGTCCGGTAATGTAGTTGATACATGAAGGAACAGTGACACCGTCTGCAATGTTTTGGCGGATAATATCACTGGCTTGTGTCATTCTTGGCACAATGCTTGATTTCGGCACAATCGCAATATAAGTCGTCGGCAGAAGGCTGACAGATCGGCCGATGTCTTTTGAGGAGAAGAGGACAACCGTCCCCGACTCAGCCAATGTAATTTCGCTGAATGTAATCCCTACATTGGCTTGCTCCGCTTTTTTGATATTTTCCTCGCCTTTGTCAGCATCCCACTCCCAGACTGGCGTTCCCTCGCTCGGCCAATCCTTGGTGAGCAGGCTTTTCAGTCCGTATGCTTCAAAGCGGGGGTCCTTCGGAATGATGACAGGGCCTCCGGAGAAGCGGCTGACTTGCTCGCGCAGGGCATCGTAAAGGCCGGTTGAATCCGTTTCAATCAGCTCTGTATGGATTTTGACACAATGGTTTTTGAGCACTGTGACTAAGTCATCCGCTGAATATCCTTCAAGTGTTTTATATTGCGGCTGATGCGCCCACTCAGGAACTGCCACGCCTCCTGTTCTTCTTTCACGGCCAAGGCTGGATGCGATTCGGTTTAAAAAGCTCTCTTGATTCTGAATGGTTCCCTTCGTCATCACTGCTCCTCCTTCGTGCGTTCACTTGTTTCTCTGTCTGCAAACCAGTCTCTGAATCTCGATTTATGTGGTGCCGGGAAGTCGCGGATCTGTGTCCAGCTTTTGAGCGGGCCGGGTCCCTTCGAAATTTTTTCGTCCTCTGTAAAAGGTGTCATGGCGACCGGCGCCCATTTTGAGCCCATTTTGTATAGTGACAAGGAGGATGCGCCAAGTCCGAACGCTTTCATCGCAAGCTTTTCACTGATCGGCGCTCTGCCTTCTTTTTCGACGATGTTTTGGCGATGCTTGAGAAGGAGCTCGTGCAGCGGAATTTTGACCGGGCAGGCTTCTGTACAAGCAGCGCACAGTGAAGAAGCGTACGGCAGCTCCTTATAATCGTCATAACCGCCGAGCAATGGCGATAAAACCGCTCCGATCGGCCCCGAGTAGATTGAGCCGTATGAATGTCCGCCGACATGGCGGTACACAGGGCAGACATTGATACAGGCGGCACAGCGGATACATTGCAGCACAGACTGGAATTCTGTTCCTAGGATGTTGGATCGTCCATTGTCAACGATGACAAGATGGAATTCTTCCGGACCATCCACTTCACCTTCCAGCTTCGGACCCGTTAATGCTGTAATATAACTTGTCAGCCGCTGTCCGACAGCACTTCTTGTCAGCATGCTGACAAGCACTTCAAATTCAGAAAATGACGGGACAATCCGTTCCATTCCCATGACGGTAATTTGTGTTTTCGGCAAGGTGCTCACAAGCCGTCCATTTCCTTCATTGGTCACAAGGCTGACAGAACCCGTGTCCGCAATGGCGAAGTTACAGCCGGTAATGCCGATATCCGCTTCCAGAAACTTTTTCCGGAGAATGGCACGCGCATGCATGACAAGCTCTTCCGGTTTTTCTGTATGTTGATAGTCCAGCCTTTCTTTAAACACATCGCGTATCTGCTCTTTATTTTTATGAAGGGCGGGCGCGACGATATGTGACGGCGGATCGTGATCATCAATCTGCAAAATATACTCGCCGAGGTCGGTTTCGACGACTTCACAGCCTTCCTTCTCCAGCACCTCATTCAGATTGATTTCCTCTGTAACCATTGATTTTGATTTTACGATTTTCTTCCCGTTCTTCTTTTGAATGACGTCGCGAATATAAGAAGACGCCTCTTCCGCTGTTTCCGCGAAATAGACATGTCCGCCTCTTTTCGCCACATTTTCGGCAAGCTGTCCGAGATAGAAATCAAGGTTTTCAAGGACATGCTGCCTGATTTCCTCTGATAAAGAACGCCACTCCTCCCAGTTTCCCAGCTCTTCGGCTGCCTCTAGGCGCCGCGTCCGCAGACGCTCCTGTGCACCTGAAACAGCGCCTCTCATAAATTCATTATCAATCCCCTGTGATACCCGCTCTTTAAAAGCGTCAGTACCGATTTTCATCGCCATGATCCTTTCCCCCTCTGAATCCAGTTTTATCTGCTGTTGAGCACTTCGGCGATGTGCATCACTTTGACATTCTTATCTTTTCGGTCAAGCCGTCCCCCGATATTCATCAAACAGCCGCAGTCAGCACCGATCAGCACCTCTGCTCCCGTTTCCTCCACACATTCGACTTTTTCATCGACCATCTGCTCTGAAATCTGCGCCATTTTGACGGAGAACGTTCCTCCGAATCCGCAGCAGTTATGTTTGCCCGGAAGCTCTGTAAACTGCAGTCCCTTTACATGGCTCAACAGCTTCATCGGCTCCTCCCGAACCCCGAGCAGCCTTGTCATATGGCACGACGTATGTAAGGTCGCTTTTGTATGAAGGGTCGCGCCGACATCCTCTACCCCAAGGACGTTCACGATAAAATCTGTCAGTTCATACGTTTTATCCGCCAGCTTTTGCGCTTTATCGGCCCATTTCGGATCATCCGCAAACAAGTGCGGGTATTCCCGGAACATCGTTGTGCAGGAACCGGAAGGACTGACAACATATTCGGAATCCTGAAACGTTTCGATCATCCGTTTCATTGCTTTTTTGGCGTCATGTACATAGCCGCTGTTGTAAGCCGGCTGCCCGCAGCAAATCTGCCCCTCCGGAAAATCAACCTCGCACCCAAGCCGCTCCAGCAGCTCAACCGTTGCTTTTCCGACATTTGTTTGAAACATATCAACAAGACAAGTGACAAAAAGTGAGACTTTCATGATGAACCCCTCTCTCATCCCTAATATATGATCAGGTCATCTGATGACCTGAGTTAAAATAACTATATGAATATCGTACACTATTCTGATAATAGAAGGGAAGGGTTTTCTGGGGATATTTTCATTAGCGGGCATATCAAAAACACTCCTGATCTCCCAGGAGTGCAGTAAATGGTGAAAAGTATACGGTTAAATCCATCCCTTTTCCTCAGCAATGCTGGCGGCTTCTGTCCGGTTTTTCGCATGAAGCTTTTGGATGATTTCTGAGATATAGTTTCGGACTGTGCCTTGAGATAAATAGAGCTCCAGCGTAATGTCTTTTGTTGTCTTGCCTAAAGCCGCAAGCCTCAGAATTTCTTGTTCTCTAACGGTTAGGGGATTTTCGTCTCGCATCATATTAAACGTCAGCTCGGGGCTGAAGACACGTTTTCCCTCTACACATTTTCGAATGGCATCGGCCAGATCGTCAATTTCTCCGTCTTTCAGCAGATAGCCATGTGCACCGGCTTTTACCGCACGTTCAAAATATCCGGGGCGGGCAAAGGTAGTTAAAATAATGACCTTGCTGACGCAGCCTTTTTTCATTAATTCCTCTGCCACATCCAGTCCGCTTCGAACCGGCATTTCAATGTCCATGATGCATACATCCGGCTCCAGCTTCAAAATAGCATGTAGCGCCTCTTCCCCGTTTAATGCTTGTCCGATGACTGTCATATCCTCTTCTAAATCAAGCAAAGATCCCAAAGCGCCTAAAAGCATTCGCTGGTCCTCAGCAATAAACAGACGAATCATTCTTTTCGTCCTCCAATCATTCTGCTTTTTTAATCAGCGGAATCGTCAGAGTCACAACCGTTCCGTTATGATCTGAAACTGTTAATCCCCCTTCAATGAGCATGAGCCGTTCTTCCATTCCCCGCAGGCCATTCCCAAAGGTTTTCCCCTTCGCTGCTCCCTTTCCGTCATCCCGTATCACGATCCTCATTTTGCCAGCAAACTGAGAAATGGTGATGGCGCAGTGAGTTGCTTTGCTGTGCTTGATGATGTTAGTCACGGCTTCCCGCATACACATACTGATAATATTTTGAGTGACGGGAGATATCGCTGAAAAGTCGTCGGCTCCTTCGTATTGAAAGGTAATGTTCCCCACCCTTAAAATGTGCTGAATGTTTACGAGCTCCTCTGTTATCGTGACCGTCCTCATATCAGAAACCAGCTCTCGGACTTGCTTGAGTGCGGCTCGCGAGCTGGTTTCCATTTCTTTTGCCTCATGCTTGGTCCGTTCTGCATCAGATGCAGCCAGCCGCTGAATGAGCTGGCTTTTTAATGTAAGCAGCGACAAGGTATGGCCAAGAGTATCGTGAAGATCACGGGCGATTCGAACACGCTCCTCTCTTTTAGAGAGTTCTTTTATCTGTTCGTTGGCTTGTGCCAGCTTAGCTTCAAGCTCAATTCTCCGAAACATAGAACGAATGCCGAATGGAGAAATGAGCATGATGACGAGAAACGGGAGAACAGAAAAAAGCTCCCGAAGCGTGACTGAATTCACGATAAATTGGTATAGGCATGGAAAAAGCAGGATAAAGATTAAAGCGCAGAACGCACGGTTAAAATTCGTTTTCTCTTTGTAATAACCAACAAAGTTTGCCGGGAAAAAACCTAAGTATATATAGGTGATATTGTAAAACACACTATATATCAAAATAACCGCCATTTGAACGATAAGCCAATATGTAAACGAAGCTCTGCCCACGCAGCAGAATAACTGGCGATATGCCGCGATAAATAGAAGCAGGATGCCATATCCAATGACCTGTTTGATGCCTGATTCTTTCAATAAAGAGAGGAACGGCATAATGGTGTACACCAGAAAGATATAAGGGAAAAACCCGAATTGCTTCGGGAAAATTGATATTGCCTTTTTCATGTATTACACCGCTTCTTGTTTTCTTCTAATATATTTAGATAGTAGCATGAAGAACATCATATAAGCGATTAATATCAGGATATTTTTCCAATCCGGACTCCCGCCCCGCACTAGTTCCCACGCGCCGCTCCCGAAATGATAAGACGGAAGCCACTGGCCAATGTTCTGCATCATGTCAGGCATGACCTCAAACGGCATCCACATCCCCCCGCCTAAAGCCAGCAGCATATAAAGCACATTACTGATTCCGGCCGCTGTTTCTACTTTTCTCATGAGGCCGATTAGTGTGCCTAATGCTAAAAAAGGCAATGCGCCAAACAAAATCCACAGTCCGCTCATCATCCATTCAAACGGTGACAAGGCAATGTCATTGATCATTGCGCCGAACAGAAAAATGACGGTAATCGATAAAACGTGAATGACACTTTGTCCGATCATCTGAGCTAATAAATAGATATGATCTGGAAGAGGCGTAAGGCGGATAAAGGCAGTCCAGCCTTGTGACCGTTCTTGAACCATACGGATGCCCAGTGTCATGATAGAGGAACCCATCACGCTGAAGACTGTCATTGACATTAAGTAATGGGCGTCCCATGCACGTTGGTCGGGAACGTTGGTATTCACTACATTGGTAAAGAGATAATAAAAGACTATTGGCATGATCAGCGACCAAAGCACAAAATACTTGTTCCTAAGCACCCTTTTCATTTCAGCTATGCTTTGCTTCTGCAGCATGTTCACTCACATCGCCTCCCTGTTTCCGTCAGCCAGCCGGCGAAATGCCTCATCGAGCGTCCCGTGTTCAATTCGAATATCCCGTGCTGGGATGTTTTCTTGAAAGATCAACGCCAACACTTTGTCTGTATTTGATGTTTGGATGATGATTCTTTGATGCCTGCGGAACACTCGCTCTACTTCCGGGTGCCGAGACAGCTTTTCCAACGATTCATCTGAATGGAGCGCAAAGGAAACAGACTGTTTTTGAATTCTTGAGCGGATTTGCATCGGTGAGTCATCTGCCACAAGCCGTCCATCAGCAAAAAATAAGATTCGCTGTGCGGCATCGTCTGCTTCCTGTAAATAATGCGTTGAAAAAATAATCGTTTTTCCTTGGTCCGACAGTCCGTGAATGGTCTGCCAGAATCGATGTCTTGATGAAGTGTCCATGCCGACTGTCGGTTCATCAAATATAAGCAGCTCCGGATTCCCGGCAAGAGCCAAAGCAAAGCTTAAACGGCGTTTTTGTCCGCCGGATAATTTTTCTGCTCTTGTTTTCAAATCTTCTTTGGTGAGTGCTGTTAACGAAACGAGTTCTTTCATGGACAATGGATTCGGATAATAGCTCCGGAAGAGTTCAAGGATTTCATCCACCTTAAGGCCCGGCATGACACTTACTTCCTGAAGCATTACACCTATTTTTTCACGAACCTGTTGATCATCGGGAACCCGGTTAAATAGTTTGATTTCTCCCTCACTCGGTTTCAGCAATCCTAATATCATAGAGATGACGGTCGTCTTCCCTGCCCCATTTGGCCCGAGAATGGCTGCAATTTCTCCTTTTTCAATACTGAAGCTGATGTGGTTTACAGCGGTTTTTTGCTGGAACTGTTTTGTCACGTTGCTTACTGATATTGCCTCATTCATCACATGAGCACCTCCTGATAGCTTACATTGATTGTAAAATGCCGGAGCAGCTGTTGTTAGTATGGGGTGTCATGATGATGGAGTGACAAATGTCATTTTCTTTCTCACCGTTAGTATCTAGGCAATCCTCCTGCATCTTCCAATTCATCCACCTTTTCTATCACCCATGTCCTCTTTCTTTTAAACTGCTATGACTTTCATAGAAAGATACACTTTTCAAAGCATGCGAGTGTTATGATAGACACATTGAACTTTATATTACTTTCCGGCTGAAAGGAGCCAATCATGAACGAAGCGATTTTGTCTAGAAATCATGTGAAGGTGAAAGGCAGCGGCAAAGCATCTATCATGTTCGCACCCGGTTTTGGATGCGATCAAAGCGTGTGGAATGCCGTAGCACCGGCCTTTGAAGAAGAGCACCGGGTCATTTTATTTGATTACGTCGGTTCGGGACATTCAGATTTGCGCGCATATGACCTGAATCGCTACCAGACACTTGACGGCTATGCCCAAGATGTCCTTGATGTTTGTGACGCTTTAGATCTGGAGGAAACCGTGTTTGTGGGGCACTCCGTCGGAGCCGTGATAGGGATGCTTGCATCCATCCGCCGCCCGGAGCTTTTTTCCCAACTGGTGATGGTAGGGCCTTCTCCTTGCTATTTGAATGATCCGCCTGAGTATTATGGAGGATTTGAAGAGGAGCAGCTCCTTGGTTTGCTGGAGATGATGGAGAAAAACTATATCGGTTGGGCAACTGTATTTGCGGCAACCGTTCTGAATCAGCCAGATCGGCCTGAAATTAAAGAAGAGCTGGAAAGCCGTTTTTGTTCTACTGACCCTGTCATTGCCCGCCAATTCGCAAAAGCGGCGTTTTTTTCTGATCACCGGGAAGATCTTTCGAAGGTAACGGTTCCATCTCTTATTCTCCAATGTGCAGATGATATCATCGCACCTGCAACAGTAGGTGATTATATGCATAAGCATCTGCCTTATAGCAGTCTGAAACAAATGGTGGCCCGCGGACATTGCCCTCATATGAGCCATCCAGATGAGACGATACAGCTGATCGGTGATTATTTAAAAGCTCACGTGTGATAGCGGAACAAAAAGGATAGAGGTGACCCTCTTAATGGACAAACAATTGAATGATGCACCATGCGGTTTCCTCACTTTGTCAGAAGAGGGGTCGATCATAGCTGCCAACCGTACCCTTATCAATATTCTGGATTATGAACCGGAGCAGGTTATCGGCCAGCATATGAATACGATGTTGACCATTCCCGCACAGCTTTTCTGCCAGCTTTATTTTTTTCCGCTTTTGAAATTGGAGCATCACATCGAAGAATTATACATTTCCCTGAAAGCAAGAGATGGAGAAGAAGTCCCCGTCCTTATCAATGCTATTGCGAGACACAGTAGCGGGGCCTCTGTCTTTGATTGTGTTCTTATTCCAATGCGAAAGCGAAATGAATATGAAAATGAGCTGCTGATAGCCAGAAATGAAGCTCAAGAAGCGTTGCTTGCCAAACAGAAAGCCAATGCGGAGTTAGAGATTGCCTTGGAAACGCTGAAAGCAAAACAAGAAGAACTTCTTGAGATCAATAAACAAAATCAACAATTTAAATTAAACACCAAAAGAGAGCTTGAACTCGCCAGAAAGATCCAGAAAAACTCGTTGACTGAACCGATTGTAAACGATCAGGTGCAGATTGACTCTTATTACAATGCATCGAGTGATTTGTCAGGGGATCTTTACGGATTCTATCAAATCGATGAACACCGTTACGGCATTATTATCCTTGATGTGATGGGGCACGGGATTTCATCGGCATTGATTACGATGTCACTTCATCCTTTGTTTCAGCGCCAGATCACGCAAGGTCTCAGTCCCGTTAATGTCATGAAAGAATTAGACCGGCACCTTCACAGCTTGTTTCAAAATGATGAGGAAGCAAGACATTATTGCACTGCTATTTATCTCGAGATTGATATAGCACGGCAAAGCATTGATTATGTCAACGCAGGGCACCCGCCGGCACTATGGCAGGACGACAGCGGAACTCAACATCTGCTTCATGCGACCTCCCCTCCGATCGGGATGTTTGAAGACTTAGTGTTTGAGTCAAGCAGCCTTTCATATACGGATGGCGGAAGACTGCTTCTATACACGGATGGCGTCATGGATCCTACGGCTTCATGCTATTTATTTGATTTACTAAAAGAGCATCCTGATTCGCCGATCACTGACCTGAAGGAGAAAATCCTTACATCGCTCCAGCATCAAAAGGAAGCTCATCATAAGAGTGATGATGAATGTTTTATATTAGTGGATGTAAAATAAAATGATCCATGAGACATAACAATGATTTGTTACATCTCATGGATTTTTTTGTTTCAGCGTTTCTTTGGAATATGGCCTGATTCCGCATATTGAAACACTTGCAAGGAAGGCAGCGGATGACCATTAAAATCAAACAAAGCTTGATTATCTACAGCACTTCCCCCATACCACTTCCCGGCGTCCTCAGGATCGTATTCTGCGGCATAGCTTGAGGCCCACCCTGACCCGTATGTTTCCCATAACACTTTGTTTTTCTCTATCTGCGTCTTCGGCCCGACTGGAATCCACGCCGGCTCCCAATAGAAAACGCCAAGTCCTGCTTTACCCGTATTCGCTACTGCCGCCATTACATCTCTTACTGCAGTTGCCTGGCCTTGAACAGAAATGGGATATGGCAGCGTCTGCCCGCTTTTTGGCGCTGTATTTCCATGCCCATCACCGTCCTCAGCGGTATAGGTGTACGACGTCTCCGCCACCATGACTTTTTTGCCGTACGTATCGGCAACAGCCTTCAGCACGGAGGTCAAATTTTGTAATGTGCCATGCCAGAAAGGATAATAGGAGCTCGCGAACACATCATAATCTACTTTGTTTTTGCTGAGTGTTTCTGCAATAAATGAATACCTTCCAGCCGTTTCAGGATTGGTAAAATGCAGGGCGACCAAAATGCCTGGATTTGTCTCCCTGACCGCTCGGCTTCCTTCATGAAATAATTGGCACATCTTCGTCCAATCGGTTTCGCCGGCAAATCCTCCTGTTGTTTCATTTCCGACCTGAACCATGCCGATGTCAACGCCTTCCTTGATCATCTTTTGCAGACTTTGTTTCGTATACTCATAGAGCTTGGCTTTTTTTGCTTCAAAGCTGAGATTCGCCCAAGCTTTGGGCACCTTTTGTTTCGCGGGATCTGCCCAAAAATCAGAATAATGAAAGTCGGCAAGCACCTTCATTCCGTTCGCTGTCGCTCTTTTTCCGATTTCGATGGCTTTTTGAATATCATTGTTTCCCCCGCCATACCCGTTGCCATTTGAATCATACGGGTTATTCCAAATGCGGACGCGAACATAGTTGACCCCAGCCTGTTTTAAAGTTGTAAAGATGTCCTGGCGTTTTCCGCTTGTATTGTAAAAGGTGACACCGCTGTTTTCCAAAGCAATAACGCTGGACACATCTGCCCCTTTAATAAAGTCTTTGTTCATTCCCTCTACTTTTTTAACAAAAAGATCCTCTGCCCGAAGCTCTGGCATATGCTTCTCCTTCTCAACGGCAGCGGCAGATCCCGGTGAACTGAATGCACTCCACACGATGGCAGCCGCTAAGCACATTTTCACTCCATTCCTCATGATTCCACCCCTCACGATTTAGTAAGCGTTTTCTAAAATGCAGAAAAAAGAATCCGCCCATATCGAGCGGAGCATCAGCCTAATGTGTGTTTACGACGATTCTTACTTCATACTTTTCCATCGTCAGGTCGCCTGACAATATCTCTCCTGTCATCATGTCCTTCACACTCTGCTCAAACGTGACCAGCTGTTTTTCTTCCGTAAAATTCATGACAAAAATATAATCATTGTCCTGATCCTGCCTCGCTTGTACGGAGACGCCTTTTCCGTGCCGAACCGGAAAAACAGGTGAGAGAGACAGGTCTGTGATCAGACCCTCATAGAAATCACGGTGAAATTGATCCTCCAAACGCGCGCCGATAAAATACGCCTTGCCCTGCTGATATTGATGGCTTGTGACAGCTGGCGTACGGGCGTAAAAATCCTCTTGATACACCGCTTCTGTTGAAGCAGTTTTTACATCAATCACGGTTGCATAATCCTTCATTTCGTATGTTTTGCCGCGGTATGTGACAGCATTTCGATCCTTCGGATACAGCGTGTCAGTCTCAAGAGGCTCAATTCCGAAAATTTCTTGAAGATCCGGATGCCATCCGCCTGTGTACGTTAAATCATGCTCATTCACAATTCCGCTAATATACGTCATGACTAAGATGCCGCCATCAGCTGTAAACGCTTTTAAACGGGAAATGGTGTCCTCGCTGATTAAATAAAGCATCGGGACGATGAGCAGTTTATATGGTGAAAAGTCTTGTTCTTTCGTGATGACATCGACAGGGATATCGTGTTCCCAGAATGTGCGGTAATGCTGCTGAAGCGTTTGCGGATAACGTTTTGTCGCCTTCGCAAACCCCTGAGCATCCTCGAGCGCCCAATGATTTTCCCAGTCATATAAAATAGCGGTTTGTGCCGGCCTCTTCGTTCCGACAACCTCGGACAGCCATTCCAATGTCTCGCCGACCTTGGCCACTTCTTGAAAGACGCGGTTCTTAGGGCTGTTGTCATGATCCACAACCGCCCCATGCAATTTTTCTGATGACCCGCGTGATTTGCGGTATTGGAAATAGAGAACGCTGTCCGAGCCGTGGGCTATCATTTGCATAGATGACAGCAGATTCATGCCCGGGCGCTTCGCCTTATTGACGTTATGCCAATTGACCGCGCTTGGCGTACACTCCATTAATAAGAAAGGCTGCTGCTTCAAGCTTCGGTACAGGTCATTGATAAAGCCGACCTTCATCGCCAAATCAGCTGTGCTTTCCCAGTCATTGTGCCAGACAGGATAAGCGTCCCAGCTGATGGCATCGACATGTTTCGCAAATTTGCTGTAGTCGAGACCCTGATACGGAATTAAATCCGGTGTGTCAGCCATAAAGTTCGTTGTGATAGGGACATCAGGCGTCAGTTCTTTCAGCGGAACGATTTCATTTTCATAAAACGAAATCGTTTGATCGGTGACGAACCGGCGCCAGTCTAAGTTCAAGCCGTGCAAGCCGTTTTCACCGATCGGCGAAGGGCTTTCAATTTGTGACCAGTCATTGAATGTATGGCTCCAAAAAGGAGTCCACCACGCACGGTTCAATGTTTTGAGGCTGTTGTCGTATTTTGCTTTCAGCCACTCCCTGAAAGCATGCTGGCATAGATCACAGTGGCAATCTCCCCCGTATTCGTTTGAAATATGCCACATTAACAGCGCCGGGTGATTGCCGTATCGTTCTGCTAATAGGCGGTTGATATGCCGTGTTTTATCTCGGTAGACTTTAGATGTGAGACAGTGGTTGTGCCTTCCGCCGTGCAGCTGTTTGACGCGGGAGGCATTGACGCGCAAAACTTCCGGATAGGCTTGTGATAGCCAGGCCGGACGGGCTCCGCTCGGCGTTGCTAATATGACCCGGCCGCCTATACTGTGAATCCGCTCAAAAATATCATCCAGCCAGTCAAATTGATATACGCCCTCCTCCGGCTCAAGTGCGCTCCATGCAAAAATGCCGACAGAAAACGTATTCGTATGAGAAAGCTTCATCAGTTTGATATCGTCAGCTAAAATATCAGGCCGATCCAGCCACTGATCGGGGTTATAGTCTCCCCCATGAAGCATAAAATTCGCTTCGGTTACGTGCGTTTTTTCAAGCTTTGACATCACATTCTCCTCCTTATTCTCTTAGCCTTTCGTTCCGCCTGCGGTTAATCCGGACACAAAATTCTTTTGCAGTATGATAAAGATGACGGCAACCGGAATGCTGATAAGCAAGGCTCCGGCCGCAAATGTCGTATAGCTGGCCCCCATAACATCATTCACTAAATTGAATAGGCCGACGGGCAATGTATATGATTCAGGCGTTCTCAATATCGTTGATGACAGCACAAAATCTCCGAGCGGTCCTGTAAAGCTGTTCATGGCCACCACTGCCGCCATCGGTTTTGATAATGGCAGAATGATTTGGAAGAAGATTCGGGTGCTGCTGGCCCCGTCAATCTTGGCGCTTTCGTCTAAATCCATCGGAATCGAATCCATGTACCCTTTCATCAAATACGTATTCATCGGGATCAGGCCGCCGATATAAAGCAAGATTAACAGCCAGTGGCTATTGATCATGCCCAAGATTTGCGCCAATACAAACAAAGCGATTAAAGCCGAAAACTGAGGAATCATTTGCAGCAATAAAAAGAGGGTTAAAGCGTATTTCCTGCCTTTGAAGCGAAAGCGCGAAAACGCATAGGCTGTAAACGTCACACAGAGTAAAGACCCTGCCATTGTAAACAGGCTGATCTTCATTGAGTTGACATACCACTGCACATATTGAAGGCTTTCTTTGCCCGCAAATAATTCCTTGTAATGGTCGAATGTCGGATGCTTCGGAATGATGGATGTACTGATTAAGCTGTTGCCGGGGTTAAAGCTTGCGCCTGCCGTCCAAAGAAGAGGATAAACAATGATGACCGCCATACAGGCTAACAACAAGTAAGAGAAAAGGAGACGGAAATATTTTCTGACCTTCATATCTGCCAGCATGCCTCATGCCTCCTCTTTAAAAGACTTTGTCTGTCTGAACTGCCACAATGCGATGGAGATGACAAACACAGATAATAAAATCGTTAAAGCCGCAGCAAGTGAATATTGACTGGACTGCATTGTCAACTTATAAATCCATGAAACGAGGATGTCTGTCCCGCCGGCTGTCGATCCGGTTACAGCCGGACCTCCGCCATTAAATAGATAGATAATATTAAAGTTATTAAAATTAAACGTAAACTGAGTAATGATAATCGGCGCCATGGCGATGAACACCATTGGAAGCGTAATGTATCTCAGCTTTGAAAAGACAGAAGCGCCATCAATCGTAGCTGCTTCATACAGATCGTCCGGGATGGATTGCAATACGCCTGTTGAGACGAGAAAGATGTACGGAAATCCGAGCCAGCCCTGCATGAGAATCAACGCAAGCCTCGACCAATTAGCATCTGTCATCCACGGAAGCGGATCTATCCCGAAGAAAGCCAAGATGTCGTGATTCATCGCACCAAAGCTATCATTAAACAGCCCCGCAAAAATTAAAATCGTCACAAAACCGGGAACGGCCCATGGCAAAATCAGTATCGTCCGGAAAAAGCGTTTAAACCGAAGGTCTTTCTGGTTGACAATGATCGCGAGAAAAATCCCCAAGCTGACTTGCAGTGTGGATGCAGCAAGTGTCCAAACCACCGTCCAAGCCAGTACATCAAAAAAGGTCGACCTCCAAATATCAACTGTGAAAATATTTGCGAATGTTTGAAAACCGACCCAATCAATTAATTTTGCAGGAGGAGAATGATACAAATCATAGTTTGTGAACGCTAATGCAAAGCTGAATAAAATGGGGAAGATCACGGCGAAAATTAAAATAAACAAAGATGGGCCGCTGACGACATAAGGATAGCCCTCAGAAATGATATGCCGGTATTGTTCTTTTAAGGAACTTAATGGCTTGTTTTCGTCACGCTGTTTTCCGCTTTGAAACGCATCGCGAAGATTCACATAATACACCGCAAGGCCAAAGCAGGTCACGATGACAGCGATAATTCCTTCTGCCAGCAAGAAAACGGAATTATCCCGCGGCACTTCTGTTCCCAGTGTAAAGATTCCCCAAAACCCCATATTGAGCAGATCTCCAAAGACCGCAAAAAACGATGCGCCTAAGAAAAGAAAGACAAAGCCTTTTATCCATTGCTTGTTATAAAATTGCCCGAGCCCCGGGATGATAGACAGCAACAAAGCGATTTGACGATGCTGCACCGTTTTCACCTCTCTTACAATACAAATCTAGCTTTCTCTTTATTTTCCGCTGTGCTTTGCCTTGATTTGTCCTTTGGCCGTTTCAGCTGCTTGATCCAATGCTTGTTTCGGATCCGCCTTCCCTGTTGCAACTGTCTGTAATGCTGAATCAGCCGGCGTCCATATTTCATTCATTTCCGGAATATTTGGTGTTGGCTCTGAGAAACGGGATTGTTCAGTAACAGCCCGTGCCGCCTCACTTTTCATAATAGCCGGGTCATTGGCTAGGGATTTCACAGCAGGAACTTCTTTCGTCTCTTCATATCGTGTTTTAGAATTTTTTTCATTTGCCAGGAATACGGCTAATTCTTGCGCCAGCTCCGCATTCTTTGAAAATGCGCTGACGTTGTAGCTTTTAACGCCGATAAAGGAACTCATGTTTTTCCCATTTTCAAGCTTCGGCAGTTTCGTAATGCCATAATTGATTCCTGCTTTCGAAAAGGCTTCTACATTCCATGGACCAGAAATAATCGCGGCGGCTTTTCCTTCTGTGAACAGTGATTCCAACACGTTAATCCCTTGTTCTCCAATAATGCCTGCCGGGAATAAGCCCTCTTTGTAAAACTTCTGCATCAGCGCCGCACCTTTGACAGCGCCTTCATTATTGATTCCAATGTCTGACGGGTTATAGCTGCCGTCTTTGTCCTTTCCAAAAATGTATCCGCCGTATCCGCTCATTACACTTTCCGCATAATAAATTTGATCGAATAAGGCTAAAAAGCCAAATTTGCTGCCATCAGCAGTCTTTTTGGAATAGTCGTACCACTCTTCCAGCGTTTTGGGCAATTCCTTTTCTGAGATGAGATCTTTGTTGTAAAACAGCACAGTCGTTTCAACTGCTTTTGGCAGTCCATAAAGCTTTTGATCGACCATTTGAGACTGAATGGAAGCGTCAGTATAAAGTGATTGAACGTCTTTTTTGACATGTAATTCCTTGAGTAATCCTTCCGTGACAGCCGTTCCGATTTGGTCACCTGGCATTGTTAACACGTCAGGGCCTGTGCCGGCCGGTCCGTCCATTCGCAAATCTTCAATCTGCTTGGCATACGGTTTTTCAACGACTTTGACCTTCACATCATGCTCTTTTTCAAATGCAGCCACGGCGTCTTTAATGCCGTTGCTCTTTTCTTTATCCTCCCATACAACAAGCTCTGACCCTTTTGAACTCGATTTGGCGCTGCTGCTTTCCTTTGGGCCGCAAGCCGCCAAGGATAAACTGACAGCTGCGCAGAGCATGAACACGGAACACCTTTTTGCCTTTTTCATTGATTGTCACCCTTCCGGTAGAAATGAAAGCGCTTTTAAAATAATATAGCACGCTTGAGAAAATGTGTAAACAAACTATTTACTACTTTAGGTAAATTATTTTACCTAATTAAAAAAACGGCTTAGTATCCTAAGCCGTTTTTAATTCATACTCTTTCTAACGATTAATTCCGCGCCCACATATAAAGTTTTTACCGTCTTTCTCTTGTCCTGCACTTGTTCAAGCAGCAATTGAACAGCGTTTTTACATAATTCATGTATATCAATATGAAACGTCGTCAGAGGAGGCGAGACATACTTCGCGAAGCTGATGTTGTTGATACTCACAATACTTACCCTGTTCGGTATGGCAATTCCTTTTTCGTTCAGGGCTTGCAGACAGCCCACTGCAATCGGGTCCGCTGCGATCATAAAAGCAGTCGGAAGCTGGTCGCCTAATGTCTCGATCGCCTCTGACATCAGGCGGTAGCCGTTTTCTACAGAGAATCCGCGATGACAGAAAATATATCGCTCGTCCAGCATGCCTTTTTCCCTCATATAGGCTCTGAAGGTTTGTTCACGGATGTCCATTTCATCCTGATTGGTGTTCGGATTTTTGTATGTGCCGCCGATAAAACCGATGCTCTTATGCCCCTTCTCAGTCAGGATGTTTACCGTCTTCCTTGTTATTTGTGCTAAGTCAGGCCTTACCGAGTCAAAATGATCGGGATCAGGAGTTGAATCGATAAAGACGCCGTTTCCAGTGAGATTTCTAAGGAAAGCCAGCTCTTCATCTGAAAATGTGCCGACGGCAATAAACCCTTCCGTATGTTCAGGAATGCACTCAATTCCATCTGATATTTTATAAGTGGTCATATCGATATTGAATGCTTTCGCCAGTTTCTCTATTTCCAATCTCATCGTTTTAAAGTAGACATCTTCCAATTCTTCTTTATCTGTCAGCCAATATAAAAACGCAATATGTTTCACCAGCGGCCTTACTGTTTTTTTGCGGTAATTGAGTTTCTCCGCCGCTTCATAGATTTTCTCCCGTGTCTCATCAGGAACAGAAAGGCTTTCATCGTTATTTAAAACGCGGGAAACGGTTGAGATTGAAAATCCCGCTTCCTGCGCGATATCTTTAATTGTCGCCATTGCATCTGCCTCCATTATGCAGCTCGCATTCATTTTAGTAAAATATTTTACTTTCTTTTTCAAAAATGTCAAGCGTACAAAGCCCCTGGCTGCCTCATGTAAAAAGACTGAACCATTTGCGGCTCAGTCTCAGTTGTTCGTATCATCCGGAACCGGCAGAATTGCCCGGGAAATGAGTTGGTTATTGCACATTTTCCTCGAAATATCCCGAAAGCACATCTTCCACATTCGTCAAGTGCGCCAGCATGGCGGCTTCCGCCTGTGCACCGTTCCCGGCAGCCACGGCATTGTAAATCCGTTCGTGCTCCTCATACAGCCGCTGAACTGAGGTCTTCTTGGAAAACAGCCAGATTTTCCGCGTTTCTCTCATTGTTTCCAGCAGCAATGATGATACGTGATTCATCAAGTGTTTAAGAAGTTCATTTTGAGAAGCGTCCGCAAGCGCCAGATGAAATGCAAAATCTGCTTTCTCTCCCAACTCCCCGTCTGCTTCAATGCTCCCCATTTCCTTTAGTGCATCATGAATTCTTTCGAGATCTGCTTCTGTCCTTTTTTCAGCAGCTAATGACGCCACGCCGAGTTCAAGCAGTTTTCTGACCTCGAGCAGCTGCTTGACGTCCTCTTTTTTCATGAGAAGGGCGGCTGAGAGCGGCTGAGAAATTTGATCGAGCTCAAATTCCTTCAGGTACGTGCCTTCCCCCTGTTTCATTTCGACAAGCCCCATCGCTTTTAGCGCAGAAAGTGCTTCTCGAACCGCTGAACGGCTGACTTGAAAGTTCTCAGCAAGCGCCTGAACAGAGTCCAGTTTATCTCCAGGCTTCAATTCGCCGTTTTTGATCATATCTAATAGTGCATCCGCTACTTCTTCATATATTTTTTTTGTTTTAATTTGTTTGTATTTCATGCAATTCACCCCGTAACTTGTAGGTCTGGCTGTTTACGATCTATTATACTCTGTTTTATGGGCCGCCAAAAGATTTTGACTATTTTGTCAAAAAGTCTTGTACTTTGATTTTTTTCAAAATATAATGCTAGGTAACTGGTCTTATTACCCAGTCATCAGATGATCATATCATCTATAGAAACCGCTTACACACAACGCCAGTTTATGTTTCAAGGAGGGGTTTGGGATGCAATGGACACAGGCATATACGCCTATAGGGGGAAATTTGCTTTTATCAGCGCTTGCCGCACTTGTACCGATTATTTTCTTTTTTTGGGCACTCGCGATTAAACGGATGAAGGGGTATACAGCGGGCTTGGCCACATTGGGGATCGCCCTTGTCATTGCTGTATTGGTTTATCGGATGCCTGCGGAAAAAGCGCTGATGTCGGCGACACAAGGAGCCGTATACGGCATATTGCCGATTGGCTGGATCATTGTGACGTCTGTTTTTTTGTATAAAATCACTGTGAAAACGGGGCAGTTTGATATCATTCGCAGTTCGGTTCTCTCGATTACTGATGACCGGCGGCTTCAAGCCCTCTTGATCGCTTTTTCATTCGGGGCTTTTTTAGAAGGGGCTGCAGGCTTCGGAGCGCCTGTCGCCATTTCTGCCGCGCTTTTGGTCGGTCTCGGCTTTAATCCTCTTTATGCGGCGGGGATCTGTTTGATCGCCAATACGGCGCCTGTCGCCTTTGGCGCAATTGGAATTCCAATTACAGCCGTAGAAGGGCCGACAGGGATTCCGGCGATGGAGATTTCACAAATGGTCGGGCGGCAGCTGCCGTTTTTATCCGTATTTATTCCACTTTATTTAATCATCATTATGAGCGGGTTCAGGAAAGCCTTGGAGGTCTGGCCGGCGATTCTCGTATCCGGTGTTTCCTTTGCTGTTGTTCAATATCTCAGTTCCAATTTTTTAGGGCCTGAGCTGCCTGATGTTTTGTCAGCGCTTGTTTCAATGGCTGCGCTTGCTGTGTTTTTGAAATGGTGGAAGCCGAAAACAACATTCCGGTTTGCCGGTGAACAGGAATCGGCCGCTGCGATTGAAACGGCGCAAATGAATCCGACAGCGCCTGCGTACAGCGGCGGACAGATTTTCAAGGCTTGGTCGCCATTTCTGCTGCTGACGGTGATGATTTCCGTATGGGGCATTCCATCTGTCAAATCCGCGCTGACCGGGCATTATGAAGGCTCTGCTGTGTTCTTGACATGGTTGAATGCTGTTGGGGAAAAACTGACTTTTGCCCCTGGTGTGCCTTTTTTGAACAATCAGATTGCCAATGCTGACGGTACGCCGATTGAAGCGGTTTACAAGCTTGACGTGCTCGGTTCAGCCGGCACCGCCATCTTGATTGCCGCTGTGCTGTCAAAATTCATCACGGCAATTTCGTGGAAAGACTGGGGAGCCGTTTTTAAAGAAACAATCCAAGAGTTGAAGCTTCCGATTTTGACCATCGCATCTGTGGTTGGTTTTGCCTATGTCACAAACTCCTCAGGAATGAGCACGACACTCGGGATGACACTCGCGCTGACGGGTTCGATGTTTACCTTCTTTTCGCCTGTTCTCGGCTGGCTCGGCGTCTTTATTACCGGCTCGGATACTTCTGCCAACCTGCTGTTCGGCAACCTGCAGAAAGTCACCGCGTTATCGGTCGGCATGGACCCTGTTCTGTCTGTCGCCGCCAACTCCTCAGGCGGTGTCACAGGAAAAATGATTTCGCCGCAGTCGATTGCGGTGGCATGCGCCGCGGTAGGACTCGCCGGAAAGGAGTCAGATCTTTTCCGCTTTACCATTAAACACAGTCTGTTTTTGCTGCTGCTCGTTTGTATCATCACCTTTTTGCAGCATCATGTGTTCAGCTGGATGATTCCTTAAAAAAACCTCCCAACACGGGAGGTTTTTATTTATACCGTTTTCTCGCTGCCGAAGACGGAATGTTCATCTGATCGCGGTATTTAGCCACGGTGCGTCTCGAGATTTGGATGCCGTGCTGTTCATATAGCAATTCGGCAAGCTTTTGATCTGAGAGCGGTTTTGTTTTGTCCTCTTGATTGATCAGGTCTTCAAGATGCATTTTGACTGCATAATTCGACGCATCTCCATCTCCTGAAGCCTCGGCTTTTGCTGAGAAAAAGAGTTTCATCTCAAACAGCCCGTAAGGCGTTTGTATCGTTTTCCCTTTAATGGCCCGGCTCACAGTTGATTCATGAAGGCTTAAGCAGTCTGCTATCTCCCTGAGAGTCAGCGGTTTCATTGCGCTTCGCCCTTTCAGAAAGAAATCCTTTTGGCGTGTGATCAGCTCATTGATTATCCTCGTGATGGTCTGTTTTCGCTGTCGCAGCGCGCGGCTCAGCCAGCGCCATTCCTGATATTTCGCGGATAAATAAGAGACAGTATCCTGACAGGAGCCTGATGATAAAAGCGTACTGTACTGCGGATGCAGATCGATTTCGGGAAACGAGCGGGTATTCAGCTCCGCTGCAATGTGCCCGTTTTTTACAGTGATAAAAATGTCAGGCTCGATATACACATCTTGCTCTGGCCGGGCAAACAGAAGACCCGGTCTTGGATGAAGAGCCGCTATATCATCTGAGATATCCTGAATGGTATCAAGCGGAATTCCAGTCTCCACTGAAAGCGCTTTCCACTTTTTTTGCGCAAAAGCATCAAAATGAGCAGAAACAAGCATTTCCGCGTGTTCATTTCTATTCGGCAGCCGCTGTAATTGAAGAAGGATGCATTCCTGCAAAGATCTCGCGCCGATTCCAGCCGGCTCTAGTGACTGGAGTTTTGCCAAAACAGCCTCTGTTTCCTTGGCCGATACAGATAAGCGCTGTGCCGCCTCCTCCACATCTTCTTCCAAGTATCCGTTTGAATCAAGCGAATAAATCAGATAATTAAAAATCTTTTTTTCAGTGTTTGACAGATTCATATCGAGTGACTGCTGTTTTAACGCATCCTGCAATGTTTTTTGCGGATCACTTAATTGAAGGCCCGCTTCCTGTGCATTCATCCTGTTTTTATTTGTTTTATGGTAAGATAGTGGCGGTGTGTCTGTTTCCTTTCGTTCAATAAGAGGGTTTTCCAGTGAGAGCTCATCAATGTACTCGGCAAGCTCTGCCGAATGATAGCCAAGCAGCGTGATGGCCTGCCTGAGCTCCTGTGTCAGTTGAGGCTTTAATACTTGTACTTGCTGAAGTTTCATATCCATCTTGCTCACTCCCCTTTCTTCATTGTACATGATTGAGATCACACCGTATACATTTATGAAAAAGGAGCTGCCAAAGAAATGTCTGAACTTTTTTCCGTCCCTTATTTTATTGAGAATTTAAAACAGCATATTGAAATGAATCAGTCTGAGGATAAAATCCACGCGATGAACAGCTACTACCGTTCCGTCGTCTCAACGCTCGTGCAAGACCAGCTGACGAAAAACGCTGTCGTCTTAAAGCGGATTCAGCATTTAGATGAAGCATACAACAAAGTCAAACGTGGAGAATCAAAATAAACCTTCCGCTCACACGTGAGCAGGAAGGTTTTCCTTCTTTGAGGCGTCCTGGATGAGCTGGGTGCTTGGCACTCCTTCCATCCAGGTATGAAAGTAATTGGCGTTTTTCCCATAGGAATTATCAATGACCGTGTTTTCTTTTTGAAGAAGAGAAGACAAGATGTGGCCGTGCAGCCTTGATGTTTCCACCGATTCGTAACGGCTGAAAAACCGAATGGCTTTTTTGACGATATAATCCGAGTATTTTCCCCATATATACGCAATAGGCAAAGGGTTGCCCGCTTTTTTGTTCAGGACGTTGAGCGTTTGCAGAAAAGCGATCGTCCGGCGGTCTGAAGCTGACAGGACCGTGCGCCAGTCGTAGCTCTCCGCTTTTGCGTGTTCCTGAAGCTCCTGGTTTGCTTCATGATCTGTTCGGATAAATCTCAGCTTTTGATTAGACGGCTGCTGCGTGGGAATGACGGGAAACAGCTGATGAGCCATATCAGGCAGAAGCTGAATGCGATTTCTTGAAAAATAAGCCTGCGCCGTAGCATAGGAGGCTTTTTCCCTTGTCATGATGTGGAGATTCGCATGCTTAGAAAATATCTCCGCCGTCCGCTTGAGGTTGTCTTTGTTTTGAAAATAAATCGATTGCGGTAGGATCACAATTTTGTGGTTCGGATAGGTTTGGATGATTTTCTCTCTAAAGCCTTGATAATACGGATACAGATCCCCGAAGTTTCCGCCTCCCTGGCAGACGATGATAAGATTAGGGTCCAGCTTTCGCCCGACTGGAAAATTGTCAGGATTCCAGCGTTTTCTGACCCGAATCCCGTGTTCTTGAAAGAAGGCTTCTGTTCCTTTCATAATAAATAAATCCCCTACATTCCCATATAGAGGATAGTCCGCATATACGATCTCAGATTGTTTCGGAATGACGTCGAGCAGCCCGGACAATTTCTGTTTCAGGCTGATCATCGAATGCTTGCTGTCCATTTCTTCACCTCGGCATTTTGGAATAAGTGCAGTAGCACGTCAATGACCCGATCTTGCTCATCTTCTGTCATATTTGACCCGGATGGGAGACAGATCCCTTGCTTGAAAAGCTCTTCGCATACGCTTCCTGTATCTTCATGGGAATAAAACAAAGCAGGATCGAACAGCGGCTGGGTATGGAGCGGCTTCCACAGCGGACGGGCTTCAATGTTTTCTTCAGCAAGATGTTGAACTACGTCATAGGGGCTGAGCCCGTTATCAAGCGTGAGCGTGGTGAGCCAGCGATTGGATACGCCTGCTGCGTACTCCGGCATAAAGCGGACGCCGGCTAAGTGACCGAGTGCATTTTTATATCTCGTAAAAATGGTCCTTCTTTTCTCTACGCGCTCATCCAGCACCTCGAGCTGGGCAATGCCCACACCGGCTAAAATATTGCTCAGCCTGTAATTATGCCCCATTTCACTGTGCTGATAATGAACAGCCGGCTCTCGAGCCTGCGAAGCGAGAAATCTTGCTTTTTCCATTGCGGCTTCATCATTTGAAACGAGCATCCCTCCGCCTGATGTGGTGATGATTTTGTTCCCGTTAAATGAATAAATGCCGAAGCGCCCGAATGTCCCGCTTTGCTTCCCTTTGTAGACTGTTCCGAGAGATTCGGCTGCGTCCTCAATGACAGGAACTCCGTATGCATCACACAGGCTTACAATGTCATCCATTTTCGCGCTCTGCCCATATAGATTGACGGCAATAACGGCTTTTGGCAGAGTTCCGTTTCTTTTCGCTTCCTGCAATGCTCTTTCAAGGGCTTTCGGCGACATATTCCATGTGTCAGGCTCAGAATCAATAAAGACGGGCACCGCTTTTTCATATAAAATCGGATTGGCGGTTGCTACAAATGTGAAGGACTGGCAAAACACGCTGTCTCCTTCTTTTACCTCAAGCAAACGCAGCGCCAGATGAATCGCAGCCGTTCCAGAGCTGACCGCAGCTGCTGCTTTTACACCGACGCGTTCTGCCAGCTGTTCTTCAAATAAATTCACGAGCGGCCCAAGCGGCGCGATCCAGTTTGAGCGAAAGGCTTCCGAAATATAGTGCTGCTCCCTGCCGCTCATGTGAGGGGGAGATAAGTAGATTTTTTTATGCATAGAATCATCCTTTGTTTGATGTTTGAATGGAAGAAATGATGCGTGCCGGTGCCCCGGCCGCCGTTACCCTATCCGGTATGGAACGGATTACCGCAGAGCCGGCGCCGACAATGCTCCAAGCCCCGATTGTGATCTGCGGTATGACGGACGCACCGGTTCCAACGTGAGCGCCTTCCTGAACGGAAACCGCTCCTGACAGTGTGACACGCGGGGACAGATGAACGTAATCGCTGATTTGATTGTCATGCTCTGCCACTGCGCCCGTATTGATGATGCAGTGGGCGCCGATTCGCGCATCCGCCTGAATGATTGCGCCCGCCATAATCACTGTCCCTTCCCCGATAGAAGCCGATTTGCTGATAATGGCTGACGGGTGAATCAATGTAATAAAATCATCTTTCTTCAGTCCCAGTCGTTCAGTCAGCTGTTTTCTGACACTGTTATTTCCAACAGCAATCAAAAACAGCACATCGGGAATGAGCCTGCGCAATTCACTAATAGCTTCCGGCGGGCCTGTGTACCATTCTTTTCCGCCTTCGAACGTTTTGAATTTATCATCCAGCACCGCGGCTAAACGCGTATCTGCGCGGGCGTTAATCAGCTCTCTGATCACCTTTCCGTGTCCGCCGTCACCCACAATGGCCACGTTTTTCATGAGGACACATCTCCGCTTCCGGTAAACCGTTCCGCGGTCACATGATTGGTTTGCTGAATCCCTTCTGAAACAAGAACCTTTCGCACCGTCAAACATAGAATTTTCAAATCGAGAAAAAATGATCGGTTGTCAACGTACCAAACATCTAATTCAAATTTCTTTTCCCAGGAAATCGCGTTTCTGCCATTGATTTGCGCCCAGCCTGTGATACCCGGCTTCACCTCATGGCGCCGGGCCTGTTTTTCTGTATAAAGGGGCAGATAGTCCATCAAAAGCGGCCGCGGCCCGACAAGGCTGAGATCGCCCTTCAGAACATTCAGAAGCTGCGGAAGCTCATCAATGCTTAGCTTTCTGATCAGCCTGCCTGTTTTCGTCAGCCTAACTTCATCGGGCAGCAGATTTCCTTCACTGTCCCGTTCATCCGTCATTGTCCGGAACTTATACAGGGTGAACGGTTTGCCGTGCAGGCCCGGCCTTACTTGCTTAAAGAAGACAGGTGATCCTATTTTCAGCCTGACAACGGCGATGGTGAACAGAATGATCACACTCGTACAGCACAACAAAAAAATGGCGGCCGTCAGATCAAAAAGTCGTTTCAGGATCAAAGATTCACAGCTCCTTTCGTTTTTCGAAACCGTTTTAGTACCAGCTGTCTTTCCTCTTTTGTACAAACGAGCATAAAAGCGAAAACAGCATAGCAAAAGCTGACTGTCACTCCCGTCACTATCAGTGACGTCCAGCCGTCAATCTTCACAACAAACTGCATGGCCTTACAAACCGTCCAGGCAAACACAGCGGCTGAAAGAGGCCCGATGATGCCTTTAAAGAACACGTGCTTTTTACAGCCTGTAATGCGGGATACGTAAAGCGGCGTAAAGATGGCATTCTTTAAAATAAGGGAAATCGCCCCGGCCAATGTTATGCCGTACAGACCGAGATGAGCCGGCCCGCTCAGCGTGACGGCCAGCACCACATTCACTGCGCCTAACAGCAGGGTAACAATCGCCGGTGTTTTTTGTTGATTAAAAGCGGTCCAAATATAAAACAGCGGCATAAAGGCGAGACTGATCACCAAGTATCCGGCATGAATAAATAAAAGCGGTGCTATCGACGAAAAGGACGGTCCGAGCCAGATTGTCAGAAAAGGCCCCGCCAACCCGCCCAATAAGGCAGCAGGAAGTGCAAGCAAAAGGCCATTCAGCCTCACTGCCTTATTGGCGTAATTCATCAATCCGTCCATATCGCCTTTTGAATAATATGAAGTCATGATAGGCGCAAACAGGGATGCGACCGTTCCGGCCAAGCTGCGCAAAAGCAGCGGAAACTGGATAATCGCCGCGTATTTCCCGGATGCGGACGCTCCAAGCATCAAATTGGCGGTTAACAGATCAATCTGCAAAAAAAGCAGGACGCCGATTTGATTGACGGAGCTCCATGCGCCCGCTTGAAACAGCTCCTTGCTTGTGCGGAATGAAAGATCTTTCATACGGAACGAAAACCATGGAATCAGCTTTTTGAAGAAATAGAAAGACAGTACAGACGCGATGACAGCACCAGCTAAAGCGGCAAGCTGGATCTGCCAGATTTTTGGCGCAAAGCATGCAAACAGGAGCAGCACAGACAGCACGCGTACAAGCATTTGCACCGCCTGAATGGAACTTGTGATGTAAAGGCGGTTGGCATAAAATGGTGCAGCCCCGAAACCAGCCGTCAGAAACGTTAAGATAAACAGCAGACTGCCGATCAAAATCGACACACGCACATCAGCCAAAAGCGCTTGCGGCACATTCATAACGCGGTCAACAAAAGAAGCCGAGCCCGCAAGCGGCAGCAAGAGAAGAAATGAAATCAAAACAGAGGCCGCTAAATAATTGCTGATATACGCATTTGCTTTCTCCCGCTCTCCCCTGTGGGCAGCAACAGAAAAGAAGCGAACGACAACCGAGCTGAGAGCCACGGTGATAATCGAAAAGTAATTAATCACATTTTGTGTCAAGTGAACAAAGCCGAACGCTTCCACACCGAGCGTTTTGACAATAAAAGGCGTCATCCAAACCGATAGGAAAACAGACAAGAGAAAAGCCGTGAGATTCGCGCTGAAGTTTATCGTGAATTTCATGCCTGCTTCGCACTGCCTTTCATCGTCCCCCGCTGCTCGAAAAACAGCTTGATGAGAAAAGTGAGCCGCCATTTACACAGTGCCAATATCAAACGCTCTCCTCTTAATAATTTCTCATGCTGAAACGGTGTATGTCTGACAGCCTGCCGCACCATGTCATAGGACAAAATCTGTCTGATCTTTTTTTTGATGTCTTTCGGCGAATTCGGAGAAGCACAGGCATTTGCCAAAAGCATCGGAAGCTGGTGCCTGCAAATGTACACATTCAGATCTTCTTGGCATGCGCCTGCTAAGCCATAGTGATTGTAGAATGCGATTTTAGCCTGATATTGTTTTTGAAGATGTTCATCCATCGCCGGCTTATAAGGAATTTCTGTCAGGCTGTTCGGGTTTTCACGATAAATGTACAATCCTTCATCAAGCATTTTCACCCTCTCCGCTTCGCGAAAAGCGGACAAATTAAAGGGAGAGTCTTCAGCAAAACGGATGTCTTCCTCAAACATCAGATTCGCCCTATCAAAAAGCTCACGGCGGTAAAGATAACGCCATACATACCAGATAAATCTCGTTTCGTGAGCATATTTAAGCCATTCAGTCATTTCTTTTTTTGTCAGCACGCGGTTTGCCTCAAGCTGCGGCGCCACATATGTCCGCCTGTCCGGTGACTGCTTGTAAAAACCGCATCCGGCGATGTCGAGCCGATTTTGCTCCGCTTCTTCAGCCAGCCTCTGGAACATGGCTGATGATACATAATCGTCTCCGTCTACAAAGCCGATGTAAGTGCCCCGCGCGGCCTTTATTCCCGTATTTCGCGCTGAACTAAGCCCGCCGTTTGCCTGATGAATGACCCGGATTCTCGCATCCCTTTTTGCATAATCCTCTGCAATTTCGCCTGACCGATCCGGTGTTCCGTCATTCACGAGGATGATTTCAATATCAGAAAGCGTTTGGCCAAGCAAAGAATCAATGCATTCCCCTATAAATGGTTCAACATTATACAACGGGACAATAATGCTGACGAGCGGGGTCATTGCGCTTCACCGCTGATTTTGTCACGCAGACCTTTAAAATACACATCTCTCGGAAAGCCGCCACGGGGTGTTTCTTTTGTTAAAAGCTCATTGACTGCGGCTGTTACACGCTCCGGCTCCGGATCTTCAATCAGCTTCATGAATGGGATGTCTTTGAGCCATTGATAGCCTTCCATCACCTTATGGTCAAAGGAGCGAATAACAACACACGGCGTTCCTGTCAGCGCGCAAAAAATCATGCCATGAAGCCTGTCTGTGACGACGGCTTCTGCGCTTTGCAGCTTAGACCACAGTGCTTCAAGCTCTTGTTCCCGTGTATCGCGGCTGACCCGGCGCCCAATCGTTGTCGTAAAGGCATTGATCTCGCCGAATTCCTCATATAGCGCAGCTTTGAGCCGGTTTCTCTGCTCCTCCTGAAGCACGCTTTCCCGGTCCTCGCGCAAACACATATAAACCCCTTCGCGCTCTGCGGGGGCCTTGCTTCTGTCTAAATACAGCACCATGTCCGGCTGCTTCAGAATTGTTTTTTCTTGAAAATGCTGTTTCATAAATTGATACGTTGTTTCATCCCGCGCCATCAGCAACAGGCCCGGGTGCGAATTATAAATTTTCTGTGCCCGCTTCAGCTCTTTCCGCCCTTTTTTCGTGTCGGAAAAATGAGCCGTTGCCGGAAGCTGGACAACCCGATAGTCATGAAATGTTTTAATGATGAAGCGGCGTGTCCACTCCTCATAACGGTATAAATCCCCCATGTTTCCGCCGCCGATGATAAAGACCATATCCTCCGGATGGCGCGAGCGGATCAGGTTTTTTGCTGATTTGTAAATGTCCTTCATATCGACCTCGATGATGTCAAAGTCCGGGTATTCTTGCTCAAGAAATGTCTTGCTGGCATAAGCAATTGCGTGATCTCCCAAATTGTCATGTGACGGCAGCAGGGTCAGTATGATTTTTTTCTGATGTGCTGCGGCCTTTACCGGCTGGTCTGCCGCTCCCAGCCAATATTGGGACGGGTATTTGACCTTAAGCAGCAGCCATTCTGCAAAATTAATTTTCAACGATTGTAACGACATGTCCTCACCCTCTGTTTCTCATTTTGTACTCGATCACCCGCTGATACACAGCCGATGCCATCGCGACGAACGGAATCATTCTGTATTTCGCCATCAGAAGCAGGCATGACCGTTTTGCGTCAAAAGGCGCTGTTCCCGTTTTTGAAAGACTTTCTTGAAACACCGGGTCCGCGCATATCACGCCAACATTTCTAAGCTTTTCAAACAGCCGGCGGCTGCCGCTCGTTTTCCATTCATTCAGCATACAGATGCTGCTGTGAAGAACGATAAAGGTATCAAGCTCCTTGCGGTACTCCTCCAGTTTGTTGTTCTCCTGTAAAAACGCCGCATTCGCCTCATACAGCGCAAGCCCTGATTCAAACAGTTTTTTCTGATAGCGCTGCACAATGGAGGAAAGGTGAATTCGGTAATGATAGAGCGGCGCTTTTACATAGGATACCGAGCGGGCGAAAAAATGAGCCCTGAAGCTGAAAAACTGATCCTCGACATGCTCCAGCTCGCCTCGGAGCGGAAACGACAGCCGATGGGCTTCAATCATGCTTCTTCTATACAGTTTGTTCCATGAAAACCCTCTGACCTTCCCTTCGAATAATGCCTTGATATAATGCTCCTTCGGCTGATCCTGATAGGTTTGGGCAATGTCTGAGTCCATGGTTTTGCCAGTATCTTCAAACTCCGCGGCGTAATTGCAAATGACCAGATCAGTTTCATCGCCTGCTGCGCGGAGCATCTGCTCGCAATAATCAGGCTCGATCCAATCGTCTGAATCGATAAACGCGATAAATTCGCCGCGTGCAGCTTCAATGCCTTTATTCCGAACCGCACCGAGCCCCTGGTTTTCCTGATGAATCACCTTAAACCTGTTGTCCATTTTGGCGTATTCTTCCGCGATATCCGGGCTGGCGTCAGCTGAACCGTCATTGACGATGATGATTTCAATATTGTCCACTGTCTGGTTCCGCAGTGATTCGAGACACGTTCTGATATATGTTTCTGTGTTATAAACAGCGACTAACAGACTAACCGCAGGTGTTTCCATAATGACCGGCTCCTCGTGCATAAATTACCGGGAAAAAATCGTTCTGTAAGGCAGAACCGATGAATCAACCGGCATAAGCAAATAACTGTAAAGAAAATAACAAACAACGATAGCAATATAGATAAGAGCGTTCGATTTTTCATCAAATATCCTGACGAAATAAGGGACTAGGATCATTTGATACAGGCCGAAATAAATATTGAATCTGGCAAAAATCACGTCCTTTGTGGCCAAAAGGCCGAACAAAAAACCTAGCAGGCACAAATTGACGACAATATCAATTTGCGGCCACAGACTCCGCAGTCGTTCTTTATAGCAAAATGCAAGGAACAGCGGCAGAACCAAAACAGCGATTTTGATCACATTCATTCCATTTGTGTTTGTCATGAGCCATTTTTCATAATGGCTGTATGAGCTGTTTTCAAGTACAACGACAAACACAGAAATAAATTTTTGATATAAAAAGGTCATGCCGAGAAATAAAGCGGATAGGCCGAATATCGCCGGAGACCAGGCTTTTCTTCTGATAATAAAGTACACTGGAATCATAATCAGCGCGGACGAATGAAAGAGCGAGCTGACCAGCACAATCAGGAAATATCGCTTCCAGTTCCCGCTGATGATATAACGGAGCGCCCAAAACAAAACAGCTGCCACCATGTATTGCCTGATGCCGTTAAAAGACGCGTAATAATGAAAGGTTCCCAAAAATAAAAAGACACTCAGCTCAAACGGCCTGCCATAGTCGGCGAGTGTCTTTATAATAAAGCTATAGGTCACGACCGCAACCGTAAAATACATGATTTGCGGATCTTCTGTGATAAAATTCATCAGCCAAAGGAGTGCGGTAAACCCCGGATCTGTCGCTGTTTTCGCTGTGCCGAAACCGAATATCTGCCACACATTTTGATAATCGCCCGCCAATTCGTACAGCAGTGTGTACGTCTGAAAATCCGTGCCAACTCGGTAGCGGAGACCTGACACGAGCACAAGTGAAGCTAGCGGAATCCAGATCAAAAGCTTATTCGGCCGATACCCTGTGGCAAGCGAATCGTCACGGCCGCCGCACATTTTAGCGAACCAAGACCAAACAAAGACAATCCCCATATTGACGGCATATACAATCATCGGTTATTGTCCTTTTCCGTGCTGATGTTGTATACATTCAGCAGCGCTCCTACATTTTGCTGTGCATCGTAGCCAAGTTGGGCGAGTGTTTCCTTGATGAGCTCGCGCTTCGGCCTGCCTGCGGCGGCCGCTCTTGCAATGGTTTCAGCCCAAACGCTGATCGGCTCAGAGAGACTTAATCTTGTGACAAGCCCGAGCCCGGCGTCGACTTTTTCTGTAATGCTGTCTGAAATGATGCATGGAAGCCCCGACGCCTGCGCTTCCACAAGCACAACCGGCAAGCCTTCGTACAGAGACGGCATGACAAATACATCGAATGTACGCATCAATTCATGAATGCGGTCTTCAGTGCCTAAAAAGAGAACCTCTGACAACAGATCCTGCCGCCGCGCCTCCTCTTCCATTTTCTCACGCAGCGGCCCGTCACCTGCGAGAACAAGCTGAAAGCGAACGCCTCTTTCTTTGAGATGTGCGGCAAGCTTCAGGAGAAACGCATGGTTTTTCACTTCATGAAACCGGGCCACATGGCCAATGATGAGCCGGTCAGCTGCAATACCGCGGGCTGTTTTTTCTTCATCAGCCGCCTGCCCATTTGGGACGAACAGCTCAAGATCAATCCCGTTCGGAAGGAGGTGAACACGCTCCCGCTCCATGTTGGACTGTCCAAATAAAAACCTGCCCGCATCCTCTCCGCAGGCACACAGCGCTGTCGCATTCGCCAAGATGAGCCGCCTGAACACCATCAGCTGCAAGCGATCCTTCCAATTGAAGCCGGTCTTCCAAGACGTATTGTGGGAATGGCAGACCCTGATCGGCACTCCGGCGAGCCTTGCCGCAAGGGCGATAAAACCCGTTTGGAAATCTGTATGCGCATGAACGGCGCTGAACGGCCCGTTTTCTTTTATCGCGTTACTCACATTCCTCACAAATGTAAGCGGATTGCTTTGCCCAATGCTCGGGACATAAAAAAGCCGCCCGCCTAAGGATAAAATCTCTTCATCGTAAGCGCACGGATCATTTCGATACGTTAAAAAATCAAATTGTACTTTGCTTCTGTCCATTTTCCGATATAAATTCATCACCATGGTTTCCGCACCTCCCCTGTTCATGCCGCTGAGAACATGGAGCACGCGTTTTTGGCCGCTATTCATGCTTGACAAGCCCTTCCTTTTGGTTCATTACTCTTTTTTTGTGGTAGCGATTCATCACGGCTGCGGGCATAAACGCGCGGATTAACGGTTTTGCGATATATATGTAATCAGATATAGGAAGCTTCAAGCGTCTGCACGCCTGATAGACAAGGATGGCATTGTCGATCGAATACGTAAATGACCGCCGTTTGAATGCATCGCTGTCTTCCCTCACTTTATACAAGGCTTCCTGAAGATTATAGCCCCTGAAGCCCTCTTCAAAAAAGCGAAGCCACAAATCGATATCCTCCATTCGTCTCGTCCTGCGCACCGACCGGTAGCCTTTCAGCGTGCGGTAGGCACTCGCTCTCATCATAATCGTGCCGTGGCAAAATGGGGTCCCTTTTGCCATGACGCCCGGCTCCGGAACAGAAGGCAGGATGCGGGTGCCTCTTACGCCAAATTCATCAAACACAAGCATGCCGGTGCCAACCACCTGATAGTGGCGGTGTTTTTCTAAAAACGCGACCTGCTTTTCCAGACGGCGCGGAAACGAAAGGTCATCTCCGTCCTGACGTGCGATATAATCGCCTGTCGCATGCGAAAGACAATGATTTAATGATGCGGCAAGCCGCTTGTTTGTTTTGTTTCGAATCAGTTTGATGCGGTCGCTGTAATGCGCGGCATACTGCTTCGCGATGCGGAGCGTGCCGTCTGTTGACGCATCATCGCACAAAATCAGCTCCCAATTTTTATAGGATTGGCTGAGTATGGATTCTATGCTTTCTGCCAACGTGCGCTCGCAATTATAAATGCCCATAATGACAGAAACTTTCGGTCCTGAGTTCATACGCTTTTCTCCTTTGTATCCATATCCATGTACGCGGAATAAATATCTGCCATTTCTTCCACCGTTCGCGCCTCCGAAAAGCGCAAGGCTGTTTTTCGGCCTTCCTGTCCAAGCTTTCGGCAGAGTTCCGGCTTGTGGTAAAGCTGTTCAATCCGGCGGGCAAAAGCAGCACTGTCACCGATTTTGACCAGAAAACCGTTTTCTCCGTCGCGGATGATTTCCCGATGCCCGCGGTTATCTGTGGCGATCGCCGGTTTTTCTGCCGCCATTCCCTCAAGCACATTCATGCCAAGGCCCTCTCTCGTGCTGGATGCAACAGATACATCTGCAAGCTGGATCAGCTCATGTATGTCGCGGCAAAAGCCGTAAAAACGGACATTGGCGGAAGCGCCAAGCTTTTCAGCTAACGTTCGATACGTTTGTTCCATTGCCCCTTCCCCGGCAAACACAAGGCGGAGCGAAGGAATGTTTTCTTTTAGCAAGGCTGCGGCTTCAATTAACAGCTTCTGATTTTTGTTCACATTAAGCTCAGCCGGATAAACCAATATAAAATCATCTTCACGGAATCCGTGTTTTTCTCTGAGTCTTTGCTGCTCTTTCGGGCTAACAGGCCGGAAACGCTCGGTATTGACGCCAATGCCGTGTATTTTCTGCGTCCTTCCGCCCGGCCTTTGAAGTCCTTTCGCCCGTGTATAATCCTCTTCATTGATCGTGATCAGGCAGTCCGTATATGCTGAAAGCCACTTTTCGACCGGATAGTATAGAAGCCAATTTTTCATCGGTGCCCCTTTGCAGAAGTGAAAGCCGTGCGCTGTGTACAGCACCTTCGTTCCGCACCGCCGCGCCTGCCGCGCCGCCAGCCTGGCGAGAACGCCGCCTACCGGTGTATGGCAATGAACCATGTCGTATTCATGGGTGTCGATCACTTTCTTCAGCTGCCTATAAACGGACAGATTCTGAGGGTGAAATGGTGACCTGCGAATCGGGATGGAGAATTTCTCATCCACATACGGCAGCTTGGTTTGTCCGCTCGCGGCGACATGAACCTCCCAGCCCATTCGCTTGAACCATTTAAAATAAGGGAGGTGAAAGGCCTTAAAATGATAATCAACAGTCGCGCAAAACAATATCTTTTTCGTCATTTTCACTCCCCCTAATGAACACTGGCAGCCGTCATGTTGTCTGATGTATTGATTGCCGCAAACAGCCTCGTTCTCAGGTCGGCTTCCGACAGTTCAGTGAAATCCTCGATAAAGCGCATCAGCACCGGCCAATCGCCGTCTACTGCTTTACCGATATGAATTTTTGGAAAGACTTGTTCAGCGTGGACTTCATTTTTGTTCAGTAATTCTTCATACATTTTTTCGCCGGGACGAATGCCTGTGAATTCAATTGGTATCTGCTCTGTCGTGTAGCCTGACAAATGAATGAGGTTTTTGGCCAGATCCACAATCTTTACGGGCTCTCCCATATCGAGAACGAAAATCTGGCGCCCTTTCGCCAATGCCCCAGCCTGAATCACAAGCCTTGATGCCTCGGGAATCGTCATGAAATAGCGGGTCATTGCCGGATGTGTTACTGTCACAGGGCCGCCTTTTTCAATTTGTTTTTTGAAAATCGGAATGACGCTGCCGCGGCTCCCGAGTACATTGCCGAAGCGGACAGCAACAAATTTGGTACTGCTGACTTTTCCAAGATTCATAATAATCATTTCCGCGAACCGTTTTGTCGCCCCCATTACATTGGCTGGATTCACCGCTTTGTCCGATGAAATCAGCACGAATGTCTCAGTTCCCGACATATCGGCTGCTTCCGCGACATTTTTTGTTCCGATAATATTGTTTTTGACCGCCTCTTCAGGATTGTGTTCCATTAAAGGGACATGCTTATGGGCAGCTGCATGGTAGACAACATGCGGCTCGTACTTTTTCATCAAGGTAAACATTTTATCGCGGTCCTGCACATCAGCGATTTCCGTATGGAGCACAATGTGTTTGCCGAATCGTCCATTCAGCTCTGTATAAATCGAATGAATGCTGTTTTCCCCATGGCCGAGCAGAATGATTTCCTTAGGCAAAAACGCGCTGATCTGCCGGCAGATTTCCGAGCCGATTGATCCGCCCGCTCCCGTGACGAGAACTGTTTTTCCTTTGATGCGGTTTGAAATTTCGCTAGTGTCGAGGGTCACCGGCTTTCTGCCAAGCAAATCCTCAGCTTTTACATCTCTGATTTGTCCGGCAGTTCGTGTGCCGAGCAGCATTTCATCAAAATGAGGCATAATTTTAATGCTAACTCCGGTTCGCACACATTCTTTATATAACACCTGAAGCTCATGGGTGCGGAGTGAAGGAATGGCAATAATAATATAGTTAATTTTGAGCTTTTGCACCGCAGGCATGATACTTTCTTTTCCGCCGATTACAGGCAGACCCATAATTTCTAATTTATGTTTCGTTTGGTCGTCATCAATAAAAGCGACAGGTATGATATCAGGTTCATCTTTCGAAAGCAGCTGCCTGACCATCAGAGTCCCGCCTGAGCCCGCCCCGATAATCAGCGCGCGGGATGAGGCGCAGCGTTTTTTTCTAATGCTTTCGTTTAATACTCTGGATAAAATACGCGTCCCTCCAATGGACAAAAGCTGAAGCACCCAGCACGCGGTTAACAGACGGAAGAACATCGTATGATACACAGCATACTGAATGACGCCGGTCACAGCGGCGGAAAGCGTAATGCCCTTAAGCAGGACAAGCAGCTCGCCGAGCCCGGTGTATGTCCACACCTGTTTATACTGATTGAACAGGAAAGCACACACATGATAGCTGAGGAGCAAGCTGACAGCGGTAAGCAGTAATGCTCCGGAGTCATAAAATTGATAGGAATCTTTTAAAAATTGATATCCTGCAATAACTGAATTTAAAACGAGGTAAGTATCCAGCGCAATAATCATTGACAGTCTTCTCCGGTAACTCAACCTATTCCCCCCTAATTCTTTTATCGGTTTAGCTGCGGCGGTTTTCGTCTCTCCAAAACATCGGCAGCAGCTAAACCGACAACACGTCCTATGTATATATCAGATAAGTGGGCATTTAACCCATCCTCACGCCCCGCCAGCGACGACCAGCATCTAAGGCAGCAACTTCAGCTGCCCACAGCAGAGCCGAGTGCCTCCATTGATACAGGTCAGGAGACATCACCTTTCCAAAAACTAGTAGGAATAGTGTTCCGATTTTTTCATTTTCTTTTTGTTTAAAAGAGCGCCTAACAGCTTCGCATTGGATTGTTCCAGTGCATCCTTTGCTTTCAGGACGGTATCGGTTTTTGTTTTTCCGCTTAAAACGACGAGCACGCTGCCGTCTGTCTGATTTGCCAGAATCTGAGCATCGGCAACAGCCAAAAGCGGAGGGGAATCAAAGATGACGAGGCTGAATTGTTCATAGATGTCAGATATTAAATCTCCCATTGCTTTTGAAGACAGCAGTTCTGCCGGATTTGGCGGGGTCGGGCCGCTTGTCAGGATGTATAAGTTATCGATCGGCGTCTTTTGCACCGTCTCACTGAGTGAAGCATTACCGACCAGCACATTTGTCAGCCCGGTTACATTCTCAACCTGAAACGTCTGATTGATGGTCGGCTTTCTTAAATCGGCATCCACCAGCAGCACTTTCTTTTCCTGCTGCTGCGCAAAGACAGCCGCAAGATTCGCTGCACTGAACGATTTACCTTCACCAGGCACAGAGGAGGTGACGAGGATGGATCGCAAGTTGGTCTGGACAGATGAGAACTCAATGTTTGTCCGGATGGTGCGATATTGTTCCGCAACAACTGATTTATTGTGTAAAACAGATATTTGAGCCAAACCCCGCCTTGCTTTCTTTTTTCTAAAGATCACTCGCTTCACTCCCCGAAATGTTTTATCCCGCGATTCCGCCCTTTTTGAACATCAGGAACGGAGCCTAAGCATGGCAATCCGGTTCTCTCGCTGAGCTGCCGTGCGCTTTTGCACGTATCATCGAGAAAATGCAGAAAAAATGCCAGTGTAATGCCGCCCATGACAGCAGCGCCAAGAGCCATGACCATATTTCGCAGCCGGGCCGGCTTGATCATCGGGCTTTCCGAAGCCTTCGCCTCTGATAATATATGTACGCCTTGTACATTCATTCTTTCATCTACTGCTCTTTCAAACTTGTTCACTAATGTGTTCGCAATCTCAGCCGCTTTCGCCGGATCGTGATCCTGGACGGCAACGGTGATAATTTCTGATTCATTTTCACTGCTGGTGATTACTTTTCCTTTCAGCGAGGAAGCCGATTCAGATAGGTGCAATTCCGCCTTGACCTCTTCCATCAAGGCAGTGCTTTTCATAATCGATTGGAACGTGCTGCTATACTGAAGATTTCGCTGGATGTCACTGAGATTCGAGTTTTCTTCACCGTCTGATTCATGAATCAGCACCTGTGTCGACGCCTGATAGGTCGGTGAAATAACCTTAAATTGCACAAAACCCGTAATCAGGGTAACGCCGATTGTGATGAGCAGAATCAGCACGAATCTGTGTCTGACAATCGCATATAATTCTTTAAAACTCATATTCTCATTCATGTATTCATAGCCTTCAGCCTTCCCGCGGCTGGCTTCCCGCGCCCCTTTCTGTTAATGATTGGATTATAAAAGAAAATAGTATTATTTAAAAATTGCAAAATAAGCCAATAAGTTCTCTTTAGAGAACAAAATCATGATTTTCCTCTAATTTACTGCACTTCCCTTATTATTTTAAATTTTATAAAGAACGAATAATTCCTTATAATGAACGAAATAACGACAGGAATAGAGGAGAATTTCACATTATGATTGGAAGAATTATCCGTTTATACCGTAAAAGAAAAGGCTATTCTATTAATCAGCTGGCGGTTGAGTCAGGCGTATCCAAATCCTATTTAAGCAAGATTGAAAGAGGCGTTCACACGAATCCATCCGTTCAATTTTTAAAAAAAGTTTCAGCGACACTTGATGTGGAATTAACAGAATTATTTGACGCAGAAACAATGATGTATGAAAAAATCAGCGGCGGTGAAGAGGAGTGGCGCGTACATTTAGTGCAAGCCGTACAAGCCGGAATGGAAAAGGAAGAATTGTTCACTTTTACGAACAGACTCAAGAAAGAACAGCCTGAAACGGCTTCTTACCGCAACCGTAAACTGACGGAATCCAATATAGAAGAATGGAAAGCGCTGATGGCGGAAGCAAGAGAAATCGGCTTGACTGTCCATGAAGTCAAATCCTTTTTAAAAACGATGGGAAGATGATGATCGGCTAGAGGGCTAACGTTCGCATCTTTAGGGTAAATCTGTTTATAATGGGTGAAAAAGGGAGAGGACACAATGACTCATCAAACAGTAACGACTCATTACGGCAAAGTAAAAGGCACAACGGAAAACGGCGTACATATATGGAAAGGCATCCCCTTTGCCAAGCCGCCTGTCGGACAATTGCGTTTTAAAGCACCTGAGCCGCCTGAAGCGTGGGAAGATGTACTTGATGCTACAGCCTATGGCCCTGTTTGCCCGCAGCCGACTGATTTACTTTCACTATCGTATGCTGAACTGCCGCGCCAGTCCGAGGATTGCTTGTATCTCAATGTATTTGCGCCTGACACTCCAAGTCAAAACCTGCCTGTCATGGTGTGGATTCACGGCGGCGCTTTTTATCTTGGAGCGGGCAGTGATCCATTGTATGACGGATCAAAACTTGCGGCGCAGGGAGAAGTCATTGTCGTTACACTGAACTATCGGCTGGGGCCGTTTGGCTTTTTGCACTTGTCTTCATTTGATGAGGCGTATTCCGATAACCTTGGGCTTTTAGACCAAGCCGCCGCACTGAAATGGGTGCGGGAGAATATCTCAGCGTTTGGCGGTGATCCCGATAACGTAACAGTATTTGGAGAATCCGCCGGCGGCATGAGCATTGCCGCGCTGCTCGCAATGCCTGCGGCAAAAGGCCTGTACCAGAAAGCCATCATGGAAAGCGGCGCTTCTCGAACGATGACGAAAGAACAAGCGGCGAGCACCGCGGCAGCCTTGTTACAAATCCTTGGGATTAACGAGAGCCAACTGGATCAATTGCATACGGTTTCTGCAGAAGATTTGCTAAAAGCGGCGGATCAGCTTCGGATCGCAGAAAAAGAGAATATCTTTCATCTGTTTTTCCAGCCCGCCCTTGATCCGAAAACACTGCCTGCTGAACCAGAAAAAGCAATAGCAGAAGGGGCTGCTGCCGGCATTCCGCTATTAATCGGAACAACCCGTGATGAAGGATATTTATTTTTCACCCCTGATTCAGACGTTCATTCTCAGGAAACGCTTGATGCTGCACTCGAGTATTTATTAGGGCAGCCGCTGGCCAAGAAAGCCGCCGATCTGTATCCGCGTTCTCTGGAAAGCCAGATTCACATGATGACTGATTTGTTATTTTGGCGCCCGGCCGTTGCCTATGCATCCGCACAGTCCCACTACGCCCCGGTTTGGATGTACAGGTTCGATTGGCACCCGGAGAAGCCGCCGTACAATAAAGCGTTTCACGCATTAGAGCTTCCTTTTGTCTTTGGAAATCTGGATGGGTTGAAGCGGATGGCAAACGCGGAGGTTACGGATGAGGTGAAACAGCTTTCTCACACGATACAATCAGCATGGATCACGTTCGCCAAAACAGGAAACCCAAGCACCGAAGCTGTGAATTGGCCGGCGTATCACGAAGAAACGAGAGAGACGCTGATTTTTGATTCGGAGATTGTGATCGAAAACGATCCGGATTCTGAAAAAAGGCAGAAATTATTCCCTTCAAAAGGAGAATAAACATGAGGAAAACAGGATATATTGGTGCTGTCATTGTTGTGGCAGCTTGTATCATTATTTTATCGGCCGTGTTATGTTTACGGGACACAGCCTATTACCAGCCTATGCGCTGGACTGGCATCACACTGTTTTTCGCGGGAATTATGATGGTTCCCACATACTCAGCAAAAAAAAAACCCGGGAAAGAGAAGTAATTCTCTTTTCCGGGTTTTGATGTTTCTTATAATTTTCCCGCACGAATATCGTCTGTCATTCCTTCATAAGGAGCCTTCGAAATCACTTTTTCATTGTCGACTCCCTCATTTTTCAGAAATGTAATTTCCGCAAATTCAGGTACAACGTATTTTGGATACGTTTCATATTTTTCGCGTGATTCTTTCATCAAGTCAATGTGGTCATTTTGGAAGCACACTGTAATTTCAGGATGTTCATGCACCCATTTCGGGAAGAAAATAATGCCGTGCATGCGTTTTTCATTTGGCATAAAGTTTAATGAAACATCCGTGCCAGTCGGCTCTGTCCAAGACACTTTATATACGCCTTCTGTCAGTTTGACAATATTCACTTCCTGATCCCGAACCCAGCGTCCGGCAACCATTCCGCTATGAATTCTATAATCAATTGTATGGTCGTTTTTAATATAAATCTCGTATTCCCAACCGTTTTCATACGTATAAATCATGTGGCTTCCGATAAAGTTGTCCATCTTTCACACTCTCCTTAGTCTTTTACTGTACTTCATAAATGTCTAGTCGAACGTAATCAGGGGTTCTTTCTGCGGAACCGATAAACAAGCGGTCATGCAGCCATTGATAGGCTTCACTGCCTGTTTCAAACGTCGGTACCGTACGAAAATAAACATGCTCCGGATCAATGATTTCCCCGGCTGCCGCTTGTTTTCGAAACGGCTCGCTGACTTGCCGTATTCCATTGTTTTCAATGTAAATCAGTTCATGATCTGCTGTTTCGATTACATACCTGGCAGATAAATCGGTTCTGCCGTCAGCACGAATCATTTGCGAATCGACGCCGCCCGGCAAAACACGTCCCTTTACTTCCCCGGTTATTGTTCCCGAACGAATCGAAATAAATCGTCTCAGCCCCAGGCCTGTCTCACCAATTGTGATAGGCGGATCAACCTTGATTTCTAAAGAGGCGAATGGTTTTAAAACCGGCTTCTTCAAGAGCACCACCTCACCTTCAGAAAAAATCATGTAACTATTTACATGTTCACTTTAACACCATTGCAGTTAACTGTCAAACAATAGGAACAAAAAAAAACAAGGACTGTTTGAAGACAGTCCTTGTCTGAAGCTAGCTTTGATACGCAAGATATGTGCTGACAGTGCTTTTTGCAAGACAGGCAGAGGAATCTATCATCGGAATCTCACTTTGAAAATGATCTAACACCGCATTTAAATCCGTGCAGGCTGAAATGATGATGTCTGCATGCTGACTGATTTCTTCATATAGCGTCTGCCACAATGCTTGTGTATGCTGCATATGATTTGGCTGTTTGATTGCGGCAATAAGCCGGTTCACAGCGTGCTGCCAATGGTCCTTGTGAACAACTTCTTGTCCATTTGCCTTCAGCCCATTTTGGTAGATGGCGGATTGGATGGTTGGCTCTGTTCCTAACACCACCGCTTTTTTTGCAGGATGCGGAATCTCTTTTATCGTTTCCTCAACGATATTTAACAAAGGAACCGACAATGACTGCTAAATCTCTTCATAGTAGACATGCGCCGTATTACAAGGCAGCGCAATGAAATCAACGCCTGTTTTCTCGAGCTTTACCGCTCCGTCGATAATCGCTTTTTTCATCTCATCATGGTCAATCGGACGATCTGCATAGAAGGGAGTCGGGCATGAATAGATCATCATGTGCGGATAGTCAATGTCGTTTGAAGCCCCATACAGCTTCTGACAGTAATCAATCACCTTATCAATAAACGGCGAGGTCGATTTCGGCCCCATTCCGGCTAATATTCCGATCATCTAGTTCATTCCTTTCTCATTCGTGCGGACCGCTTCTTCCTCTGAGCCATCCTCATAGAGGATAAAGCTTTTCGCAGCATCCTCGCCTAACATAAACTCGACTTCAACAGACAATGCTCGCAGAAAAAAACGCGTTTCCGAGGAAGGAAATAACTCCAGTCTCAGCTGCCCGGTGATCTCCAAATAAAGCCGTTCATTCTCGGCTGTCACCCGTGCAGCCGTCCCATCCTGAAGCAAGTAGCTGCCAACATAGCGGCTGTATATCGCCGTATCAATTGCTTTTTTCTTTTTATCAGCAGGACGTTCCGGGACCTCATATGGCTGGCCAAATAGAATATGTTCCGCCGCCTTCAGAATCGCTTGTTCATATTCAGTATCCTCTTCCTTATTACTCAAATAGATCAGCGTTTTACGATGATCGATATATCGGATCATCATCGTTGAATAGCCGGGCCATCCTCCGCTATGGCTGACAACCCGCCCTTTTTCAGGACTGTTTTGCAGTACCCAGCCAAAGCCATAATCAATTGTTTCTCCATTATTGAGGCGCACTGGAGAAAACGCGGATTCCTTAGAAGCCTTGCTGATGAATTCGTCCTGGTATAAAGCCTGATCAAAACGAAATAAATCGCTTGTGACAGAGTTCACCGTCCCATCCCCTTGTATGCCATCAAGGTACACAACATAGTTCGTTTCCTCCAGGTCGTCTGGAAGGACGTATGTTTCGGAGTGTACATCATACACATATCCATATGCATAATGATCAATTCGCTCAGGCAAAAGCCTCCTGTTATACACTCTTGTTTCATTCATGCCGATCGGTGAAAAAATACTTGTTTTCATAAAATCCGCATAACTCATGCCAGATGCTTTTTCAATGATAACCGCCAGCAGAACATACCCTGTATTGCTGTACAGCCAGCCTTCATTCGGTTCAAAATAACCGGGCAGCCCCTCATTCATCAGCATATCGACAATATCCTGATTCACCGCAATCTTGTTTTGATCCCAATTGGCAAAAAACCAACCTATATAATCAGGAAGCCCTGACGTATGGTTCAATAAATGCCGAATCGTTACGCCCTGATACGGAAAGCCAGGCAGCCAGCGCCCCACTTGGTCTTCATAGCTGAGAATCCCCTTCTCCTCCAGCAAGATGATTCCCAAAGCTGTAAAAGGCTTCGACAGAGACGCTAACTCAAACAAAGAGTTGGTTTGCAACGGGCGTTTTTCCGTCATTTCCGCATAACCAAAAGAGTGATGATATAAAATATCGCCACCCTCCGCAGCCAGAACCGTCCCGTTAAACTGATGTTTTTCGCCTAATGTCTCAAATAACGTCTGAAGATGCTTTCTTTTATTCTGCTTCATTTCTCCACCTCCCATAGCTTTGTACGTTACCAGGCTATGAACGTTTCAAATATTTTGAAATATCCCTCAGTTAGAGATCCTTTTTAATCGATCACGTATACACGCTGTATACTTTTATTTAGTGGAATGAAATCTTGTGCAATTTTCTGAATGATTATAAAAAAGGCAACTTTATGCCTATGCGACAGAGGCAATAAAAAATGCAGAGAACGAAAAGAAATTGATAGATATTTTAGTTCCTTAGACCTGTAATATTATAATCCGTTTATGTTTTTCTATCAAACAAAAGAGGAAAATAGACCAGTTGCAATCCAAACGAGAGTCTAATAGAATGAGGTCGAAAAGTAAATCACGCAGGTTTGTTACTGATAAAGCAGGCAAGACCTAAAATGTGTAAAGGGCAAAGTGTATACTTTGGCGTCACCCCTTACATATTTTAGGTCTTTTTTATTGTGCGTAACTGACTTGCCAACTTCAAACAGGAGGGCTGGAAGAAGCAGACCGCTAACACAGTACATACAAAAAGGAGACATGAACGATGAACATCAAAAAGTTTGCAAAACAAGCAACAGTACTAACCTTTACTACTGCACTGCTGGCAGGAGGCGCGACTCAAGCGTTTGCGAAAGAAACAACTCAAAAACCATATAAAGAAACTTACGGCATTTCCCATATTACACGCCATGATATGCTGCAAATCCCTGAACAGCAAAAAAATGAAAAATATCAAGTGCCTGAATTCGATTCGTCCACAATTAAAAACATCTCTTCTGCAAAAGGCCTGGACGTTTGGGACAGCTGGCCATTGCAAAACGCTGACGGCACAGTCGCAAACTATCACGGCTACCACATCGTCTTTGCATTAGCCGGAGATCCTAAAAATGCGGATGACACATCTATCTACATGTTCTATCAAAAAGTCGGCGAAACTTCTATTGACAGCTGGAAAAACGCTGGCCGCGTCTTCAAAGACAGCGACAAATTCGATGCAAATGATTCAATCCTGAAAGAACAAACACAAGAATGGTCTGGCTCAGCGACATTCACATCTGACGGTCACATCCGTTTGTTCTACACTGACTTTTCCGGTACACATTACGGCAAACAAACACTGACAACTGCACAAGTTAACGTATCAACATCAGACAACTCTTTGAACATCAACGGTGTAGAGGATCATAAATCAATCTTTGACGGCGATGGCAAAACGTATCAAAATGTACAGCAGTTCATCGATGAAGGCAACTACAGCTCAGGCGATAACCATACGCTGAGAGATCCTCACTACGTAGAAGATAAAGGCCACAAATACTTAGTATTTGAAGCAAACACTGGAACTGAAGATGGCTACCAAGGCGAAGAATCTTTATTTAACAAAGCATACTATGGCAAAAGCACATCGTTCTTCCGTCAAGAAAGTCAAAAACTTCTGCAAAGTGATAAAAAGCGCACTGCTGAATTAGCTAACGGCGCACTCGGCATGATTGAGCTAAACGATGACTACACACTGAAAAAAGTGATGAAACCGCTGATTGCATCTAACACAGTAACAGACGAAATTGAACGTGCGAACGTATTTAAAATGAACGGCAAATGGTATCTGTTCACTGACTCCCGCGGATCAAAAATGACAATTGACGGCATCACGTCTAACGATATTTACATGCTTGGCTATGTTTCTAATTCTTTAACTGGCCCATACAAGCCGCTGAACAAAACTGGCCTTGTGTTAAAAATGGATCTTGATCCTAACGATGTAACCTTTACTTACTCACACTTCGCTGTACCTCAAGCGAAAGGAAACAATGTCGTGATTACAAGCTACATGACAAACAGAGGATTCTACGCAGACAAACAATCAACGTTTGCGCCAAGCTTCCTGCTGAACATCAAAGGCAAGAAAACATCTGTTGTGAAAAACAGCATCCTTGAACAAGGACAATTAACAGTTAACTAATAAAAACGCAAAAGAAAATGCCGATATCCTATTGGCATTTTCTTTTATTTCTTATCAACATCATAAAGGTGAATCCCATATGAACTATAAAAAAGCAGGCAAATGGCTAACCGTATTCCTGAGCTTTTTAGGAATATTGCTGTTTATCGACTTATTTCCAAAAGAAGGACATGACCAAAAAACAAAATCAACACAGAAGCCGGACTACCGGGCGGCATATCATTTTACGACGCCGGATAAATGGAAAAATGACCCTCAAAAACCGATCTATTTTGATGGCAAGTATCATTATTTCTATCTATATAACCGGGATTACCCAAAAGGCAACGGCACAGAATGGCGCCATGCCGTCTCAGAGGATTTGGTGCACTGGACCGATGAAGGCGTGGCGATTCCGAAATATACAAACCCGGACGGTGATATTTGGACCGGTTCCATCGTGGTGGATAAAGAGAACACAGCCGGCTTCGGGAAAAATGCGCTTGTCGCGATTGTGACACAGCCCTCAGCCAAAGACAAAAAACAGGAACAATATTTGTGGTACAGCACAGACAAAGGAAAATCATTCAAATTCTACAGTGGCAACCCCGTTATGCCTAATCCGGGCACAGACGATTTTAGAGATCCGAAAGTGATATGGGATGACCAGGATAACAAATGGGTCATGGTCATGGCTGAAGGATCAAAAATCGGCTTTTATGAATCCGATAATCTTAAGGACTGGCATTACACAAGCGGATTCTTCCCAGAGCAGGCGGGAATGGTCGAATGTCCTGACCTCTACATGATGCGGGCAAGCGACGGAACGAATAAATGGGTTCTCGGTGCGAGCGCGAACGGTAAACCGTGGGGCAAACCAAATACGTACGCCTACTGGACCGGAAGCTTCGACGGAAAAGAATTCACAGCGGATCAGACTGAAGCCCAATGGCTTGACTATGGTTTTGACTGGTACGGCGGTGTGACGTTCGAAGACAGCAAAAGCACAGATCCATCAGAAAAGCGGTATGCGCTTGCCTGGATGAACAATTGGGATTATGCCAACAACACCCCGACAATGAAGAACGGCTTTAACGGCACAGATTCTGTCATACGCGAACTCCGGCTGCAAGAGCAGGACGGAACATACAGCCTCGTCTCACAGCCGATTGAAGCTTTGGAGCAGCTGACTGTTTCAACTGACAAAATAGAGGATCAGGATGTGAACGGATCAAAAACATTGCCGATAACAGGTGATACGTACCAGCTTGATACGGATCTTTCTTGGTCAGAGCTAAAGAATGCAGGCGTCAGGCTCAGAGAATCTGAAGACCAAAAACGCCATATTGATGTCGGCATTTTCGCTGAAGGCGGCTATGCATATGTCAATAGAGCAGCCACAAATCAGCCTGACAAAAGCAATACCTATGTCGAAAGCAAAGCTCCTTATGATGGAAGCAAACGTAAGGTGCATTTGAAAATACTTGTTGATAAAACAACGATAGAAGTATTTGTTGGTGACGGGAAAACCGTTTTTTCAAATGAAGTCTTCCCAAAGCCTGAAGATAAAGGCATTACTCTTTTTTCTGATGGCGGCACAGCCTCCTTCAAAAATATAACAGTGAAACACTTTGATTCAATTCATGAATAAAAACAGGTGCAGCGCAGGCTGCACCTGTTTTTTTATTAAGGGCGGTATTCTCTGTTACATATTGGGCATTGTAAGGAATATAAGGCTGGTTTCGAAGGAGGAAGCGAATGTCTAAACAAGGAAATTTTCAGAAATCAATGTCTCTGTTTGATCTGATTTTAATTGGGATGGGAGCCATCTTTGGATCAGCGTGGCTGTTCGCTGTCAGTAATGTCGCTTCAAAAGCTGGGCCCTCCGGCGCTTTTTCCTGGATCCTCGGAGGAGCCATTATTTTGTTAATCGGGCTCGTATATGCAGAGCTCGGAGCCGCTCTGCCCCGTACCGGAGGCATCATTCGATACCCCGTTTATTCACATGGCCACCTTGTCGGCTATTTAATTTCGTTTGTCACGATTGTCGCTTACACAAGCTTGATTTCCATTGAAGTGACCGCTGTGCGCCAGTATGTGGCTTATTGGTTTCCCGGCCTGACCATTAAAGGATCTGATTCACCGACCATTTCCGGCTGGATCTTGCAGTTTGCCTTATTATGCTTGTTTTTCCTGCTGAACTATTGGAGCGTCAAAACCTTCGCTAAGGCGAATTTCATCATATCGATTTTTAAATATATTGTGCCGATTACCATCATTATCGTGCTGATCTTTCATTTTCAGCCGGAGAACTTATCCGTTGAAGGATTTGCACCGTTTGGATTTACAGGTATTCAGGCCGCCATCTCGACAGGCGGCGTGATGTTTGCGTATCTCGGCCTGCATCCAATTGTATCTGTAGCAGGTGAAGTGCAAAATCCAAAGCGTAATATCCCGATCGCTTTAATCATTTGCATCATCGTTTCAACCATCATTTACACTGTTTTGCAGGTCACCTTTATTGGTGCAATTCCGACAGAAACGCTGAAGCATGGCTGGCCGGCAATAGGCCGGGAGTTCTCATTGCCGTTTAAGGATATTGCGGTCATGCTCGGGTTAGGCTGGCTTGCAACGCTTGTCATTTTAGACGCCATTCTGTCTCCCGGGGGAAACGGAAATATTTTTATGAATACGACATCTCGGCTCGTTTACGCCTGGGCGCGCAATGGGACATTATTTGGCATTTTCTCAAAGGTCAATAAAGAAACGGGGACACCCCGCGCTTCACTTTGGCTTTCGTTTGCCCTGTCCATTTTCTGGACACTTCCCTTTCCTTCGTGGAACGCGCTCGTCAATGTCTGTTCAGTCGCACTCATTCTTTCATATGCGATTGCACCCATTTCTTCTGCTGCGCTGAGGGTTAATGCGAAGGATTTAAACAGGCCGTTTTATTTAAAAGGAATGAGTATTATCGGTCCGCTTTCCTTTATATTTACAGCGTTTATCGTGTACTGGTCAGGATGGAGAACAGTCTCCTGGCTGCTCGGTTCACAGCTCGTGATGTTTTTGATCTATCTCTGCTTCAGCAAATATACACCTAAAGAAGATGTCAGCCTCGCTCAGCAGCTGAAATCAGCCTGGTGGCTTATCGGGTTTTATATTATGATGCTGATCTTTTCCTACATCGGTTCTTTCGGACATGGCTTAGGGATCATCAGCAATCCCATCGACCTCATTTTAGTCGCAATCGGCTCACTTGCGATTTATTACTGGGCCAAGTATACCGGGCTCCCAAAAGCCGCCATTGATTATGATAAATAAAGAAGCAAGAGGTTTTCTTGCTTCTTTATTCTTTACAAACATACATATACGCGATAAAATGAATGAGAGTCAGTCATTTCTAGGAGGTGTTCCTCTTGCCAAAACAAACATCGGGCAAATATGAAAAAATTCTGCAGGCAGCCATAGAAGTCATTTCTGAAAAAGGCCTGGATAAGGCTTCTATTTCTGATATTGTCAAAAAGGCCGGCACTGCACAAGGAACATTCTATTTGTATTTCTCATCTAAAAATGCCCTCATACCGGCTATTGCAGAAAATCTTCTCACCCATACACTTGATCAAATCAAAGGCAGGCTGCATGGGGACGAGGATTTTTGGACCGTTTTAGATATATTAATTGATGAGACATTTCTCATTACAGAACGCCATAAGGATATTATTGTCCTCTGTTATTCCGGGCTTGCGATCGACCACTCCATGGAAAAATGGGAAACGATCTATCAGCCTTATTATTCCTGGCTTGAAAAAATCATCAATAAGGCCATTGCAAACCATGAGATAACGGAAGGAATCAATTCAAAATGGACGGCCAGAACGATTATCAACTTGGTCGAGAACACTGCGGAACGATTCTATATCGGATTTGAACAAGATGAAAATGTTGAAGTGTATAAAAAAGAAATCTTTACTTTCTTAAAACGAAGTTTAGGTACTGCTTAAAAAATGACTGGGTAACACCGCTCATTTTTTAACGCCCTGAAAATGACTGACGTTCATTCATAAATTAGAGAGGTGTTTCATTTGAATTGGGTTCTTGTTTTGATTGCAGGACTTTTAGAAGTTGTTTGGGCCTCTTCCCTCAAACATGCCGATTCGCTTTTGGATTGGGTCATCATTTTTATCTTGATCGCGATCAGCTTTCTCCTGTTGATCCGCTCTTATCGAAAAATCCCCATGGCCGCCGCGTACACTGTGTTTGTCGGAATCGGAACCGTCGGAACATATATGACCGGAATTGTTCTGGGCGAATCCTTCTCAGCAGCCCAGATGTTCTTTTTAGCTTTGTTGCTGGCTGGCATTTTAGGAATGAAATTATTTACGAAAGAAAGCAAATCTCAGCCGGGAGGTGAACAATAATGGCATGGTTTTTATTAGTGATTGCCGGCATAGAAGAAATTATAGCTGCCGTTGCCATGAAATATATTGATGGGACAAGAAAAAAATGGCCGATCATTGTGATGACGCTTGGATTCTGCTTATCCTTTTACTGCCTGTCCCAAGCGATGATCGTCCTGCCTGCCGGAGTCGCTTATGCCGTCTGGACCGGCATTGGCAGCATTGGCGTTTCGGCGGTCGGGCTCATTTGGTTTAAGGAGCGGTTTCAGCTCTCACAGGTGATTTCTCTTTGCCTTATCCTAGCCGGCGTCATCGGCTTGCGTCTTACGTCTTCTTCATAAAATAAAGGCATATACAGCTGTATATGCCTTTGCCATTAAGCGTCGTGATGTTTTTGAAGATGAAGCGGCGGCGGGATGAGCCAGCCTTTGTTTTTTAGCAGCCTTAAGTATTTTGCGCCGGTTGCCGCTTTTGATATATGAAATTGCCCAAACATCATGGCAATATCCTCACGAATCGATTGCCCCATCATTTTGCTGCATGTCACAAGACCTGCAGCATTTTCCGCTGCCGCGGAGGCCGCCACATCCGGATCGAGAAACCGTGCACCAGGCGGAATATCGTTAAGATCTGCTGTCGGCGGTTCAGGAGAAGCCGGCGGCAGCGCCACCCCGTTTTCTTTCAGGATCGTGCTGACCTGTTTGATTTCATCTTGGCATTTCTCAATAGACTCACGAAGCAGCTTCTTCAGGTCGTCATCACCGACATGATTCAATAGCATCTGGTAATTGCCGACCATTTTATTGCCCGCCATCACATAACTCCACAAGCCGAATATCTCACCATAATGCATCGGTTCATCCTGCGGGTTTCCGCTTAAAATACCCATGTTCATCCTCCTCGCAAATTCAATATCGCACATCTCATAAACTGCCCGAGAGGAGGAAAATATATGTTGCAGCAAGAAAGATTTATGAAACAAAAAAGACAAGAGCGGCAAAATGCCAAACCCTTGTCTTTCCTGTTGTTCTATTGGACGCGCTCGGAGGGATTCGAACCCCCGACAGACGTGGTACCGGAAACCACCGCTCTATCCAACTGAGCTACGAGCGCATATGGACTGCGTTATGAGAACGTCAGCACAACTAATTATACGATAATTCCATTCAAATAACAACCCTCTATTTCGAGACACCACTTTTAAAATAGACACAGCATCTTAATTGGCAATTTGACATAAGATGGTTTGAACCCCTGTATTTTTGGGGAAAATGGGAAAAAGAGACGACTTTGCATATCAGGCCAGCTTTTTGTTTGACCTTTATTGACCAAAAATGTATCATGTAACTACATACTTACCTAAAAGGTGAAGGAGGAGCATTATGAATTTAATACCTACAGTCATTGAACAAACGAACCGCGGGGAAAGAGCGTATGACATTTATTCTCGTCTATTAAAGGATCGTATCATCATGCTTGGATCTGCGATTGATGACAACGTTGCGAACTCCATCGTGTCACAGCTTTTATTCTTAGCAGCAGAAGACCCTGAAAAAGAAATTTCTCTTTACATCAACAGCCCGGGCGGCTCTATTACAGCCGGTATGGCGATCTATGATACCATGCAGTTTATTAAACCGAAAGTATCTACAATTTGTATCGGTATGGCTGCGTCAATGGGCGCGTTCCTGCTTGCAGCCGGTGAAAAAGGCAAACGCTATGCGCTTCCAAACAGTGAAGTCATGATTCACCAGCCTCTTGGCGGTGCGCAAGGTCAAGCGACAGAAATTGAAATTGCCGCGAAACGCATTCTCTTGCTTCGCGACAAATTAAACAAAGTCCTTGCTGAACGTACTGGCCAGCCGCTTGAAGTAATCGAGCGCGACACAGACCGTGATAACTTCAAGTCTGCTGAAGAAGCGCTTGAATACGGCCTGATTGACAAAATTTTGACTCACACAGAAGACAAATAGTCACAACAAAACCTGCAGGAGCTGCGTCTCTTGCAGGTTTTTTATTTAAACACTTTTGATTCTATACTGCTCCCATTCCCCGTGTAACAGCTCAAGTGTCAGATCACTCGTCTGCCTCACAACCAGGTCAGCACCAATCATCGACTGTTCTTGACCGACTCCAACCGCAAACATCCCTGCGGATTTGATTGCGGAAATGCCTGCTTCTGCGTCTTCTATTGCCGCGCAATCAGCCGGGGAAACATCGAGCAGCGCTGCAGCTGTTAAAAAGATTTCAGGATCGGGCTTCCCCTTCGCAAGAGCTGCCGGGTCAACAATGGCATCAAAATCATCAATAATTGCCAAATGTCTTAAAATCTCGGGGGCATTGCGGCTAGAGGATGCTAACCCGATTTTTATATTTTCGTTTTTTAATTGACATAGAAGCCTGCCGATCCCCGGCAAAAGATCTTCCGGCGTCAATTTGCTGATCAGCGTTTGATAATATTGATTCTTTTGATGCATGAGTTCTTGTTTCTCAGCATTTGTATACTTTTTTTCCGCTCCGCCAAAAATAAGTATCCTTTCAAGTGACGCTTCTCGGCTGATTCCTTTTAGCCTTTCATTCATGTCTCTGTCAAAGGGGATATCGATTTGTTCTGCGATGTGCTTCCAAGCAAGAAAATGATATTCAGCTGTATCTGTTATCACTCCGTCTAAATCAAAAATGACAGCTCTCATATGCTAATGCCCATCACAGCTTCATAAGGTTTGAGGCTAATACTTTTCAAGTCAGCCGGCTCCTGCGGATAGTTCGAAATCAACACTTTCCAACGCTCATGAATCAGTTCCGGAGGCGCTTCGAACAGCGCCTTTTCTTCCGACAAATTCACAACGACGAGAAGCTTTTCCCCTTGATATTCTCGGAGGTAAGAAAAAACTTGCGGATCATTTTCCTGCAGCAGCTGATAATCGCCATATATGATGATCTTATATTGCTTTCGTAATTGAATGAGCTTCTGATAGTAATAGAAAATGGAATCTTGATCTTCCAAGGACTCTTTCACATTGATAGCTTGATAGCGGGAATTTACCGGTATCCACGGGGCTCCGGCTGTGAATCCCGCATGTTTTCCAGCATCCCACTGCATCGGTGTTCTCGCATGATCCCGTCCTTTTGTCATCACGGCTTTGAGAAACTCTTTTTCTGACATCGTTTTGTTTTCAACGACTAGCTCACGAATTGCATTTTTTATTTCAAGATCATCATACATCTCCAGCGGCATATCGCTGTTAACCATACCGATTTCTTCTCCCTGGTAAATAAACGGCGTTCCTTTCATGCCGTGCAGAACGGTTGCAAATGCCTTCGCACATTCCTTACGCAGCTTCCCGTCATTGCCCCAGCGGGAAATAACCCTCGGTTGGTCATGGTTTTCAAAATACAGGGTATTCCAGCCGACATTCATTAACCCGGTCTGCCACCTTGTCATCGTCTTTTTTAAGGCAACCAAATCGAACGGTTTGATCTGCCATTTCCCATTTGGCGAGTTTTGTTCTGTATCAATATCCATATGTTCAAATGTAAAGATCATATTCAGCTCTTGCCTGCTTGCGTCTGTATATTTTTTCGCCTCTTCAATATCAGAGCCGTTTGCCTCTCCGACCGTCATGCAGTCGTAATGAGAAAGCACTTCCCTGTTCATTTCTTGAATAAACTCATGAAGACGGGGGCCGTTAGAATGATAACGGCCGACGATATAGCTGCGGGTGTGATCCGTTTCGTAGTCCGGAAAATCGGTGTATTTGGAAATGGAGCCGATCACATCCATTCGCCAGCCGTCAACGCCTTTATCCATCCAGAATCTCATTACATCATAAACTTCCCGGCGAACGGCGTCATTTTCCCAATTTAAATCAGGCTGTTTTTTCGAAAAGTAGTGCAAATAATACTGTCCTGTCCTTTCATCGTATGTCCACGCCGAGCCTGAAAAGATCGATCCCCAATTATTCGGCTCTGAGCCGTCCGGTTTAGGATCTTTCCAAAAATAATAATCCCGGTAAGGATTGTCCTTCGATTTACGGCTTTCAGCAAACCAGGCATGTTCATCCGACGTGTGGTTCACAACCAAATCCATGACGATTTTCATTCCGCGTTTATGCACTTCATCTATCAGCTGAAACATATCTTCATTTGTCCCAAACTTTTCGTACATGTTTTTGTAGTCACTGATATCGTAGCCGTTGTCATCCTGCGGGGAATCAAACACCGGGGAGAGCCAGATGACATCCGCCCCGAGATTTTTGATGTAATCCAGCTTTTGAATCACACCTTGCAAATCCCCGAATCCATCTCCATTGGCATCATAAAAACTGCGCGGGTAAATTTGATAAACGACAGCTTCTTTCCACCATTCACTCATTAGGGATTCTCCTTTCACATCGTCCCTTTAGGACAACCGGTTCCGCATAAACTTTCATATGCAGCGGCTCGCCTTTTACAAGCTCAAACACGGCGCTCCTTTCGTCAACCGTCACATTGAGTAATCGGTTTCGATAATTGATGTTGAATGAATAGCCGTCCCATTCCTTCGGCAAAAACGGATGAAATGACAGCGTCTCATTCGCGGTGCGCATGCCCGCAAAACCGTGAACAATTGCCAGCCAGCTTCCCGTCATTGAAGTAATATGCAAGCCTTCTTCCGTATCATGATTGTAATTATCAAGATCAAGCCTTGCTGTGCGCTTATATAATTCGAGCGCTTTTTGTTCCAGCCTGAGTTCGGCTGCGAGAATCGCATGGACAGATGGCGATAGGCTTGATTCATGAACAGTCATCGGTTCATAAAATTCAAAGTGTCGCCGTTTTTCTTCCATTGTAAAACGGTCATTAAAAAAATACATGCCTTGGAGAACATCTGCCTGCTTAATAAAATTGGAGCGGAGAATTTTGTCCCATGACCAATTCTGATAAAGAGGCCGATCAGCTGGATCTAATTCATCAACTGTTTGCAGGTCTTTGTCCAAGAATGTGTCATGCTGAACGAAAATCTGCAGTTCTTCACTATACGGATAGTACATGTGCTGGATGATTTCTCTCCAGACGCTCAATTCTTCTTCCTGTATATCAAGAAGGCGGCGTTTCTCCGCTGAGATACTTTCGAGACTTTCTAATGTATACTCCAACGTCCAAGCCGCAATGACATTTGTATACCAATTGTTGTTAACGTTGTTTTCATATTCATTCGGCCCTGTGACGCCATGGATCATATACTTGTTTTTTCGTTTCGAGAAGTGAACGCGGTCGGCCCAGAATCTGCTGACTGCCACAAGAACGTCTATCCCATATTTCTCCATATAGCCGCGGTCGCCTGTATAATTGATATAATTGTAGATTGCATAGCAGATCGCGCCATTGCGGTGAATTTCTTCAAAGGTGATCTCCCATTCGTTGTGGCATTCATCCCCTGTAAACGTCACCATCGGATAAAGGGCCCCCTTCATCCCCAATTTTTCGGCGTTTCGTTTAGCAGGCTCCAACTGATGATAGCGGTACAAAAGCAGGTTTTTCGTCACCTCTGGCTCGGCTGTCGCCAAATACATCGGAACAGCGTAAGCCTCTGTGTCCCAATAGGCGGCACCTCCATATTTCTCGCCAGTAAATCCTTTCGGCCCGATATTCAAACGGGCATCGCCCCCGTAGTATGTCGAGAATAACTGAAAGATATTGTAGCGGATTCCTTGCTGAAGCTCCTCATCCCCTTTAATCTCAATGTCCGCTTTTGACCATCTTTCCTTCCATTGATCAGTGTGCCTCCGTTTTGCTTCTTCGTAACCGTTCTCAACAGCATTCGCCAAAAGCTCCTTAGCTTTCGTTAACAATTCTTCTTCCCGAAAATCACGGGAAGTCGTGACGATAATAAACTTTTTCAAAGATGCCTTCGTTTGGTAGCTGTAGCGATTCTCAACATACATCCCGGCTGTTTGAGAGCTTTCACTGACAAAGCCATCTGTCACGTTTGCCATTGCGGCTAAAACAGTAAAACGCGGTGTTCTAAATGGATTTTCGATCGTTTTTGCCGCTAAATAGCCGCTGTGGGAATCAGCCCCTTTCACTTCTTCCTGCCAAAACTGTTCTTGGTAGTTAGAATCTTCATTTGCCACATTTCCATCCAGGTATGGAACAAGCGTAATGACAGCATCTCCCGTCAGGCACTCCGCTTCATAATGAATCGCGCAAAGTTCTTTTACAGCAAGGCTAAGAAATCGCTCCGAGCTGATTCTGACGGTTTTATCCTGAATGCGGACAACAGCGCTTCGCCGCAGAATCCCCTCTTTCATATTGAGTTCCACCTCAAATGATTCGATTTGATTTTGATAGAGATCAATTTTTTCACCGTCAACATATAAGCCTATGCCCATAAAGTTCATCGCATTGATTACTTTACCGAAATATTCCGGATACCCGTTTTTCCACCAGCCTACTCGCGTTTTGTCAGGGAACCACACGCCTGCAATATATGTGCCTTGGTGACTGTCGCCTGAATATCCTTCTTCAAAATTCCCTCTGACCCCCATATAGCCGTTGGCAAGAGACGTCAGGCTTTCCAGCAGCCGCATGTGCTCCTTTTGAAATGTATTTGTTTTGATTTTCCATTCATCAATCTCAAATAACCGCTGATTTATCATCATTTCCTCCCGAATGTAAGTTTCCATTATCACGGCGGGTTTTTGTCAAATATCTAAATGCCAAAGTGATCATCAAAGTGACGCCGCACGAATGGATCATCAATACAGTAATTAAGTCAAAATGAACCAGGCCGATAGCAGCTGCCGCAAATGCCGGCAGTGCTGAAGCGCAAATCGCTATAGATGCCGCTTCCTTGAATGACGCAATAGAGACCATGTTTGATCTTTTTGTGATCCAAAGGCCTCCGGCAAGAACAACCGTTACAAACAGCTGGATCATAACAATCACCGCATATGCCAGGAGCATAATCATCGGCTTATACTGCGCCAACCACAATGTATCGATCAAAACCTCTACATCATGGGCGTTTGGATTCTCGAGCTTAACGTCCATTTTTGCATAGCCAACAGAAAACCCTGCTCCGTTTTGATCGGTCATTACCAGTCGATCAGGCTGAAATACGATGGCGTTGTCAAATCCCTTCACTTTCAATCGCCCATTTTCACCGCTTGTCTCATATTCATGCTTCATATCGACCGCCATCACATTCTGCCCATCTTCAATCCTCTCAGAGCTCTTCACGCCTGTTAGTTTTCCGTTTCTGATTTGAACACCTTGTAATTGATCAGCAAATGTATCATTCACCTTTTGAATCGCTGACGGCACGAAAGATGCAACGCTGAAACGATCCATTTTCAGAAACGAAACTGTCAACGGTGCCATCAAGGAGGCCGTTACAAACATAAAGAGAAAAGAGAGCTGCAGCCAGCTGAAGGTATTCCCCCAGCGGCAAACACCTGATGGAGATGCAACCGCCTTCAGGCAGCGGATGATAAAGCTTTTATTCTCCAGATTCTTCATTGAATTACCCCTTTGTTCCGCCGGCTGTCAAACCGGACACAAAGTTCTTTTGGAGAAAAAAGAATAGAACGCATATCGGCAGTGCGGCAAGGATGGCACCAGCCGCAAATAGAGCGACTTTTTGCTGCTGCGGATTTGAAATAAAGGACTGCAGCCCTACAGCAATGGTCAGCCTTTCCGGTGAGCGAAGCAAAAACTTTGCCAGCAAATAATCGCCAAACGGTGCCATAAACGCCCAAAGCGCTTGCACCGCGAGCATTGGCTTAACAAGCGGCAGAACGATTGAAGCGAAAATCCTCAGATGGCCCGCTCCGTCAATTCGCGCGGCTTCATCAATTTCTCTCGGCACAGTATCAAAATAACCTTTCATCAGCCACGTGTTCATCGGTATTCCGCCGCCGATATAGATGGCTGTCAAAAACCAGTATTGATCGAGTGCGCCTATCAGCATCGCCAAGACATAAAAAGCAGTCAGCGCTGCCATCGTTGGCACCATTTGAACGATTAAAAAGAATATCAGGCTCTTTTTTCTGCCTGCAAACCGATAGCGGCTGTACGAATACCCGGCAAGCGTCACGATTGTAACCTGCAAAACCATAACCGATAGCGCGATGACAAGTGTATTGCTGTACCAATTGAGATAAAGCGTTTCGTCAAATAGCCGCTTAAAATGATCCAATGTCCAAGCCCCCGAAAAATCGAGCTGAAAAGCCGCCGAATTCCCCACACGGAAGGCTGATGATGCCGTAATCAGCAACGGATATATAATGACAATACTTAAAAGCGTTAAAAACAAATACGTACAGATTCTACTAAGGAATCTGGCAGTTCTCGCGTTCACCTACATAACCTCCTCATTGCCAAAAGCATTCGATTTTTTGAAAGCAATCAGTGAAATTCCAATGACAATGAAAGAAATTAACAGTGTCACAGCCGCCGCAACAGAATATTGGGGTGATGTGCCTGTTGTCAGTTTATAAATCCACGAAATTAAGATATCGGTCGACCCGGCCCCGGCTCCCGCACTGCCTGGCCCTCCCTCATTAAATAAGTAGATGATCGAGAAATTATTGAAATTAAACGTATACTGAGTAATCATCACGGGTGCTGTCGCAAATAAAATCATCGGAAATGTAATATGCCGAAAACGCTGAATAAAAGTGGCCCCGTCAATCTTTGCCGCTTCATATAATTCACCTGGAATCGCCTGAAGCACTCCCGTTACCATGACATAAATATATGGAAAGCCGAGCCACGTCTGAATCATAATGAGGGCTGTCTTTGTCCAGAAAGGATCGGTCTTCCACGCGATCGCAGGCAGCTCAACAAACGGCAGATGATTGAATAGTGGAATCACCTGTGCATTCACCGCTCCTATGCTGTCGTTAAACATGTTGGAAAAACTCATGATTGTAATAAACGCCGGAACAGCCCATGGAAATAAGAAAATCATTCGAAATATCCGCTTGCCTTTGATAAAATCCTGATTGACGAAAAGGGCGGTCACAATACCTAAAATGATTTGCAGCGTTGTTGCGCAAATGGTCCAGATGACCGTCCAGCCGAGTACATTTACAAATGTTTCACGATAGGAGCCGAGGAAAAAAATATTCAAGAAATTCTTGAAACCGACCCAGTCAATCAGATGATTAGGCGGTATATGATAAAAATCATAGTTTGTACATGCAACAAACAGAGTCACCAAAACCGGAAAGATAATCACAAATACCATCATGATATATGCCGGCAGTGTAAAGAGATATGGAAACCCTTTATCACCCGCATAACTGAGCATATCCTTGGCCGATGTATTGATCTCCAAACCCGCCGCTTTCATTGCGGCGGTCTTACGCGAATCATGAATATTAAAGATATAGAACATGAGGAAAATCACCGTCACGATCAATTGCAGCGTGCCTTCAATCAGCATAAACAGCGAGTGGTCTTCACCGGCAACACTTCCCAATGTCATCAATCCGGTTAGCGCCTGAATACCGAAAACGCATAATTCAAAAGCAAACAAGCCTGTGATGGCAAGAAATAAGAGCCCCTTTGACAACTGCTGATTCGCAATCTGCCCAAGTCCTGGAATGATCGATAAAAGCCCTGCCTTTCGTTTTTGCTTTGCAAGTGTATGATGTTTATTCATTTTTCCGCCCTCTATTCTCCGGACGCTATCCCGCCGTTTTATTTCACATACTTTTCTTTAATATTTTCCTTTATGGTGTTTACAGCATCATCCGCTGCTGTTTGTGTGGATTTTTTTCCTGAAGCTGCATCAAAAATCAAACTTTCCGCTCCTGTCCATACCTCAGCCATTTCTGGAATATTTGGAGTCGGCGTTGCTGTTTCATATTGTTTAATCACAGCTGACGTCAGTTCATTCTTTTGCTCATCAGCTTTCTTCCTTGCAGCAGTGTTGGCTGGAACTTCGTTTGTATCCTCATAAAAAGCGTAAGCATTGGCATCATTTGTAGCATACTCAATCCATTTTTCAGCCAGCTCGGGTTCTTTTGTATATTTCGAGGCAACCCAGCCCTTCCCGCCGGCAAAAGGGGCGTATTCTTCTCCATTTGGCAATGTCGGAATGGGAGCCGCTCCGTAGTTCAATTTAGCTTCTTTATAGTTGGCAGCTGACCACGGTCCGCCAATGATCGCAGCCGCTTTGCCTTCTAAAAACATCTGTTGAATAAAGTCGTCTGCGCTTGAATTGTCTTGCATTCCTTTCGGCCAATAGGTTTTAAACCATTTCTCTGCATATTTCGCCGCTTCCACAGCCCCTTTGTTGTTCAGGCCGATGTCCCCGGAATCTGTGCCGTTTTTTCCAAATACATATCCGCCGTATCCAGCCAATAAGCCGTACGACATATAAAAGTCAGTCCATTTTGCTAAAAATCCGGTTGATTTTCCTTTTTCCGAAGCAAACGCGAATCGAGGATCCTCCATTAACTTTTCAAGGTCTTTAAATGTTTTGGGTGCTGTTTTTAAAAGATCTTTGTTGTAATACAAAATAAGTGTCTCAATGACTAGCGGCATTCCGTACACTTTGCCGTCAACTGTCACCTGCTGCATTTCTTTCTCTCCAAAGCTCTTTGTATGAGAGGGCTTAATGTCGAGCAAATGCCCCTGCTGTCCCAAACCGCCGATCCGGTCATATGCAGCAAGCATAACATCAGGCGCGTTACCCGCCGGGCCATCAAGAGGAAGCGCTTCCAACTGTTCGAACATTTGCTTTTCAACAATTTTTACTGTGACATCATTCTCTTTTTCAAACTTTGCTTTGATGCTTTCAATGTATTCTTTATACGTTTCCTCGACAGACACAGTCAGCACCTTTTTGCCATCAGCGCTTGCTGGATTTTTTGAACTTGAGCAGGCGGCAAGGCTGATTGCCAGAAATGATGCCGCCAATATGGCGAACCCCTTTTTAAAAAGAATCATCTCTTTTCCCCCTTCTATTTACGAAACTATAACAATTGTATTGCCCTTCAGAAAGCGGTTACAACAACTTTCGATTTGTTACCGATAACAGAATGTTATACTGGGGCGGCAGCACTCAAAATCAAAAATTCCCCCGGCTGAACGGCAATGACATCGTGATGATGAAGCGGCTGCTCTGTCCATGCATCGCAGATTTTCTTATTCCTTTCAATATTCAATTCTAGTAAACTGACGTGTTGAACCGCATTCCCCTGATTAAAGAAATAAATCAGTATTTTTTCATCGAGAGTCCGCGAAAAGCTGATAAAATCATTTTTGTCATCCAGCAGATTCCACTCAAGATGTCCTTCAGTCAACAAAGTGTTTTCCTGCTTGCGTAAAGCAATTAACCGTTTCATAAATCGCAGCATGTCCTGGTTTTGCTTTTCCGTTTCCCAAACCATACATTTCCGGCATAATGGATCATTTTCGCCGTCCAGCCCGATTTCCGTTCCGTAATAGATGCATGGTGAGCCTGTCTGGGCAAACATAAAGGCCAGCAACGCGCGTGCTTTCTTCTCATCATTGCGGCATCTGGTCAAAAGACGCTTTGTATCATGGCTATCCAGTAAATTAAACATCACCTCATTGGCCTGCTTCATCCCATTCATCAAATGTGCATTGACAAGGTGAGCCATACGTGAGGCTGGGATCGTCTGGTCAGCAAAGTATTCATTCATAGGTTCTGTAAAAGGGTAGTTCATCACCGCATGAAATTCATCCCCTCTAAGCCAGGGTTCGGCAGAATGCCAGATCTCACCTAAAATATAAACATCAGGCTTTTCTGCTGATACAGCCTTCCTGAATGTCTTCCAAAAAACATGATCCACTTCATTTGCGACATCCAAACGCCAGCCGTCAATGTCAAATTCCCGAATCCAGTACAAAGCAATATCAAGCAAATATTTCTGCACCTCGGGATTCGCCGTGTTTAGCTTCGGCATATCAGCTGTAAAAGCAAACCTGTCATAATTGTCTTCTGTGACAGGAAAAGAGTGAATATGGAACCAGTCTTTATAGCGGGATTGAGCTCCGTTTTTGAGGACATCCTGCCATTGCGGAGATGCGCTTCCTATATGGTTAAAAACCGCATCTAGCATAATTCTCATCCCCCGCTGATGAAGCTGGCTGACCAATGTACGAAAAAGCTCGGGATCCCCAAAATGAGTATCAATAGAAAAGTAATCCAGCGTGTCGTATTTATGATTAGAAGGCGCGGAAAAGATCGGCGTCAGATAAATGCCGTTCACCCCTAAATCCTCTAAATAATCAAGCTTGTCAACAATCCCTTGCAAATCTCCTCCAAAAAAATCATTGACGCCCGGGTCCTTGCTCCCCCACGGCAATGCATTCTTCGGTGACAAGTCTTCTCGTCCATTTGCAAACCGCTCCGGAAAAATTTGATACCAAACCGTTGACTTGACCCATTCAGGCGCTTGAAATGTATCAGCCTCATGAACAAATGGAAATTTAAAATAATAATGGATCGTCTCCAATGTTTTTTCGTTATAAGGGCATACACCCGAGCTTCCGAAAAAGATATCTTCATGATCGTCTGTTACAACAAACGCATATTGTAAACGCCTAAATGGCGGCACCACTTCAGCAAACCAATAGTCATGCACGTCTGTTGCGGCAATTTTCTTCATCGGCTGCTCGTTTGCAGACCAGCTGCCGTCGTTGTACTCATAGGGATCACCCCAAATGACTCGAATGTGATCTGCATCATCTTTTTTCGTCCGAATCTTGATATGCACTGTCCGCCCATCATAAGAATAAGCATCAGTACTGAATGGCTGATGGTGAATCGCTGCATATTCCATCATGTTTCCCCCTTTGATTTCCGTGTTATTGAAGCCGGCTCATAGTTTGAAAGTATCATGACGGAATAGCAGGAACAATCCTTTTCCCCCTGTTACCGATAACAGAATAAGGCGCTTACAGCGTTGATTCTCGTACAATTAACTCTGGTTCAAAAAATAGGCTTCCTTGAGCAGCACCGTCTTCATTCATTTTTTTCAGCAACATTTTCGCACAGGCTTCTCCCATTTCAACAACAGGCTGTCTGACCGTAGTCAACCGCGGTGAGGAGATGCGATCAAGAAACACACCGTCATTCCCGGTAACCGCCACATCTTCTGGAATTCGCTTTCCAAGCGATTGTGCCGCACGAATGACGCCGAGCGCGATTCGATCAGATGCGCAGACAAATGCCGCCTGATTGTCCATGGATGTCAGCAGTTCTCTTGCAAGGCCTTCACTTTTCGTAGAACTGTTGTCGACCCGAAACATATTCGTCTTTTTAAAGCTTTTATTCATCGCCCGTATATACCCCTGTTCTCTTGCACGTTCGAAAGGCTCATCTAAATCAATGCCAAAAAAGACCACCTCCCGCTCACCCAGCCCCATCACATGTCGGGTTGCCATAAAAGTGCCTTTCTCGTTATTCACATCGATAAAGTCATAGCCCATTTCATTTTGCCCGAATACGACGAGCGGCTTCTCAAACGCTTTTATTACACCTTCAAAATCAGTCCTTCTCAAGCCGGTGGCAATAATGCCGTCACATTGGCCAATATTGAGAGAATTTCTTGTCACAAGCTGGAGAGCATAGTGATTGCGATCCAGCTCCCTGCTGATTCCGGTCAGCAGGTTCATGTAATATGGTTCTGTCGTATCCATTTCCTCAAGAATCAATAGTTTTACAACCTGTGTTCTGTTTTGCACGAGCGCTCTTGCCGCATAATTAGGGATGTAATTCAGCTCTTTCATCGCAGAATGAACAAGCTTTTTCAATTCATCTGTCACCGTCTCAGGGTGATTGATCACTCGTGATACCGTCATTTTCGAAACATTAGCTTTTTTTGCCACATCTGACAACGTTGCCATTTTCATCCCCTCCTTAACTGTGCTTATTATCCAAACTAGTGAAAAAGTCCTCTATTACTGCTAAATATACAATACAGGCAAAAGAGAAATAAAAAAGAGATTTCCTTCTGGAAACCTCACATTGTTAAAAAACTCGGTTTTTAATACATTCTCTGCCCGGCAATTAGACCAAATACGCTATTCACAAGAAAGGACCTTTTTAAATTTCCGTCCACTTTTTCTCTAAAATCGGATAAGAATAATTTTGCATTTGCTCAATTAACTCATCCGGCCGTGATGAGCTGTGAATCAGCTTTAGGTGCGATTCGTTAGAAAACCCTTCTTGTATGCTGTATTTCACCATTTTCATCATCGGTTCAAAATATCCATTTACATTGTACAGTCCGATTGGTTTTTGGTGGATGCCGATCTGCGCCCAGCAAAGCACTTCAAATAATTCTTCATATGTACCGAACCCTCCCGGCATCGAGATAAAGCCGTCCGCCAGTTCGCTCATTTTGGCCTTTCGTTCATGCATCCCGTTTACTTCAATCAGCTCAGTCAGGTTTTGATGAACAACCTCCCCGCTGAACAAACCGCTCGGCATGACCCCGATTGCAGTTCCGCCGTTTTCCATAATCGCGTCAGCAATCGTGCCCATCAAGCCTACGCGGGAGCCCCCATAGACAAGCCCGATTCCCTGCTCAGCCATGTACGTGCCAAGCTCTGCCGCTTTTCTTTTATACGCTTCATTTCCCCCTGGGTTTGACCCTGCAAATACACAAATGGTTTTCATCTTGTCATCTCCGCATCTATATATCGTGTTAAATATCCCGAAAGACACTATATATTGTCCCATCTTCATGTGATAATATCAATATGAAATACATAAAGAATGCAGGAGTGATGATGTTGCAGCTGGCTGATGCAGAAAAATGGATGAAAGAGTTTTACGAAAAAAGAGGCTGGACAGAATACGGGCCGTTTATTCGGGTCGGCTTTTTAATGGAGGAAGCCGGAGAACTGGCCCGGGCTGTGAGGGCGTATGAAATTGGCAGAGACCGGCCGGATGAGAAAGAATCGTCACGCGCTGAGAAAAAACAAGAATTGATCGAAGAAATGGGAGATGTCATCGGAAATATCGCCATTCTTGCTGATATGTATGGTGTCTCTTTAGAAGACGTCATGAAGGCCCACCAAGAAAAACTGACAAAACGATTTGAGCATGCATAAAAAAAGCGGCCGCAATGGCCGCTTTTTTTAACCTGTGATTTCATCATGGTGATCAAAGAAATGCTGTTTTCCTATTTTGTGAAAAAGGCCTGTTTTATGCAGCAGCTCCTTCGGCTGCGATTGTAATCCTACAATCATCAGCTTTCCATTGTGGCGCTTAATTCGATTCATAATGTTCCCTAGCACCGCTTCAGCTGACGTATCCATATAGTGCACCTTATTCATGAGCAGGATGAGGGTTTTCGGTTTTTTCTGTACATGCTCCAGCAATGACGATTCAAGCGAATCAATTGATCCGAAAAACAGCGGCCCTTCTATTGCATACATGCTGACAGATGGATCTTCTCTCTTCGCCAGAACAGGATGCGATTCCTGATTGTGGATGCGGGTCGCTTCGCTCATTCTTCTGATAAAGAACACGAATGCAAGCAGCAATCCGGTTGCCACACCGATGATTAAGTCAAACAGAACCGTGAGGGCGAAGGTCGCCGCCAAAATAAAGGAATCAGCGTTTTTCAGTCTCAGCATATTTGCGACTTCCTTGCGCTCACTCATATTCCACGCCACCACCATAAGAATCGGTGCCATACTGGCAAGCGGCACATGGGAGGCATAAGGCGCGAATACAAGCAGGACAAGGAGAACGACTACACCGTGAACGACGCCGGAAACGGGGGAAACCGCTCCGTTTTTTATATTGGTCGCCGTTCTCGCAATCGCTCCTGTAGCCGGGATTCCGCCAAACAAGGGCGCTGCCATATTCGCAATCCCCTGGCCGACAAGCTCTTTGTTGCTGTCATGCTTTGAGCCCTTCATGTTATCAGCGACCATTGCCGACAAAATCGACTCAAGTCCTCCAAGAAGCGCGATGACAAGCGCTGCCGGAAACAGCATGACCATTTTATCCAGAGTAAGCTCAGGAAACTGAAATTCAGGCAAATGGCGGGGGATTTCTCCATAAGTTGACCCAATCGTTGCCATGCGGTCAGGGAAAAAGACAACCGCGACCACTGTGGAAATAAGAAGCGCCAACAAAGCGCCCGGCACTTTAGGCATCACCTTGGCGGATACAAGCAAAATGACGAGCCCGATCACAGCTGTCAAAATGGCATACACGTTAAAGGTGCCGAGCTGCTGCACAATTTCAAACATGTTGTGATGAAAGTTCTCATGTTTTTCAACATTTCTCAATCCGAGAAAATTAGCGATTTGTTCCGTAAAGATCAGCACGGCAATTCCGGCTGTAAAACCGACGATAACGGGTTTCGGCACGAATTTCATTATTTTTCCGAGCTTAAACAGCCCGAACAGCACCAGCATCACTCCTGCCATAAACCCCGCAATCAGCAGATTTTCCAAGCCATACTGCATGATAATGCCGAAAAGAATCGGGACAAAGGCGCCCGTCGGACCGCCAATTTGATATTTGGATCCTCCAAACAAAGAAATACAAATCCCAGCTATAACAACAGTGTACAGCCCATATTCAGGCTCGACTCCCGAGGCAATGGCAAACGCCATCCCTAATGGAATTGCCACGACACCTACTACGATACCTGCAATTAAATCTTTCTGAAATTTCTGTAAATTGTATCCCTTGAATCTCCCTGAGAATCGCATATTTTGCTATAACCTCCCTTATAAATGTGTGTTTATGAGCTCAGTTTCATAACCGTTAATGACCACATCTAGTTTTCCTGTTTCAGGATGAATGACAAGCCCGTGTACCGGCACCTTTTTCGGCAGCAACGGATGGTTCTTGATCAGATTCACACTGTGGGAAACGCTTTCTTCCACGCTGTGAAAACCGGTCAGCCACGTTTTCAAATCAAGTCCGGCGCTCGTCAGCAAATTCAGGCAGCTATCCTCTACTCCGCGTTCCTTTGCTTTCTCAAGAATTGAGGAAGCATTCAGTCCTGACATTCCGCATTCATGATGGCCGATAATGCATACCTCTTCAGCCTGCAATTCATAAATCGCCACCAGTATGCTTCTCATCACGCTTCCAAATGGGTGAGAAACGATGGCTCCCGCGTTTTTTACAATTTTAGCATCACCGTTTCTAAGCCCCATTGCTTGCGGAAGAAGTTCTGTAAGCCTTGTATCCATACAAGTGACAATGACGAGCTTTTTTGAAGGAAACTTTGTCGTTTTGTACGGTTCATACTTCTTCTCTCTGACAAACCGCTGATTGTGTTCCAAAATTGATGTTAAAGAAACCATTTGATTCATCTCCCATCCATATGATTTTGCAAGCCTTCTTCCCCAGCTTACAGTAAGGAATTATAGCATAGGAATTCACTGCGAAAAGGCTTTCAAAAAAAGACACTATAATTGGACTGTAGAATCAAAACATAAACATTTATATCTTTCAAAGATAATAAAATTTATATTTATTGAATCCTATAATCTGGCTCCAACTCGATATTGATGATTTGTCTGACAAAAAATATAGGTGAATTCTGATAATTAAAAAACTTTTTTAAGCGAATTTAGCTGTCCGATCTCCATTTTAAGTTCAAAAGAACCAGAAATTGAAATAGACGCAGCCATATTTTTAACATTTATTTATTTCCGATATAATAAAATGGACAACAGCAATAAAGGGGGAGCCTTGTTGAAACCATTTGTATTTATTACAAAACCGATTCCTGAAGAGATTGAAGCATTCATCGGTGAACATTGCCGTTATGAAGTATGGCAGGAGGATACGCTTCCGAGTGATGTGCTATTTGAGAAATTAAAAGATGCGGAAGGGCTTTTAACGTCAGGAACGTCCGGACCGTCAATCAATCGTGAATTGCTGGAACACGCGCCTAAGCTCAAAGTGGTCAGCAACCAATCAGTAGGCTACGATAACTTCGATATAGAAGCAATGAAAGAAAGAGGAGTCGTCGGCACTCATACACCTTATACACTGGATGACACAGTAGCAGATCTGGCCTTTTCTTTGATTCTGTCTTCTGCCAGACGTGTTGCCGAACTGGACCGTTTTGTCAGAGCGGGAAAATGGGGAACCGTTGAAGAGGAAGCGCTTTTCGGCATTGACGTTCATCATCAAACGTTAGGCATTATCGGCATGGGTAGAATTGGCGAACAAGCAGCGAGACGCGCCAAATTTGGTTTTGATATGGAAGTGCTTTATCATAACCGCCATCGCAAACAAGAAACGGAAGACAGCATCGGCGTTAAGTACGCTGAGCTTGATACATTGCTGGAGCAATCTGATTTTATTCTGCTCATTACGCCGCTAACAGATGAAACGTACCATATGATAGGCGAACGTGAATTTAAGATGATGAAGGATTCAGCAATTTTCGTCAATATTTCCCGGGGAAAGACAGTTGATGAAAAAGCGCTGATTCGCGCCCTTCAGGAAGGCTGGATCAGAGGAGCCGGCTTAGACGTATACGAAAAAGAGCCTGTTACCCAAGATAACCCGCTCTTACAGTTGGATAATGTCACGTTGCTTCCTCACATTGGTTCAGCAACAGCTAAAGTGCGCTTCAACATGTGCAAACAGGCTGCCGAAAATATGATCGCAGCCATTCAAGGACAAACACCGAAAAATCTCACAAGAGAATTTCAATAAATCAAAAATCCGGTCTGATACAGACCGGATTTTATATTACATACGCTGAAGAACAGCACGCTTATAAATATGGCGGGTAACGATATAATAAACAGCCTGGAACACAAAATAAATGAAGATGACAATTACTGCCTCAAAAAATAAGTTGGAATTCAGCATATTGCTTAACGCAGCATACGCAAAGCCGGCGTGAATTGTGCCCGCAATAAATGGGATGAAGAACAAAAATCCAATTTGTTTTCCAAGGATCGAGTGAATCTCTCTGTCCGTAATTCCCATTCTCTTTAATGCTAAAACTTGCACTCTTGTATCTTCTATTTCTGTAAACATCCGCAAATACAGCATGCTTCCTTGCACGATAAAAAACAGCACGCTGACAAACAGACCAATAAACAGCATTAATGCAACTCCCTGCTTCACGATTTGATAGCTTGGAGCACGCGTTTGAAAATCAGATGTATGTTCTTTCGGCACCATGTTTTCAAGCTTTTCAGAGACATCCACCGTCTCCTGCCAATTCTCAAGCTCATAACCTACCACTCTCATCTGTTCCTTCAGCGGCACATTCTGTGACAGACTGTCAAAGCTCTTTTCGCTGACGACCAATAAACGGCTGACTCCATCGACTGACATCAATATCCCTTTGTTTTGCTGCTTTTTCATTGTGTAGGAAAGTGTTTTTCCTGACTTCATATGAAATGCCGCTGTTTCCCCTTCTCCAAATGTGTCTTTCACCATCATTTGAAAAGGAACATTAATAAATGCTTCATTTTCTTGTAAATGAATAACTGGAAGCCCTTTTTCCTTTGCGACTAGATTATAGATATTTGCTGGAATCAGCAAGGCTTCCGTTTCTGTTTTCTTGTTTCCATACGGCAAATCTGATTGGAAAGTGACCGGAATCCCTGTTGTATCCACCTTATACTTGATAACAGCATGAGCTTTTTTCAATGTATGCTCAGCCGTCTCAGGCTTCATGACCTGAAATCGCGACGCGTCTTTTTCCACCCAGGAAACAGACTGAGGAATGCTTTGCTCCTCCTGCGTTTGTAAATCGGAATAAAACATATAGATGACACCTGTAGCTGTGAGTATGACCGCCGTAATGACAGAGGTTAAAAACAGCATGCGTGCATGATCCTTCAGCCTGAATATCATGTTGGAACGCACAATAATATTCGTGCCTTTATAGAAGCTGTTTTTCTTTCTGTACAGCATGCGGAAGAACGCCACACTGCTTTGGGTAAAAAAGAAATACGTCCCGATCAATACTAAGATCAAAATTGGAAAGACACGAAACATCATGTCGATCGCATTGGCTGTTGCAGATAAGTAATAACCGCTGCCAAGACATAGCAAAGACAGCACAGTGAGCAATTTCGAATAGACCGGCAGGCTTTTCGGCTTTTGGGCCGATTTAATCAGTTCAATGATTTCCAGCTTCCGAATCCGCCCCAGTGATAAAATGAGCAGCGTCTGAAACAGGATGAGAAAACCGACAGCTGTCATCACAAACGCTTTCGGTACAATGGCAAACGAAATCGGCACCTTCACGCTGAGCATCCATGTCATGATCATAAAAAACAGTTTTGAAAATAAAAGACCTGCTCCAATGCCGGCCGCAATCGCTGCAAGAGAAATGAGTGATTGCTCATAATAAATCATTTTGCGAAGCTGCTGCTTTGATGTGCCAAACAGCGTCAGCAGGCCAAACTCTTTCTTTCTTGCCTGCAAAAAAGCCGAATTGGAATATGTGATGAAAAATATACAAAACACAATGATGACGACAAGAGCTGCACTCAAGCATGTTTTGACAAGGCTTCCGCCATATATATTGTCTTCATTGACATCAGGATGAAAAATAAAAGATGTGAAGACAAAAAACACCGAAACGGCAAACACACAGCTTAAAAAGTAGGCGACATATCGTTGCAGATTCCCAAGAATGTTTTTACGGGCGATGGTTCTCAAATTCATGAAAATCGCCTCCCAACACACTCAAGGTATCCAATATACTTTGATAAAACACCTGCCTGTTTGTTCCTCTGTGAATCTCTGAAAAGAAACGTCCGTCTTTAATAAACACAATCCGTTTACAGAAGCTTGCCGCTGTAGCATCATGCGTAACCAATAAAATCGTCGCTTCCTTTTCTTCATTCAGCTGAGCCAGTGTGTTCATCACTTGCTTTGCCGATTTTGAGTCGAGGTTTCCTGTCGGTTCATCTGCAAGAATGAGGGCCGGATTGTGAATAATCGCTCTGGCACAGGCTGCCCGCTGCTGCTGCCCGCCCGACACTTCGTATGTCCGGTGGTCAAGAATATGCTTAATTTGCAGCGTATCCGCCAGTTCATCCAAACGGGCTTCCATTTCTTTCAGCTTTACCTTATCTAATGCGAGCGGCAAGAGAATATTTTCACGTATTGTCAGCGTATCAAGCAGATTAAAGTCCTGAAAGACAAAGCCGAGTTCTCTTCTGCGAAACATAGCCAGGTCCTGATCCTTTAACGTTTTCGGCTGAATGCCGTTGATCATCATCTCGCCCTGCGTCGGCTTATCAATGGTAGCCAGCAAATTCAGGAGCGTGGTTTTTCCGCTTCCAGACGGCCCCATAATCCCGACAAATTCTCCTTTTGCCACACTGAGATCAAAGCCGCTGAGCGCTTGATATGAGATTGTCCCTTTATTTGAATAATACGTTTTCGATAGGTTCGTTGTTTGCAACACGTTCATGTTCTGCTCCTCCTTTTTCTTTATTATAAAAAGGAAGTCAGCATCCTCCCATCGAACTTTCTTGCAATTCCGCTCCCCAACCTTACAATGCTGTCACATTCACGAGGGTGTCACTTGAAAACACGATGGTCATCACAGTGCCAGCTCCTTCTTCTGATTCCGCATACAGCTTATGGCCGAGACGGCTGCACACCTGTTTTGCTAAATAAAGGCCCATTCCAGTTGCCTCTTTCATGGTTCGTCCGTTTTCTCCGGTGAAAAACGCGTTAAAAATCCGCGGCAAATCCTGCGGCGGTATGCCGATTCCTTTGTCAGCAACCGACAATCGTGTCTCATGTCCCTGTGTTTCAATCCGAATTGTAATAGAGTCTCCCACACCTTGCTTTGAATATTTTAAAGCGTTGAAAAGGATTTGCTCGACAACAAAGGAAAGCCACTTTTGATCACTGGAAATCTGAACGGCATTTGGCGGTACATGTAATGTTGGAAAAAGGCGCCGTTTAATAAACTGACGTTTTTCCTGATTGATCAGTGAACGAACCATTTCGGCCAAATCAAAGGTTTGCGGCTTTACATCAAAGGCGAATTCCTCCAGCCGGGCCGTTTGCAGCATCATATCAAGACCGTGGCGAAATCTCTCATTCTCATCCTCCAGCTCCTCTAAAAACGTCGGAAAAGAGGGTGCGGTTCCGCTTTTTCCTTCCTGAATCATTAAGGAAATGACGGATACCGGTGTTTTCATATGGTGGACCCATTGATTGGTGAAGGTATAATGCTGCTTTTGCTGATTGATATATTGTGAGAGCCTGCTTTCGTATTGCTGCCCGAGTGCGTTGATCATTTTCGTCCAAAGCGCTTGCTCTCCTGTTCTTGGCTTTCGGGCTTTCAAAGACTGTCCGATGTCATTTGCAGCAGACGCTTGTTCTGCAAGCTTTTTGACATAGGTGAGAAAGGAAAATTGCCGAACGTAATCAGCAGCAAAACCTGCGACTAAAAGAGCACCAGGCAAAATCCATATGTATATCATATTTTCTTTGGAAGGTTCTGCGCCGCTCTCTATGATGCTTAAATACGCAATCAGCATGCTGGCCCCTATCCCTAATAATGAAAATAGTATAATGGCGAAACGGTCAATGAGATACGTCTTTAACACTCCGCTTCATCCTTCCGATTGACTTGAAATTGATAGCCCTGTCCTCTGATTGTTGAAATACAATCTTTCAGTCCGGCATTCTCCAGTTTTCTCCGCAGCCGGTTGACATTGACCGTTAACGTATTGTCATCGACAAAATCAACGTCATCCCATAACGCCTCCAATAGCACATCACGGGAGACAATTTTTTTATGCTCCCTCACAAAAATCGAGAGAAGCTGGAATTCTTTTTGGGAAAACAAAATCCGGACACTGTTCCACTCCGCTTCATTCTGATCAGGATAAATCGTCAGCCCGCCAAGTTCCACTATTCTTGATTCCTGCGGCAAAGAGGGCGAATATTCACCATATGTGCGGCGCAGGACTCTTTTGATTTTGGCCATCACTACCTCTAGATGGAACGGCTTTGTGATATAATCATCGCCGCCATTTTCAATCGCCATTACCTGATTCAGCTCATCGGTCCGTGCTGATATAAAGATAATCGGCGCATTAGAAATCGTACGTATTTGCCTGCACCAATAAAACCCATCAAAAAAAGGCAGGTTGATGTCAAGCAGGACAAGATCAGGCTTCATTTCTGCAAATTCCAATTTTATATCATTCAGCTGTTCAGCAATTTTTACTTCATATCCGTATTTTTGAAGATGACCGCCCAGCAAAGAAGCAATCCGCTCATCATCTTCCACAAGCAAAATCCGATACACGTTGATCCCCCTTATATGTACATCACGATGATTTTTCTAGAAGATTCCAAAATTATTATAGCATAAGGGAAACCAAGCGATTGTCTATAGAAAGCAGTCAAAATAGGTAAAGTTGTAAAAGCCAATAAAGTGATATTTTAACCGAAATATATAATATAGTTGACAGTTTTTAGTAAGTTCTCTTTTTCAATTAATAAAAAATTCATATGATTTTTTATTGCCTTTGGTTAAGTTATGTGCTTTTTATAATAAAAAAAGCTTGTGACTAAATCCAAACAAATGGATATAATCAACAAGCGAAAAAGTCTATAAAATATTCTAACAAAACCAAAATAAAAACTATTTTCCTGTAGTACCGTTAGTAGCTACTAACTTACCATTCACGATCCTTACTAGACTACCTTGTTTAACCATACTTCTTAAGACACTGCTATATTTTACGCTACTATATGTATAATAGTTTTCAGTAGCAAGAAATCTCCCAGTTTCATTGTTCATAAGATCCATCTGTTTATCTAAACCTGAAGACTTTGATTCATGTGCCGTTGCCCATACTTTTGCTCTATTATACCCATGGCTTGGTCCTCCGCCAAACGATTGTACTAGACGTGCATTCCAATAACTATGGCGAAATGCATCTCCATTTCCTTTCCCAAGTTGTTCTTTACCATAATATTTTTCCGCTTCCGCTTTAGCTTCTTGTGCAGCATTACCATACTTCACAAATTCAAGCGGATTACTTTTTGCTAAACGAATCTCTGCATCAGTTAAAGCTCCAAAACCGGGAATACTGTAATCCATAGCTGAAAAAGAAGTTGATTTATTTTGAATTGCTTGCTGAATTGCTTTAGCAGCAATTTGATTAAGTTCTTCTTCTGTATAATTCTTGTTAGCAATCTTTTTTTCTAGTTGATCATTTACTTTACTTAACATATTGAAGTCCGTATTTCTGAGTTCCTGTTCAGTTAAATATAATTTATTCTTTTTTGTGTGTTCGGTCTTTGAATATTGTAGTTTATCTGGTGAATACTCTTTGGCTAAAGCCGTTGATGAAGTAAAAATTGTTGCTGAAATTACTACACTTGATAACAGAATTATACTCTTTTTCACAAATTAAACCTCCAAATAATGTAATAACATGTAAAATTTTATCATATCAAAAGTGTATTATCAACAATTATTTTCACAAAAGGTATTTTTTGATATAGTTGAAATAAACTGTGAGAGGGTGATTAATTTGAAAAAAATGTTAATGTTAATTTCTGTCCTCTGTATAATTTCTGGTTGTGAAAAAAATTACACAGGTAAATTCACTGAATGGGGAGATACAGTAACAGAAGATAACAAAAAATGCTTTAAAGAAAATCAAATTCCTTATAAGATTGACAACGGTAAAATATATATTCCCGAGGATGCTTTTGATATGGCTATTAATACTTGTTCCTGATAGGTCACAACTATCTTCTTTGTTCACAAAAAAAGCTTGCAGATAACCTGCAAGCTTTTTACGTTACAAAAAATGAGTATTTAATTTCTCTTCAAATTCTGAAGGGCCGATATCCCTTTTTTGAATGTCACCGCCGTTTTCATGAATCGTGAAATGGCGGTCTGACATGACCATCCTTCCGCTCGGTGTCAGCTTTGAGGCAAGCGGTGATTTGTTAAAAGGAGATTTTTCATGAGAGTGAATCATGTCCTTCATGTTATCTAAATCACAGAGATCGCTCTCTTCAAGGGTAAAGGCGTACCCAATTTGCCAGCCTTCTCCTTTGTCCATCAGCAGCAAATGGCTGCCCATTTCTGTCTCTTCTTTTTTGATTCGGAATGACCCGACTGGTGACTGTACCGTTTCTCCGGAAAGCGGTATCGGCTGAAGCGCCAGGTTGATGCCGAAGCCAATATCAACGAGGTAATCGCCGTTTTCCGCAGACAGCAATACAGCAGCATGCGTCCCTTCTAGCGCCCATCCCTCTTGATTGCCTGCATAAACCGTTCCTCGAATGAGCTTCACATGAAACCCGGCATCACGCAAGACAAAATAAAGGAAGCCATTTAAATCGTAGCATAGGCCGCCGTGCTGTTCTTTGACCAGGCGGCGCCACAGATCTTCTTTTGTTACCCTATAATTCTCTTTTGCGAGTACGGCACGGTTTTCAAATGGAAAACGGTATGCCATTGCTTTGAGAAAAAGAGGAAGATCGCCGAAGCTGACATGGTCTTTCTCCCAGCCGATTTTCTGAAAGCAGTCTTTTAGAAAGTCACTCATTTTTATCACCTAAACTTCTTCTTGAACGTAAGCAGCCAGCTTCTCCAGCGCCTCTTGTTCATCTTCTCCCTGGGCAATCAAGGTAACCTCAGTGCCTGTGCTTACCGCCAGGCTCATCAGCCCCATGATGCTTTTGGCGTTTACTTTTTTCCCATCCTTCTCAAGAAACACATCTGACGTAAACCGGTTTGCTTCTTGTACAAACAAAGCAGCAGGACGTGCTTGCAGTCCTGTCTTTAATCGAACTTCCACTTTCTGTTGAACCATAAGATCTCCCCTTTTCTTTACGGTTATTTTAAAGTGACGGTTTGCCCTGTCCGCAGCTGTTCTGCGATTTCGTCAAGTTTTCTCAGCCTGTGATTGATCCCTGATTTGCTGATTTTCCCGCTTGCTACCATTTCCCCCAGCTCTTTCAGCGTCACTTCCTGATAATCAATCCGCAGCTGCGCGATTTCCCGAAGTTTTTCAGGAAGCGCCTCCAGGCCGATTCTTTCATCGATGTATTTAATATTTTCCACCTGTCTCAGCGAAGCGCCGATCGTTTTGTTTAAGTTGGCTGTTTCACAATTGACGAGGCGGTTGACCGAATTTCTCATGTCCCGGACGATTCTGACATCCTCAAATCGCAGAAGCGAGTTGTGAGCGCCGATTACGTTCAGAAACTCTGTAATCTTTTCAGCCTCTTTTAAATAGGTGATGTAGCCTTTTTTCCGTTCAAGCGTTTTGCTGTTTAACTGAAACTCATTTAACAGGTCACATAATGAATCGTTATGCTCCTTATAAAGAGAGAAGATTTCTAAATGATATGAGGAGGTTTCCGGGTTATTGACCGAACCTCCTGCTAAAAATGCTCCTCTCATATAAGAACGCTTGCAGCATCTCTTTTTGACCAGCTCTTTCGAAATACTTCGTTCAAACACAAAATTCTCCCCGAGTATTTTTAAATCCTCTAAGATCGCTTTTGCATTTTCTGAAAAACGCACAATATAGACGTTGTTCTTTTTCAGCCGCATTTTCTTTCTGACCAGCAGCTCGACCGACACGTCATATTGTTTTTTCAGCAATGTATAGATGCGGCGGGCAATCGCCGCGTTTTCGGTTTGAACATCGAGTACGAGATGGCGGTTTGTAAATGATAAAGCTCCATTCATCCGGATGAGTGCAGACAGCTCGGCGTTAATGCAGCAGTCTTTCACTTCCAGATTGGTTAATTCTTTTTTTGTTTCTGATGCAAATGACATATAGCCACCTCATTTCAAGGCTTCATTCTTTCAGTAAATCAACAAGAAGAGAGGCCACTTTATGTGTATCGTGACGAATTACGTCATTTTTATACGTTACGATTTGGTCTCTGATGACTTCAAGCCCCATCGCTTTCAGCTCATCAATATCAAAATCAACAGGACGTGCGGATTCCATTTCGTACTTACGCTTTATTTCGTCGGGAATGTCTTCACTGTTCACTAATATCGTATCAATAAAACCGCAGCCCATATGCTGATTGAGCGCTTTCACATGATCAGCAGCGGTGTAATGGAGCGTTTCACCGGGCTGAGTCATCACGTTGCAAATGTATACTTTTTTCGCCGGCGCCTTTATCACTTCTTCCCCAATTTTTGGGACGAGCAAATTGGGAAGAATGCTTGTATAGAGGCTTCCCGGGCCAATAATAATCAAATCCGCTTCCCTGATCACGTCTATCGTTTCCGGCAGCGGGTCAATCTGTTCAGGCGTGAGAAAAACACGCTTAATGCGCTGTCCGTATGCCGGAATCGTTGACTCGCCTGAGACCACGCGGCCGTCCTCCATCTCAGCATGCAAAACAACACTGGTATTTGCAGCCGGCAAAACCTTCCCTCTTACATTCAGCACCTTGCTCATTTCTGTGACAGCGTGAAAAAAATCACCGGTTATATTTGTCATCGCTGCCAAAATCAAATTCCCGAGAGAATGGCCTGTTAAGTCATTCCCTTTATTGAAGCGGTGCTGAAAAAGATCTTCAACAAGCGGCTCCACATCGGATAAAGCGGCAAGCACATTTCTGATGTCTCCGGGAGGCGGAATTTTCAGTTCATTCCGCAGACGACCAGAGCTTCCCCCATCATCGGCAACTGTTACAATGGCCGTGATGTCAACGGGTTTATGTTTTAGGCCCCGAAGCAATACAGAAAGTCCCGTACCGCCGCCAAAGATTGCGATTTTCGGTTTTTGTCCCATCTTATTTCCGGCTTCTCTTTTCAATGTCCCGGTGAGTAACATGAGTATAGTAATCCTTTTTGAAATAATCAGCTAGATTCTCGGCAAGTGTCACAGAGCGGTGCTGGCCCCCTGTGCAGCCGATCGCAATGACGACCTGGCTTTTTCCTTCTCTTTTGTAAGATGGAAGCATAAAGCTCAGCAGATCAATTAATTTCTCATTGAACTTTTGCGTTTCATTCCACTTCATGACGTAAGAGGAAACCTCTTCATCCTTGCCGGTCAGCGGCCGCATGCTTTCGATATAGTACGGATTCGGCAAAAATCTGACATCAAAGACGAGATCTGCGTCAATCGGGATACCGTATTTAAAACCAAATGACATCACATTTACGGTAAATGTCTCTCCTTGGTTTGAGGCAAAGTGCTTTACAATTTTTTCGCGTAAATCACGCGGCTTCATGTCAGATGTATCGTAAATGATTTGAGAACGGCCTTTTAATTCCTCAAGCAGCTCTCGTTCCAGCGCAATGCCTTCAAGCGGCAGGCCAGTCGCTGCCAGCGGATGCGAGCGTCTCGTTTCTTTATATCTCGTGACGAGAATGGAATCCTTCGCGTCCAGGAATAAAATTCGCGGTGTGATCCACGGATTCTCGGCCATTTCATCCAGCGCTTCAATCAGCCTGTCAAAAAATTCGCGGCCGCGCAGATCCATCACGAGCGCAACTTTGCTCATTTTCGAATTTGATTCCTTCATCAGCTCTAAAAACTTCGGAAGCAATGAAGGCGGAAGATTATCGACGCAGAAATAGCCGAGATCTTCAAAGCTTTGAATGGCGACAGTTTTCCCCGCTCCCGACATTCCGGTTATAATGACAAGCTGAATATCATGTGATTCACTAACACTCATCTTTCTCCCCCCTGACTTGTCTTTCTATTTGATATGCTGCGGGTCTAAACGATAACTGAGCAGCTCAAAGTCCGGTGTATACGTAAATGTGCCGTGCAGCAGCCCTTGTCCCTTCATCATAAAATCAAGGATATGGCCGTCTCCAGGGGCCATAGGCAGGCTCTGAATGTCATTGACATCATGCCACTGCAGCTTGCCTTCCTCGGATTCTGATACATTTTGTCCTGTATAAGAATCAGCGACAAACGTAAACATCATCCACTCGGAGACAATGTGGTCACCGTCTTTAATAATAAAGGTAAAAACGCCTTTTAATTGAGGATTTATGATATAGATACCAGTCTCTTCTCTGTACTCTCTGATGACGGAGTCTCTGACTGATTCTCCGCTCTCCATCTTGCCGCCCGGCGCGACCCACCAGCCGCGTCTCGGCTTTTGCAGCAGAAGAACTTTGTCATCCGTCTGAAGCACACAATTTGTCACTCTTTGCAAGTACGTCACCTAACCTTCGTCCTGTCATCGTCTCTTTATTATACCGCTTCAAGATGCCTCCCACAATGAAGAGACATTGACAATCTTTTCTTCTATTTTACAGCATATTCTTTCGTTAATTCAGATGATTTTGCTGTAATCGGCATTCATCTTTTATTTTTGGACAAAAAAAGGACACGGATAACTGGAGAATCCGTGCCAAAAAAGTGTATTCATTATAAAAAGGGGGTCAATTACTTTATTAATCATAACCGAAAAGCATTACACATGTGTTACAGCGGAATTAAAACCCAGTAACGTAATGTGAAACTCGTATGACAGCCCTTTTTATTTTAAGGTTTTCAGCGTTTCTTGAAGCTCTTCGACATAATGCTGAACGCTTTGTGCCGCAATGCTTCCGTCTCCTGTAGCCGTTACGATTTGACGCAGTGATTTTTCGCGAATGTCTCCGGCAGCGAAAATCCCTTCAACCTTAGTTTCCATGCGGTCGTTTGTTTCGATGTAGCCTTCTTCATTCGTAATGCCCAGGTTTTCAAACGGTTTAGATAGAGGAAGCATGCCGATGTAAATGAATACGCCATCTGTTTTGAATTCACTTTCTTCACCGGTTACCGTATCGACAAGCGTTACGTTACCGACTTTGCCGTTTTCCTCATGAATTTCTTTCACGGTTTTGTTCCATAGGAAGTCAACTTTTTCATTATCAAATGCTCTCGCTTGAAGAATGCTTTGCGCACGGAGTTTATCACGTCTATGAACAATCGTTACTTTTGAAGCGAAACGTGTCAGGTACACACCTTCTTCAACAGCAGAATCTCCGCCGCCGACAACAACAAGCTCTTTGCCTTTAAAGAAAGCCCCGTCACATACCGCGCAATAAGATACACCGCGTCCGCCCAATTCCTTCTCGCCAGGCACACCGATTTTTTTATACTCCGCACCTGCAGCAATAATGACGGCACGCGCTTTATATTCTTTTGAACCGGCTTTGACCACTTTGTACTCTTTGCCGTCAACGACTTCTTTAATATCGCCATAAGCGTATTCAGCGCCGAATTTTTTCGCGTGTTCAAACATTTTGTTAGAAAGCTCAGGCCCAAGGATACTTTCGAATCCAGGATAGTTTTCTACATCTTCTGTATTGGCCATTTGTCCGCCGGGAATTCCTCTTTCAATCATTAATGTCGATAAATTCGCTCTTGATGTGTATACAGCGGCCGTCATCCCAGCAGGGCCCGCGCCGATTATAATCACGTCATAAATTTTTTCTTCTGACACACTATTCACTCCTTAAACCATCTTTTCAAGTTTGGGCTCTTTCTTATAAGATAAGAATCCCCATCAAACGTATTCCTTACCCATATCCTATAAAATCTCATGGTGATACGCTATTTTTTTGCTCATTTTTTTTGAAACGCGATTAAATGTATTTCAAAAGGGTATGTATATATTAAAGAAAGAGCCTTCTGTCCATAGAAGGCCCTTGTCTTATTTATTATTGAACAACACGTCTTACATTACCATTGAAGTATTTTTTCCAGTAAGGGTTATTCATAGAATCAATTGAAACACCATGTGAAGAATTGTCATTAAGGAACGTTCCGTTTCCTAAATAAATCCCAACGTGACCGTTTACTTTGTATGTGTCAAAGAAAACTAAGTCTCCGCGCTTCATTTCTGACGGGCTGACAGCTCTTCCTTTATTAATTAAAGTGTCAGTGCTCGTTCCGCTAACAGGTCCAAGGTTAACACCTGCAGAAGCGTATGCCCAGCGTACGAATGATGAGCAGTCAAAAATACGATTGTTGATATCAGACTGAGTGCGCCCGCCGCCAAACTTGTATGGAGATTGTCCTACAATGCTTGAACCAACGCTGATCGCGCCTTCAATTCCGCCGGAGTTGCTGATAACAGTGCCGCCTGAATTGCTGTTTGAGCCGCTGCTCTTCTTAGAAGATGAGCCGTTAGACGAACTGTTTGATGAACCGTTAGAAGAATTGTCTGAAGAATCATCAGATGAGCTTGCTTTCGCTGATTCAGTTGTAGCCGTTTGGCTGTCATCTGTTTGTGTTTCATCAGATGCTTTTTGTGCTTCTTCCTGCTTTTTGATCAAAGCAGCAGCTGCTTCTTGTTCTTTTTTGATGCGAGCTTGTTCAGCTTCAGTATTTGCTTTTTGATTTGCAAGTTCAGACGCTTCTGATTTTAATTCGGAAATCGCTTTAGCCGTTTTCTTTTGGCTTGCTTTTGCTTCGTCGAAAAGCTTGTCTTTTTCATTAAGCTGTTTATCAAGGTCTTTTTGCATTGTTTCTAATTTAACCAATGCAGCTTGAACTTCTTTCAGCTTGTTATTCAAATCCGCTTCAGAATCTTCGAGCTTCGCTTTATCCTGCTCTTGCTGTTTGATTAAATCTTTGTCTGCGTCCACAATAGATGAGACCGCAGTCGCACGAGAGATAAAGTCACCAAAGCTTGTTGATCCTAAAAGAACATCTATGTATCCTTGAGATCCGCCGCTTTCCTGTAAAGAACGAACGCGTTTTTTCAGGATTTCATTGCGTTTTTCGATGCGTGCTTCTGTTTCTTTAATTTCTTTTTTCAGTTTTTTGATTTCTTCTTTTGTTTTATCATTTTCTTCTTTTTTATCTTCGATCTTGTTGCTTGTATCAAGCGCCTTAGCGTTAATGTCTTGCAGTTCTTTTTCAATCTTTGATTGATTTTCCTGAAGCTCAGTTAATTCTTTTTCCTTCGCTTCAATGCTGGATGCAACCTCAGATTGCTTGCTTTCGATTTTTTGTTTCTTTTCATCTAATGTTTCCGCCGATGCAGTTTTACTTGTAAATGGGATCAAAAAACTGCTTGTCCCGATGACGGAAGCCAAACCAAGTGTAATTAAACTCTTTCTCACTTTTTATATCCTCCCTTTTACTGTGAACCTGTCCTCATTTGGAATCGTATTTTGAACATCAAGTTTCGTTCCTCATACTCTACGAGGAATGATGGTTGTTTATGGTTAATTATTCTGTGCATCTCTTATTCTGGTTGTATAGCGTTTATTTCACATCATATGTAAAAAACACTAATTCCTTATGTACGAGAATCATTATACCATCAAGTTTCGACAAATTAGCGATAAATTTTATTACATTTATGTTTCAAACAGATGTCAAGCCACACATCATTTGTCATTTTTCTTAAGCGTGTAAAAAAACTGTCGATATTATTTTCTTAATATAATCTATCAAACAAAAAAAGAGTCGATTAAACAAATCGACTCTTCAAAATATACTATTCTAGAATATCATCAATATATTTCATATATTTCGTCAACGTTGCCGGAGAGATGCCAAATCGGGCTGCTGTGTCTTTTTTCGTGTCTTGCTTGCCATGGGCTTCTTTCCAAATATAACAGATCGCTGCCGCCCAGCCTTTCTCATTCTTCAACGGAGCGGCTGCGCGGATTTGCTGGATGACATGGAAAACCCAGCAGCTCATGACTTCTGTTGTCATCTCTTCTTTTTCAGCTTGCTCTAATAATTTGACCGTTTGATAGGCGAACAGCGCATCCTCTGAAACGTCAGCTGCCACAGAGTCTCCATTCAAAAGCAGCTTTACAAAGTGATTTTCAAAAGGAGCGGTAATTCTCTTTGAGCGTATTACCGCTTCAAGATGCTCCGTTTCTCCCTTTGTACTGCTGATATAATAGGCTGCGAGACGCTGTTCTACAGATGAAGGAAGTGCTTCCCTTCGCTCAACCCAAGGCGCAGGGCGGTCTTCTCCGGGATATTGCGACTCGACTTTTCTCCAGATCGTCTCGGCAAAGTCGGTATGCCCCGTAAAATAAGCAGAGCACGAGAGCCAGTAAAAGAATGTGTCGTCACCTTCAAAGCCGGTTTTATATAATGATTTGAGCCATTTATACCCAAGCTCGTAACGGCCGACAAGCGCCAAGGTAGCACCCAGTTTATAACGCTGTTCCAACAGCATTGGATAGACATTAGAAAGCTGCTCACTCAATTCCGCCACTTTTTCATCTTCTCTTTCATAATAGTAGAAAACGAGAAGATTGCATAAAGCGTGAAGATTTCCTTCATTATGAGAAAGCACTTCATACGCGGTTTGCTTCGCTTTTACAACGTTTCCGGAATAGAAATAGGCAAGCGCCAGATTGTTGTATGCTGACCAAAGCTCCGGATATTCAGCTGTGATTTCCTCAAGCGCGGCAACCGCTTCAGCAAGCTGGCCGCTTTCCAGCAATGATTTTGCCCGATCCTGTTTCATCAGCAGTTCATCCTGATCATACAACGAATCCTCAATGCCATCGTCCCCTAGATCGAGCAAATCAAGCAGACTATCGTTTTCTTCCGCGAATTCACCGTCCGGGTCCGCATCAGAATATGCGGCCGCTTCTTTATAAGCTTCTTGAAAGAGCCCCAAGTGGGCAAAGTTGTTCGCTTTAAAGTAATGGCACTCCGGCATTTCGGCCTCCAGATTAGCCATGATATAGTCAAGAAGATCGTTCGACTCTTGATACTGGCCCATTTCCGAGTAAATGACCGCAAGCTGTGAAAGCATCTCTGAATCCTCCGGCTCCAAATGAACCGCGCGCTGAATCAGTTTGCTTGCCCGTTTCAGATTGCGCTCTTTATACGCTTTCAAGCCTTTATGAAAAAAATATTGTCCATCTTGAAGCAGCTGGACAATTTGTGCGTGATTTTTATGTTCAGAAGTGTGTTTTCCCACAACTACCCTCCGTTTTATACAATATTACCGTCAGTAGTATACCATAAATCGTAAGCCCCTCAATAGTTCAAAAGGAAGGATTGGGAAATTCCCTCCTCTTTTTTATTGGCTGATTCGACCAAAATTTACCCGGCTTTGTTTTCTAAATCCGCGTTCATTTTCAGCTGCTGTTCAGCAAAATCCCTATAAAGATCATGGGAAGCCATTAATTCATGGTGTGTGCCACGACCGGTAATTTCCCCTTTTTCAACAAACAAAAGCTGGTCCGCGTCTACAACGGTAGATAGGCGGTGAGCGATAACAATTGTTGTGCGGCCCTCCATCAGCACCTCAAGCGCCTGCTGAACTGACTTTTCAGATTGGCTGTCAAGGCTTGAAGTGGCTTCATCAAGCATAAGAATGCTTGGGTTACGGAGAAGCGCTCTCGCAATCGCGATTCTTTGCCTTTGTCCGCCTGACAGCATGATGCCTCGTTCGCCCACTTCTGTATCAAGCTGATCCGGCAGCTCCATTATAAAATTGAGCGCATATGCCATTTCCGCGGCTTTTTCGATCTCAGCATCTGTTACATCTCGTTCTAATCCGTAGCAAATATTTTCTCTGATAGTCCCCGACATTAAAGGGCTTTCCTGTGATACATATCCGATGTGCTCCCGCCACGATTCAAGCGAATAAGTGTCAATCGGCTCGTCCCCCAGCCGAATAGCCCCTGCAGTCGGAGAATAAAAGCGTTCAAGCAGCTTAAACAGCGTCGTTTTTCCCCCGCCGCTCGGGCCGACGATCGCTGTCACTTTCCCTGCTTCAATGACGGCGCTGATCTCTTTTAAGATCAGCTGATCGGGCTTATATCCAAAAGACACGCGATCAAGCTGGATAGGCAGATGCGCATTTTCGATTTGTTTTCCCGTCACTGTATCTTCCTCTTCCTCTGCCAAGATCTCAATCATTCGTTCTGTTGCACCGATTGATTTTTGCAGCTGTGTAAAGAATGTTGTAATTTGGCCCATCGGCATAATAATTTGGAACAAATATAAAATAAAAGCCACGAGCGCTCCGGCCGTGAGCTCGCCTGAAGATACCTGCATGCCGCCATATCCGATGACTGCGACAAGGGCTGCCATTAACACGAGTGAGATAAGTGGGCCGACAAGTGATTGAACCTTAGCTTCACGAACGCCAAGCTTAAATAATGAGGAAATCCCCATTTTCCCGCGCCCATATTCGACATCCTCCGCATTTGAAGCTTTAACAAGTCTAATTTCCGGGAGAATTTGATTCAGCAGGCCTGTAAAACGAGCCGTTTCATCTTGTGTTTCCCGTGAAATGGAGAACATTTTCCGTCCAATCGGCACCAAGATAAGAGCGGCCAGCGGAACGACCACTAACACAAGCAGTGTCAGCTTCCAGTTCATAATAAACAAGATTGTCAATGATCCAATGACAGAAATGATGCCTGTAATAAATCCGCTGATATGGGTTGTAATCAATTCTTTGACAACCATCGTATCGTTCGTTACACGGCTGACTGTTTCTCCGGAAGCATTTGTATCGAAATAAGAGACAGGCAGCTTAATTAATTTCTTCCATAATAAATCCCGCAGCCCGGAAATGATTTTTTGTCCATTATAGTTAAGCGCATAGGTGGCATAAGCGCTTAAACCCGCCTGAACGAAAAACACCAGCGCGATCAAACCGATTTGCGTGCCTGACAGATTTGACATAGAAAAACCATCGACAAGCTGCTTCGTTAATAATGGAATGAGCAGGCTGACCAGCGTGGTTACTACACTGAGGGCAAGCGCAAAGGCGAGCTTTCCATAAGAAGGATTGGTCCGTCTTACTAAGGCAAAAAAGGGTTTCAATTTACTTTTAGATTTTTGTTTCTGGGTTGGCATATATTTTCCTCCTGTTTCAGCGTTCAGAAAGGTGAAAAGTCATAGCAAAAGGATGATTTTTACTCTTTCTCAATCATATCAATGGCGAGAGACTTTTTCAGTATATTTTTGCCGTGGTGAAAATAAAAGATCTCCCACTCATTGTTTGAATAGGAGATTTTTTATGTTAGACATCTTTCACTGGCTTCTTTTTTCTGTAAGTCAATGTTACATCCTGCTGCCGCAGGTCTTCAATTATCATTTTGTACCGATCAACTTTTGCGGTATGTTCTTCTTTTATCATCTGAAGGGCAGCTTTTCGTTTTTCGCTTTTCGACTCAAGTTCTTCTTTTATTTTTTTTACAATCAACCCTTTTTGCCCCTTGATTTCCTCTTTTAATGAAGCCTCAAATTTCTTTGTCAGGCTGAGAAAGTCGTTGATCGGTTGATTGAGGGCGCCCGCTTTCCCCTTCATTTCATCTTTGGTCAGAAACATATAGGTGGTTGATACAATTTCTGTTTCACTTTCTGAAAATAAGGAAGTCACTCTTCAAATTCCTCCTAAGGCTGAAAATCAAATAACTGAGAAATCATTTCTTCTTTTTCAAACAGCTTTTCAATACTCTCGCGGATATTTTTGATAAAATCTCTTTTTTCTGTTGTCTGTTTTTTTAATTCAGCAACAATTCCATCATTAGCAGGAAGCGCACCTGTGTGGAATGATTCATGAACTGAGATTTTTTCCAATTTATCGAATGTGTGGCTGAAACCAGCTGCAAGCCGGAATTGAAGGTCGAAGGCATAATGCGAAGGGTTTTCTTCCATATGATGAATCGCCGTGGTGATCGCCTGTTTTTTGTCTATGAAGTCTTCATCTATTTCCTGACTGTAAACCTTCTGGTACTGAGAAATCGCATCTTCCATATCTTCAACGATTTTCATACCGTTTTGATAGATTCTGACAGCGGATGAGAGATTGACTTGAATCGTTTCTCCCGAGCCGCTCTTGCCTGTAAAATAAATATCTGAGCCTTTATAGCTGAAGCCTTTTTCCTTCGACAAGGCGTTGAGCATTTGAACGATGCTGTGGCCGTCGACGATGAGTTTTAGTGCATCTTTTGTTTCTGTGTCGAGTGTTTTCACCGAGGACAAAATTGATTTAACATAGTCCACTATTTCACCAACGTCTTTTAAAGCTTGCATAAATTGGCCATGCTTTAGATGGTCAATGAAATGTTCGTAGCGTGATTCTATGCCTCGCATACACGCGTTAATATTCGTTAATTCTTTTTTGATGACTTTCTTTTGAGTTTCATCAATATACCCATTTTCAGCTAACTGATCTACGACCGGTCCGCTGTTTCTCAACAAGGTATGAAGAAAACCTAAAAACGACGGCAGTTCCTCTTTTATTCGGCCATACATTTGCTTTACATCATCAAAATGCTCATATAGGACACTTACTTTCTTTAAAGCACCGTCTGTGTTTTTCACTCTTTCTATTAGGTCTATGTCTATCCCACTGGCTGCCTTTATAAAACCGTTTAAGCCGTCTTTTTCATAGTCATCCTTATATTTTTGAAGGTATTTTTGAATTGACCTCACATCTTCGTCAGGAATCCCATCCATAATGTTTCGGATGCCTTTTACACTTGTATTAGTATCTGCCATCTTCACATCACCGAATGTAATGAAATCGGCCTTGCCGCTGACTCCATACAGCGGGTCATCTTTTGAGATGCGTTGGGTGATGTTTGCTGTTACGCCTTTGTCTTCATAATATTTTTGGATTTCTTTTTTTAACTTTTCTGGTGTGATATCATTAATATCTTTTAAGCGTCTAATATGAAATTTATGCATTAACCTATCTCTCAAATTCAAATCAGTTGCTAGTAGGTGGTCAACGCTTATTTGAGCTCCGTTAACCCCATAAACCTCATCAAATTCTCCGTCAATTAATTGAACCATCACCTGATTATTATTTGCCAGTGAGTGTCCCATAGCAAAGGTCTTTAAATCATTAGAATTCTCTGTTTCTCTTTTGGCATTTCTTACAAACTCTTTTGTCGCTTGGTACTGGCTGTCATCTATCCCTAAAAAGAGACCAAAGAAATTGTATGACCAGTCTTCGTTATCAGCACTACCCTCTGAAATAATATGAAGTTGATTAACGTGTTGTTTATCATCCTTAATATAAATAGCTGTTCCATCATAACCGGACTCTCTTATTGATGTATCTATTTTCGAATTTTTTTTAATAAGTTCATTAGATGTGTAAATTTCCACACTTTTTGGAAGGTCTCGATGTGTTTCTTCTTTGTATATTCGACGCACCTCGACTTCAAAATCTGTTTTAGCTCTCTTTATTTCACTTTCAATATCAGAAGCAAATCTTTCTTTATAATCGTACTCCAAGTCAATTAAACGCAGCTTTACATTTTCATTTTCAAATATATTCTTATTTTCCATTTTCTCTATTTCTCCTTTTTAACTTTTAAAAAGGTAATAGAATCTATTATTTTTCGCACTTTTTTTTCTGCTTCTTCTTTCTTTAATGAACAAACCTCTTCGTCCTTATAGCAAGAAAATCGAAAAGAATACTCTATTCCTAAATAATCCTCTTTTTTAGATTTAACATAACCAAAAAATCTATAAGAAAAATTATTCTTTTCATCCACATCATCAAAACTGCTTTTCTTTTGAGCAGAATATACAATTTTATCAGATAGCTCTCTTTCTTCGTATTTTCCTTTATAGCTATTTCTTCCGCTTACAATGTCAAGCATTGTATCCTTGTCATTCGCAAAACTTTTTTCTTGATGATAATCTAATTGCCCGTCATATTGAATGTTAGTTTTTTTATTGAAACTATCAAATACTATTGTTTCCTCATTTTCACCTTTACTTGAAAGATCAGGTACGTACTCCCCATCCTCGGGAAACAACATCCTAAACCCTTTCAGCTTAGATTCAAGCAAATAATACCCCGGCTCTTCTTCTTTCGTTGACACCATGTACTCTCTCGTTTTCTCGTCCTGAAACGCCGGAACTTGCGGCAGGTCTTTTGGATCCATGTCTTTTGGTTTTACGGCTTCTGTTTTATTGTCATTTTTGGTGTTTTTATCGTTGTCATGCATACTGCATCCTCCTGTCAGGGCAAGTAATAAGCTGAAGCAAATACATATGATCTTTTTCATTACGAACCTCCACGGGTTTTGTGAGAATAGAATTCTATTTTCGTCCCGAAAATAATTCTATTGACCTGGTTAAGAAATGATTATTTTATCCTCTTTCATGTTACATCATGGCTGAATTTGGATAAATAGGAAATCTGACTCTGTTTCGTTCTCTTTTCATTAACAAATCAAGCAAAACATCACAAACACATCAAAATACCTATTTCTTTTTTCATAATGTCGTTTATCATACGGCTTTTACCTTAACCTCTTCATCTTTATAGTAGGAAAATCGAAACGAATACTCTATTTCCCGATAATTCTCTATAAGAAAAACTATTCTTTCCCTCTACATCATCAAAAGCCTTTTTCTTTTGAGCAGATATCTCTCTTTCTTCGTATTTTCCTTTACATATCGCCAAAGGTAGTAGAGTTTATTATTTTTTTGACCTTTTCTTCATCGTCTTTCGGGTTTTGTTTACATGTATTTGCATTGGAGGAGCAGCTAAACATAAAAGAATATTCCATCCCTAAATAATCTTGTTTTTTCAATTTTATATAACCAAGGAAGATATAAGATGGTTTCTCTTCTTTGTCAAAGTTTTCTTGTTTTGAGGCAAAGTAAATATCTTTATCCTTCGTTTCTAATTTCTCAAAATCACCTTTGTATTCATTTTTACCGCTAATAATATCCAACATATTCTCCGGTTCGTTTATAAACGATTCATTTTGATAGAATTTTACTGAAGCATTCATTACTATATTCGTTTTTTTATTAAAGCTATCAAAAAATAGTGACTCGTTTGTATTTGAAGTTTCAGAGTCGGAATACTCCGCATCCTCCGGAAACAACATCCTAAACCCTTTCAGTTTAGACTCAAGCAAATAATACCCTGGCTCCTCTTCTTTCGTTGACACCATGTACTCTCTCGTCTTCTCATCTTGAAACGCCGGAACTTGCGGCAGGTCTTTTGGATCCATGTCTTTTGGTTTTAGAGCTTCTGTGTTATTGTCTTTTGTGTTGTTTTTTTCATTGTTGTTCATACTGCATCCGCCTGTCAGGACAAGTAATAAGCTAATGCTGATCAAGATGGTCTTTTTCACGACAAACCTCCAATAGGTTTAACTAATCAATATTACTGACCCGATTGAAAAGTGATTCTGTGTAAACTTTTCTTTATAGTCATACTCTAGGTTAATTATACGGAGCTTTATATTTTCATTCCCGAAAACATTCTTATTGTCTATCTCTACTTCCCTTCTTATAAAAGGTAATAGAATGAATGAGAGTATCAGTTCTTTCTCTTGCTTGATCTCCATTCAAAGCACAGGGTTGATCAACCTTTTTACAACGAACTATAAAAGAATATACTATTCCCAAGTACTCTTCATCACTAGATTTTATATATCCAAAATAACGAAAGGAATAATTGTATTTACGATCACTGTTTTTAAAAGTGCTTTTTTTTGATGCAGTATATACTATTTTCCCGTCAGTTTTTTCTTTCTTAAATTCACCTTTGTAACCATTCTCATTACTAATTTGGCGCAACATTGTCTCTGGATTATTAATAAAAGAAGATTTGTTATAGTAGCTAATTTGTGCATCTAAGAGTATATTTGATTTTTCATTATAGCTTTGAAATCCTATCGATTCGCTATTCTTTCCATTTGATGTGGAATAATTAGGAAGATACTCGCCATCCTCCGGAAACAACAACCTAAACCCTTTCAGTTTAGATTCAAGCAAATAATACCCCGACTGCTCTTCTTTCGTTGACACCATGTACTCTCTCGTTTTCTCATCCTGAAATGCCGGAACTTGCGGCAGGTCTTTTGGATCCATGTCTTTTGGTTTTAAGGCTTCTGTGTTATTGTCTTTTGTGTTGTTTTTTTCATTGTTGTTCATACTGCATCCGACTGTCAGAGCAAGTAATAAGCTGAAGCAAAGCAAGATCATTTTTTTCATGACGAACCTCCACGGGTTTTCGGCTAATTTGCCTAAATCATTTTATGACCTTAATTACAAAGTGATTTTTAGCTTTCATATTTTTGTATTCATTTTATTTCTCCTGTTTGTTGTAAAAAGATGATTGATTTTACGTGTTTTTTAACCTGGTCTCCTAAATGATCTTTATCTAACGTACAAGACTTTCTATTATTTGGACATCTAAACATAAACGAAAATACGATACCTGCTTGTTTTTTCTCGGGTGAGTTAATATAACCGAAATATCTGTATGAAAAGTTGTATTTGTTTTTATCATTTTGAAAATGATTTTTCTTATAAGCAATATAAATATCTTTATCTGCGTTCTCTAGCTTTTCAAAATTGCCATTATAACCATTTTCACTCCTAACTTGCCCTAACATTGTCTCAGGATTATTAATAAAAGATGTTCCTTGGCAATACTCTATTTGTGCATTTAACATTTTATTTTTTGTTTTATCATAACTATCAAATGCGATAATTTCTTCATTTTCATCACGGCTAGACAAATAGCTTGAATACTTCCCATCCTCCGGAAACAACATCCTAAACCCTTTCAGTCTAGACTCCAGCAAATAATACCCCGGCTCCTCTTCCTTCGTTGACACCATATACTCTCTCGTCTTCTCGTCCTGAAATGCCGGAACTTGCGGCAGGTCTTTTGGATCCATGTCTTTTGGTTTTAGAGCTTCTGTGTTATTTTCTTTTGTATTGTTTTTTTCATTGTTGTTCATACTGCATCCGCCTGTCAGAGTAAGTAATAAGCAGAAGCAAAACAAGATGATTTTTTTCATGACGAACCTCCACGGGTTTAACTGATAGATTGTTACAACATGATTATTTAGTTCTAGCCGTATTACAATATAGAATCATACTGAAAAAAGACCGCCGCGTTCTATCGGCAGTCTTGACCAGACATGATTGTTACTCTTTTTTCGAATAAAATACTCTGGATATAAACAGGCCAATGACCCCTAACAAGATGAATAAGACCGCTCTCCAAACAATATCAATCGAAGCAGAATCTATTAAAATTATTTTGGCAAGTGTAATGAATAAAAAGATCAGCCCAATTCGGTTCCATGTCTTGTCTTTGGTTGCGTAATAAACAGCATACATCACAATGACAAATATAAACCAAGACAGGGATACTCCGACGTTTACTGATACGCCGTCAATCCTATCCGACATCCATATGGATAATTTGCTGAAGAATACAAGCAGCAGCAATGAAACAGCGGACGAAACAACGATTGTGATTTGTTTATAATGTATTTTCTTCGAATACAGATAGCCGCCAAATAGTGAGCAGATCAGCAGCAGCCAAGAGACAATGCTGAGAACGTGTAATGAACGTGCCGGGTATTGTATGAGGCCGCAGGCTGCCTGTAATAATACAATCACTCCGGCAATGCCGATCAACCAGCTTTTTTTGCGGTATGACACGTAACACATCATGATTCCTTGTAAGGTGAATATGATGTACAGCAAGCTCACATTTTCAGCTAATCCATCCGCTGCCAATACATTAAAATAAATCATAGAAATGAGAAAAAACGTAAGTTTGATTTCGGCAAATTCTTTACTTTTCCATAAGCTTAACAACAGGTAAAACACAAATGCAGCAGTATAAAAAGCGTATAAGGCTGTATCGTTTTTCATGTACAGGACAACCCCTGTAATGAAAACGACAAAAGCTCCGATTGTAACAGCTGTGAGATAGACAGCTTTTTTAAATTGGCTGTTCGATCGTAAGGCTGATAGGATCGTAATCGCCTGCTGTAGGATAAATACAGCAAGTGTCCAACCCGTCACCTGCGCATCTGTAAATGATAAGAAAGCAAAAATCGCTAATATGAAAGCATAGTTTGCTATATTCCATGCTACACTGTACTTTTGTTTAACTGTCTCATATATTAAGCCTGCGAAAACCAATGACTCATATACATAAAAGATGTATTCATTTCCTTGTTTCCCGCCAAATAAAAAAGGATACAAGTAAACACCTGCGACGATAATCGCAATCAGTGTTTGTGATCGGTATTTTCTTGATATGTACACACCACCCGCAACGCCTGCAGCAAGAAGGATCATCGTAAGCGGCGTCGGTATAATCTGGTACAGCATGTTACCCGCAAACAAAGAAACAATATAGACAATATTACTGCCCGCCAATAATGAACTGCCCAATACACTGGCATTTTTCTTATGTGACCTGCTACCGAGAACATATAGCACAATAGAGACAATAAGTCCCGCCCCTACCCTCATATATGCGTTGATCCAGCCTTTTTCTGCAGCTGCCACAAATGCCCAAATCATACCAAGAAGAAAAACAAAAATAAAGATCTTCGGAAGCCAATTTCCCGCCATGTTTTCTAAAGTGCGGTTCTCTTTTCGCGGAGCCGGCGTCTTTTGTGGAACTTCGGTTTCCTTGTTGATTTTTGGATGCTCTTCCGTTTTGACTACTGCTTGTTCTTTCTTGCCAGCAGCGAGATATGCGATCTCCCTTTTGACACTTTCCAGTTCTTGTTCCAAACGTCCAACTTTTTTGTTCAGTTCATCAATTTTTTCGTTCACCATTCTCTCCTCATTTTTCGAATAATTAGCAGCCGCTTTTTCATACTATGTCTTTTCCTCACTATCCTGACCGGTTTGTATAAAATAATCCTAAAGACCTGATATCCATTTGGGATTTTCATTCTTAGTCATGTTACATCATGGGAAATTTTCGTTAAATAGGAAATTCGATTGGTTTTTTCATTTCTTCTATTAGGACAAGACAAATGGTTCAGCTGCCACAAATACATAAAAAAGGAGCTGACATATGAGCAGCTCCAATCCTTTTATTTTTCAGAATGGCGTTTTTTCAATACATCAAGCACATCATCCAGCGGCAAGGCTTGTTCTCTGAGCAGGACAAGCAGGTGATACAGCAGGTCTGCCGCTTCCCATTTGAGTTCCTCATGATCCCGGTTTTTCGCGGCGATGATGACTTCGGATGCTTCTTCTCCAACTTTTTTCAAAATCTTATCGACGCCTTCACGGAAGAGGTACGTGGTGTAAGCTCCTTCAGGCATTTCCGCTTGGCGTTCGGCGATTACGCGCTCCAGTTCGTTCATGATGCCGAATCGGCCCGCGGCCTGTTCTTCTGTTTGTTCCTTTGTAAAACAGCTGTAGCTGCCAGTGTGGCATGCCGGGCCTGACGGTTCTACGAGTACGAGCAACGCGTCCTGGTCGCAGTCATACCGGATACCTTTGACGGCTTGCGTGTTCCCTGAGGTATCTCCTTTATGCCATAGCGCTTGGCGTGAGCGGCTGTAAAACCATGTTTCCTTCGTTTCCAGCGTTTTTTCGTACGATTCCTTGTTCATATAGGCAAGTGTCAGCACTTCTTTGCTTGCCGCATCCTGCACGATGGCAGGAATTAATCCGTCCTCATTAAAACACAGTTCATCTGCCTGTTTCATCTCACATTCACCCCGTACTCTTTCAAGTATGATTTCACTTCTTTAATTGATGTTTCTTTATAATGAAAAATTGAGGCGGCCAGCGCAGCGTCGGCTTCCCCTTTTGTAAAAGCCTCAAGCATATGCTGCGCGTTTCCCGCGCCTCCCGAGGCGATAACAGGGACGGGGACAGCTTCAGAAACAAGCTTTGTCAGCCTGTGGTCAAACCCTTTTTTCTCACCGTCAGAGTCCATGCTTGTCAGCAATATTTCTCCTGCCCCGCGTTTGACGCCTTCTTTTGCCCACTCGGTGACCTCCCAATCTGTTTTCTTTCTGCCGCCGTGCGTGTAGACCTTATATGTGTCAGACTCTTTGTCATACTTGGCATCAATGGCAAGAACGATGCATTGAGAACCGAAAAACTCGGCTCCTTCTGCAATCAGCTCAGGGCGGAGAACGGCTGCCGTATTAACCGACACTTTGTCCGCTCCTGCTCGCAGAATCGTTTTCATATCACTGAGCTGATTGATGCCGCCGCCGACTGTAAACGGAATCGCAAGCTTCGCGGCAACATGCTCCACGACGTCAACCATCGTTTTTCGTCCTTCATGCGAGGCGGAGATATCAAGAAAGACCAGTTCATCCGCACCTTCTCGGTCGTACACTTCGGCAAGTTCAACCGGATCACCGGCATCCTTCAATTCGAGAAATTGAATTCCTTTGACAACGCGCCCTTCTTTGACATCAAGACATGGAATAATTCGTTTTGTGATCATTTGCGCTTCACCCTTTCAAGCGCCTCGCTCAGCGTAAACTGATTGATGTACAGCGCTTTTCCGATGATCGCTCCAGAGACGCCATCCGCCTGATAGCGGGCGAGGGCTTCGAGATCCGCGACAGAGCTGACTCCGCCGGACGCGATCACCGATTTCCCCGTTTCCTTAGCAAGCTCGACCGTGCTTTGAACATTTGGGCCTGACAGCATTCCGTCTGTTGCGATGTCAGTAAAAATAAAGACTTCCGCACCTTCATTGGCCAGCTCTTTGCCCAGTTCAGCTGCCTTAAGGGTTGATGTTTCCAGCCATCCCTCTGTTGAAACAAAACCGTTTCTAGCATCCAGTCCGATGGCAATCTTCTCACCATATTGTTTCAGCATTTTTTTGACAAACGGAGGATTAGAAACTGCTGAACTTCCCAGGATCACCCGATCGACTCCTGCTGATAAATATTCATAGACGTCATTTTCAGAACGGATCCCGCCGCCGATTTCAACTTTCAGATTCAGCTTTTGCGCAATCTCAATCACATGGCGGTCATTCACTCTTTTCCCTTCTTTGGCCCCGTCGAGATCAACGAGATGGATCCATTCGGCACCCTCTCTCGCAAATAACGCAGCCATGTCGTACGGTGAATCGCCATATATCGTTTCCTTATTATAATCCCCTTGAACAAGGCGGACACATTTGCCGTTTCTCATATCAATTGCCGGATATAATGTAAAAGCACTCATTTTTTCACCTTCTGTTCTGCTGCCATTTTCGTGAATTGGGTTAAGATGGACATTCCGACCGTGCTGCTTTTTTCCGGGTGAAATTGGGCGCCGAAGATGTTCCCTTTTCCGACTACTGCAGGCACTCGCACACCATAATCGGCGCTTGCCAGAAGCGCATCCCCCTCCATCCCGTCAATGTAATAAGAATGAACGAAGTAAGCGTAGCCTTGTTCTGTTTCAGACAGCAGCGGAGATTCGTTATGAAAGGAAAGGCGATTCCAACCCATATGCGGAACCTTCAGCTTGTTTCCTTTTTCATCTTCTGCTTTCAGCCTGACTGCTTTTCCTTTTAGCAGCCCGAGCCCTGAAGCGGTGCCGTTTTCTTCACTTTCTTCAAATAAAAGCTGCATGCCAAGGCAGATCCCGAGAAGCAGCCTTCCCTCTGAGACCATATCGTGAATCAATTGATCGAGCTTCGTGTGGCGCAAATTGTCCATCGCGTCTCCAAATGAACCGACTCCCGGCAAAATGAAGGCATCGGCTTCTTTCAGCGCCTCGAGGTTTTCAGAAACAAAGTACGGTACGCCGACACGCTCAAGCGCCTTTGAGACACTGTATAAATTGCCCATTCCGTAATCTATTACGCCGATCATTTACAGCATCCCTTTCGTTGACGGTATTCCTTTAACACGCGGATCGATCATTGTCGCTTCATCAAGCGCGCGCCCCAGCGCTTTAAAAACAGCTTCAATCATGTGGTGTGTGTTTGTGCCGTAATGAACGATGACGTGCAGGTTCATCCGGGCTTCAAGCGCCAGCTTCCACAAAAATTCATGTACAAGCTCCGTATCGAAAGTTCCGACTTTCGCCGCCGGGAAGTCAGCGCGCATTTCCAAGTGCGGCCGGTTGCTTAAATCAATCACAACTTGAGCAAGTGCCTCATCCATCGGCACAAACGCCGAGCCATAGCGTTTGATTCCTTTTTTATCACCCAACGCTTCAAGCAGCGCCTGTCCTAAGCAGATGCCGATATCTTCAGTCGTGTGGTGATCATCTATATCAACATCGCCTTTTGCGTTTATGGAAAGATCGAATTGGCCGTGTTTCGTGAATAAATCCAGCATGTGTGTCATAAACGGCACGTCTGTTTTGATATCCGCTTGTCCCTCGCCGTCTATTGCGAATGCCAGCTCAATATCTGTTTCGTTTGTTTTTCTGGCGCGTTCCGCTTTTCTCATTTAGAATTCCTCCGTTCTCTCGCTTCAATTGATCTGGCATGGGCTTCTAACCCTTCCAGTCTGGCAAAAGCCGCGATGCTTTCGGCATGCTCTTCAAAGGCTGATTGGCTGTAAGAAATAATGCTCGATTTCTTTTGAAAATCCGTTACGTTTAAAGGACTTGAAAATCTGGCTGTTCCGTTTGTCGGGAGCACATGGTTTGGCCCGGCGAAATAATCACCGACAGGCTCAGGGCTGTATCTGCCTAAGAAAATCGCACCCGCATGTTTGATACTGCCAAGCAAAGCTTCCGGAGACTGTGTGAGGATTTCTAAATGCTCTGGCGCGAGCGTATTGACGGTATCAATCGCTTCATCCATTGTGTCTGCCACATAAATACAACCGTAATCACTCACCGAAGCTTCCGCTATTTCTCGTCGCGGCAAGGTTTTCAGCTGCTCATTCACCTCGGCTGAAACCGCCTCGGCCAGTGCCATGGAATCTGTGACAAACACACATGAGCTGAGCTTATCGTGTTCCGCCTGCGAAAGCAGGTCGGCCGTAATTTCATGCGGTATCGCTGTTTCATCAGCCAGCACGACGATTTCACTAGGTCCAGCAATCATATCGATATCGACATCACCGAACACCTCCCGTTTGGCAAGCGCGACATAAATGTTGCCGGGACCCGTGATTTTATCCACTGGCTCAATGGTTTCTGTTCCGTATGCTAACGCCGCGATTGCCTGAGCCCCGCCCATTTTGTAAATGTCTTTTATGCCAAGCTCAGCAGCAGCAACCAAAACCCCCGGAGACAGCCGACCGTCTTTTCCCGGAGGCGTGACGAGAACGATTCTTTCAACGCCCGCTACGAGCGCCGGAATCACATTCATCAAAACAGATGAAGGGTATGCGGCCGTTCCCCCTGGCACATATACACCGGCGGAATCAAGCGCCGTCACCTTCTGTCCCAGCATTGTGCCGTCCTTTCTGTGATAAAACCAGGAGGATTGCAGCTGTCTTTCGTGATATTCCCTAATATTTTCGATTGCCTGCCTAATCACTTGAAGAAGATGTGAATCCAGCGAGGTGTATGCCTCCTCAATTTCCTCTTTTGTGACGAGCGGGCTGTTTATGTCGATGCCGTCAAATTTCGCTGTATAGCTGCGTACCGCCTGATCACCGTTTGCCTTCACATCTTCAATAATGGACCGGACCGCCTTTCTTTGCTCTTCCGTTCCGGCATCGATGGAACGCTTGAGAGAAAGCCGCTCCGCTCCGCTGATGGTTTTGATCTTCATTTTGCGGTTTCTCCTTCCACAACAAGAGATAGGCGGGATGCCATTTCGTCAATCACATCGTCTTTCATTCGATAGCTTACCGGGTTGACAATAAAGCGGGAGGTAATGTCACAAATGTGCTCCATTTCTACAAGCCCATTTTCCTTCAGCGTCTGTCCTGTGGAAACAATGTCCACTATCCGATCTGCAAGTCCAATGAGGGGGGCCAGCTCAATTGAACCGTTGAGCTTAATGATCTCGACTTGTTCTCCCTGCTCTCTGAAATAACTGGAGGCCACATTCGGATACTTTGTCGCGATTCGTGGCGCTACGCCGCTCGAGTCTGTATTCGGAAGTCCGGCGACTGCCAAGTGGCATTTGCTGATATTCAAATCCAGGACCTCGTACACATCGCGCTCTTCCTCCAGCATGACATCCTTGCCCGCTATTCCGACGTCTGCCACGCCATGCTCCACATACGTGGTTACGTCCATCGGCTTCGCTAATATGAAACGGAGATTTTCCTCCGGCACATCGATGATCAATTTTCTTGAATCTTCAAACTCCTCAGGGAGCTTGTAGCCCGCCTGCCTCAGCAGCCCTGCCGCTTCTTCAAATATCCGGCCCTTTGGCATCGCCATTGTGAGTAACTTACCCATTTTGCTCTTCCTTTCTGGCACCGATAAAATAAGTGACGTTTGCAAAAGATTTTGTCATCTGGTCGATATTTTCTATTCCCGATAAATCTTGAAGAACCACTTTTTTCCCTTTCATCCGTTCTTCATTCGCATAAGCGATGGCTTGCGCCCGCTGCTCTTTGCTGAAAATAACAGCATCTATATCACAAGGTTCGTCTTTCATATGAAGGGCTTCAATCAGCCGGTCGATCCGAAGCCCAAAGCCTGTTGCCGGAGCAGGTGAATCAAAATGGCCCAGCAGCTTGTTATAACGGCCGCCGCTTCCAATGACAAAACCGACATTCTCAGCGTACACTTCAAATAAAATCCCTGTGTAATAGCTCATGTGGCTGACCATATTCAGATCCAGGCGGACATTTTCCGTACATCCGTAATCCTCAAGAATATCCCACAGCGCCTTCAGTTCATCAACCACGCTTTTTCCTTGTGCAGAATCGACGATTTCCTCAGCACGTCCGCATACTTCTATGCCGCCCCGCAATTCGAGGAGCTCAAGCAGCCTGCTTTTATCAATGGAGGAAAGCGGGAGAGATTTGACATGCTCTCTGTAGCCGACGTAGTTCTTTTCATATAAGAACCTCCGCAGCACATCAGCCCGTTCAACGTTTCCGAGCACCTCAACAAACAAAGCATCCGCAATACCGGCATGGCCGATGGCAATTTTAAAGGATGCCAGCCCAGTGTTTTTTAATGCACCGACGACTAAAGCAATAACCTCCGCATCCGCGCTCGTCGTGCCGTCACCGATTAACTCCACTCCGATCTGTTCGAACTCTGCAGGACGTCCGCCTTCACGCTCCTGAGCTCTGAATACATTTGCCGCATAGCCGACTCTGAGCGGATGATCGTGTTTCAAAAGCTTTGATGCTGCCACCCTTGCAATCGGCCCCGTCATATCCGGTCGAAGCACCAATGTCTTGCCGTCCTGATCAAGAAGCTTAAACAGCTGCTGCTCTTCTATTGCTGATTGGACGCCAACGGTATCGTAAAACTCCAGTGTCGGCGTTTCCATAAATTGATATCCCCATTTATCAATCAAATCGGTTAACGATCGTCTCACCTTTTTTTTCGTTTCGTATAAACCGGGCAGTGTATCTCTCATGCCGTGCGGTTTTTCAAACATAAACATCAACCCGCGCACCTCCGTTGTCATCTTATGAAGGAAAATTCCGAATCCTTTAGTTCGCTAATATGATAATATGTTAGCAGATGAAAGAATGAAAATCAATGCTTAACTTCAGCCAGAATTTTTTTAGTCCAAATATCCTTCTCCTCATTATGAAAAAATCATGAACAATGTATTAAAGGTACGTAATATCTCAAATTCTTTATGTTTGGCATGCTATAATACAAATCAAATAGAGAACAAGGAGATAAAGATGAAAACACTGCGAACTCTATGTGTCCTGATGATTCTTTCAGGCGTTATTTTTTTCGGACTTAAAATAGATGCAAAAGATATAGATATTCCTTTTTTGAACAGCCTTAAAAAAGCGGTTTCTGACAGCGATACAGATACAGGTGCGAATAGCAAAAAGGAGCTGAAGGGAAGCGCAAAGCCGCTTGATGTCATCCTTTACAATCAAATGGACGCGCCCCGGCTCTATAACGGCTGTGAAGTAACAAGCCTTGCGATGGTGCTGAATTACGCGGGATACGACGTGACAAAAAACACCCTGGCAAACCAGATTGCCACAGTGCCTTTGACATACAGCAGCGGATTAAAAGGTAATCCGAATAACGGATTTGTCGGGGATATGGCAAATGGCCCTGGTCTCGGTGTCTACCATCGACCGATCTATCAGCTGGCGAAAACCTATGCCGGAGACAAAGTATCAGATCTGACTGGAAAAAGTATTTCCGCTGTTTATCAACAGCTTGAAAAAGGCAATCCAGTTTGGGTCATTACGACCGCCAGCTTTGCGCCAGTTGACAACATGCAGACATGGAAAACGCCAAGCGGAACGATAGAGATTACGTACAGCGAACACAGCGTCGCCGTTACGGGATATGATGAGAAATATGTGTATCTCAATGACCCGTATGGCTATAAAAACAGAAAAACCGATAGGACGAGCTTTGAAAAAGCGTGGAAACAAATGGGCAGCCAAGCCGTCGTTATTCAAAAATAAACATTTTGAATCCCCACTTTGCTCTATCCTGAGCAAACACGACGATATTCATGCTTTTTGTTTCAATCGGTAAGATTGATTCATTTTCCATTTACTTTCCAAAATTATCTTTACTTTCAGGCTGTCTGTTTTTATGATTAAAACAGATTCAGCCTTGCCCCGATCTATGTGAGAGAAGCCGGTGCAAGTCGCTGACGCTTCTCTTGCAAAAAATGAAAGATATCCGGGGAGGATTTTATCATTGAAAAAAATCGTGTCTATCCTATTTATGTTCGGTTTGGTTATGGGTTTCAGCCAGTTTCAGTCATCAACTGCTTTTGCAGCTGACAAAGTGGTTCACGAAACAATGATCGTACCAAAAAATACAACATATGACGGGAAAGGACAGCGGTTTGTGGCAGGGAAAGAACTAGGTGACGGAAGCCAGTCCGAAAACCAAAAACCTGTTTTTCGTGTGGAGGATGGAGCAACTCTGAAAAATGTGGTGCTCGGCGCACCTGCTGCTGATGGCGTGCACACTTATGGAAACGTTAACATTCAGAATGTGAAGTGGGAAGATGTTGGTGAGGATGCGTTAACCGTGAAGAAGGAAGGTAAAGTGACCATCGACGGCGGCTCTGCTCAAAAAGCGTCAGATAAGATTTTCCAAATCAATAAAGCCAGTACATTCACAGTGAAAAATTTCACGGCAGACAATGGCGGGAAGTTCATTAGACAGCTTGGCGGTTCAACCTTCCACGTTGATGTGATCATTGATAAGTGCACCATCACAAACATGAAGGAAGCGATATTCCGGACGGACAGCAAAACAAGCACGGTCAGAATGACAAACACACGCTACTCTCATGTCGGTCAAAAATGGATTGGCGTTCAGCATATTTACGAAAACAACAATATTCAATTTTAACAAAAAAGTCCGCTGATGTTTATTCAGCGGACTTTTTCAATCTTTCTTGCATTTCTTCCTTCGTATAGATGATCCTCATCGGATTCCCGCCGACAAATGCCCCGTCAGGCACATCCTTATGGACAAGCGTTCCGGCGGACACAACTGCGCCATCCCCTATTTCCACTCCAGGCAGAATGGTCGTGTTGGCACCAATCATTACTTCGTCTCCGATCAGAACTTTGCCGATCCGGTATTCCTGAATCAAATACTCATGGGCCAAAATGGTCGTATTGTACCCGATGATTGTATTCGTTCCGACTGAGATTTTTTCCGGAAACATGATATCTGGCATCACCATGAGGGCAAAGGATGTCTGTTTTCCAACCTTCATCCGCAGAAATGTACGGTACAGCCAGTTTTTCATCCCTATAAACGGTGTATATCTCGCAATTTGTATGACAATGAAGTTTTTAACGACCTTTACAAAAGGGACCGTTTGATAGACATGCCAAAGTGAGTTAGCTCCTGAGACCGGATGACGATCTGTTTTTCTCACAGATTACTTCACTCCAACAATTTGTAATAGATCACTCATTTTCTCAAGCATAAAATCAGGCTCATGCTTCGCCAGCATTTCCGGCCCTTTAATCGTCCATGCGACTCCTGCGGTTTTTGTTCCGGCGTTTTTCCCTGCCAGCACATCATGGTAATTATCACCGACCATAATGGCTTCCTCAGGCTTGCTTCCTAGCTGTTTCAGCGCTAACAGCACAGGCTCGGGATCAGGCTTCGCATTTGTCACATCATCAAGGGTAACAACCGTTTCAAAGAATTCGCCGATTCCCGTGAGCTTGAGGCCCATATTGACAGTATCTCTTAATTTTGTTGTCACAATCCCTAGTTTAAAGCCGGATTTTTTTAATGCATCCAGGGTCTCATATACCGTTTCATATTCAGTGACGAGTGAATCATGCATGTCATGATTGTATGCTCTGTACATAGCGATCATATCATCGCATTTATCAGGGTCCATCGAGGAGAACGTTTCAAAAAGAGACGGCCCGATAAACGCAAGGACATCTTCTCGTTTATACTTGCTCGGATAATAATGCTCCAGTGTATGCAAAAAGGACGCGATAATTAGTTCATTCGTATTAATAAGCGTTCCGTCTAAATCAAACAGAATCGTCGTTACTTGTTTGTCACTCATATTGCTTCCTTTCCAACCGCTGAGGGTTTCCACTTTTTCCATGTATGCGCAATAGCCATGGTCAGCAGAACTGCTGTGGTGACACGAATCAAAAGAAGAGGCCAGACCGGTATGCCGAGCGGAATAAAGACAAGTGTATCTTCCACGACCGCATGGCAGGCAACGAGAAATATAAATGCCAAAGTCATGTCCCGCTTGCTCACGCCGTCATCCTCGACAGCTTTGATCATGACACCCGCTCCGTAGGCCAGACCAATCGTCAGTCCCGCCACCATCGTCATAGACGTATTTTTATTCATGCCAAGCAGCTGCGTAAACGGCGAGAGCCACCTGGAGAACCGATGCAGCCAGCCTAAATCTCTTAAAAACTGGATGATGATCATCAGCGGGATTACTATTGCCGCCAGCTGCAAAACACCAAGCCCGGCTTTCGTTAAGGCTTCTGCCAGCATTGCCAGCCAGCTGTCCGGCGCAACGCTCTTCGCAGCGATAAAACCGTACTGTGCCGTTTCCTGTCCGCCATGCCAAATGAGATTGATGACGATGGCTGATACAGCGGCCAAACCGATGCGCACCGCCAATATAACGCCAATTCTGATGCCAACCTTTGCGGCAACTGTCGATTCGATAATCAAGTTATGACAGAATGAAAGCATAACAGCTAAAATAAAGACTTCTTTTACAGACAAATCCAATGTCAAAATCCCGGCAATTCCCGCATACAGATTCAGCATATTTCCCAGTACAAGCGGAATGGCCGCTTCACCGGAAAGCCCGAAGAGACCCATTACCGGTGTGATCAGCCGTACAAGCCAATCCATGACAGGCGTATGCTGAAGCAAAGTGACCAATAGTGTTACCGGGAAAATGACTTTACCGAGTGTCCATGTTGTTTGAAGACCTGCCGCAAGACCGGCCAGAAAGATCTTCTTCATCCCCCATCCCCCTTTGTTGACGTCTACTCCGCGTACCGCTCCTTCGAGTATCCCTTGACGCGTCTGAAGATGATGGCTGCCACAGCCAAAACAATCAACACGATTGAAATCACCTGAGCAATGCGAAGTGATTCTGTCAGCATTAAGCTGTCAGTCCGCATTCCTTCAATAAAGTATCTTCCGATTGAATACCAAATGATATAGATCAAGAACATCTCGCCTCTTCGCAAATTCGCTCTGCGCAGAAGCAGTAAAACAATAACGCCGACAAAGCTCCATAGTGATTCATATAAAAAGGTAGGATGATAATATTGCCCATTGATGTACATTTGATTGATGATAAATTCAGGCAGGTGCAGGCTTTCTAAAAAGGCTCTGCTGACAGCCTCGCCGTGCGCTTCCTGATTCATGAAGTTCCCCCAGCGGCCGATCGCTTGGCCGAGCAAAATGCTTGGCGCGGCAATATCCGCAAGCTTCCAGAACGAAAGGTTTTTCACTCTCGAAAACACATAACCAGTTAAAATGGCGCCAATTAGCCCGCCGTGAATGGCAATGCCGCCCTTCCAGATCTTAATGATCTCTCCCGGATGTGCCGCATAATAATCCCATTCAAAGGCAACGTAATAAATTCGTGCACAAATAATTGCAATCGGAATGGCAAACAAGACAAGATCAATAAACGTATCTTTCTGCAGCCCCCGTTTCTCACTTTCCCTCATCGCAATCCACAGCCCCAGCAAAGCGCCGAGACCGATAATGATTCCGTACCAATGGACGGCTAACGGCCCCAGCTGAAAAGCTATGGGATTGAGTGGTTCTATCGCTTCATTCATTTAACGCCAACTCCTATTCCTCTTGTTCACCGTCTTCAATGACGTCCGCCAGCTTGTTCGTAAATTGCTCAGCGGCATTCAGCCCCATCCGCTTCAATCTAAAGTTCATTGCTGCCACTTCGATGATGACTGCCAGATTTCGGCCAGGACGGACGGGAATCGTCAGTTTTGTGATTTCTGTATCAATGATTTTCATGGTTTCTTCCTCAAGCCCGAGACGGTCGTATTGCTTGCCCTGCTCCCAAAGTTCAAGGTTCATGACAATCGTGATTCGTTTATTGCTTCTGACCGCGCCGGCGCCAAACAGCGTCATCACGTTGATAATGCCAAGCCCCCTGATTTCAAGGAGATGCTCAATTAATTCCGGAGCGTTTCCGACAAGGGTATCCTGATCCTCCTGCCGAATTTCAACGCAATCATCGGCGACAAGACGGTGCCCCCGTTTCACAAGCTCCAGCGCTGTTTCACTTTTCCCGACGCCGCTTTTTCCTGTAATCAGCACGCCGACACCATATATATCGACAAGAACGCCATGAATCGCCGTGGTAGGCGCCAGCCGGCTCTCAAGAAAGTTGGTTAATCGGCTTGACAGTCTTGTCGTTTTTAGCGGCGATCTGAGGACAGGCACCCCATTTTTCTCAGAAGCGTCAATCAGCTCCTGCGGGATTGGCATATCTCTAGAAAGAATAATAGCTGGTGTTACATCAGTGCACAGAGACTCCATTCGCTGCTTTTTATCCTCTTCCGGAAGCTGTTCAAAGAAAGAAAGCTCTGTTTTTCCAAGAAGCTGCACGCGCTCTCTCGGGTAATATGTAAAATATCCGGCAATTTCAATGCCTGGTCTTGATAGGTCACTCATTGTAATCGGGCGGTTAATTCCTTCTTCTCCGCTGATTAATTCCAAATTGAACTGTTCCATTACGTCTTTTGTGCGAACCTTTGCCACGATATGTTCCTCCTGTTCCGGGCTGCCCCGAGCTTGCTCACAATACTTTCATTTTATCACTTTCGGGCTTGAACCTAAAACAGATTTTATAAAAGGCGGGAAAACACCTCAGCTGGTCTAGATCACTAGTCTGAAAAAGAGTAAAATAAAGGTATTCAAATTACAGAAAGGCGGATCATCTATGGCAGAGAGTCTTCTTATCAAAGGCATATCGATCGTGACAGAAAATGAAGTAATCAAAAACGGCTATGTCGGAATCAATGACGGAAAAATCAGCACAGTCTCAATAGAACGGCCCAAGGAGTCATATTCAAAAGAGATTCAAGCACCTGCGGATTCCGTTTTGCTTCCCGGCATGATTGACATTCATATCCACGGGGGCTATGGAGCGGATACGATGGACGCAAGCTTTTCCGCCCTTGACATCATGTCGTCAAGACTGCCCGAAGAAGGCACGACGAGCTTTTTAGCCACAACAATTACCCAAGAGCATGGGAACATTTCTCAAGCGCTGGTGAATGCAAGAGAGTGGAAAGCGGCTGAAGAGTCCTCTTTATTAGGTGCGGAACTGCTCGGCATTCATTTAGAGGGTCCCTTTGTTTCACCTAAAAGAGCCGGAGCCCAGCCAAAAGAGTGGATCAGGCCTACTGATGTTGCGCTGTTCAAAAAGTGGCAGCAGGAGGCGGGCGGACTGATCAAAATTGTTACACTTGCGCCGGAGGAGGATCAGCATTTTGAACTGATCCGCCATTTGAAAGACGAATCGATTATTGCGTCCATGGGGCACACAGATGCCGATTCCGCATTGCTGTCGGAGGCCGCCAAAGCAGGCGCGACCCATATGACCCATCTGTACAACGCGATGAGCCCGTTTCATCACCGAGAACCCGGAGTAATTGGAATGGCACTGGCTCATGATGGATTTGTGACAGAGCTTATCGCCGATGGCATCCACTCCCATCCTTTAGCGGCAAAGCTTGCTTTTCTGGCAAAAGGCAGCAGCAAGCTCATTTTAATTACTGATTCCATGAGGGCAAAAGGACTGAAGGACGGCGTATATGAATTCGGCGGCCAAAGTGTGACGGTAAGAGGACGAACAGCTCTTCTTTCAGACGAAACCCTTGCCGGTTCGATCCTCAAAATGAACGATGGCGCACGGCATATGCGTGAGTTTACAAATTGCTCTTGGATGGATATAGCTAATATAACTTCTGCAAACGCGGCCAAACAGCTGGGCATCTTTGACCGAAAAGGCAGTGTGGCAGTGGGAAAAGATGCAGATCTGGTGATTGTCAGCAGTGATTGTGAGGTAATTCTCACCATTTGCCGCGGAAACATTGCATTTATATCCAAGGAGGCTGACCAGATATGAAAGTAATGGAATGTCAAACGTATGAAGAGCTAAGCCAAAAAGCAGCCAGAATAACAGCAGCTACAATCAAAGATAAGCCTGATGCCGTTCTCGGTTTAGCGACAGGCGGCACGCCGGAAGGCACATATCGCGAGCTGATCCGCCTGCACCAAACTGAGAATCTCTCATTTCAAAACGTCACTACAGTTAATTTGGATGAGTACGCCGGACTTTCAAACAACGATCCGAACAGCTATCATTTCTATATGAACGACCGTTTTTTTCAGCATATCAACATCAAGCCTAACCGGCATTTTATTCCGAATGGAAATGCAGACGATTTGGAAGCCGAATGCCGACGGTATGAACAGCTAGTCGAATCCCTGGGCGGCACTGACATACAGCTTCTCGGCATCGGGCGAAACGGACACATCGGCTTTAACGAACCGGGAACGTCCTTCAAGTCGCGAACTCATGTTGTGACATTAAATGAGCAAACCCGCCAAGCGAATGCCAGATATTTTCCTTCCATAGACAGCGTGCCGAAAAAAGCACTGACAATGGGAATTCAAACAATACTCTCAAGCAAGCGCATTCTGCTGATCATTTCTGGAAAAAGCAAAGCGGAAGCTGTAAGTAAGCTGTTAGAAGGAAACATAAGCGAAGAGTTTCCCGCATCTGCTTTGCACCTGCATTCCGATGTTACGGTTTTGATTGATCGTGAAGCCGCGTCATTAAGACCTTGAAAGGAACATGCTGACTTATGCATATCAATAAACAATCGCCTATTCCGATTTATTATCAGATTATGGAGCAACTAAAAAACCAAATTAAGAACGGAGAGCTGCAGCCGGACATGCCTCTTCCTTCTGAGCGCGAATATGCCGAACAATTCGGGATCAGCCGGATGACGGTTCGCCAGGCGCTTTCTAATTTAGTTAATGAAGGCTTGCTCTATCGCCTGAAAGGGCGGGGCACCTTTGTCAGCAAGCCAAAAATGGAACAAGCCCTCCAAGGACTGACAAGCTTTACCGAGGATATGAAAAGCCGCGGAATGACACCGGGCAGCAAGCTCATTGATTATCAGCTTATTGATTCAACTGAGGAGCTCGCGGCTATATTAGGCTGCGGGCACCCCTCCTCTATCCATAAAATCACTCGGGTGCGGCTGGCAAATGATATTCCGATGGCGATTGAGTCCTCACATATTCCGTTTGAGCTTGCGGGTGAATTAAATAAATCGCATTTTCAGTCGTCGATTTACGAGCATATTGAAAGGTACAACAACATACCGATTGCCCGTGCCAAACAGGAGCTTGAGCCAAGCGCTGCCACCTCGGAAGAAGCACACATTCTTGGTATCCAAAAGGGAGCGCCTGTCCTATTAATCAAACGAACAACATATCTGCAGAACGGAACTGCTTTTGAGCATGCAAAATCCGTATACAGAGGCGACCGTTATACATTTGTCCACTATATGGATCGTCTTTCATAAAAAAAGCCTCCAACCCTTTTCAAGGATTGGAGACATGGCGAAAATCAAACTGGTCTGGTGCCGGACGATATGTCTCTTTTTTCGTCTTGAACTTCCAGATCGGTGATTTCGTTTTGCCGTTAAAACTGTCTTCCACGATAATGTACCAATAATAAACAGACTGCGGTTCAAGATGATCCCAGTGGAATTCAGCTGTATCCCCGCTCTTCACTTGCTCTCGTTTTCCGAGCTCTTCATTGGTATATACGTTACATTCAAAATAATCGGTTTCCACCTTTTTGATTCTTGGCTTCAAATCAAGCGAAAGGGAAAATTCATCCTTGTTGCCATAGGTATCCGTATCATAGTAATTCTTATCCTTTACATACGGAGAGTACGTCGATACGTGCACCATGTCATTGGCCTGGTCAAATTGAAGCAAACGCAAATACCCTTGCCCGCCTTCTGGCCCGCCCTGATAATCGGCCAACATTTGATGCACAAGACGATCCGGTTTTCCATCACCATCATCATCCAGCTCATCTGTTTTTCTCATCGCACTATGATAATGCCCGCTCAACACCATCACCACATTCGGATTCGGCTTCACGATTTCTTTGAATATTTTCTCTCCGATTGGGCTTCTGTTTCCGCTGACCAGCAAATACTCATGAAAAGCTAAAATAGCCATCCGGTCAGGGTGCTTCTTCAGTATCTGATTCATCCACGCGATGTCTTCATCCGTAATGCCCCATCCCATGTAAAGCATGATATAATCGTTGCCGTTGCTCGAAATCAGGTCATAATGTCCGCGGTTGTTTTTATAGGAACCGCCGTAATGCAATTTTTTATCAAAACGATCGCTGCCAAAATATTTGCCAAACGCCCTGTAGGAACCATCCTTATGCCCGACATCGTGATTACCGGCCAGCACGCCGTATGGAATTCCGTTCTTATCCAGAACGGACATTGACCGATCAGCGTTTTTCCACTGTCTGATATCGGCAGAATCATCTACAATATCACCCGTGTGGAACACATATTTGATATTGAGCTGCTTTTGATTATCTTTTATCCATTCGGTCTGTTTATCAAAAATATGCGGATAGCTTTCGGCGTAATACTGTGTATCAGACATCCAGACAAATGTGTACATATCCTTCGCAGGAGGAATTTCATCCTGTACGATCACGTTCATTTTCGACTCCCGTACAAAATCGGAGGCGATCACAGACGCTTTCAGCGTAAATGGTTTGTCATCCTTCGCGACAAAGCTGTCAACGGGCTGCCATTCATTGGTCCGATAATTCCAAGCATACATCGTCACCTTTCTCCCCGGCAAAGAACTGCCCTTCCAAACTGCTTCCGCCAAATCATTCTCATCCACGGATTGATCAACAGTCACTTCAAAGCGATGATAAGGGAAAAGCTCTTTCTTTTCTGTCGATACTGTTTTTCCATCAGCAGCAGATACCAGCTCCAATTCTTTATTCGTAAACGGAGTCTCACTTTCCGGCACAAAGCTTTTCGGCGGTTCAGTCAGTGACGCATGCTTAAATATTTTCACATGATTGCGCGCTGTATATTGAAATCCCCTATAAAAACCAACATCCATGGCATCATTCGTCGGATCCTTCACCCGCACAGAAAGCTTCGCCTTATGCGTGTCAGCTTCGGTGTCTATCACCTCCGGCTGGTCCGGATGCTCTCGTTCAATTTTAAACGTCCTCTCAATAACTGTTTTATTGCCCGCAAGATCCGTTGCCGTCACTTTTAGAGAATGTTTTCCCGGCAAAAGTTCAGAGGATGACGTATGATATGGAAGTGTAATGCTTTCCCCATCTAAAAACGCTTCCGCTTCCTCAATTTTGCTCCATTTATCATACATATCCGCCTGCAGGATAAGGTTTCCTTTATATGTTTGCCCCTCGGTAATATTCGGCTCAATGTGAGGCCCTGAATTATCTACCCTTACAACCAGGCTGACATTTTCCTTGCCGTTGCTTGCTTGAATATGGTGAGCGCCTTCAGAAAGCTTTGATGTGTCCCACTCCAGCAGCTGTGATGTAAACAGTCCGTCAGGCAGATTGAATTGAAATTGCCAGCTTTTATTCGAGCGCTGATTATCGCCAATCAAGAGTTCCTTCTCAGGGGAAACCCTCTCATCCCTGATTACCGTTCCATCCGATAACACCAATCGGGCGTTTTTGACTAAGAAGTCATCTCGGTTTTCAGCCGTATCAAACGGTGACACCTTTGAACCCGATCGTATTGTAATACGCTGCAGCTGCTTCCCTTTGCGCAGCAGCGTCTCCGGCAATGGAACAGAATAGGTGCGGTATTTATTTGTCGTATCATCGAACACTTGTAATACTTTGCCTTCCATCGTTACCGCGTTTTTAAAATAAAGATTCGTTTTCCTCGTATCAAACGCAAAATACACTTCTTTCTCCATCGCGGGCTCTGTCACTTGTTTTTTTCCGTCAATCCATAGCTTAATGCTGTCAGCTCGCCCGTCTGTCGTGGCTTTGAGAAACTGAGTTCCCGACAGCGTGTCTCTGTTTTCAATGTTCATCCGCAAACCATGCGACTTGCTTGTTTGTTTAATATCAATCATTTTAACAGGCGTTCTTGCTTCATTAATCCCGTCCCCGGCCGCCACGTAATACTCAAGCTGATCCTTCCCAATCAGTTCAGGCGAATACACAATATAATGGTAAAGATTATCGTTGCGGTCTTTTTCAGCAAGAATTCGCTTAAACGGTTTGTTTTCATCCGTCCGGTAGTAAAAAGCTGCTGTTTTCACCAGACTGCGATCCCTTATGTCAGCCCGCAGCTCAATGCTTTCAGCAGGGCGGACAGGCTTGCGGTCAGTCAAATCCTCAATAACCGGCTTTTCTTTATCCAGCTTGATTTTCCGTTTCTGCTCGGGTACCTGTGCCTGTAATACGGTTCCGGGAGACGGATTTTTTTCCCCGATTGAAATGTTCAAAAGTTCTGCAGTTCCGTTTAGCGGATACTTGTAAAGCACAGATGACAGCCGGCGCAGCGCATGTTTCCGATAATGCGCTGCCGAAATATCCTTTCCTGTATTCGTTGATATTACAACCGCCCGCGGCCTCGTATTGGCCATACCCTCTGTCTCGTCTATCACCGCAAGATTTTTTCCTTCTATTAATTGTGTCTGATAATACCGATTGAAATCCTCCGGCGTCAATTCTGGATGCCCGGCAGGCTTCAGCCAGATGACAAACGTTTCGCCGGATGGTATCAAGATCTTTTCATCAGGTCTCCAAATCAAATCGGAGTCTGGCCCTTCTTTTGGGTAGCGGTAACGGATATGGTAGTCTTTAAAATCAATCGTTCTGTCAGTCGTATTATAAATCTCAATAAATTCATAACCGTCTGCGCGTCCTATGTTCTTTGTATCAACCGCCAGCTCTGTGATCAAAAGCTCTGGAATATGCGCAAGGTCAGCCTGATATCCTTCAAGCTTCAGTTTCTGCGTCTCCGACTCCACCCGCTGCTTCCCATTCGACATCACAATGTAATACTCAAGCTCGCTGTTCCAAATCAAACGTTTCGGAATTTGCGCCAAAAACTTGCGGACCGCTCCGGGTGTCGGATCCATCGGCACCATTTTGTAGCCCAGCTCATTACTTTGTTTGTAAAAAAGAAAGGCGGAAAATGCTTGATACGAATTGTCGCGAACTTGAGCCTCAATCATTAGGTTGCTTCTCATTTCAGCTTTCACATCAATTTGAGGAGGATTTTCAAGCAAAGGTATGTAATGAGGCGTTTGAAATAGTTCCTGCTGTATAACAGGAAAAACTTTCGATTCATGATGGCCGCCAGACAAAACGGATAGAAAAGACAATAGCACAGAAGCGATAACTGTGTATTTCCTCACCAAAACACCTCCCTTTTCATGTATTTTGCGTCTGAACAGGGAAGCTTATGAGTTCATTTTTAAACAATGTCCAATCTGACAAAGCAACAAAAAGCAATTACTTCACTAATTTTTTAAGAAGGCTGCAGAACATGTAAAAAAGCTGCCTTTGCGGCAGCTTTTTTTTATTTTTTTCTAAGTGGCTCTAAAATGCCTTTTTGAATCAATAAATGAAACACCGACAGGATAACGGATGCCCATATCGCTGTGCCGAAGCCGTCGATTTGAAAACTGTCACCCATGATGGACGCAGTCATCATCAGCGTGATGGCGTTAATCACAAACAAGAAGAGCCCAAGCGTCACCATGGTGACCGGCAGTGTAAAAATAATTAAAAGCGGTTTAATCAGCACGTTTAATATCGATAAAATGAGGCTGGCGATAATCGCTGCCCCAATGCTGCTGATATGGATGGAGTCAATATATCCATCAATGACGATTAATAACAATGCATTGACTAAAATGCTGACTGCCCATTTTACCATGTCATTTCATATCCCTTTCTGACGGGACGATAAAAATCCAAATGATATAAATGAGCAAAACCGGTAAGACACTTGTCATAATTGCTAAGATGACAGTTATGACTCTGAGGAGTGATGCATCCCAATTGAAATATTCCGCGAGACCTCCAATGACACCAGCGATTTTCTTGTCTTTTTCTGAGCGATAAAGCTTATTCATTCGATCACCTCTGTGAGTACTTTAGTTTGATGGCGCCTGTTAATGATTCTGAGAAGACGGTGATGTTTTGATCATGTGCCTGATTTGAAGTGAACATCATTTCTTTTTGAATGGTTTCATTTTTTTCCTTCAGCATCTCAACATCCATTAATTCATGGGACAGCGAACCAAGATTGCTTTTCAGCTCTGCCTTCACTGCGAGATCGTCCGGAATCGCAAGCTCCACACTCCCAGTCGTTGTTTTTGCATAAATGGAGCGGCAGTCTGATTCTGTTACGTTAATCGCAATATTTCCGTTAAAGCTTTGAACGTCAATGGATTCGCTTTTCCCTCGGAGATCGATCAATCCGTTAATGGTTTCCGCTTCTATCGTTCCGCAGCTGTGGCTGGCGAGCTTAATTTGCCCGTTGGCCGTTTCAGCAATGGCTTTTTCAGCTGTTAAATGCGAGAACGACAGCACGCCGTTTGTCGTTTTCGCTGAGAACTCTTTTACATGTAAATGTTCCCCTCTGATCGGTCCATTAAACAGCTTCACCCGAATCTTATCATACTCCTTTTGAGGAATATACAAAGTGACATTCGTTTTCATCGTCTTTTTCTCAGTACGGATAAAAAACTTATTTCCTTTGATTTCGCATTCAATATGCTGAAGAAATGCATGTCTCGCCGCATCCTGGCTGTCAGCGCGATATACCTTTGCCTGGCATTCCGCTCTGATATCCTCATCTTCCCAAGGGACGATATTCACGCTGCCATTGGCAATTTGCAGCTCAACACTGGAAAAGTCAGTATCTTTAAATTGAAAAATGTGCTGAACATCATATGCATGGCCGAAGTTTAAATCAAGGTCAACTTCCTTGACCTTTTTCACAGCAGAATCAATCCAGTCAAATAGCTTGGCTCCTAAAGACGGCTTACCGCTCTCTTTTTTTGCCGTTGTAAATGGCTCTTCCTCGTCATGAACGTGAACTGAGAGCGCTGTGATTTTCTCTTCTTTTTCCTTATAGTCGCTGTCAAGTTTTTCAATCAGTGTCAAAGCCTCTTGTGCGGTAAGCTTCCCTTCCTCAACAAGCTTAAGGATTCGTTCCTTTTCTTGCTTCATTACGATCTCCTCCCCATTGTCTACTTATGCTGCACGCAGGACCTTAATGCCCTGAATCACATTCCAAATGATAATGCCAATGACAACCAAGAAATAAATAACCGCTCCCCCAATGATTACAAATACGGGAAGAAGGCTGTCTCCATCAATCGCAATAGCTCCGCCAAGTAAAGCAATAAAAAGGAACAGCCAGCCGACAAACGGAACAATGTGAGAAATAAGAGAACGTATCGCATGGCGTTTTGTTTCTTTCTCATTTACTACAAAATAAGCGACAATCGGCACAATGATTGGCGCAATGAACACACTGAAGTAACAAAGTGATGCAATAATAGCTTGATTACGGTTCAATTCATTCCACACTCCTATTGTGAATTGTCCATGACAAAAGATCAGGGACGTTTTACTTATTTATACGTTTAAAATCTCTTCAGGTTTCAAATTCATTCTTTAGACATGCTCCGATTTACGGAAATTGGATTTTAAAAAGTTTTAGAAGTAGAATCTTCCGGCTATACCGATTACAATATGTAAAAAGCTTACGGCAACCAAGGAGGCTGGACAAGCAATGGAGAAAGATACCAGTGACTATACAGTAACACAAGAATCCGTGTTAAAGCTGATTCATGAACAAAAAAGAATGAATCGTGAAATGATCGCCGAGCTTGAACAAATTCACGGACCCTTCCCGATCTCTCACGATATCCAATATATAAAAGTGCTGCTCGATAGCAGCAGCACGCATATTGTTCAAGATTTAATGAGTGTAAGTAAGCAGCTGTATAAGAAGACTTTATAATTGCGGAAAACATTTCATCATTATAACTGAAACAAAGCTAAAGGTTAGATGACAATATCTTGCCTTTTTTGTTTTGAAAAAACAAGTGATTCCCTGGCTGTCACACTATGATTGTAACAAAAAAAGCCTGCCGGCACATCCAGTTAATGGACTCTGTCGGCAAGCTGTGACTATCAGAAAGAGATAGCTTTTCAGAAATTAACGTAACAATTGAAGTACGTTTTGCGGCTGTTGGTTTGCTTGAGCAAGCATCGCCTGAGAAGCTTGAGAAAGAATGTTGTTCTTTGTGAACTCGCTCATTTCTTTCGCCATGTCAACGTCACGGATACGAGACTCAGCAGCTGTAAGGTTTTCAGAAGAAGCACCAAGGTTGTTGATTGTGTGCTCTAGACGGTTTTGTACCGCACCAAGTTTAGCGCGTTGAGCAGATACTTGATTCGTTGCTGCGTCGATAGCTCCAAGTTGATCGTCAAATGAATTAGTTGTGAAATCTGTTACTTTAATATCTTTGATTTTGATAGCGTCTGAACCTAAGTCAGCAGCTTTCATGCTCTCAATGTTTACACTTAACTGCTGTCCGCCATTCGCTCCAATTTGGAATGTAAGCTGTTTACCGCTTGCTTCTGAAAAAGAACCGTCTAACAGGTTTTTACCGTTAAATTGTGTACGGTCCGCAATACCTTTACTTCCGTCTTGCCCACCGATCTCTTCAATTAAAGAGTCCATTTCGTCTTGGATCGCTTGAAGGTCAGTATCATCTTGCGTACCTGTGTTACCAGCTTGAACAGTAAGTTCACGCATACGTTGAAGGATTGCATGAGTTTCAGTCAATGCACCCTCAGCTGTTTGGATAAGAGAGATTCCGTCTTGAGAGTTTTTAGAAGCCATTTCAAGACCTCTGATTTGTCCTCTCATTTTTTCAGAGATCGCAAGACCCGCTGCGTCATCTCCCGCACGGTTGATACGAAGGCCTGAAGACAGTTTCTCCATGTTCTTTTGGCTCGCACCGTTGTTTGAAGACAAACGGTTCAGTGTGTTAAGTGCTGCGATATTGTGGTTAATTCTCATGTGTAAATTACCTCCATGTGTATTTATTCTGAAATCAAAGACTTCCTTTTCTTTGATTTCTGGCGTATGAGATTCCAATAAAGCTTCTAACCTATGTAGATTCAGTTATTGATTAAGGATGCCTTTAAACCCCTTAATAGGGTTTGTCTGCTTGATTTGGAAATCATCATCCGCCTTTCAATTCATATATCGACAGCAATTTGTAAATGTTTAGGCGTTTTCCCAAAGAAATTTTACCCAAAGACGATTCTAAACCTATTATGCCGTAAAGAAAAAGCTTGCCTGCTAAGCCCCTGGATGGACTTGCTGACAAGCTGTTCTCTCTTAATAAAGTTTTTAAGATGTAGCCGTTTCTTTCGCTTCCAAGAGCGATTTCATGCGTTTTTTGTCACGCTCCATAACAGGCTTCAAATAACGGCCTGTATACGATTCTTCCACTTCGGTGATTTCCTCAGGCGTTCCTGACGCGACAATGGTTCCGCCTCCGGCTCCACCTTCCGGGCCCAAATCCACAATGTAATCGGCCGTCTTAATGATATCAAGGTTGTGCTCAATAACCAGTACAGTGTCTCCGTTGTCTACCAACCGTTGCAACACGACAAGAAGTCTGGCGATATCGTCGACATGCAAACCTGTCGTCGGCTCATCTAAAATGTAGAGCGTGCGTCCGGTCGAGCGTTTGTGCAGCTCTGATGCGAGCTTCACGCGCTGCGCTTCTCCGCCCGACAAGGTCGTCGCCGGCTGGCCGAGCGTAATATAACCTAAACCAACATCATAAAGGGTTTGAAGCTTGCGTTTGATTTTCGGGATATTTTCAAAGAAAGAAAGAGCATCTTCAACCGTCATATCAAGCACATCAGAGATGCTTTTTCCTTTGTACGTCACTTCAAGCGTTTCCCGATTATAGCGTTTGCCGTGGCATACCTCGCATGGAACGTATACGTCAGGAAGGAAGTGCATTTCAATTTTAATAATCCCGTCTCCGCGGCAGGCTTCACATCGCCCGCCCTTCACGTTAAAGCTGAAACGGCCTTTTTTATAGCCGCGGACCTTCGCTTCATTTGTCTGCGCAAATACATCGCGAATGTCATCAAACACACCGGTGTATGTCGCAGGGTTGGATCTCGGCGTTCTACCGATTGGCGCCTGGTCAATGTCGATGACTTTGTCTAAATGGTCCAAACCTTTTATCTCTTTATGGCTGCCGGGCTTCGCTTTCGCTTTATGAAGCTTTTGCGCCAGCGCCTTATGCAAAATTTCATTAACGAGTGTACTCTTTCCTGAACCGGAAACACCTGTAACTGCTGTAAACGTCCCAAGCGGGAACTTGGCATTCACTTTTTTCAGGTTGTTTTCTGAAGCGCCTTTCATTTCAATGTAACGTCCATCCGGCTTTCTTCTTTCAGGAGGCAATGGGATAAACTTTTTCCCTGATAAATAGCTGCCAGTTAATGAGTTCGGATCTTCCATCACTTCTTCCGGCGTACCTGCAGATGTCACCTGTCCGCCGTGAATGCCGGCACCCGGTCCAATATCTATTAAATAATCCGCTGCCATCATCGTGTCTTCATCATGTTCGACAACAATCAGCGTGTTCCCGAGGTCTCTCATATTTTTCAGTGCGCTGATCAAGCGGTCGTTATCACGCTGATGCAGACCGATAGACGGTTCATCTAAAATATAAAGCACACCGGATAAGCGCGAGCCAATTTGAGTCGCCAGCCTGATGCGCTGTGCCTCTCCACCGGACAGCGTTCCCGCTGCCCTGCTCAATGTCAGGTAATCGAGGCCGACTTTGTCCAGAAAGCTTAAGCGCTCCACAATTTCGCGCAAAATCAAATTGGCGATCTGCATATCCTTCTCAGAAAGGGTAAGGCCTTTGAAAAAGGCGAGTGCATCGGCTACAGACTGCTCGGTAATTTTTCCGATGTGGCGTCCGTCAACCAATACGGCAAGCGCCTCTTTCTTTAACCGATAGCCTTTGCACGTCGGACAAGACTTCTGAGACATATACTGCTCCATTTGTTCACGGATAAAATCAGAGCTTGTCTCCTTATAGCGTCTTTCAATGTTGCGCAATACGCCTTCAAATTGAATTTCACCTTCACGGATTTGTCCAAAATCATTTTCATATCGGAAATAAATCAGATCATCTCCGCTGCCGTACAGCACTTTATCCAGTTGATGCTTCGGCAGATCTTTGACCGGCACATCCATATCAATCCCGTAGTGGGTGCAGACTGCCTCAAGCAGCTGAGGATAATATTGTGAACTGATTGGTGTCCATGGGGCGACCGCATTCTCCTTCAATGACAAATCTTGATTGGGGATGACAAGGTCGGCATCCACTTCAAGCTTCATTCCGAGACCGTCACACGTCGGACACGCCCCGAACGGACTGTTAAACGAAAACAGGCGCGGCTCAAGCTCACCAACTGAAAATCCGCAGTGCGGACAGGCATGATGCTCGCTGAACATCAGCTCTTCCTCACCGATGACATCAATCATAACCCGTCCTTCACCTAAACGGAGCGCCGTTTCCAATGAATCTGACAGCCGGGCTGCCACGCCTTCTTTCACCACAATCCGGTCAATGACAACCTCAATGGAATGCTTCTTATTCTTTTCTAATTCGATATCGTCGGAAAGCTCAGCCATCTCGCCGTCAATTCTGACTCTGACATAGCCTTGTTTTCTAATCTGTTCAAGCACCTTGACATGAGCGCCTTTTCGGCCCGAGACAATCGGCGCCAGCACCTGAAGCTTCGTCCGTTCCGGATATTCCAGAATTCTGTCCACCATTTGCTCGATGGTCTGGGATGTAATCTCAATTCCGTGCTCCGGGCAATGAGGCTTCCCTACTCTCGCATATAAAAGACGCAGATAATCATAAATCTCCGTTACCGTACCGACAGTAGACCTCGGATTGCGGCTCGTTGTTTTCTGATCGATGCTGATGGCGGGAGACAGTCCCTCAATTGCATCAACATCAGGCTTATCCATTTGCCCTAAAAACTGGCGGGCATAAGCAGACAGCGATTCGACATACCGTCTCTGTCCTTCAGCATATATCGTGTCAAAGGCAAGGGAGGATTTACCTGATCCGGACAAACCCGTGACAACGACAAGCTGATCTCTTGGAATCGTTACATCTATATTTTTCAGGTTATGCGCCCTGGCTCCCTTCACCTCTATCCGATCCATAGCCATTTGTTCATCATCCTTCCGCTTTTAGCTCTAAAAGTAAATCGCGAAGCTCCGCGGCTCTTTCAAAGTCAAGTGCCTTGGCGGCTTCCTTCATTTCATGCTCCATCTGTTCAACGACTTTCTGGCGTTCTTTCTTCGTCATTTTCGACAGCTTCGGCGCGGCTTTTGCTTTGTATTCCGCTTTATCCTCAGCTGCTACTGTGGCACGAATGACATCGCGAATTTCTTTATTTATCGTTTTCGGCGTAATGCCGTGCTCTTCGTTAAACCGCTCCTGCTGCTCGCGGCGTCGTTTTGTTTCGTTAATCGCAATTTCCATAGACTTCGTTATTTTATCGGCGTACATAATGACGCGGCCTTCCGCATTTCTCGCTGCCCGTCCAATAGTCTGGATCAGCGAACGCTCAGAACGAAGGAAGCCTTCCTTATCCGCATCCAAAATCGCAACTAAGGATACTTCTGGAATGTCCAGCCCTTCCCTCAGCAGGTTGATGCCGACAAGCACATCGTACTTGCCAAGGCGCAGGTCACGAATAATTTCAATCCGTTCAAGCGTCTTAATCTCAGAATGCAGATAGTTTACTTTAATGCCGATTTCCTTTAAATAATCGGTCAGATCCTCTGACATCTTCTTCGTCAGGGTTGTCACAAGCACCCGTTCATCCCGCTCGATTCTTGCTTGAATTTCGCCGATCAAGTCGTCAATCTGGCCTTCGATTGGACGCACATCGATAAGCGGGTCAAGAAGCCCCGTCGGACGAATGATCTGTTCGACCATTTCATCTGTATGTTCAATCTCGTACGGCCCTGGTGTTGCTGATACATACACGATATTGTGCATATGCTTTTCAAATTCCTCAAAACGAAGCGGACGGTTATCAAGCGCTGATGGAAGCCGGAAGCCGTGATCAACAAGCACCTGTTTCCGCGCCTGGTCTCCGTTAAACATGCCGCGCACCTGAGGAATGGTCACATGCGACTCATCCACTACGATCATAAAATCGTCTGGGAAATAATCAAGCAGCGTATAAGGCGTTGAACCTGGAGGCCGCAGCGTCAAATGTCTTGAATAGTTCTCAATGCCGGAGCAGAAACCCATTTCACGCATCATTTCAAGATCATATCTTGTCCGTTGCTCTAAACGCTGCGCTTCAAGCAGCTTGCCGTTTTCGTGCATAACCTTCAGCTGTTCCTCAAGCTCTTTCTCAATATTTTGAATCGCTTTCTCCATTTTCTCGGCCCGCGTTACGAAGTGGGACGCCGGGAAAATCGCAACATGATCACGGTCGCCGAGAATTTCTCCTGTCAGCGCATCCACTTCCCGAATCCGTTCAATTTCGTCACCGAAAAATTCAACTCTGATACAATGCTCATCACGGGATGCCGGGAAGATTTCCACTACATCCCCGCGCACACGAAATGTACCGCGCTGAAAGTCGATATCGTTGCGGGCATATTGAATGTCTACAAGTTTTCTGAGCAGCTCGTTGCGCTCAATTTCCATTTCACTCCGCAATGAGACGACCATTTCCCGGTATTCCTCAGGCGAACCGAGGCCGTATATACAAGACACACTCGCAATAATAATGACATCTCTACGCTCAAACAGAGACGATGTGGCGGAGTGTCTCAGTTTATCAATTTCATCATTAATACTAGCGTCTTTCTCTATAAATGTATCCGTTTGAGGCACATACGCCTCCGGCTGATAATAATCATAGTAACTGACAAAGTACTCGACAGCATTGTTCGGAAAAAATTCCTTGAACTCACTGTAAAGCTGTCCAGCAAGGGTTTTGTTATGGGCAATCACGAGAGTCGGCTTATTGACTTCTTTAATCAAATTGGACACCGTAAATGTTTTCCCAGTTCCTGTCGCACCCAGCAGAGTCTGATGCTTCTTGCCCTCCTGAATTCCTTTTACAAGCTTTTCAATGGCTTTCGGCTGATCTCCCTGGGGCTGATATTTCGAGACTAACTCAAAGCGATCTTTCACAAAAATAAGCCTCCGTTTCTTTAACGAAATCTTCCTATAGATATAGTAACACAATGGAAAGCAAAATCACTAAAAATACGAACTAAAGTTCGGTGGTTTTTTATTTCCATTTGTTTTTGTGTATAAAAAACCTGCTTTTTAAACGTAAAAGCAGGTATTCGGTCTTTATATTCATTATGTCCGATTTATTCTTCTTTTTTCTCTGCAGCTTTTTTGGCCATATACAGTCCGCCAGCCACAAGTGATACAACATCCAATCCTACAATAAAATACGTTTCTGTATAGCCTTTTAAATAAGAGGCAAACAGCAATGCAGCTGTTAGAGCGATCGCCACATAATGATTAAAAGTGACTCTAGTAAATAGAACGACAAGCATAAAAGGGAAAAACAATGCAAAAACGGCTTTTGTAATCAACAAAAACCCTCCTCAGGGATTCTTCATCTGATCTGATTATAGTAAAAAATGAAGAATCGGACAATCATGCATTCGCTCCCTCTCCTACACAATACCCCTTTTCATCCAAAATCAATCACCATATTTGCATTTTGGTGCCGGACATTGTGCTGCTGTTCCACACAGCGGCACTTTTTTTGTTACATCATCAAGTCCGCCGCCAGATTCCTAGAATAAAAGAAAATAGGTATACAGCACCAGTTCATCCGTATATTTCATGATAATATAACTAACTTAACTATTCATTTTATTTAGGACTTTCTGCGTTTGACAGCATTTTCCTGAAAACCTACAATGGAATGATAGTGTTTACTATCATTTTTAAACACAGGCTCCGCCATAAAAAGACTAGAGAGAAAAATAAAATGAAGGAGAGAGGGGTTTCAACTATGTATTCTGTTTTATTTCGCCAGGCAGAAGAGTCCAGCCAGCTGGCTGGAGCAAAAGGAATGAATTTGATTAAATTGACCAAACACGGTCTTCCTGTTCCGGACGGGTTTATTATTCAAACGAACGCGCTCGCACGTTTTATGGAGGACAACCAGCTTCAAGAGACTAGCAAGAGCGTCGAAAGCGGGATCATTTCCGGAACATTTTCGGAAGAGCTGAAAAATGAGCTGACTAGTTCTTTTTATCAGCTTAGAGAATCATATCGATCCGTAGCCGTGCGTTCTTCATCTGCTTCGGAAGATTTAGAAGGCGCCTCATTCGCGGGTCAGTATGAAACCTACTTAAATATCAAAACAGAGGAAGAGTTTCTGGCTAAAGTGAAAGAGTGCTGGGCCTCATTTTTTTCAGGGCGGGTCAGCAGCTACAAGAAAAAAATGAACAATCAAATCACAGAGCCGTTAATGGGAGTGGTCGTTCAGGGGCTGATCGATTCAGAAGTGTCAGGTGTTATTTTCAGCCGCAACCCTGTTACCCATGATGATAGAGAGCTTTTAATCAGCGCCAGCTACGGGCTGGGTGAAGCTGTCGTTTCAGGAAGTGTTACCCCAGACACGTTCATTGTTCATAAATCTTCGTTTGAGATTCAGAAAGAAATAGGGGCAAAAGAAATCTACATGGAGTCTGCGGCAGAAGGAATTGCTGAAAAGGAAACGAGTGAAGACATGCGCAGCCGTTTTTGCCTTACAGATGAACAAGTGATTGATTTGGCTGAAATCACAAAAAAAACTGAAGATCTATACGGGTATCCTGTTGATATAGAATTTGGAATTGCTGATCATCAAGTATACCTTCTGCAAGCTCGCCCGATTACAACCATTGAACAGGACAAAAAGGCGGCAGAAGAAAAACGCAGCTTCATGATTACCGACGCTGATATGAATGACTTCTGGCTTAACATGGAGTCTAATATTGAAGGTCCGGTGAGTCCATTATTTTCATCCTTCATCGTGCCGGCATTGGAATATGGCCTAAAGAAGAGCATGCAAAAGTTCCCGATTGGTGTTGTTGTTGATGAAGTAAAACTTTATCGCGGACATATTTATTCCAAAAATCAAGGAGGGCAGCAGCCTCCTTCTGAAGACTGTGGCAAAGAGCTTTTCCCTATTTTATCGGAGCGTATGTATGACATCATCAATCACACCTATCTTCCTTTTTACCGGACACTGGACCAGCTCGCACAAACTGAGCATACTGCAGAAAGCGCACTGGATGCTTTTCGACAACTAAAGGCCTTTTATCTCAAGGCTTATGAAGAGCACTTCAATATCGTTTTCCCGCAAATCCTTTTAACAAACAAACTGCAAGCGATGTATCAGGAGATTCAAGGAGAGTCCGAAAACGCTCATTTTTACGAGATGCTGACAGGAAAAATGAACAAATCACTGGAAACTGACCGTTGCCTATGGCTTTTTTCCGTTGAAGTTCAGGAGAACCCGCACCTTCTGGCCATTTTTGAAAACAACAAGCCTGAACAGCTCCAGGAGAAATTGGAACAAACAGATGAGGGAAGGCGCTTCCTGAAGAACATCCATGAATTCTTGCAAGAATACGGATGGAGATCTGTTAAAAGTCATGATCTGATTGAACAAATCTGGGCGGAAAATCCGTATTTTGCTCTGGCCAATATTCAAAATTATGTCCGTAATGGCTATCACTTTGACAATGAATTTCAGAAAACGAAAGAAAAACGAGAGAAATTATACAATGAATTCTTGGAAAACATAGAAGATCCCGATTTACGCACAGAATTTGACCGCCTTTATCAATGGACGCTGAACGCTGCAAATATAAAAGATGATCACCACTTTTATATTGACGCCATGCTGGATGCCAAGGCGAGAATCTTTTTGCTGAAGGTAGGTGAATTGCTGGCGGAAAACGGTGTTATTCAAGATCGTGAGGATCTTTGGTTCTTATATGACGATGAAGTGGAACACGCGCTTCTTCACCCTGTATCCCTGCAAGAAAAGGCTGAAAAACGCAGGCATACCTTTCATGAGTATGAGCTGGCCCAAGCCCCTGCCTATCTCGGCACTCCGACAAAAGAACAGCTCAAAGCGGCTGAAGAAATCGTCGGCGCTGTGATAGAGGATGAAAAAAACACAGAGAATCATATTTTTGGCATTGCGGCGTCAAGCGGCATTGCGACAGGTCCGGTGAAGATCATTCGGGACGCCAATGAATTTTCTCAATTCGCGCCTGGGGACGTACTCGTTTGCAAGATGACCACACCGCTATGGACCAGCCTGTTTCAAGACGCCAAAGCGGTTATTACAGACACGGGCGGCATTTTGTCTCACGCTGCGATTATCGCCCGTGAATACGGCATTCCAGCCGTTCTCGGCACACGCACGGCAACAGAAAGACTGCGAGACGGAGACATCATCACGGTTGACGGAAGCAGCGGCAAAATCACAGTTGTCAGCCGGTCCTGATGCGTCCCCTCTTTCTTATACAAGCGGGGCGGGTGTATACTTGTCCTGCCAGTATATTCGTGAGGTGAAACGTATTGAGACCGACAAACAAGAGAATCCTTGACGCTGCCATGCAGCTGCTCGTCAAAAAAGGATATCGCGCAACGACTACAAAAGAAATCGCAGAAAAAGCAAATGTAAGTGAAGCGACGATTTTCAGAAACTTTAAAAACAAACAAGGACTAGTTGAGGCTTTGCTTTCTCAGCATTCTACAAACAGAAGCAGCATTTTGGAACAAACCGAAGGGGATTTGTACAAAGACCTGCTTCATATCGGAACCTGTCTCTTGGAGGAGCTCGAACATAGAAAAGATATCATTAAAATCAGCTTTCGTGAACCGGCCATGTTTCAGGATGTCATTAACCACGTCACTGAATATCCCCAATCTATGAAACAGCTATTGGTTGATTATCTCAAAACAATAGGTGAAAAAGGGGTTATTCAGACTGGAAATGAAGCGGAGCATGCCGACGTGTTCATGTCGATTATCTTCGGTTATTTTATTCACCGTCTCCATTTAGGAAACCGGGTCATATCAATGCCCCAGGAAAAAATGCTGAAGCACAGCACAGCTTTATTTGTCAAAGGAATTTCTGCTGATTAACTCCTTGGCATAATAAAAAGGAGGATCCTAATGAGCTCAAGAAAAGAATGGGCGCTGATCGTCTCGCTATTATTGGGGGCCATTCTGGTTCCCATTAACTCAACGATGATCGCGGTCGCGCTCTCATCTATTTCCCATACGTATAACGAATCCCTCGCAAGCATCACTTGGGTGGTTACTGTTTATTTAATCGTGATGGCAGTCACACAGCCGATTGCAGGAAAGCTCGGTGACATGTACGGCAATAAAACAATGTACTTATGGGGAGTCGGCCTATTTCTATTCGCATCCCTAGGCTGCGCTCTCTCACCAAGTCTGCTCCTGTTAATTGTCTTTCGGGCATTGCAGGCAGTCGGCGGGGCATTGCTTACGCCAAACAGCATTGCCATTATCCGGCATGTGGTTTCTGAAAAACGCCTGCCGAAAGTGTTTGGATTTTTCGGACTGGGCGCGGGACTTGGTGCAGCACTCGGGCCTTTTATCGGCTCTATACTGATTGACAGCTTCAGCTGGCATTCGATTTTTTGGGTCAACATTCCGTTCCTCGCCATTGCTTTATTTACGGCATTAACGATGTTTCCTCAATATAAAGAAAATAAATCTGACGCGCCGCTGGATATCATCGGCTCTCTCTTGCTTGCAGGCAGCATCGTTTCCATTATCCTGCTGACGAAAAATGAGGCTTCGTGGGGTTATGCGGTATACAGTGTATTAATACTTCTTTTTGTTCCGCTTTTTTTCAGAAGAGAAAAACGTACGCAGTATCCAATCATTGACTTTGCACTGTTTAAAAGCTCAACCTTTACAAATGCCAATCTATCAGTCTTGTTAAGCAATTTAATGATGTATGCCGTCTTATTGATCATGCCGTTGTTCATGACGAACCAATTTGGGCTTACTACGTCTAACAGCGGGATGGCGCTTTCCGTATTTTCGATCTTCATGTCAGCCAGCAACTGGGTGGGCGCACAGTTCCATCATAAGTGGGGAGCAAAAAAAATCATTTTTCTTTCATTTGCTATGATGGCTGGAGCGAATCTATTATTTTTGCTGTTAAGCAGCTCACATTCCGTCTTGTTTCTCATGCTGTCTCTTATCCTTGGCGGGCTTGCTTCCGGAGTCGGCCTGACCAGCATGCAGGTGTCATCCCTTGCCACAGTAGATCCTAGTATGTCAGGAGTGGCATCCGGCATTTTCTCGACCTTCCGCTATTTCGGAAGCATCATTTCATCAGCCTTAATCGGCCTGATTTCGGGATATCACACCCTATTTATGATTCTCTTTGCTGTATCCATTATCGGCGTTTTTGTTTCATTGGGCATCAAATCTGATGAAACGGCACGGATTGAAAAAAACTCAGCGTAATACAAAACAGCCCGGCACCGCATCTTCCTGCGGTGCCGGGCTGCCTTTTATGATCCCGAAGCGGCTGCTTCGTCTTCACGTTCATCCTTTACGAAGAGGATGCCCAATTCATGATGTTCTCCTTCATAAGAAGCTCGCTGGTCAAAACGAATTTCTCCATTCAAACCGATAATTTCAAGCTTCACATATGCACGGTTATGCTGGAGCGCCTCATAGAAATCGGAAACGTTCTTAACCGGTATCCCATTAACTTTTGTAATGATTTCTCCGATTTTCAATTCCAGGTCCTCAGCCGGCGTATTGGGGATAATCCCAAGCACCATCAAGCCCTGATCCCGTTTCGAGAAATAAAACGGAGCCGCGTTATCATTCACCCTTTGCTTTATAGACAGAAAAATGCGTCCTAACAAAGCTGTACAGACGGCTGCACCCGCAAGCGGCGTCCAAAGCAAGCTTGCTGCACCAAGAACTGTGACGGCAAGGCCGAGAATACAAACGCGTTTCGCTGTAATCCTTATACTCGTTTCAGGAAGCGATCCCTGTACCCTTTGTCCGAATCCGACAAAGTAAGGAATCCATAGAAAATGGAATGAGCCGCCGGGAACAGTAAACACGGGCCACCAGCTAAGATGCGATTCTAAACCATTACCGGGCACGAGAAGGAACAGCGGCAAAAGCCAAACCCGGTTTGCCAGCTGCTGTCCGATCGGCAAACCGCGGCTGCTTACGACAAGCGCCGGTGATGTTCTCACATGCGCAGAACGATAAGCAACCGCTCCTTCAATGATAATCAGCAAACCTAGAAACACAGCCACAGCCGGCCAAACAACTGCAAATCCTTGCGGAAATCTCTCCAGAAAGGGCTCAGCCTGATAGACTTGCAGTCCAAAACCTATCAGCATACTCACACTGACGATATATGCAGCAGACATCCAGTTTGCGCGAAGAGTGAACGCTGCCGCTGCAGTGATAACGGCAATAATCGCAAGTAAACCGAGAGGAATCGATATTCCGAGTCCACCTAAAACAACTGACAAAAGAAAACCTGGAATCAGTCCCTTTGTATATGTAAATTTCAGATCATCATAAATATCTGCTATTCTTGTATGAAAGGTTTTGCGTTCCCTTTTGATTCTTACATAGCCGAAAGCCAGAGTTATGATGATAAAAAACCAGAAAAGCGGGTGTAAGAAGAACAGGCCCGCGCTTTTTAACAGTTCAATTCCCCATTGAACAGACACTATCTCTCACCGCCTCAAGCCAAACATGTTACTCATATTCTATCAAATATTAAATGGCTTGGATATCCTCAGAAGAGTTTATCTCTCTTGCGTCATCCACAGCGTGACATTCGATAGTGAAAAATCCTTTAAATAGTGGTTTACGTCCACATCCAATAACCCGCTGATTAGATGCATCGACCTTTTTATATCTGTCAGATTAATTCCTAATCGCTTATGGTTTTTCATTAAGTAGTTAAAATAATGTTTGGCACATTCCTCATTAATGTCATTTACTGATTCGACATTGGTGTAATTGACCAAATATCTGCTGAACAGCATAAGAAGACTTAGTGCTTTTGTAGCTGAAAATGTTACGTCTTGTGTTCTGTCTTTTAATTGTTCCACTAATTCATAATATTTTTTCTCACGCACAATACTTGCCCTCTTCAATTGTGAACCCCCATTTTCTTTATCCAGATAAGCACGGGCCAGTATACGCAGCAGTACTGGAGTGCTAACAAGCATTCTCGCTAACGTTACTCTTTAAATACCTGTCGTTCAGCTGCCATAAACCTGATTACTGTTCTTTTTAGAACCTTCTTATATTGTATGAAGTAAACAAAGACTAGGCAACTTGCAAAAGTTTCATTTTAAATGCATATTAACTCGTTAGAAAGTCTCTCTCATATATTGATATCGGGTAATAACAGTCCTTTATAAATGTTTATTTGTGAAAATTTTTTTAATTTCTTGTCAAAAACTCATTTTTTATGTGACTTATGATCCATAATCTCTTTAAGCATAAAGAAACAGGAGATGGAATACCATCTCCTTTAATTGACAAATAATGATTTCAATGCTGTTTGAAGCTGCAAATCATTTTTTTCATCTGATTTTTTCTTTTCTATCTGCTGATTCAGTGCCTCTGCAGTGCGTGTGTCGATTACACCCGTTTTATTCAGCTTGTTTTGATCCTGAAAGGCCATAACCGCTTTTTTCATGTCTTTGCTGAAATAGCCATCCTCACGTCCCGGATCAAAGCTGAGACCTTTTAACAATACCTGCGCATGCTTGACATCTTCATTGTTCATGTCCACTTTAAGCGGCTCTTTCAGCTGCAACGGCCCTGCGGAAAAATAATCGGGCTGCTTAATCGCAATGGTCGGCTCAATTCCTTTCTTATGAATCCAGTTTCCATTTGGCGTCAGCCACTTGTAGAGCGTTAATTTGATGTTGCTGCCGTCCCCCATTGGCACAGCCTGTTGAACCGTTCCCTTGCCAAAAGACGTATCGCCTACAACATCATAATGGCCAGCCTCCTTTAACGCGCCGGCAAGAATTTCTGATGCGGAGGCACTTCCTTTATCCGTAATCACGTTGACAGGGTACGCTTTTTTATGGGCCAATGTTGAGAAATAACGTTTTTTATCTCCATTGCGTTCAGCAATCTGTATATACGGCTGATCCTTTGTAACGAAATGCTTAAGTATTTCTTCCACACTTTGAAGATATCCGCCCGGATTGCCCCGTACATCAATGACTAGTCCTTCTATTTCTTTTTTCTCAAGCTCTCTCAATGCTTTTGCAAAATCCTCTGCGGTATGCTCAGAAAAAGTAGAGATAGCGATATATCCGACAGAATGCCCCTGCACTTTTTTCTTTGATGCAAAAACAGTTTCAAGCGGAATCTCAGCTCTTTTGATCCGGAATGACAGCTGTTTCTTCGTTCCGGGCCGCTGAATCTTCATTGAAACACTGGACCCTTTCTTTCCTCTTATTTTTAACACAGCGTGGTTTAAATCCTTGCCGGCCATCGATTCTCCATTGATGCTGATAATTTCATCATTAGGCTTCAACCCGGCTTTTTCCGCTGGCGATTTCTTGAATGGGGAAACGATAATAATTTTGCCGTCTTCCATGCCAACCTCAGCCCCGATGCCTTCAAATGAGGAATCAAGAGAATCAGAAAATTGCTTAGCTGTCTGCTTGTCCATGTAAACAGAATAAGGATCATTTAGCGTAGACAGCATTCCCTGGATGGCTCCCTCGAGCAGCTTTTCTCTATCAACTTTTTCTACGTACTCATTCGAAATTAACTCATACGCTTTTTCGATTTTGTCCATAGCTTTATCCCGTTCAGAGTCAGCTTGTGCCGTCGCGGGAACTGCTGCAGTCTGGGGCTTATCCATCTCAAGCAGGTTGATTCCCGCATATACACCGGCGCCTCCAAACAGCATGCTCCCTGCTGCTATCACAGCCATTATTTTTTGATTCATCCTTTACTCCTCCTGTATGCCAGACTGTCTTTATCAAAACCTAGAGATAGTATATGTAAAGGATGGAGATTTCATGTAATCATAGAAGAAAAAGAAGGCAAATGAAAAGCCGCCCCGAAAGCGGGACGGCTTTTTCACTTTATACTCGCAGAAACTTGCGGATGGAAGTCAGACTTCCCCATACTCCAATTACTGCACCGATTGCAATCAGCACTAACGAAACTTGGAATACAAATGGATTATAAGGAAGAAGAGAGACAAATGATCCTTGAACCTTTGGAACGACCCATCCGATGACGTATTGGTACGTACTCAGCACCAATGCAATCGGGATCACAGAACCGAATACGCCTAGAAGCAACCCTTCAAGGAAAAACGGCCAGCGGATAAACCAGTTTGTCGCGCCGACAAGCTTCATGATTTCAATTTCTTTTCTTCTTGCGAAAATTGTAATTTTAATGGTGTTGGAAATTAAGAACATCGCCGTAAATACCAGTCCGATAATTAACGCGATTCCGATGTTGCGGGAAACGCCGACTACTTTAAACAAACGGCTGACCTCTTCTTTTCCGTAAGTGACTTTATAAACATGATCCATTTTTTCGATCTTTTTCGCCACGTTCGGCGTATCATGCGGATCTGTCGTTTTGACGACAAACGCATCATTAAGCGGGTTTTCCTGATCCTTCATCGTCAGGGATTTTCCGCTGTCGCCAAAGCTGTCAACCAGCTGGTCAAGCTCTTTTTCTTTAGATGAAAACGTAACACTCTGAATGCCCTTCAGTTTCTTAATATCGTTCTGAAGCTTGTCCTGCGCCTTCTGATCTGCAGTCAAATCAACCAACACTTTGATTTCGACTTGTTTCTCAGCATTCGTAGCCATGTTATTCAAATTCAGCATAATCACTAAAAACACGCCGACCAAAATCAGCGTAACGGTTACAGCACTAATGGATGCGAATGTCATCCATGTGTTTCTCCCGAGAGATTTAAAACTCTCACGCAAGTGGCGCCCGAGAATTTTAATCATATGAACCATACTCCCCTCTTGACTCATCACGCACAATGATACCATCTTCGATTGCAATGACACGTTTCTTCATGGTGTTTACGATTTCTTTATTATGTGTCGCCATCACGACTGTTGTCCCGCGGTTATTAATTTCCTCCAGCGTCTTCATGACTTCCCAAGACGTATCCGGATCAAGGTTCCCTGTCGGTTCATCAGCAATCACAACATCAGGGTTGTTCACAATTGATCTGGCAATAGATACACGCTGTTGCTCCCCGCCTGAAAGCTGGTCAGGAAATTGTCTCGCTTTATGCTTCAGCTGCACGAGATCAAGCACTTCAAGCACCCGTTTTTTAATGACAGACGGCTGTTCTCCAATTACTTCAAGGGCAAATGCCACATTTTCAAAAACAGTAAGTTTCGGCAAAAGCTTGAAATCCTGGAAGACAACGCCGATTTTACGGCGCACGAAAGGTATCTCTTTTTCTTTAATTGCCGCGAGATCTTTATGATTGATTAAAATTTGTCCTTTTGTCGGTTTTTCTTCTCTGTAAATCATTTTAATAAAAGTAGATTTACCCGCTCCGCTCGGACCGACAACATACACAAACTCGCCGGGATGAATGGCAACAGAAACCCCATTGAGCGCTTTTACGCCGTTCGGATAGGCTTTATATACTTCCTTCATTTCTATCATGAAATCACCTAATCTTTTATATCATTTTATCTATCACACGGTCATACTCTTCGAATGCATTCGACAATTTATGACCCATTCATTTGTAAAAAGATGAAAAATCTGAAAGTTTCCTTTTTCAATACACTTCATTATACGTCAAATTTAGACATAATACTATTACAGTTTCTTTTCATTCATATTGTTAAGGTATAAAAAAATCCTTGCCAGCACTCGGCAAGGATTTTCTCATCTTACTTTTTTTCTGACAGCCATTTGGCAATAACAGCGGCTTCATTATCATTTACAAGCCCCTTTGGCATATTGCCGCGGCCGTTTTTAATAATGCTTTCAATTTTGTGTTCGTCATATTTGCCTCCGACCTCTTGGAGATTAGGTCCTGACACACCTTCTAAATCCTTGCCGTGGCAGCCAACGCAGCTTTGCTGATATAATTCTTCCCCTTCAGATGCAGTGGCTTCCGTCTTGCTGCCGGTGTCTGTCTTCTCTTCTTTTGCATCGTTTGAACCGCAGGCAGCCAACAGAACAGAAAGCGCAAATCCAAGCATTAGTATCGATAACTTTGATTTCATGTTGAGAAGCACAACTCCTTTACGATCTCTTCCATATTATAACCTCGTTTAAGCGCGTTTGAAACCCTCGCCCAGCACCTCGCTCGCGTCTGCTACAATCACAAAAGCAGACTCATCAATCTGTTTGACGATTTGTTTCAATTTGGTGAATTCAGTTTGCCCCACCACGCACATTAAAATCGGACGGTCATCGTCGGTATATCCGCCAACTGCTGAAATTTTCGTCACGCCTCTGTCAATCTTCTGTAAGACAGCCTCCTTGACCGCCTGCTCCTGCTTTGTAATAATGAGTGCCATTTTGGAACGATTAAAGCCGACTTGCACAACATCAATGGTTTTGCTGGACACATAGACGCCAAGCATGGCATATAAGCCTTGCTCAATATTAAATACGATCATAGCGGTAATAACGATCATTCCGTCAATGATAGCAAGACACTTCCCCAATGACAGGCCGGAGTACTTATGAATGATCTGTGCAGCCAAGGCTGTTCCTCCTGTCGAACCTTTCCCTAAGTACACAATGCCAATTCCGACACCTATCCCGACACCGCCAAAAATTGCCGCTAAGAGTTCATGGTGAGTGGCTGGCTGAATATCCCTTGTCAAAAACACTACTAGCGGCAAAAAAACAGAACCTGCAAGCGTCTTTAGCCCAAATTTCCCGCCGAGCAAAATGACACCCGCAATAAATAAAGGAATATTAATAATCCACTGTACATACGCTGCTTCAAAACCGTATGATTGTAAAATCGTACTGATCCCGCTGACCCCGCCGGCGGCGATCTTGTTCGGAAGCAAAAATACATTAAAGGACACGGCTGTAATCGCTGCTCCTATCAGTATGTATACATAATCCCGCAAAATCCATAATGTTTTATTCCGTACGTCCATCAAAATATCCTCCGTTTCTTCCAATGCTCTCCGATAGCATTTTAATCCTTCCCTGATTAGATGTAAATAACACCCAAATACAGTGGTAATATGCTAAAGCAGCAGTGAAATCAAGGATATGAGGAATAAAAAAACACACCCGTATGCATCAGGTGTGTTTTTCAGCTTAGGAAAGCTTAGAACGCAGGTAGGCATCAATAAATGTATCAATGTCACCATCCATTACAGCTTGAACGTTCCCCATTTCTGTATTAGTCCGATGGTCTTTTACCATGGAATACGGGTGGAATACATAAGAACGGATTTGGCTTCCCCAGCCGATTTCTTTTTGTTCACCGCGAATTTCATCCAGCTCTGCCTGCTGCTCTTCAATTCTGCGCTGATACAGCTTGGCCTTCAGCATTTTCATGGCTCTTTCACGGTTTTTAATTTGTGAGCGCTCCGTTTGGCACGTCACAACCACATTCGTTGGCAAGTGAGTAATCCGAACGGCTGAATCTGTCGTATTGACGTGCTGTCCGCCCGCTCCGCTGGCACGGTACGTATCAACTTTAATATCCTCCGTACGGATATCAATATCGATCTCATCGTTAAATTCAGGCATGACTTCACAGGACACGAAAGACGTGTGGCGGCGGCCTGATGAATCAAACGGTGAAATCCGCACGAGACGATGGACACCTTTTTCCGCTTTGAGATATCCGTAAGCGTTGTGTCCTTTGATTAGCAATGTCACTGACTTAATTCCCGCCTCGTCACCTGGAAGGTAATCGAGCGTTTCCACTTTAAAGCCGCGGCGCTCTCCCCATCTTGTATACATTCTAAGAAGCATAGAGCCCCAGTCCTGTGACTCTGTACCACCAGCACCTGGGTGCAATTCTAAAATCGCATTATTTTTATCATACGGCTCGCTGAGAAGAAGCTGAAGCTCAAACTCATTGAACTCTTTTGTTAATGATTTTAGTTCTTTTTCAAGCTCAAGCTGGATATCTGAGTCCGGCTCTTCTTTCAAAAGATCATGAGTCATTTGTAATTCTTCGTGGGATTCATTCAATTTTTTATACGAATTGACATAATCCTTTAAACCATTTGCTTCATTTATAACCGTTTGAGCTTTTTGCTGATCATTCCAGAATTCCGGGTCAGCCATTTGTTCATCTAGCTCAGCAATGCGGGCCTCCTTTGATTCGAGGTCAAAGAGACCCCCTAAAGTCCGCTAAACGAGAAGCCATATTTTCGAGCTCTGCTCTGATTTCTGATAATTCCATTTCATTCACCTCATTAAAAGATCCGCAGGCGCCTGCAGGCGCCGCGGTCAATAAACGTGCCGGAACGAACTATTCAGTACGGCCGCAGCAATTTTTGTATTTTTTCCCGCTTCCGCAGTGGCATGGGGCATTTCGGCCGATATCAACCACTTTTCGAACCGGTGCTTTCTTTGCTTTTTTGTTATCGTCGCCTTCTTGCGGCTGATGGGCCGTGGTTTGGCCTTGTACAACCTCTTCACGCTCCAGATTGTTTTCAATCTCAGCTTTCATCACAAATTTTGCGACTTCATCCTCAATTGATTCAATCATATGCTCAAACATCGCAAAGCCTTCCATTTGATACTCACGCAGCGGATTCGTCTGCGCATAAGCACGAAGGTGAATCCCTTGGCGAAGCTGATCCATCGCATCGATATGATCCATCCATTTAGAATCAACGGCACGAAGAACGATAACTTTTTCGAATTCACGCATTTGCTCTGTGCCGAATTGCTCTTCCTTCGCATTATATTTCGTGATGATGCGATCCATAATGAGTTCAAGCATTTCATCCGGCTCTTTGCCGAAGATGTCGCTCTTCTCAAGTGCGCCTTCATCAAGATAAGTCGTGTTGATGAGCTCAACTAGACCGTCAAGCTTCCACTCCTCAGGAAGCTCTTCTCTTGGCGTGTAGGCTGCAATTGCGCGTTCGAGAGAAGACTTAATCATATTTTCAACGATTTCACGCAGGTTTTCAGAGTCAATGACTTCAAAGCGCTGCTTATAAATGACCTCACGCTGCTGGCGCAGAACATCATCATATTGCAGAAGTTGCTTACGCGAATCGAAGTTATTGCCTTCAACTCGTTTTTGAGACGATTCAACCGCGCGAGATACCATTTTGCTTTGAATTGGGGTAGAGTCGTCCATTCCGAAGCGGTCGAGCATTGCCATTGTCCGCTCAGCTCCGAATCTGCGCATCAATTCGTCTTCCATAGAAAGATAAAATTGAGTGATCCCCGGGTCTCCTTGACGTCCGGAACGTCCTCGAAGCTGATTGTCAATCCGGCGTGATTCATGTCGTTCTGTTCCGACAACAGCGAGTCCGCCAAGCTCTTTTACACCTTCGCCAAGCTTAATGTCCGTTCCGCGCCCCGCCATGTTAGTCGCGATCGTAACTGCGCCTTTTTGGCCGGCCTCTTCAATGATCTGCGCTTCACGTTCATGGTTTTTGGCATTTAACACTTGATGCGGGATTCCTTTGTTTTTAAGCAGCTTAGAAATCAACTCAGATGTTTCAACGGCAACCGTACCGACAAGAACTGGCTGTCCCGTCATGTAACGCTGTGCGACATCCTCCGCAACCGCCTTAAACTTTCCTTCCATCGTGCGGTAAATTAAATCCGGGCGGTCATCACGGACAACAGGCCTGTTGGTAGGGATCGTGACAACCTGCATGTTGTAGATATTGCGGAATTCTTCTTCCTCTGTCTTTGCCGTACCGGTCATACCGGCAAGTTTTTCGTACATCCGGAAGTAGTTTTGGAACGTAATTGTCGCCAAGGTCATGCTTTCGTTTTGGATTTCAAGCCCTTCCTTCGCTTCAATTGCCTGGTGAAGCCCCTCACTGTAGCGGCGGCCTTTCATCAGACGTCCCGTAAAGGAATCAACAATAACAACCTGTCCGTCTTCCACTACATAGTCAACGTCCTTTTGCATCGCAACGTGAGCTTTTAGGGCCTGGTTGATATGGTGGTTGAGCGCGACATGCTTCACATCAAAGAGGTTATCGATGCCGAACGCTTTTTCCGCCTTCGTCATTCCTTCTTCAGAAAGCTGTACAGCTTTTGTTTTGATATCGTACGTGTAATCCTTCTCCGCTTTTAACGTACGGACAAAAGCATTTGCCTGTACGTACAGCTTAGTGGATTTTGCAGCTTGTCCAGAAATGATAAGCGGTGTTCTCGCTTCATCAATTAAAATAGAGTCAACTTCATCTATTACCGCAAAATGAAGCGGGCGCTGAACCATCTGCTCTTTATAAAGAACCATATTGTCACGCAAATAGTCGAAGCCAAGCTCATTGTTTGTGGAATAAGTGATGTCAGCGGCATAAGCTTCCCGTTTTTCGTCTTTTGACATTGAGTTTAAATTCAAACCGACAGTCAAACCGAGAAACTCGAAAATTTTACCCATCTGCTCAGCATCACGGCTTGCCAAGTATTCGTTGACAGTCACAATGTGTACACCTTTACCTGTTAGCGCATTTAAATAAACAGGCAGAGTTGACGTTAACGTTTTCCCTTCCCCTGTTTTCATTTCCGCGATATTTCCGTCATGAAGCGCAACGCCCCCCATGAGCTGGACTTTGAACGGGAACATGCCTGTTACGCGGCGCGAAGCTTCCCGAACAACAGCGAATGCTTCAACAAGAAGATCATCCGTTGTCGCCCCTTTTTCAAGGCGCTCTTTAAATTCAATCGTTTTATGTTTCAACGCGTCGTCAGAGAGATTTTCATAGTCTCCGCGAATCGCATCAATATCGTTAGCAATTTTTTCGTATCTATTCAGCGTACGTTTTGTTGGATCAAACATTTTATTTAAAATTCCAAGCATTTATAACGCTCCTCTATCATCACATGCCTATTTTAGAGGCATGTATAAATAATTTACTAGTCCATGTATACCTCTCATTATCATATCATACCTTTTGTTATTTCCAAAGAATTTGCAAATAAGAAAAACAAAAACCTTCCGCGGACATCACGGAAGGCTTCTCTTCATTATTCAGTCGGTTCAATTAAGCCATATTTCCCGTCATTTCTGCGGTACACGACATTTGTAAGGTTTGTTTCCGCATTTGTGAAAACAAAGAAATTATGGCCGAGCATATTCATTTGCAAGATCGCTTCTTCACTATCCATCGGCTTTAAATTAAAGCGTTTCTGACGGACGATGTCCAAGCTCTCCTCCTCTTCTATATCATCTTGAACCGCAATATCTGTATCAGAGCCAAAGCCGCTGGCTAATAAATATTTCGGAGAGCCCTGCTCACGGAATTTACGGTTTACTTTCGTTTTATGCTTACGGATTTGACGTTCCAGTTTGTTTGTTGCGAGATCAATTGCGTTGTACATATCCTCGTTATGCACCTCGGATCGAAGCGCCAGATCTGTCATCGGAATCGTAACTTCAACCTTAGACTCCTTGTCATTGTAAAACTTCAAGTTGACGTTCACATCGGCATTCACGCTATGGTCAAAATAACGCTCCAGCTTGCCGATTTTCTTTTCGACATGATCCTTTAACGCAGGTGTCACTTCAATATTTTCTCCTCTGATGTGATAGTTCATCAAAGAACGCCTCCCTTTTATTAAGGATATGTATCTATTTCTCTTTTACCCTTTACAATTCCTGCTGAAACATAAATCTTTTGTGAAAATTCAGTGAACTTTGTCGAATATTGTTTGTATTTGCTGCTAATGGCGGTTCGGAGGTATATGTATATGCTGATTGAACAAAACAAATACCTCACACACGCCTAATTGATTAAAAAGGGTTCCATACATTGATGAATAGACAGCATCCATTTTCTATAGTGAATCAGAAAATGTTCTTTTAAATACTCGCAGAACTCATGAGAGGGAAAAGAGAAAGAGACCAATTGATCAAACTCTGCAAAAATTTGGTCAAATGCTTTCACACAAATTTCAGCACATCGCGTATCCATAATGAAGAGAAGCGTTGAATGTGTTGAATCCAAATAAAAAAAGGCTTGGATCAGATCTTGATAGATCCGATCCCCTTCTGTTTTTGATAAATTCTCTTCAGCCTCTATCAAATAACATAACCCTTCTTCAATGGTAAAAAGAAGATGATAATAAGCTGATAAAAGCGTATAATCTTCAATGCTCTTCAAGGCACTCACCTATTTACGCTTGTCATAATATGTGCCGTCAATCGTAATGTTGTTATATGGATTTAAATACGTCGTATGCATCACACGTTTTCTTTTCATCTGCTGAAGTTCTGTTGCGATTGACTGCTTCAGTCTTTCCATTTCCTTCACAATCAGCTGATCCCATGTCAAGATAAGTTTCATCTGCTTTCGCTCTTCTTCTGAAAGCGGCAGAGATATCTCCTGAATCAGTTCAGACCGTGTAGCCACAAAGTCTTCAATTTGCTTTAAAAGTTCATCGCTTTCCGGCGTATTTTGTATGTGTGGCAGCATACTCTTCGTCTCAGTGTATAGTTGATCTATGTTATTCATGCGATCCCGCCTGATCCGTGCCGGTCCTTCCGTTCACTTTGAATGGCTTGTTTCCAAGCATCGCGAAAATCTGTTACATAACCTTCAACCTCAGCCAGCATGCCCGTATCATTTTTGATATTTGCCTGTACCAATCTGCGATACATATAATCGTACATCGCACCCATAGAAGCGGAAAGCTCTATATTACGGTTAAGTGTAAAATTTAATTCCTGAATAATATTTTGCGCTTTAATCAGATTTTCATTTTTACGTTCCATATCATCATTCTCAATGGCCTGAGAGGCAAGTCTTATAAATTTCAAACAGCCATTATACAGCATAAGCGTCAGCTCACCGGGTGTAGCCGTATTCACTGAATTTTGCTGATAGGCTGTATAAGGATTTTGGATCGCCATGTGTCATCCTCCAAATTACATTTATTGTGCAAGAAGCTGTGATAAATAGGACGATTGTTCGTTCATTTTTTGAATCGCAGAATCCATCGCACTAAATTTTGTATAGTAGCGGTTTTCTATCGCGTTCAACCGGTCCTGCATTTTGATGATATCAGTGCTGATTGTGTTTAAATTTTTACCGATCGAGTAGTTATCGGCGCCCATTGTCGAGTTGCCGGCTTTTGCTTCAATGCTTTTCACCGTACTTTTCAGTGTGTCACCGATGCGTTTCATAATCCCTTTATCACTATAGGCGCTGCTGTTCGTTCCGTTTGTAAATAAAGCGGCGACACTTTGCGGATCTTCTTGTATTTTGGCTTTCAGTTTGTCTTCATTAATCTCCAAATGTCCTCTCAGTTGGTAAGTACTTGAAGTTGTGATACCAAATTCAGTTAATTGAAGGTTTTTACCATCAACATTTACTTGAGTATAAAAATCCGTCCGCATTTGGTTCGTACCTGTGCTGATGCTGCTATCATTTCTCAGCAAACCGCTTTTTGCCTTCTCTTCCCAGAGTTCTACCTCTTTATCGGACATGGCTTCTTTTTGTTCACTCGTCAGCGGCGTATAGTCTCTGTATTTTTCTTCTTGCAGCTTTTCGTTCAGGCTGTCAACCAATTCATTGTATTTATCCACAAACTCTTTAATTTGGTTGTAAATCCCGTCAACATCAGTTGAAACAGATGTGGTAACAGGGCCTGTGGCTGCAGTTGTATTTTTGATCGAATACGTAACGCCATTAACTGTGAAATTATTTGACAGCTTCTCCATTTCAAAGCCGTTGATCGTGACTTTTGCATTCGTTCCTTCTTTGTAAGCAGTAATCTTATTATCAGCGTCCAAAGAAAAACCTAGCTGACCGGACATAAAATCTGCTGTAGAAGCGTCTGCTGCCTGTATGCTGCCTCCTGCGCCTGTTGCTTTAGAAGAGAATGCAATCGTTTCCACATACTCTGTTCCATTCCAAATTTTATCTTTAAATGCTGATACGCCTAGATCTGAGCTGTTCAGTTTAGAAATCACATTATCAATCGTATCAGCGCTCGTCACACTGATGTTCACTGTTTTTGCCGTTGTCTCGCCAGGCGCAACAACGTTAAATGCCAAATTATAATCGCCTTGTGTGTATCCCGTATAATTATTTGCCTTATACGTTGCTGCGGTTGCCAAGCTCGCTACTTCAACAGTAGAAGAAGAGTTTGGCGCACTTGAGCTTCCTGTAGCAGTTAACACAGATTCATTTGAGCTTGTCACAGTTTTGCCCTGATACGTACTCGGATATGTCAGCTTATTTTTAGACATATAATCTTGGAATTCTTTTATTTTTGTATTTACTTCACGATAGCTGTCACGCTGCCATTCAAGAGTCTGTTTTTTTTGTGTCAGCCTGTCAAGCGGTGCTCTTTCTGTCTTCATCAGCTTTGAGACGATATCATCTATATCCATTCCTGACGCCAGACCTGTTATTCTCGTGACCATTTCAAACCACTCCTAATCTACTTTTTTTCATCTACAAATAACCCAAGATATTCAGTCATAGCCGCATAAAAATCAAGCCACCGTTTTGGCGGAATTTCGCGGATGACCTCATTTGTAGAGTCCTCTATTACTTTTACATAGTATTCATTTAACTTCTCATGAAGCTCAAACTTGAGGTGCACTTGCGAAGGTTCCAAAAGCTTGTTCATTTCCCCAACCATTTCAGAAAGGTTGGTAAATGAAACTTGATGAACAGGAACTGCATTCTCATTGTCTTTCTGATTATGTATTTGAGTATCGTAACGATCCCAAACAGGTTGTAACGTAGTGAGCCTTTCAATGTTCAATTGATCATCCCCTATGCCCCAATCTATCGTTTATATCGACTGAGTTGAGATAAGATTACACATATTTTTGGAAAAAAACTCATCTGTTTTAATTTCTTGTTCGGAAATGCATTTATAAAAAATCAGTGGAGAGAATCCAGTTATTATATCATGAGTTAGAGAAAGCAAGGAGAATGATTCGGAGTTAGAAATATAATAAAAGACCTTGGCAACGCCAAGGTCTTCTTTAAAATTAACGTAACAATTGAAGTACGTTTTGCGGCTGTTGGTTCGCTTGAGCAAGCATCGCTTGAGAAGCTTGAGAAAGAATGTTGTTCTTTGTGAACTCGCTCATCTCTTTAGCCATGTCAACGTCACGGATACGAGACTCAGCAGCAGTTAAGTTTTCAGAAGAAGCACCAAGGTTGTTGATTGTGTGCTCTAAACGGTTTTGCACTGCACCAAGTTTACCACGCTCAGAAGATACTTTGTTAATTGCAGAATCTACTTTAGTTAGAAGCGCATCTGTGTTAGCTGCCGTAGCTGTTGTTACTTTGTAATCTGCTTTTAACATGTCAAGACCTGTAGCAGCAGTACTCATATCTCCAATGCTAACTGTTAATTGTTGACCTTTGTTGGCACCGATTTGGAAAGTGAATCCATTTGTCTCCGTACCATCAAGAAGGTTTTTACCGTTAAAAGCTGTACGTTGAGAAATTCCATCTACCTCATCAAGAAGGTTATCAATTTCATCCTGAATTGCTTGAAGGTCTGTCGTTGCATCTTGAGTACCAGTGTTACCCGCTTGAACAGTTAACTCACGAACACGTTGAAGAATTGAGTGAGTTTCAGTCAATGCACCCTCAGCTGTTTGGATAAGAGAGATTCCGTCTTGAGAGTTTTTAGAAGCCATATCAAGACCTCTGATTTGTCCTCTCATTTTTTCAGAGATCGCAAGACCTGCTGCGTCATCTCCCGCACGGTTGATACGAAGACCTGAAGAAAGTTTCTCCATGTTCTTTTGTGCTGCACCGTTGTTTGAAGACAAACGGTTCAATGTGTTAAGTGCTGCGATATTGTGGTTAATTCTCATTTTTATTTCCTCCCTGAATATGTTGTTTAGGCACGTCCTTGTGCCTCAATTTTGTAATCGGCGGAGCCATTTGTACCCTCTCCCGGCTACATCATTAATATCGGATTGTCTCTGATTTTGTTAATACAAAAATAAAAAAATCCTCACTTTTTTTGTGAGGATAATGCGGAGATCATATCGCTGGATAACGACGCCGCACGGTTATTTTCTTCCTGAATGGTTAAATAAATCTCTTTCCGATGAATATCAATATGCTTTGGGGCTTCAATTCCAAGCTTCACTTGATCCCCCTCAACCGCAATCACTTTCACTTCAATATCAGTGCCTATTTGAATCGCTTCGTTTATTTTCCGCGATAAAACTAGCATGATTCTCCTCCAATCAGATGCTTTGTCGTATATGAGGAGTCGTGTAAAACGACTTGCTTAGCCATCATGTTCTTGCGATTCACAATTATGGGAGCCAATAAATTCGCAGTAGACTTTTCGAATGGCTCTGCCATGGTCAGTATTGTCATGACTTCTACGTCTTGAATATTATCGATCTCCAAAAGTTCAGCAGTTGATTCATCAAGGTCAAATTCATAATTCTTAAAGAAGATAAACGGACTTACAACGATGAACGCAAGATTTTCTGAAGTGACGGACTGCAGTGCCACGAATGGAGAGTCTTCTGAAAGCGGAAGAATGACGAACTGTTTTTCTTCTAAAAAACCTGGAATTCCGTTTTCAAAAAGAATGATTTGTTCTTCTTTTACGTTCATTTGGCCATGGTACTTCGTATGAATGATCATTGTTCACGATCCTTTTCTTTTTACTTTTCGGGTGATTCTTTCGGGTATTCTACATCTATATTTAAATCAGGGTATTGGAGCATGTCAACCTTAACATTTCCTGGCGTATATTCAACAATAGGCTTATGCGGCTCGGCCTGAATAACAGGCTTTCGCGGCGTAATCTGAACATCGAGCTGTGACGGAGTATATTGTATTTTCACTCTCGAAAGAGAAGGAGCATAATGTTCGCCTAATTGAATTTGGTGCATCTCAGAGTTCCTCCTTGCTTGTGAAGCGATTGGGTTCCCCTTATTTTCAATTCTCATAAGCTCGTCTCCCTCTTCGGCAGTACGGGCTATCCCCTCCATTACATCCTCATGTCCTTGTTGGGCGGCTTCTTCAATTCTCTTGAAAACATGCTTTCTGTCTAATTCTTCCCATGCTTGTGTCTGGTCAATCGTGAGTTTTCCAGGTGTCACCGATATTTCCATTTCCGCACTCGGCTGTTGGATCTCAAGATCGGCTTGCGGCTGCTCCATTTTTAAGCTGGCGGGCGTCGTTGTTAAACCTATTTTCCCTTGAACACTATGCATAATCAATCTGGGAATCTGCATCACTCTACCTCCTGAACTATAAAAAAAGCGAACTCCTAAGAGCCGCTTACTTTAAAAAGTCAATCAATGTAGGCTGAACAATTTGCGCATTAACAGCCAGAGTTGCCCTGTGCACACTTTGCTGCGCAATAAATTCAGTTATTACTTCTTCCAGTTCTACATCTTCATTGTCTGACAACACTTTGGTAGCTGTTTCTTCTTGAGCTGAAAGTCTTGTATTAACCAGTTCAAGACGATTATATCTCGCTCCAAGATCAGAACGTTCAGCGCTCATGCCGTCAGAAAAATGATCAATATCATCTAAAACACTGTCCATGCCATCTAGCGAGCCAGAACTTAGTGCTTTCTCAAAAGAATCAAGCATTTCAAATACATTCTGTCCGCTTTCAGAAGTGCCTCCAAAAGCTGACTTTGGATCTGAGTTCACTTTCAATGACATATTATTTGATATATTGACTACGACATCAGCTGTATCAGAAATTGTATAAGTTCCGTCTCCGTTATCTGTAACCGGAGGCTTATCTGAATTTGTCCCGTTAAAGATATATCTGCCGTTCACTTGTGTATTCGCAATATTTAAAAGCTGTTCCTTTAGCTGCTTCACTTCTACGCCAATCGCTTGCCGCTCCGCCTCGCCGTTTGTATCATTTTGAGCTTCAACCGCTAATTCTCTGACCTTCGATAGGATGTCAATTCCTTCTGTAATGTTTGTTTCAGTGTTTTCGAGCCAGGTAAAGGCTTGAGAAGCATTGCTTTTATACTGCTGCACTTGAGACAGTTGCGTATTATACTTTAAGCTTTTCATTGCTACTACAGGATCGTCGGAAGCCTTTGAGATTTTTTTTCCTGAAGAAATCTGTGACTGGAGTTTATCCAGCTTCGAGTAGCTCGAACCGATATATCTCAGTGAGTTTTGCTGTATCATGCCTTGTGTTACTCTCATATGACTTTACCTACCTTCCCCCAACACCCATGCCGTTGATCACTTTATCAAGCAATTCGTCTTGTAAAGTCACCATTCTTGCAGCTGCATTGTATGCGTGTTGGAATTGAATCATATTGGTCATTTCTTCGTCTAAAGAAACTGCGCTCATTTGCTGACGGTTTATGTCTGCATCATTCAGCTGTGTTTCTGTATTAGACGCCAGCCGATTAGCCTCTTGAGCTTCGATCCCTAGCTCGCCAATCAGACCCGCATAATAATCTAACACACTAGTTTCTTTGCCGTTAATGGTTATTTTGCCGGTTAAAACATTTGCTAATTTTGTAGCATTGGCGTTATCGTTTGCTGAACCAGTCAGTGAGAAAGCAATGTTTGCGCCTTTTGAATCTATTATACTGTCAGCCACTTTAATCTTGCCCGCCGCTCCCTTTGCAGGTTCAGTTTCACCGCCGGTAAAATCAAAAAAGTCTCCGCCTTGTTCACCGCTCTTGGTCAAACCATTTCTGTGCACTTCATTGAAAGCTTTGGCAAATTCAAGCGCCATATTGTCAAGATCAGAAAGCATTTCTGGGTATACGCCCTTTTCTTGACCGTCTGCTGTTATATACCCGTAAGACTCTATAAATCCTAAAAGAGATCCCTTGCTGCTGAAGGACTCCGCCTGCACAGCTTTATCTCCGATTGAAATACTTGATACTAAACCAGTTTCATTATCATAGTTGGCTGTAAGTTCTGAAACCTCGTAATTTTTACCGTCCAAAACAGTTCCAAGCGACTGTTTATTTTTATCAAGGATTTCAATTGATACAGTTCCCTCAGCAGACGAAAGTGCATTCCCGCCTGATTTGTTATAGCTGACTTTGATATCAACCATTGAGGATAATTTATCGATCAGTAAATCTCGCTGATCATATAAACCATTCGGAAGAAGCCCGACCGGTTCTACTTGTGCAATTTGCTTATTTAAACTGTTTAATTGAGAAAGCAGAGAATTGACATCCAACACAGTTGTATTTAACTCCGCTTTTAAATTCGATTGAACATTTGTAAGTGATTCAGAAATATAATTAAACGTTTCAGCTACAGCTTGTCCTTTTCGAGCAACAACAGAACGTGCACTTTCTTCATTAGTATTATTCGATAATTCCTGCAGGGAATCCCAAAACGAATTCAGCACACTGTTCAAGCCGCTGTCATCCGTTTCATTTAAAACGCCTTCCATTTGCGACAGCGCTTTAGCTTTCGTGTCATAGTATCCGGCACTGTTGTTTTGAAGACGGTATTGATAATCAAGAAAGATATCCCTTATTCTCTCAACTGACTTTCCTTGAACACCTGTACCCATTTGTCCAGCTGTTTTTTCTGCATTTTTGGATACCGCAGGGAAATAGTCAGTTGCCTCCAATGAGACCCGCTGTCTTGTATAACCATCAGTATTGGCATTTGCCACGTTATTTGCAGTCGTGCTTAACGCTGCCTGCTGAGCGCTTAACGCCCGCCTTGCAGTTTCAAGCCCCATAAAGGTAGATGTCATTTTCTGAATTCCTTTCTGCTAAGCTTTTGAATCAAAAAGTTTCATTCGGCTGCTCTTCGGCAGCTCAGCTTTAATTGATTTGCTGTAATTGAAGTTATTTTCCTTAGGAACCAGCATATCGTACGAAATAGAGATGAATTGCAGCGCGTCTCTTGTCAGCTGCCTATTCATCTCATTTACTTTTTTCAGACGTCCGAGAACTGTAGAAAGAGATTCGTATAGTTGTTCCAGCTCTTCCCTTTCGCTGCCTGAGGTTTTGGCGATACATGCGGTAATGGTGTTATTTTCGCTGTATCCGAGAAAGGCGGAGGTTGCTTTGATCCGGTCATCTTCTGTCTGCGTGATCGCTTGAATATATTTTTGCTCTTTTGTCAAAAGGTTTGAAAGCTCCTTTGTTTTGCCGGCTTTGAGCGCTTCCGTCTTTTCTTCAGACAGCGTGAGCAGGTGCTCATGCAGAACGCAAAGTCGCTTCAATTGTTCAATAATGGCCTTTGCTGACATGGGCTTTCTCCTTTTTATTGTTTTTTATAAAAATTAATCATATTTTTCGCTATGTGATTTGCGTCTACTTTGTATGACCCGTTTTCGATTTGCGCTTTAAGCTGCGCAATTTTTTCCTGTCGTGAACCAGCGACTGCGTCGGATGCATTTTGCATTTCTTTAGCCTGTGACGAAATTTCAATTTTATCTTGAGGCTGTGCAGCAGTTTTTTGCACCGCTTGCTTTTCATAATTTTTTTGATATGGATTAACGGATTGTGTTCCAAATTGATTGATTTTCATAGGATTCCTCTCGCTTTCCGTTGCAGTCTTTAAACAATCTTAACCCTTTTATCGACTGCGTTTTCAGTTAGTTTAGGGAATCAGCTGTTTTTGGTATTATAGGCATAGTATGTGTCTTTTTTACTATTTTCTTTCTCGATTTTCAGAGCGTCCTCGTGGTTCAAATGATCCATTTGAGCCTTGATATCGGACTGGCAAGCCTTGCAGAACTTGCCTTCTCGAATCGATGTTCCGCACCTTTCACAAGGGTATGCCAAATTAGGAAGATGAGTGATCTGAATTCGCTTCTGCCTGATGAATTTCAATATCAGCTCTTCTTCCACACCTGTTTCCTCAGTTATCCGGTTCAAAGTTGATTGCCGATTTTCCTGCTTTCTTAAAAATTTATAAACAGTCTCAAATGATTTTTCTTCTTCCTTAATACACGCCTGACATACGGTTTGCAGCTTTGTCTTTAAAAATAAAGTATTACATTTCGGACAATTCGCCAGTTCTCCCATCTTTTTTTCTCCTTATTCGATAATATGCCTGTGTCAATTTCTAGTGATTATATCGGCATAAAAACAGAATCATTTAGCTTCTGATTAAGGTAAAAGATGCCACTGAAGCGGCTTTTCCTTTTTCTAATAAGCAGCGCGCTGCAAAATGCAAAGTGGCGCCTGTTGTATAAAGATCGTCTATTAAAATGATATTCATACCTTCTGCTGAATTGTTTTTCGTATCAAAAATACGCGCGGAAAGCAGGCGTTCTGTTTTCTTTTTCTTAGACTGTTTCTCATTATTCAGGCGGATGAGGGGATGGTGGATGGGCCTGCCTAAACATTCTGCCAGGAGCTGTGCCTGGTTAAATCCGCGCTCCTCTTCCCGTTCCTTGCTTAGCGGAATAGGAACAAGAACAAAATGCTTATCGGGGTAAACCTTTGAAAAGGTTGAAGAAAAATCGCTTTTAACAGCATTTATAATTTCTGCATCTCCTCTAAATTTAAAACGGGAGAGCGTTTCTTTCATCATATCATTATATGTGTAAACTGAACGATTTTGGCGGAGCAGCAAGCTGTGACTGATCCTTAATTTCCACGCCTTACAATCCCTGCATACCGCATAAACGGATTGAGGTCTGCCGCATATGGTGCAGATATGTCCTGTAATTTTTTTCAATTTGCTTCTGCAGGAATGACAGACCTTTTCGTCAGGCTTTAATAAAAAAAGAGCTCTCCATGTAACAGCTTGAGAAAATTGCGAATCGCATAGCAGACAGATCAGTTTATGAATGCCTCCTCCTGCTTTGTTTGGCATAAATCGCTTGGACTCTCTGATACCACAGCTGCAGATTCAGCCAAAATGACAAGCATAGCCGTATTTTTTTGTTTATCTACCATCTCTGCTTTCGTATATGCGATCTTTTTAAGATCAGTAACGTAGGATGGTCTCACTTTGTTTAAAGAAAGTGCCAGTACATCGTTTTGGCATACTTGGCACGTGCAGGCCATGTGAAGCTGGTCCATATAACGGTCGAGCAGTTCTTTCATTACGATTTCTTTTGAATTGACAAGCATTTTTACAGCTCCTCATCATCGGTTATATGAGTATACTGTACCACGTTTTCAAATAATGGCTAGTCTGTTCATTCATTTTTTGCTGCCAAGCCGTTCATTTCTTTTATATGCTTTTTTGCATCGAGCATACTCTTTGTTTTGCCATAGTGAAAGAAAATGACATCGCCGTCTGCATGCTCTTTATGCCGGCCAGTTCTTCCTGCGATTTGAATAAGTGCGCTTTCCGTAAAGATAGGAGATTCCGCTCCTAGTACACCTGTTTGCACCTTGGGAACCGTAACGCCTCTTTCCAGTATTGTTGTTGTGATTAATAGATCGAGCTGACCATCTCTGAATCGCTGCACTTTCTCCTTTCTATGCTTGTCTTCCGCATGCACCGTCGCGGTTCGGCAATTAACATCTTTAAAGCTCGCAGCAGCCTTTTCTAGAATAGAAACGGAGGGAACGAATAAAAAAACAGGCGTCCCTTCTTTCACATGAAACTCTATCCATCTTTTCACCGCTGGCGGAATTTTATTTCGGTTTAATTTCTTCTTCCAGTTTCCACACCATACAAAGCGCGGTTCGGGTAAAGGTTGCCGGTGGTGTCTTGCGGGGATGCGAACTGAATGTAACTGTCCGTTCCGCGCTTTTCTTTTTAATTCTTTAGGAGGTGTTGCACTTAAATAAACGAGGGTGCTGTTTTTCTTTCTTGCTTTTTGAACAGCGAATTGAAGGGTTTGATCAGCAGAATACGGAAAAGCGTCAACCTCATCAACGATCATAACATCGAATGCATCTTTATATCGCAAAAGCTGATGCGTGGTGGAAATCATGAGCGGAGATAGCCGCCCTTTGTCATCGCTTCCTCCGTAAAGCGCTGAAATGTCAGCACCCTGAAAGGCAGCCTTGAGTCTTGGAGCAAGCTCTAATACAACATCGGTGCGAGGAGTTGCAATACATACACGCAGTCCTTGATTTAACGCTGATTCTATACCAGGAAATAGCATTTCTGTTTTGCCAGCGCCGCAAACCGCCCAGATGAGGAGCTCTTCTCTTTTTGATATTGCTTCAATTAAAATATTGGCGGCTTTTTGCTGTCCGCTTGAAAGCTTGCCATCCCATATCAGCTTAACAGACTTCCAGTTTTGTTTATCTCCATCTTTCCATGAATATAAAGGAACCTCCTCACTCACTCTACCCATCATGACACAGGAACGGCAATACAGCTGATCTTTTCCAAATGAGTGATAAAAAGAAAAATACCACTTATCAGTTTGGCCGCACCTATTACATCTATAGCCCCGTTTATTTATTGATATAGAATTTTCAGCGGTGATATAGCCATTCTTGATATGCCATTCAATCATCTCATCGGAAAATGGGAGCTCAGTCCTGAGCAAATGACGGCTTTGAAGCGTCTGCTGCAATTCTCTAGAAAAGGAAATGTGCTTTTCAGTTGGCACCTTCACATAGCACCGCCTCCTTTCGAGACAGTATGCCTGAATGAATAGTTTCTGTCGAACAATCAAAATAGAAATATAAAAAAATCTCCGTTGCTAAAACGGAGATTTGGCCTTATTTAAAACACCAGCAAATTCCTAGCGCACCTTCACCCAAATGAGTGCCGATTACCGCGCCAAAATAGCTGTTATAAAATTCAACATGAGGATATTTTACAGAAAGCTCTTCAATGATTTTCGCTGCTTCTTCCTCGCGATTAGCATGGATAACAGCAGCGCGCATAGGCAACCCTTTGCTCGCATCTTCGTCTAAAAGCTCATAAATTCGCGAAATTGCTTTTTTACGTGTGCGAATCTTCTCAAAAGGCACAATTACCCTATTGTCAAAATGAAGGATAGGCTTTACCTTTAGAAGACTACCAATGAAGGCTTGGGCGCTGCTTAATCGCCCGCCGCGCTGAAGGTGAGCTAAGTCATCTACCATAAAATAAGCTCGAACTGTTTTTTTCATTTCTTCCAGTTCTTTTATAATATCTTCCGGCGATGATGCTCCGTTTTTAATTAATTCAGCGGCTTTAAGAGCATAAAAGCCTTGGGCTAAACAGCTTATCTCTGAATCAAATGGATACACATCAATATTGTCGACCATTGAATCAGCCGTTGCCGCACTGCTGAATGTTCCGCTGATCCCGCTGGAAAGATGGATACTGATGACCGCATCATAAGATTTGCCAAGCTCTTCATACAACGCAACCAGCTCGCCGATTGGCGGCTGAGAAGTCGTCGGGAGCTCATTATGTTTTTTTACTTCTTCGTAAAAGCTTTTCCAGTCCAACTCAATTTCTTCACGGTAAGTCTCCTCCCCAAAAACAACCTGGAGAGGGATCATATGTATCTGATGTTGTTCACGCATTTCTTTCGGAATATATGCCGTGCTGTCTGTTACGACTGCAATATTCATAGCTTCGATACCTGCCTTATTGCTTTATAACTCTATTGTAAGGGAAACGGCAGCCTAAAAAAAGACCTGCCTAGAAAAAGGCAAGTCTCCTAATATACTATCTCATTTCTACCCAGCCATTTTTAATGGCGACCACAACGGCTTGCGTCCGGTCGTTCACATTCATTTTTTGTAAAATATTGCTCACATGGTTTTTAACGGTTTTCTCACTGATAAACAATGATTCACCAATTCCGCGGTTGCTTTTTCCGTCTGCAAGCATCTGCAGCACTTCACATTCCCGCCTAGTTAGAATATGTAATGGTCTGCGGATTTCAGGGTAAACCTCGTGTTGAGGATGTGCAGAAACTCCGCTTGTTGCAAGACGGCGGAATTCGTTAACGAGGTTATGCGTAACCTTCGGATGAAGGTAAGAGCCGCCCTCGGCAACTACTTTAACCGCTTCAATTAATGTATCAGCATCCATCTCTTTCAGCAGATAACCTCTTGCACCTGTTTTCAGGGCATGTGTTACATAATTTTCGTCATCGTGAATTGATAGAATAATTACTTTAGATTCAGGATACAGCTCAACAAGCTGTTTTGTAGCTTCCACACCATTTACGTTTGGCATATTGATATCCATGATCACAACATCAGGATGATAGTGCTCAACAATACGAGCCGCTTCGTCTCCGTCATCACCTTCGGCTACCACTTCAAAGGTAGGTTCAAAATCCAATATCCGTTTAACACCTTCACGAAATAACTGATGGTCGTCGATAATAACAATGTTTACTTTAGTCACAAGCCACGCCTCCTTGTATTATTGTTCTATATACTCTAGCATTCGGTCAATATGCCTTTTGGCTCTATTTTACAAATCATAGTCAAAGAGATAACGGAACCTTAATCATAATAAATGTCCCAAGACCTATTTTCGAATCTATTGTCATCGTTCCTTCCAATAAATCTACTCTTTCTTTCATGCCCAGCAAGCCGAATGATTTGTTTTTCTTCTCTTTCGCTTCCTTCAGGTCGAACCCTTTACCGTTATCTTTTATCATTAAAATCACAAAATCATTTGTGATTTCAACTTTGACTGTAATTTCTTCAGATTCAGAATGCTTTAGCGCATTAGACACAGCTTCCTGTGCGAGCCTGAAGAGCGCAACTTCAAACTGAGGCGCTAGCCGCTGATCCTCTGTTTCTCCAATACACTGAAAATGTATTTTGACCTTCCCGTTATATTCTTCGGTTGTATATAGATATTTTCTTAAAGTTGGAATCAGGCCTAGGTCATCAAGGGCCATCGGTCTTAAATCATATATAATCCTTCTCACTTCGTAAAGGGCATTCCGAACATTTTGACGGAGATTTTTAATTTCTTGGAATCCGTCCTCTGCACCCCGGTCACGGAAAATCCGCTCGATTAATTCCGATCTCATCATAACATTCGCCAGCATTTGAGCGGGTCCGTCATGGATTTCTCTTGAAACTCTTTTTCGCTCTTCTTCCTGCGCCTCAATAATTCTTAAGCCGAAATCCTGTTTTGCCTGAGCATCTGCAAGAAGCAGTCCGACTTCGCGCAGATCCTGATTCAAGTAATTAAGCACAACTGTAATTTGGCTTACTAATGATTCTGACCGCTCGATGATTTCCTGAAGCCCTAGCAATCTGCGCTCCAAATCATCCCGCCGTTCGCGCAATTGCTTCTCACGCTGCTGGATCATCGTCAATTCTACCTGCAGCTTATGGGCTTTTTCATAAGCATTGCGGATTTCCTCTTCACTGAATCTATGAAAATTACGGCTGACCTCGGATAAACGGTTTCTCGCATGGCGGGTTTGCACTTCAAGTTTATCTCCAAGCTCGATCACTTCATACACCTGCTGCTTAATTTGTTTCAGTTCTTCAACCAGCTGTTCATACTGCTGGCGTGACTGCTCCCCGATTTGAAAAACCTCGTCCTTGCTCCCGTCAACGGTTTTCAGCATCTTCATCAAAATAGAATCCAACACTTTGGAATCCATCTTTGTTTTATTCATAATTTCCCTCCGTCACGGCGTTGTCATATATTTTTATTATAAATGTAATTGATCTGCAAATTATGTCGAATTATAATGAAAGAATGCGTATATTCTAGAAAAAAACATTTTTATATACTATCTACTCTTTATGATACCAAAATACGCACAAAAATTCTAAAGACTGTACGAATTTGTATGGGCAGTCTTTTATGCTTAGCAGGAGGGTCAGCTAGCATGCTGCACAGCTATTTTACTGTGAAAGAAGCAGGAGAACACGAGATTGTTATAGAAAAATCGCGTTTTATCTGTCATTTAAGCCGTGTTTCTACCGAACAAGAGGCACAGGAATTTATACAGAAAATAAAGAAACAGCACTGGAATGCGACTCATAATTGCTCAGCTTACGTTATCGGCGAGAATGATCATATCCAAAAAGCCAATGATGACGGAGAACCAAGCGGTACAGCGGGAGTGCCGATGCTTGAGGTATTAAAAAAACGCGGACTTAAGGATACTTGCGCCGTCGTTACACGATACTTCGGAGGTATTAAGCTTGGGGCTGGCGGATTAATTCGCGCTTATGGGAAATCAGTGTCTGAAGGATTAAATCATATAGGTGTGGTAGAACGGAAGCTTATGCGTATCATGCATACTTCCGCAGATTACACATGGCTTGGCAAGATTGAAAATGAATTAAGGGAGTCACAATTTCTGTTAAAGGAAATCCATTATTCAGAAAATGTTGAATTCGAAACATACGTGGAAGAAAAGGAAACAAATGCTTTTTCTGAATGGATGACAGAACTGACAAATGGAAAGAGTGATATTAAAGAGGGAGAGTTGACGTATCTTGAAAAAGCCGTCAATCACATAAAGGAGACTGAATAATGGCTGAACGCGTTAGAGTGCGGGTGCGAAAAAAGAAAAAGAGCAAACGCAGGAAAATTATAAAAAGAATAATGTTATTGTTCGTCCTCGCATTATTAGTAGTTGTAGGGCTTGGCGGATATAAACTTTATAAAACCATTAACGCTGCCGATGATTCGTACGATGCCCTATCTCGCGGGAATAAATCAAATCTTCGCAGCGAAGTTGTAGACATGAAGAAAAAACCGTTTTCTATTTTATTTATGGGAATAGAGGATTACGCGACTAAAGGACAAAAAGGGAGATCAGACTCTCTTATTGTAGTTACCCTAGATCCTAAAAATAAAACCATGAAAATGCTGAGTATTCCGCGTGATACACGTGTGCAATTAGCCGGTGACACAACCGGAAGCAAAACAAAGATCAATGCCGCTTACAGCAAAGGCGGTAAAGATGAGACAGTTGAAACTGTTGAAAACTTCTTGCAAATCCCGATCGATAAATATGTCACAGTTGATTTTGACGGATTTAAAGATGTGATAAATGAAGTCGGCGGTATTGATGTAGACGTGCCTTTCGATTTCGATGAAAAAAGTGACGTAAACGAAAGCAAACGGATTTACTTCAAAAAAGGCGAGATGCATTTAAACGGCGAACAAGCCTTGGCGTATGCCCGAATGAGAAAACAGGATAAACGCGGAGACTTTGGCCGTAATGACAGACAGAAACAAATCTTAAACGCGCTGATTGACCAAATGTCAAGTGCAAGCAACATTGCTAAAATTGATAAAATCGCAGAAAAAGCCAGCGAAAACGTTGAAACCAATATTCGTATTACTGAAGGTTTAGCGCTTCAGCAGATTTACAGCGGCTTTACCAGCAAAAAAATCGACACGTTGAGCATTACAGGGTCTGATTTGTATTTAGGTCCTAACAACACGTATTACTTTGAACCTGATGCTACAAATCTCGAGAAAGTCAGAAAAACGCTTCAAGAGCATTTAGATTATACTCCAGATACAAGCAGCACTGGCACTTCCGGTACCGGAAGTTCAACAGATGGGACTGACAGTTCAAGCGGTTCTGACAGCAATGGCACAACAACTGACGGCACGACGAGCGGAAGCAGCTATTCGAATGACAGCAGCACAAGCTCAAACGGTACAACGAATTCAACAACTGGTTCATCCTATTAAAAAATGCCCGGTCCTTTAGAGGATCGGGCATTTTTGCGCAGAAAAAAAATCCGGCACATAAGCCGGAGTTTTTAATTCCTTTTCACCAGCCGTTTATAAAATTTCGTAAACGGTTTGAATTTTTCATTCACGAGTCCTGTCACTTCTGCTATGATTTGCATAAAAATGATTAAAATGAAGATAATAAACAAAGAGAGCCAAATTGTGGCAGTTTTAAGCACAATCGCACTGATACTGAAAATAAATCCAATCATATAAATAACTAAGACCGACATCCGATGTGAAAGGCCAAAGGCCATCAGTCTATGATGGATATGTGACTTATCAGGCGCTGAAATCGGCTGTTTGTTTAAGATTCTCCTGATAATAGCAAATGTTGTATCAAAAATCGGTACGCCTAATATAATAATCGGGATAACGATACTGAACAATGTGACACTTTTATACAAGCCTAATAATGAAAGAATCGAAATACTATACCCTAAAAAAAGTGAGCCCGTATCTCCCATAAAGATTTTTGCCGGATGAAAGTTGTAAAACAAAAATCCAAGCGTGCTGGCAATAACAACTAATGAGAGTGACAGAATGAGCACTTTTCCGCCGGATAGCGCCATGACAGCGATCGTTGACAGGCCAATAACAGAAAGACCGGCAGCAAGGCCATCCAATCCGTCAATCAGGTTAATTGCGTTCGTGATGCCGACAATCCATAATACGGTCAGCGGATAAGCCATCCATCCTAATTCAAATCGTTCTGTTAAAAAAGGTACTGAGAAAAAGTCCATTTTTAAGCCAGTGCTTACAATCATAATGGCTACACCTAATTGAATCAAAAACTTCACTTTTGCACTTAATTGATATTTATCATCAAGAATACCTAACACAATTATGATGAATGCTCCGACTGTAATAGCCGTCATCCTTGTTTCAGTGTATATACCGGATGCAAGCACGCCTGCAACCACCCCGATAAATATGGCCAGCCCGCCCATCCGGGGCATGATTTTGTCATGTACTTTTCGATTGCTGGGCTGGTCAACTGCACCTATTTTAATCGCAATCCTTTTTACGATTGGGGTTATGATTAAAACTGTCAGCAGCGAGACAATAAACGCAACAACAATGCGAATCATGCGTTCGTCAAGCATAAAGAAGTCTCCTTTGGAATTAAATAAAGTCTTTATTTATATAGAGAACCGTTCCTTCCATTATACCTTCTCCTTAGTTATTATAACAAGCTTCATCAAAAAGAAACACGTATAATCAAAAAACGCGCATCCCAATTTATAGGACTACGCATGTTTTTGAATCCCTGTATATTTCATAATTTGTCTAAATAAGCAATCCCAATCTTGGGTGCGGGCGATGTTTCGGCGCATTTCTTTATAGGTCTCGTCTCCGTTTTGTCCGAGAACTTTTTCACAAGCGGCTATAAAATCAATCGGATGATCGCCCTCTACATATTCGTATACATAAGGCTTTTGCATTTTTGAGGTTGACGGAAGATTAGTGCCTACAACAGGTTTTCCTGCTGCTAAAAATTCAAATAGTTTCAGTGGAAACACAGCTTGGTTATACGGTGATTGTTTATATGGCATGATGCCAATGTCGATAAGCTCCATAAAATGAGGCACTTCTTTTGGATCTGCCGGACCGGTCCATATAACATTGGGAAGTCTCAGCAGCTCTTGAAACGAAACGTCACCATTAGTGGCATCCGGGCCAACCCATAAAAATGTCCAATCAGGCTTTTGCAGGGCGGCGGCTTCAATCATTTTAAAATCGAGCTTCGGTTTAATCCCGCCAATAAAACCTAACACCGTTCCTTCTCTCCCCTGCAGTATACTGCGATCGGGAGCTTGTTTATGTGCAGAAAACAGCTCAAACTCCACACCGTTTTCCACAGTATGAACCTTTTCTCGTCCCGCAGTCAGTTTTTTGCCTACTTCCTTATGAAGATAATCAGATGAACAGGTAATTGAATCTGCTCGTTGTATAATTCTCAGCTCTGCCGATTTTATGACTTTTCGCCGGAATTCAGACAGCAGATTTGAACGCCCGCTGATCGGCGCAGCCCATAGGTCACTGCAATCATAAATGACCTGATCCCAAGAATACAGCCAAGACAGCAGCGGGAATCCCGGAAACGTGTACCATAAACAGCAGCGTTCACCGTTTGAAGAAGCAGATGCAAGCTCATCGAGTAATGGCGAGAGCTTATGTCTGTAAAAAACATCTGTATATCGTCCAAAACGAAACATTTTTTTCTGCAGCAGGTCTTTGACAGCGAATTGCCTGATGCCAGAATGAACTTCTTGAAATTCTTTCCCTTGGGCACGCGGAGCCGGACATACCCAAATGACTTCCTTCGTTTCCTCTTGAGCAGCTAAAAATTCTGCCAGCCGGTGCCTTCTGTATCTCAATTGGTCTTTTCCCCATTCAGCAGTGGCAACGATGACATGAATGATTGCTTCTTTTGTTTCCACCTTCATCACCTTTTCTCTCTGTTTGCGGCTATAATCTTTTTTTCACCGCGTTTTTTGCATATTGAACAAAACACCATGTCGCTTTCATGAAGTGAAGCCGTTCGATTTCCCTGTAGACAAACCACGTTTTTTTCGCAGCCTTCCATTTGTTGCTGGATATTGAGTTGTCGACAAGCCGATATTCAGCAAGGCATTCATTCATTCCATAGGCAGTAAATCCTTTTTTTAAAAGAGACAGCCATGTGGCTAAGTCCTGTCTCGTTCTTATATTTGGCATTTGGATCTGTCCCGTTTGCTCCCTGTCAATCATCACCGTCAAGCAGCCGATAATTGTATTTTTCAGAGCGTCATCGTACGTCAGACTTTCAGGCGCATGAATGAATTTATCGAGCGGGGTTCCGTCCTGCTCCATTAAGCTGTAGCCTGTGAAAGAAAACGCACAGGAGCGCTCCATCATAAACGCGAGCTGCTTTTCCAGTTTGTCTTTTTTCCATTTGTCATCACTGTCCAAAAATGCTACATAGCGTCCTTGGGCGCGTTCCAATGCTTTGTTGCGAGCAACCGCAGCTCCGCAGTTCTCTTCCAGATACACCACTTGAATTCTTTCGTCTATTTTTTCATACTGCTGTAAAATGTCGCGGGTCCCATCCGTTGAGCAATCATCCACGATAATCATTTCCCAATGAGGATGGCTCTGATCTAAAACCGAATGAACCGTGTCTTCAATATAGTCACGTGCATTATAGGAAGGTGTAATGACAGATACGAGAGGTTTCCAATTGGTCATGATCACATCTCCATCGTATGATTTTAAAAGGATTCTCTGAAAAATTCAGGAATGACAACGAACATAAAGGCAATCGTAAGGCCAATCATAACGCCGAGAACTGCTTTCTTTTTCGGAGACATTCCGCCGCCTGCTGTCTCACTCACGGTTTCAGAATCTGTAACACTGGCCGCTTTTAGATTAAGCTGAGTATTTTTAAGTTCATACAAAAATCTCTCTTTATCCACTTTGGAATCCTCGCTCACCTTCTCGCCTTCAAGCGCATCGATGCTGCTGCGGATGACGGCTTCTCTTTCTGCATACAGCTTTTGATCGTTTTTGAGAAAGGTGGAGGAAATGGCGTTTAGGACAGATTCAGTTCGATCCTTATCCTCGTCGCTATAGTTTAAAGTCAGTAACGATTTAGATTCTGTTTTGATTGTAAGCTTCTCTTTGATTTCTGCTATATCTTCATCCTTTTCATCAGGAAGCGCCTCCTTCAAAAAAGAATCGCTCTTTAGCAGAAGCGGAATCTCTTCTGTGCTGTTATAAACCGGATGATCATAGCTCCCCACAGCCAAAGTATCTTCAGCTGTATAGCTCTTTTGACCAGCGATTTGTGACGGCAGGATATACCCCGCCGCACCTAATATAATTGGCACCGCTATGATCCAAATGATATTTTTTTTTATGCGACGGGCTATTCTTATCAATATATCGTTCATATAAGTCTCCCTGCTTTTTGTAGTCTGTTTATCTGTACATCGGCTCAGGCATTTGTCTGGACCGCCTTAACACATTCACGGCGGCGATGACGAGCGCCATAAACACCCAATGGAAAAATAAATTTGAAACAGAGCTTGGGCTGATACTTGATACCAGGAAACTGACCATAGCGGTAATAAGCCCTTCTGTGATCAGTTTTGACTGATTTTCTAATTTTCTTTCATAAAACTTGTAAAGCACCCATATGAGGTAGGCATAAATGGACAGATATCCCAGCATGATGAACAAGCCAAAATTAGCAAGAATTTCAACGAGCCAGTTATGCACCTCTGCCACATTGTCCGTATCATATAAAGCATAATGCTCAAGATAATAGGATACATTTCCTGCCCCGACTCCGAATCCGTATGAATCCAGGAAGAAATGCCAAGCGTTTTTCAGCAGATTGGCCCGGGCCACATTTGATGGAAGCCTGTCATGAAATGAATGCAGCGTCTGCGGGGCCAGAAACAGCTCCCAAAACTTCGAATACATTTTGCTGGCGAAAAGAACTGCGAAAAGAGCAATTCCCGCCGCCGACAGCCAGATGGCCATTTTCTTTAAAATAGGCGGCAAAACAATGAAAATGTAAACTGCAACACCTGCAAAAATCCCCAGAAGACTGGCTCTTGAACCAGTAGCAAAAATTAAATACAACGCACAAAGCGAGAGCACAAGGCCAATCGCCTTGATGTATCCATTCTTACTGTTTTTCATCATTGTGATGTAAAAAAAGAAGCTGATCGATAAAAAGGTCGCAAAGTCATTTTGATTAAAAAAGACTGATGTCGGATAATGCTGCTTATACTCCGGTCCGCTGTACAATGTGGAACTCGCAAGATGATGGTGGGTGATATGATTGTAAAAACCAATGATCATCAGAAATACTGTCATCACCAGCCAAATGGCATAAACAATCATCAGCCGCTCGATTTTTTGCACGTACATGACAATGAGATAAATGAAGAAAATGCCCATTGCCAATAAGGCCAAATATTTGAGTCCGGCTGTTACCGATTTGGCCCACAGCAGAGAAACAAGGCCGTATATAAACCAAAAGGCGAAAAAGAGCAATATCCCTTTCACTTGCAGCCCATTCCATCTTTCGATATGGGTACGATTCCGAACCATGCCAATAATGTGAAGGCACCCGGCGGCAATGAGTAGAAGCCTGTAAAGGAACAAACTGAAAAATCCAAGATGAATGGCGAAAAATGCATTATTTAAAAAAGTGCAGGCGATCAAAATATAGATTACAGCCATAAAGAGCCGTTCTTTTGTTGTAAATGCGGTTGCAAGCGCCAGCGCGAACAGACCAATTGCCAACACCGCAAGCACAGCGGCCATCTGCACGAAACCTATATCTTTATGGATGGCTCCCACTAATAGAACGACTCCTAATATAGCAGCGGCCAGTAACGCTAGCGTATGGACCGCTGATCGTTTGATACTCACATGTTTAACCCCTTTCCTGATGTTTCAGGAGCCGGCGGCCGAGCCTAGCAGCCGGCAGCTTCAGCCAAGTAATACTTTTTCTTTTTATAAATTGACGCTCCCAAAGTCTTTAGCCAATTCCTCAAGCGGCAAACCCGGAAAATACTTGTCAGAGGGTTCCGTTCCTCGAACAGCGGGACGGCCGATAGAGTGGTAAATGTATCCGGCTGCCTGCATCTCTTCAAGTGAAAATAAATTTCTGCCGTCGATGATGATGGGCTGTTTTAAGAGGGTTTTCACTTTCACAAGCTCCATTTCTTTTACTTCCGGCCAGTCTGTTAAGATGAGACATGCATCTGTCTGCTCAATCGCAGCATACACATCTGTGTAATACTCGACCTGTTCGCCAAGGATTGCTGAAGCTTCAGGAATGGCAATCGGATCGTATGCTTTTACATGGGCGCCCAGCTGCTGCAGCATCGGGATAATATCAAGCGCTGGAGCAGATCTCACATCGTTCGTATTCGGTTTGAAGGCCAATCCAAGGACTGAAATGGTTCTTCCCTTGATGCTTCCCATAACAGTCAAAAGTTTATCTACAATATGAACACGCTGCTTTTCGTTCGTTTCAATGACAGCTTCAATGAGCTTGAATGGATAGCCGGCCGATTTTGCGATTTGCAGCAGCGCAGTTGTATCCTTAGGGAAGCATGAACCGCCAAACCCAATACCAGCTTTAAGGAACTTTCTGCCGATCCGGCTGTCAAGCCCAACGCCATCAGCAACCTTTGAAACGTCTGCGCCGACTCGCTCACAGATGTTTGCAATATCGTTGATAAAGGAAATCTTTGTTGCCAGAAATGCGTTCGCAGCGTATTTAATCATTTCTGCACTTTCTAGATTTGTTTTAATGACAGGAGCATGGAATGGCTGATGCAGATCCTCAATGATGGCAGCGGCTTTATGACTTGTTGAACCAATCACGGCACGCTCCATATTCATCGTGTCATGAATTGCTGATCCCTCCCGAAGAAATTCAGGGTTAGATACAACATCAAAAGAGTATCTTCCCCTTGAGGCTTTTTGAACGATAGATTGCACCAGTTTCCCTGTTCCGACCGGGACTGTGCTTTTATTTACGATCACTTTGTAGCCGTTAAGATGCTCACCGATTGTTTTCGCCGCCGCTTTTACGTACGTTAAATCAGCTTCACCTGTTTTTGACATAGGCGTTCCGACTGCAATATATATAATATCTGAGGCTCGAATGGCGGACGGGATATCGTTCGTAAAGGTCAGGCGCTGACCCAGCACATTTTTTTCAACTAAGTCTGCAAGCCCTGGTTCATAGATTGGGATTACTCCATTTTTCAGACTTCTGATTTTTGATTCGTCGATATCACAGCAAACAACTTTATTGCCGATTTCCGCAAAGCAAGTGCCTGACACGAGTCCCACATAACCTGTTCCAATCACAGCTATTTTTTTCACAGCGCTCATCCCTCTCCTGTAAAATGATCTTCCTATTTATATTGGTCGCAGTTTCTGACGATTAAACGGACGTTTTCATGACCGTCTGATACTGATGATGCAAGGCCTTGGCATTTTTTCCTGCGTCAAATTGAGCCTGCACAGTTTCATACAAATCATCTGCCACTTCAGGCTTCCATACTTGCTCATGTTCGTACCGAGTGATCGCTTCCGCCAAGGCTTGAGCGGATTTTGGCTTAATCAGCAGATGCTGGTGCTTTCCGAATAAAGATGCCACTCCGCCAACATCTGTACAGATGACAGGAATCCTTAACGCCAGCGCCTCAATTACAACAGTCGGCATTCCCTCACTGTAAGAAGGAAGCACGAATAGGTCTGCCGCAAGCAAATAGTCTCTTACCTGATGATTTGGGACTTGGCCTGTGACGATATGCCCCTTCTGCGTCAGCATCAATTTTGCGGGACCATCCCCAACAAAGACTGCCTGAGGAGGGTCCTGCAGGGATTCGATGGCTTCGGACAGTTCAAAAATGCCTTTCTCCCTGACCAGCCGGCCGACATAGACAGCCAGACGCTGATCGAGTGGCAGCCCGAGTTTTTTTCTGAGTTCTTCTTTCGTCTGCTCATTTTCCTGAAAGCGGCTGAGCTGTATGCCGATCGGCAAAACCGAGCTGTCAAAGCCCGAAAGCTTTTTGGCTTCTTCCTGAAGTTTGTGGCTGACTGCTAAAACGGCTGACGCTGAACCTACGGCACGCTTGAAGGCTTTAAACGCTCCTTTGCTGTAATGCGGATAGACATTCACATCACTGCCATGCAAGGTCAGGACATAAGGAATTCGCATTGACTCTGACACGACTGCCGCAGCCCCGCCCGATGGCATGGCAAAATGCGCATGGATCAGATCCGGATTTAGGTCGCGTTGTTTCATGGTTTTTATAACCGCTGATGCAATTCTCCGGTGAGGCTGCGCCCACTTCAGCTGGCCGGGAACTGCCCGGTAGAAAGGCCGGTAAACCGGTATCCCCTTCCTAATCTCATACTCCGGTCTGGCATCCTTTTTACGATATGTCTTTTTCAGCATACGGACAGGTGCTGAATGAAAAGGCCTTGGGCATATCACAGTGATATCAAGCCCGAGTTTCTGCAGCTCTTGCACCTGTGTCTCATGGAACACACCTTCACCAGGTTTCAGACTGCTCGGATATACGCTTGTGATCCACAAAATCTTCATGACAAACGTCCTTTTCTTAGTAGTTTGCTTTTCATTTGAGGGTACGCTTTTACCAAAAGAAAGAGATAGCACAGCGCCCCGGCCGCAACTGAAATGGCCAGCCGCATTTCTGCCTGCATACTGAAGTGTTCCGTACTCAGGCTTACACCAAACGCGATGATGCCCATCGCCGCAGTAATCAGAAACGGCTTCATAATCGACTGGAAATAAGCTGAAAGGTTAAGCTTGATGACATATGCCAAAAGCCAGCGCCCGATCAGGAAATTAACAACGCTGATAATGGCATACACCCATGCGACTGTCAGCAGGCTTCCCGTCTGTACAGCTGCAAACAGTGATAAGCCGTACAGCAGCAGCACGCCGGAATCCCAATAAAACGCTAAGTCAGCTCTTCCTTTAGCCAGCAGCACAGATCCATTTGGATTCATAAGCACTCTTAGTATTCCGACAATCGCCAGAACATTTAGGATCGGAACAGCAGCAAGCCATTTTTCTCCGAAAACCGCTGTGATAAAAGCGTCGGACACAGATACGAGCCCGATTAACAGCGGAAACGAAACAAGCGCCAGCATTTTTGTCATATTCAGAAAGCCTTCTCTGATCACGCTGTTTTCATATTTGTTTTTTGCGAAAACAGGGAATGCCACCCGTGTGACAATCGGATTGATCTTCAAAACCGGAATGGTGACTATCTGATAGGCGAGGTTATAAATCCCCAATGCTTCAGCACCAATAAACCGGCCGATCAAAATCATATCGATATTAGCTCCCAGCCTGTTCACAAGACGGGAAGAAAGCTGAAAGGCTCCAAAAGAAAAGAACTCCTTCATGCCTCTCAAATCAAAAACAAAAGCAGGATGCCACTTTTTCCGATATACAGCCCAATATAAAATCCCTTTACTGGATTGGAGCAGGACCTGAGAAATGACGTACGCCAAAATCGCATCCATCATAAAAACCGCAATCGCTAAATATCCGAATGACAATACATTTGAAAAAATCTCTATTTTGCTTAACGTATTAAAATGCAGCTGCTTTTGCAGCATATACTGGTACTGCTGTCCAATCGGCGCGATCAAAAACATAATCGCCAGAATCCGAACTAGAAACACCAGCTCTTCTCTTTGATAAAATCCCGCAATGACAGGACTGCTCACATATAAAAGAACAAACAGCAAAACGCCCGTCATAATGTTAAGCCAATACAATGTGGATAGCTGACGCTCCGTCGCGTCGTCTCTCTGAATTAACGCTGCGCCAAAACCCATATCAAGCACAATCTGGGCGAAAACTGTAACCGTTGTGATCATGCCGACGAGCCCAAATTCTGTTAAGGTCATCATATTTCCAAGCAGGGCAAACTGAACAATTTGTATGATTGTAATACACATAGTTGAAATACTTGTCCACTTTGCGCCGCTCATAATTTGTTTTGTAATACTTGGCATCATATTCCCTACTTCTTTTTAAGCTCAGATTGATGGTGAATACCGGCATTCCATTTTATCTTGCACCATCACCTGTCCAGACTACTTTACAAGTTTTTAACATAATTTTTAATTCTAAAGTGAAAGTCAGGTTGCGAATGTAATATAAATCAAATATCAGCTTTTCCTTCGGCGTCATATCGTAACCGCCGTTCACCTGAGCCCAGCCGCTCAATCCCGGTTTAACAGCCAGACGCTGCGTAAAGCCCGGAATCTCATTCTGGAATTTTTCCGTAAAAACGGGACGTTCCGGACGAGGGCCAATCATACTCATATCGCCTTTCAACACATTAAACAGCTGAGGAAGCTCGTCAATTCTCGTTCTTCTGATAAAAGCTCCGATCCTTGTCACCCGCGGATCTTGCTTCTGTGCCCAAACCGCACCAGACTTCTCGGCATCTATTTTCATGGAACGAAGCTTATAAAGCTTAAATGGTTTCCCGCCTTTCCCTACGCGTTCCTGCGTATAAATGGCAGGCCCCGGCGTCTCCAAACAAATCAATATTGAAAATACCGCAATCATTGGCAGCGCAATCGCCAACCCAATGAGCGCAAACCAAATATCCATTACGCGCTTTATTGCCAAATAACGAGCCGTCTTTTCAGATAATGTAAAAGAATGTATTTGCTGAACTGAGAATTCACGACTCACATTCATGCTTTTCTCTGCACTCACTGACACACACCTCACGATTTGTTTGGGATGTTATGATGACCTATGCCAGTCAGTTTAGCAGACGGATGTTAATTGGATGTAAATGGTATGTTAAGAAGTGTGAATTACGTGTTTTTTCTGATAAATGTTGTTAATACTCTTTTACTATTTTATATACAAGTCCTATTTGTTTTAATCATTTCATATAAAAAAGAGACAAATCTGTGATTAGATTTGTCTCTTTCGATTATCTGTAATAAGATACTGTGCCGTCATGAATAGCTTGTGCAGCTTTATCTTTATAAACCGCTTGCTTCAATTTACTCGCATCGGATGCATTAGTGATAAAGGCAGTTTCAACTAAAACACTCGGCATTTTAGAATATTTAATAACGTAGAAAGCAGCTGTTTTTACTCCCCGGTCTCTCGTTCCAAGATTAGTAGCTAACTTGGGTTGAATTTGTTCAGCTAGCCTCCTGCTATTTGTTGCTTGATATGTTGCATCGTAGTACGTCTCACTTCCATCTGGTGAGGAGCTGTCATTAGCATTAGCATGTATACTGATAAATAAATCTGCTTGTGCTGAAGCTGCTTTATTTACTCTCTCCTGTAAAGAATAAAACGTATCATTAGATCTCGACATGACTGGAAGAGCACCTGAAGCATCTAGCTTTGTATTGACTCTTTTCGCTATATCAAGGTTGACTTCTTTTTCGAGGAGTCCATTGCCGATTGCTCCTGAATCTTGATCACCGTGACCCGGGTCAATAAAGATTGTTTCACCAACTACCGGATTTTTTAGCTGATTAGCAACCTTGGTGCTTACAGCAGGAGTGTTTCCGATAATCGTGAAGTTTGACATGTTTTTACTTCCAATGATTTTACGGGCTCCTGTAGATAAATTTTCACCATTTGTAAGGATAAGAGATTGCTTCTTCTTAGCTGCCAGTGTAGCTCCTGCAATAGAGTCAGGATAGCTGAATCCATTGCTTACATATACGGTGCTTGTTGATAAATTAAGTTTTTGTACGATATTTGCAGCAAGCTCATATCTGTTTGAACCGCTAATTCTTGTAGGAGAAGGTAACTTGTTGTATACCGTATTGCTGATACTTCCAGTTCCTCCAACAACAACGGTACTCGAAATTCCCTTATCTTTTATCACGGACGTTGTCGCACTATTTATAGATGTTTTATTTGTAAAAAGAATTGGATACCCGTTTTTCGCTGCATAAGGAATGACGGCCGGAGCGTCTGCATATAAAAAGCCATTCAAAATAACAGCTTTTGAAGTCGCACCCATCGCTTTTGCCACCCGTGCAGCCGTATCATAACGGTTGCTTCCTGCAATTCGTTTAATACTTATCCCCAAACTTTTAATCTGGTTAGCAGTGTTGGAAGAAACAGCAGGTGTTCCGCCTACAATAATTACATTTTTAGTCTGCATCTCTTTCAATCTTGTTTTCGTTTCATACGAAAGCTTATCAGAGTTAGTGTAAAGCAGTGGCGCATTCTTCTGATAAGCAAGAGGAGCTGCTGAAATTGCATCTGCATAAGAACTCCCACCGACAATTACAGCTGTACTTGCAGTTGAATACATTTGCTTTGATATTTGAACAGCAGTGCCGTATCTATTGCTTCCCCCGACTCTTTTCACCGAGTTATCAGCCAAAGCTGTTGGTACAAAAAGTATGAGTCCCAAAAAACACATTGTTAGGACTTTTATATAAGAACGCAATTGATTTCCTCCTTAAAAGGCGTTTATCCTAAAATAATTAATAAGTTGTCAGAGTTGTACCTGGATAGTAAAATTTCAAAATTGAACTATATGAATCTCCAGCTTCTGCTCTTGCTTTTGCTCCATATTGACTCATTCCGATCCCGTGACCATATCCTTTACCGCTTATTGTGTACTTTGAAGTATCTTTTTTTACAGCCACATAAGTACTTTTAAATACAGTCGCTCCAATCATTGTTCTTAACTCACTCGTTGGTACACTTATGGTTGTAATTTTGCTCAAGTTATAGGAGCCAGTACTGCTTTTAACAAAATACTTCACTTTCATTGATGCTGTTTTAGCGCGCTGCCCCTGCGTCGTACCGCTAAAGCTCAAATCTTCAATACTTGCAATTTTGACAGAATCAGCGCTTGTTTCTTTATTTTTCAAGATCCAGTTCTTAACTCCAGAAAGTCTTGCAGAATCAGTTTCAGTTGCTGAAGACCACCAAGAAGAAGGCTTCGTTAAGTCCAGAGAATTCGTATCTAGCTGTTGTTTTGCTAAGGTAAGCGTCCAGCCAATTTGAGGATCCTTTGTATCTTTTTTTGCAATCAAGTAAGGTACGCTTGACGACCATACTTCATTACTAGCTTCTGTGTAACCTCCATTACTGGAAGAATAAGCTGCAGTTATAAGTGATCCATTATATTTCAGAACTTTCCCTTTCGTTTGCTCAACCGCTTTATTGGTATTTGAATTCCAACTGTATCCTCCATAAACTTGAAAAGCGGTTGTATCAGGTACAGTAGCTCCTGTTTTTGTTATTGAGTACGTTCTTGCAGCAACAGTTTGTGCTTTAAGAGCCTCAAGTGACCAGCTAGCAGGCATTTCATTCGGAATCACTCCTTTTAAGTAATCCTCAAATGGAATATTTTCATTTACCGGTCGGATATATTTAGTAGATTCAATTGAGAAATTAACCGTGCCAAGATACTGCTTTCCATCAAGACTAATCCTGTTTGAAGTAGAATAGTTTTCTGGTTTAATTCTTAGAGAGTTTCCGTAAGTTTTGATGTTTGCAAGATTTAATTTTCCGCTGCTGATTTTTAAATTATAGGTGTTACCGTTAGCTAAATAAAATTCATCAGCAAGTGAATTCTCAACTTCAGCAGAAATTGAACTGGTACTTCCAATAAAGTCGTATGCATATGTGGCTTTATCTTTCGTTATACTTTTAGCCGCAGCCGGAACGCTATCTTGTTTAATATATAAAATTTGGCTGTTTTTCTTCGAGGCAAGCGTTGCGCCTACCAATACGTCTGCATATTTTGTCCCGTTCGTCATTACGACTTTATCAGCCTTCAACTTTAGTTGTTTAATTATATTTGCCGTGAGTTCATATCTGGTCGATCCAGGAATCCTTTGCACAGTTGAAGTTTTTTTAATTTGGTTTTCTACACTATCACTGACGCTAAATGAACTGCCTATAATGATGACTTGTTTTGGCAAATCATAATCCGGAAGCTTGTCTTTATCTGTAAGCAAAATAGGATATCCGTGTGCTGCTGCATATGGAGCAATGGCTAAAGCGTCTTGAAAAACTCTTCCGGTTACAACGATCGCTTTATCATAGCTGCCCATTTGCTTTGCAATGTTTTCTGATAATACATATCTATTTTTTCCGCTTATTCTTTTTACAGCGCCATATGATTTCAGCTTGTTTTCTACATCTTTTGAAATGCTTCGCGCTCCCCCAATGATTAAAATATTATCAGGGCTATACTTAGCAATTTGTCTTTCAGTAGTCTTTGTTAACGTATCAGGCTGAGTAAATAAAACTGGCGCATCCAGCTTTTTTGCCAACGGAATAACAGGCAATGCATCAATAAAAATATCTCGGTTTACCAATATCACTGTATTAGGATTTTTCCACTGACTGCTGGATGCAAGAGTTGCAGTTTCATAGCGTGAAGCGCCTGCAAAGCGATTTGTAACAGCAACATTATCTCCAGTTACTTTATAAAATCCTGTAGGCGATAGACTGATGCTTGATTTATTTCCAATATAATTTGACAACTTAACTGAGATGTTTGAGTCTGCTGCAAAAGTAATTGATGGAATCAATAATAAGATTGCAGCAAGTGAACACACTATCAATTGTTTGCAAGATTTCAAAATTTCAGGTTCCTCCCTATATCTTAGTTGGCACGTTCAATATCTTTTAACAGAAGCTGACCCTCATTACTTTTCTCATATGTAATCGTGACCTTATCTCCATTGTTAAACTTATCAAGATCACTTGTCGATTCTTCAGTGATATCAAGACTAACCGCTTCATTATCTACTGTTACTTCTATTGTATGAGTATCAGCTAACCCTACATAAGTACCTTCTTTTGTTTCAATGTTACTGTCTGGCGATACATCTTCACCTTGACTCTTTTGACTATTAACCCCACAACCCGAGAGAAGCAATATAAAGAACAGTAAAGCAATAAATTTTTTCATTTTTTTCACCTCATTATATTTTATCGTCAACCTATTTTATATTTTAAAGAAAAATTAAGAAACAGTGAAACTTTTTTTTATAAAAAACGACTATTTTAGGATTTCATTCTTGTATTAAATAGAGTTGTATTTGTTGGAAATTTAACTCATAATGAAAATAATTTAACAGACGAGGTGCTAAGGATGAGGAACGAACGCAGAAAGAAGAAAAAAACTTTATTACTGACAATTTTAACGATTATCGGACTTCTTGTACTCGGAACTGGCGGCTATGCATACTACTTATGGCATAAAGCAGCATCAACCGTGGCAAGTATTCATGAAAGCATTGATAAATCGAAAAAGAGGGATAAAGAGGTCAGTATCAATAAAAAGGATCCTTTTTCCGTCTTAATCATGGGTGTGGATGAACGCGACGGCGATAAAGGCCGTGCCGATACGCTCATTTATATGACCGTTAACCCAAAAACGAATACAACCGATATGGTCAGCATTCCTCGTGACACGTATACAAAAATTATCGGAAAAGGCACAATGGATAAAATCAACCATTCATATGCTTTCGGCGGCACGCAGATGACGGTTGACACGGTTGAGAACTTCCTCGATGTTCCAGTTGATTATTTTGTAAAAGTGAACATGGAAAGCTTTAGAGACGTTGTTGATACACTTGGCGGCGTCACAGTAAACAGCACATTCGCGTTCAGCTATGACGGTTATTCGTTCGGCAAAGGAGAAATCACGCTGAACGGAAAAGAAGCGCTCGCTTATACCCGGATGAGAAAAGAGGATCCGAGAGGCGATTTCGGGCGCCAGGACCGACAGCGACAAGTCATAGAAGGAATCATTAATAAAGGCGCAAATATTTCATCCATCACGAAATTCGGAGATATGTTTAAAGTCGTTGAAAATAATGTGAAAACGAACTTGACCTTCGATGACATGTGGGATATCCAATCCGATTACAAAGGCGCGCGTAAAAAGATTAAACAGCACGAACTGAAAGGCACAGGCACGAAAATCAATGGAATTTACTACTACCAAGCTGATGAAAGCGCCCTTTCCGATATCACAAAAGAGCTGAAGGAAAGCCTCGAAAAGTAAAACAAAAAAGAAGCTTCGCACAATGTGCAAAGCTTCTTTTTTTATTTGCCTGTAAATGAATCCGGATGCTCTTTCCTATACCCGTAATGAAACAGTAATTCTTCCACAATCCGGCGGGAAGCCTCTCCATCTCCATACGGATTAGAAGCGTGGGACATTTTCTTGTACTCATCATGATCAGTTAACAGCTGTTTTGTCAGCTGATAAATGTTTTCTTCATCCGTCCCTGCAAGTTTCAGTGTTCCCGCCTCCACTCCTTCAGGCCGTTCCGTCGTATCACGCAGCACAAGCACCGGCTTTCCGAGAGATGGAGCTTCCTCCTGCACACCGCCCGAATCTGTCAGAATAAAATGCGATTTTGCCGCAAAGTTATGGAAATCAATCACTTCTAACGGTTCAATCAGATGCACTCTGTCCGAATCGCCAAAATGCTTCTGCGCCGCTTCCCGGACAACAGGATTCAGGTGCACAGGGTAAACGACCTGTACATCGTTAAACTCCTCAACAATTCTGCGGATGGCCTTGAACATGTTTTCCATTGGCTCACCCAAATTTTCCCGGCGGTGCGCGGTCAGCAGAATCATCTTATCATCGCCCACCTGATCGAGGACAGGATGTGAATAGCCGTCCCTAACCGTTGTGCGAAGTGCGTCAATCGCTGTGTTTCCCGTTACAAAAATAGAATCGGCTTTTTTATTTTCTTTTAATAAATTGTCTTTCGCCTGGCCTGTCGGGGCAAAATGCAAATCAGCAATCGCTCCTGTCATCTGGCGATTGAGCTCTTCCGGAAATGGGGAATACTTATTCCCTGTACGGAGCCCTGCCTCGACATGGCCGACAGCAATTTGATGATAAAAAGCGGCTAGGCTTCCGGCAAACGTCGTCGTCGTATCACCATGGACAAGCACAATATCGGGTTTGATGTCTTTAAACAGCTCATCCAATTTCACAAGTGCGTTAGACGTAATCTCTGCCAGTGTCTGCCGCTCCTTCATAATGTTCAAATCGAAGTCAGGCTTGATGTGAAACGCATCTAACACCTGATCGAGCATTTGTCTGTGCTGTGCAGTGACCGTTACGTATGAATCTATTTCAGGATATTTTTTCAATTCAAGCACTAGAGGTGCCATCTTGATCGCTTCAGGCCTGGTCCCGAAAACGGTCATAACTTTTAGTTTTTTCATATTTGTCACCTGATTTTCTGCTATAGTAAATAAATTCATACTACATATTCTACATGAAAATGTAGTATTTTAAATCATTTCATCCTTGATTCAAATAAAATGATATGAGTTTTTAATATTAAGGATAAAGCTTGTTTAAAAATGGTTTATCCTATATCATAAAAATGTGTAAAAACATAATGAAAAGGGTAAATAGAGAATAGTTTAACCATAAATTTTTTCGATCATAAGGAAGGTGCCTTTTAAATGAAAAAAGTACGTAAAGCCATAATTCCAGCAGCAGGCTTAGGAACACGTTTTCTCCCGGCTACGAAAGCAATGCCGAAAGAAATGCTTCCTATCGTTGACAAACCTACCATTCAATACATAATTGAAGAAGCTGTTGAAGCCGGTATTGAAGATATTATTATCGTAACAGGAAAAAGCAAGCGTGCAATCGAGGATCATTTTGATTACTCCCCTGAGCTCGAAAGAAACCTGGAAGAAAAAGGAAAAACCGAACTGCTTGAAAAAGTGAAAAAGGCTTCTAATCTGGCTGACATTCACTATATCCGCCAAAAAGAACCTAAAGGACTCGGACACGCTGTCTGGTGCGCGCGCAACTTTATCGGCGATGAGCCGTTTGCGGTTCTGCTTGGAGACGATATTGTTCAAGCAGAAACACCAGGGTTGCGCCAATTAATGGATGAATATGAAAAAACACTTTCTTCTATTATCGGTGTTCAGCAGGTGCCTGAAGAAGAAACACACCGTTACGGCATTATCGACCCGCTGACAAGTGAAGGCCGCCGTTATCAGGTGAAAAACTTCGTTGAGAAGCCGCCTAAAGGCACAGCACCTTCTAACCTTGCCATCTTAGGTCGTTACGTATTCACGCCTGAGATCTTCATGTACTTAGAGGAGCAGCAGGTTGGCGCCGGCGGAGAAATTCAGCTCACAGACGCTATTCAGAAGCTGAATGAAATTCAAAGAGTGTTTGCTTACGATTTTGAAGGCAAGCGTTATGATGTTGGTGAAAAGCTCGGCTTTATCACAACAACTCTAGAATTTGCGATGCAGGATAAAGAGCTTCGCGAGCAGCTCGTTCCATTTATGGAAGGTTTACTAAACAAAGAAGAAATCTAAACAAAAAGGCTATTGGACATTCATCCAATAGCCTTTTTTTATTTAGGTATCAAAGTCAGTGTATGTTTTTCATTATCAACTGCAAAAACCTGATCAGCGGCCCGCCGCAAAAATTAATAATATCTGACAAGTACACTGATTGTAGAGTTAAACAAACTAAATGAATGAAAAAATAAATACAAACATGCAGATTAAATAGTAAATATGTTGTATTCAATGCAAGCTAAGTAAACACCACTTGCTAAAAGAACAATGACTAAACAACCAGCATTACAAAATAATTAAATTAATTTGAAGCAATTACAACAGAAGGCAGTGAACTGAGCGAAAGTTCATTTTGGCTACCATATTAATCCCTTTTAATTTAAGAGCCAGGCCCTCAAATTCCTCTATTCGGTCGGCATGTCCAAATATATCCATCCATCATTTTTATGATTTGCAGAAATGTTCATTATCTCAATTTTCACGTTTAACCCTCCGTCGAAGAGTTAACTCTATAGACTTATTTTTTTAAACTGGTCAAAAAAATCAGTGTAATAATCCATTGTATAATGCACATAAAATTTGCCCCATGGATGGTTTTCAAAAGAATTATAGCTTTTATTTTTAAATAAATCTATCGCCTCGATATCATTGAAGCTATCTAATACATATGCGTCAAATTTATTCCAAATCTTATTATAATAATCAACATCAATTACTTTGATGTTCCCTCCATTTATAAGCAATTTTTTCTGATCTTCTTTATCAAAAAAGTGATGAACGTTTCTTGCACTATTTAAGATAATTTTGGTTTTAGGGCAATTTAATCTGACGTAGTTATAGAACAGATTAAATTTCTGTTTCCATAGTGCAAAATAATTTTCAAAATGATCTTCTATATTAAAACTTTGTTTTTTATTTTGAATTGTAAGTTTATAATAATTCGTTTTAGGGAGAGTCCATCTGTTATTTGTAACAAACTGGTTATCTGAAATTTCTACGTAGCCAAAATGCACATCTGCGAAAAAGTCCAAAATCAAAATATCTGGCTGAACAGATTTAATCTCGGTTAGAAAGCTATTCTCAAAATCCGTCTTTAAAGTGTTTTTTTCATGATTAGACATGTTCTCATTATCAATAACAATGTAGTTAGGTTTACTCATTGTTGAAATAATGGACGATTGGTTTTGGGTCAATACACAATCAAAAAAATTTTTATAATCAGCATTAAATTGAGAGTTAAAATTATCCCGTGTAACACAACTACCGTAAACCGCTACTTTTTTCATTTCTTTATTCCCTCTTTAATATTAGTTCCTAGACTAATAATTTGTTGATAAACACGTTTACAGTTTTCTTTATCCGTATACTTATAAAATCGATTTACTCTATCAATATATTTGGCATCCATTATACAATCGTTTTCCATACAATTTATCAGCTTATCGACTAAAGCATCTTTATCAGCAATTACTTCTCCAAACCCCATTGAATTGTAATCAAAATACCCTTTTTCCAAGTGATTTTTTTCGTATTGGAAGTAAAAAACAGGTTTTTTAAGATAAGCAAAGTCAAATGCAACGGATGAATAATCTGTAACTAAAATCGCACTATTATTGAAATGATCTCGATAACTTTCATTAATGTCCGCAATCCTCACTGAACTATTTTTGTTGAAATCTTTCAACTGCTGAACAATATTTGGATGCGGGAAGAATACGATCTCGTATCCTTTTTCATTAGCCTCATTAATAAGTTTAGCATCATTTATTAAATTATTAAGTTCATTAAAATAAACTGAGTTTTTAAAGAGTGGTGAGTAATCTCTTTTCCCTGTTTGCGGATTTATTTTTCCTACTAAATGATTTCTCCATGTTGGCATAATTAATATCTTTTTATGATTATGATTAACAAGCTTGTCAAATCTAGGAAATCCAGTTAGAATTACTTCTCTTTTTGAATAATTATAATGACCATTAATTATAGACTCATACTCAGGTTGAGCGGCTGTGATAAATAGTCTAATATTTTTCTTATACTTATTAAGCCATCCCGAAATATCATCTTTCGTAATTCCATGTTGAAGAAAAACAAAGTTAAATTTAAATAAGTCCTTATAATATTTCCTCATATTCACAAACGGGTTGACTACATAATCATCTGCATGTGAAGAGATAATTTCATCGGCAAGTAAATGTAAAAATTTGTGCTTAGGTGACCCGTATGCAACAACTGGTCCTATTTTTTTCAGCCTGTTATAATCTGGACTATCTTTACTGATAATAAAATATTTTTTGATGCCGTCATTCTGCTGCATTGCATATTCAAATAATGCTTCAGCATTATCATCTGCCTTGTTGATTCTATCCATAAAAAGCCATACTCTTTTATTTTTCTTTATTTTATAGAGGTGTTCCATAATCTTTCTTACATTTGATGCTTTCTCAGCACCTATTTTATTAAAGGTCTTAAAACGTCTTTGAGCCCGCTTTTCTTTTGCTCTAATAATCTGATTTTTATCTTTTAGAACTACTAAATTATTAAGTTTATGATCGAAATAAATCCCTATACCATTTTTGGTATAGAAATCAACTATATGTTTATCCAGCGGGAATAATCGTCCAAAGTTAATTTTTACTTTTATTAGTTTTCCATTTGATGAAATCATCATTTCAATATTCGAGTTACTTGCAAGCTCACCAACTGGGATATCAACCTTAAAGCCCAGGTACTCTTTAACTGGCTTATTTAAGCAATATAAGTTGTGTACTGTTCTATCAATTTTTTCGGCATGATATATCTTGTCATTGACACATGCTTTCACTTCTAATTCTGCGGCATCAAATAATGAACCAAAATTACCTTCAAGGGTTAAAATCCCCTTTTCAATGCTTAATAGCTCCATTGTTATAGCTTCATATCTCATAGAATTAATTAATTTCTCTTTAAAATATAAATTCACATTACGATTCAAAAAGATCTTTTTAAATACGTTTTTTTTATTTCGATATTTCAATTTGATTAAAAAATATTTTCTGTGCAAGTTTAGAGATTTTTGTTCAAAGATTATGTCGTCATCTATAAATGCAAGTATTCTTTCTAGCAAGTCAAAAAACTCTTCAACTTCCTTATCCGTCAAAACATCAGTTCTGTCTTCTATATTTATTCTCCACTGCAAGTCATAGGCAATCATATACTGAATGTATCTTGGAACGTATCCTAATATTGTAATACTATAATTAATTAATTCTCGAGAGAAATTCTTCAAATAATCTACATACCATTTTTTATCATTTTTACCTGTTTGAGTTGCAGATGACGCATCTTCTCTTCGTCGATAATTATATTGTCCTTCTGACACAATACCGTATACTTGGCGCTTCATTATAATTTTAGTCAGCCATTCACTATCTTCAGCGTAGGCCATATCTTCATTAAAAAAGTGATTTTTAACAGCTTCTTTTTTCACGAATGAACTTGGTGCTGATAATTGAATTCCTGTATGTTCTTTCAAGATATGAACTAGCCTAGTTTTATCAAATTTATAATTTAATAAGTGTGGACCACTTGTTTTACCAAACATCATCATTGGAATAGAAACTACATCGACTTTAGAATAATTCTTTTCAAAAAAATCATATACTTTTAAAAGGGTTGAAGGGGACAATGTATCATCAGGATCTAAGAAATTAATATATTTACCTTTGGCATATTTTAAACCCTCATTACGCGCACTACTTGCTCCGCCATTCTCCTTATCGATAAAGACTATATTGTCTGGATACGCTTCTTTATACTTTAAGCAAATTTCCCCTGATGCATCAACACTTCCATCGTTGACTAAAATCAACTGTATATGATGCTCAAAATCAAGTGCTTGATCAATTATGCTTGTTATTGCTTCATCTAAAAATTCTTCAACATTGTAAATTGCCATTATAATAGAAAAGAAAAAATTCTTTTGTTCCAAGTTTTCATTCTCCTTTAATTTATTTCTTTTTACTCAAGGGTATTAGATTCTAATCAACTTTTGAAATATTCTAGTTAAAACATTAACTTTTTGAAGATCAATTAAATTGTTGTCTTTTTCAACAATAAACCTAAAAAAAGTAACTCCTATCGGAAGTTTTAATTGATATGAAGAATATTTTCTATCCCTAACTGTGGTTCCCCAAATAACTATGTTCTTATGTTCTTGCTTGTTTATTAATTTTGCTTTTCTCAATTTTCTTCCATAAGAGATATAAACACTATTTTTATCGTTAATCACAGACTCTTCATTACTCAAACTTACCATTAGCTCAATTGAAAATTTATTGACTTTCCATGAAGTAATAACGATTTTTTCGTTTTCTAGTTTCCCTAATTGAATAAGTCTGTTGACAGGATAACCCCATCGTTTAAATGAAATGAGATACTCTTTTAAATATGTTTTCATGTTTTGTTTTACAATTAAATTCTCATCTATATATTTCAAAACGTGAAATAATTCCTTAAAAAACTCACTCTGTTCTATCTTATTTAGCACTTCATAAACCATGTTATTGTTTTTTTGAAATATAAATAATTTTAAATGATTAAGAATTAAACATTGAACATAAGGTATAACTTCGCTGTACTCTTCTAATGATCTTTTAACCATTTCACCATATCCATTTATAAGTAAAAAAGTATACCTGTTTTTTTTAGACCACGAAGTGTCTACTAGAGAATCCTCACTTTTTCTTTTTCTATAGAAATATTTAGCGGCAGGAATAAGGCCATATTTTTGTTCTTTAATTAAAAACGTATTAATAAATAAAACATCTTCCCAAAAATCCATTTTTTCATTAAAAGCAAGACCAAGACGTTCTATTGCTTTTTTTCGAAAAAATGTTCCACCTATGTGATAATGAATAGCAGTGTAATTATCAGTTATGTTTACAATGCTTTCACCACTTTTAAATCTATAATTAAGTGAGTGTTCTCCATTTTTATTATCGAAGAAAAATAGCGGCAGTACCGCTAAATTAATATCGGTATGCTTTTCAAAAAACTTTAATACCTCAGCAATAGCATTTAGTGAGACTTTGTCATCAGAATCTATAAACCCTATATATTTACTATTATCACAAACTTTTAATCCATTATTTCTTGCCATACTGACATTCGGTTCATCTTGATAAATAATTTTAATATTATTCGGATATGCAGTTGCGTATTGTTCACATATGTTTTTTGAATTATCTATGCTATTATTTTCAATCAATATTATTTCTATGTTTTTTTCAAAATTAATTGTCTGATCAATAATACTGTCAATGGCCTCTCTTATATATAATCCCGAATTATAAACAGGCATTACAATTGAAAACAACATCTCAAGTGCTCCTTTAAAATAATAAGTTTTTATCCGAGTAGTTCTTCCAACTTTTTTTGAATGAATCATCTTTTCCAACTAACAATTGATCATAAAATGAAGTAATGTTTTCATCCTGTTTATAGTCTCTTGTTTTATGTATGGCTTCAATTTACTTTTTATGTTGTTTTAAAAAGAGGTCCCGGAGCACACTTTTCAAAATCATAATAAAAATCTCTTAGTTTATCTCTATAAAATTTAATATCGGGAACATAACGCCTTTTTAAACCGACATAATAAGCAAATACTGAAGAATAGTCTGTTATTAATATATCTGATATTAAGTATAATTCTCTAATATCATTATGATCAGAAAAATCATAAGCAAAACCCATGTATTCAGTTAAGTTAATATTTTCAGATACAAGATAGTGGACCCTTAAAATAACAATATATTCATTACTTAATTGGTCTTTAAGACTTTCTAAATCCAACACCATATTAAATTTATATTTACCTTTAACATAAAATGAGTTATCTCTTTTTATTTTCAGCATTCCTTCATTGCTATTTTTTTTATATAAAAAATGGTTCCTTGGATAGCCCTATTCAATAAACATCTTTTTAAACTGAAACGCATTTTTGAAAATTTTCGTAGAGTAAGCATTAAGGGAAATGAGATAATCGCATTTACTGACTTCTATAAGAAAGTTTCTTTTATATTGTTCAGTCTTCATGCCGGGCATATGTACTTTATCCATGTCATTTGCATTTAGGGGAGTTCCGTGCCCAGTCTGCACATATGTAGTGTTTCTCGGTTTTGGGACCTATAGCGTCAAGCGACTGTTTGTTATCCAATATTTTGATGTAGCCAAATACAACAGCCATTTGAGAGAGATTTTTTCAAATATTTCTCATCTGAATCATCAAATAAATCTTTGTCTCTTTTATCTACACTCCAAAATATCCATATTCATATTTATTCTTATTTTCCTCAAGATACTCGAAAATTGCTCTTGGATTACAGCTGAATTGTTTGCCTGAATAGCTTTCGAAGATAAGTAATCTTTCGTTTCTGGGCAAAAGCCCAATTATTCTAAAAATAATTGAGTATACACTGACCAATAGTCTTCTATATTTCATTAAAATCTTTGATTTTATTTTAGACTCCTTAAATATCAAAGAATTAAATACTTATCTCAGCAAACAAGAAAAAAAGAAGCAACTGAATGATTCAAGCCTCTTTTAGTTAGTGCGTCTATAAACTAGCCATGTCTTTTTTGATTTGAGTAGTTGAAATGGCTTTTGTTCTTGAAAGGTAACCTTTCCAGCAGCTTCATATGTCCGTAGTGAAATAAATCAAATGTTCCGTACGTTATCACTTTCTTCATGAGATAACATCACCTTCCAACTGAGAGTACCAGAAAAAAACCAAAAACTTTAACAGGTTGTTTATCATTTCGACATATTATTTACGTACCATTAATAATGAACAATAATAGCATAAGTTCCTATAAAAGTTAAGACTCTTTAAAAATGTTAATCACCAGCATTTTTTGGTTATCATCGTCGAATTGTTGTATATTTTTTACAGTTTCGATATCTTATCTATACCCTTTATAACAAGTTTTCTTTTTCGGAAAAATCGATACTTTTGTCACGTTTTTAAGTGAAACGTTTTCTTTCTGCAACACCATTTATTTTGTACGCCCTTCTCATATTAATACATCGTCAAAACATGAAGGAATTGTAATGCGAATGTTAAAAGTTCCAAAAAGATTTTTGCGGTAAGATAGAGTAAAATGTTTTCAAGCTAAGAGACTTTAATCAAACTATACGAATGACACTTGTTTTTATAGACATATAGATGAAAGAGAAAGTGAAAAAAGCTTCTAACCTGGCTGACATTCACTATATCCGCCAAAAAGAACCTAAAGGTCTCGGACACGCTGTCTGGTCGCGCGCAACTTTATCGGCGATGAGCCGTTTGCGGTTCTGCTTGGAGACGATATTGTTCAGGCAGAAACACCAGGGTTGCGCCAATTAATGGATGAATATGAAAAAAACACTTTCTTCTATTATCGGTGTTCAGCAAGTGCCTGAAGAAGAAACTCACCGCTACGGCATTATCGCCCCGTTGACAAGTGAAGGCCGCCGTTATCAGGTGAAAAACTTCGTGGAGAAGCCGCCTAAAGGCACCGCACCTTCTAATCTTGCCATCTTAGGCCGTTATGCATTCACACCTGAGATCTTCATGTACTTAGAGGAGCAGCAGGTTGGCGCCGACGGTGAAATTCAGCTCACAGACGCCATCCGAAAACTGAATGAAATTCAAAGAGTGTTTGCTTAGATTTTGAAGGCAAGCGTTATGATGTTGGTAAAAGCTCGGCCTTATCACAACCACTCTTGAGTTTGCGATGCAGGATAAAGTGCTTCGCGAGCAGCTCGTTCCAGTTATGGAAGGTTTACTAAACAAAGAAGAAATCTAAACAAAAAGGCTATTGGACATTCATCCAATAGCCTTTTCTTATTTCGACATCAGTGTCAGCGTATGCTCTTCATTATCGACTGCAAAAACCTGATCAGCTGTGTTCACAAGAAAACGATTCTTGCTGCTGTCATACAATACATCGCTATCACTTAAGGATAGTGACGACGGGTTGATAGGTGAAATGTTATGAAAAATCAGTTCTGATGCTTTATCATTCTCCAGCACATAGCTGATTTTTTCATAATCAAAATCTAACGTTTTTCTGCCGTCAGTTGTATCTCCTTCAGTATATCCATTCAATTTCGATTGAATGCTGGTTCTGCTGTCTCCCAGGAATTTCAGAAAGTATTCATAGGAAGAAGCAGCGTTTTGCGAGACATAAGGCGTAAAGGCAGCGGCATGCAATTTAGCATGTTTCATATTAGTTGCAACAGCGCTCTTTTTCACAAAATAAGACTGTCCGTTAAACTTTATTTTCGCTGCTTGTTTGCCTTTTGCAGCTACCGTCACCTCTGTACCGAATGGCAGTGTAACGTCAGCCTTCTGTTTCAAATCCTGATCCTTATAAGCAGGCGCTTTTTTATTTGCTATAAACCCTTGCTTATTGACTGCAGTTAAGCGTTCTTCTGATTTGCCCTTTGCATCGCCATGATGGTTCTTCACTTCATTTTGCGGGATAGCGCCAAACGAAGCAATTGTGCGAAGCGGGGCATTAAAAAACATCGTTCCCGCCATGAATACAGTCAGGATAGACAAAATAGCAATTTGAACCGCATTAGCCAATGATTTTGGCTTTTTCTTCTTTTGGCGGAAACGGGCAAACGCTTCAGGATCTTCTTTCTTCCGCTCTTCCGTTTGCTCTTTTTTATATGTCTCTTTTTCTTTTTTCGAGAGCTTATTAAACCAGTCAATAAACGCTTTGTACTCTTTCACAACCGTTTTTGTTTCATCAAACATACGAAGCTCGCCGTAGTGCATCCAAGCGACGCGGTCACACATCTTTTCAATCTGGCCGATCGAGTGGCTGACAAAGAATATGGTTTTTCCTTGCTTTTTAAACTCATTTATTCTGTCTACGCACTTCTGATAAAACGTTTGGTCCCCTACGGAGAGCGCTTCGTCAATAATTAAGATGTCAGGGTCAATATGCACGGAAATCGCGAAACCGAGACGCGACTTCATCCCGCTCGAATAGTTTTTAACCGGCTGATTAATAAAATCGCCAATCTCAGCAAATTCAACGATGCTGTCATACATATCATCAATTTCTTTATTGGTTAACCCCATCATCAAACACTTGAGCCGGACATTGTCCCGGCCTGTTAATTGGTTATTTAAACCGGCAGCAATCGCAATCAGCGACGGCTGGCCGTTCATTTCAATTTCACCGCTGGTCGGCGGAATAATTTTAGCCAGCAGGTTAGACATGGTCGATTTCCCTGATCCATTTATCCCTACAAAACCGATTGTCTCTCCCTCATACACGTCAAAGGAGACATTCCGCACAGCAAAAAAACCATTATCCTTAGCCGGAAAAAACAACCCTTTAATCTTGTCCGATTGTTTTTTATACAAATGATATTGCTTTGAAACATTTCGAAACGAAACTTTTAGTTTCATCGTACAATCTCCTTACGTATTAAAGAAAGTCAACAAACTTGTCTCTGAATTTCATATGCAGGATAGAACCCACTAACAATAAAAGGAATGTGACCAACCAAAAGTACAGCGTGTACTTCATGTCATGGAAAAACCACGCCCCGTCTAAGAAGCTGTTCCGGAATCCTTCAATAATATAGAATAGTGGATTCAACTTCAGAACAGGCACTAATTCGGGGTGGCTATGGCCGAGTTTCGCATTAACATCCCAAAAAATTGGCAACAAGAAAAACAAAAGCCTTGTTACGGCCTGCAGCAAAAATTGATAATCCCTAATCAGCACACTGATCGTTGAGTTAAACAAACTAAAAGAAAACATAAAAGCAATCATACAGATGAAGTAATAAATATATTGTAACCAATGCACACTCGGGAAAACACCATTAACTAGTAGTACAATGATATAAATCCCCATCATAATCATATAACTAAATAAGTTAGACGCAATGGCCACGGATGGTAGAGAACTAATCGGAAAGTTCATTTTAGCCACCATATTAATGCGCTTAAATACACTGTTTGAGCCATCAAGTATAGTTGGACTGATGAAAAACCATGGGATTAATCCCGCCAGCATCCAAATAATAAAAGGCACTTCGCCCGCTCCGGTTGCCACAGGACCGCCCTTTCTAATCCCCATACCAAAAACGAACCAGTAGGCCAGCATTTGGATAAGCGGATTTAAGAACTGCCATAAGACACCTAAATAATTCATTTGATATTTAGACTTGGTTTCATAAGCCGCCAATCTTAAAATTAAAGGAAATGACGTTATTTGCTCTCTGAGTATTCGCAACAAATCATTCATTTTTTATCTTCCTTAGACTTAATTGTTTTTGGGAATCTTTCGTTTGAAAATTTGAAAGCACCGCTGACTATTGTAACAGATCCTGCATTTTTTTTCACTTCTCAACAAGTATCTAAAAAGCTGCCGAAATATCGACAGCTATACATTTTACAAAATAACGCAAATTATTCAGCTTTAAATACAGTATTAACTACCTTTTCTGATGAACGTCCTGACTCTAAATAGCAGAATTTCTCATAAAAGGGATCAAAAGAAACCGGAAGCTTATAATTAGGCGATGAGATTTGCTTAATAGCCTCAATCGTTTCTTCAGTAGTTTTTACCAATGGACCAGGAGCTTCTTTTTCAAAATCAAAGTAGAAGCCACGCAACTTATCCCGGTAGGTTTCGATATCAGGGACAAAGAAAAGCATTGGCCGTTTTAAATTTGCAAAATCAAAGAATACAGAAGAATAATCAGTAATCAGCAAATCAGAAACCATATACAATTCTCGAATATCCTCATAAGCAGAAAAATCATATGCAAATCCTTCAAAAGGACCTAAATCAAAATTCTCAGCTACCAGATAATGCATTCTTAAGATTACGATATATTCATTTCCAAGCTCTTGTCTAAGTTGATGCAAATCTAAATCAAGATCGAACTTATAACGCCCTTTTGCATAGAACTGATCATCTCTCCATGTAGGAGCATATAAAATGACCTTTTTATCACGAGGTATATTTAATCTACTCTTTATCAATGATATTGTTTCTTCATTATTATCATTATGAAGAAAATCATTTCTAGGGTATCCAGATTCAATCATTGTTTTGTTAAACTGGAATGCCCGTGTAAAGATCTCAGTTGAATAACCATTTGGCGAAATCAAATAATCCCAATTAGAAGCTTCCTTGATAAAATTCCTTTTATATTTTTTGGTGTTTGTACCAGGCATATGGACTTCTTCCATATCCATTGCCAATCTTTTTAAAGGTGTGCCATGCCATGTTTGTAAATATGTTGTATGACTAGGTTTCGGAATCCATAATGGAAGCCTGCTGTTAACAACCCAATACTCAGCTCTTGCCATAGCGAAGAGCCATTTTAATGAGAGGCGATTAATATAAGGAATTCCCTTTTCGTCAAATGGCGCTGAATATTGTTTGTTTACACTCCAATACATTTTATATTCAGGGTGGTTTTCCCGCATATATTCGTAAATCGCTCTCGGGTTACAACTGTATTGTTTCCCATTAAAACTTTCAAAAATGACTGTTTTCCTTTTAACTGGCATTCTGCTAGCCATCACGAATAGTGATTTGTATGTTTTAGTGATAATCTTGTTTCTCAATTTCGTGATTTTTTTTATTTTTGATACTAATCTCTTCTTCTTTCCTTTAACAAAGTATTTAATCCTTGTCTTAAGACTGTAGTCGTTTACTCTGATACCTAGAGTCTGCTTTTTCTTTTTCTTAAAGACCTCGTAACGAACTGGTGCGTTGTTTGTTTTTATAACACTTACTAGTCCTTTTAATTTGTTTTTTCGATTTCCTAGAACAAGAGCAGTGCTGTTAAACTGAATATCCGTTCCTTCATCGTCAATACATATATATTCCATAAAAAGACGATAAACATAACGTTTTTCATTTGAGAAAGGAATTTCTTTCAAAGGCACTTTCACTTCAAAATCATACAGTTCCGGGACAAAACCGTCTGCTCTCATATTTTCAAGCCCATGTGTTTTTCTTTCTAGCTTGATTGGAAACTTTTCCTCAATCGGTGTTTCTCCACCCTTTTTTAAAATAAGGTTCAAGTTTTTTATCCGGTATTGATTTTCAGAACTTAGGTAGCCCGCATAACCTGTTATGCTTATTTCTTTAGAGCTAATCTCGATTTGATCAAATCTGATGATTTTGGCCTCTCTTTTCACCTTAATAGAAAAGTTGCCTTTATCAGTTGTATAAGGTAAAATCAAAAGTTCTGTGGTTTGATCGACATGAAAGGCGCGCTCAATTGATTTTACTTCAGTAGTAAGACGCTTCAAGAGTGGTTCCTGCTCCGCATCTTCATGTTTTTGTCGAAATTCAACATAAAAATCATATGTTTGTCCCATTTCAACTGGCATAGGCAATACATGAGCATTTACCTCAGCTTTATACTCCAATGAGCCAGTGTTTTGAAGTGGAAATTCAGATTCTGTTCCTGAACGTCTCTCTTTCAGCTTTAAAAATAACTGGTGATCTTCTAAAAACTGGTGTTCTGAATCAATTGAGATCAACAATTCAAGATTTCCTAAATTGTTTTTCAAGCTTTTCAAAATACATTTAATCACAGTGTTTTCAATCATTACTTTTTTCTGCTCCTCTGTATAAAAGCTCTTTCCTTTTTGCTTCCTTTTATTAGTATCAACTACTAAGGACATACCCAAAATATTAACTCTCTTTTATTTCTGTGACCCTCCAAGAGAAATTGCCTTTTACTGTTGTATAGGACTCTACTCTATAGCCATTCGTGTCTATACTGTTTCCTGACAACTCTGTTTCTTCACTCGAAAGTCTTCGCATTGTTTTAATATGGTTATTTGCATTGAAAAGAATATAAAAATCAATGACTTTGGTTTTATTAGCCGCTATCTTTTCGATATCCACATCTTTTTCCAGATCAATTGCAAACAGTTGATCATTTTGTAAGTTTGTTGAAATAATTTCGGCCTTATTCTTTCTGTCCAAGCCCACTAAACTTATTTTTTTAATATCATCATGATCAAAGTTCTCAATGTCAATTTCTATTTTAGTTTTATCAAAATCCTCAGTATAGGAACTAATAGAAGGATCTTTTTTTCCAACCTTTTTAGAGAACTTCTCTCTCTCTACACGCACTTCAATCATCTGATTAAGAGCGAAAGCCCAATTTTCAATATAGTTGGGTCTTGAATATTTTTCAGCCATTTTAAAGGCTTGTTCTGAAAATTTCTGATGAGTACTTTCGTCTTTCATCAAAGAAATAATAGCTTGACCCAATTTCTCTATATTATACTGTTCAATGACATACCCATTTACTCCGTCAGTCACTAAACTCCTTGCTCCATAATCATAATCGTATGTTACAACTGGACACCCATTGCTCAGTGCCTCCATATTTGATAGACCGAATCCTTCAAAGTGAGAGGTTGAAATGGTTAGCCAAGCTTTTTGAAACTCTGCGTCAGGGTTATCTGTATAGCCTTTCAAAAAGACATTATTCTGCAGTTTAGTATCTTCAATCTCTTTTTTTATTTTTTCGAAATCTTCACCCGATCCAAATATATCTAGTTTTGCTTCAGGAATTTCTTTCACGACTAGACTAAATGCTTTTACTGCATGTATCAGATTCTTCATAGATGCAAGTCTTGAAATAATTACAGCTTTGTATTTTTCACTCGGCACATTCAATACAGCGGGATCAAGGGGCTTATCAATTGTATGCGGAGTAAAGAAAAACGTCTCTTGTTCCCCTGAGATCAATTTAAAATCTTCTAGCTGTTCCTCAGTTATAAAAAAGATAGCGTCTAAATTATACATCTGGCTAAATACTTCTTTATAGCGGCCTTTAATTTGATATTTATTGTTGCCGTAATGCTTGTTATGAATAATTGCTCCATAATAGGAAGAAGGTGATTTTTTCACTTTAAACACATGTTTGTCTTGCGGTCTGCTGTCCACTAAAAACAACTTAGGTTTATCATTTTCTTTTTGCAGATATTCTATCCAATATTGACGCAGTTCCGATTCATCTTTTACTTTTATCTCACCTTCAAGGGAGTACCATATAATATGAGATAATTGAACATCTTTTTCTTCATTGTTCCATACATAGAGTTTGTCTAAATATACTTGATTTTTGTCATTAATATATTCCTGCAGATACATCTTGTTTAGCTGCACATCATAATGAGTAACGAGAACTAAGTTTCCGTTCTTGGTATATTCCTCTCTCTTTATAAGCTGGTTTTTATCGTTCCAATAGTCGACATAACGGATAGTCTCTCCATCTCCATAATAGGATACAGAAATTTCATTACTATTCTTACCAAGTAATCTTGACACGGCTTTCGCAAACTTCCCCATGCCGGCTTGCTTTTTCACCTGGTCAAGGCCTATCCTTTCGTCATATGATCTTTTCTCATTTGTTCTTTTACTTAAAAAATCATCGAATAGATTAATAACTTTTGTGAATTTTTCATCAATCTTACCGTTGCTGTACAATTCATCAATCTTTGAAGACAACTCTAAATCAAAACGAAACGTTAAGAAAAAGGTGCTTTGGTTACACTCTTCTCCGAATAATTTAGAACGCAATAATAATGATTTCGTCAGACCGCCATAATTACTTGGCAGTCCGCCAGAGATAAAATAATAATCCATGTCAGGAATTTTTTTTATATTAGATTCACTCACCGCATGTAATGACAATTTATTACTCCCTTTCGGCATCTAGAATAAATGATCATTGAAATTTATATCTACCCGGACACTTTAGCCACAAAAACCAATGCAAGCATCAAAAAGTACTTCTTATTTCAATAAGAAGTACTTTAATTAGATATTGAACCAATGATATCAGGATCCTAAATTATAAACCAGCAATTTCCTCTTTGATCTTTGTTGTAGAGATGCCTTCAGTTCTTGGGAGGTAAACAACCTCACACTGATCCTTGAGAAAGTCAAATTTACCTTCCCAGTCATCCCCCATAACAAAAACATCAATATTATGATCAATAATATCTTGCTTTTTTTGTTCCCAGTTTTTCTCAGGGATTACTTCATCCACATATCGAATGGTTTCTAAAATTAATTTACGGTGCTCATAGCTGTGATAAGCTTTTTTTTGCTTTTGTAAATTGAATTCATCCGTTGAAATAGCAACAACTAAATAATCACCAAGCTGCTTTGCACGCTCAAGCAATTTAATGTGACCCCAATGCAATAAATCAAAAGTTCCATATGTGATAACTTTTTTCATTTAAAGAAACTCTCCTTCCTAATGTTAAACACTATTAAAAACACTACTGACGTTAGCGATTAAATTCTAAAAAACCTGTTTGTGTTCCTTATATCGACATATTTCTCGTATGTCTTCACTGATCATTAATTATAGCATACCGCCTAAAAAAGGTTAAGTACTCACAAGGAGAAAAACATTCCAAAATATGTAATTACATTCAGACCCCATTAGCACCAAGGACTGTTGTTCATTCGTTCATTCAATTGTAAAATTGGAAACATATTTAAATTTAATGTAAAGATAATGTTAATCCTTTGTTGAAGATTTGTGTTAAAATATAAGATAGCTTGATTTTGCTTTCAGAAACTCTCGGTTTTTAACTATATAAATAGAATCTTAAAGGAAGGAGGAGCCAGACATGCAAACAGAGACTATTCACAATATTCCTTATGTTAACAGTAACTTAACATCATTTATCAATTACTTAGAGAAACATTATATTGATCAAAAGATCGGTGCTGTCATTTCCACAGTCAACCCTGAAATTGCATTTGCAGCTAGTAAAGATCGGGACTACTTTGATGTACTATCTTCTTCAAACTTCATCTTGCCTGATGGGATCGGTGTAGTCATGATGTCACGTTTGACTAACAACAGGCTTCAGTCCCGAATTGCAGGTTACGATGTTTTTAAAGAGCTTCTTGGCATTGCTGACAAAAAGAAAAAACGTATATTTCTGTACGGTGCGAAGAAAGATGTTATCAAAGGTGTTGTATCCAAAATTTCTTCCGAATACCCTAACATTAAAATCGCAGGTTATTCAGACGGTTATGTTCAAGATCGCACCCTAGTGGCAAAACAAATCGCCAAAGCAAATCCTGACATGGTATTCGTAGCTTTAGGGTATCCTCATCAAGAGAAATTCATTCATAACTACAGACATTTGTTCCCTAAAGCCGTATCTATCGGTCTAGGAGGAAGCTTTGATGTATTTAGCGGTAATGTCAAACGCGCTCCTTCCTGGATGATACGTTTAAATTTAGAATGGTTCTACCGTTTAATCTTGAATCCATGGCGATGGAAAAGAATGCTAAGCATCCCTAAGTATGCTTTAACAGTTTTAAAAGAAGAAAAAAACAAAAAAACTTTCTATCCAAAGCCTGAAAAAGATCATACAAAACAGATATAAAACGAAAACTTTTTTATAAATGGATTGATAAAAATGAAAATAAGATCATTACTGGCGAATTGCTACTTGTATTTTTTATCGGCAATCGCCTTTTTTCTGCAATGGGTGAAACCCGAAGGCAAAGTGACCCTCCTGATCTCATTCCAAGCAAACGCAAAAGCGATTCTGGAGGAATATGAACAAGGACAATACTCATATAAACTTAATATCCTGTATACCCAACAGGCCTCGTCTATTGCCGAGAGCTTCCCTAATGTAGATGCGTATTTATTACAAGAAAAAAACCCTTTCCATCTCATTAAAGCTGTATACCTAATGTTTAACAGTAAAGTAGTTATAACAGATAATTACTTTCTATTAACAAGTGTGTTAAATAAGCGGAAGCAAACAAAATGCATTCAGGTATGGCACGCAAATGGCTCACTCAAAAAATTTGGTTTAGAAGACATTACAAATCTGCAACGGACAAAAGCTGATATTAAAAGATTCAAAAAAGTATATAATTCGTATGATTATTTAACTGTTGGATCTGAAGAAATGGCAGATATCTTTAAGAAATCTTTCGGTGTAAAAGATCATCAAATTTTAAAAATAGGTATGCCTTTAACAGATCCTTATTACAAAGAAAACAAGAAGAATAATTCGGCTACTCTAAACAAACAAAGAAAGAAGATAATCCTATATGCACCGACGTTTAGGGACTATGATATGCAATCAATTCAATTGCCCTTTACAGAAAAACAATTAATTCATCAGTTAAAAGAAGAATATGTTTTATTTGTTAAGTTGCATCCCGCCATTCAAAACAATATAACTATTAAATATTCTAGTGATTATATTAAAGATGTTTCTAATTATGCCTTGTTTGATCTGCTCGTGGCTGCAGACATATTAATTACTGACTATTCTTCCATTCCATTTGAATTTTCGATTTTAAATAAACCCATTCTTTTTTATACTTATGATTTAAAACTTTATCAAGAGAAGCGGGGATTGGTTGATCATTATCTTTCCTTAATACCTGGAAAGGCCTGCTGTGACAGGGAAACATTAATAAATGAAATACAAACACCATTTAATTATTCCAAAATAAAAAATTTTTCCGATAGATGGAATAAGTATTCTAAAGGAAACTCAAGTGGAAACTTATTGCTGTTCGTCGAAAATTTAATGAGCTAAATCCTGACACTTGTTCAACACAGAACAAGTGTTCTTTTTTCTCTTGACTAGCGAACGTATGTTTGGTTTAATGTATTTAGTTGCTTATGGCAGCAAATAATTATAGAGGTGGTAAATTCATGAGAAAAAAAGAACTGTTTGATTTCACCAACATCACACCAAAATTATTTACTGAACTTCGTGTAGCAGACAAAACCGTACTTCAATCATTCAATTTTGATGAGAAAAACCACCAAATTTATACAACCCAAGTCGCAAGCGGATTAGGAAAAGACAATACCCAAAGCTATCGCATAACTCGTCTATCTCTTGAAGGATTACAATTAGACAGCATGCTGTTGAAACATGGAGGTCATGGTACAAATATAGGAATTGAAAACCGTAATGGCACCATTTATATTTGGTCACTATACGATAAACCAAACGAAACAGATAAAAGTGAATTAGTTTGTTTTCCATATAAAGCAGGCGCGACTTTAGATGAAAATTCTAAAGAACTTCAGCGATTCTCGAATATGCCTTTCGATCATAGGGTTACACCTGCTCTTGATATGAAGAATAGACAGTTGGCAATTAGACAATACGATACAAAAAATAATAATAATAAACAGTGGGTGACAATCTTTAATCTGGACGATGCAATAGCAAATAAAAACAATCCTCTTTATACTATTAACATTCCTGACGAACTTCATTATTTACAAGGTTTCTTTTTAGATGACGGTTATTTATATTGGTATACAGGAGATACAAACAGCAAAAGCTATCCGAATCTCATAACTGTATTTGATTCCGATAATAAAATAGTGCTGCAAAAAGAAATTACTGTTGGCAAAGACTTGTCCACTAGATATGAGAATAACTTCCGTGAACCGGAAGGGATCTGTATGTACACCAATCCTGAAACCGGGGCAAAATCATTAATGGTAGGAATTACAAGTGGAAAAGAAGGAAATCGTATAAGCAGAATTTATGCGTATCATTCTTATGAAAACTTTATGAATCATGTGCCTATGCTTCGGTCCCCTTTATTAAAAACGGTGGGGCACCAAGATACACCTCCTGAAAGATTTCAACCATTTATTCAAACCTTCATTTTAGAATATAATGCTCAAAACAAAAAATGGATGGTTCCGACTTCAGGTTATTTACCATCTTACACATCAAATTTAGTCCGAAATATTACTATCAATGCAGATGGAAACTTGCAAGTCACATTAAATGAACGCTATATTAGTTTACTGCATCAATCGATAGAAGGAGATTTCCGATTAAAACAAAAGGATATCCGAATGGGGTCCTGGTATTTTGCCGGCGGAGAAAAATCAAATGTACTTGAAATAGGTTTTATGAAAGGGAGTACAAAAATTAGACCTGATGATGCAGCCATCTCAAATGCTTCAAGAATGAGTACTTTTATGATTGTTGCGGACAAGATTGAGGTGTGATGAACAAATAGGCTGTAGCTATTAAATAGCTACAGCCTATTTGCAACTTTCTTAGTTTTTATTGATATTCCGGAACATCAAAGTAAAGTGTGTAACCGTCCAGCAATGAGTACAGGCTGTACATGCGGTTTACTTGTTTGTACGCCCAGCCGATGTCTGTTGCGTATTGGTGTGTCGCTGTAGCTGACCATCTCATTTTGTACAGTGTGTCCTGATTGTATGCTGTGTTGTGAATATACGATGAGCCTATGAATTTGGCTCCGCCGATAATGGCCGCTTCTGGTGTGAACCAGCCTTGCTCGTACGCGTATTTAGCGCCGTAGTAATTTGGGTTGCTGTCGTAAGCGCCAATTCCGTACATGTTATATACGGTTTTTCCGTTATAGGTTAACCCATTGGCTAAATCAGATGTTCCATTGCCTGTTTCAAGGAGAGCGTGTGAGATTAAGTACAGCTCGTTGATGCCGTATTTATTGGCGGCATCGATAAATGCTTTTGCTTTCCCTGTCAGGATGCCTTTACCCGCAAGCACTTTCTGATTGACTTCAGTAGCGTTTAGTCCGGCCGTCTGTGACAGCTTGAGAAATTGGAAGTAGTATTTGCTGTCTCTGGAAAAGTTATTCGGGTCCACGTATTGAACCACTTCATCACTGCTTGCGTTTCGCCAGCCTAAATTAATTTTGGCCCAGCCGTTTGTCTGGCCGATGATTTTTACCTTATCGCCTTTTTTAAATTGCCCGATCACGTTCGTCGGGCTGACTTCCGGCGTTGACCGGATATTTAGTGCATCAGCCGTAACGGTTGATGTTGCTGTATTAATGTACGTGAGCGATACGTAAGCCGCCCCGTCTGTTTGCGGACTTACTGTCATTTGTTTTTGGACCATATCACGAAGCGAGAGATTGTAATTTGTTTTCATGATTTGCGGGCCGTTTTTGACTTTCACGATAGATGATGCCCATCCGTATAATTGTTTTAGCTTCGATGATGCCGCAGCAGCTGTATCATTGCCTGTGAACTGTTCGTTTACGCTGATTTTATAAAGCGTATTGCTTTTCGTTGTGTAGCTCGGAGTTAAACCTTGCGATTTAAGATAGGTTAACCCATTGTTCAATGCAGTTTTGCTGCTGAGCTGGGCTGTCACGATTTTGTATTGTGTATATGCCGTTTCACTTGTTTTTGCCGTTGTGCCGGAGGTATTGTTTTGTTTAAAAAATGCTAAAACGCGGTCAATGTCTTCTTGGCTGATGATGGCTTCAGTTGTGATTCGATAGCTGCTTGCTGCCGACTGGCCGGTTTTCTGGCTTGCTGCTGATATATGATTCGACTTGTTGAAAAACGTGAGTGCCTGATTGACTTTCGTTTGATCAAGCAGAGATTCAGTTGTGATCTTGAATGTGTCAGCTATTTGTTTTTTGACTGATTTCGCAGAAGCACTCAGCTGATTTTTCTTTAATAAGTTCAATCCCTTTGTGACTTTTGATTGGTCTGATGTTTCTTCTGAGATGAGCTGATATTGATTTTCTGCTGTAGTTCCAGCTGTTGTTTTTGTGGCTTTTACTTTTTTCTGAGCAAAGAAGGCTGCTGCTTTGTTTGCTTGCTGCTCGCCTAACATTTTTGCTGTCGTGATTTGGTAAGCCGCAGACGTTGTTGTTTTTTTGACGCTGGATGACGTATAATGCCATTTTTTCTTTTTAAAGAAAGTATCTACTTTTTGGAGCTGCTGTTTTGTTATCCCCTTCATATTCACGGTATATGATGTGCTTTTTCCAACCTGTTGGTAACTGCCTGATAAGCCGGTGTTTTTCTTGATCTGGCTGATGGCGTCCTTTACTGTATTCAGGCCTTTGAAATAAGCTGATTGGACATTGTATGACTCAACGGTTGTTTTTTGATTGATTGACTTGTAGCTGCCTGTGATGCCAGTGCTTTGTTTCAGCTGCTGCAATAGAGTTTTGGCATTCGCTTCACCTGAAATGGCGGCAGTTGTAAACGTATAATAGGCTTGTCCTTTCACCGTTTCCTTTAATGATGCCTGCAGCCCCGATTCCTTTTGAAAGGCGCTTTTGATCTGCGCTGCTCTGCTGTCTCCGACGATTGTGCCTGACTGGATGGTTGTGACAGACACCGAGTGTGTGATGGGCTGATACGAGCTTTTAATCCCCGTTTGCTTAGCCAGGCTCTGGATAAGCGCCTTGACTTTTGTCTCATCAGCAATGTCTGATGTCATGACATTCATATAGGGCTGAGGTGCTCCGTACGCTTTTACAGCGCCAGCTACTCCCGTCTCCTGCTTCAGCTTTGCCAGGATTGTGTTGGCCTGTTTTTCTCCGGAAATGGCACCTGACGAGATGGTGACATATGGCTGTTTGCTTCCGACAGGACTTGACTTTCCGGTAATCGATGTCTGTTTGGTGAGTCCGCTCAGTATTGCTTTCGCTTCTGAGTCGCTATGAATGCCTGAGGCGGAAATTTGGTAGGTCGTTGTTGTGCCTGAAGCCTGATAGGATGCATCCCAGCCAGTATCTTTTTCCAGTTTGGCGACAGCTTGTGAGGCTTGGCTTTCTGTACTGAACGTATTCGACGGCTCTACCTTATATATGGAGTAGTCGGTATACGCGGCGGCCTGGGCGGAACCAGACATGGCAAAAAAGGCAAGGGACGCGGCGGATAGAAGCATAGGTGCGATTAATCTCTTTTTCATTCCTTCTCCTCTTTCTTCTTCTATGAGTATATAAAACTAGTTTATTTATCGGCACGCGCATGCTTCATTTATAGGTGAATCACTTCCATTTTCTAATAAAAAAAACTTAATCTCGAAGTGAGATTAAGTTTAAATATGAGATACGATAAGCGTACAAGTTCCTTTCATCGTAAAATCGGGCATTTGAGCCGGCAAAATAAAGTGATCGCCTTTTTTGAGCGGACATGTTTCGCCCTCATACATCAGCAAACCGCTTCCTTCTGTCACGCTGCAAATCAGAAAGGATTCATCCTGAGCCATTTCAGCTTCGCCATTGATGTCCCATTTATATACCGAAAAATATTCCCCTTGAACAAACGTTTTAATGGTTATTCCTTTTCTTGATTCGGTCGATTCATCTATATACCCATCCACATGGGGAACTGTGGCGGCATTGACCGCTTTGGCAAAATGAAGCTCTCTCGGATTCCCGTTGCTATCAAGACGGTCATAATCGTACACCCGGTATGTGGCATCTGAATTTTGCTGAGTCTCTAAAACTAGTGCCCCCTTGCACAATGCGTGCAGCGTTCCGCTTGGCACATAATAAAAATCACCCGGTTTAATTTTGATCCTTCGCAGCAGGCCCTCCCAGTCACCACTGTTGATCATTGTGACAAGTTCGGTTTTTGAGCGGGCCGTATGACCGTAAATGATTTCCGCGTTTTCCTTACAGTCGATAATGTACCAGCATTCCGTCTTGCCGAGTTCTCCCTCTTCGTATTCTCCGGCATAGTAATCATCAGGGTGAACTTTAATTGACGTATCTTCCTTCACATCCAGCAGCTTTGTCAGAAGCGGAAACCGATCCCCCTCTACGCCGCCGAATAGTTCACGGTGCTCTTCCCAAAGCTCGATCAATGTCTTTCCTTTATACGGGCCATTCGCAACAGTGCTCGGTCCTTTTGGATGAGCGGAAATGGCCCAGCATTCCCCCGTTGATTCTGAAGGAATACCGTATCCAAATCTATCTCGTAAAGCGGTTCCGCCCCAGATTTTTTCTTTACACACAGGCGTTAGAAAAATTGGTGATTGCGTCATGATCCGTACCCCTCCCCTGTAAATAACTGATCATCATTTTCCCGGTGCGCCCCTCTTACAAACGCCCGTATAAGCTGCTTTTTTCAGATGTCAACATATGTACAAAGCATCATCTTTTCATGACCCCTTCAAAGAAAACGCTTCCTTTCTATTATATCACGTTGAAAAGAAGCTTTGTTTCAGCCTTTTCCTCGATAAGAATAATTCTCCTTTTTTGATACAAATTAATAAAAACCGTCAATCTGTTTATGAAGGAGAGAAACTATGCAAATCGACTCTGATCTCCAGAACAATTTAGACACACTGAAAAAAACATTGGGACAAAACGACGATATGATGTTTTATACATTTGCTTTCGGAGATAGCAGACGGAAGGCGTGTTTACTGTATATTGACGGTCTGACAGAGAATAAAATGCTGGCGCAATATGTCATTTCTCCTTTACAAAAAGAGGCTTTAGCCCATAAGGAATGCTCGATTGAAGACTTATCTGCCTTTTTTTTCGGCTTTCATCATAGCGTTGTTTCAACAATGAAAGAAATAGAGCAGCTCGTTTTTACAGGGCAAGCCATTTTGCTAGCTGATGGCTATCGCGGAGGATTAGCTTTTGACACAAAGTCAGTTAAAACACGCAGTCTTGAAGAACCCTCCTCCGAAGTTGTGGAACGCGGTCCTAAAGTAGGGTTTATTGAAAACCTGCGGACAAACACGGCGCTTTTGCGGGAAAGGACGAGTGATCCTAACCTTATCATCAAGGAAATGACACTCGGAAAAAGGACGAAAAAGAAAGTCGCTGTCGCTTATATTCAGGATATCGCCCCAGATTATGTCACCAAGGAAGTGTTTAAAAGGCTGAAATCAGTCAATATAGATGATTTGCCAGAATCGGGGACGCTTGAACAGCTGATTGAAGATGAACCATTTTCAATTTTCCCTACGATTTTAAGCACAGAACGGCCAGATCGTGTAGAGGCTGCACTGTTAGAAGGACGAGTGTCCATATTAGTGGATGGTACGCCGTTTGCTTTGATTGTGCCGGCTACGGTTGACGAATTTATTCATTCTCCCGATGATTACAGTCAGCGCTGGCTTCCAATGTCAGTTGTACGCCTTCTTCGTTATTCCAGCGTTCTGATCACCATTTATTTGCCCGGCCTGTATATATCTCTCGTTTCTTTTCACACCGGGCTATTGCCGACTAGAATGGCCATTTCCATTGCAGGCAGCAGGCTAAACGTACCGTTCCCGCCTTTTGTAGAGGCCTTTATCATGATCTTTACGATCGAATTGATTCGAGAAGCCGGATTAAGGCTTCCTAAACCGATTGGACAGACGATTGGCCTTATCGGCGGCGTTGTCATTGGGCAGGCAGCTGTTCAGGCGCAAATCGTCAGTGCCCTTATGGTCATTGTCGTTTCTGTCACTGCACTGGCATCCTTTACTGTTCCTTCATACGCTTATAACTTTCCGCTGCGGCTGATACGCATAGCTGCAATGATCAGCGCAGCAGTACTTGGCATGTATGGCGTCATTATGGTCTTTCTGTTTGTAATCGGTCACTTAATGCGCCTGAAAAGCTTTGGCGAGGATTACATTATCCCGATCATGGCGCAGCCTGGACAGGATTTGAAAGACACGGTCATCCGTATTCCTACGATGTTTTTAAAAAGAAGACCGACACGAAACGATCCCGAAGATAACATCAGACAAAGGTGATGGCTATGAGGAAATCAGAGCATAAACTGACATTTATGCAGACGCTCATTATGATCAGCAGCACATTGATCGGTGCCGGGGTGCTGACCCTTCCCCGCTCAGCCGCCGAAACCGACAGTCCGAGCGGATGGCTAATGATACTGATCCAGGGCGTTATTTTTATTATCATCGTTCTGCTTTTTTTGCCTTTTCTTCAAAAAAACAGCGAAAAAACCCTTTTTAAGCTCAACAGCATTGTAGCTGGAAAATTCATCGGCCTTCTATTAAATTTGTATATCTGTCTTTATTTCATTGGGATTGTCGGCTATCAAGCACGGATTTTAGGGGAGGTTGTCGGTTTCTTTTTGTTGAAAAATACGCCAATGGCAGTTGTGGTGTTTATATTTCTTGCAGTTGCCATCTATCATGTGGGCGGAGGCGTTTATTCCATTGGAAAGGTATACGCTTATATTTTTCCCATTACCCTTATTATTTTTATGATGCTTCTAATGTTCAGCTTTCGCTTGTTCCAGCTTGATTTTATCCGGCCGGTTTTTGAAGGAGGCTATCAAAGCTTTTTCTCTTTATTCCCAAAAACACTATTATATTTCTCAGGATTTGAAATCATTTTTTACCTGGTCCCTTTTATGAGAGATCCGAAGCAAGTGAAAAAGGCTGTTGCTCTGGGCATCGCGATTTCCACAGTGTTCTACAGCATTACTTTGCTCATTGTGATTGGCTGTATGACTGTGGCTGAGGCAAAAACGGTGACATGGCCAACCATTTCCCTTATTCACGCATTAGAGGTTCCGGGTATTTTTATTGAACGATTTGATTTGTTCTTACAGCTGACTTGGACAGCCCAGCAATTTGCCTGTATGCTCGGATCGTTCAAAGGCGCCCATATCGGGTTAACGGAAATCTTTCATCTGAAAAATAAAAATAATGCATGGCTGCTGACTGCAATGCTGGCTGCGACGTTTTTCATAACGATGTATCCTAAGGACTTGAATGACGTGTTTTATTACGGGACACTTCTTGGATATGCTTTCTTAATTGTGATTACAATTCCATTCTTCGTCTGGTTTTTAAGCTGGATACAGAAAAAATTAGGGAGGGGTCAGCTGCAATGAAAACAGCCACAAAGCTCGCAGTCATGTTTTTTATGCTGCTGGCCCTCTGCGGGTGCTGGGATGTCAAAAATATCGAGAAACTATCCTTTGCCAGAGGGCTGGCAATCGATGAGACAGATGATCACCAGTACAAACTGACGTATCAAAACCTGCTTCCCCAAAGCGAAGACAGCCAATCATCCGGAAAACCCGAATTCGTTAATGTGACGTCCCACGGGAAGACGATCCTGGAAGCAGTCAGTGATGTAGCCATCAAGGACCCTCCTGTTTACAGCGATCATTTAAAAGTGATTCTTCTGGGAGAAAAACTGATGAGGAATCAAAATGTTGACCAAGTCTTCAACCACTTTATCCGGGATGATGAGCTGCGGCGAAGCAGCTATTTGATGGCGGCCAGAGGGAAGGCGGCTGATATCTTTACAAAAGGAAAAACCAATCAGCAGCAGCCAATGCCTTCAGAAAAACTGATTGATTTGACAACTCACAGCGGGTATAACGGTAAGATTATGATACCGCTGCGCATCGGAAGAGCTTCTGTCTACTCTCAGAACGGGTACAGTTATCTTATTCAAGCCGTGAAAAACGAAAAGGGAAAAGCCAAGTATGACGGAGCAGGCATTATCAAAAGAGGCAGCAATAAACTCGTTGGATTTCTTTCAGCTGATGAAACCCAGACACTGACATGGGTCATGGGGACGATCCAAGGCGGTGTCATGCCGACGACAGATAAAGGGCATCCGATTACGTTTGAAATCAAAAAGTCGAAAACGAAAATTAAACCAGTCATTAAAAACGGAAAGCCTGTCTTTCAGATTACTGTTAAAACGAAAGGCATCCTGACAGAAGACCAAAACCCGAATGAAAATTCCTTCAGCAAAAGATATTTGCACAGGCTGGAAAAGATTTTTGAGAAAAAGCTTGAACGAGATGTAAAGCAGGTGATGGAAAAACTGCAGCACGAGTATAAAACCGACCCAGTCTTTTTCTCAGACCATATAAGGATTCAATATCCTGACTACTGGAATAAAGTAAAAGGGCATTGGGATGAAATATTTACTGAAGCTGATTTTAGGTACAATATTTCTTTTAAAATCATTAACTTTGGCTCGGTTGGAAAATGAGCAATCAAAAAGGTGCGCGTGATCGCGCACCTTTTTTTATGTTCCGACCGTTTGCTGTTTTCCGGCCTGTCCTCCTTGTCCGTTTTTGTCCCGTAAATCCTGCTCAATTTCTTCAAGGCTTTTTCCCTTTGTCTCTGTCACTTTAAATCGGACAAATAAGAAGGCCATGATACCGATTGCGGCATAAATCAGGAATAAATAACTGATTCCGATCGCTTCCATTAACATTGGATAGGTTAGTGAAACAATGAGTGTCCCAACGTGCAGCATTAAGGTCGAAACACCCGTCCCGATTCCTCTGACGTGAAGCGGGAACAATTCAGGAAGCATCACCCAGACAACCGGCCCCCAGCTGACCGCAAAGACAACGATAAACACACCTAAACAAATGACGGTCGTCCATGAGGCAGCCGGAGTGTCACCGAAAAAGAGATTTACTAAAGCGAGAACGATCAAGCTGATCACCATCCCCGCATTCCCGAATAGCAATAACGGCTTTCTTCCGATCTTGTCGATGACTTTAATCGCTACTAATGTCATGAGAACATTGACTGTGCCGATTCCGACCGTTCCTAAAATTGAAGCGGAGTTTCCGAACCCGACGTTTGTAAAGGTTTTTGGCGCATAGTAGATGATCGTATTCGTTCCGATAAATTGCTGCAAAAATGCCAATCCCAAACCGGCAATCAGGGCTGGGCGCACCCATGGATCGAACAGCTCCTTCAGGCCGCCTTCATCCTGCTTTTCCGCTTCTTTTATATCATGTATTTCCTGATCAATATCTGTTGTGCCACGCAACTTTTCAAGAATTTTCTTCGCTTTGTTTTCTTCGCCATTCGTGAACAGCCACCGCGGGCTCTCCGGCATAAACAAAATGCCAATGAGCAGGAGCAGTGACGGTACAGCAGCCAATCCAAGCATCCAGCGCCACGCTTCAGCATCGGCAAATATGTAATTGACAATATAAGAAAGAAGGATGCCGACCGTGATCATCAGCTGATTCAGTGATGACAGCGCCCCGCGCTTATGCTTTGGCGCCAGTTCAGATAAATAAAGCGGCACGATTGTTGTCGATGTTCCGACTGCAAGTCCCAAAATGATGCGAAACAGCACCATGACTCCCGTATTTGGGGCCAGTGCCACACCAAGACCGCCTATACAAAACAACAGCGCGGCCGCCATAATTGCTTTTTTTCTTCCGAAACGGTCAGTCAGCTTGCCGGCCGCTCCCGAGCCTAGTATCGCCCCAACCAGTAAGGAGCTGACAACAAGCCCTTCTGTAAACGCATTCAATCCTAATTCCTTTTTCATAAATAAAATAGCTCCGGAAATCACTCCGGTATCATAGCCATATAACGCGCCACCAAGAGCTCCGAAAAAATAAAGCCATATATTTGACTGCTTTTTCATAAAAATGACTCCCTTTCTCCATCAGCTGCAATGAGATAGTCTGTGGGATTTTTTTAGAAATCTTTTAGCCTCTTTTTCCGGTCATTAAACCTTTTAATTTTGTAGATCATGAGTCTTCCAATCATTTACTTGGATTTTTTTCAATGTCACCGAAACATTTTACCTGTTCCAGCGTCCAATATAAGGTGATTCAGCACATCATCGTTATCAATTTTCAAAAACAAGAAATTATAAATATAGGAATATTTATCGGAAAATGTCTTTCGAGGAGTTGCCCCATGGCAAAATGAATGGTACGCTTCAAATATTAAAGAAACGTGAGGTATTGATATATGGAAGAACGATCACAGCGCAGAAAGAAAAAGAGAAAACTGAGAAAATGGGTGAAAGTCGTTGTCGGTTTAATGGCTTTCTTAGTCATTGCGGCAGGCTCTGTCGGCGCCTATGCTTTTGTAAAGCTGAACAATGCTTCTAAAGAAGCGCACGTCAGCCTAGCACGCGGAGAACAATCAGTAAAACGGATTAAAGAATTTGATCCTGGTAAGGATTCTTTTTCTGTATTGCTCTTAGGGATTGATGCCAGAGAGAAAAACGGCGAGACCGTCGATCAGGCAAGAAGTGACGCGAATGTGCTGGTTACATTTAATCGGAAAGAAAAAACAGCTAAAATGCTGAGCATCCCGCGTGACGCCTATGTCAACATCCCCGGCCACGGGTATGATAAATTCACACATGCTCACGCCTACGGCGGCGTTGATCTGACTGTGAAAACAGTTGAAGAGATGCTGGATATTCCCGTGGATTATGTCGTAGAAAGCAATTTCACGGCTTTTGAAGACGTCGTAAACGAGTTAAATGGCGTCAAAGTAACAGTAAAAAGCGATAAGGTCATTCAGCAAATCAAAAAAGATACAAAAGGTAAAGTCGTTCTTCAAAAAGGAACACATACGCTTGATGGGGAAGAAGCGCTCGCTTACGTAAGAACACGTAAAGCGGACAGTGACCTTTTACGCGGGCAAAGACAAATGGAAGTGCTGAGCGCTATTATAGATAAATCAAAATCATTGAGCTCAATACCAGCTTATGATGATATTGTCGATACGATGGGGCAAAACTTGAAAATGAACTTATCTCTTAAAGATGCCATCGGCCTGTTCCCGTTCATCACTTCATTGAAATCAGTTGAGTCTATTCAGCTGACGGGTTATGATTACGAACCTGCCGGCGTTTATTATTTCAAATTGGATCAGCAAAAGCTGCAGGAAGTGAAAAAAGAGCTACAAAATGATTTAGGTGTATAATGAACGGGATGGCGATTACGCCATCCCGTTTTACATATTTCCTTGTTGAAAATTTTCAAAGTAACGTTTAGCCTTGGTTTATATGGATTATGTTTCGCAGACAAGCTGAACATACTACACGAAGCAGCTTCATTTTTAAGGAGGTTCCCCCTACATATGAAATGTATTGCGATTGATTTAGATGGAACATTGTTAAATAAAGAAAGCGTCATTTCTGCGGAAAACAGAGCGGCGATCAAGCGGGCCGTCGATGTCGGCATCCTCGTCACCATTTGCACGGGAAGAGCAACATTTGATGTAAAAGCGCTGTTGGATGACTTGGACATCCCTATTATTGCGGCTAATGGCGGCACGATCCACGACACGGGTTACCGTTTGATCAGCCGGACATTAATGGATCAGGAAGCCGGCAAAGCGATTGCTGATTACTTACTGTCAAAAAACATTTACTTTGAGGTATATACAGATGACCATCTGCTTTCTCCTTTTGACGGCGAAGCTAAGCTGCACGCGGAGCTAGACATTCTAAAGAGCGCAAATCCAAACGAACAGACAGATGAATTGTGGCAAGGGGCCATGACTCAATTCAAGCAGTTTGGCATTAAACCAATCCCTCATATCGAATCTGTTTTTGAGGGCGGTGAAAACATTTATAAGCTTCTTTGCTTCTCCTTTGATATGGACAAGCTGAAACAAGCGAAGGAAGAGCTGAAGCATCATAAAAAACTGGCGCAAACCTCTTCCGGAAAACATATTATTGAAATCCTGCCGGCCTCTTCAGGAAAAGGACGCGCGTTAACAAAGCTGGCTGACATATACGGAATTGAAACACAGGATATCTATGCGATCGGCGACAGTCCGAACGATTTGTCCATGTTTGAAGTCGCCGGACACCGTATCGCCATGGAAAATGCGATTGATGAATTAAAAGAAAAAAGCACCTTTGTCACAAAAAGCAATGACGAAAATGGTGTGGCCTACTTTATAGATCAGCTTCTTTCAGGGCAATATGCATAAAGAAAAGACTCCAGAGATTCTGGAGTCTTTTTTTTATTGCACCCGTATACTTCCTGCGTATTTATCCTTCCAATACGTGCTCGTGTTCATATTGGTGATGGTCACGCCGTTTGATAATGTGACATGAACAACTTGTCCGTTTCCGATATAGATGGCGGGATTTAAGCTTGTTGATTGGAAGAACACAATGTCTCCCGGCTTCAGGTCCGCCTTCTCAATCTTAGTGCCGGCTGTGTACTGGCTTGTTGCGTATCGAGGCAGGGAAATACCGGCTGCTTTCTGGTATACATACTGGACAAATCCAGCTGTATCAAATCCTGTCTCTGGAGACACTCCGCCCTGTTTGTAAGGCACTTCTCCGACATAAAGCGTAGCTTCGGATACAATCGGATTTTCTTTCGGGATTGTCAGGTTGTCAAATCGGCGAATGCCCGTCATTTTCGATTTCCAGTAATCCTCTGATAAATAGGAAATGGTTACTTTTTCTGATCGGCTTGCCTGAATAAACCTGCCCCCGCCCGCATAAATGCCTGCATGCGAAATTCCTGTTTTATACGTATTGCTGAAATAGACGACATCACCTGGCTTTATATTCTGAGTGGCTACCTTCTCGCCCACTGCCCACTGCTGTTCGGCTGATCGCGGCAGATAAATGCCGAGTGCCTGTTGAAACACATATTGCACAAGCCCCGAGCAATCAAAGCCCTCTGACGGTGTGCTGCCGCCAAACACATATGGAATGCCGATATATTTTTCAGCCTCCTGAACGACAGGAACATCAGCCGTTGCCGGATCGGCAGCGATTCGTCTCGCCCCGATATAAGACCCGCTCCAATAGCTGCTTTTTTTGTAATTGGTGATGATAACCCCTTTTGACTGTGTACTGTGAATCATTTGGCCGTCTCCGATATAGAGAGCGTTGTGTGTCGGAACAGTGCCGCTGCTTCCCTCTTTCTTGAAAAACAAAATATCACCCGGCTTCAGGTCTTCCGGTTTTACAGCTGTTCCGATTTTATACTGGTCGTTTACAGATCTCGGCAGATGAATATCAGCCTTACTGAAAACATATTGTATTAATCCTGAAGGGTCGAAGCCCTCTTTCGGCGATTCACCGCCGTATTTATACTGATAACCAAGCAGGCTTTTTGCTTCGCTGATGATCAATTCAGATGATGTATCAGCCTCCGCAATCTCCGCTTTTGTCATAATGGGAACCAAAAAACAAATGATAACCGCCACAAGCAAAAACTTCTTCCAGTTTGCTAGTGAGTTCACTTTTCGTATCTCCTCCTCTTTTTGCAGTTTTAACATCGGTATTTTTTTGAATATGTTAAGCAACATTTTGAAATTTTTACAGAATGAATATGCTGGGTAAATAAAAAGAGAGTGTCTCATCAGACACTCTCTTTTTTGAATTATTTATTGGTGCTTGCCGTTTCTTCCTGCTGTTGGATTTTATGCATCTCTGTATCAATCTTCTGTTTTTCCTGATCTGTCAGCTGATCATTGAATTTAAAAGCTGACATAAACATGAACACGATGGCTACGGCAACAAACGGCCAGATGGCTTTGACAAATTTCATCTTTATCACTCCGATTATTTAGATTTTAGTTTGTCACTATGATCAACATCAAACGTCAGTTTTCCGTCTTCTACTTTCCAAGCGAAATTAGAGTCTTTCGTCAGTTCGCGAATAATTGTTTTCTGTTTAAGGCTGTCTTTTTTCACAGGTGCAGGTGTCGCTTCATGGATATCGATCGGTGTCACTTCAAAGCGGCCTGTTCCATTTTTCTTCAGGTGATACTGAACAAGTGCACTGTCTCTCGTTCTCGTCCAGCCCTGGTCAAAGACAAAGTTTCCGAGACTGTAGAAAATAACGGTTCCGTTATATACTTCAATCGGTTCTAAGACGTGCGGGTGATGGCCGACGATGATGTCAGCTCCCGCATCGGACATGGCTCTTGCAAGCTGGCGCTGGCGGTCGTTTGGATCATTGTCATACTCTTGGCCCCAGTGTGACTGCACAACCACGATGTCCGCATATTTTTTCGCTTCTGAAATCATAGGGATGAAGATTTCAGGATCTGCGGGAAGCACGCCAGGTGTATTCTTTTTAGCTGCGAAGCCTTTCCCGGACACATCGGTAAAGCCAAGCGTCGCAATCGTTATCCCATTGACTTTCTGGTACGAAATTTTCTTTTTCGCATCACTTAAGCTGTACCCCGCTCCAACGATATCAAGGTTTTGCTTCGCAAATTCTCCAAGTGTATCTTTCATCCCCTGAACGCCGTAATCCATGGCGTGGTTGTTTGCGCTGTTGAGAACCGTGAAATTCATATCCTTCAATACTTTCACCGATTCTTTATTCGTCTGCAGATGAATCTCTTTATCTGCTTGTTTATAATTCTTTTGATAGGTTACCGGGTTTTCAAAGTTTCCTGCTACATAATCCGAGGATTTAAAGATCGGTTCAACATATTGAAAAATACTGTCTGCCCCTTTTTGCTCCGTTACTTTTTCAACATAGCGGCCCATCATAATATCGCCGACAAATGAGGCGGAGAGTACGTCGTCAGAATACGTTTTGACCTTCGGTGTTTCTGCTTGTCCCGCCCACATGAAAGCGAACATGAGGACAAAAACGATCGGAATGGCAATAAATACGTGCTTATTGGTTTTCTTTTTTTGCTGTTTTGTCAGCTTTAGCAGCTTTTCATGAAAGCTCAGTTCTTTTTTCATCGTTTGACACACCTTACATTAAATTAAGTAGTAAACAAACATGATAGCAAAGGTCGCTCCGCTCAATAGCAGCGTGCTTCCGAACGTAATCGTTAAACCTTGTTTCTGAATGGTATTGGCAATTAAACCTGGCACGATGATGCCGATTCCTCGAAATTCTGCGATTTCAAATGGTACAATCGGGTATAGAAAATCAAATGCGATTTTCAGTACGATCCCTGTTATCAGCATGGCAGCGAATTTTCTGCGTCCGTACAAAATCATAAATTTGGATAAACCGTATTTCACAATGACATACGTGAGCAAGCTCACTAGCAAAACAAGTAAAATAAAGACCGGCTGATTAAACACAAGTCCTAAATATCCCGGTACAACCAGTCCTGCCGGCACGATCCCTGTTTTTTCCGCGAAAATTAAACTGAGTAGTACACCTAAAATGAGTGCGATGTATAAATCTGATCCGAACATGTCTGCATTTCCCCCTAGCTTACGAGCTGCTTAACCTTGTATTCGTGGATTTTTTCAATTAAAGGCTCTGCGGCACCATGAATATTGCCGACGCCATATATGACACGATTGTGCATTCTTTTCTTTAATAATTCCATAATTTCATCTGTTGACTTATACTCTAGATCATGCAGTTTGTCTGCAGGAATTTTGCCTTCTTCATAGGCTTTTACGATCGGTTCTGTTGTTTCACCGATTAAGATCAGTTCACTTGCTTCAATATAAGGCAATACGTCATTTGCGAATTGCTGTGTCCGATCGACACGGTCTGCGCGGCAGTTCATGATGATGATCGGATCATCGGTCGGGTAACCGATTTCTTTTACACGTTTCCATATATTCAAAGTAGAAGAAGCGTCGTTTGCGGCAAACCCATTAACAAAGTGCCCAGGCTCGCTCGGACTGATCAACGGAAGAATTCTCATTGCTCCCGGATCTGGCGGCGCATTCAGCATTCCCTTAAATGCTGTTTCTTCATCAATGCCGAGTGCTTGAGCCACACCCAAGGCCAGAGAAGCGTTATCAGGGAATACCATGTATTCAAATTTACGTAAATATTCATCTGTAATTTTTGAGTTATCAGCAATGATGACTTTTGTGTTTCGTTCTTTTGCTTTTTGTTTAAAGAACTCGGTATATTCACTATCTGTAATGACAAGATGGCCATTATAAGGAATAGTAGCGGTAAACGCTTCCGCAATTTCATCCAGCGTCGGCCCCATGACATCCATATGATCCTCTAAAACGTTAACAATGACGCCGATATTGGCCTGCAGAAGTTCTTCCTGAAAGATGATTTGATAATCCGGGTTAACAGCCATGCACTCACTGACAATCGCGTTAGCCCCTCTTTCTACAGTTTCTCTCATGACTTCTTTTTGCTCTCCGATATTCGGCCCCTGTGGTTTCCGTTTAATCGGCTTTTCCTCCGGTGTGTCCCAGTAAATCATTCTTGCATCTGTACCTGTTGTTTTTCCAACAGTCTTGTAACCGGCTTCTATTAATATTCCGGTTGTCAGCCTTGTCACAGTCGATTTTCCTCGGATGCCGTTAATATTCACCCGAACAGGGAGGGCATCAATGTTTTTCTGATGTCGTCGTTTTTCTAATATTCCGATGACCAGTATGACAGCACAGGCTATAATGAGTAACCACATTGCTTTTCGACATCTCCTTCTATATTGTTGTAAATTCATTCATCAGTATATAGAATCACTATGAATTCTCAATCGGCATTATGTAACATAATCTCCCCTCATCGACTAAGCCAAAATTCTCTTTTGAAAGAGATTTTATACCTACAAACTGTTTTCTATTTTTGGTAAACAGCAGGACTTATACCTTATCTCTTTTTTTAAAAATCAAAAGGAATGCGCTTTCATTTTTCTTCTGATATCCTTCTGTACGTATAGTCACAGCCTGCTGTTTAAATTTAATATGCATTTCAAATCAATCTTTTTTTCAGCCTGTATTATCAAACTTCTCCCGCTCTCATGCATGTTTCCGGTTCTTATGAACACAAAATAGTTTGATCCTGTTTCTTAAGGATAAGGTCATAATGTCATCCTTTCTGCATGGAATAAGCAATATGAGGCCCATTCCAAAATGACTAAGGAGTTCCAAGATGAAAACGCTAAATTTACGAGTCCGAATTCTCTAACATAATTAAACATTTTCTGGGCTGATAGTCTTTCCTGTTTCTTTTCATTTACAGGTCTAAACGCATGACATTGAAACAATTTTAATAAAACTTAATATTTGTTCAAGAAATCTTCATCCATATTTGTGAAGACTTTGTCAAAAAAAGAGTGAAAACCTTAAATTTTTCAATTATATATACAATTTACAAATAGATTTCTTTTGATATTTTTATTGCCAACTTCGGATCACCCATGATAATCTATCTATGTAAACGGTTACATAAACGAGGAGGAGCTGTTTTGGCTACAATTAAAGATGTCGCCGGAGCGGCGGGCGTTTCAGTTGCGACGGTTTCCCGCGTCCTGAATGATAACGGCTATGTACACGAAGAAACGCGAACCCGTGTCATAGCGGCGATGGAGAAGCTGAACTATTACCCGAATGAAGTCGCCAGATCTTTATATAAAAGAGAATCCCGGCTGATCGGACTTTTGCTCCCGGATATCACAAACCCTTTCTTCCCCCAGCTTGCCCGCGGTGCGGAGGATGAATTGAACCAGGAGGGCTATCGCCTTATATTCGGCAACAGTGACGAGGAATTGAAAAAAGAACTTGAGTACCTTCAAACATTTAAGCAAAACCATGTTGCAGGCATTATTGCCGCAACGAATTACCCGGATCTTGAGGAATACAGCGGCATGAACTATCCGGTCGTTTTTCTGGACAGAACTCTTGAAGGGGCCCCTTCTGTGTCCAGTGATGGCTTTACAGGAGGAAAGTTAGCCGCCGAAGCTATCATTCACGGAAAAAGCCGGCGCATTACGCTCTTGAGAGGCCCCGCTCACCTGCCGACCGCTCAAGACCGCTTTAACGGCGCTTTGGAAATTTTACAGCAGGCTGAAGTTGATTTTCAGGTGATTGAAACTGCTTCATTTTCTATTAAAGATGCACAATCAATGGCGAAGAAGCTGTTTGCTGCTTATCCAGCGACAGACGGTGTGATTGCGAGTAACGATATTCAAGCCGCTGCAGTTTTACATGAAGCATTGCGGCGCGGAAAAAAAGTGCCGGAGGACATTCAAATTATCGGCTATGATGACATTCCGCAAAGCGAGCTGCTGTTCCCGCCACTGTCTACAATTAAACAGCCATCATATGATATGGGGAAAGAAGCAGCCAGACTGCTTTTGCGTATCATCAAAAAACAGCCGCTGGCAGAAACGGCCATTCAAATGCCTGTCACCTATATAGGAAGAAAGACGACAAGAAAGGAAGATGATGATGCGTAATATTTGTGTGATTGGAAGTTGTTCTATGGATTTAGTGGTCACCTCGGACAAACGCCCAAAAGCCGGTGAAACGGTTCTTGGCACGTCGTTTCAAACTGTGCCGGGCGGCAAAGGAGCAAATCAGGCGGTTGCCGCAGCAAGACTTGGGGCTCAAGTATTTATGGTCGGGAAGGTTGGAGACGATCATTATGGAACAGCTATTTTGAATAACTTAAAAGCAAACGGTGTTTGCATTGACTATATGGAACCGGTTACACACAAAGAAAGCGGAACCGCCCACATTGTGCTTGCTGAAGGTGATAACAGCATTGTCGTTGTCAAAGGTGCGAACGATGACATCACTCCAGCGTATGCGATACATGCGCTTGAACAGATTGAAAAGGTCGATATGGTCCTGATTCAGCAGGAAATCCCAGAGGAAACGGTTGATGAGGTGTGCAAATACTGCCATTCCCACGATATCCCGATCATGCTAAACCCGGCACCGGCCCGCCCGCTGAAGCAGGAAACAATTGATCACGCCACCTATCTCACGCCGAATGAACACGAGGCTTCGCTCTTATTCCCTGAGCTTACCATTTCTGAAGCCCTGGCGCTTTATCCGGCAAAACTCTTTATTACAGAAGGAAAACAAGGCGTCCGCTATTCAGCTGGCAGCAAAGAGGTGCTCATCCCGTCCTTCCCTGTTGAGCCCGTGGATACAACCGGAGCCGGTGATACGTTTAATGCAGCGTTTGCCGTGGCTCTGGCTGAAGGAAAAGACATTGAAGCTGCATTGCGGTTTGCCAATCGTGCCGCTTCCCTTTCTGTCTGTTCCTTCGGTGCCCAAGGCGGCATGCCGACAAGAAATGAAGTAGAGGAGCTGCTGTCATGAAAAAACACGGTATACTAAACAGCCATCTTGCCAAGCTTTTAGCTGACCTTGGCCACACTGATAAAGTTGTCATTGCAGATGCCGGATTGCCGGTCCCTGACGGCGTTTTGAAAATTGATCTTTCATTAAAGCCGGGTCTCCCGGCTTTCCAAGATACAGCGGCAGTGCTCGCTGACGATATGGTCGTCGAAAAAGTCATTGCCGCAGCTGAAATAAAAACATCTAATCAAGAGAATGCGAGATTTCTAGAAAATCTTTTCTCTAAACAAAAGATTGAATACCTTTCGCACGAGGAGTTTAAGCTGCTGACAAAAGAAGCAAAAGCCATCATTAGAACGGGTGAATTCACACCATATGCCAACTGCATCCTGCAGGCGGGTGTGCTTTTCTAGAAAGGAGGAGGAAACATGCAGATTGAAATGAAAGACATTCATAAAGCATTCGGAAAAAACCAGGTGCTATCAGGCGTTTCCTTTCAGCTCTTACCTGGCGAGGTTCACGCGTTAATGGGAGAAAACGGCGCCGGCAAGTCCACGCTTATGAACATTCTGACAGGCCTGCACAAATCGGATCAAGGTCAAATCAGCATAAATGGAAACGAAACGTATTTTTCCAATCCAAAAGAAGCGGAACAGCATGGGATAGCCTTTATCCATCAGGAATTGAATATCTGGCCGGAAATGACTGTTCTGGAGAATCTATTTATCGGTAAGGAGATATCCTCCAAGCTGGGCGTTTTACAAACAAGAAAAATGAAAGCGCTAGCAAAAGAGCAATTTGATAAACTCTCTGTCTCTCTTTCTCTCGATCAAGAAGCTGGTGAATGTTCTGTTGGACAGCAGCAAATGATTGAAATCGCAAAAGCGCTTATGACAAATGCCGAAGTGATCATTATGGATGAGCCGACCGCTGCTTTGACCGAACGAGAAATCAGCAAGCTCTTTGAGGTCATTACAGCATTAAAAAAGAACGGCGTCTCCATTGTCTATATTTCTCATCGCATGGAAGAAATTTTTGCGATTTGCGACAGAATTACCATCATGCGTGACGGAAAAACGGTGGATACAACAAACATCTCAGAAACTGATTTTGATGACGTCGTCAAAAAAATGGTCGGACGGGAGCTGACTGAACGATATCCAAAACGCACTCCTTCTCTCGGTGACAAAGTATTCGAGGTGAAAAATGCCTCCGTAAAAGGGCGTTTTGAAGATGTCAGCTTTTATGTTCGTTCCGGTGAGATCGTCGGTGTATCAGGATTAATGGGAGCCGGCCGGACAGAAATGATGAGAGCGCTGTTCGGCGTTGACAGGCTGGACACGGGCGAATTATGGATCGCTGGGAAAAAGACAGCTATTAAGAACCCGCAGGAAGCGGTGAAAAAAGGACTCGGCTTTATTACAGAGAACCGCAAGGATGAAGGGCTTCTGCTCGACACCTCGATTCGCGAGAATATTGCCCTGCCCAATCTGTCCAGCTTTTCACCAAAGGGTCTCATTGATCACAAGCGGGAGGCTGAATTTGTCGATCTGTTAATCAAACGCCTGACTATCAAAACAGCATCACCGGAAACGCACGCACGCCATTTGTCAGGTGGAAACCAGCAAAAAGTGGTGATAGCCAAGTGGATCGGCATCGGACCGAAAGTGCTTATCTTGGATGAGCCAACCAGAGGTGTGGATGTTGGAGCCAAACGAGAGATTTATACGCTGATGAATGAGCTGACCGAACGCGGCGTCGCTATCATCATGGTGTCATCAGAGCTGCCGGAAATTCTCGGAATAAGCGATCGGATTATCGTGATCCATGAAGGCAGAATCAGCGGAGAAATCGATGCGCGAGAAGCAACACAAGAACGAATTATGACACTTGCCACGGGAGGGCGGTAATATGAAAACGGAACAACTGCAAACAGAACACAAACGGATTCACTTCGACGGAGTCATGCAAAAACTCGGCCCGTTTCTTGGTTTATTTATTCTCGTAATCATTGTATCTATTTTAAATCCCAGCTTTCTTGAACCACTGAATATATTAAACCTGCTTCGCCAGGTCGCCATTAACGGATTAATCGCGTTCGGCATGACGTTTGTGATTTTGACAGGCGGCATTGATCTTTCTGTCGGCGCTATTCTTGCTCTGTCCAGCGCTTTAGTTGCGGGAATGATTGTATCCGGTGTTGATCCGGTTCTCGCGATCATCCTTGGCTGTATCATTGGTGCCATGCTCGGCATGATCAACGGATTATTGATCACAAAAGGAAAAATGGCGCCCTTTATCGCCACACTTGCGACTATGACTGTGTTTCGCGGACTGACGCTTGTGTATACTGACGGAAATCCAATTACCGGACTTGGCACAAACTACGCTTTTCAGATGTTCGGACGCGGTTACTTTTTAGGCATTCCTGTACCGGCAATTACGATGGTTCTTGCCTTTGTCATCCTTTGGGTGCTTCTTCATAAAACACCATTTGGACGCCGAACATACGCTATCGGCGGCAACGAAAAAGCCGCGCTCATTTCAGGCATCAAAGTGACACGCGTGAAAGTGATAATCTATTCTTTAGCCGGACTTTTGTCCGCTCTTGCAGGTGCCATATTGACTTCCCGCCTGCATTCAGCCCAGCCGACTGCCGGGGAATCGTACGAACTTGATGCTATCGCGGCAGTCGTCTTAGGCGGGACAAGCCTTTCCGGCGGCCGCGGCCGCATTGTCGGCACGTTAATCGGGGTGCTGATCATCGGCACACTTAATAACGGGCTTAATCTGCTTGGCGTCTCATCATTTTATCAGCTGGTTGTCAAAGGGATTGTTATCTTAATCGCGGTATTGTTAGACCGCAAGAAGTCAGCATAGGAGGGTTTTTACATGAAAAAGGCTGTATCCGTCATTTTAACGTTATCATTATTTTTGTTAACCGCCTGTTCGCTTGAGCCTCCTAAATGGGCAAAGCCATCAAACTCGGGGAACAAAAAGGAATTCACCATCGGCTTGTCCGTCTCAACGCTTAATAATCCTTTTTTTGTCTCATTAAAAAAGGGCATCGAAAAAGAAGCTGAAAAACGGGGAATGAAAGTGATCATTGTGGATGCACAAAATGATTCATCGAAACAGACAAGTGACGTGGAAGATTTAATTCAGCAAGGCGTTGATGCATTATTAATCAACCCGACTGATTCTTCGGCGATCTCAACGGCAGTAGAATCTGCAAACGCAGTCGGTGTGCCCGTCGTCACAATCGATCGATCCGCCGAACAAGGAAAAGTTGAAACTCTCGTTGCTTCCGATAATATAAAAGGCGGTGAAATGGCCGCGGCGTTTATTGCCGACAAACTTGGAAAAGGAGCAAAGGTAGCAGAGCTAGAAGGCGTGCCTGGCGCCTCTGCCACACGGGAACGCGGCTCCGGATTCCATCACATCGCAGACAAAAAGCTCAATGTCGTCACAAAACAATCAGCTGACTTTGACCGCACCAAAGGCCTGACAGTCATGGAAAATCTGTTGCAGGGCCATCCTGATATCCAAGCTGTTTTTGCTCACAATGATGAAATGGCGCTCGGTGCCCTCGAGGCAATTAACAGTTCGGGGAAAGACATATTGGTGATCGGTTTTGACGGCAATAAAGATGCGCTCGCTTCCATTAAAGACGGGAAGCTATCAGCCACCGTCGCTCAGCAGCCTGAATTAATCGGTAAACTGGCTACAGAAGCAGCAGATGACATTTTGCACGGAAAAAAAGTAAAAAAATCAATATCCGCGCCTCTCAAACTAGAAACACAAAAATAATAGTCAAGGATCAGATTTTTATCTGATCCTTTTTCATGTTTAGAAACCTGCGATAACGTGAATAGGGATATAGAGTGAATTATTTCTCTTACGTGAGGAGAGGAACGACATGAACAAACCAATAAAAATATTTTCAACTTTAGCACTTGCGGCTGGAATGACTGCGGCTGCTGCAGGCGGCGCTGACACGATCCATGCTCAACAGCCAGAAACAACTGTAAGCATTGATGATTTATACAGTTATCCGATTGATTCTTATTTGGTGTCAGCAGAGGCTCTAAATGTCAGAACGAAGGCTTCCGCATCAAGCCAGAAAGCCGATACACTGCACTTAGGCGATAGCTTAAAGCTGATTTCCTTCTCAAATGCTGACTGGGCAAAGGTTCATTATAAAAACGGAAAAACAGGCTTTGTCTCCACTCATTACATTGTAAAAGCAGCAACAACAGTAAAAACCAAAACAAAAACGAAAGTATACACATCCGCTGACGGAAAGAGCATCAAGACTCTCCCAGCAAACACAAGCGTTTCTTTTTTAGGCTGGAGTAAAACGAATAAAGGCGGTTTTGATTTTGATTGGGTATTCGTTGATTACGGCGGTGCGACAGGTTATATGAAAACACAGGATTTACACATGACAAAATAACTGAGAGGGATTCCGTATTTGTGCGGAATCCCTTTTATTATGAATGGATTTGTCACATTCCCACGATATTTCTCAGGAAATATTGTCGTATGCTGTGTCAAAACCTTACATGATCATCGACATTTTTGTTCACGCTAAAAAGCGGAGGTGTAAATATGGATCAATTTGAAGCAGCATATGAATCGTATAAAGCCCGGCAAACAACTGCCGATCAGGAAAATGTTCCATCTGGAAAAGAAGAAATTATTGCGGTTAGAAGAAATGAGGAAGACAATATTATCGCAGTGAAAACCAATACAGGAAGAGAGCTCGATTACCCTACAGCGCTGTCAGAAGCAAAAGCAGGAAAGCTCGCTCATGTTGATGTCTTTCATAAATACGGGCGTGACATTTTGCGAAGTGAACCGGACGGCACGAAGGAAAATAACCTGTCTGAACTGCCGGATTTTTAATCACAAACAGCCCTGCCATGTCGGGCAGGGCTTTCTTTTAAACAAAAGGCTGCTGGATGTATTCGGCTAATCGTTTTGCACTGAGAGAAATATCCTCTGAAGTTGCATAATTCACGCCATAGAACACATATGGAGGCAGATACTTCATACCGATCAGATTACTCGTGGCCTGAAATGGTTTCAATAGCTCACTGATCGAGTAATGATTGGCGCCGCCGGCTTGATATTTTTCCGCTTCGCTTCCTGTTGACACAGCCAGCATCAGCTCCTTGCCATGCAAAGCATTTCCTTCTGAACCAAAAGCCCAGCCGTAAGTCAGCACAAGATCCTGCCATTTTTTCAAGAGCGGCGGAGAGCTGTACCAATATAGCGGGAATTGAAAGACAATCCGATCGTATTGCTCGCACAACTGCTGTTCCTTCGCAACATCTATCGCTTCGTCCGGGTATTCCTTATAAAGATCCCGTACTGTGATATTGTCATGTTTGCTCAATTCTTCAGCCCACGCCTTATTAACAACTGACGTCTCCATATGAGGATGAACTGCCAAAACCAATATTTTCATCAGACCACACCCTTACTGTTTTGATGTTATTTTATCTAAAATCAGGAAAAGAGCCAAATAAAAAGAAAGCCCTGCAAAAAGGGGCTTTCTTTTTTTCTTTTATTCAGGGCTTCCTTCAGTTGTTTCGATATCTTTCGCAAAATCAGGGTTATCCAGATTCGCATTAAAGAAATCCGCTGTGTTCGGAAGTCTGAGATTCATGTTCATTTTTTGAGAAATCGTAACCGTGCAATCCTCTAGCACATAGTCAAAAACGTGTCCGCCTGAATTGCGTCCTTCGTCAATGAAGTGCAGATGATAGCCAGAAACGGCGATTCCGTTTGCATAAGCTGGCGTCAAGAAACCTACGATCGTTCCTCGCACGTTGTCGAAGTTGAAGATCGGCTGTGTTTTGACCGCTTCAACCATTGGCACGTAAGGTTTTTCTTGCAATTCTACCGTCCTTGTCTGCACCTTTTTAAACAGTCCGTCAATACGGATTGCGTAAAATAAGTTTTTGCTTGGCAGAATGCTGTTGATCTCTTTTTCAAACTCTTCACGTGTCATTTTCGCATCAATTTTGTGCGTCATGTCCAGTGTAAAGAATGTAAATGAACAGAACGGTGAACGGTCCCCTTTTTGGACCGGTGTCGCGGTTCCGTCTGAGCGGAGACGGTAAAATTCTCCGTCAAACCCAATCAGCTCTCCGTCAAGCTTGTTAAAGGTTCCGATACCGAAGTCACCATGTTTCGGAATCTCTGACAGTTCAAAATCCCCGTCATATACTCCGTCTAATAGAGAAGTCATTGTTGATACTTGATAAATCTGGCTCACAGGCTGATCTTTTTGGCCGCGGTGGAGCACTTGAATGTTGCTTTCGCGTTTCATATTTCCCTTCACTCCTTTTAATTAGTGCTGTTCATAAAACAGTGTCGTGATGCGCAGAGTGCTAGAGAGCTTTCGTTTTCATGAGTTCCCCGAATTCTTTCGGAAGCTTGTCACTTGCTAAATTAATGTTATCACTATAGTCAACCGGGACATCAATGATAACAGGACCTTCAGCGTTCATGCCTTGACGCAGAACATCTGCCAGCTGGTCTGGTGATTCTACGCGCAAGCCAGTTGCCCCGAAGCTTTCCGCATATTTCACGATATCGATATTTCCGAAATCGACCGCAGATGTACGGTTATATTTTTTCAATTGCTGGAATGCAACCATGTCATATGTGCTGTCGTTCCATACAATGTGTACAATTGGTGCGTTTAGTCGAACTGCTGTCTCTAACTCCATTGCTGAGAATAAGAAACCGCCGTCACCAGAGACAGAAACCACTTTTTCTCCCGGTTTCACCAATGAAGCGCCGATTGCCCAAGGAAGCGCAACGCCGAGTGTCTGCATACCATTACTGATCATTAATGTTAACGGCTCGTAGCTGCGGAAATAACGTGACATCCAAATCGCGTGTGAACCGATGTCACAGGTCACTGTAACATGATCATCGACTGCATTACGCAATTCTTTAACGATTTCAAGAGGATGCACTCTGTCTGATTTCCAATCTGCAGGCACCTGCTCACCCTCATGCATATATTGTTTTAAATCAGAAAGGATTTTCTGCTCACGTTCTGCAAAGTCCACTTTTACAGCATCGTGTTCGATATGATTGATCGTGGACGGAATGTCACCAATCAATTCAAGTTCCGGCTGGTAAGCATGGTCAATGTCAGCAATAATCTCGTCTAAATGGATGATTGTCCGGTCTCCATTGACATTCCAGAATTTCGGATCATATTCAATTGGGTCATAGCCGATAGTCAGAACGACATCCGCCTGCTCAAGCAGCAAATCGCCAGGCTGGTTGCGGAATAAACCGATCCGGCCGAAGTACTGATCCTCTAAATCTCTTGAAAGGGTACCGGCAGCCTGATATGTTTCAACAAATGGAAGCTGAACCTTTTTCAAAAGCTTGCGAACCGCTTTAATCGCTTCCGGTCTTCCGCCTTTCATGCCGACTAAAACGACAGGAAGTTTTGCTGTTTGGATTTTTGCGATGGCCGCACTGATTGCATCATCTGCTGCAGGACCGAGTTTTGGCGCTGCGACAGCACGCACGTTTTTCGTATTTGTGACTTCATTCACAACATCTTGCGGAAAGCTCACAAAAGCGGCCCCAGCCTGCCCTGCTGACGCTATCCTAAATGCATTTGTAACAGCTTCCGGTATATTTTTTACATCTTGAACCTCTACACTGTATTTTGTAATCGGCTGAAATAGCGCCGCATTATCTAAAGATTGATGTGTCCGTTTTAAACGATCTGAACGGATCACGTTTCCAGCAAGCGCAACGACAGGGTCTCCTTCAGTGTTCGCTGTCAGCAAACCTGTTGCCAAGTTAGATGCACCCGGCCCTGATGTGACTAACACGACCCCCGGTTTTCCAGTTAAACGGCCGACTGCTTGCGCCATAAATGCTGCATTTTGTTCGTGCCGGGCAACGATAATTTCAGGTCCTCTATCTTGTAAAGCATCGAATACCGCATCAATTTTTGCACCCGGAATGCCAAATACATGTGTGACACCTTGCTCCACTAAGCAATCAACAACAAGCTCCGCCCCTCTGTTTTTCACAAGGGATTTTTGTTCTTTTGTTGCTTTTGTCAACACCCTCACTCCTTATTATGCATTTTAACGTAAAATTTTAAATGACTTGTGATACGTTTCACTATACACTCTTTGGAAATTGACCTCCAATATCGATTCGCCTTATGATTAATATGTAATACGAATTATTAACCTATGGAAAGGAATGCATATTGAATGGAGCTTCGCCATCTTCAATACTTTATCGCGGTAGCCGAAGAGCTTCATTTCGGAAAGGCTGCCCGACGGCTGAACATGACGCAGCCTCCTCTCAGCCAGCAGATCAAACAGCTGGAGGAAGAAGTCGGGGTGACGCTTTTGAAAAGGACAAAACGATTTGTCGAGCTTACCGCAGCAGGAGAAATCTTTTTAAATCATTGCCGCATGGCATTGATGCAAATCGGACAAGGAATTGAACTGGCACAGCGGACGGCACGCGGCGAGCACGGCCATCTCGTAATCGGTTTTGTCGGATCAGCTACATATGAATTTCTGCCGCCGATTGTCCGGGAATATCGCAAAAAATTCCCATCTGTAAAAATAGAGTTACGTGAAATATCCTCGTCTAGGCAGCAGGAGGAGCTACTAAAGGGCAACATTGATATTGGTATACTTCATCCTCCCTTACAGCATACAGCTTTGCATATCGAAACCGCCCAAAGCAGCCCTTGTGTTTTAGCTTTGCCTAAGCAACACCCATTGACTTCTAAAGAATCAATTACGATTGAGGATTTAAGAGATGAACCAATTATTACTGTAGCTAAAGAAGCATGGCCTACTCTATACATGGATTTTATTCAGTTCTGTGAGCAAGCGGGCTTCCACCCCAACATCGTCCAGGAAGCTACAGAATACCAAATGGTGATTGGTTTAGTCAGTGCTGGAATTGGCATTACATTTGTTCCTTCCTCAGCCAAAAAATTATTTAATTTGGATGTAACTTATCGAAATATGGACCAAATACAGCTTAATGCAGAATGGGTTATCGCTTACCGCAAAGACAATCATAATCCGCTTTTAAAGCACTTTATTCATATTTCAAATTGTCAGCAGACAAGAACTAAAGAGAGTGATGCAGGTACATGAACGATACTTGCAATCTCTTTTTTCTTTTGGGATTCTTATGGAATTTTTATTAATATAATATAATCGCTTAGTACAACTTCATATCAGTATACGTATACATACAGTACAAATAGTTGGCAAGGACATTAGTAAGCGCATGACAATCGTCTGATTTTAAAAATGAAAGATAGAGAGGTGAAGTAAATTATTGAGTTCACCAGCATATTAACATTGCTCGCTTTTTTCGCAACACTGATTTTTATTTACTGGAGGCCAAAAGGACTAAATGAAGCTATCCCCGCAACATTAGGCGCTTTAATGGTTTTATTGTGCGGAAGTGTGTCATTGGCAGACTTAGGGGAAATAGGAACAAAAGTCACGGGTGCATCGGTTACAATCCTTGCCACTATGATTATGGCCATTGCACTGGAAAGCTTTGGTTTCTTTTATTGGGTGGCTGCAAAACTGCTCCAACAATCCAGGGGTTCTGGCATCAAGCTTTTTTGGCTAACCAATTTGCTCTGCTTTCTCATGACCATTTTCCTAAATAATGATGGGAGCGTTTTGATTACAACCCCAATCCTTTTGCTTGTACTAAAATATTTAGGTTTAAAAAAACATCAAAAAACCCCATATTTATTAAGCGGTGTTTTAATAGCCACAGCCTCTAGCGCACCGATTGGCGTAAGTAATATTGTGAATTTAATTTCTCTCAAAATCATTGGAATGGATCTTTATCTTCATACCGCCATGATGTTTGTCCCTAGTATGATGGGACTCATTTTTATGACTTGTCTACTGTTTATGTTCTTTTATAAACGTCTTCCCAAAAGCCTGCCAGATATACCGGGCCATTTTCAGTCTCTGCAGCATAGAAGGTACCATCCTCTTCATTCGCCGTCAGCTCCTTTACGAGAACGAAATCAAACAAAAATCATGCTGTTTGTGCTTGCATTTGTTTTTCTCGTCAGATTGAGTCTATTTGCAGCATCATATACCGGTATTTCTGTTCCTCTTGTCGCTGTCATCGGGTCTGTTATTCTTTTGGGCTGGAGATGGATTTATTTCAAAACCCCCCCAAAAGACTTGTTATACAAATCTCCTTGGCACATTTTTATATTCGCTTTTACTATGTATGTCTTAATTTATGGTCTGCATAATATCGGATTCACTGAGTTGCTTGTGAGCTATTTTGAACCAGTGGTTTCTGGAAGCCTCGCCCATGCAACTTTCGCATCGGGTATCTCTACTTCAGTCTTTTCTAATCTATTTAACAACCATCCAGCTTTAATGATCAGTACTTTTACCTTAACTGAAATGCCACTGAATCCTTCAACAACAAAAATCATCTACTTGGCAAATATTATCGGCAGTGATATCGGTTCATTATTATTGCCTATAGGAACCTTAGCAACGCTTATTTGGATGCATATACTAAAACAGCATGATGAAAGTATTTCATGGGGCGAATATATCAAAACGACCATTATCATCATTCCGCTGACTGTTCTTTTTACGTTGGCATGTTTATATGTTTGGATCAGTTGGTTATTTCTTTAGCACAGGATGAAACAAAAAACTGCCTTCTGTTTTTCGAGAGGGCAGTTTTGCATACACTAGGGTAGATGCATTGTCTTTAGATGATTTAACTTCCAAATGACCGGCTCTCCACTTGCGTTAATCAGCTCAATTATATTATTGGAAACATCTTTTAATAGTCCGACTTTTTCTGGCACCTCTCCCATATCGAATATGACCAATTCACCAATATATTTTTTGATCTGCTCCTCAAAATTACGGACAAGAGGAACATTGGAAGGCACGACAGGCAATTGTGAGTTATCAAGAGTATACGGTGTTTGTTCAGTTGAATAAGGGGTAAACCACTTTAAATGATGCATAGATATAAAAAGGATTTTAAATACGGGTGAGAAAAATACAATATAATCGTTTAAAACGTTTGTAACATACCCATGTATCGAACGACCCCCAGTTACATAAACTTCAATAAACTGGCCTTTGACCTTGTTTAATGTATTTCTATATGAAAAAGCTTGAGTTTCTGCCTCCGTCATAGAATCTTCTGGATTGATCAAAATTGATTTCTCAGTGTTGGTCATTATTTTCGCCTTGTTCATTTGATGAAGATGCAGCAATGGAATATAAAGATAATTGCAGCCATCAAATATAACAAAAATATCCTGTCCGACATCTATGAGGGTGCCAACAAACCTTGTATCTCCTGAAATGACAACCTCAACATCTGTGTCAAGTAATTGATTCAAACCTTTCACTATTCTCCTCCTTTAACTGAAAAAGGGCATCACTCAATCTGATGCTCCCCGTTATCAATTAAAATTTGCGTTTCCAGTGATAGTCTATCGTTCTGACAATCGTTTCATAGCTATAATCTTCTTTTTGTCTTCCTGAATTTTTGAAGGAACTTGAATAATCTGATGATCTTGGTGATCGTTTAGATGATTTTGACGAACTTTTTGAACGTGACGAACGACCAGATTTGGATGATTGATAATCTGAAGATTTTAGTGATCGTTTGGATGATTTTGATGAACTTTTTGAACGTGACGAGCGACCAGATTTGGATGATTGATCATCTGAAGATTTTAGTGATCGTTTGGATGATTTTGACGAACTTTTTGAACGTGACGAACGACCAGATTTGGATGATTGATAATCTGAAGATTTTAGTGATCGTTTAGATGATTTTGATGAAATGAACGAACTGCTGTCTTTATCATGATTGTCTTCTTGGTTTTGCTCATTCTTTTGATCCTCTTTTTTGTGCGACCCTTTTGGACCTAAGCTGATGCTTTTTATGTGAAAAGGATAGATGCGAAGCACCTCTTGATTTTTCACTAAAGTATAATGGCCGTCAGCATTATCTACAAGGATACCCTCAATTGCTTCCGGACCTCCACGATTAATGGAAACCCATTTATGAGTTAGGCTCTTAAAAACCTCGCTTAAATCATCAGCTTCCAGGACACCTGCTAGCGTCTGTTCTTCTATTTTCAAATCGGGCTCATGTTTACTTATGCTTTTGATGTGATGGATATTAAAATACACTACTCCATCCTCATTTGTGTGTAACGCAGCGTAATCATCTCCCAGCCAGACCAATCTCCCTTTTTTAGATTCTGGACCCCCTTGATTAAATTGAACTGATTGGTTCATTAATTGTCCGATTAAGCTATGAAAATCATCAGCGTCGGGCATTTCCTCAGTCTCAATTGTTGTGGTGCTATTATTGGTATCCTCAGTAATGCTTTTCACATGATCCAACTGATAATAAATTATTTTCTTTTCAGCTTGTAAAGCAATATAATCTGATTTTACAGCTACTAATTTTCCTTTTTTAGATTCCGGACCTCCACGATATACAGTAACAATTTTATCTTTCATTGAGTGCAAAAAGTTATAATAAGATATTTCATTATTTGAATGATATTTCATTCTCCTCTTGCTCATTCAAATTCCTCCTAGTCACTTATACATAGATGATAAACATACTGCATATATACGTGTCACATTTATTTGTTGAACTAATTCAATAGCCTAATTGTCGCTTTTTCAGCGGATACCCATTTTCACACATTTATAAAATACTTAAATGATTATTGAGGTATTGTGAACGGTTTATAATATACTCGCAGATCACATCCGGCTCACGGTCAAAACGCTCAATATCATTCTTTTTATACGGGTCCATCAGGACAAACGGCCTAATCCGTTCATACATCGCCATGATTTTCGGTTTCATATATTCTATTGTAAAAAGAGATTGGAGCGTTTTTTCTAACAGGCGCTTGTAAGACCTGCGAAAATCGGGTTCATCCAATATACGGGCGGTTAGTGTATTAAATCCTTGAATCCTTACATAATCGGCAGCCATCCGCTCTCCATGGATATCCCTGCCCCAGGTCGCGTCATAATCCCAAGGAATCACCTCAAATAATCCGGTTTCCCCGCTTCTGTATAATGCGTAGTTGTGGACAAACCCGTCATAGTTTGAGGTGAATACAATACCGGCAAGCCATCGCAAATACTTATCGACATCCACATGCTTTGTCACTTCTGATTTAAACTGAGCTTTAGGGACAGTATTAATTTTAAAAATCATATCCTGTAAATAAAAATCATCCTCCTCAGTCCCTGTCTTCTTTTCATATCCAAGCTCCAGCGAGGTCTTCGTTTCTCTTTCCAAATCGCTCATCAGAGAAAAGTTAGCATCATCATCCACCGCGTAAAAAATCGCACCGTCCGCCAGCTTCCTTTTTGCTAAGTAATATTCATCAACGGATTCTAGTTCAAGATAAATCCCTTCATTCTTCCCATTCAGCTTTACAAACACAAACTCTGCCTTTGGAGACAGTGTCCCTAGCTCTGAGAAAAAATCCAGAGACAATTTGTTTCTCATCAAGGAAGGATCTTTATACTCCGCATTTAAGTGAATCTCTCGTGCGCCGCGGAATAACTTAGGCTGATAAAAGGAAATATGGTATGACTTCTTTTTGAAGTCTCTGATATGTGATCCCCGATACGCAATATCAATATCCAGCCTTTTTTGGTTTACCTTCATCACAGCCGGCACCGGATCATCGTCCCATATATCCTTTTTTAATTCACGCAAATCTTTTGGATGAACAAACAGCTGATAAAGCGGTAAATTGGATTGATTCTTCATCCATAATCCCCCTTACAAATTTTAGGCGTTTATTTTTATGCGATCTCAGCGGAACACTTATACACTTTTTAAAACCGCGCGTACTATGAGGGTAGTAAGGATCTTCATCCTTAACATATTTTTAAAAAGGAGGATTTCAAATTGGGCCACTACTCCCATTCTGACATCAAAGAAGCGGTGAAATCCGCTAAAAAAGAAGGTTTAAAGGATTATTTATACCAAGAGCCTCATGGAAAAAAACGCAGTCATAAAAAGTCGCACCGTACTCACAAAAAATCACGCAGCCATAAAAAATCATACTGCTCTCACAAAAAATCTCGCAGTCACAAAAAATCATACTGCTCTCACAAAAAATCTCGCAGCCATAAAAAATATTACTGTTCTCACAAAAAATCTCGCAGCCACAAAAAATCACACCGTTCTCACAGAAAATCTCGCAGCCACAAAAAATCACGCAGCTTCAAAAGATCGTTCTGTTCTCACAAAAGATCTCGCAGCTTTAAAAAGTCACGTCGCACACACAAAAGATCTCGCAGCTTTAAAAAATCATGCCGTACACACAAAAGATCTCGCAGCTTTAAAAAATCATGCCGCACACACAAAAAATCTTACCGTTCCCATAAGAAACACTGCAAAAAGCACGATGATTATGACAGCAAAAAAGAATACTGGAAAGACGGCAATTGCTGGGTAGTCAAAAAGAAATACAAATAATTTAAGTTTCCATTGTTTCAATAGGCTGCCGGCTGAGGTACGGAAGCCTATTTTTTCATTTCCCCTGTATTAGATATATGTCATGACATAACATATGCAACCCGCATCATTTGGTTTCCTCGAAACCATTTCGTTATAATCAAGATATCCTAACGATAAAGGCGGTTGTTGCCATGTACATATTTCAAGCTGACCAACTTAGTGCCAAAGACACATACAAGCTATTGTCAGGTACCGTTATTCCCCGCCCCATTGCATTTGTGACAACACTTTCTTCAGGAGGAACGGTAAATGCCGCGCCTTTCAGCTTTTATAACGTCGTCAGCTCAGATCCTCCGCTCCTCAGTATTTCTGTGAACAGGGCGGGAGGGCGCCAAAAAGATACAGCGCGAAACGCAGTGGAAAACGGAGAATTTGTCGTTCATGTCAGTGATGAAGACATCATTGAAGATATCAATGAAACGGCTGCAAACTTAGGGCCGGATGAAAGCGAGCTTACGCGCACCTCGCTTCACCCTGTTGAAAGCAACGCTGTTTCGGTTCCCGGCATTCAGGAAGCCCGTGTTCGCTTTGAGTGCACATTAGAGCGGCATATTACCTTTAACAATGATCAAGGAGTCACTACAGCAGATCTGCTCATCGGAAGAGTCGTCTGCTTCCACCTAGACGAAAAGGTGTATGATGCAGAAAAGGGATATATTTTGACAGATGAATTAAAGCCAGCCTCACGATTGGCGGGAAACCATTATGCCAAGCTCGGGGAAGAATTCACACTGATTCGTCCCAGCTGAACAGAAGGACTATTTAAATAGAAGAAACTAGTCAAAAAGACCTTGTGATTACATAATGTTACCTATAAAAAAAGAACACCCGGAGAAAGCTTCGGGTGTTCTTTTATGAAACGTTTTTCCTTTTTCTTCGTATAAAGGTAGATTAGGAGGAATTGGAATGACAAACTTTTGGATTTTAATGCTGATCGCTATTACCACCAGCATGGCCTCTCAATTTTTTATAAAGAAAAAATACGGTATTGATAATTCCGGCTGGCGATATAAACATGTCAGCAGTACACACAAATGGATCGAAATCATTTTACTTATTTTGTTTGTGTTTTCACTCTCCTTTTTTCCAGTTGAATATTTGCTTCTCTTATTTTTTATTGTGATTGACTCAATACGTATTTTTGTGGAGTGGAATTATAGACCTGAAGATAAACAGTATATGTACCACATTGTAGAGGTCTCCCTCCTGTTTATGCTTTTGATTTATATTTGTATCCTATAGTTATTTAAACCCCCACAGCCGCTCCGTCTCCCCGGGGATCAGCTCCGCCTTGGAGAAATCCTTCTTCATCAACTTTGATTGCTGCCGCATGTCCCATCAGCGGATCATAGTCACCGACAACCTCCACGAGATGTCCGCTGTCTTTCAGTTTTTGGATTGTTTTCTCTGTGAATCTACCCTCGACTCTGAGGCCTTCGTATTCCTCTCCCCACGTTCTGCCCCATACCCAGCGCGGTTCGCTGATTGCCTGCTGTGGATCCATTCCGTAATCCAGCATTCGGGTAATGATGGCCGTCTGGGTCTGCGGCTGGCCTTCGCCGCCTTGTGTTCCGTACAGGATTTTCGGCTTTCCGCCTTTACAGACCATAGCCGGCATCAGCGTATGGAAGGTGCGCTTTCCCGGTTCAAGTGTGTTGACATGATGTTCATCCAATGAGAAAAATGACCCGCGATTTTGCAGCAAAATGCCTGTATCACCGGCAGTGACTGCAGAACCAAATTCAAAGTACAGGCTTTGAATGAATGACACTGCGTTGCCATCCGCATCGATTACGGCCGCATATGCCGTATCGCTTCCCACCGGCCTGCTTGCAGCCGGTACTGCGAGATAGCCGATTTCTTCTGCCAATTGTTTTGCATAACGTTTGTCCAATAGCCTTTCAAGCGGGATGTCTGCAAACGCCGGATCAGTCAGGACGGCATTCCGATCTAGAAAACTCTTTTTCAATGCCTCCACAAGCACATGATAATACGTAAAAGATCCATGTTCGATTTTGGTGAAATCATAGTTTTCCAAAATGTTCAGTGTTAATAAACCGGTAAATCCCTGAGAATTCGGCGGCGCCTGATACACACTGTATCCTCGATAATCACTTGATACAGGCTCCGTCCACTCGCCCCGGTGCGCTTTAAAATCATCGAGTGTCATGTAACTGCCGTTATTTTGTAAATACGAGACAATCCGCTGAGCGATATCTCCTTCATAAAATGCGCTTCTTCCTTTTTTGGCAATCATGTTCAAGCTCTCTGCAAGCTCTTCTTGCACAAACCGCTCTCCCGGAATAGGTGCTTTGCCTCTTCTTGTAAAAATGTCAGTTGTGTAAGGCGTGGAGACGAGCAGTTCAAGATTCGTTTCTGTGTGACGGCACTGATCGGCTGATACAGGAAACCCATTTTGGGCATAATCGTGTGCCGGCTCCAACACGTCCTCAAGAGACATGCGACCATACTCCTTCAGTACCGCATCCCAGCTATCAACCATCCCGGGCACAGTAATGGCACTGTCAATTCCCCGCAGCGGAATCACGCTTTTTCCCTTATATACATCTCTCGTTACGTTTTTTCCTGAACGTCCGGTGCCATTGTAGACTTTTACTGATTTTGTTTTCTGATGAAAGGTCAGCCAAAAGGCATCCCCGCCAAGTCCGGTCATATGCGGATACACAACCGCCAGGCAAGCACTCACCGCAACGGCGGCGTCAAATGCGTTACCTCCCTTGTCCAGTATGCGGTTTCCGGCCTGAGAAGCAAGATAATGCGGACTAACGACCATTTGCTTTGTACCGATGACAGATTTGTTCATCACAAGTCCCCTTTTTAAGAGATTTTCTTCAGTATAGGGAGCCTGATTTTTCACATCTACTGATCCGGCAGAAAAACTGACGAACTTTCTTCTTTTCGCAAACAATAAGATATTTATTCATTCATTTCGAAAACAAATAAAAAATTTTTCGTTCGAAACGTAACTTTTTATGATAAAATGATGGCTAAAAGGCTACGAAAGCAGGTGGAGCAATTGAGTCATGAATATCAAATCCCAAACCTTGTACTTGATGAGACTGATAAACAAATTCTCACCATTTTGCATGAAGAAGGAAGAATTTCTTATACGGATCTTGGCAAAAGAGTCGATTTGTCCCGGGTCGCCGTCCAGGCTCGTATCAACCAATTAATTGAAGCCGGCGTTATTGAAAAATTCACCGCGGTCATCAATCCCGCTAAAATCGGCATCCATGTATCCGTGTTTTTCAATGTCGAGGTAGAACCGCAATTTTTAGAAGAGGTCGCTCTTAAGCTTGAGGAAGAGCCTGCGGTCACCAGCCTTTATCACATGACAGGTCCGAGCAAGCTGCATATGCATGGGATCTTTGCCAACGATCAAGAAATGGAAGAGTTTTTAACAAAACGGCTGTATCCATTGCGAGGCGTCGTCAGTGTTGATTGCCAGATGCTGATCAAACGATACAAAAGCCGCATGGGAATGAAGCTGTAAAGGAGAGAAACAAATGAAAAACCATCCTTATCGGGATATGACGGCTGCAATGGTACGCACCGGCATATTAGGATTCGGCGGCGGACCTTCCGTGATTCCGCTGATCCGCCATGAAGCGGTCAATAAATATAAATGGATTGACGATGATGAATTCGGAGAAATATTAGCAATCGCTAATGCGCTTCCCGGGCCGATTGCCACAAAAATGGCTGCGTATCTGGGCTTTAAGCTTAAAGGCACATTAGGTGCCATTGTGGCGACACTCACCCACATTCTGCCTACATGTCTGGCGATGGTGGGCTTGTTTGCGGCAGTAAATGTGTTAAGCCATTCAGCAGTTGTTGCCGGCATGATAGGCGCCGTCACGCCGGTGATTGCAGTAATGCTCGGAATTATGGCGTACGAGTTTGGCCAAAAAGCGCTTAAAGGTTTCGGCTGGGTCACCGGAATCCTGTTTTTTATCATCGCTTTTATCGGCCTGCAAACGTTTCAGATCAATCCCGGCCTTGTCATTATCATTTTCTTAGCGTACGGGGCATTTCATTTTAAACTGAAAGACAAAGTCACAAATAAACATGATAAAGGAATGTCGGCCTCATGATATCGATCTATTTATTTATGGCGTTTTTTATCGCAAACCTACTGGGATATGGCGGCGGACCTGCATCTATCCCGCTAATGTTTGAAGAAGTCGTAAACAGATACAGCTGGCTTTCAAACGATCAATTCTCAAATATGCTCGCACTTGCGAACGCATTGCCGGGCCCCATCGCCACCAAAATCGCCGCGTATGTCGGCTACAGCGCAGGCGGTTGGCCCGGCTTCCTGATTGCCCTGATTGCAACCGTTGTACCGTCGGCGCTCGCATTGATCGTCCTGCTGCGCATCATCCAGCGCTTCCGTCAATCCCCTGTTATCAAAGGCATGACCCTGTCCGTTCAGCCTGTCATCGCGGTCATGATGCTCATTCTTACCTGGCAAATCGGCGCAGACGGCATCAAAGCAATCGGATGGATCCAATCTATTGTAATTGCGGGGATCTCCCTCCTTGCCATGACAAAATTCAAAATGCATCCGGCATTTTTGATTATTGCGGCGTTTTTATATGGAGGCCTTGTAATTCCTCATTTGTAGAAAAAAGCACCCTGAAAGGTGCTTTTTTATTTTGGACCAGAAATGCCGTTCGATATGACAGCTGTTTCTTCTCCTGCGTCACTCTTGATGATGTACTTGACTTGCAGCGTGGTTCCTGCCATTCTCACAGATTTCTTCAACTGGGGTGAATCGGTTTCAACATGTATCCAAACAGGAGGCTGGACCTTCCAAAATAAAAAGAATGCAAGAATCAGCATGCCAGCAATGACCGACAGCAAAAACTTCATATCGCATCGCTTCTTTTCAGTAAGCGGCTCGCAACGGACAGCGCCTGATGATCACGAAGAATATCGCCTGGACGATTGCCTTCTCCCAGCACATAACCTTTAAATGGCATTCCCATAAAATGAAAAATATGTTCAAATTGCTGAATCAGCGGCAGCCCTTTTATTTTTGGGTTGTCTCCGCCCACTGCTGTTACATATGCCTGTTTCGCTGACATTTGCTGTTTAAAATCAGGAAATCTCGGATCTCTCAACGTCTGTGACCAGCGATCAATAAACAGCTTTAATGTCCCTGACATGCCAAACCAATAAATTGGGGTGGCGAATACAAGAATATCGCACGGCAATATCCGCTCAATGATAGAATCGTAGTCATCTTGAACAGGACGAAAGCCGTCTTGGTCGTGGCGCAGATCTTCAATTGGCTGGATTCGATATTTCCGCAAATGAATGTGCTCTGCATCAAATCCTTGAACAGCCTTCTCCGCAAGAATATCCGTATTTCCGCCAGACCGAGTTCCGCCATTTATAACCGCAATTTTCATGATGCATCTGCTCCTTTGTTTACGAATGATTTTCTTCATTTTATAATGGATTCATCAATCAATACAGATGATTATTTCGATTAATCCAATCGCTAAAACCGATTTAGAAAGGAAGAGAACAAGTGGAATTGAAGCAGCTGATCACCTTTATTACGGCGGCAGAACATGTAAACTTCACCCTAACCGCCAAAATGCTTAATTATGCACAATCAAGCGTTACCTCTCAGATCAAATCACTTGAAGAAGAAATCGGGACGCCTTTATTTGAACGGCTCGGCAAGCGGCTTATCTTGACAGAAGCAGGAAAAACGTTCAAATCTTATGCACAGAAGATTATTGCGTTAACAGAAGAAGCGAAAATGGCCGCAAATCAAGTAAAAGAAACAACCGGAACCTTAAAAATCGGGGCGACGGAAAGCCAGTGCACATACCGCCTGCCGCCTATCATAAAAGAATTTAAACAGGCATTTCCCCAAGTAAAGCTCATATTCAAACCATATATCTCCAATGAACAAGCGAAAGAACAGCTCTTACAGGGCCAGCTTGATATCACCTTCATCTTGGATGTAAACCGGACGGAAGACGCACTGCACGTTGAATCTTTGATTCAGGATGAGATCAAAATGGTGGCTGCTAATGACCATCCTTTTCCTGCGGATTTACCAGTAACATTGAAGGATCTTCAAAACGAAACTCTTCTGCTGACAGAGGACGGCTGCTCGTATCGCACGCTCTTTGAGAACAATTTGCATGACTCCGGTGTCTATCCTAACAAATTGGAATTCGTCAGCATAGAAGCCATCAAACAATGCGTAATGGCCGGACTTGGGATTGGAATCTTGCCTGAAATGACAGTAAAAGATGATATTGCAGCAGGCCGAATGAAAGAACTCAATTGGCAGAGTGATTGCCCCGTTTTCACTCAATTAGCATGGCATAAGGACAAGTGGATGTCTGCGCCATTAAAGGCTTTTATCGATTTGACGCGGAAAACATTCAAATAAAATCTTTCCACAAGGACAAGGTTTTTGAGATCAGGAAAGCACACAGCATACAAAAAAACACTTGATGGCTTAGAGCCCCAAGTGTTACCCGTGATTTTTCTGATAAAACGTTCGCAAGACATGTGTTTCAAGGTCAGCCAGGCGGACAGGGATCGGCAGCCTGCTTTCTTGATTGATTAAGCTCATCGTGATCTGATAGCTGCTTTCTAAATCAATATAATTACCGCAAGACAAGAAAATAGGCTTCACGTCCCGCCGCGTCCGCAGCGCCCGGCCATATACCTCGCTGTCAATGAGAATATCGGTGTATGCGCCTACTTCATTTTCAGGCATCACGAAATCACAGCCTTTGATTTTGAGATAGGTTTTCGCAATCCCAATCGTCGGCTTACCCAGAAAAAAAGCCGCATGGGTGGCAACGCCCATATGATTGTAATGCAGATATCCGTTGCCATCAAACAAGAAGACATCCGGCTCCGTCTCCAGCTTTTTCGCTGCCTCGATGATCAAAGGCAGCTCACGAAACGCAAGAAAACCCGAAACGTACGGTACGCTGATTTTCCCCATGCTATGCACTTTTTCAATGACTTCTTTTGTATCAGCGTCAACCACGATAATACTGCACACCCCGTATGGTTCTCCGTTCTGCTCCCAATAGGCGAGATCGACGCCTGCGCAGGTGTTGATGGAGTCTGGATGGATCGTGTGGGATAGGTTGATACGATTTTTAAGGAATTGTTGTGTTTGAACAAAATCCGATTCATCTTTTAGATGAAAATCGTGAATTTGATGTATTTCCATTTTACTTGTATCCCTCTTTTCGCGCTCAATTGTCCTGCATGTCGATTTTAGCAATGACTCCAAATTATATCATTGAAAAAAGCAGATAGTATAATCTGCTTTTTTATTAATATTCATTTTTCATTTCTTTCATAAAAATATAATCCAATTGTTTAATTAATTCTTTAAGTTCAGTACATATAATATCCTCTAAAGGATTTTCCCAATCTCCGTTTTTTATTAGTTCAATCCCGTAGCTTCCGGCTTGATCACCTTCTGGGTACCACCCTACGTCAAGCAGCAATTTTTTTGTCTTATGAGAAATCTGTAGGAGATCTTGATTAAAGTCAAATAACCAAGCATCGTCATTTGCCTTTAGAGTCTTAGGATCAGTATCTTTTAAAGTAATATAATCAACGGTCCAACCAGCCGGTATCTTTAGCCTTAAGAAATTGGGAATCTGTTGGGTTAGCGGCTGCAAATTTTCTAAAACCCCGCTTCCCACATTCCAGATTTGATATTCTAACTCAACTAATAATTGTTCTATCTCATTAAAAGACTCATCTTCATAAATCTTATCTGTATGTAAGCCAGCTACTTTGATATAGTATTGATTATTTTCATAACTTACCTTAATAAAGGCCTTACGTTTTTCATTTTGCAGTATTAGTAATTCACATTTTTCTTGCATTCTTTTTTCTGAACATAAATTGTTCAGTACTACAGACCAGCCATTACAGATTTTTAATGGCTGCAATTGAGAAATATGGTCTCTTTTCATCCCGCTTCTCCTTGCACTCTACATTGTTATACTTTCTATAAAAAAACTTGCCGATGACAACACGGCAAGTTTTTAACTATAGCAATTCTAATACATCAGTAAACAAGGCATCTCCTAATGTTAATCTCCTGTTGAAAGGCTGTATATGCGGCAATTCACTCCACTCATACACAGTATCGTAGTAATCATACAAATAACTGAGTTCAATAAACCCTTTCTCTTGCATTATTTTATTAATATAGTTCGTTCCCTGAATGAATTCTAAAGATTCAGCGGTTCCTACAATGTCATAAGCGCCATCGATTAAATCGTGTCTTAGGGAATAACTATAATCTAATACATAAACAGGAACCAATTTAGATACTTTCATATTGATTTGCTGTTCTAAATGAAAACCATTTTCCCCAGAAAGACCTTGCAAATGGATATCAATTTCTCCTGAAGGATTGTTTAAATCTCTAACTTCAATTTTTTTCAAACCTTTTATTTGATTAAATTCATCAGGTACTTTTATTTTCTCTGCGCATTTGCTCTTGTACCATTCGTCTAATTCCCTATTTACAAATAGACGATGAAGCAATTCACCGATTTCAGGGTATTCATTAATAAATCTGATTCCATGTTCCATATTTTTTAACCATCCCATCTTCTTGAAGGCTCGCCTTTTTTCGTCTGCTTACCAGTTACAGGATCAAACTCTCCTAAATGCTCTGTTCTTCTGCGGTTCCACTTTTCTAATTTGCCATGCTGGGAATCCCATTGCCAATTAAATCCATCTCTATCTGTCCAAGATTTTCTTTTTAATCTTTCTTTTATTTGTATCATACCTCTATCTTCCATCCAGTTAGTTGGTTCCTTTAAACGATATCCATTTGAATTGTCTCCAACTATCTTCTCTCTATCAGCTATCGCAGCATTGTATTCTTCAGTCCGTTTCTTTTTACTGTAGTTAGTACCATTATGAGCAACGTAATCATTTTGAGTCATCCCCTCAGGTTTTTCCAACCATTGGGGTTTTTTAGACTGGCTACTCGCCATCTTCACAATCCCAAGATCCTTAACAGCCGTCTTTTCCACATCGACACGGACTGTCGGAATTCCGAATGTGAAGCCATCCGGAGTTACTGGGCGTTCTGCGTATACACGCACGTTTGTTGGGACTTTGAATTGTTTTACTTTTTCTAATGTCTTGTTAGCTGTTTGAACTTTTGAATGGGTTGCAAGCGGGATGCCTTTATCAATGTGTTTCGCCAATGCGCCGGCTCCAACTAAGCTCAGTACAGCTTCGAGCGCCCCCTGTTTCCGCTTCTCCTCAGACACTTTGTTTCCAAACATATCCCGTCCCGTGACGGCTTCTGAGAATCCGTTTGACGCAACAAGGCCGTATGCACCCATTTCTGTCATTTTGAGAATGTCTAAGGATTTGCCTGTTTTGTAGGCGTCTAAAGCGTGTTCAGCAGCGATAGCTGCTTTTCCGGTTTTGTAGATGGCTTTTCCGCCTTTGAAGGCCCGGCCTGCCCAGCCGACAACTGGTATGAATCCGGCAGCGGCCATAGCTCCTGCTGTCACACGTTCTGCGGTGGAGAGTTTTTCTCCGGTAACCGGATCAACGCCTTCGGTTGCTCTTTTATAATCATAATAGCCAGTGACTTCTCCAGTAAAGTTGCAAACTCCATCCCATGTTTTTTCGTACCATGGTTTGTTTGCTTCTTCCTCGGCTTTTTCCTGGAGACGTCTTGCTTCTGCTTGCTGGGTTTTTGCATCGATATAGGTTGTTCCTTGATTTTCTACTTCAATGACGCTTTTGTAGACTTCATTGCTGTGGAAGGCTTTTTTGTCATAGTACATAGGGGATGCGCTCTTGCCATTGCTGGTGGCCTGCATGAGAACAGAATATTTGGTGAGCACTGCGTTGTCCAGAGATTCTAAATTTTGATATTCAGTGGTCAGGGATTCATCAAGCTTATCGACAGCTGTGATCGTGTCACGTCTGATTTTTTGGGCATCGCCCATCTTATCTGCATAGTCGTCAAGCGTATACATGTCGAGATCAATAATATCGCTGATGCCTGACAAAATAGAATCGATTTCTTCTTTATGAGCGGAGACAATCTCTGAAGCCTTCAGGTCTCCATTGGGCAGCTCATGATCCAAAAATGAAGTTTCCACATATGAATCATTCAGTTCTTGATCTTTAATATCGCCTGAAATGCCATTTAAAAATGCAATTTGAGCAGAGACAAGCGTCAGCCAGCTTTCGACGATTTCGGCCTGCCCCTGAAAGAAATCTTTAATATTGTCCGCGCCTTTTCCTTTAAAATTATCGCCTAAATCTGCAACTCCCTGAAACGCTTTTTTCAGCGTGTTCAGCTGCTCCTCAAGCGTCTCATATTGCTTTTTTCTGCTCTTCGCTTCTTCGATTAAAGATTTTGATTCAAATACTTTACTCATCGCACTGCCCTTTCTGTTCTATTTTACCGCTATCGCCTCGTCCTGCTCTTTGAGTGAATCTACGTTATCCTTTGTATCCTCAATATTTTTCTGTACCGCTTTTTTGTAATCTCCGAGCATGGTTTTGATGTTCTCCTCACGCTCATGATATTTTTTCGTATAATCGAGTTTGTTTTTTCCATTGGACCCCGCGGCGCCGATTGATACGTCAGCAAGCGCATCTTTGACAGAATCTAATGTTTTGATTACAGTATCGTATTTCAATTTAATTTCTGACATAAAAAAGATCACCACAATTTAATAGATTTAATTTGATTAACAGCATCCTCCAAGAATTCTTCACCCTTAGCAAGAGTATGACCAGCAAAATTCGCTAGCTTTAATTCTTTGTCATAGAGAAATTTCTTAGATTCCAAATGAATAATCTCCATCTGAATCGAAGCCATATACTCGTTATATTTATCATTCACAATCTTGGATGCTTCCGATTTCGCCTCTTCTCTTCCCTTGTCGAAATCATCCGCTTTTGTTCCCGTCCAGTGCTTGCCCAATTCTGGTTTTACAATTTCTTTGATTTCAGTGATTGCCTCTTCTTGCAGTGTGTCTATGTCCTTTTTTGCTTTTTTCAGCTTTTCGATCTTGTCTTCCACGTCGGAAATTTTTCCGTTAAGCGAACTTTTGATATCCGCCAGCATACTTTCATAACCCATCTGAATCACCTCTTAATACTCAAAAAGTCGTATGGAGGGGCTGATGAAGATAGACTTTTCCATACTTTATTTCCATATATTATATTTTAAAATAGCCAGAAGGCGGCTTAAATAGGGTAAATGGCTTAATTTAGGCTTATAACACTCTTAAAACATAGGTATATGCTCTTGTTTTTGTTCGTTATACAGCTAATAAAAGCGTTTTACAAAATGGAAATATCTAAAGTCATAGTAATAAAGGCACTTGAAAGAGGCAGATGTTGTTGATCTGCCTCTGTTCATGTTTATGTTCTTCATCGGTTCGGCCACGTCTGATTTTGTCATTTGGCTTATATTATTTCCGCTTCTGATCAGGTATGACCCTTTGGATCAAAAGCTTGTATTAGCTGCAGTCCCAGTTGTACAGAACGTTTGAAAAATCTTTTTTCCTTAAATCGTCAGGTGTGATGAAAAAATTGGCGATGCCGACGTCTCCCCACATTGAATCGATATCATCGTCTGAATCAATTTGCAAAAGCATGATGGTGTGTTCTTTATATGCGTATTCCCGCGGATCATGCTGGGTAAAAGAAGCGTAGCCGCCAATTTTATGGCCAAATCCGTTTTCAGCCAGTTCATTATAAACGTCTTCTTCATCCTCGCCGAACTGGCCAAAGAACTCCATTGTTTCCATGCCCGTATACTGCTCAAATTGAAAATCTGTCGGCAGGACCCATTCCGAAGATTTCACAGGCTCAACTGCTGCTTCTGATAAAATCGGAAAATCACATTCGCCTGTGCCAATAAATGAAAAATCAGAAACAAGCTCGTCTTCGTTTTCTATGATATTTTCAAAATAGATCACTCTGAAATCCTTTTGTTCACATCGATCGTCAAAATTCAAGCCATAAACATCATCATGAACAGAAATGTAGAACTGCAGGATACCCGAAGAAGGATAGCCGTCAAGCTGGGGAATGTGCGAGAAATTAATCTGCGCCAGAAGCTTCATCGGCTGGCCATTTTCATCAGTCGGGTATGTTTCATGCTTGGGGAAATAGGGATCACCGGCAATTTTACTGTCATATCGTCCTGTTTTCCCTTTTCGGACATTCAATTTTACGTATTCTTTCGCTGATTTCTCCAGCAATTCGCGGTACGGTCTCATTTTTTCAGGCAGATGATTCATCAGATGACTCTCCTTTTCCGGCATCTCCAATAATTTTTGAAAGATTTTATTTTCTGGTTTTCTTCGTTTCTTCTAATGTTTTATCAAACGATTGTGTAAAGAAGCCCTAATTCTGCATACTTTTCCAAACAATAGTTAAATAGTAGCAAATGTATTCAGCACCCCGCAATAGACGAAAAAAAGACTGGTGCGCAACCAGCCTTTCTTTTTCAATTATTGAATTAAACCTGACGGCACAACCGCCTTTCGTCCGACAGAATAATACTCCACTCCTGCAGCCAAAGCTTCATCCAATGTGTAGCAGTTTCTGCCGTCAAATATGAGCGGCGTTTCCATCAAATCCGGATAAGCCTCTAACGGGAATTGTTTAATGTCAGACCAGTCGGTTAAAATCATGACGGCGTCGGACCCTTTGACAGCTTCCTCGATCGTCTCTTTATATTCAACAGCTTGCGGGAGAACATGCTTTGCATGGCTAACTGCAATGGGATCGTAGGCTCTAATACGGGCGTCGAGCGCAGCGAGACGGTCTGCAATGACAATTGACGGCGCTTCCCTCATATCGTCCGTATTCGGTTTAAATGACAGGCCTAAAAGGGCAATCGTTTTTCCCGTCACCCCGCCAAGCCTGTTCAGCGCTTTATCAACCAGCATCGCCTGCTGATTGTTGTTGACTTTGATAACCGATTTCAGCAGTTCAAAATCATGCTCGACATTGCCGGCAATTTGCACGAGGGCGTTTGTGTCCTTTGGAAAACAAGAACCGCCGTAGCCAATGCCCGCTTTTAAAAACTGGCTCCCGATCCGCTTATCCTGTCCCATCCCGTAGGCGACCGCTTCGATATCGGCGCCGACCTTTTCACATATATTCGAAATTTCGTTTATAAAACTGATCTTAGTGGCCAGAAAAGCATTTGAGGCATATTTGATCATCTCAGCGCTTCTGATATCCGTTTTGTAAATCGGGATTTGAAACGGACGGAAGAGCTCCTCAAGCGTATCGGCTGTTTTCTTATCGGCTGTTCCGATCACGATCCTGTCTCCATGAAACGTGTCAAAGATCGCCGACCCCTCACGCAAAAATTCCGGATTGGATGCGACCGATATACTGATAGGCTCAGCTAGATGTTCAGTGATCAGTCCATTAATCAAATCGTTTGTCCCGACGGGCACTGTGCTTTTCGTTACCACGATGGCATCTCGTTTGACATGCTGTGCGATGCGTTTGGCCGCATCTGTAATTTGCTCCAGATTGGCGTGTCCGTCGCTTTTCTGCGGAGTGCCGACCGCTATAAAAATGATGTCTGCCTGTGCCAAGCCTTTCTCATAGCTCGTTTCAAAGTTCAGCCGTCCATCAGCTGTATTTTTTCTCATCAGCTCTTCAAGACCAGGTTCAAATATGGGGGAAATGCCCTTTCTCATTTCATCAATCTTGTGAACGTCAATATCAATGCAGGTTACATGATGTCCAATCTCAGAAAGAGAAACACCTGTCACAAGACCGACATAGCCTGTTCCGATGACTGTAATATTCATTGTTTCCCTCCAACAGTTAAATTGCTGCTTTGCAGCTTCCGTAATATCGTATGAGAACATCCTATCATGAATGCGAATGATCTCCCGCATAGCCTGTCGGGTACAGAAAGTACAGATTTCTGAAATGTGATTCAATCATACAATACACTATTATATCGCTCTCAAAAAGAAAGTGGTGAAATGAGAATCGGCTGTTAAAAGAGACCAAACAATTTTCTTCTTTTGACCGGTTGCGGAGGCTGTCTGAAGATGGTCTGGTTCCGCAGGAGAAGCTCCGCATTTTCCGTCAGCATGTAAGGAAGGTCCGGGCCGAATTCTTTCTGTAAAACATAAAGGGCCTCTTGAGTGTGAAAATTTCTCGTTTTCACATTATGGGCATCTGAGGCTACGAAATGGATCAAATTGGCTTCAACCAGCCGGAGAGAAAATGCTTTCAGCTGCTTGCCGAAGGTCCCCGCAAGACTTCCTGAAGTCATCTGAGATGCTGCTCCTTTTTCCACAAGATGATACAGCAAGGAAGGGTTTTCGCGAATTCCCCTGTTGCGTTCAGGATGGGCGATAACCGGAATATATCCTTTCAGCTGCAAATCATAAAAAAGCTGCTCCGCATATCGAGGAACGTGATCAAACGGAAACTCAATCAAGATGTATTTTGTGTCATTCAGCGAAAGAAGCTGGCGTTTCGCAAGGTCTTGTTCCACATCGCCGTAGATTCTGATTTCCTGTCCCGGAAGCACATGTAAAGGGATGTCTTCTTTGATTAAACGTTTGTTTAACTGATCTGCTGCTTCTTTGACTGCAGCTGGCTCATTTTCATACACACCGTTTTTATGATGAGGTGTCGCAATGATCGTCCGGATTCCCTGACGAACAGCGGCCTTTGCCATTTCTATGCTGTCAGCTGAATCACCTGCCCCGTCATCCATTGCCGAAAGAATGTGACAGTGAATATCGATCATGTCCTAGCCCCCTTTTTCACAAAAATAAATAACGGGCACGATGCACGTTATTTATTTTGCATGAAATTGTCTTTGTTTCCGTAATAACCGTATTCAGAGTGCTTTGAAAGCTTTTTGCCGTTCATGATCGCTCCAAGGAGCTTGCTATTGCACGATTCAAGTGCTTCTTTCGCTTTTGCGGCTTGTTCTTTTTCTGTTTTTCCGCTTGAAATAACCAGAACAGAACCGTCTGCCACGTTGCCTAAAATCTGTGCGTCTGCTACGGCAAGAATAGGCGGCGTATCAAAAATCACCATATCATATGCCACACTCGCTTCGTCAGCAAGCTCCTTCATCCACTTCGAGGAGAGAAGCTCGGCCGGGTTTGGCGGGATCGGGCCGCTCGTCAGCACGTCAAGATGTTTTTCATTTGAGGCTTGCACAGCTTGCTCCATTGAGCTTTTCTTTAATAAAACAGATGTTAAACCAACCGTGTTTTCAAGAAAAAAGGCCGTATGTACTGTTGGTTTCCGCAAATCAGCATCAATCAGGAGCACTTTTTTTCCCTGTTGGGCAAATACGACAGCCAAATTGGCGGCCGTTGTTGATTTCCCTTCCCCCGGACAAGCCGATGTGATCATAACTGATTTCATTTGCCGGTCCACTGAAGCAAATTCGATATTCGTGCGAATCGTCCGATATTGTTCAGAGTTCAAGGATTTCGGTTCTGTCATTGCAATGACATTCCTGCGCATCCAAGAGCCTCTGCTTTTTCTAAGCGCCAAAATGTCCACTCCCCGCTTTTTCAGATTGGAAACCCTGTATGGCCTTTGCTGTTTTCTGCTCATTCGCAATGGTGGAAACCGTCCCTAAAACAGGTATGTCCAGCAGGGATTCGAGCTGCTCTTCCGATTTGATCGTATTATCCAAATGCTCAAGCAGGAAGGCCAGTCCGATGCTTCCCGCCAATCCGGCCGCAAACGCGATGGCGATGTTTAGAAGCGGCTTTGGCGATACAGGCGACGGATGTTCTGATACCTCGGCTTTTGACAAAATGCTGACATTATCAACATTCATAATGGATGTGATTTTGTCTTGAAAAACAGATGCTATAGTATTGGCAATATGAGCCGCTGTTTCCGCGTTTTCATCCCTGACCGATATGTTGACCACTTGGGAGTCCTGTTCGCTGGATACGGTAATTTTGTCATTCAGTTCTTGGGATGTCATCGACAGGCCCATTTCTTTAATGACTTCATCTAAGATGGCAGGGCTCTTAATGATGACATTGTACGTATTGATTAACTGAAGGTTGGTTTGAACATCGTTAAATTGGACTTCTTTTCGGTCGTTTTTCGATTGATTGACTAGAATCTGAGTTGAATTTTCATAGATGGGTGTAAGTGCGAAGAAACTAATGAGTCCGCCTGCAGCAGTGGCAGCTGCGGTTACAATCATAATCAAAAGTATGCGTTTTGTTAACGTTGATAATATCTCTTTTAAGCTAGTAGATTCTCCCATGATACCTCCAAATCTCTTATAACATCCTTTTCCATCTACGATTATACAACGTTGAAACCGCATTTCTAAAGCTTTTCACGTGACATAATTCGACATTATTTTACAAAACGTTATGTTCCTTCATTTTATGTAAGCGCTTCACCAACTGTCTTGACACTGCTGCCTCTTTTTCTCTTATTCAGGCAGTCACGTCATCTCGCATAAAAAAATCCCGCAAAAGGCGTGCGGGATTTTTATGTTGCATATCCATTTTTAATATGAGAAATCAAATTTTCAAGCATTTCCTTCGTCGTCATTTCAGATGACTGCTCACCAATTTCATGTGCATGCATCAAAATTTTCAGAAATTCTTCTTGATTCAATTTCTTTTCACTCATCTTTTTTTTCCTTTCAGCTTCCATAAGTTGAAAACACGATTATTATATGATGCCGGTTATCAATTTGCAATCTCTAATACATCATTCGACACATCCCATTTTTTATGTCCTTTTTTAGGAAAAACTTTTTAAGGCCGATGTGTTGCGATATAATAGAGAAATTGGATCTTTTTATTACGTGACTCGGTTAGGAGCGATAATCATGCTTCAGAATATGATTTCCAAAGACGATGTGCTGGCATCTGCTGAACAGTTAAAGGAACTTCTTCCTTACAATGAGGAAAATGTTCAGCTGATCAAAAAAGCCCTTATTTTATATCGGCAGGATTCAGTCTATCGTTTACAAGCAGTGAGTCCGACGGAAATTACGGCTTACGTGCAGGATGTTGTGCCTGTGCGGGTCACATTGAACTTGTTTGTCATAGTCAAAAGCGGCTGTTCATGTCCGTCCGGAAGAATCTGCCGCCATATGCTGGCTGTGTTTTTATATGTATATGCAATGTTCGAGCGAGTGGGTACTTTTACAGAGTATTGGCTGGAGAGGGAAAAGCTTGAGGAAAACAAGGAGCTCGTCCGCCGCCAGTTTCAGGAAAAGGTGCTGCCGAATGAAGAATCGCTTTCAAGCTGGCTCACTTTTTTTGATTCAGAGTTTTCTCTCTGGCAGGCACGCACGCCAGAAGGCAGCCAAAACATGCAGGGCCTCTATTACGGCTACCTGTCCGCATTAAAAAAACATGCGCCGAACAAACCGGAGCTGAAAAGCCTGTATCAGATTCATTCTGCGATTGCGGTTTGGCTTCGCATGTTCACATTGATCGAAGCAGGCAAGCTGAACCCCGAACAAGATTTTTATTCCCTCAATCCGTACGTTGAACAGCTGATGGATACAATCTACAGCTCTATTGATAAATTAAAAACGTACGCACTGTCTTTTGCGCTCGATCCATTTTTGGATAAAACACCGGATGTTATCCGGCATTTGCTGTTGAAAGAAGAAATTTTCCAATATGAACGCATCCGTGTCTTTGGTGAAATTTGGAGTGCGCTGCTTTCGCGTCCAAAATGGGTGACACGCGAACAGGAGATATTGAAAAAAGAAGCAGGACGGCGTTTTTCTCCTGAATTGCAATTCGGGCGCCTGCATTTGGAGTTCCTGCAAAAGAATGATGACGTTATTTTTGCGGAAGTTGATCAATTCCCGCCGGAAGCGCTCCCTTATACGTTCCAATGGCTGAGTGAAATGACTGCCAAGAAGGACTGGAAACGGCTTAAAACATGGTACCAGCAAATTGAACCGATTGCGATGGGTTATACGAAGCTGGATAAGCCGTTTAAAGAGATTCGCGATGTGATCGGCGAGCTGTTCCTTCTGCTGAATGCCTATGTGAAGCAAACCAATGATCAAGCGCTGTTTGAACGCTATGCCGCGGGCTGTCTGCCGTATACGTTCACAGAATACAGCCATCATTTATATGAAAAAAAACGCTATGCCGAGTGGATTGAAATTCACAGCCTTGTCGGCTTTTCCATCAATGAAATGGATAAAATCATGCTGAAGGAAATTGGAGCGAGCGACCCAGAGGCGCTTATACCCGCTTACCATAGAGAAGTGTCCTTTTTTATCGATCAGAAGAACCGCAGCTCGTACAAGGAAGCCGCACGGTATTTGAAAAAACTGCGCACCCTGTACAGAAAAGCGAAGAAGCTGAAGGTGTGGGAGCGGTATATTCAGCAGCTGAGCTCACATTACAAGCGCCTGCGCGCGCTTCAAGAAGAACTGCAGAAAGGAAAGTTGATTGATGGCGAGTCTTAAAGAAATTCTCATCCACGTCGAACAAATGGAAGATGGATCATTTACGCTCTCGGCCTTTGATGAGAATGAGCAGCCTCTTCCCTACACCCATATGAAAAAGCATTTGTTCCAATGGCATGAATCCTCATTTTATGGAACCTTTCTTGAGGATGTCAGCTTCATCGGGACGACTGCTGTTCTGCTATCTCCATGGATGACTGTAGAGCTTCTCGGCAAAAACTCGTTCAACTCATTCAGCTCCGTGCAGCTTACAAAAGAAACGGAGCCGCTGATCGAGGCGGCATCGACCATCTATGAATTTATCGCAGACGGCGATTTTATGCCTGACTATGAAGCATGGACAAACGGTGTTTTTCGCTGGAAGGACCGCGACAATATATTGGAAGGCTTTACTGCGGAATGGTTTTCCGCTGCCGTTCAGGATTACATCCAATATGACGATGACCTGCGGGAGAAATGGGAACACATCAAGGAGAAATCGCCTGCGGTTACGACATTCCGCGGCCATTTTCTTGATGAAGAGGATTTTTTGGAGGGGATTGGCTGGATTGACGATCAATCTCCATTTACAGTCGGCTTGCGCTTAAATGAACCGGACTTTGACGGAGACGATTGGAAAATCGAAATGTTTTTACGTGATAAAAAGAGCGGTGCTGTAGAATTTTTTGACGGGCTGAAGAGCCTCAAAAAATCGTGGCAGGCGTACAGCGATAAAATTGCGCGTGAGCAGGACCGCTTTCACAGAACGGTTCCGTGGCTGTCATTTGATTCAGGGACAACGCTGATCTCTGAGGAAGAAGCCTGGATCTTCCTATCAGAAGCAAGTGAGACGCTTGTCGATATGGGCGTTGAAATTCTGCTCCCATCCTGGTGGCAGATCGTCAGAGACAGCAACATGATGCTGAAGGCAAAAGTGTCGTCGGCCCCGCGCGGCGAGTCATTTGTCGGCATGAATGCGCTGCTTGATTTCAATTGGCGGTTTGCGACAAATGGAATTGAGCTGACCGAGGCTGAATTTAATGAGCTCGTCGCCAGCAACAGGCGCCTCGTTAATATACGGGGGCAATGGGTAAAAATCGATCCGCAGTTTATCAAACAGATGAAACGCCTGATGGAAAAAGCGGAATCGGAAGGACTCCACATGTCTGATATTCTGGCGCGCGAACTAATGGATCAGGGGGAAGGCGGGCTTGAGGATTCAGATCTGATTGATACATCCGCTTTTGCCGGTATTCAATTTGATCTGTCCAAACAGCTCAGGTCACTGATTCGAAAGCTCACTGCCGCAGAAAACCTGCCGGAGCACGAAGTCAGCCCTTCTTTCCAAGGGACACTCCGCCCTTATCAGAAATACGGCATGAACTGGCTGCTATTTCTGCGGGAAAGCGGTTTTGGCGCCTGTCTGGCTGACGATATGGGGCTTGGGAAAACGATTCAAATGATCGCCTATTTCCTGCACGTGAAGGAAAGCGGCCGGCAAAAAACGCCTCATTTGATTATCGCGCCGACATCCGTACTCGGCAACTGGCAGCGGGAGCTTCAAACCTTTGCCCCTAATCTGTCTGTCGCGCTCCATTATGGGCCGCGCCGTATAAAGGGTGATGATTTCGCCGCTCATTACGAAAACGCAGACGTGGTGCTCACTTCATACGGATTGTCTCATGCCGATTCGGAAGAGCTTTCTTCTGTGACCTGGAGCACGATTTGCCTTGATGAAGCGCAAAATATTAAAAACGCGCATACGAAGCAATCACGCGCAATCAGAAAGCTGAAGGGGCTTCATCATATCGCACTGAGCGGCACGCCGATGGAAAACCGTCTGACTGAGCTGTGGTCCATTTTTGACTTCATGAATAAAGGCTACCTCGGCAGTTTGACAGGCTTCCACAAACGCTATGTGCTGCCGATTGAAAAAGACCGGGACGAAAAGAGAATCGGACAGCTTCAGCAGTTAATCCGGCCATTCCTTCTCCGACGGACGAAACGTGATGAAGAGGTCGCGCTTAATCTTCCTGAAAAGCTGGAAGAAAAAGAGTTTATTCCGCTGTCAGCAGAACAGGCATCACTTTATGAGCAGCTTGTCAAAGACACGTTTGACCATATGACATCACTGACCGGCATGCAGCGAAAAGCACTGATCCTCAGCATGCTCGGACGGCTTAAGCAAATATGCGATCATCCCGCGCTCTATTTAAAGGAAGAGCAAACCGAGCTGCTGGCTGGCAGATCAGTCAAGCTCGAAAAATTGCTGGAACTGATGACAGCGATCCGCGCCCAAAACGAAAGCTGCCTGATTTTCACGCAATACATTCAGATGGGGAACATGATGAAGCGGCTGCTTGAAAAAACGTTCGGGGAACCTGTGCAATTTTTAAACGGGAGTCTCTCCAAGCAGGAGCGGGATACACTCGTTGAGAAATTCCAGAGGAAAGAATATCCGACACTGATACTTTCACTCAAAGCTGGAGGTACGGGACTTAATTTGACCGCCGCCAATCACGTCATCCATTATGACAGATGGTGGAACCCAGCGGTTGAAAATCAAGCGACTGACCGTGCATACCGCATAGGCCAAGAGCGCTTTGTCCACGTTCATAAAATGATTACGACTGGAACAATCGAAGAAAAAATTGATGCCATGCTCGAATCGAAGCAAACCCTGAACGATCAAATTATCCAAAGTGAAAACTGGATTACCGAGCTTTCCACACAGGAGCTCGAAGAACTGTTTACATTAAGCGCAACAGCGCAATGATCATGACTAAAAAAGCTGGCTCTATAGAGCCAGCTTTTTTCCGTTCATAGCCGTCACGCCGAATTTCCAAGAATCCGTTACGCCGGTTATCAACAAGGATGCACTTTTGGTGCAGCACCTATACCTATAGCAAATGCTTAATCATATGTGCAACACCATGTTCGTCATTGGTCAAGGTGACAGCGTCGGCTATCGCTTTAATATCTTTCCGGGCATTGCCCATCGCTACCCCTTTTCCCGCAGCCTCAAGCATCGATTTGTCATTTAAACTGTCACCTACAGCCGCGGTTTCCTCGAGCGGAATGCTCAGCCGTTCCGCAAGCCTCTTCAGCGCCTGCCCCTTGGAAGCTTTGCGGGAAGAAAGCTCAAAGTTGTGCTCAGCCGAACTGACAAGCGTCAAATCTTCAGCGTGCTCATATCTTTTCCAGCCTGCCTCAAGCTTTTCTTTAAAGAAAGAAAAGCCGAGAATATTATAAAAATCGATTGGCTGATCCGCTTCAAACAGCTCTTGAAAGGAATTAATGTAAGCAAAGCCCGATTGGCTGTATTGCACCTCGGCCGCCTGCATAAGAACAGAAAGATCTGCTTCCGGATTTGCGCTTCTGAATCGGTCCAGTTCAACGTCTAGAAGTTCTCTGCCGTTTTGCGGTGTATAAATGGCTGAACCTGAGAATACCTCGTAATAATAGTTTTCTGATTCAAGCCATGAGAGAATGTCATACGCCCTTTGCTTATCAATGGTTTCGTGATGATAAAGCCTGCCGTCGGGATCGTGAATGACGGCGCCGTTTGCGCTGATGACCCACGTTTTGATCCCCAGCGGTTCAAAAATTGACCTGACATCAAAATGAGCGCGCCCAGTTGACACCACTACTTCAATGCCGTCCCGCTGCGCCTGCCGCAGTGCGTTTTCATTTTCCAAGCTCACCTGATGCTTGCTGTTGAGTAAGGTTCCATCTAAGTCAATCGCAATTAATTTCATGTTTGTCAGCCCTTTCCTTCATCCTGCTCTGTCACGAGAAGCTCCACGCCGTTGCGGTCAAGCAAGTCACAAAATGCCTGATTCGGCAGCCTGTCTGTGATCAAGAGATCGATTTCATTCAGCTCTGCATACTGATAAAAACTGGTGCTGCCCAGCTTCGAATGGTCTGCAAGCGCGATTACCTGCTTTGCCTGCTGAATCATTTTCCGCTTCACCATGCCATCTTCTTCATGCGCAATGGTAATGCCGTGTTCGGAAATACCGACCACACCGATCACCGCTTTATCGACGTGGTAGCTTGAGAGCTTTTCAATCACAGAGGCGCCGTACAGAAAGCGGTGCTCCTTTTCCAGCTTGCCTCCCAGCAGATAAATTTCAATTCCTTCTTTATCGGACAGCACATCCGCAAGATTAATTGAGTTGGTGATTACGGTACAATCAACCGCTTGCAAATGCTTTGCACAGGCCTGAACGGTTGTCGAAGCATCTAAAATCACCCGGTCACCATCATGAATAAGCGATGCTGCAAGCCTGCCGATCTTGTTTTTTTCCTCTGATACTGTTTTCAAGCGGCCGGAATAGCTTTGAATTTTCTGATGAACAGTCGGCAAAATGGCGCCGCCTCTAGTGCGGATGATGACATTCTGTTCCTCCAGCTTTACTAGATCGCGTCTCGCTGTATCCCTTGACACTTTCAAGAGCGTACAGATTTGCTCTGTTGTAATTCGGTTATGCTGTTTTAAAAAATCCAAAATCGCTACTAATCTTTCTTCTTGATACACGCCCTCATTCCTTTTCTTAGCAATCATCTTTAAGTAATTATAAGTTTTTTATCGATTTTATTCAACACTATTAAGTGTTTTTAAGTGAAAATGCATCATATGAACCAATTTTTCCTAAATAAACAAAAAGAAAGAACCAGTCTGGTCGACTGGTCATTTTCGAGGGGATGATGCGGAGATCCGACTGAGTGAATGGATAGAAAACGGGAGGAGCGGGGGTTGTCAATCAGCAGCTTTTTCCCGGGGTTTAGGGTCCATAAAACGAACAGTGTCAGCCAATACTTCTGTTACATACACGTTAACCCCTTCTGCGTTTTCATAGCTTCTTGTCTGAATCCGTCCGCTTACGCCGACAAGAGAACCTTTTTGGCAATACAACGCGGTGTTTTCAGCTGTCTTTCTCCAAAGTGTGCAATTGACGTAATCAGCTTCGATTTCACCTGAAGCATTTTTGAAGCTGCGGTTCACCGCGAGCGTAACGTGGGCGACTGCCGCACCGGCGGAAGTATAGCGAAGCTCGGGATCTTTTGTAAGACGTCCGACAAGCATGACCTGATTGAACATGCGATTCCTCCTCTCCTTGCGGTTGTATGTATTGTAAATGATGCAACAAGAAAAGAAAAACGCTTAAAAATGGCTTTCAGCCTCTGTTTTTATCTTTCGTTTTCATTTTCCCTTCAGCTAAAAACATCTTTTGCTTTTTCCCTTTAAAGAAATATGTACTTTTTAAAAAACGGAAAAAGATTTGCTTCGTCAGCCAATTTTGCGTATTCATGCGCACATAGGAAGAACCATCCCACGCAAACCACTGAAAGCTCAACTTTTTTTCCGGCATTGACAGCTTGATTTTATACTGCTCCATGCCATCTTGTGTTTCGTATAAAAAACTTATCCTTCCTTTTTTGTTCAGATGGACCTCAAACACTTCCTTACGGCTTAACATATATGTTACTTCCTTTTGAATCAAATGGTTTTCAGAAGGAGCGCCGTCAATATAAATTTCCTTTAAATGAAATTGATTCATACCACATCTCTCCGTAATCCATAGTCAGTTACAGTATAATGAAAAAATAGAAATTATTAAATGTTTCACTCATACAAAATTCTTTAGCCTTAGCATTGCAGCATTTTTTCCTCGAAAACGTTTATGTTATAATGGAAGGCAAGAAATCTTTGGAAGTAATCGGGGTGAGAAGAAATGAAAACCTTTAAACTGGTTGACCTGAATGTGGAACGAGTGGACAAGGAAGAACAATCAATTGAACAGTTTCCTCTTATTGACGGACTGATTATCAATAAAGAAGACGGTGAAAATCACTGGCTGATTGAAGCGCTTGTACAGAAAGAACATCTTTCTTTTTTTGAACAGCTTCAAAACAGCCAATCTGAAGCCAAAGTATTTGTAACGATTACGAAAAAAAGCAATCGCCCCGCCCAGCTGACAGCAGCAGTGAAAAATATCGTCAAGCTGGAAGAAAGCATACAGGTTTTACTCTACGGACAAATGGTCACAAGAAAACAGCAGGGAACTGAGACCATACTCGAATCCCTTGTAAAAGAGGGCTATACAGGAACAAAACTTATTGAGGCATTTAAGCAAAAAATATAAAAAAGAAGCGAAAAAGCCGCCGTTCTAAAACGGCAGCTTTTTTTCACTCTAGCATAATTAATTGGTATGGCCAAAAGAATCAACCAATTCCCCTTTCACAACGAGGCGCCCTTCGGTTTTGACCGCCTTGTCACATGTGATTAACGTAATCTCCTTTTTGTTTGTCTCCTCAATTACATCTGCATCCATTTCCGATATGATGTCTTTAGATGTCACAGAATAGATATAATCCTTTTTAAAATCCGTGATAACAATTTGGGCACCTGTTTTTACGTTTTCCAGAGGCCCGAACAGAAGACTCTTTTGCTTCAAATGATGGCCTGCCAACGGATAATTCCCCTCGCCCATTTTTTGATCCGGGCGCATTGTTGCCGCCCCTATCAATAGATTTTCGTTGGTTGTTCCTTTTACGATCGGAAGCTCCAGATCGACGCTTTTAATCGTTATCCGTCCAATAACCGCTTTTTGATCGTGTTCAAAGCCGGCCTTTATGGCATCCATCAACTCAGGCGGTTCGATTGAATCAAATTCAAATTCCGCTTCTCTCTCATTATTTTTTTTCAGCTGCTCTACAGTTAAGGCCGACTCACTTTGGCTTTTGCTAAGATAGGCTATGATTCCTCCTTTGATATAAGGAGAAGAGATCAGCAGCAGTCCTAAAAGAATGAACACCGTAATGATCATTTTTTTGTACATGCAAAAAACCCTTTCTTATGCTTCCTTCTAAAAATGCGCCTTGTCAGTTTCACTTTTAAAAAAGCACCTGATCTGTTCTTCATTGATCAGGTGCCTTCCTATTTATCCTTTTTTTTGCTTCTTTCTTGAGGCAACAGCTAAGCCTCCGCCTGCCATAAGCAGCAGGATGCCAATCATGGCCGTCAGCATGCTGTCTGTATCTCCGGTTTTTGGAAGAGTGTTGTCTGTGTTCGTCTGACCATCCGAGCTGCCAGCTGTACCATTGGTTTTCGAATGATCTCCATCATCTTTACCATTTCCGCCCGGTGTAGGTTTATCAGGATGATCATGTTTATCTGGCGTTGGTGTTTTCACTTTTTGATTAGAAACAACGATCTCAACAGCTTTTGACTGTCCTTTTTCAATTGTGAATTCAATCGGTGTTTCATCAAGTTTGTAACCTTCGGGAGCCTTTGTTTCAATCAACTGATAGCTTCCAGGCGCAAGGCCTTTTACAGTGAACTGCCCAGTTTGATCCGTTTTCCAGAGTTCAGAAAGCTCTTTTCCATATCCGTCAGTTTTTACAGGCTTGCCGCTTTCATCCAATAACTTGAATTCAGCGCCTTCCAAAACGGTATTTTTATCATCTTGATCCACTTTTTTCACATTTACGTCACCTGGTGCCAAAATGTTTTCCGCGGTGATTTCGACTGTTTTCGTGTCTGTGTTTGTGATCTTGAACGATATAGGAGTTTGGTTCAACTCATAATCTTTAGGCGCTTTTGTTTCAACAAACTGATATTCGCCAGCTTTAAGGCCGTGCACCGTGATTTGTCCTTTGTCATCGGTAACCAAACCGGACTTCAGCACTTTGCCGTTGGCATCTGCCAAATTGAACTCCGCACCTTGCAGAACTTTATTTTTATCATGCTGATCCACTTTGGTGAGAACGACAAGGTTCTTTGTATTAACCGCTGTCACTTTCACTTGCTCAGGTTTGCCGCCATATTCTGCTTTAATGGTGAATAGCACTGGTTTTTCGGATAAAAGATATCCATCTGGCGCCTGTTTTTCAACAAATTGATAGCTTCCCGGCGCTAACCCGTCAACTTCAATTTTACCGCCTTCTTTTGAGACTAGATCGTCCCTCACAGTGTTCCCATCGCTGTCCGTGATTTTGAAAACCGCACCTGCTAAGCCTTTTCCATCTTGGTCTTCCTTCGTCAGCTGAACCGATCCTTGATAGTTCACGACGATCCCGGCATCTGCGGATTTTGGCTTTCCTGCGCCTGATTCAGAAATGATAAACTCTTTTTTCTCCGTGTTCAGCACATAACCGTTTGGCGCTTTCGTTTCAACAAAGGCGTAGCGTCCCGGTGCAAGACCCGTAGCCTTCACTTTTCCGTCTTTATCGGAAGTCAGCTCTTCTTGAACCGTATTTCCTTTTTCGTCGACAATGTTGAAAACTGCACCTTCAAGCTTCTTGCCTTCAGCATTTTCCTTCGTCAACTCAACGGAGCCTTTATGGTTAATAGCGATTCCGGCATCTGTAGCTTCAGGCTTTCCTTCAAAGGAATCAGAGATCTCAAACTCCATTTTCTCTGTATTCAGCACATAGCCCGCTGGCGCTTTCGTTTCAACAAAAGCGTAGCGTCCCGGTGCAAGGCCTGAAGCTGCGACTTTCCCGTTTTTATCCGAGGTCAGTCCTTCTTGAACCGTATTGCCTTCCTTGTCGATAATTTTAAAGACGGCTCCTTCAAGCTTCTTGCCATCGGCATCTTCCTTCGTCAGCTCAACAGAGCCTTTATCGTTAACGACGATTCCGGCATCTGCGGCTTCAGGTTTTCCTGCTGCAGATTCTGAGATGGTAAATTCTTTTTTCTTTGTATTCAGCACATAACCCGCTGGCGCTTTTGTTTCAACAAAGGCGTAGCGCCCCGGAGCAAGGCCCGAAGCCTCAATTTTACCGTCTTTATCTGAAGTCAGCTTCTCTTGAACGACCTTCCCATCTTGATCGACAATGTTGAATACTGCGCCTTCAAGTTTTTGGCCTTCAGCATTTTCTTTCGTCAGTGAGACTTTCCCTTGATAGTTGGTCATTTTCCCCAAATTAACATCAGAAACTTGATTCTTTTCATTCTTTGCGATTGAGAAGTGAATCGCTTTTGTATTTACGATAAAGCCTTCAGGAGCTTGTGTTTCTGTCAAGCGATAGTATCCCGCCGGCAAACCGTTCATTTCTACTTTTCCGTTTTTATCCGATTTGATATCTGTTCGTATGAGAGTATAGGTGCCGTCATTTGACTTTTTCTCCAGCTTGAAAACAGCACCTGCCAAAGGGTTGTTTTGTTCGTCTTGTTTGATAAGCGTCACCTTGTTCTGTTGATTTACGACTTTGTACAGCGCTCCTGTCTTGGAGGAGTTGCTGTCTATTTTCACAGAGACTCCTTTTGCATAAGCATCACTGATGGTATATCCGTCAGGCGCTTTTACTTCTTTTAATACATAGGAACCATAGCGAATATTTCCAAATGCAAGCTTCCCGCCGGCATCCGTCGTGCCAGTGCGGAGGAGCTGTTTGGAGTCCTCAGACCATAACTGGAATTCTGCTCCTTCTAGAGCTTTATCGTCCTCTCCAGTCTTAAAAATCGTCAGGCTTCCTTTTTCTCCAGATCCGGAACCGTCACCGCTTGAAATGGCAACAAAGATCGAGCTGCTGTTTTCTTGAGTCTGCTCCTTCACATTAGTTCCTGAAATGGACACCTTATTTTTAACATGGCCGCTCGTGCCGGCTATGTTAATTAGAGACCGGTATTTAATCACATAGGCACGGTCAATTTGTTTATAGCTTCCTATAAATGTAAGGACAAATGATTGTTCACCTGTTGTATTGTCCGTTTTGATGTCTAACGTGTAATCCTTGTCTTTTTGAAGCTCAAGATCGCCCGCGGTCAGATTTCCGCTGCTGTCTTTGACCACTCCGTTTTCATCATATTTTGCTTGATATACTTTAAAAGAATCTGCATCTAAAATTTGATTTTCATCCGGCGTGTCTGTGACTTTTACATCATCCAGCGTTGATTGGCTGGAGTTGACATTGATGTTCCAATCGATGTAGTTTCCATTTTGTTTGCCGCCTTTGAAAACCAGGCTTCCTCCGTTCGTAACTGAAACAGAGCCCGTCAACGTACGGTCTGCATAGCCGTCATTATAGTAGGTTGCCTTGTTTGTGTACTGATTCTGATCAATGACCTGTCCTTTGAGTGATGTCTTAAACTCAATCAGATATGGTACAGAATCGCCTGTTTTAAGATGTACCGTCAGAGTGCGTTCATTATTCGCAGAAGGCTCTTCGACATCATACTTGGAAGGATCAAGCGCGTCTCCTTCTGTGATCGAGCCGTTTTTATTGATCGTATAACTCTTAACGACAACGGAACCCGGCACAAATTGCTGAGGATCTGTTATGGCATCTTTGATATAAGGATTTTTCGTCGGCTCGCCGTTATAGTTGACGCCGATTTTCCACGTGATTTCCTTTGAAACCGCGTTGTATGAACCGTTTTTAAACCCATTATTTGATGTCTGGTGATTCGGCGTAAAACCGCTTGATACTTTATTCGTGCGCTCATTGCCGTTTTGATCAGTCCATGTCGACTGAGCTGTATTCTTAACGATTTCGTTAGAATAATCGGCATTGAATGTTGCCGTATAAGTGATCTTAAATTGACTGTCTGTTTTTGCATAATCCCCGATCAATGCCAAAGTAAAGCCTTTATGATCCGGTTTTTTTGTTAACGTGTAGTCTTTGTCTTTCTGCAATGTTTTGTTGTTCGTTATGTCTTGAAGCTTGAACGATTCATCAAGCAGAACCATTCCGCCGCTTTCAAATTGATCATTCAAAGTCCAATTGTTCATCAAGTATTTATTTTTATTAACGGTAATCGTCCAATCAACCGTCTTCTTTTCATAATCTACGTTTGAATATCCTTTGATGAGATTCTGCTGAATGGCTATTCCGGAAGCTTCTTTTGAATCCCCTGTTCCGGTCACCACGCTATTGGTGTATGTTGTAGATTTATCAATGATCACTCCGCTGTTGACCTTTGTTTGATATGTGATTTTGTAAGCGCTGGTAATGGTTTTATTAAATTTGATTTCAAATCCGTTTCCATTATCGATCAGCGTGTAGTCTTCGCCTTCCTTTAAAGGCGTTCCCGCTTGCTCGCCGCCATTCTGTCCGAAGGTAATAGGAACAACCTTCAAGGAATCTTTTACAAGATGCAAATCGCCAGTTCCAAAAGAATCTTTAATGCTGGCCTTGGATTGGTCGATCTGTTTCTCACCGTAGTTGTATGCAAGAGCCCAGCTGAATGTTTGAGATTCTCCATCATAGCCTGTTGATGATTTCGCGATCATTTTTCCATATTTGGCTGCAACAGTGGCTTCTGCAGAAATGGGCTCCAGTTGATCTCCGCTGAATGCTGCCTTGTTCGTCAGCGTTATATTTCCGCCTTCACTCGGCTTCGCACTATTGTCAATGTCGGTTTCGTATATAAGGCGGTAGGCTGAATCAATTGTTCCGTCAAATGTGACATTTCCTTTTGAATCAACACTGTAGCCGGAAGAAACTTCATTTCCTCTGCTGACAGAACCATCAATGTTCACATTGAGTTCATACACTTTAACTGAACGGTAGATTACGCCATCTGGAAGGCTTTCCGTGAGCTTGGCATTTTTGACTTGATCCAACTTTTTATTGACATCGACCGTCCATGTTACTTTACCAGGGTTGATGCCTTTATCCAGCGCACCTGATTTATCAATGGTTTTACTCACATTGGGTTTAAAATAAACTGTTGTTTCAGGCGTATCGGCATTCACAGGGAATGGAATCTTTTGTGTTGTCGAACCCGTAATTTTTTTCTCGTTGAACTGCGTATTGATAACCAAAGTACCTTTGACATGAGAACTTTCTTTTATCTCGCCGTTAAATGTCATCACCACATGTCCGTTCGTATCAATAGAAAATGTCCCGAAGGTGGTGTCTCCGGCGCTTAACGGCAGGTTCACAATGTCATTATGCATAATAAATTCTTTAGGCAAATCAAATTCATATTTATCGCCGGCATTGATTGTTTTTCCTAAATCGTCAGGAATGGCCCAATCAATTGAAATTTTCACCGGAGAATTCGTATTGGCGCGATTGCCCTTGTCATATGGCTCTCCGTTTTCGTCCGTCAATGTCACGCCAGTTAAAATATTTTGCGTGATTTGTTTTTCTTCAGTTTGCAAGCTTTTGAAAGCTGATTGACTTGAGGATGACACTTTTTTTGAGTCATCACTCTTAGAGGATTCGCCGCTCTTAGAGTCCGCTGACGGCTGTTGTTCTTCCTCTTTTTGCTCCTTGCTGGCTGAAGGTGCAGATTTGTCATCTGCTCCTTTCTGATCACCCGCAGTATCAGAAGAGTCGTTTTTTGGCTCTTCCTCCTCATCATCTGGTGTCTCCTCTTTCTTAACTGGGATGATCACCTGCTGGGTTTTGCCTCCCCCTAGCTGAAAAAGAGCTGCTGCTGTATGTTCATCGTCTTTTACATCTGCAGTAAACTTAGCTGGCAGTGTCATGGTCCCCTTGGCATCAGGAGAATCCGCGGATGCAGTTGTTAATTTTACCGTCATGGTGCTGCTGCCCGCCGGCACTTGATAGCTGCCGATGACCTGATCAGCAGATTTGATCTCACCTTCTGCACCTTTATCAAATGTAAAGCTTTTAGGTATCTCCACATTGATATCCTGTTCGCTATCTGCTTTTTTGACTTTTTCCAATGACCATTCATATGTCAGTGTCACGTCGTCCCCCGGTGTTAGTGCCGGTTCGCTTCCTTTTGATCCGTCAACAATCCGGCCCTTGGCGTCCTTAACTGTTACCGAATCGAAGAATTGACTGTCACTTGGCGTTACACCTACAGCCTGCGCTGTAAGAGTATAGCTGACGATCTGGCTGAAGAAGAAAAAGATGGCAAGGCTTATGATCATGACGATCCGCCCGCTTTTTTTCAGCCCTAAGGGAAAACTCCTCGTTCTCAACTTTTCATTCCTCCCTCTCATATCTATTTTTCACTTGCCGATTGATCCGCGAGACCATAACATCATGTCTCATCCCCCACAATGAACTGCTAATACCGAATGTGCTCCAAAACTAAGATTTGCCATCCGAACCAAACTACATTGTATGAAATGGAACTATACAATTTCTGTACAACTCAAAAATCATGTATGATTGAAGTGAATTGGAGAGTTGAAGATTCAACCAGGAGACATATGGCAAGCTGACATGTACAAAAAAACCAGTGTGCATCGAAAGGTAATCGACACATACTGGTTTGAGAGTTTTTTAATTAATTTGATCCTTCATTTGTTTGTAACGCTGATATTCTTTTATCGCCTCTTCTACCTTCCCGTTTTTGTTAAATAGCTGCAGCTTGTATTGCATAATTTTATGATCGCAAGGCTCAATTTTCTCGGCTTGCAGGCAAACGTCCATCGCTTGATGATCGTTCATTTCCTGAATATGATAATCGATCAGTTCATAAGCCTTTCCAAGCCAAAGCTGGGAAAGACGCGCCTTTTCCGGTTCTGCCCAAAGATAGCCGTGCTCCATTAGATAATGATTTTGATAGGACATGAAAATATCCATGTGCAGATGTAATGTAGCTTCATTGAGCGGAGGCGCCCCTTTGAGTAATTTTTCCCATTCCACAACATCGATTTTTGCGTCTGAAAGCCGAAGAATATATCCAGTATCAGTCTTCTCGATTGTTTGGCTGAAAGGGATCTGGCTGAATAATTTTCGTATTTGATAAATGGTGGAGTAAAGCTGGGTGCTTGCTTTTGAAATATCATAATGAGGCCAAAAAAGATCGATCAGCATGTCTTTACTGACCACACGGCCGTGATTGTGAAGTAAAAATAAGTATATTTCACGTGCTTTCGACGTTCTCCACTTGACTGGAATGTTTGTTTTGGCACCCTTTAAGATTTGATGAAACTGCAGGCTTCCAAAGCATTGGATCGAAAAATGCGCCTCGGTGTTTTCTGCATTTTGTCTGAGCATATGATTCGTTTTGATTCGTTCAACAGTAGTCTCAAGCCGCTTGTATACGACAGGCTTCAGCAAATAATCAATGGCATTCAGCTCAAACGCTTTGATAGCAAACTCATTATAAGCCGTGATGAAAACGACTTGGATGTTTTCATTCATCGATTGAATGGCCTCAGCAAGCTCAATGCCATTTACCCCCGGCATTTCTATATCAAGAAACACCGCATCTACAGCAGGAGTCTCAGGATGCTCCAAGGCTTCAACCGGATCTTGATACGCCATAATAGATTGAAAGGCGTTTGTTCGTTCAAGCATTTTCTTAAAATGAAGCAATGCCAAGTGCTCATCATCAACAATTAACGCTTTCACAAAACATCCCACCCTATATGTAAAATCGAGATATCAGTAAATAACTTCTATTATATCATGACAAATAACCCCTTTATCTGGATTCTTTTTCTTTCTATTGTAGTTTTTGAAATTTTGCACTTACAATATTTATAAAAAAATAGGAATTTAGAATGATCTGATCCTATTTGAATAAAGGAGCCATGATATGAAAGAGAAATTCATCTTTACTTCGATTATTTTCGGTTACGCTGCATTCTTTATGGTTTTCATTGCCATTGACCATTCTTCCGGGTCAACGCTTCCTGAGGCAAGGCATGGGGTCATGAACTTAGAGAATTGGGATTTTCAGAAGGATGGGAATGTACAGCTGAACGGAAAATGGACATTGTATCCAAATCAGATTCTGTCACCAAAAGAGATCGCTACAGCAAAAGGAAAAGATCCTCTCTTCGTTGATGTTCCCAGCAATGTAAAGCTGTCCAAACAAGGTATGAATGTGGATTACGGAACATATAAGCTAACCATAAGATCAAAGCAAGACCATCAGGTATTTGGGATCAGCACGTCGTTTATTTACAGCGCCAATCGCATCTATTTTAATGGACAACGCATTGGCCAAAGCGGAAGCCCTACAGATAACCCTGATTTCGCGGCACAAAACCGCCCATATACGAGCTTTTTTACGCTTCACAAGGGTGACAATGAACTTGTCGTACAATTTTCGAACTTCGGAAAAACGCCCGGATGGGGAATCGCAAAGCCAATTACTTTTGGCACTCAGGACCAAATAGTGCGGGAAAACAAAATTTCCTTTCTTAATGATACGATCATGATTACAGCTTTTTTCATTACTGGATTATATTTTCTGGGCTTTTTCCTGCAAAGAAAAAGAGATAAACATTTGTTGTTTTTTTCTGTTATGTGTCTTCTGTTTTCGTTCATTATTCTGATGATCGGAAAAGAGCGGATTATATTTCTCCTTTATCCGTCAATCTCATTTTCATTGCTAAATTCATTGAGGGCCATCTCTACAGTGTTTGTCAGCATTGCGGTTTTTCTTTATCTCTATTTTGCTTACAGAGAGATTGTTTCAAAGCGTTTTATTCGCATAGCCACCGTCTCTTCCGGACTGGTCTTAGTCACAGATTTTTTAACCGTCGGTTTTATCGGCCATACCTCGTACATCTTACATTCTGTGCTAGCCGTCTCGACTCTGGTTTATATTACATATATTTTTACGATTGCTGCGATCCGCAAAATGGAAGGAAGTCTGTATCTGACCATCGCCTCTATATCAATGAGTGCTTTTGTCATTTTAACCACCATATCAGCTTATAGCGGCAAAACAGCCTTTTCCTTTAATTCGATTTATTCATTGCCAACAGTTATCGCTTTGCTGGCGATCGTTCTGCTAATGGCACAGCAATTCGCCGGGGCATTCCGTGAAAATGAAGTGCTCTCGTGGAAATTGCTCAAAAGTGACCGTTTAAAAGATGAATTTATCGCCAAAACTTCACATGAATTCAAAACACCGCTGAACAGCATCATTAATATATGCCAGACCCTGCTGGCCGGCAAAAGAAAAAGAACAATAGAAGAAGAGAAGGAAAATATGCAGCTCGTCATCCGCATGGGCTACAGGCTGTCCAATCTCGTAAATGACATCTTGGATTTAGAAAAAATAAAGCAGGGCATGCTTCAAATCCACCCGGTTCCTGTTGATATTTATACTTTAGTTTGTTCGGAAATGAATTTCTACAATCTTTTATCGAGACATAAAAACTTGAATATGGTGAATCATATCCCGGACGATCTTCCTTTAGTGCTCGCGGATGAAAACCGCTTCCGCCAAATATTAACCAATTTAGTCGATAATGCAATTAAATATACAACAGAGGGCCAAATCACACTTTCTGCTTCAAGACTGAACGACAGCATGATCAAAGTGACAGTAACGGATACGGGAAGCGGCATTTCAGAAGCTGATCGCCAAACCATCTTTGAGTCTTTTCAGCAAGCCGAAGCGAATAAAGACGATGGTGCCGGTCTTGGCCTTAGCATTGTCAAACAGCTGGTTCAGCTCCAAAACGGAGACATTTGGGTCGAATCGAAAGAGGGAAAAGGTTCGGCATTCCATTTCACATTGCCAATCGCCCAAAATGAATCTGTATCTGAAACAAAGAAACGTCTTCCTGAATTGCATTCCAGGAAAGATCTGTCGGATATCTCATTTAGCACACCTTATTACTCTGAGCGTATTGACGCTCCAACCATTCTGATAGTCGATGATAACATTGACAGTTTGAAAATTTTGAGCGATATGCTTGAAGGTGTACCCTACAATGTGATTGCTGCGAAGAATGGAAAGGAAGCATTAGAAATCATCTCTTGCACGAAGCTTGATTTGGTTATTTTGGACTTGATGATGCCGGATATGACTGGTTTTGAAGTCTGTATGAAAATTCGCGAACGATTCAGCATGGTCGATCTCCCGGTTCTGATGATTACAGCAGCCATTATCGGCCATGACAAATACAAGGCGTTTCATGCCGGAGCGAATGATATTTTGCAAAAACCTTATCATTACTCTGAATTTATGGCGCGTATTCAAAACCTGATCATGATGAAACATACAGCAAATCAAGCGACAAGAATGGAAATGGCATTTCTCCAATCGCAAATCAAGCCTCATTTTCTTTATAATGTCTTAAACACGATTATTTCTCTCACTCATTTGGATATTGAAAAGGCCCGGGAGGTAACAGAGGAATTTACCAACTATTTGAGAATGAGTTTTGACTTTCAAAATACATCTGCCATCAGTTCCTTCAGACATGAGCTTTCGATTATCAATTCCTATCTTTCTATAGAAAAAACGCGATTCGGCAATCGGCTTGAGGTTCTTTTTGATATAGATGAAGACATTGACTTTATCCTTCCGCCTTTAATGATTCAGCCCTTGGTGGAAAATGCCGTTCTTCACGGTGTCAGCAAGAAAAGAGGCGGAGGATGGATTAAACTGACAGCTAAAAAACAAAGCAAAAATGAGTATTACATTAAAGTAGAGGATAACGGTGCGGGGATGCATCCGGAAAAACAAAAAGATCTCTTATCTGCGGATTTCGATCGCAGCGTCGGATTAAAGAATATCAATCAGCGGCTGAAACATTTTTGCGGAAGCGAGTTGATGATCAGCAGCAATCCGGATGCAGGCACCTCAGTCTCAATGCTCATTCATCTCGCTGAAACAACGGAAAGCCCCCCGGGACTGAAGGACATAGAACGCACCTAAACGAAAAAAGAGATAAAAAAAGACGCCGTTTCTAACGGCATCTTTTTTATTCCGGCGACTTCGTTTGCTGCTTCAGCAGGTCTCTGATTTCTTTCAGCAGCTCCTCCTGCGCATCCGCAGCTTCCTCCGCCGCCTCTTCTTCTGCTGCTTCTTTTTTGCGCCTTAATCCATTCAAAGTCCGAATGACGATAAAAATGGAGAACGATATAATTAAGAAGTTCACAATCGTCTGTATAAAGCTGCCATACTTCACTACAGCGTCGCCAAACGTAAACGACAGGCCTGAGAAGTCAAGCCCTCCCAGCAGCAAACCGACCAAAGGCATAATGATATCATTTACTAGAGATGTGACAATCTTGCCGAAAGCGCCGCCTATCACAACACCAATCGCTAAGTCTACGATATTTCCCCGCATGGCAAAGGCTTTAAATTCATTCCACATACAATCACCTGCTTTTCTATTTTTGTAAAGAAAAAGACAAATGTGCCCCTGGCCATCTGCCTTTTTTCATTTATTCTCCGAGGGCAAAAGTCAGTTCAACTTCGCAAACGACTTCGCCATCAACTGTGGCAACGCCTTTTCCGCGCCCGATTGTGCCGCGGGCACGAATGATTTCAACCTCTAGGTGAAGCTGGTCACCAGGCTTGACTTGTTTTTTAAAGCGGCAGTTATCAATGCCTGCAAAAAAAGCCAGTCTGCCGCGGTTTTCTTCTTTAATCAGCATCGCAACAGCTCCGACTTGAGCAAGCGCTTCTACGATTAATACGCCGGGCATAACCGGATACTGAGGAAAATGTCCGTTAAAGAACTCTTCATTTGCGGTTACATTTTTATAGCCTTTCGCCCGTTTGCCTTCTTCAACTTCCGTAATCCGATCCACAAGCAAAAACGGATAACGGTGAGGAATAATTTCTTTAATTTGCTGAGTATCAAGCATTGTCTTGACATCTCCTTCATCTGCATTAGTATGTATAGCAATCATCAAAGATCCAATCTGTACATTTGAAAAGTATATTATGAATTAATCTCTTTTTCAACTGCGCTAACTATGTAACCAACTGTCAATGAGAGCCGTCAAAAGTTATGATATGATAATTATAGATTTTACCAATAGCAAAGAGGTAGGAAAATGATTTCGAAGTTTATTGAAAAAAGAATGCTAAACATGTTAGACGAGTGGTATTCCGCAATGAGCAAACGCAAAATGAATCACGTTTGCACACTGAAAGAGAAAATTGACCAGCACCTTCCGAAGATCAAAAAGAACACAAAGCTTTGGATGCGTTATCAATTGTTTCAGGCCCGCCATCAGCTGCTTTTTGAAAACCAGAACGGACTCGATTCATTGTTCGATGACCTATATGGCTTGGAAGACAAAATGGATGATGAATTGAAGTACTATCTGTATTTTTTCTCTGGATTATATGAGATGGTCAAAACAGCTCCGAAACATGCAGTACATCATTTTAAAAAAGCTGAACAGTACCTGGCCGCCATTCAAAATACGTTTGAAGCCGCTGATTTATATTATCAAACCGCCGGCGCCTATTACTTGATGAAATCACCGCCGCTTTCCATCCAATACGTCAAAAAAGCATTACACATCTATTTGCACCAATTCGGCTATATCAAAAAGGTAATCACCTGTAAACTTTTGCTCGCCGTGAATTATATTGATCAAGAACGCTATGAAAAAGCTGAACAGCTTTTCAAAGAAATCATTAACAAAACCCAGCAACTACATGACGAAAACCTGCTATGCCACGCTTATTATAACCTTGGCTTTTTAAAAGCGACCGAGAAAAAAGACCAGGAGGCGCTTCTTCACTTTAGAAAAGTATTAAAGAATCAAGAATTTGAATTGAATTCACCAGTCTCATATCTTCATTGTGTGTACGAGTCTGTCAGAGCGCTGTTTAAAACAGGTAACATCACAGAAGCTAAAGCCGTCCTTCAAAAAGGAAAAGAATTATCTGAAAAGGTAGACATTCAAACCATTTATTTAAAATTAAAAACGCTTGAAGCCCTCTACACATCAGCGGAAGATCCCTATGAGCAGCTGCTCGAATATGTGATTGAATTAGAAAAAATCGAGGCGTGGGTGGATTTAGAAGTCCTGCTAGAAGATATTACGGAATACTACAAAAAAAAGGACGATTTCGAAAAAGCCGCTTTTTTTATCATGCGCGGCTGATTGAAAACGCCCATTTTCTTATTATCTGACTGAATTGACTAAACCGAGCATTTGATCTCCCATTGTGATCGTTCTGCTGTTCAGCTGATATGAACGCTGGGACGTAATCAAATCTGTCATTTGTTCTGAAATATCGACATTGGACATCTCAAGTGAGCCCTGCTGCATGCCAATGTTTTGTCTATTTGCGCCATTCAGCTCTTCAAAAGCTGCCGCATTATCAATAGAGAAAAGGTTATTCCCTTCCGATTTCAGCTCTTGAGGGTTATTCACTTGGACAACCCCAAGGTTAAACCGCTGAACCGCATTTCCGTTAGAGGCGGTTAACGTGCCGTTCTTATTGATGGTGATATTCTTCATTGAACTGTCGATGTTCACTGTATTGCCTTTTTCATCAAGAACCGGATACCCATTTCCAGTAACGAGCTGAAGCTGGTTGGCATTATTGGCTGAAGGCGTTAAATATAATGCTCCGTCTCTCGTATACTGGCGGTTTCCATTTACATTCACCTGAAGATATTGGTATGGTGACGTAAACGCGATATCAAGATCACGATCCGTCTTCTGAACGCTTCCTTGATCAGAGACAAGGCGTGAATTCATCATCGCTCCGACGCCAAGGCGCAAGCCGGGCGGCGTTTTTCGGGCTTTTGCCACTTCCTCGTTTTTTTCATCAACCTGATCGAATTGCTGTCTGACAAGCTCAGAAAAATTCGTATCTTTTGCCTTATAGCCGGTTGTGTTGCTGTTTGAAAGGTTGCTGCTGATTGTGTCAATCTGCTGCTGCAGCTGGTTTAAGGTTGTTGATGCCGTTAGCATTGACCTGAGCATGGTTCATGTCCCCCGTTTTTTTCTTCCGTTATCTTAAATTTTTCCGATTTCATTCGCTGCTTTATCCATACTTTTATCGTAAGCCTGAATAACCTTCTGATTCGCCTCAAACGATCTGTACGCTTCAGTCATTTCTGTATAGGCGCTCGTCACATCCACGTTTGAAAGCTCTGAGATGCCTTGTTTTAATGAATAGGATACTTGATTATTTCCAGCTGCGCTTGGCAGATCATTGCCGTCCGCCGTGCTGTACAAATCGTTTCCGTCCCTTTTCAGATTGCGGACATCTTCCGCCATTCTGACATCAATCTGGCCGGCTGTCCGTCCGTTTGTTGTCACAGTACCATTTTCAGACACAGTGAAATTCTCATTATCAACAGTAATTGGCTGGCCATCCGTCGATAAAACAGGGCGTCCGTTGATCGTCAGCTGATTATTCTCATTTAGTGAAAATGTGCTGCTTTTTGAATAACGGATTCCATCCGCTGTTTGAACCGGATAAAAAAGAGCCGCGTTTTCATTGGTTTCCGCATTGATCGGAACTTGATTTTCGACCAATGCAATGTCTGTAGGCTGTTCTGTAGACTTCAGGCTCCCCTGTGTAAGGAGTGGCTTAAGCTCCTGCATGTACACTCCCGTATTCACGGAACCGATTTCCGTCCTCGATGTTCCGGCCGGAGATTTTGATTCAATTCTGCTGAGCAGCATCTCAGGGAACGCTCGCATCGAGCCTTGATCAGCTTTATATCCTGATGTATTTGCGTTTGCAATGTTATTTGAAAGCATTTCCGTTCTTCTTTGCTGGGCAATCATTGCGGATGTTGCTGTATATAATCCTTTTAACAAATTTTCCACCTCTAAAAATGGCATTTTTTCCAGTTGTCATATAGGAACGTTTGTTCTATAATGAAAATCAGTATTTTATCCTATTATCGTCATTTAATATCTTTTCGTGAAGGCTTTTCATAAAAAAACCTCATTCTTTTTCAGAATGAGGTTTGTGAAATCAGCTTAGTTTGCGTTTAGGAAGCTTGTCCATATTATCAAGCATGACACCTGTGCCGATGGCTACGCAATCCATAGGATTTTCAGCAACGAGGACCGGTACCCTCAGCTCTTCGGCAAGCAGCTGGTCAAGACCGTTTAAGAGCGCGCCTCCGCCGGTAATAATAACGCCGCGGTCGATAATATCAGCAGAAAGTTCAGGCGGTGTTCTTTCAAGCACTTGTTTCGCAGCCTGAACAATAACAGCGACAGATTCACGAAGGGCTTCTTCAACTTCTTTACTGTTGACTGTAATTGTTCTTGGAAGACCGGAAACCATGTCCCGTCCGCGAATGGAAATTTCCTCGTGACGTGCGTCTGGGAAAACCGTTGCGACTTTAATCTTAATATCCTCCGCAGTACGTTCACCGATCAGCAGCTTGTACTCGCGTTTGATATAATTTAAGATTTCCATGTCAAACTTGTCCCCAGCCATTTTAATAGAAGAGGAGGTGACAATATCGCCCATTGAAATAACCGCGATATCCGTCGTACCGCCTCCGATGTCTACAACCATGTTACCGCTTGGCTGGAATATTTCCATACCCGCGCCGATAGCGGCAACTTTAGGTTCTTCTTCAAGGTATACATGTTTCCCGCCGCTTTTTTCTGCAGCTTCTTTGATTGCTTTTTGCTCAACAGATGTAATATTCGTCGGGCAGCAAATGAGCATGCGCGGCTTTGAAAACAGGCCTTTTACATTTAGCTTGTTAATAAAATGTTTCAGCATTGCTTCTGTTACTTCAAAGTCAGCAATAACTCCGTCTTTCAGCGGGCGAATCGCAACAATATTCCCAGGTGTACGTCCAACCATTCGTCTTGCCTCTTCGCCAACCGCCAGCACTTTGCCGCTGTTTTTATCAAGTGCAACTACGGAAGGTTCATTCAGAACAATTCCTTTACCTTTAACATGGATCAGTACATTTGCAGTACCGAGGTCAATACCAATATCCCTTGCAAACATCTATTTATATCCTCCTTGAAAATCTGTTTCACAGTAAATATCCACATTGTGCCCTAATTATATATATTATCATAAAATATAGAAAAAAAGTTGGAAGCACATTAAGTTCTTTACAAATTTTTGCGGATGTTTTATGAACGATTTCAAGAAGACAACGCCAGGCGATTACGATTGCTGAACAGGCTCTCCCTCGAGTATTTCATCTTTTTTATATTTGAGTTTTGTCGCTTCTCCTCCTCTTAAATGCCTGATGGATTTATGATAATCGAGTATTTCTTTCACTTCGTTTGCCAAGTCAGGGTTAATTTCAGGCAGACGCTCTGTTAAATCCTTGTGTACTGTACTTTTGGAAACACCAAATTCCTTCGCAATGACACGAACGGTTTTCTTTGTCTCCACGATGTACTTCCCTATCTTGATTGTTCGCTCTTTGATGTAATCGTGCACACCACTCGACCTCCCTAAAATGGATGTGAGAAGTGTGAAATGAGATCCGTATTCTGTAAAGAGTCATTCATTATGCCGCTTCTTTGTTGTATGGTTTTAAAACTAAGTTTGTGAAATATGCCCACGATCCCTCACCTCAAACACTCTCTTTGTTAGGTTTGTAACAGTGTATTAGCATTCTTTTGGGAATATGCTAAAAACTCAATAAGGACAAGGGGTGAAACGAACTTTTTCAGCATCAGCAAACTATTTCGCGTCACTAAATTTTCATCTTTACATCTATTCATCGCTCCTGTAGAATGAAATAAGCAATTAGTTACTTAGGTAAGTTTTTTAGAAGGAGACAGACATGACCTACGTCAACAGACACCTCATTCATCAAATCAACCAAAGCGCCCGCCTGATTGCCAAGAAAGCCAATGAACAGTTGGAGCCATTCGGCCTTTATTCATCTCAATGGTCAGTTTTATATTGTTTGCGTACGATCGGACCAATGACTCAAAAAGAGATTTGGTCCTATTTAAATGTGGAAGCGCCGACTGTCACACGGACGATCAAACGCCTGGAGGAGAACGGCTGGGTCCAGAGACGGCAAGGTGAAGACAAACGGGAAAAACTTGTTGTCCTCACCAAAGAAGCCGAGAAAAAATACGAAGAAATCAATGTGAAAATGCTGAAATTCGAGGAAGAGCTGCTTGCAGATTTCCGGGATGAAGATAAAGAAGCCTTTTCTCATTTATTCCGCATGTTTTTACAACAATGATAATAAGGAAGTGACATACATTTGAAAAAAGCGGATGCGATATGGACCAAGGATTTTATTATGGTCCTGCTTGTCAATTTATTTGTGTTTGTGTTCTTTTATACATTTTTAACTGTATTGCCGATCTATACGCTTCAAGAGCTTGGCGGCACAGAATCACAAGGCGGGCTTTTAATCAGCCTGTTCCTTCTGTCTGCGATCATTACTCGGCCATTCTCCGGGGCCATTATTGAGCGTTTCGGAAAGAAAAGAATGGCGATTGTATCGATGGCGTTATTCGCCCTATCATCTTTTCTGTATATGCCGATTCATAACTTTTCCCTGCTGCTCGGATTGCGGTTCTTCCAAGGGATTTGGTTCAGCATTTTAACGACTGTCACAGGTGCAATTGCCGCTGATATTATTCCAGCCAAACGGCGCGGTGAAGGGCTTGGATACTTTGCCATGTCCATGAACCTGGCTATGGCGATCGGGCCTTTCCTTGGCCTGAATTTGATGAGGGTGGTCAGCTTCCCTGTATTCTTTACAGCCTTTGCGCTGTTTATGGTTGCGGGCTTACTTGTTTCGTTCTTAATAAAAGTGCCGCAAAGTAAAGACAGCGGCACGACTGTATTCCGTTTTGCGTTCTCGGATATGTTTGAAAAAGGCGCACTCAAAATTGCGACGGTCGGTTTGTTTATTTCTTTCTGTTATTCAACTGTTACATCATATCTGTCTGTATTCGCCAAATCAGTTGATCTTTCGGATATCAGCGGATATTTCTTTGTTTGCTTTGCGGTGACAATGATGATTGCACGTCCGTTCACAGGGAAACTGTTCGACAAAGTCGGACCTGGCATTGTCATTTACCCATCAATCCTGATTTTCTCTGTGGGACTCTGCATGCTGTCCTTCACACACAGCGGCTTGATGCTTCTGCTTTCAGGAGCGGTTATCGGGCTTGGATACGGATCAATCGTTCCATGTATGCAAACATTGGCGATTCAGAAATCTCCGGCTCACCGCTCCGGTTTTGCAACGGCAACGTTCTTTACCTTCTTTGACAGCGGAATTGCTGTAGGATCGTATGTATTCGGATTGTTTGTAGCATCTGCCGGCTTCTCTGCCATTTATTTAACAGCGGGGCTGTTCGTTTTAATTGCCCTGCTCCTCTACACGTGGAGCCAGAAAAAACCTGCAGAGGCTGAAGGAAAAGTGTCTATTGCAGAATAACTTGTCAGACTGCCGGGAAATCCCGGCAGTCTTTTTTGCATCTAAAAAAAATGTTCCGCTCGATTGAACGAGAGAACGCCGCTTATAGCAATTATTCAATGACTTTCCGCGCAGGTGAATCAGGATCTAGCGTAAAGTCATACGACTCTTCATCACGATACATCGGATCGGCATAAATGGATTGCGAATCGTTATTTGTTGCTTTTCGATACGACGAAAACGAATCATATTCTTTCTTTTTCCACATCCATATTCCGTCTTGATCCGCTTCCTTGTGGTACACGTTATGATTGACCGTATTTCCTTCATTTTCTGTAAAATCGTTTCCGATAAATAACCTGGAATCACCGGCCGTCAAGATATTCTTTTCAATAGTGTTGTTTTTCGTATCGTACTGCAGCAGCAGCTGTCCGCCGTACAGTCCCTTTGTGTCATTCCGGTACATAATATTGCGGGCAATCAGAGAATTGCTGGTGCCGCCCCGCTTTTTGTCATATCCTCCGATTGAAATACCGGTGTACGCATTGTTGTACACTTTGTTATCTGTGATCTGAATGGCATTTGCATACTTTCCTTTGTGTTCAGATGTTGCTTCAATCCCAATATCGTTATCGTAAACTGTGTTGTTCTTAATCTCGATACCGTTTCCGCCATCGACATAAATCCCGCCCGCTGAGTAGTCGTCCCCATAGGCAGGATTGCCGTAAGTCGAGTTTTGATAAACCGTATTGTTTTCCACGACACCGTTTCGCACGTAATCGTTTTTATCTGCGGTTCCCTCATAACCAATTAGGTCAATCCCGATGTTGTTATTATTGCGGACCACATTGCCTGCAACAGTGAAGCCATCGATATTACCGTTCAGCACAACTGCTTCACTCGCTCCAAGCGTCAGTTTCTCAACTGTATTGTCCTCGATTCGGATGTCCTTCATGCTGCCAGTCCCATAAACTGCGATTCCGTGGGCATTTCCTTCATCCGCTGTTGTCTTAATACCCTGGATATGATTATCCTTAATGGCGATATGACTGCTGGACCCTGACACATAAATCCCCATAGCAGTTGCTTTCTCAGATGAAACAGAAAGATCTTGAATCGTTAAACCGCTGATGGCAATGTCATGTTTATCGTGAATGCGAATCAGCGGTGTTTCATATTCAGCGTTCGCAACGGATTCACCGGTAATCACGACGTTTTCATTTTCATAGTTTCGGAACGTGATAGGCTTTCCGTCCGTACCGCTGTGCTTCACATCAAGGATTTCATGATATGTGCCCTCCCGAATCATGACGGTTGTGCCGGGAGCTGCCTTCTCAGATGCGTGTGCCAATGTACGAAACGGTTTTTCTTTTGTTCCTTCATTTTGATCACTGCCATTTGGCGAAACATATAGGCAGTCTTCATCTCTTTCCTCATTCGCTTTTGTCTTATCAAACACGAAAGCAAGGATGCCCAGCGCTAAAACACCTGCCAAAAGAATAAAATACCTTTTTCTCATTTTCGATTCCCATTTCGTTTTAGAATAGATTTCTAAAACCATTATAAATGCTCTATTTATGGAAAACCATTTCAAAAATATGAAAATATACCGTTTATATAGATCTTATTCAGCCTGGCGGACCTGTGCAGGTTCAACCGTTTCAATCGCCGACGATGCAGGCGGGTGAACACGCATCAGAACAATGTAGAAAAGAAAGGAGATCAGCACACCTACAAACCAAGAGATATCGTATAAGCTCTTTAATGCAGGAACATACATGCCAATCAGCGAAATCAGCGCGCCTAACATTGTGGCTGCGAACGCACGGTAATTGTAGCCCTTCCAATACACATACCGTCCTGTTTCGGAATACAAGTCATCTACCGAGAGCTCACGTTTGCGAATGATAAAATAATCGGCCATCATCACGCCTGCCACCGGTCCAAGCATGCCGCCTATTAAGCCGAGAAACGCATACACGCTTGTCGCACTCTCCATCAGCTTCCACGGAATCGTAAATAAAGCGAGCAACGCTGTGATAAAGCTGCCGCGTTTGAAATTAATATATTTCGGCAGGGCATTCGCTATATCATAAGCGGGCGATACGATGTTCGCCGCGACGTTTACAGAGATCGTGGCGATGCAGAGCGTGATGACGGACAAGACGATGACATAAGGGTTATCAAACCGCGCCAAAATATCGACAACATCCCAAATCGGTTCTCCGAACGCGACCTGCGAGCCGGAGGTCACCGTAATACTGGCGAAAGCGAACAGCGCGAATGTTCCCGGCAAACCGTAAAATTGCCCTTTGATTTGCTCCTTTTGCGTTTCAGCAAACCGTGTAAAATCAGGTATATTTAAAATTAATGTCGCCCAGATGCCGATGATGCCGGTCACTCCGGCAGCAAACGGCCAGAATGTTTCTGAGAACGTATGGAACTTTCCTGGCTGAGAGTATATCGGTCCCAATCCTCCGGCAATATCGACGGCCCACCATACCATGCCGCCAAATACCAGATACACTAAAGGCCCTGCCCATACCTCAAAACGTTTAATTGACTCCATGCCGTGATGCAATACGAGTAAATGAACGGCCCAAAAGAATACAAAAGAAAGCAAACCAGACAAGTGAATGCCGAGAATGTTCCACTCGCCGCCAATTTCACCCCAGCCCGGCCACATATTCAAAAGCAAAATGTTCAGTGCCGTGCTGCCCGCAAAGGTCTGGATGCCAAGCCACATGATGGCTGTAAACGCCCTCAGAAGAGCGGGGATATTTGCGCCGTATATCCCGTAAGAAGCCCGGATGATCACTGGAAACGGCAGCCCGTATTTTGTCCCCGCATGGCCGTTTAAGGCAAGAGCGCAAAATAAGATAAGCGATGCCGTAATAATGATCGCCAGCACCTGCCAAGGCGAAAGGCCGATCGCGATTAATCCTCCCACCGTCGCGTATGTCGGTATATTATGTATACATCCCATCCAAATGGACGCAAAGTTCATTGCTCTCCATGTCCGTTTTTCCTGCCCCAAAGGCACCAGATCTTCATTGCTCAACCTGTTGGATTGCTGCTGACTCTCTTTTAATTTCATAGCCGGCTCCCCTTTCGATATTGTCTGCTTTCCATTTCATGTACAGTTTTCTGACATTCGATGTCACTTAATATAACTGAAGAATCAGACAATAACATTGGCTATGATGTACAATTTTCTTATTTGTATTTGAACAGCCTAAACAAGAAAAAGAGACAGACCCTCAGAGCCCGTCTCTTTCTCAAGATGCAATTTTCATTAATGCAGCAAATCTCACAGCCATTAACAGGCTTGCTCCTCCCGTGATGATCATAATGATTCCCATCATATCAAAATGGGCTGCCGTGATTTCCTCACCAAAAAGAATGCCAAGAATCACCGAAGACAAAATCGATCCTAGGTAACGGCAGGTTTGAAACAGGCCGGAAGTCGTTCCTACCATGTTGGAAGGACTCGTTTTCAGCATTGCTGCCTGAAGCGCGACATTTCCCAGTCCGTAGCCTATGCCCAAGAGCGATAGAATGAGGCCTTTCCCGATGGTCTCGACATTGATAAAAAAGATGGTTAAGAGCACAGCTCCAGCCGTCATCAAAAGCGCTCCAGCAAAGATTGGCTTGACAACACCTGATCGGTCGATCCATTTGCCCGTAACAGGTGACACAATGATGCTCATTCCAGACATAAACAGCATAAACAGGCCGCTCGTTTGAACAGAAAGGTGCATTTCATCCTGAAAATAACTTGGCAGGCCAAAAAATAAACAATAGAAGAAAACATTCAGCAAAATAAATTGAACATATACAGCTGACAGGTTTCGCTGTGTTTTAAACAGACGGACATCAATGAAGGGCTTATCCGTTTTCAGCTCGCGCCAGACAAACGCACAGAGCAGAAGCACGCCAAGCACACCTTCAACCGCATGCGGCGACGTGCTGAACGACAGCAGGAAGGATAGAAGGAAAATGATTCCCCCGGCAAATAAAACAATTCCAAGAATGTCGAGCTGCCGAATAATCGTTTTGATTCCTGCCCCTTTTTTCTGATCCTCCGGGAACATATACAGGCCCAAAAAGAAGCTGAGGATAATAAACGGCAAATTAACGATAAAGATCGCCGGCCAGCCGCCCCACACAATCAAAAATCCGCCGACTGTCGGCCCCAGCGCCGTCATGGCGGACGCAAAGATCGAAAGTACAGCCAGGACTGAAGCTTGGCGCTCATGAATATGATTCCGAATCAATCCGACACCTGACGGATAAATCGCACTGCTCCCCACCGATTGAAACAGCCGCATGACCAATAATGTCATAAATGTTGGCGCAAACGGCGCTCCGATGGCTGAAACCGCTACAAGAATAAGCCCGAATAAAAACAAGCGTTTCCGCCCAATTAAATCACCGAGCTTTCCCGTTACAGGCTGCGCTACGGCACTTGCCAGGTAAAACGAGGAAATCAGCCAAGAAACCGTTGTAAACGAGAGGTGAAACTCATGCTGGATGCTATGGAGCGCGAGAGAAATCATAGACGAGTTCAGCGGATTCAGCATTGTTCCAGAAGCCACCGCTGTTAAAAAAACAGCCCGGCTTTTTTTCGAAAACATCATTTCACTTGTTCCAGAAATTCTTCCGTTGTCCGCGATTTACCGATTCTCGGGAAAATAAAGCGCAGTGTGGCTTCATGTTCTTCCTCGCTGAACGTGGACATCGCATCTGTGATGAAAACTTGCTGATAGCCAAGCTGGAACGCCTCGCGCGCTGTACTTTCCACCCCGATGTTCGTTGCAATGCCGCACAATACAATCGTATCAATGCCGCGGCGTCTCAGCTGCAAGTCTAAATCCGTGCCAAAAAACGCACCCCACTGCCGTTTTGTCACCGTGTAATCTCCATCCTGCACACCGATTTCCGGAACAAATTCGGCCCAGTCCGCCGGCATCTCCCTTGAACCTTCCTGCGCGGGCTCATCCGTTTGCGGCTTTAGAGCGTCGGCTCCATCGTGAAAGGCTACATTTACAAAGCTGATGAACCCGTTCTGTTTCCGAAATTCATCTACAAGCTTTTTCGCATTCGGGACAACCTGGCCGCTTTGATCAATCGGCACAATTCCCTTTTGTAAATCAATGATCACCAATGCTGTTTTTTGAAAATCAATGTTGAGTGTATTCATCATACGTCTCCTCCTGATACTGTTAGTGTTTCTCACATCGCATATTTTACTCTTCACACTGCCTAAGTTCTTTTTTGATGCTTGTGAAATTCTCAGAAGGAGCGTTTTCTCATGATTTTTCTTTTATGTAATAGTAACAGGTTGTGCATACGAACAAACCGGCAAGCACTGTAATCATAAGGGGCGTCATCACTTCATCACCTGCCTGCCGTCTATCGGTTCCTGCCTGAAAATGCCTATGAATTTGCGGCGATCCACCCAAAGCAAGATGAGACACATAACCATTAATATCGTGCTAAGATCCTGCACGCCAATATCAAAACAATAGTTAATCAAGACGATGTTCACTATAATGGGCATAAAAATAACTGCCCCTAATGCAGCCGTTCGCGGAATCAGTAATAAAACAGCTGCTAGGATTTCACCAAAACCTATAAACAATTCATAGACATGAGAATAACAGAAAAATGTCCACGCGATGGTAAACCCCTTCCCGGCAGCCGCCTCGATTTCAGGCGTCACCTCGCCAAACTGGCCAATCACCACTTTCGCCAAACCATACACGAAAAAATTAAAGGCTAAAAACAATCGGAACGTCGCGGGAATCGACTTACATACCGTTCTCCTCAACCTGCCGCCTTTATTCATCATACATCCCCCTCAGTGTATTATTTGATGTAGTACAATTAATACAGTATAGAGCTTTCTAATCAATGTCAATTCCCTTTTCCGTTCATATGAACAGCTTCTTTTATAGATATAAAGTCTTATATCATAAAAAATGCTGTTCTTCTTTCTTTCCATCCCTCGATAACATTCCCTGAAAAACCATGTTAGGAAATCTTACATGAAAATGTTTTATCGTTCTTTTTTCTCTATAATGAAGAACTATAATAATTGCTTTTTATTCTGAAAGATACGGAGGAATGAGACATGCAAATGGGCGATACAGTTTTTATGTTCTTTTGCGCTTTACTCGTGTGGCTGATGACCCCGGGATTAGCGTTATTTTATGGAGGGATGGTAAAAAGCAAAAATGTGCTGAGCACTGCCATGCACAGTTTCTCTTCCATTGCCATCGTTTCCATCGTTTGGGTGCTGTTCGGATATACACTTGCCTTCGCACCAGGCAATTCCATCATCGGCGGACTGGAGTGGGCAGGCCTCAAAGGGGTCGGATTTGATCCGGGAGATTACAGCGATACCATTCCCCACTCGTTATTCATGATGTTCCAAATGACGTTCGCTGTCCTGACTACAGCGATTATTTCCGGGGCTTTCGCAGAGCGGATGCGATTCGGCGCTTTTCTTTTATTCTCGGTTTTATGGTCCTCCTTGGTTTACACACCCGTAGCGCATTGGGTATGGGGCGGCGGCTGGATCGGCCAGCTTGGGGCGCTCGATTTCGCCGGCGGCAACGTTGTTCATATTTCCTCCGGTGTGGCAGGACTTGTTCTTGCTATTGTGCTAGGCAAACGGAAAGATGGCACAGCGTCTTCTCCGCATAACCTTATTTACACCTTCTTAGGAGGAGCCTTGATTTGGTTCGGCTGGTTCGGCTTTAACGTCGGCAGCGCTTTGACCTTAGATGGCGTGGCCATGTATGCCTTCATCAACACAAACACCGCGGCAGCAGCCGGAATTGCCGGCTGGATCTTAGTTGAGTGGATCATTAACAAAAAACCGACAATGCTCGGAGCAGTATCCGGCGCGATTGCCGGGCTTGTCGCCATTACGCCGGCAGCCGGATTTGTCACACCGTTTTCTTCCATTATTATTGGCATCATCGGCGGGGCCGTCTGTTTCTGGGGTGTATTCTCGCTGAAAAAGAAATTCGGATACGATGACGCGCTTGACGCCTTTGGCCTGCACGGGATCGGCGGGACATGGGGCGGAATCGCGACAGGATTATTCGCAACAACCTCTGTTAACTCAGCGGGAGCAAATGGGTTATTCTACGGTGACGCAAGCTTAATCTGGAAACAAATTCTCGCGATAGCCGCCACTTATGTTTTTGTATTTATTGTCACTTTCGTTATTATTAAATTTGTAAGCCTCTTCCTTCCCCTTCGTGCAACCGAAGAAGAAGAATCACTTGGGCTTGACTTAACGATGCACGGGGAAAAAGCATATCAAGATTCTATGTGAGGAGTGACGTTATGAGCGGTCAAATGTTCAAGGTAGAGATTGTAACGCGTCCGGCAAATTTTGAAAAGCTGAAGCAGGAACTCGGAAAAATCGGTGTCACCTCTCTCACCTTCTCCAATGTTCACGGCTGCGGCCTTCAAAAAGCACATACGGAGCTCTATCGAGGGGTAAAAATAGAAAGCAATGTATACGAGCGTCTAAAAATTGAAATCGTGGTCAGCAAGGTGCCTGTTGATCAAGTGACTGAGATCGCTAAAAGGGTGCTGAAAACAGGATCGCCGGGTGACGGTAAAATATTTGTCTATGAAATCAGCAATACGATCAACATCCGCACAGGCGAAGAAGGACCTGAAGCACTTTAATGGTTTAGAAGAGATCCGAAATTCCGGGGTCTCTTTTTTTGTCCCCCATAAACACTGCTCCCTCTTCGAATTCTCTTCAAGCGTCATTCTTTCTGACAAACTCTTTTTGATTTGAAACTTTTTATGAGTATAATGAGTCTATTATTAAAAATGTAAAAGGTGATTATTTGAACTACGAAATTTTTAAAGCCATCCATGGTCTATCTCATCACAATTCCGTTCTCGATTCTATTATGGTCTTCATCACGGAATATGCCATTGTCGCCTATGCCCTTATCCTATTGGCGATCTGGCTGTTCGGGAACACACAAAGCAGAAAAAATGTACTTTACGCAGGCATCACAGGAATTGCAGGTCTTGTGATCAACTATTTGATTACACTTGTTTATTTCGAACCGCGCCCGTTCGTTGCGCATACTGTGCATACATTGATACCGCATGCTGCGGATGCTTCATTTCCAAGTGACCATACGACAGGTGCATTAGCGATTTCTATCGCGATGCTTTTCAGAAACCGTAAAATCGGCTGGCCGCTTGTCATTTTCGGGCTTTTGACAGGCTTTTCGAGAATTTGGGTGGGACATCACTATCCGGTAGATGTATTAGGCAGCCTCGTTGTCGCCATCATTATCGGGTTCCTATTCTTTAGATTTTCAGAACTGCTTCGCCCGTTCGTCGATTTGGTCGTGAGGATCTATGAAGCCATGATCAATAAACTGACGAAAAAACCAACCGATCAAAATTTCTAAAAAGACAAAAGCCGGCGTCTTTAACCAAGACAGCCGGCTTTAATATTTTTCATACATCTCTTGTTTTCTCCGCTTCGCCAACACATATAATCCATAAAACAATCCAATTCCAACAGCATCGATGAGCACATCTCGAATGCATCCATTCCTGCTGAAGAAGAGCTGAAGAACTTCTGTGAAAAAAGCAAACGCGAATGAGCCAACTGCTGCTGATCTTATGCTGCCCCGCTGTTTCCACAGCAAATAAGTCAGCACAAAGAAGGAAAACGCGTGCCCGATTTTTTGAATACACGCTTCAGGTACAGTAAGCTCAGTAAAATCCATAACGAAAAATTGAGACAGGTCAGGGTGCGGCTGAAAATGAAAAGCCACCGTTTGCGATACGACCATACCACTGAAGCTTTCCGTACAAACAGAAAGCAGGATAAAAAAGATCCAGCCTGCGAGCAATAGGCGGTTCATGACATAACCTCCTTTATAGTCTACGTGCTTATGTGTAACTACATAGACGATTAAATAAAGCAGAAAGTAACAAAAAAAACGCCCATCACACGGATAGACGTTTTCTAGATTAAGACTGTTCAGTGTCTTCTGTTGTGCTGCTTTCTTTAGAACCAGATTTGTCAGTTGAATCGTCCTTTTTCTCACCGGACTTTTCTTCTGTTCCTTTTTCAGTTGATCCATCCTTTTTTTCGGAAGATTGCTGAATGGATTCTTCTGTTTCTTGTGTGGCAGCTTTTTCTTCAGCAGCTGCTGCTTTTTCAATAGAAGAAACCGGCTTGTCCATAAAGTTTAACGGATTCATTGCGACTCCATCTTTACGGATTTCAAAGTGCACGTGGTTTCCGCTGTCTTCACTGTAAAGGTTCTTGCCAGATTTTCCGATCACTTGGTTTTGTTTTACTTTGTCACCTTGCTCAACACTTGCTTCAGAAAGGGATTGATACACAGTCGACAAACCGTCGGCATGTTCAACTTCCACAACATATCCCAGCACTGGATCTTTTTCAGCTTTGACAACCGTACCGCTCAGAGAAGCAGAAACATCGAAATCTTTTCCGTCTTTCTCAGCTAAGTCAATTCCTTTGCTTAGGCTGTACGTGTTATTATAGGTAACGAGTGCTGCTTCTTTCTCTTCTTTTGCGGCATCGGTTTCATAGAACTTTTTCACAACAGAAACGTTTTCAGAATCAACAACCGGCATTGCGACATTTTCCATTGACTTTCCTACTTCAACTGCATCGTCGTTGTTGTCATATGCAGAGTTTCCGCCGTTATCAGCTAACTGATCCTTTACCTCATCATTTGATACTGATTGATACCAAAGGACAGCTGTTAAAATGACGGCCGCACTGACTAAGTAAATTGCAGGGAACACCCAGCGTTTACGAAAAAACTGCTGAAGTTTTTTGACTTGAGAAGTTTTCTTTTCTTCCTCTCTCATTGTTTCATCACCTCAGCAACATTCTGAACACTTTTCTGAAAATATATACACCTATCCAAAAAAACTTTTTTTAGATGTAGTTTGCGCAGACTAATACGAAAATATGTCATTTTTTTTGAGAGGAGTGCCAAATACGCATGAACATGACATTGCGTCTTGCTGAACATAAAGATCTGGAGGCTGTTGTTGCGATTTATAATTCAACGATTGCTTCTCGAATGGTAACAGCCGATACCGAACCGGTAACTCCTGAAGATCGGATGGAATGGTTTTTGGGACATACAGAGTCACGTCCGCTCTATGTTGCCGAGGACGAAAACGGAAACGTCGCTGCCTGGATCAGTTTTGAAACATTTTATGGAAGGCCGGCCTATAATAAAACTGCGGAGGTCAGCATATACATTGACGAAGCATGCCGCGGCAAAGGTGTTGGATCATTTTTGCTTCAGGAAGCGCTCTGCATTGCGCCGGATCTTGGCATCCGCTCACTTATGGCCTTCATTTTCGGACATAATAAACCAAGCCTGAAGCTGTTTGAAAAGCACGGGTTTGCAGAATGGGGACTATTCCCCGGCATCGCCGAAATGGACGGGAAAAGATACGATTTAAAAATTTTAGGGAGAGAGCTGTCATGATTAGTTTGGATAAAGATGAAAACGAAATGGAAAATCATAATGAAGAAAACAGCCCCGTTGAGCAGGAGACTGCGCCTGCGGAAAATGAGATCCGCCAGCTGAGCGCCTCTGCTGTCAAGTCGCTATCCGCCATTGCCAAGTGGGGCAAAATTTCCGGCATCTTGTTCATTATTATGGGATCGCTTGTTACTCTGTCTGCTTTAATGACAGTGATTGGTGCCATTCCGGGCGTACTGCTCATTATTTCAGGCGTATTTTTAATGCGCTCTGCAAAAGCAGCCGCTGAAGCCGAAGGAAATCTAGCCGGCAGCGCTGGCGAAAGCATGCTTGAAAATTACGCGACATTTATTAAAATGCAGCTGTTTTACGCAGCATCCAGTATCGTCACCTGCCTGATCGGAATCATTGTAGCCATTTTCGTGCTGGTAATAATCGGCATTGCTGCTTTTGAAAATACCCCTTCGTATGATGATCCGGATTCTTACTATTATGAGGACGATCCGGTGTTTGAATAATGATGAAACAGGACAGGGCATGAGTTCCGGATCAAATGGAACCATGCCTTTTTTATTTGTCGATTTCCGTAAAATTGTCAATCAAAGCAGGCTGGCGTAAACACCAAGTATTGAAGCAAGCATACAATCAGACATCATTAGTAGAGGAAAATCAACCCAGAAATAAATAACAAAAAAACTGTCCATGAGGTCTGGTATCTGCATACAAAAAAACACCCGGATTGTCTGGAAAATCCAACAATCCGGGTGCAGCTTTTATTCATACATTTTCTTGCGTCTGTCTTCCTCAGTCAAAAATTCAACAAAACTCCGCATCGCAAACGGTTCTTCCTTTATCTGTCGTGCGTAGGAGTTTTTCCGTTCTTCTGAAAGGATGTCGCTCTTTTTGATCCTGTTCAGCATATAGATGTGAACCGTTTTTTGGATTTGTTTGTGCTGATAGCCTGCCTCTTTAAAAAACGCCAGCCCGAGCGCCGCCAAAAGAGCGAATATGCCCGCACTGATCAGGGATCCCCTGTCAGCTGAAGCGTGAAATAGAAAAGCAGCTAAATTAAAGAGAGAGAATGCAGCAAGCGGAATAGCAAGAAAACGGTAAATGACGGTTTTTTTCATGAAAGGCTGTACAGCCTTTTGAATTTTTTGCATTTCTGTTTTGATGAACCCCGGCATTTGTTCGACTCTGTAAAAGTTCATGTTATCCTCCCCCTTTATTTGTTGTTGCAAGGCTTCACGAACGTTATCATATGTGTTTATTTTAACGCAGGTGCAAGCCGGTTTTAAAGAAATCTGCCCGTATTTTTCACGAAGAATCTGGATCGCCGCTCTTTATTCTTTTAAAATGTGAGTGTTATAATTTGTAATGGGAATCAGATTACTGTTATTCATGGAATACTAATGGCAATCTTCTTGATAAATATGAATGAGCGGGGTTACAAAGTGAGTATTTCTTCCATCCTTTTATCACTTTTTTTCATTTTAAATATTCTTTTGGCGATCGTTGTCATCTTCAAAGAACGGCGCGATGCCAGCGCATCTTGGGCGTGGCTGCTTGTTCTTTTCTTTATTCCCGTTTTAGGCTTTATTTTATACCTATTATTCGGCCATAATCTTAGACGCAAGCATTTGTTTCAATGGGAAGACCGAAAAAAGATTGGAATCGAAAGGCTGCTGAAGCATCAGCTTGAAGATTTAGAAACTAAGCAATTCCAGTTCAACAACCGGGCAACCTTTGATAACAAAGATTTAATTTATATGCTGATCATGAATAATCATGCTGTGTTTACAGAGGATAATTCAGTTGACGTCATTACAGACGGACGGGATAAATTTCAGCGGCTGCTGAATGACATTTCAAAGGCTAAGGATCATATCCACTTACAGTATTATATTTATAAAGGTGATGAATTAGGCAAAAAATTGCGGGACGCTCTCATCCAAAAAGCGAAAGAAGGTGTTCAGGTCAGAGTGCTTTATGATGAACTCGGGTCCAGAACGCTGAGAAAAAAGTTTTTTAAAGAGCTTCGCGAGGCTGGCGGGCATGTGGAGGTCTTTTTTCCTTCAAAGCTCAGGCCGATTAACCTGCGGCTGAATTACCGGAACCATCGAAAGCTTGTGATCATAGACGGCATGACCGGGTATGTCGGAGGTTTTAATGTCGGAGATGAGTATCTGGGGCTTAATCCGAAATTCGGTTATTGGCGGGATACGCATATCAGGCTGCAAGGGACGGCCGTGCACGCCATCCAAACACGGTTCATCCTTGACTGGAACCAAGCTTCACATCACCATACGCTGACATATATTCCGAATCACTTTCCTGATTACGGCCCAAAAGGCAACGTCGGGATGCAGATTGTCACAAGCGGCCCTGATTCGGAATGGGAACAAATTAAAAATGGCTACATTAAAATGATATCGAACGCCAAGCGTTCCATTTTGATTCAAACGCCTTATTTTATCCCGGATGCAAGCCTTCTGGATGCATTAAGGATCGCTTGCCTTTCGGGCATTGACGTCAACATTATGATTCCGAACAAGCCTGATCACGCCTTCGTATACTGGGCCACGCTTTCATACATCGGCGATCTGCTGAAGGCCGGAGCGACTGTCTATATTTATGATAACGGCTTTATTCACGCGAAAACCATCGTGGTGGATGACGAAATCGCTTCAGTCGGCACAGCGAACATTGATGTCCGAAGCTTCAGGCTGAATTTTGAGGTTAATGCATTTATTTACGATATCACCATTGCTAAAAAACTGGTTTCAACTTTTAAAGAAGATTTGCTAGTATCCAGAAAATTCACCTACGAGGAGTACCTGCAGCGCCCATTGTGGATTCGAATAAAAGAATCCGTCTCGCGGCTGTTGTCGCCGATCTTATAAGATGCGCCAAAAACCCGGCCTTTACGGCCGGGTTTTGTCTTGATGGTCACAGTAAATAATGATCGCCTCCCGCAAAAAAGCGGCAAGACCTTCTCCATATTGATCGATCGAATCAGTAAATCGCGCGTCAGTGATATACACTTCTCCAAGTCCCCTGAAAATGTCGAGTGTGCAATCGTAATGATATTGGCAAATATGATTGCGAAATGCCCCCACTGCGTCCTGAACCTCTGCATCATCGGGCCCATGTTTCATTCGTGCCGCAATTCGTCTGTAAATCGAATCGAATTCAGACATGATCGAGCGCCAATCATCTGCCGAGTAAGAAGACGTCCTTTTCTCTGTTTCTTCTGCGATTTCCTTTCCATACAGCTTTCTGACTTCATCAGCGTATGTCTGCTGGTGCTCTTCAATGTCTTTCATGCTTAATCCGGCAAATAAATCCCGTTTATTCATCGTTTCCCCTCCATCAACGGACAAAAGCGTCCTGTCTATTGTTTGAATCATTTCTTCCATTCTTTGTTTTTTCTTCATCAATATTTCCTTTTGCGACTGAAGCGCCGCTTTCCGGTCAAAATTCGGATGATCCAGCATCTCTTTAATTTCATCCAGACGAAACCCAATTTCCTTGAAAAATAAAATCTGCTGCAGTCGTTCCAGATCTGCGTCACTGTACAATCGATACCCAGCATCAGTAAGCGCTGAAGGAATCAGAAGCTCAATATGGTCATAGTGATGAAGCGTCCGAATGCTGACGCCCGATATTTCCGCCACTTGTTTGACTTGATATTTCATACATAACACCTCCTCTTTTTTATCGTAAACAATCACGCAGCGTTAGGGTCAATCCCAAAAATGTTGTTTTCTATATACAAAACTTCTCACAAATAGTGTATAAAAGAAAAGTGAGTATTTTTTTGTAAAGGGGAGCTACTATACATGAATCCTGAAACAATGAACAAAACCCTCATCAGCATTTCAAAATGGGGAAAAGCTACAGGCATTTTATTTATTATTATGGGCGCAATTACCGCGCTTTCAGGCGCGTTCTTTTTTCTAATCGGTGCCGTGCCGGGCGTGCTTCAAATTATTTCCGGCATCTTTTTGATGAGGTCAGCTAGAGAAGCAGGCCAAATGGCTGAACACAATAGCGGACAGTCTGAAGACTTAATGCTGGAGAATTACGCGAAATTCGTAAAGATGCAAGGGATTTATTTGATCGTAAGCATTGCTGTATCCATTCTTGCGATCATCGCCTTCTTTATCTTTTTCATGCTTGGGATTGCTGACGGCATATTCAGCGATACGTACAGCACTTATTAATGAGAAAAACCCGGAGCTGGCTCCGGGTTTTTTATTATTCCGCTTCGCTTACCACTGTGAAGCGTTCATTTTTGTGTTCGGGATTTTCAAGCTCATCCAATACGGCAATGGCATAATCTGCATAGCTGATATAGCTGTCGCCTTTGGCATTTACGATGACATTGTCTTTCCCTTTTTGGTAAGAGCCAGTCCGTTTTCCTGCCGGATCAAAAAATGCCGCAGGACTGAGGAATGTCCAGGAAATAGAGTCTGTCTGCTGCAAGTCTTTCAGGTTCTCGCCTTGATTTGATGCAGTTGGCAAATATTCTTTCGGAAATTCCGGCGTATCCATTAAACGGGTTGTTTTGGCTTCATCAACAAACAGGCTTCCCGCTCCGCCAACAACAAGCAATCTTGTGTGCTTCGCGTCTTTTAAGATGCTGATGAGTGCTCTGCCTGCTTCTACATGAAGATGCTCCTGGCCAGGCGCTGCCCCAAAAGCATTTACGACCGCGTCAAAAGGCTTGATGTCTTCTGCAGTCAGTTCAAACACATCTTTCTCCAAAACCGCTACGTCCTGTTCCTGCACTTTTGAAGCATTTCGGACGATGGCAGTCACTTCATGGCCTCTTGTTTTCGCTTCTTTCAAAATCTCATTTCCTGCTTTTCCGCTTGCCCCGATAATTCCAATTTTCATTTTTCATTTCCTCCTTGTTTGTAACAATTTTAGTTACATGTTAGCGGTGAGAAGTCATCCCTTTTGTCTAAAAGAGATGATTCATAACATCTTTTAATGACTTGCTTGTCAGTTCATTTTCCATCGCTCTTTGGACACTTTCAAACGTTTCATCCAGGGCGTTCTGAATTTTTTTCCCTACCGGACATTTCGGGTTTGGGTTTTCATGAACCGCAAAGAGTTCTTCTTGCTTTTGGACAGCCCGGTACACTTCTAAAAGAGAAATATCAGCCGGATCTTTTCTGAGGCTTGCACCAGGCACACCTGCGCGTGAGGTGAGAATATCAGCTTTTTTCAGCAGGCTGATCATTCTTCGGACCACTACCGGATTCGTGTTGACACTGTCAGCAATGATTTCTGAAGATGTTTTTTCATCCATCGAGATGAGGGATAAAATATGAATGGCAACAGCAAGACGGCTGTTAATCATGTTTTTTCACCACCGTTGTAACTATAATAGTTACATTTAGTTCGTTTGTCAACATCTAATATACACTAAATACACGTGTTTTGTGCACCGTTTTTAGTCAATAGAACGGCCGGATGCACTCCGGCCGCGTCTTATCAGAATAAAAAATATCTTTGTCCAAGTGGAACATAATCGACAGGCTGGCAAGACAATTCCTCCCCGTCAGCGAAGACCTGATAGGTTTTTGGATCAACCTCGATTTTCGGCAAAGCTGAGTTCAATTTCATATCCAGCTTGCTCAGCTTTCTGATATTTTTGACAGGAGAAATTCTTTTTTGCAACCCTAAGCTTTCCGCCACACCCCGCTCTATGCTTGCCTGTGACATGAATGTAATCGAGGTTGAGTTGTTGGCTTTTCCGTAAGACGCATACATTTGGCGCATGAAAACCGGTTCAGGAGTCGGGATGGAAGCGTTTGGATCTCCCATTTGCGCACGTGCAATCATGCCGCCCTTTAAGACCAATTCCGGTTTTACACCGAAAAATACCGGGTCCCACAGAACGAGATCGGCAAGCTTCCCTTTTTCTACCGAGCCGACTTCATGGCTGAGCCCGTGCGTAATTGCCGGATTTATCGTGTATTTGGCAATGTACCGTTTTGCGCGCACATTGTCGTTCCCATTTTCGCCGGCAAGAGCGCCTCGCTGCTTTTTCATTTTATCGGCTACCTGCCACGTTCGGATGATCACTTCACCGACCCGTCCCATCGCTTGGGAATCCGATGATGTCATGCTGATCGCACCGATATCATGGAGAATATCCTCCGCGGCAATCGTCGCAGCCCTGATTCTGGAATGGCTGAACGCCACATCTTCAGGCACTTTCGCATCTAAATGGTGACAGACCATCATCATATCAAGATGCTCATCCATCGTATTAACGGTATAAGGAATGGTTGGCGTTGTAGATGACGGCAGAATGTTCGCGTAAGAGGCGAGCTTCATAATATCCGGGGCGTGGCCGCCGCCTGCACCTTCAATGTGATAGGTATGAATGACCCGGTCCCCAATCGCGTCGAGCGTGTTTTCCAAAAACCCCGCTTCGTTAATCGTATCTGTATGGATGGCAACTTGAATATCAGCCTCATCCACGACTTCCATACACGTTTTAATGGCGCTTGGCGTCGTGCCCCAATCTTCATGAAGCTTAAGGCCGATGGCGCCGGCTTCCACCTGCTCGATCAGCGGCGCTTTATCGGATGCATTCCCTTTCCCTAAGAAACCGACATTGATTGGAAACGCTTCGGCCGCTTCCAGCATTCTCGCCATATACCATGCGCCGGATGTACAAGTGGTCGCTTTGCTGCCGGTTGCGGGTCCTGTTCCGCCTCCCAAAAGGGTCGTCACACCTGAAGAAAGCGCAACTTCCATCTGCTGCGGACAAATAAAATGAATGTGTGTGTCCACTCCCCCGGCTGTTAAAATTTTGCCTTCACCGGAAATCACCTCTGTACCCGCTCCGATGACCATATGCGGATCGACACCATCCATGATATCAGGATTTCCGCTTTTTCCGACGCCGACAATCCGGCCATCCTTCACACCGACATCAGCTTTGACAATGCCTGTGTAATCCAATAGCACGACGTTGGTGATAACCAAATCCAAAGCGCCGTCCTTCCCTGTAATTCTGCCGTTTTGGCCCATGCCATCGCGGATCGTTTTTCCACCGCCAAAGATCATTTCTTCACCGTAGACTGTGAAATCCTTTTCGACTTCGATCCATAAATCCGTGTCGCCCAATCTGATTTTATCGCCCGTTGTCGGGCCAAACAGCTCCGCATATTCCTTCCGTGACATTTTCATCGGATTACACCCTCCATCCAGCCGGCTTGTTTTAAGTTGGCCAACGTTTTTTCTTTGCCGCGTTCATCGATAAACGTGTCAGCCATTCCGTTCAGGCCTCTAATTGTCTTGCGTCCTCCGATTTCCACAAGTGTGACCGTTTTCTGCTCTCCAGGCTCAAAACGGACCGACGTGCCCGATGGAACATCAAGGCGCATGCCGATCGCCAGCTCACGGTCAAATAATAAAGACCCGTTTGCTTCCGCAAAATGAAAATGCGAGCCGACTTGAATGGAGCGTGATCCGGTGTTTTTTACCGTAATCTCCCGTGTCTCACGGCCTTCATTAATCGTTATCGTTCCCTCAGCAATTTGAAATGCCCCCGGCTTCATGACTTCACCTCCGCAGAAATTGGCTGATGTACCGTAACAAGCTTTACTCCATCCGGGAATGTGGCCTCTACCTGAATGCTGTCCAGCATCTCAGGCACACCCTCCATCACATCTTTTTCCGTTAACACATGGCGGCCGGCTTCCATCAGCTCTGCTACTCCCTTCCCATCACGCGCGCCTTCCATAATAAAGCAGGTGATATAAGCGGCAGCCTCAGGATAGTTCAGCAGAACGCCCCGCGCCTTTCGCTGTTTGGCTAATTCCCCCGCTGCAAAAATGAGCAATTTTTCTTGTTCAACCGGTGTCAGTTTCATCTGTAATCCTCCTTCTTTTATCATATAAAGCGGATGCGGTTACTACGAATTTTTGGAGCATGCAGGCGGGACATCACCTCCCTTTCTTCAAGTACCGGGTCATACGGTAAGATGCCTTTCAAAGCGGCGTGCCGTTTCTTCATCGGCCTTTCCATGGTCGACAACCGTTCCCCTGTCGATCACATAAAGGTAGTCAGCACATGTTAACGCGTTTTCCAGACTGTGCTCGACTAAAACAATGGAAATGTCTTTTTTTCTGGAAATTTCTACGATAACTTGTCTGATTAGTTCGATAATTGATGGCTGAATTCCTTCCATTGGTTCATCAAGTAAAATAATTTTTGGATTTCCCATCAGCGCTCTGGCAATTGCAAGCTGGGTCAAGCATCTCCTTCAAAACGGGAAACCACTAAAAAAAATTTCTCCCTTGACCTGCCCCGCCCGCTTCTTCCAGTTAAGGAGGAAAAAATGTATCTTCCCTGCGGAACATACGCAATACCCGCTCCTGCCCGTTTTTCCGCCTTTTCGTTTTGAACAAACGTTTGATGAAACAGATAGCCTCCTGTTGGCGGAAGCAGCCGTATCATTGATTGTAACTAGACGTTACACTCCTGTCCGCAATCAGAACAGCTTACAGATGTCCATCCTTCAAAAACAGCAGCTGCTTTATCCTGCTGAAGAAGTTTTTTCATTTTTTCGCATATGTGGGCCAGCCTGAGGCGCCGTCTTCCATGATGGGTTCAAGCTTTTTATCAAGAACTCTGCCTTTTTGATTTCACCAACTGACGTTACAAAAGTTAACAACTCATGTCATTATTATATAGAAGAGGTTCATCAATTCAAATAATATTTGAAAAATTTAGATATTTTGACCAAACCAGCTGCTTTTTTTGTTATATTTATTCACATCAGAAAAAGTGAACAAAAAAAGACAAGAAACATATCGTTTCCTGCCTCTTCCGTATGATTAATCTTTATCTGAGAATTTATCCTTGGCTTCCCCGATATCCTTTTGGATTTCGCCTTTCGCCTTATCTTTTTTGCCTTCAGCCTTCATGTCCGTTCTGTCAGTCATATCTCCGGCTTTATCCTTCACTTCTCCTTTGGCTTTATTAAAGCCGCCTTTCATTTTGTCTTTTACACTATCGTTACCCATGTTGATTCTCTCCCCTCATTTATGTGTGTACTTGTTACCTTCCCGATCTGAGAGGCACTAAACATTCCAATGTTATTTATCGATTTCGTAGCGCTCTCCGTAACGGAGCACTTTATATATCGCCAGCCCGTCTGATGACTTCTTCTCTGAATACCGAACCGGCAGAAGGGCAAAAAACACGTAATACGTAGAAAAATAGACAAACTGATAGAAAAACACATTCGGCTTTAATACACTGTGTATAATCAGCAGATTGACTGCAAAAATCGTAATCAGATTAAACAGGCAGCCTCCGGCATACACGAGTGCATTTGAGAATCGATTGTCAATCTTCAAATCCCCGTATCGGCAAAAAGAATCGATAAAATAAATCGTTCTGAACCGTATTGGCCCAATCTTAAGCAGTGTTTTTCCCATTCCAATATCCAATGAGCCTTTTCCGCCAAAAATAAAGGCCATAAAGCTGTGCCCCGAAACATGTATGATCTGTACAAGCGGCAGAACAATGAGGAAAGACCATAGAAACTTCACCATATCATTGAAACCAAACATCGAATTCCCCCTCAATCAATCATGTATATCTGCATCCCAAAACGGCTTTTGTACAAAAAACAGTGCTGTAGCGATTTTTCCTGTTCTCCCCGGAAATAAACGTTCCGATGCTCCCCTTTTTTTGCATATAAAAAAACCATCTGCCCGCAGATGGTTTTGTTTCATACTTTATATAAACAATCGTTCCTTTGAATCATCTCTCTCATGCTGACCGCTTTTTCATAAAAATACACCGCTTCTTTATATTGCTCGCGATGACTGAAATAGGAGGCTGCATCTAAAGCAAATTCTTCAATATATACGTACAGGCCTTTTTCTTCCATATAATCAAATACTTCTTGAATCATATCCAAATTGACAGATTCCACATATAAGGCCTGCAGAAATTTATATTTTGCCAGACTGAAGAAGTCGTTACGCTTTTTGGCGATGGCAATTCCCTTTTCATAGTAGTGCATGGCAGCCTCGGCATCTTGTTTTTTGAAAAGAACGCGGGTCAGGCTGAAGAGCGTTTTTGGAAGCTGTTCCAGCTGATAATCCTCGAAGACAGGAAGCGCTTTTTCAAAGTATTCGGCGGCTTGATCCAGCTCCCCCTTGTCATCATAGCAATTCCCGATATTATAAAGGGCTGATCCGATCAAACGGGGCTGTCCCTCCAATAAAGCAAGACGGTATGCGTCATCCAAATGCTCAAGCGCTTTTTCATAATTTCTGTAGTCTATGTAGTTTCCTGATATGACGAAATGACATTGAATTCTTCTGACTCTGTAAAAATCATTAGCCTTATACGTCTCCAGCGCCTGTACGGCGTGGTTCATGGAAAAGTGCGTCTGCTTCATAATATAAAAGACTTCTGCCACTTTAAAATGAAATTCCGCTCTTTCAATTTCATCTTCTACAAACGCAAGCATCTTCTCAGCTTTCCGGTAAAAGGATATAGCGGAGATGTAATTGTTCTGTTCAAATTCGTACATTCCTCTAAACAAGTGAAAATAATACTCAGATAATCCGGAGATGCTGTCCTGATTGCTTTCCAGCCTTTTGATCAATTCACGATATTGAAGCTGAGATTCCTCGTGCAGGTCGGGCTTTACATAATCCAGCATAATCTGGTGCCTGTAGCTGATCAGCTGATAATACAAGAGAAGCAGCTGATCCTCTTCCATCTGTTCTATGTCTTGATCAATTTCTTTCTTCAGCTTTACGGCATCAGCCACTTGAAATGCTAAAATGTGCTTATACCACTTATTGATTTTCACTCCTACTTGAGATGACGGGATCTCGTACGCGGCCATGCCCCTCCAACCCTTTCTATTTTCTAATTGGTTATATTTTATCATAATGTATGGCTTTGGAATTAATTTTTCTTACAATGAATCCTTCTTTATGCCTATCCTTATATATTTCGGTTTTTATACGAATTTTTTGCACTCAGATTTTGATAAAAAAAGCTTACCGGACAGCGCCGATAAGCTTTTGACTTCATATTAACCGCCAATATAAGACATTTCCACTTTCTTTTTGCCTGATGCTTTTGATAGCGTACGATCGACTGAATACTGATCGATCCGGTTTTTCCAGACTGTGCCGATCATTTCTGACAGTTCGTCATCACTTAGTTCCTGACGAACCGGAGCTCTGAGGTCAAATCCGCTTGAAGCAAATAAACAGGTGAACAGCTCACCCCTCGCAGAAAGACGGGCCCTGTTGCAAGATCCACAGAACGCATCAGATACAGATGAGATGACGCCGATTTCTCCGGAGCCGTCCAAGTAGCGGAATCTGGAAGCCACTTCGCCTGTATAATTAGGTGCTATCGGCTCAACCGGCATGTGTTCATTGATCAAATCTATGATTTCCGCCTTCGTCATAACGTCTTTCTTTTCCCATTGGTTGGTATTGCCTACGTCCATAAATTCAATGAATCTCAGGATATGGCCTTTTTCTTTAAAATAACGGGCCATTGGCAGTATATCTTTTTCATTGACGCCCTTTTGGACGACCATATTGATTTTAACACCGAGCCCCGCTTGCTTCGCCGCTTCAATGCCTTCCAGCACCTTGCTGACAGAAACGCCGCGCCCGTTTATCTTTTTAAAACGCTCATCCTCTAAAGAATCAAGGCTGATCGTAACCCGTTTCAGCCCGGCTTCCTTGAGCCTCTCCGCATAAACAGGCAGCAGTGAACCGTTTGTCGTCATCGCAATATCACGGACACCCGGAATGCGGGCCAGTTTTTTGATTAGTTCCGGCATATCCTTTCTCATGAGGGGCTCTCCGCCGGTCAAGCGGATTTTTTCAACGCCAAATCTTGTGACAAAAAGTGTCGCAAGCCGTTCCAGCTCCTCAAATGAAAGCAGCTCCTCTTTCTTTAAAAAAGGATAGTCCGGACCGAATAATTCGGCGGGCATACAGTACGTGCATCGGAAGTTGCAGCGGTCTGTAACAGAAATGCGAAGGTCTCTCAGCGGTCTGTTTCTCTTATCCAACATCTGACGCGACTCTGTAATCATAGCTACAGCCCCTTCCTATCCCCCGATTCTCTCAGGGTGTGTATATACATTAAATGATTCGTTTCTGACAAATCCGATCGCTGTGATATTCAATTCTTCCGCCATTTGAATCGCAAGCTCCGTCGGGGCCGATTTGGAAATGACAATCGACACGCCGATTTTTGCCGCCTTTAACAGAACTTCTGATGAGATTCTGCCGCTGAACACAATCAGTTTGTCACGGACGGACATCCCATTTAGAAGGCAATGTCCGTATAATTTATCAAGTGCGTTGTGCCGGCCGATATCTGTGCGCATCAACAGCAGTTTCTCTGTGTCGCATAGCGCCGCATTATGGACGCCTCCCGTCTCCTGAAACGTCCCGCTCCTTTGCTGCATGTCTTTCATAAGCGCCATACATGCATCAGGCGATATCTTGATTTGGCTGACAGCCGTCTTGGCTGTTTTGACATCCTGCTGAAAATAAAAATGACGGCCCTTTCCGCAGCATGAGCCGATCACCCGTTTCGTATAATCCTTTTGATCCAACGTCTCAGGATGAACGAGGTCGACATAAACAAAACCGAGACTTTCATCTATTGTAAACCTTTTAATCTCTTTTTGAAATCGTATAACACCCTCTGATGCGAGAAATCCGATGACAAGCTCTTTGATATGCTCAGGCGTGCAAACGAGCGTCACAAATTCACTGCCATTCAGTATCACTGTCAAAGGGTATTCCGTCACCATCCGGTCTTTTATTTTGCTTATTTCCCCTTGTTCATAGCGCCATACATCCCTGACCGCAGTTGCTTTATCGTTCAATGTCTCTTCCCCTCCGCAATGTTCCTGCCTTTATATTTTTTCACACTCCTCGGATTTTGTCGAATTCTGAGACATAAAAAAGAGCCCTCTGTACAAAGGACTCTATGTTTGATTATGCTGATTCTTTCTCAGGACCGTAAACAGCACGATAGCTGCGATCAAGGTGAGAATGCTGACAAAAAAGAAGGCTGCCAGTTTTAGAAGAACACCAATCAATATGAATGCCACGGTGGCTATAAGAAAAATCATTCCTAATAATTTCATATGTTCAACCCCTTTTAAGGGTATCATTCCCGCCCAAGCTGTTTTTAAACCAATAAAAAAAGGCGCCTGGGGGAGCGCCTGATCATTAGGTTCCTTACTCAGTAAATTTTTGTGCTTCTTTTTCCCAAGCCTGTTCAAACTCATCCGCACTGTTCGCTGAAATGTATTCTCCGCCTCCAGCTACAGCCGCTTGTTTCATCTCTTCATTGCCTTTAACATCAAAGTTGAAGCCAATAATATTTACGATCGTGTCCACATTCGATGCACGAAGCTTTTCGATTTCCGCCGCAGGGTCTCCGCCGCACGTTTCTTCACCGTCAGTGATTAAGTACACCACATTTTTCCCGTCCGCGCCAAAAGCTTCAAATTCTTTTCTTGTGTCTGAAAGTGCTTTGGCAATCGGTGTCCAGCCAGTCGGCTTGATCTCACTCAATGAATTGTCAAACAGCGATCCTTCATATGGATGAAGGCCGTAAATGGTTTCCGTCGTGCTGCATGAAAGAGCTTTGCCGGACAATTTATTGTTTCCAGCATGTCCGAAAACGCGAAGCATGAGATTTGTATCCTTCGGAAGCAGCTCGGCAAAAGACTTTACTGATTTTTTGGCAATGTCTATTTTGCGCTCTCCCCCTGTTTTTTGAATCATGCTTCCGCTTCCATCAAACAAAACAGCTACATTTGTGTCAGTCTGTTTCTCAGCTGCAAAAGACGGGGAGGCAAAGGAGACAGTCAGCAATCCAATGATGCCGGCAGCCAGCAGTTTTTTTTTCATGTTTTTCTTCCTTTCTTTATCATATTTTCCAACTATAGTTGGATTCTTCTTTATGCTAGAATATGAAAATGCAAAAAGATATAGGGCAAGCTGCCTTTTGTGCTGCTTTCACTTCCTGTTCAAAATCACTTGAAATTCCGTTGATATGTAGCCTTTTTCGCCCAAAAAGCATATGCATATTGTGACATGATTCATTCTTTTTTCGCCTTGATCATCACAGAAAAACGGAAATCTGCTACTATGCTACAGGCTGATACCTGATTACTTTTGAACATTATGTTACATACCAAAAAGAGGCTGACCGCTATCAGCCTCTTTTTTTCTTATTTAGATAACATCAATGATTGCTGAGTGAAGATTTTCTCAACATCTTTTTGAGTATAAGCAGGGAAGTATTCACCGCCGCCTACTTTCGCAATCGCGTTCAGCTGTCCTTTGTATCCCTCTTTATAATCAAAACCGATCACATTCACAGTGATATTGTCTTTTTGCAGTTCCTTTGCTGTTTTAATCGGATTTCCTCCGCACGTTTCCTCACCGTCTGTCAACAGATACACCACTTTTTCCCCTTTTTCGTCAAGCTGGTCAAAAGAAGATTTCGCCTCATTCAGCGCTTTGGCAATTGGCGTCCAGCCAGTCGGTCCAATTGTATTGAGAGAATTGAGGAAGCTTTGCTCATTAAAGCTTTGGAAGCCGTATACGTTGCGAATGGCTTCACATGATTGAACTTTTCCGGAATTTTTATTGTTTCCTTCAGAGCCAAACACACTCATTTTCACCTGAGTTCCTTCTGGCAGTGAGCTTGCAAACTTTGAAATTTCTTTTTTGGCTGAATTAAATTTAGAGACACCGTCTATTCTTTTCGCCATACTTCCGCTGGCATCAAGCAAGACTGCCACGTTCGCAGGAGCTTTAGCCTCCGTTTCTTTCTTTTCAGCTGCAAAAGCAGGTGAAGTTAATCCAAATAACAATCCCGTCATCATGATCAGTGAAAATCTTTTCTTCATGTTCGTACCCCTTTACCAATTTGTTTCTGCGTGCAGATGTTCAACGCTGAACATAACCTATCGTAATCGACAAAAACCGAGAAATAAATAGGGCGGGCTTCCCCATTGCTGTTGTTTACTTTTGCATAGAAACCTATGTTTTTATTAGTGATTTCCACCTAACGCTCCTATGAAAAAAGAAGATTGTCCGCCTTTCGGCTTTCGTTATATGAGTCTGTCGAAGTCTGTCGACAAATGTGGATGACTTTACCACAATCTTAAAACCTGCAATCAGGAAAAAAGGACTGGTCCTCAAAGACTGCCAGAAGCTCCTCTAAACCGTTTCAACCGCCCTTAGATAAAAGACATTCAGGAATAGAAAAAGACGCTCAATGAGCGTCTTTTTTACTTTTTCGCCATATATTTATTCAAAAACGAATCGGCCTCAGAAATTTGTGTGCCCTGATAATAGTACTTCACGATGTCATCAACCGTTTTTCCTTCTTTCGCCATAAAATTCGCTCCGTATTGGCTCATCCCTACACCGTGGCCAAATCCTCTCGTCGTGACTGTAATTGTGTCTCCATTTCGCTTCCATTCAAAATCGGCGGAGTTGAGACCCAGCTTTTCACGTATGTCTCTTCCTTTCAGCGTCTTGCCGTTAATGACGGCTGTTGCGACCTGGTGGCCCGGTGTCTCTCCGGTAATCCTTCCTACTGCGCTAGACCCATCCAGCTTGACGCCGAGCTTTTGCTCAAACTCTGCTGCTGTAAAGGTTTTTGTTGACTTATATTTCGGAGACTTTTTATCCCATGGGCTTTTGACGCTTTTTAAATATGGGATAGCACTTGTCCAATAAGCTTCTGCATTCTCTGTGTAGCCATTGCTTGTGGAGAAAAAGGAGGCTTCAATCGGCTGGTTGTTGTACGTTAGGATTTTGCCTTGCGTACTGGCAACCGCATCTGTGATTTTCTTCAGTTTTGCTTCATAGCTTGTGCCCCACTGCTTTTTTAGCTCCGCTTTGTTTTTATACACCTGGAACATTTGTGTATCATCCACCAGTGAGCCTTTAGGGGCCTCAACCGCTGAATTTGACACCATCAGTCTGACAATAAATGTTCTGGCGGCGAGGGCCTGGGCTTTCAGCGCTTCAGGTTTAAAGGTTGCCGGCATTTCGGAGGCGACGACTCCAATCACATACTCTTCAAGCGGAATGTTTTCTACGGATTGATTTGCGGTTCGATAGACGGGAATAGAAACAGGTGATGCTTTCAATGTTTCTGCTCCTTTCGATGCTGGTCTCGTGCTGACTGCTGTCTTTTCTGATTCTACACTGGCCCCCGCTTCCTTATTATGCTGGAACGGTATAACCAAAAGGGTGGGAACCAAGAGAATCAATGCACATAGTACGGATAGTGTGATTGCGAATTGTTTCATATTCAGCTGCCTCCTGCTCGGGATTCGACTCTAGTCTAGTCTATGGGCAGGGACAAGCTAATATGACTCTCGTTTTGGACAGAAACTTTATTTGTCATTTACGTATTCTTTTTTGCTATTTTGCGCATAATGATGATAATACACAAAAAATAAAAAACCAGTATGCCAGAGTGACATACTGATTTTCAAGTAAGTTTATGCATTTAAGTCAGAAACGACTTCTTTATTCTCTTGCTCAGAAGCAGACTCATCATTTACACGTTCGATGTCTGCGCCCAGAGCGGCAAGCTTCTTATGGAAACCAACGTAACCGCGGTCTAAGTGCTTCAGTTCAGTAACACGTGTGTGACCTTCAGCCACTAACCCCGCAAGAATCAGCGCTGCACCTGCACGCAAATCAGTCGCTGCAACTTCAGCTCCCTGAAGCTGTACAGGACCGTTAATGATGACAGAACGTCCTTCAATCTTGATATCACCATTCATACGGCGGAATTCTTCCGCATGCATAAAGCGGTTTTCAAAAACAGTTTCTGTAATCATGCTTGTGCCGCTTGCACGAAGCAGAAGCGCCATCATTTGTGACTGCATATCAGTCGGGAAGCCCGGGTGAGGCATTGTTTTGATATCAATCGGTTTCAGTTCTTTCGGGCCGATGACACGCAGGCCTTCACCTTCATCCTTAATTGTTACACCCATCTCTTCCATTTTTGCGATTAAAGAGGTGAGGTGCTCAGGAACCGCTCCTTTTACTAATACGTTTCCTTCAGTGATTGCAGCAGCAACCATAAATGTGCCCGCTTCAATACGGTCAGGAATAATATGGTGTTTTACGCCGTGAAGCTTTTCGACTCCTTCAATTTTGATGGTGCCGGTGCCAGCTCCGCGGATTTTTCCGCCCATGCCGTTGATATAGTTTGCTAAATCAACGATTTCGGGTTCTTTTGCCACGTTTTCCAGCGTTGTTGTTCCTTCAGCTAAAGCAGCTGCCATAATCAGGTTCTCTGTAGCTCCTACACTTGGGAAGTCCAGATAAATTTTTGCGCCTTGCAGTCGGCCTTTTACTTCAGCTTCAATGAAGCCATTACCGACTTTGATTTCTGCGCCCATTGCTTCAAAACCTTTTAAATGCTGATCAATCGGTCTGGAACCAATTGCGCATCCACCCGGAAGCGCAACTCTTGCATGACCTGTACGCGCAAGAAGCGGCCCCATGACAAGCACAGACGCACGCATTTTACGAACATATTCAAAAGGTGCTTCAGTTTGCAAAGCGTATGAAGCATTCACAGTCACTTCATTATTCTCAAAATGCACATCTGCTCCTAAATGACGCAACACTTCGTTAATTGTATATACATCGGAGAGCGTAGGTACATCACAAATTACGCTTTTTTCTTCACTTGCTAATAAAGATGCAGCGATAACAGGTAAAACGGCATTTTTAGCGCCTTCAACTTTGACTGTGCCGTTTAACTTCTGACCGCCGCGGACGATGATTTTTTCCAAGGTATTCCCCTCCGCGTCCCTAAATTCTCTATATTAATATTCAGTCGTAACGATTGGTGTGCCAACCGTAACGGTATGTTTTCCGCCCATTCCTGCACTTCTAAGTGCAATTTGCAAATTCATCTTATGTTTCGAGGTCATAATGTACTCTTCCCACTCATCTGTAAACGCAGAAATAGAAACGAAATTTGGCTCAACTACATGTTCTACTGATCTTGCTTGAAATTCATTTAATAACTGATTTGCTTTTTTTTGCAAAACAATATTCATATTATCATCTAAATGACCATTTAGACAAGTAAAAATAACTACTTTTTCTTGGAATATCCCAAGTGTCTCCCGTTCAAACTGTTCATATGTATCATTCCAGCTATCCGGTGTCTCAAGACTCATTTGCTCATATAATAAATACGAAGTTGGGTTGTGTTTTTTGAGGGTTGTGACAAGCTGCAGTCTAAAAGAAGTGCGATTTTTTTTGTCAGTATATGTGCCAATTGCCTTTACGACTTTATCTTCCTGCGCAATCGTCCAATCATATTGACGATACTCTGATTTTAAACGTTGCACTTTTTGATCAAATTCTTTTTCGGTCAGTGACATGTTTTGTTTTGCATGCAATGTCCACTTATCTATTGACACATCTTGGCGTTCCATCCCCTCTGCTATTTGTGCCAACGGCGTTAATTCACTCGCATGAATGGTATGGAAAACAGCAATGACGAAGCTTAACATGACGGAAATCATAATGGCGTGGCTTACTTGTTTTTTCTTCATGTTCATCTCTCCCCCTTATCCCCAGTTTTACCGGAGGCAAGAGGCGCCATACGTAAAAATCTTCGTCAAAACTCGAGCTATTGCTTCAACCCGCTTCCTCCAACCATTCCCATGATGACGATAGTCAAAACCTATTAAAATAGATAGGGAAGCTGCTGTGAATAATTGAGGTAATCTAAAAAGAAATTCGCAACCGCCGTTCCAATAGCGATTGTCAGCAAAATCATAAGGAGTCTTGCCTGCACGACTTTGCCTTTTTTGATTAACGGATCTATATTGACGGCTTGCAGCGCCCACCAAGTCACTGCTATAAAAATCAGGTGAACGACAATGCCGATTGCAGCCTGCTGTCCCAATACACTCATCTATTACACTCCTTTCTCTGCGCTCATACCCTTTCTTATTATATAAGAAGCGCAGATAAAGATGATACATTTTATACAGAACGGAATAATCAGCCAAATCTAGGGCTAACCCCCACTTAAAGTGTGATTCTTTTACATGATATACTTTATTGGAAAGGAGCTGGCAAATGTGAATCATTCTTTTTTTCAGCCTGAAAAGCAATATGGTGAGGACCTGCCAATTTTTGAACAGGAATGGGAAGCAATTGCATTCTATTATGATTATAGACAGTCACAGATTGAAGAACTGAATGAATTGTGTCAGTTTTTTAACATTTCTCTTACCTATACGAGAGAAAGCCTTGAAGAGCTGGAAAACCTCTATTTTCAAAGTATACAAGAGCTTTTGCTTGCTGATTGGAATCTTCCTATTGAAGAATTCGAGAAAATGATCAGTGTTTATCTTATAGATTGCGTGATTGCCCGCCATGAAGATGCTGAATGGGTTGTAAAACCTTATCCGTATAAAGACGGCGCTTATACACTGGGCTTTAGAAGACATCGCAAATCGTGGCATACAATGAATACCTGTGATGGTTTATACTTGCGCCAAAAAGAGGATCGCCCGCTGCTGTCGCTGTTTGATTCTCTAGTGCGTTCATAAAAAAAATCCTTCTCATAAAGAGAAGGATTTTTTTCTTATTTCCCTGCTACATCCAATCTGTTCAAAGCCCGCTGTAACGCAAGCTCAGCCCGACGAATGTCAGTATCATCTGATTGAGAATTCAAACGCTCCTGCGCCCGCTGGCGTGCAGCTTCAGCGCGCTCTTTATCGATGCCTTCCGCTGTCTCGGCAGCCTGGGCTAGGATGGTGACCTGATCAGGACGGACTTCTACAAATCCGCCGCTGACGGCAACCATTTCAGTCTGTCCGTCTTTTTTCAGACGGACAGCGCCGATTTTAAGAGGAGCCACGGTTGGAATATGACCTGGCAAAATACCGAGATCGCCGCTTTCGGCTCTCACACTCACCATTTCGATATCCGCATCGTATACTGGGCCGTCGGGAGTAACGATATTGACTTTAACGGTCTTCATGCTTTTACCCTCCTAGGACCAGATTAAACTTCTACACCCATTTCTTTTGCTTTCTCAACAACTTCTTCGATACGGCCTACGAGACGGAACGCATCTTCTGGAAGATGGTCGTATTTACCAGCTAAGATTTCTTTGAAGCCTTGTACCGTCTCTTTTACAGGCACGTAAGAACCTTTTTGTCCAGTGAACTGTTCAGCCACGTGGAAGTTTTGAGAAAGGAAGAACTGGATACGGCGTGCGCGTTGAACGACAAGCTTGTCTTCATCACTTAATTCATCCATACCGAGAATCGCAATGATATCTTGAAGCTCTTTGTAACGCTGAAGCGTTGACTGTACTTCACGTGCAACAGCATAATGCTCTTCTCCAACAATTTCAGGAGCAAGGGCGCGTGATGTAGATGCCAACGGATCAACCGCAGGGTAAATACCCATTTCAGTTAATTTACGCTCAAGGTTTGTTGTCGCATCCAAGTGAGCGAACGTTGTCGCCGGCGCCGGGTCAGTGTAGTCATCGGCAGGCACGTAGATCGCCTGGATAGATGTAACTGATCCAACGTTCGTAGACGTGATACGCTCTTGGAGCTGACCCATTTCAGTTGCAAGCGTCGGCTGATAACCAACCGCTGAAGGCATACGGCCAAGAAGGGCTGAAACCTCAGAACCCGCTTGTGTGAAACGGAAAATGTTATCGATGAAGAACAGTACGTCCTGTCCTTGTACATCACGGAAGTGCTCAGCCATTGTTAGGCCTGTCAAAGCAACACGCATACGTGCGCCCGGCGGCTCGTTCATTTGTCCGAATACCATGGCTGTTTTGTTGATTACGCCAGAGTCACTCATTTCATAGAAAAGGTCGTTCCCTTCACGAGTACGCTCTCCTACGCCGGCGAATACAGAGATACCGCCGTGCTCTTGCGCGATGTTGTTGATTAATTCCTGGATTAATACGGTTTTACCTACACCGGCACCGCCGAACAATCCGATTTTACCGCCCTTGATGTAAGGAGCAAGCAAGTCAACAACTTTAATACCTGTTTCAAGAATTTCAACTTCTGTTGAAAGCTGATCGAATGAAGGCGCCTGTCTGTGAATCGGATCCTTTTTCGCATCCGCAGGAACCGGCTCATTCAAATCAATATTTTCTCCAAGAACGTTAAATACACGTCCGAGTGTTACATCACCAACCGGTACTGAGATTGGCGCTCCTGTATCTACAGCTTCCATACCGCGCTGAACACCATCCGTAGATGCCATTGCGATTGTACGGACTGAATCATCGCCTAAATGAAGAGCGACCTCAAGCGTTAAATCAATACCTACTTCGTTTTCACTTGCAGCTGGCTGTGAAATTTTAATCGCATTATAAATTTCAGGCAAGTGACCGTCTTCAAAACGCACGTCGACGACCGGTCCTAATACCTGGCTAACGCGTCCTTTCTTCATCGCTATCCCTCCTGACAAAATCTTTCTATTCTAAAGCGGCTGCTCCGCCGACAATTTCCGTAATTTCTTGTGTGATGGCTGCTTGGCGAGCACGGTTGTATGAAAGCGAAAGTGAATCGATAAGTTCCTTCGCGTTATCTGTCGCATTTTTCATCGCCGTCATTCTTGCAGCGTGCTCACTTGCTTTACTGTCAAGAAGCGCACCGAAGATTAAGCTTTCTGCATATTGAGGAAGCAAAACCTCCAGAACCTCCTCTTCAGATGGTTCAAATTCATAAGACGCCGTTCTTTTTCCGCCGCTGCTGCCCAAATCAGATAACGGCAGAAGTTTTTTCTCCGTTACTTCTTGAGAAATGGCGCTGACAAAATGGTTATAAACAAGGTGCAGTTCATCAAACGCACCGTCTATAAACATTTGGATCGTTTGACGGGCAAGATCCTTAATTTCTGTAAACGTTACTTCATCTCCAAGCCCTGTTAACTCGGAAATGATCGGAATCTCACGTTTCCTAAAGAAATCACGGCCCACTCTTCCGATGGCAATCACCGCATACTCATCCTTAGACTGATGACGTTCCTGCATGGCCTGATAAGCACTTCGTAAAACCGAACTGTTAAAAGCGCCGGCAAGACCGCGGTCAGACGTAATGACAAGGTATGCCGTTTTTTTCACTTCTCTGCTGAGAAGCATCGGATGCTTCACGTTGCCGGAAACTCTCCCGACGTTTGACACAACCTCTTGGATTTTATCCATATATGGCACAAATGATTTTGCATTGTTTTCAGCACGATTCAGCTTAGCCGCAGATACCATCTGCATGGCTTTTGTAATCTGGCTCGTTTTTTTCGTTGACGTGATCCTTGACTTAATATCGCGTAATGAGGCCAAAGATTTCACCACCTTTTCTCTTCATCTGCGTAAAAAGAGAGAAAAAGAGAACCTTTTTCTCTCATCAGCATTCGAGTTAGTTGCTTGGTGCAAATGTGCGTTTGAAGCCTTCGATTGCAGCTTTGAAGTCTTCATCAGCAGGAAGGTTTCCTGTTTTCGCAATTCCGTCAAGCAGGTCTCTATGGTTTTGGTCAAGGTACATGTAGTACTCTTCTTCAAAACGTCTGATATCCGCCACAGGAATATCATCAAGATATCCTTTTGTCAGCGCATAAAGAATGGCTACTTGGTTTTCAACCGGAAGCGGCTTGTTCAGATCCTGCTTCAGCACTTCAACTGTACGCGCACCGCGGTTCAGTTTTGCCTGAGTCGCTTGGTCGAGGTCAGAACCGAATTGAGCGAATGCTTCCAGCTCACGGTATGACGCAAGGTCAAGACGCAAAGTACCTGATACTTTTTTCATCGCTTTGATTTGCGCTGAGCCGCCGACACGGGATACAGACAATCCGGCGTTGATCGCTGGACGTACGCCTGAGAAGAACAAATCAGATTGCAGGAAGATCTGTCCGTCGGTGATGGAAATGACGTTCGTCGGAATATAAGCAGAGATATCTCCGGCTTGTGTTTCTACGAACGGCAGAGCTGTAATTGATCCTGCGCCTTTCGCGTCGCTAAGCTTTGCTGCACGCTCAAGCAGACGGGAATGAAGATAGAATACATCCCCAGGGAATGCTTCACGGCCTGGCGGACGGCGAAGAAGCAAGGACAGCTCACGGTAAGCAGCTGCTTGTTTAGAAAGATCATCATATACAACAAGAACGTGCTTGCCGCTGTACATAAATTCTTCTGCCATTGTAACCCCAGCATACGGTGCCAGGTACAGAAGCGGTGCCGGCTGTGACGCAGACGCCGTTACAACAATTGTATAATCAAGCGCGCCGTGTTTACGCAATGTTTCTACTACGCCGCGGACTGTTGATTCTTTTTGACCGATCGCAACATATACGCAGATCATGTCTTGGTCTTTTTGGTTCAGGATCGCATCGATCGCAACAGATGTTTTACCTGTTTGACGGTCACCGATGATCAGCTCACGCTGGCCGCGGCCGATTGGAATCAGTGCATCGATCGCTTTGATACCGGTTTGAAGCGGTTCATGAACGGATTTACGGTCCATAACGCCTGGTGCAGGGCTTTCGATCGGACGAGTTTTGCTTGTCAGGATCGGGCCAAGTCCGTCTACCGGCTGCCCTAGCGGATTTACGATACGGCCGATTAACTCTTCACCAACAGGGACCTCCATGATGCGGCCTGTTCTTTTTACTTCGTCTCCCTCACGGATCTCACTGAAAGGTCCTAAGATGACGATACCTACGTTTGATTCTTCAAGGTTTTGAGCCATACCCAAAACACCGTTTGAAAATTCGACAAGTTCACCGGCCATACAGTTGTCAAGGCCGTGCACACGAGCAATACCGTCACCGACTTGGATGACTGTACCTACGTCTTGAACTTCAATATCAGATTGATAATTTTGTATTTGCTGTTTTATCAGTGTGCTAATCTCTTCAGCTTTGATGCTCACTTAGGTTTCACCCCTTCTATCGATTTTCCCCGGCTAATTGACGTTCGATGCGCTGAAGCTTCCCGCTTACGCTGCCGTCATAAATCCGGTTTCCAATGCGGACTTTAATGCCGCCTATTAAATCCGTCTGCACTTCATTTCTGATTCTTAGTGAAGCGACTCCGGCTTTTTTTGCAAACACTTGTGATAATGGTAACATTTCTGCATCCGTCAGCGGTTTCACTGAATATACGATAGCGTCTTCTGTTTGACGGGCCACATTTGCGAGTTTGATAAACTCATCTGTGAACTCAGGGACAATCGCGGCACGATGGCGGTCAATCAAAAGAAAAATCGTATTGAGTACGGACTGTGACAAAGAGCCAAATGCATGTTGAATCAGCTCTTTTTTCTTCGCAGCCGGCACCTTCGGATGGTTTAACACATCATTCAGCGCTTTTTCATTTTGAAATACTTGTTTTACAACAATTAGCTCTTCTTCTACTTGATTCAGCTGAGCGGACTCATTGGCTATATCAAAAAGAGCTGATGCATATCGTTTAGAGACAGCTGATCCACTCATCGGCTTTCTCCTACCTCTTTAAGATAGTCCTGGATTAATTTCTCTTGAGCTTGTTCATCCAGTTCTTTTTCGATCACTTTCGACGCAATCATGACAGAAAGAGACGCTACTTGCTCACGGAGAGCAGAAACCGCCTGTTCTTTTTCCTTCACGATTTCAGTTCTTGCTGCTTCTTTCAGACGTTCAGATTCTGCACGTGCAGCCTGAATAATCTCTTCTTTTTGCTTCTCTCCCAGTTTCTTTGCGTTTTCGATAAGAGTTTGGGATTCTTGTCTTGCTTCTTTTAAAAGAACGCGCTGCTCTTCAATCAGCTGCTGCGCTTCTTTATTTTTTTCTTCAGCAGACGTAATTTCTCCAGCGATGTGGTCTTCACGCTGTTTCATTATGTTTAATAGCGGCCCTAAAGCGTATTTCTTCAGAAGCGCTAATAAGATTAACATAGCTAACAGTTGGAACAGGATATCTCCGCCGTTAAACGACAATCCTAGTTCAAGTGGTAATTGAGACATCTACTACGGCAACTCCCTTCTGCAGGTTTTTCTTTGCTGATCCAGCAGCCGCACTTGTCTCTTTTCAGCCGGCAAGGCGGGATGCTTATCAGACATAAAGCAATGGCGAAGGTTCTCTTGGAATGATCTTCGCCATTTTTAGTTCATATAAGGCTTTTATGCTTAGCCAAAGAACGCTAAGAATGCGATAACGACAGCGATAATAGGAAGGGCTTCAACTAATGCGATACCCATGAACATAAGAGTTCTTAGTTCTTTACCTGCTTCCGGTTGACGGGCAATCCCCTCTACCGTACGTGAAACAATCAAACCGTTACCAATACCTGCACCAAGTGCGCCTAAACCAATTGCGATCGCAGCTGCTATTAAATTCATGAAAAAGTTCCTCCTTTAAAATGTTATCCGTTTGGATATAATGTTTTAATGATCATGACTGATTTTATGAGACATGTACACCATCGTCAGCATCGTAAAGATAAATGCCTGGATGGCACCAATAAATAAACTGAATGCTTGCCATGCCAGCATCGGCAGAATCGCGCCGACTGTACCGACAAGACCTAGAGCCACGCTTTGCGAATAGTGGCTTGTCGCTAATCCTGCAAGCAGGCCGAGAAGAATCTCTCCGGCGAAGATGTTACCATAAAGCCGCAAACCGAGAGTCAGCGTATTCGCAAACTCTTCGATGATTTTCATCGGGAGCATGAATGGCACAGGTCTCAAATAGTCTTTGGAATATTCCTTGAGCCCTTTCATCTTCACACCATAGTAGTGGGTTAAAGCAACAACCATCACGGCTAGCGTTAATGTAATGGCAGGATCCGCTGTCGGAGACTTCCACCAGAGCTCATGTCCGATTGTAATAGAAAACGGCAGCCCCAGCATATTCGACACAAATATGTACATCAGCAATGTGACACCAAGTGCCAAGAAGTTAGCCCCTGTTTTTAAATCCATTGTACTGCCAATAATATTGCGGACGAAATCAACAATCCATTCCATAAAGTTCTGGGCTTTTCCAGGACGGATCGAAAGCGTTCTTGTCGTTAATATAGCAATCAATAAAACAATCACACTCGCCACAGTAATCATCAGAATGTTTGTCAGATTAAAAGTAAGACCTAGAAATTCTATAGTTCTGTAACCATGATTCAAAGGGTTTTCACCTCTCTTCCATTGATGAACGTTTAAGCTGGATAAAGGAATCTATCATAATGACAGGGTATATTGTCATTAATCCAATAACTGTACTTGCCATATGAAAATATTCGGGATTTTTATAGGCGACAGCCACAGCAAGAATCGCATTGCACCACCGCGCTGCGCTCCCGAGAGATCGTATGGACTTTCCTTTCTCAACAGCTCTGTCAAAAGCATTCATTCTCCTGACGAGCAGTAAAAAATTAAACAAACTGAAAACAGTTCCCAGAATAAGGCCTAAAAAAACGGTTTTATACGCTGTTAAACCATAACCCAGTACATACACTGCCAAAATGAACAATAAATATTTGCGTTGTCTGCTAAATGTAAGCTTGGGATCGTCCATCAATTATCTGTCTCCTGATGAAAAAATAATGTATAGCTTGGATACGGCAAAAATCAGCGGTTAACCCTTAGTAGAAGACCTTTTTTGACCGGCAAAAAACGGGCCTGTTCGAAAAAATCATTCATCCGCAAGCCTTGCAGGGATGCTGTTTCATTCGCTTAAATAAATCCTCATAATACGGGTTTGCTGAGAGGATTTACATTGGGGATGAGGACTATAATGAAAGCTATGAAAACCTTCTCATAATACCCTCGTTTAGCATACAATAGCCCCTAACATGTGTCAATCTGTTTAAAGTTAAAAAACTTTTTATACTTTACGTCTCCACAGAATGTTCACATTTTCACCTATAATTGTATACAAATTGACCGAATATCAAAAAACTGGATAAAAAAAAGAACCCCTTTATTTTGGGGTTTTCTTTTTTATTTTGTTCCAAACATGCGGTCTCCCGCGTCTCCGAGACCTGGAACAATATAGCCTTTTTCGTTTAATTTTTCATCAAGCGCCGCGATGTAAATATCAACGTCCGAATGATGCTTCTGCAATTCTTCCACACCCTCCGGCGCTGCTACAAGACACATGAAACGGATATTTTTCGCACCGCGTTTTTTGAGGCTGTGAATGGCTTCAACTGCGGAACCGCCTGTAGCGAGCATCGGGTCAACCACGATGAATTCACGCTCTTCCACATCAGAAGGAAGCTTGACATAGTATTCCACGGGTTTTAAGGTTTCAGGATCACGGTAAAGGCCGACATGCCCCACTTTTGCCGCGGGAATCAGCTTTAAAATGCCGTCAACCATTCCCAATCCTGCTCTTAGGATAGGAACCACTCCGAGTTTTTTCCCTGAGATGACTTTCGATTTTGCAGCCTGAACCGGTGTATTGATGTCCACTTCTTCCAAAGGAAGATCGCGGGTAATTTCAAATGCCATAAGTGTGGCTACTTCATCTACTAACTCTCTAAAATCCTTCGTACCTGTATTTTCATTCCGTATATATGTCAGCTTGTGCTGAATTAAAGGATGATCAAATACATAAACCTTTCCCATACTGTGTTTCAGCTCCTTTTTTATTGTCCCATCAACAATTACACACTTCTATTGATTCTACAAAAAAAGACATTGAGTTTCAAGAACATCGTCAAAAAACCCGCCGGGCATAAGCGCCATGCGGGTTTTTTGGATCTTAATAATCTAATTCTTTATATAAAGGAAATTTATCAGTCAGAGCAGCTACACGCTGTCTTGCTTCTTCAAGTTTCCCTTCATCTTCGTGGTTTTTCAATGCAAGCGCAATGATAGCGCCGACTTCTTCCAATGCGTCTCCGTCAAAACCGCGGCTGGTTACAGCAGCTGTACCAAGACGGATACCGCTTGTAACGAAAGGTTTTTCAGGATCGTATGGAATCGCGTTTTTGTTAGATGTAATACCGATTTCATCAAGTACGTGCTCTGCAACCTTACCAGTCAGTCCGAGAGAACGAAGGTCAACAAGGATAAGGTGGTTGTCAGTTCCGCCTGAAACAAGCTGAATGCCCTCTTTCGTTAACGCTTCAGCCAAACGTTTCGCGTTTGAAATGACGTTTTGTGCATATGTTTTGAAATCGTCCTGCAATACTTCGCCGAATGAAACAGCTTTTGCGGCAATAACGTGCATCAGCGGGCCGCCTTGAATGCCAGGGAAGATTGATTTATCAATTTTCTTGCCAAACTCTTCACGGCAAAGGATCATACCGCCGCGAGGACCGCGAAGTGTTTTATGTGTTGTTGTTGTAACGAAATCAGCATAAGGAACCGGGTTTGGATGAAGGCCTGCCGCAACAAGTCCTGCGATATGCGCCATATCCACCATGAAGTAAGCGCCGACTTCATCAGCAATTTCACGGAATTTCTTAAAGTCGATTGTACGAGGATACGCACTTGCTCCTGCTACGATAAGCTTCGGTTTATGAGCGAGGGCTTTTTCACGCACGTCATCGTAATCAATATATTGAGTTTCTTTATCTACGCCGTACTCAACAAAGTTATATTGAACACCGCTGAAATTGACTGGGCTTCCGTGTGTTAAATGGCCGCCGTGGGAGAGGTTCATCCCAAGTACAGTATCGCCTTGCTCCAAAATCGTGAAGTACACTGCCATATTTGCTTGTGCGCCTGAATGCGGCTGAACGTTTACATGCTCCGCTCCAAAGATTTCCTTCGCGCGGTCACGAGCGATATCTTCAGCGACATCGACGTGCTCGCATCCGCCGTAGTAGCGTTTGCCCGGATATCCTTCTGCGTATTTATTTGTCAAAACAGATCCTTGTGCTTCCATAACCGCTTCACTTACAAAGTTCTCAGAAGCAATCAATTCGATCTTAGTCTGTTGGCGTTCACGCTCATTTTTAATGGCGTTAAACACTTGTTCGTCTTGCGCAGGTAAATGTTTCATCAGCGAGATCCTCTCCTATCCGTATCCTGTTCTTTGTTTTACCATCACTATTGTACATGGTTTTTAAGGCCGATGTAAAAGATTATTTTTAAAAAATCTAAATTTTTATTGGTAAAAACGAATAATGATAACTTAAATTTAATTTAAAGTTCGGAATTTATATCACTGTCTTAAAATAAAAGAAAAGACTGGCCATGCAGTCCTTTCATTCGCAATCATAAACCGCCCGCACTCCGCCGATTAGTTTCGGCCGTGTACGCGCTAATGTCACATGGGCTGAACCGAGGCTGTTTTGAGAGACACGCACAGGGACAGCCACCGGCTTCAGATGCATGCCGATAAACGTATCGCCTATATCGATTCCTGCGTCAGCCTGAATGGTTTCAACAAGAACGGGAGACTTCATCTGTTTAAACGCATAAGACGCCATCGCGCCTCCCGCTTTTGGAACGGGCACGGCAGAAACGGTTGGAAGCCTGAACAGCCGGGCCGTGTCTGCTTCGACAACAAGCGCTCTGTTCAAATGCTCGCAGCATTGAAACGCGAGATGGATTCCCGTTTTTTCCCGAAGCTCGGCAAGTCCGCTGTAGATGCTTTCTGCAATGTCTACACTCCCTGATGTGCCGATCCGGCTGCCAGCCACTTCACTCGTGCTGCATCCAAGGACGAAAAGCTGATCTTGTTTCAATTCAGCCTGTTCCTGAAACTCAGACAGCATCGCCTGCCACGTTTGTTTCATCTCATTCATTAAACAGCACCCCTACAGGTTTTTCTCTTCATAATCTGAGATTTTTCCAATACGCGTTTGGTGTCTTCCTCCGGTAAACTCAGTGGTCAGCCAGATTTTTGCGATTTCCCGAGCCAAACCAGGGCCGATCACCCGTTCACCCATCGCAAGGATGTTTGTGTCATTATGCTCCCTCGTCGCCTTGGCGCTGAAGGTATCGTGCGCCAGCGCGCAGCGAATCCCTTTTACTTTATTTGCGGAAATGCTCATGCCGATGCCTGTCCCGCAAATTAAAATTCCTCTGTCAACTTCGCCGCTAACCACTTTTTCGGCCACCGGAAAAGCATAATCCGGATAATCGACAGAGCCGCTGCCGCAGTCGCAGCCCATATCAATATATTCAATTTGCAATTCGTCCATTAAATCTTTGATTTCATTTCGAATGTGAACGCCGCCATGATCCGATGCAATGGCTACTTTCATCTGCTTTTCCTCCCAGCGTGTGTGATGCGGCCCGCCCGCTTTATTGACCGCGCAGCCTGTCCGCTCTTTGATTCACACCATATGATGTGCTTTTCACTATATTCTACTCCTTCACGCAGGATTTGCAAATGACCTGTTTGCAGATATTCTGGCAACTTACCTGCCTTCTTTTTTCAGCTGTTTTGCCAGCTGCCGAAGAAGTTCTTCAAGCTCATCTCGCGTTTGTTTATAGATGTCAATTGAGCCGCCGAACGGATCGATAACATCCCCATGGCTGCCTGTGACATATTCTTTTAATGTAAACACTTTATCACGATAACGTCCAAATTGGCTGGCAATGATCTGTTTGTGCTGATGGGTCATAGCCAGAACCAAATCTGCCGATTCCATATGTTCTTCAGTTAATGGAGAAGACACATGATTAAGGGCAATGTGTTTTTCAAACAGCGCTTCGACTGCATGAGGCGTCGCTCTCCCATTAGGCGAAGCAAACACGCCTGCCGAGCGGACACTGACATTCAGCCCTTCCGTTTCTGCAATTGATTTAAAAAGCGCCTCAGCCATTGGGCTGCGGCACGTATTTCCAGTACAGACAAAAATAATATCCATGTCAGTCACCCCTTATTTTTCTCTATTATATATGAAGAAAAAAGAAACGGCGACTTCGTTTCTTTTATTGGTATATTAAATTGGCAATAGCAGCTTTAGCCCGAATACGATTAATATGATGCCCCCGAGCGCTTCGCTGTACGTGCCAAGCCATGACTGCACTTGTTTTCCGATCAGCAGGCCCAGCCATGTCAGCATCATGCTGAACAGCCCAAAAAGGGTGATTGTGAGGAGCGGATGCGAGCCGTATATTCCCAAGCTCAAGCCGACGGAAAAGCTGTCAAGGCTGACGCCGACGGCAAACAGCAATAAGCCCGGCCCTGCCGGCGACATCAATCGTTCTTCTGACTGTTTAAAAGAAGCCATAAGCATTTGAACCCCAAGAACAAAAAGCAGCGCCCCTCCGATATAAACCGCTAACACGCCGAGGAGCCCTGACAGCATGTTACCGGCCGCCATCCCCGCGAGAGGCATGATAACGTGAAAAAGGCCGATGATGAAACCGATATAGAATATCTGCTTCTTTCTGAGTTTGACCATGCCCATTCCAAGGCCGACAGAAAAAGCATCCATCCCTAAAGCAAACGCCATGATGCTTAATGTCATCAGTTCGCCTATAAACAAATCCGACATACATAAATAACCCCCTTGGACACGCCCCGCTTTTTTAGCCTATGCGTGTCCAAAAAGGGTTAGAACATCCGACTGCTTTCAGCGAATCACTCTTCCTCCGGCGGCTTTCATCAGCCTGTTCATAATGGCGAGACCGACACCTGTGTCCGGAAAGGATTCCGAGATAATAACATCCACATTATTCTCATCAAAGCTGCGTAAAGCATCATACAGCCCTGCCGCAACAGTCTCAAGCTGAGCACGTCTTCCGCAGCTCTTTACATAATCAGCGGAATAAACGCCCGCGTTTTCTTCTGTTGTCAGGACACCGACCCGTTTTCCGCCCTGTTGATATTCTTGAATGAGGTGCTGCATGCGCTCTGGGCTGCCTTCGCAAATCGCAAGCGGCGCTGTCGGCGCATAATGTGTATATTTCATCCCTGGAGAAATCGGCTTCTCATTTTGGTCGCTGAGCCCTTTATCCACATGGATCGGTCCGATCACCATTTCAATTTGTTCCTTCGTAATGCCGCCCGGGCGCAGGAGAACAGGGACGTCGCCCTCACATGAAAGCACGGTTGATTCGACTCCGATTCCGGTAGGGCCTCCATCCATAATACCGGCTATGCGGCCATCCAAGTCGTGAGCCACATGCTCCGCTTTTGTAGGACTTGGCTTGCCTGATAGATTGGCGCTCGGTGCTGCAATCGGCAGTCCCGATTCACGAATCAATGCAAGGGCAAGCGGATGATCCGGCATTCTAATAGCAACTGTTTCAAGACCTGCCGTTACACGAGGTGAAAGCGCACCGGGTTTGCAAGGCAAAATGAGCGTAAGTGCTCCCGGCCAAAACCGCTTCATCAATGTTTTCGCCTTTTCAGGCGCTTGGCCCGTTAAATCCTCAAGCTGACTGATATCCGCAATGTGGACAATCAAGGGATTATCGCTCGGCCGCCCTTTTGCCTCATATATTTTTTGGACGGCATCCGTATTTTTCGCGTTTGCGCCTAGGCCATATACCGTTTCTGTCGGAAAGGCAACGACCTCATTTTCTCGAAGCAAAGCGGCTGCTTGTGCAATTTGTGGATCATTTGTGGATAACTCGTCAGTTACATCCACAAACCATCTTTTCGTTTTCATTTCTGACCAAACTCCTTATTCACAACAATAAAACGATTGTTTTACGCGTGTAATCCTTTTGAAAGTATAAAAGATGTCCTGTAATAAAACAAGCGTTATCCACAAATTGTGGACAACGCTAATAAAGAAGTGGATAAGTATGTGTATAAACTGCATTTATCCAGACGTTTTTTTCATCAAAACGGCCCCTTCTGTTTGCCGCGATTCACAGAAATGATCAGAAGAGAACAGTTCTTCCGGTACACTTTCAGCTCTTTCAAATCCCATGGCCGTCAGAAAGTCCGCAGAGGAATGCTGATTCGCTACTAGATATACGGTTTTGATTTGATGCTTTTCGCACAGCACCTCCATGCTTTGAAAAAGCGTGACAATATGGCCTTGGTGAAGCTTGTCCGATATGACCAGCGATCGCAGCAGCCCCTGGTCACAGCTTATTTTTTCAATTCCGAGGCAGCCGGCAATGTTTTTCTCATTGTCCTCCAGCATAAGAAATTGAGTGAAGCCTTCTTTCACGCCTTCATAGCTGGTTTTCGCCTGTTTTAAAAATTCCTCAAGCACATCTCCGTCTTTTTCCCTTGCCACCCGCAGTTGATAAAACATCCGTTCACCCCGTTTTTCGTTCTTTCTTCAAATCTATGAGGCAAATCTATTTTTAGACCAGATGATTAGGAAAAAAGGTCGGAAATCCATTCGACTAAGAAGAATTTCACTTCTGTGCCGTCTTCCTTCTCTTCTTTCTCTTCTTTTTTTGCTTTCTCTGCTTTAGCGGTTACGTCCTCAAGCACTTTTTCAGTCTGCTTTTTTGAGGCTTCTTTATCTTCTTGCTCTTTGACGGCTTCCCCGTTAGAAAAATCGAGAAAGCAGAGGGGCGGGAACAGCACACACCACCAGTTGGCGCCGTCGCCGTTTCCAAGCGTGATCAAAATCGCTTCATACTCACCGGCTGGATAAACCATGTTGCCGTAAAGCTTTGTCGGAAACGAGATTTTGTCAAAATCAACGGATATCGACTGATTCGCTCCTTCTTTCTCCATCGTTTCCTTTGCAATCGCTTTGATTTCAGGCAGCTTTGAGCGAATCACACGACGCGCTTCTTCAATAGAAGTAATATCCTTTACCCAAGTTGTGATTTCTTTATTCACCGCATCTCTGATATGACGTTTTAATTGCTGGTCTTGATCACTATCGCTGTTTGCCAATATTCTCAAACGAATCGCCTGATCCGGTATGACCACCGGCTGATTTTCCGATTGCTGTGCCGTCTCTTCTTTCGCAAGCCCTACGAGCGCTCCGGATAATAAAAGAAAGATATATATACAAATGATTACTGTTTTTTTCATCGGTCCCCACCGTTCCTCTCCGTGCTTTGTTTCTAGCCCTATTATGGACAAGGAGAACCTGGGGTAAACGTGCAGGGTGAAAAAAATCTAGCAAGCTGTTAATCTTATTTATGGTACGATAGTGCTTTAGGAGGTTTAAGATGAAATACAATTATACAGTGCTCTTATCAGCATTCACGATGTCGGTTCTTTATTCGGTTATTTATATTCATTCATTTATTATTGCCGCTCTCATCACAATGGCATTTTATTTTCTGTTTCCTTATTTGATCTTCGCACTGCCGCTTCAAATCATGATGAATAAAAAGCCGAAACGGTTCAACCCTTTGTACCTGCTGTATTACCTTGCCGCTGCTTTTATTGCCAACGCGATCATTTTCGGCGTGCTTCAGCCTTCGGGACAATCTCTTTTTCAAAATACAGCCTTTTATCTTTTCGCTGTATTAACAGCTCTTGTCTATTGGATATGGGACTCTGTTTTACTGCAAAAAAAGGAAGCCTAAAAGGCTTCCTTTTTTATTAAAACAAAACCGTCAGCAAATAACATAGAATGGAAGGTATCGCCGCAACAAAAAAAGCGGCTGCCATTTTTAGACGTGATGTACGGCCTTCTTTGGTTTCTGAATGGTAGTTTGCCCGCTGATCGCTTCCGCTTACAGCCAAACCCGATGTGATGATCGCGAGCCCGACTAAAACGAGAGACGCAACGCCAAAAATCGCTTCATATGAAGGAGCCTGTGAAAAAATGGTGCCAATCATGCTCTCAATCGCGATGAGCAGGATTCCTGCTGTCAGGGCCTTTTTCATGTTTACATCCCCTTTGCTGGTGTTCAACAGCTTGATCCATTCACTCGCCGGCAAGCTGCTTATTTATTTTTATGAATCAGAGCGCATATGGTTCTGTCTTTTCCATTAATATCTTTCAGCACTTCCACTTCCGCATCCTTAAACGCCTTGAGGATCAAGTCTTTGACCGCCGCCCCCTGTTTCCAGCCGATTTCAAAAACGACAAATACTTTCTCCTTCATGACAAGCGGGATGTCTTCCATAAACCGCTTATAAAATTTCAGCCCGTCTCCGCCATCGGTGAGCGCGTGCAGCGGCTCATGAAAACGGACAATTTCAGATAGATCAGCCATTTCTTCCTCTGAAATATATGGCGGGTTCGAGACAATGATATCTGCTTTTTTTCCCGCCTTAATAAAAGGCTCAAGCAGATCGCCCTGATAAAAGCGCACATTCGCTCCAAGTTTTTCTGCATTGGCAGAGGCGACTTGCAGCGCCTCTTTCGAAATATCGACTGCTGATACAGAAAAGCTTTGGTTTTCAAGCGCAAGCGTGACGGCTATCGCGCCGCTCCCTGTACCAACGTCAACGACTTCGAGCCGGTCATCTTCAGAAAAGACATTACGATATTTTTCAAGCAAATGAAGGACAACCTCTTCTGTTTCCGGCCGCGGGATCAGCACATCATCATTCACCATAAATTCCCGCCCGTAAAAAAACTCTTTTCCGATAATGTATTGCACCGGCACGCCCTCTTTATGCATCTCAACGTGACGCGTAAAGCGATACAGTTCGTCGTCGCCAATCGGTTCCTGCAAGCTGGCGAGCAGCCTGCTTCTCTCCATTCCAGTATCATAAAGCAATAGCAGCTCGGCAGCATTTTCTTCTCTTCCCGCTTCGGTTAAATAAGAAGAAGCCCATTTCAGGGCTTCGAATATCGTCTTCATCTTAACCTTCCGACTGCTGAAGCTTGCTCGCCTGATCTTCTACGATCAGTGCTTCAACCACTTCGTCAAGTTTTCCTTCAAGAATCTGATCAAGCTTTTGAATCGTCAAACCGATTCTGTGATCCGTCACACGGTTTTGCGGGAAGTTGTATGTGCGGATACGTTCAGAACGGTCACCAGATCCGACTGCTGATTTCCGTGTTTGATCATATTCAGCCTGGGCTTCCTGCTGAAATTTATCATAGATTCTGGCACGAAGAACCTTCATTGCTTTTTCTTTGTTCTTGATTTGAGATTTTTCATCCTGGCATGATACAACAACACCTGTCGGCAAGTGCGTCAGACGAACGGCAGACATTGTTGTGTTGACGCTTTGTCCGCCCGGTCCGCTTGAAGCAAACGTATCGACGCGGATATCCTTCTCATGGATGTCAACCTCTACCTCTTCCGCCTCAGGAAGACAAGCTACCGTTGCAGTGGATGTATGGATACGTCCGCCCGATTCTGTTTCCGGAACACGCTGTACGCGGTGGGCGCCGTTTTCATATTTGAGTTTAGAATATGCGCCGCTTCCCGTAATCATAAAGATGATCTCTTTGTAGCCGCCTGTTCCGGTTACATTCGCTTCCATGACCTCTGTCTTCCAGCCTTGAAGCTCAGCGTAACGGGAATACATTCTGTACAGGTTGCCAGCGAATAAAGCGGCTTCCTCGCCTCCCGCAGCTCCGCGAATCTCCATGATAACGTTTTTGTCGTCATTAGGATCTTTCGGGATCAGGAGCACTTTCAAGCGTTCTGACAGTGTTTCCGTTTCCTTCTGAAGTTCAGAAATCTCTTCCTTCACCATGTCGCGCATCTCAGCGTCCAGCTTCTCTTCAAGCATTGCTTTTGCATCAGCCAGCTGTTCTGACGCATCTCTGTATTGTCTATATACGTCAACTGTTTCTTGTATATCAGATTGCTCTTTTGAATATTCTCTCAGCTTTTTCGGATCGTTGACTACTTCTGGATCGCTTAAAAGCTCATTTAATTTTTCGTATCGTTCTTCGATTGATTTTAAACGGTCTAACACGGTCTTCACCTCTGTTTTCCTGTGCGTAACATTCTCATTATAGTATAGTGATTAACCCCAGTCAAAAGCATTTCAATCCCAGCTTTAAAAGCCTCCTCTGCTATACTGGGAATCGAGGAGGGATATTGTTGCTGAAATCCATACATCATATTGCAATCATATGTTCAGATTACGAAAAGTCGAAAGCTTTCTACGTACATAAGCTTGGTTTTCAGGTGATTCAAGAAACGTACCGCGAAGAGCGCGGCTTCTATAAGCTTGATTTGTCGCTTAACGGCTCGTATGCCATTGAACTGTTCTCGTTTCCCGACCCGCCCGAACGCCAAACCCGGCCTGAAGCCGCAGGGCTGCGTCACCTCGCCTTTACAGTCAGCAGCTTGGATGAGGCGGTTCAGGCGCTTCATGAAAAAGGAATTGAAACAGAGCCAATCAGAAAAGATCCGCTGACCGGCAAGCGTTTCACCTTCTTTTTTGATCCTGACCAGCTTCCATTAGAACTGTATGAACAATAATATTTTTTGAAGAAAAAAAGGAGATACCCACTTTCTTTGCCGAATCTTTTCTTGTTTTGTCTAACGGGAAGGGAACCGCATTCTATGGTCGAATACCTAGCTAAAAAGGAGGTATGGGATCATGAATACAAATATGGTAGCAAGTGAACTCGGCGTCTCCGCAAAAACGGTGCAGCGGTGGGTGAAGCAGCTGAATCTCCCGGCCGAACGCAATGAGCTCGGACATTATTCGTTCACGGCAGAAGACGTGAAGGTTCTAAAATCTGTTCAAAAACAAATCTCTGAAGGCACGGCGATTCAGGATATTCATCTGCCGAAAAGCGCTAAAAAGCGCACAGGCTTCCTTGTCCAAAAAACAAATGGCGACACAGAACGAAGAATCGAGCAGCTTGAACAAAAGCTGGACACCCTTTTACAGCAAAGGCAGGACGAAAACGAACTGATAGCAAGGATTTCGGAGCTGGAACGCCAGCTGAAACAAAAAGCCGATGAAGGTGTATCTTACCAGCTGCTTCAGCACCGCAGAGAAATTGATGATATTCTTGTAGACCTGCAATCACTGACCTCACAAATGAGAGAATTCACCGCTCAGCCGATCCCCGAGACCGCTGCTGCTTCTGAAAAAACCAAAACAAGAAAAAAACCGCTGCTGTCACTGTTCAAATTTCAAACCTAAAGCAAAAAGCTCCCCGTAAAGGGAGCTTTTTTTGTTACGCAGTAAGCGCGATAATGATTGGAAGTGAAATCAAAGACAGAATCGCACTGACCACAAACGCAGTCGCAGTTTCTTCTTCTTGTTTCTCGAAACGAGTCGCAATCATGGCTGCAACGGCAGAACCAGGGAATGCAACAAGAAGGATCGCTTTTGTCATTTGGTCAGCTGGAAGTCCGACTGCAAGAGCAATCAGGAACATTAACGCAGGCTGAACCGCAACTTTTAGTAACGCAATACCGATAGCCGGCATACTGAGTTTAATTTTACGAATACCAACGGTAACACCGACAGCAAAGAGAGCAACACCAGATGTTGTGCTTCCAAGCTGATCGAGCATTTTAACACCCAGCTCAGGAAGAGTGAAGTTGAACACCAACACTAAGATCATACTGATTAACGGAGCAGCTGCAAGCGGCTCACAAAGACCATGCAGGATTGATTTTCCTGTCATCTTCCAGAAGCTGTCGCCGCCCTCTTCGTTTTTCTTAGAAGTCTCACCTACAGTAGCAACAATGATCGCGAGCGGATCAAGAATCGCGTTTACCACGATACCTGTGACCGCGATCGGAATCGCAACTTCATTCGCTCCGAATAAGCTTCCCAATACAGGAATACCCATAAACGCGAATGTCGGCTGTGCAGAGTTCAAAGAAAATACAGATGAGTTCGTTAAATCATACTTGAAAATAAATCTGCAAACCAAAAGAATGATGATGTAGAAACCAACAATCCCAATAATTAAAGAAATCATTAAAGGAACTTGTGATAAAAATTCACTTCTGGAAGTTGTCAAAATACCAGCGATAAAGTGAGCTGGAAGTGCGTATTTCGTTACTAACGTACTTACCCCTTTTGCCGACTTGGCATCATAACTTCCAAAATGTCCTGCAAACCAACCCAGCACGATAACAAAGAAGATCGGCGCCAGGAGGATTAAGATATCTAAGATGCTCAAAATATTCTCCTCCAAATCCTATGTCCGTATACTTTAGCTTTACAAAAAGCTTTCCCTCGGACAGAAAAATTTACTCGCTAATTATTTCGCGATGATTTTTTTGTATTCCGGTGTCCACATTGCATCAAGAACCGCTTGTTTCACATCTTCAGGCTGACGATTTGCCACGCCATCTTTAATTGCTGCTTCAGCAACGGCAATCGCAACTTGAATAGAAACCTCTTGAAGCTTATCAATGCTTGGAAGCAACCCTGCTCCGGGTGTTTCAAGATCAACCATTTCAGCAATCGCATCAGCAGTTGCAGCAAACATAGCAGGCGTAATGATACGCGCTTCAGCTACAATTGAACCAAGTCCAAGACCAGGGAACGCGAATGCGTTGTTAGATTGTCCGATTTCATAAGAAACACCGTTGTATTCTACATTGTCAAATGGGCTTCCTGTTGCAATAAGCACTTTTCCGTCAGTCCATTTGAACAGGTCTTCAGGAACTGCTTCAGCAAGGTGAGTCGGGTTAGACATCGGCATGATAACCGGACGGTCTACGTGAGATGCCATTTCTTTTACAATTTCCTCTGTGAACGCACCTGAAACCCCTGAAGTGCCAATCAAGATCGTTGGTTTCGCTTGGCGAACCACTTCATCGAATGGAATTTGACCTTTTTCATCGCGCTTCCAGTCTTTCACTTCATCCGCATTGCGAAGGTAAGGTTTTTGGAAATCAAGGATGCCTTCGATGTCTTCAGTCAGCAAGCCTCTGTAATCAAGTGTGTAGAAACGTTTGTTAGCTTCTTCTTCAGACAATCCGGCAAGCACCATTGTGTCACGGATTTGGTCAGCAATACCGATACCGGCAGAACCAGCACCGAAAATAACAACACGCTGATCTTTAATAGAAGCGCCTGTTTTCTTCATAGCGGCAAGCACACCAGCAAGTGTAATCGCGCCAGTACCTTGAATATCATCATTAAATGTCAGGATTTCATGATTGTATTTCTTCATGATATTGCGTGCATTTTTGTTGCCAAGGTCTTCCCAGTGAAGAAGCGCTTTAGGGAAGAATTTCAATGCAGCTTTTACATATGCGTCAATGAAAGCTTCATAGCGTTCACCTTGAACACGTTCATGCTTGTTCCCAATATATAAAGGATCGTTTAGAAGTTTTTCGTTGTTCGTACCGACATCAAGCACAACCGGGATAACACGGCTAGGGTCAATACCAGCTGCAGCAGTGTAAACAGCTAATTTACCGATTGCGATGTTAATACCGCCTACACCCCAGTCACCGATACCGAGAATGCTTTCAGAGTCAGTAGCAACGATAAGATCAATATCGCCTGCTGTCGCATGAAGGTTTTCAAACGCTTTTTCAATACCGTCAATGTTGTCGATTGACAAGTAGATTCCTTGAGGTCTTCTATATTCATGGCTGTACTCCTGAATCGCTTCACCAACTGTTGGTGTGTACACAACAGGAAGCATTTCGCGAAGATGGTTTTGCAGCAATTTATAGAAAAGAACTTCATTGCGGTTTGCAAGATCACTTAAGTAAACATTTTGACGAAGGCGGTCAGGCTGCGCTTGGAACTGCTCGTACGCGCGTTGTGCTTGTTGATCAAGAGAAAGTACAGTTGGCGGAAGAAGCCCTTCTAAGCCAAGTTCTTGTCTTTCTTCTAGTGAAAAAGCAACGCCTTTATTTAAAGTAGGAATAGATAAAACTTCTTTTCCTCTAAGAGTTGTTTCTAAGTGCCCTTCTTTGGTTTTTTTTATGTTATTCAAGCAAATCTCCTTCTTTCTTGAAATAGTTAACCAAGTTAAGTAATAACCCATCTAAAATATGACCGATCATGATCTTTATGCGACTTTGTGACAATTATTCGAACAATGTCTCAAAACTATTTACATTACGTAAGCTATTGTATGCCTGTCAAAATCAAAATTCAAGGGAAGAAAATTACTTAATTTTTTAATATACTTAATTAAATTTTTTAATTGAATATTATCAGAATATAAAAAAAACACCGGTGTTTTCAGCCGGTGCTTTCTATCTTTATACCCATGTTTTGGACTATTTTTTAGATTTTCCTGGGACTTCATGATGATGTCTGCATCTGGCTTCATACGATTCAGAGGCACCAACCAAAATGACCGGATCATCGTAAGAAGCAGGTTTGCCGTCAATGAGGCGCTGTGTTCTGCTCGCCGGTGATCCGCAGACAGAACAAACGGCTTGCAGCTTTGTCACACTTTCTGCAATCGCCATAATGTTCGGCACGACGCCGAACGGCTCTCCCCTAAAATCCATATCGAGGCCCGCTGCTATCACACGGTAGCCTTTATCGGCAAGAGATGATAAAACCTCAACAATTTCCTGATCAAAAAACTGCACTTCATCAACCGCAATCACATCTGTACTTTCACTGATGTGATCCCAAATGTCAGCAGCAGACGAAATGGCGTAGCTCGTCATTGATGTTCCATTATGGGAGACAACAGCAGCTTCGCTGTATCGATTATCAATCACAGGCTTAAATACCCTGACTTCCTGCTTGGCGTAAGTCGCTCTCTTCACTCTTCTGATCAGCTCTTCAGATTTCCCCGAGAACATGCTGCCGCAAATCAGCTCAAGCCACCCGCTTTGTTTCATTATGTACATAGGCTTCGCCCCCCTCTCTCTGCCAGCTGTGCTTTAGACAATATAAAAAACAGGCAAGATTGCTTCTTGCCTGTTGAGAAATCTATTATTACTTAAGACCGTATTTTTTGTTAAAGCGATCAACACGACCATCAGCAGAAGCGAATTTTTGACGACCAGTGTAGAATGGGTGGCATTCAGAGCAAATCTCAACGCGTACCTCTTCTTTTACTGAGCCTGTTTCAAATTCATTTCCGCAAGCGCATTTAACTGTTGCTTTTTTGAAATTAGGATGAATTCCTGCTTTCATTGTATCCATCTCCTTCCGCCCTGAATCCCGTGTGGAAACAGAGTTATTATTTCGGAGCGTTGTCCGAAACGCATATGAGAAAATTATATCAGTGATTTACTTCTTTTGCAAATACAATTTACCTTCTTGCAGATGATAGATTTGCCTGTTTCCATTCTTGATTGAGAATATCGAAAAATTCCTGGTTTGTTTTGGTTTTTTTCATTTTTCTCATGAACTTTTCTGCGAAATCAGGTGAATCAGACATCGTTTTGCGGATCGACCATAGACGATCAAGATGCTCTTTAGGCACAAGCAGCTCTTCTTTGCGCGTTCCAGAACGGCGGATATCAATGGCAGGGAAGATGCGGCGCTCTGCCAGAGAGCGGTCAAGGTGAAGCTCCATGTTGCCTGTTCCCTTGAATTCCTCATAAATGACATCATCCATACGTGATCCTGTATCAACAAGAGCCGTAGCAAGGATGGTTAAGCTGCCGCCTTCTTCGATATTTCTCGCAGCCCCGAAGAAGCGTTTCGGACGGTGGAACGCCGCTGGGTCAATCCCCCCAGAGAGCGTTCTTCCGCTTGGCGGAATCACTAAGTTGTAGGCGCGGGCAAGCCGAGTGATACTATCCATCAGGATGATGACGTCTTTTTTATGTTCAACGAGACGCATCGCGCGCTCAAGCACAAGCTCGGCCACTTTGATATGGTTTTCCGGCACTTCATCAAACGTTGAGCTGACGACATCCCCAGCTACAGAACGCTCGATATCGGTTACTTCCTCAGGTCTTTCATCAATTAAAAGCACGATTAGCTCTGCTTCAGGCTGGTTCGCTGTAATGCTGTTGGCAATTTCCTTCAGCAGCATCGTTTTTCCGGCTTTCGGCGGCGCCACAATCAATCCGCGCTGTCCAAATCCGACCGGCGCCATCATGTCCATAATTCTTGTAGACAAGAAGTTCGGCTTTGTTTCAAGCACCATTTGGCGATCTGGATAAAGTGGCGTAAGAGCAGGGAAATGCACACGCTCTTTTGCTGATTCGGGATCATCCCCGTTCACTGCTTCAACGTGCAAAAGTCCATAGTAACGCTCATTTTCTTTTGGCGGGCGAACCTTGCCGGATACTTTGTCTCCGTTCCGCAAATCGAAACGGCGGATTTGTGAAGCTGAGATGTAAATATCTTCTGAGCTTGGAGAGTAGTTGATCGGTCTCAGGAAGCCGAAACCTTCAGACTGGATGATCTCAAGTACGCCTTCCATAAACAACAGGTCTTCCTGTTCTGCATTCGCTTTCAGAATGGCGAAAATGAGTTCTTTTTTTGTCAGTTTACTGTAATAGGAGATTTTATAATGTCTTGCAAGTTCATAAAGCTCTTTCAATTTCATATTTTCCAATGAGGAAATAGATACGTCTTTCATAAAAACACCACGCTTTTCATAGTCAATATCTTACTCTGAACATGTCATCTGCTGCTTTTGCACAACATCCGCCAAAGCACATTCTTTTTTTAACATAAAGGAACTTCTATCGGTAACACTTCCACCCATGATCGGCGCTTTTGTTAAAAGGATTGTCTTAATGAGTTTTGAAGGAAGCGAGGACAAAAACATGAGAAGATCAATACTTATATCGTCTGTATGCGGTAGAAATTGAAACTTTCCTAGTGCTTAAAAGAAGGTATTACGCAGTAAAATTCGCAGCACTCTTTATTTTTACCTTATTTCAAAAAATTATTCAACTGAAATAAGGTTTTGACATGGAATTGATAGAGTTGACGCTTTTCTGCAAAAGTTAAAGCGGGCTCTCACCCGCTTTTTCTGTTTGTTATGGACGGATTACAAGATTTGGTTTCTTTTTCAAGCTGTGTCTGCCGTCAACGAAACGGACAGTGCCTGATTTTGCACGGATAACTAAGCTTTCAGTTGTTCCGACAGAGCCTTTAAATTGAACTCCTTTTAACAGCTCGCCGTCAGTAACCCCTGTAGCTGCAAAAATCGCGTCATCACCCTTCACAAGGTCTTCCATGCGAAGGACTTTGCTTAAATCAAGGCCCATTTTGTGACAGCGTGTGATTTCTTCTTCGTTTTGCGGAAGAAGTTTACCAATGATTTCTCCGCCGAGCGCTTTTAGCGCGACAGCGGATAGCACACCCTCAGGAGCGCCGCCTGATCCGAACAGGATGTCAACGCCCGTGTGGTCGAAAGCCGTGTTGATGGCGCCAGCGACATCGCCGTCATTGATCAATTTGATTCTGGCGCCGGCCTCACGAAGCTCGGAAATGATTTTTTCGTGTCTTTCACGGTTTAAAATGGTGGCAACGACGTCCTCAACGTCCTTGTTTTTTGCTTTTGCCACCGCTTTAAGGTTGTCAATGACAGGTGCTTCAATATCTATGCAGCCCACAGCCTCCGGGCCGACTGCAATTTTTTGCATATACATGTCAGGAGCATTCAGCAGCGTGCCATGGTCTGCTACCGCGATCACCGTCAGCGCGTTCCAGCCGCCGCTTGCTAAGATGTTTGTGCCTTCAAGAGGGTCAACTGCGACATCAACGCGCGGGCCGTACCCGTTTCCGAGTTTTTCCCCGATATACAGCATTGGCGCTTCGTCCATTTCTCCCTCACCGATTACAACGGTCCCTTTCATCGGCACTGTATCAAAAACGTCTCTCATTGCACTTGTTGCCGCTTCATCAGCCTCGTCCTTTTTTCCCCGGCCCATCCATCTCGCCGATGCTAATGCCGCAGCTTCGGTTACACGTACCAATTCCATTGATAAACTTCTTTCCATTTCAACACGATCTCCTCTCACAAGAAACCATTATGAATTTTGAAGCTGTTCTATTTCTTCGTCTGTCATTCTTTCACGCCAAATTGTAGCTCCAAGCCCCTCAAGCTTCTTCTCAAGGCTGCTGTAGCCGCGGTCAATATGCTCCAGTCCTGTAATTTCCGTGACGCCGTCAGCCATCAGTCCGGCTACCACCAAGCAGGCACCGGCACGAAGATCGCTCGCCTTCACTTTTGCGCCTTGAAGCTCGACAGGACCTGTGATGATGGCGGATCTGCCTTCCACTTTCATATTGGCACCCATCCGTCTCAGCTCATCAATGTGCTTGAACCTTGCCGAGTAGATGGTGTCTGTAACGACGCTTGTCCCTTTCGCCCTTGTCAGAAGCGCCGTCATCGGCTGCTGTAAATCCGTCGGAAACCCTGGATATACGAGGGTTTTGACGTCAACCGGCTTTAAGTTCTTCTGCCCGCCGACAATAAGAAGCTGGTCGTCGCTTGTTTCGATATGATAGCCCATTTCTCTCAGCTTTGCCGTTAACGACTCAAGATGAGTGGGAATGACGTTATCGATAATGACTTCCTTGCCCATTGCAGCGCCCGCAATCATAAATGTCCCGGCCTCAATTCTGTCCGGTATGATCGTATGCTTGCAGCCGTGCAGTTCCTGAACGCCGTCGATTCGGATCACATTGGTGCCCGCACCTTTGATTTTGGCGCCCATGCTTGTAAGCAATGTCGCGACGTCAATAATCTCAGGCTCTTTGGCAGCGTTTTCGATAATCGTTTTCCCTTCTGCCAAAACAGCGGCGAGCATAATGTTAATCGTTGCTCCTACGCTTACGACATCTAAATAAATCCGTGCGCCTCTCAGCCTTTCAGCTCGCAAATAAATGGCGCCTTGTTCATTGGTTACTTCAGCTCCGAGCGCCTCAAAGCCTTTGATATGCTGATCAATCGGGCGGGGCCCTAAGTGACAGCCGCCAGGCAATCCAATGACTGCTTGCTTGAAGCGGCCTAGCATCGCCCCCATTAAATAATACGACGCGCGAAGCTTTTTTACTTTCCCGTTAGGAAGCGGCATGCTGATCATCGACGTAGGGTCAACAACCATTTCCCCATTCTCAAAATGCACGTTGCCGCCAATTTCCTTTAACAGGTCACGCAGCGTTTCAATATCTGAAATCTCTGGAAGCCCTTCAATTGTCACCTCGGAATTTGCCAAAATGGTTGCAGGTATTAACGCAACAGCGCTGTTTTTAGCGCCACTGATATGTACTGTACCGTTTAACGAGTCACCGCCGGCAATATTCAACTTTTCCATGATAGTCTCCTTCCATAAGAAGATAGCTGCGGAGCTAAATAAAATGTCATTTTATTCTGTCTCTGCAAATAAAGCTCATGTCCAAAATCTAGCCAATTCGAAGAGAAAGAATACAACACATTGTAAAATATCAGGAAGAAAATAGCGAAGCTTTGCGGGGCACAGGTTTCAAAAGTTGCACAGAGACCCGCCGGCTTAAGAGACATCGTCTTCATCCGGCAAAAGCAGTACGCAAACCCTTCATTCCGATATCAGCTTCTGCAGCCCAATGATTCCTTCTCTGTAAAGCGGCGTCAGCATCTGAAGGTCCGCTGTATCAGGTCGGTGAAAAACAAAGGCCGCGGCAAACAGGCATAAAGCTGTTTGCCGCCCCTTTCATTATTTGTTCCAGTCTGCCAGGAATTGTTCGATTCCTTTGTCTGTTAACGGGTGTTTAGTGAGCGCATGAATGACTTTCAGCGGCATTGTGCCGATGTGAGCCCCTCTTAAAGCGGCTTCTGTCACGTGCTGCGGGTGGCGGATAGACGCTGCAATGATTTGCGTGTCAAGTCCGTGAATGTCAAAAATCTGTTTAACTTCTGAAATCAGGTCAAGTCCATTGTGGCCGATGTCATCTAAACGTCCCAGGAATGGAGATACATACGTCGCCCCCGCTCTTGCAGCAAGAAGCGCCTGGTTGGCATTGAAGATCAATGTAACGTTTGTTTTGATGCCTAAGTCAGTAAGTGCTCTCACCGCTTTTAAACCGTCAGACGTCATTGGAATTTTGACCGTAATGTTCGGAGCGATTTTCGCCAGTTCTTTTCCTTCCTCGATCATTTCCTCAGCTTTCAAAGAAATAACCTCTGCGCTTACAGACCCTTTCACGACGTCTGTGATCTCGCGAAGACGGTCGTGGAATGATACGTTAGCTTCCTTTGCTACTAAACTAGGGTTCGTCGTTACACCGGCGAGAATTCCTAATTCATTCGCTTCTTTAATTTCATCGATATTGGCTGTATCAACAAAGAATAACATTTTCAAAAAGCCTCCCTGATTAAGAAATTTTCTGAACTGTGAAATATGATTGCGCTTTCTATAGATAGACGGAAAACCGCCTGTCAAGCTGTCAGGCGGCTATAAAAAGTTCCAATTGAATTAAGCTTGGTTTGAAGAACCAAATTCACGCATTTTACCGATAACTGTTTCTTTGATCGCTTCACGAGCTGGTCCAAGATATTTACGTGGATCGTACTCGTCAGGCTTAGCTGCCAATGTTTCACGAACAGCTTTTGCAGAAGAAATTTGGTTTTCAGTATTCACGTTGATTTTAGCTGTACCAAGTGAAATTGATTTTTTGATGTCAGCAGTTGGAATTCCAGTACCGCCGTGAAGAACTAGCGGAAGACCAGTTGATTTCCCGATTTCTTCCATTTCTTTGAAGCCAAGGTTTGGTTCGCCTTTGTAAGGGCCGTGAACAGAACCTAATGCAGGTGCAAGGCAGTCGATGCCAGTGCGCTCAACAAGCTCTTGGCACTCTTTAGGGTCAGCGTAGATTACGCCTTCAGCGATAACGTCATCTTCTTGTCCGCCGACTGTTCCAAGCTCAGCTTCTACAGATACTCCGTGGAAATGAGCAAGCTCAACAACTTTAGCAGTTGTTGCTACGTTTTCTTCAAATGGATGGTGAGAAGCGTCGATCATTACAGATGTGAAACCTGCATGAATCGCTTTCGCACAAGATTCAAAGCTTGAACCGTGGTCTAAGTGAATCGCAACAGGAACTGTCACTTTGTACTCTTCCATAAGTGCTTTTACCATAGCAACGACTGTTTTGAAGCCGCCCATGTAGCGTCCCGCACCTTCGGAAACACCAAGGATCACTGGAGATTTTTCTTCTTCAGCTGCTTGTAAAATCGCTTGAGTAAACTCAAGGTTGTTTAAGTTAAATTGTCCTACAGCGTACCCTTTTTCTTTAGCTGTATTCAACATTTCCGTCATTGAAACTAAAGGCATGTCGAATGTCCTCCTTATGTAGCCTGATTGTCTTCTAGCGAAAAAAGCTTTCCACCCTAGCATGACCCATAATTTGCTGTCATATGTAAATCCTCAGATCGCTTTTTCTCCATAACTAGAATACCAACTTTTCGACAAATCGGCAACACAATGAGCTCATTCAATTGTTTCTTCTTTTTGTCAGTTAGACTTCAGGGGCAGATATTTTTTGACGGCGTCTCTGATTTCGTCGATGTCAAACGGCTTCGCAAAGTGCGTCAATGCGCCCAATTCCTTTGATTCCTGGATCATGTCGAGCTCTCCGTATGCCGTCATGATAATGACCCGGATGTTTTCGTCAATGACCTTCATCCGTTTTAGGATTTCGATTCCGTCCATGCCGGGAATTTTCATGTCTAAAAGCACAAGATCGGGCCGTTCTTTTGTCACAATGTCAAGCGCCTGCAGGCCGTTTGCAGCCTGAAACGTCTGGTAGCCTTCTTTATTGAACACTTCATTAAGCAAAATACGAATGCCGTATTGATCATCAACGATTAAAATTTTTTCATTCATCATTTTACACCCCAATATTATGATTTTCGTCAAAAGTAAGCAGTAGTGTATGTATTCTGTTTGATTTTCCTATTTCCTTTAATTATAATAGTCTACTTTACGACATTTTCTGAGCATTTTCTCTTTTGTTGTATACTGATATTGTACGTTATAAAGGAGGATTCACTTATGTTGAAAATATTTACGACGCAGTTAACAGGTATTTTTTCCCGCATTCAGGATAAGGAATCTGACGCGATTGAAGATGGGGCGCGGCTGCTTGCTCAAGCGGTGATCAGCGGGCATTCCATTTATTTATACGGAGCGAATGAACTTCAGGGCGTCTTTTATGAGGCCACTGAAAGCAAAGAACCCTTTCCATCTGTCAAAGCCTTTCCGGAAAGCGCTGAAGAAGTGACAGAAAGCGACAGGGTGCTGATGTTTTGCTCGGGGCCGGGCACAGCCGAAGAGCAGGCGCTCGCAAAAGAGCTGTATGAAAAAGGCGCGGGAGTCGTATGCGTTTCGCCCGCAGCCAAAGATAGCGCGGGAATAGAACAGTATTGTGATGTGCATATTGATTCTAAATTAAAAATGCCGCTTGTTCCCGATGAAGACGGCACCCGTTACGGATTTCCCTCTTTAATGACGGCACTGTATGTCTATCACGCTTTATCGTTTACCCTAAAAGAAATTCTGCAAGAGTATGCATAATATCTTATTGTACATGCTTGATCTTGCCGGAAACAAATAAAAAAGACTTGCCCGCTTTTGACAAACGGCAAGTCTTTTTTTGTTACTTCTGATTCGCAGCTTCGACAGACGCTCCGATAAAGCCTTTAAATAGAGGCTGAGGTCTTGTCGGTCTTGACTTGAACTCTGGGTGGAACTGAGAAGCCACGAACCAAGGGTGGTCTTTCAGCTCGATGATTTCAACAAGGCGTCCGTCAGGGCTTGTGCCTGAGAATACGAAGCCTTGCTCTTCCATTTGCTGTCTGAATTCATTGTTAAACTCATAGCGATGGCGGTGGCGCTCGTACACCACTTCATCCTGATACACTTCAAAGGCTTTCGTGCCTTCTTCAAGCTTACAAGGGTAAAGGCCGAGACGAAGCGTTCCTCCGAGATCCTCAACATCCTTCTGTTCAGGAAGAAGGTCAATGATCGGGTATTGAGTTGACGGATCAATTTCCGCTGAGTGAGCGCCTTTTAAGCCCAATACGTTTCGTGCGTATTCAATAGACGCCACCTGCATGCCCAAGCAAATGCCCAAGAACGGAATATTGTTTTCGCGCGCGTATTTTGTTGCGACGATTTTGCCTTCAACACCGCGGTCTCCGAATCCGCCCGGCACAATGATGCCGTCAGTTCCGCTTGTGAGTTCTGCGATATTGTTTTCTGTCACTTCTTCCGCGTTGATCCATTTCACTTTTACATCTGTGTCAAACGCATAGCCCGCATGGCGAAGGGACTCGACAACAGAAATGTATGCGTCAGGAAGCTCAACGTATTTGCCGACAAGGCCGATTGTAATCGTTTGAGACAGGTTGCTGACCTTGTTAACAAGCTCTTTCCACTCGGACATTTCCGCTTCTTCGCATGCCAATTTCATGTGCTCGCAAACAAGCTTATCAAGCCCTTGTTTTTGAAGCTCAAGCGGAATGGAGTAGAGGTTGTCCGCATCTTCACATTCAATAACCGCTTTTGTATCAATGTCGCAGAATAGCGCGATTTTATCTTTCATATCTTGAGAAATCGGCATTTCTGTACGAACGACGATGATGTTTGGCTGAATGCCCAAGCTGCGCAATTCTTTTACGCTGTGCTGTGTCGGTTTTGTTTTTAATTCCCCAGCAGCTTTAATGTAAGGGACAAGCGTACAGTGGATGTACATTACGTTTTCACGGCCGATGTCGCTCTTCATTTGGCGGATTGCTTCAAGGAATGGCAATGATTCGATGTCTCCGACAGTACCGCCGATTTCTGTAATAACGACATCTGCGTTTGTCTCTTTTCCTGCGCGGTAAACACGGTCTTTCAATTCGTTTGTGATGTGCGGGATGACCTGTACGGTTCCGCCAAGGTAATCTCCGCGGCGTTCTTTTTTAAGAACTGTTGAATAGATTTTACCTGTTGTCACGTTGCTGAATTTATTCAGGTTGATGTCGATAAAACGCTCATAGTGACCAAGGTCCAAGTCTGTTTCAGCGCCGTCATCCGTTACGAATACTTCACCGTGCTGGTACGGGCTCATTGTTCCCGGGTCAACGTTGATGTATGGATCGAATTTTTGAATCGTCACGTTCAGTCCGCGGTTTTTCAGCAAACGTCCTAATGAAGCTGCTACAATACCCTTTCCAAGTGAGGATACAACTCCCCCGGTTACAAAAATATATTTCGTCATTTCGTTTGCTCCTCTCTTCGCTCTTAGCTACATTTTTAAAATGTACTATTTTATAAAAAATCATTTAGCCTTTTAAATGATTTATAAGAAAAATGAGGGGTGAAAATAAGAAAGCTCCCTTTCAATTTCTTGAAAGGGAGCATAACGTACTATGTTCTCTCTTCGTTTTTGAAGAGCCCAAAATACATACTACATAGTTCGACTATGAAAGTCAAGATCGTTTTGAAGATGAAATCTTATACTATTTAACTTCCTCTTCTTCATCGTCATAGTCTTCATCATCTTCATCAACAATATCTTCTTCGATCTCAAGATCGTCGTCGTCTTCGTCAAGATCTTCATCGTCAAAATCGTCGGCTTCAAGATCGAGTTCTTCCTCAACTTCATCCAAATCAAGGTCGTCTTCGTCGATCTCTTCAAACTCGTCAAGATCAAGATCCTCTTCGACTGCTTTCTTCGCTTTTTTCTTTTTCGCCTTGACTGTCGGCTGTGTTTCTTCGTCAAGCTGATCATAGGGATACCAGCTGCGAAGCCCCCACGTCTGGTCAGAAAGTGCCAGGAAGCGGCCGTCAATGTTTAAATCTGTATAAAATTGAGCGATGCGGTCTCCAAGCTCTTCTTTTTTCACGCCGAGCAAAGATGCAATTTCATTTAAAAGCTCCTGAAAAGGAACTGGTTTTTTATGTTCTTCAAATAATTCGTGAGCGATTTCAACTAAAGCCATTTCCTTTAGCTCTTCCTGTGAATATTGTTTGATACCCAAGGTCGGACACTCCCTTTCTATTACTTATATGTATCTGTTTTATCAATAATGAAAGCGATTTTGTATCGTTCTTATACAAACCATACCTCTCATTATAAACAAAATAAAACAGAATATGCTACCCTTAACAGCGTTAATTTAAATAATTTTACAAGAGTGATCCGACTGAGAGATGTTTTCCGTTAATCCGCGAGCATTCTGGAGATGACAAGTCTTTGAATTTCTTGAGTGCCTTCATAGATTTGCGTGATTTTCGCATCACGCATATAACGTTCTACTGGGTAATCTTTTGTATAGCCGTAGCCGCCGAAAATCTGCACGGCTTCAGTCGTCACCTTCATCGCCGTATCTCCAGCCATCAGTTTGGACATGGCGGAAGCTTTTCCATATGGAAGGCCTGATGATTCTAACCATGCAGCCTGATAGGTCAGTAGCCTTGAAGCTTCTATCATTGTAGCCATATCCGCGAGTTTAAAAGCGATGCCCTGCTGCTCAGCGATCGCTTTTCCGAATTGCTTTCGCTCTTTTGCATATTGAAGCGCCGCATCAAGCGCCCCTTGAGCGATACCCACGGCTTGTGCGGCGATGCCGTTTCTGCCTCCGTCAAGCGTCTTCATCGCGATTTTAAAGCCTTCTCCTTCTTCTCCGAGACGGTTTGATGCAGGGACTACACAATCTTCGAACATGATTTCCGTTGTCGGTGAAGAACGGATGCCCAGCTTCTTTTCTTTCTTGCCTGTAAAAAATCCTTCAAAATCCTTTTCTACTATAAAAGCGGTAATGCCTTTTTTCTTTTTCTCGGGATCGGTGACTGCAAAAACAATATAAATATCAGCAACACCGCCGTTTGTGATAAACACTTTTGAACCATTTAACACATAGTCATCGCCGATTCGTTCAGCAGTTGTTTTCATGCCGCCGGCGTCAGAGCCTGACCCTGCTTCGGTCAAAGCGAATGCGCCGATTTTCTCTCCTAGGGCCAGCTGTGTTAAGTACTCTGTCTTCTGTTCCTCCGTCCCAAAGGCAAACAGCGGCCAGCTGCAAAGAGAGATATGGGCGGAAAGCGTCACACCGGTGGAGGCGCACACTTTTGACAGCTCCTCCACCGCAATGACGTAGGCCAAATCATCACTTCCGATTCCACCGTAATCTTCAGGCCACGGAATACCCGTCAGCCCCAGATTTGCCATTTCCCGAAACAGCTCGCGATCGAAGCGTTCTTGTTCGTCTCGTTCTGCCGCTGTCGGAGCCACCTCATGTTTCGCAAAATCGCGCACCAATTTTCGTATCATCTCGTGTTCTTCTGATAATGAAAAATTCATTCCTTCTCCCCCATTTTCAGATCAGCGCCTAAAACGGATTGAGCCAGAAGCTCGACAACGTCGTATGTTTTGACTTGGTCTTCGGCTTCCTTCGCCTTTGTGCCGTCCCCAAGCATCGTGAGACAGTACGGACAGCCGGAACTGATCACCGATGGGTTGACTGCGAGCGCTTGCTCAGTCCTGGCGACGTTAATCCTGTTGCCCGTTTCCTCCTCCATCCACATTAATCCCCCGCCGGCTCCGCAGCACATGCCGGTTTCCCGGTTCCTCTCCATTTCAATCAGCTGCACGCCCGGAATGGCTTTCAAAATCTCTCTCGGCGGATCATAGACTTCATTGTACCGGCCCAAATAGCACGAATCATGGAAGGTAATCGTCTCATGAAGCGGATGCTGCGGCTTTAACTTTCCGTTTTTTACAAGCTCGGCCAGCACCTCTGTATGATGATAAACCTCGCCTTCAAATCCGAAATCCGGATATTCGTTTTTAAATAAATTGTATGCATGGGGATCGATCGTAACGATTTTTTTGACATCATTTTTTTCAAATTCAGAAATATTCTTCTCAGCCAGCTCTTGGAACAAAAATTCATTTCCGAGGCGGCGCGGCGTGTCTCCTGAATTTTTTTCTTTATTGCCGAGGATCGCGAAGGACACGCCTGCGTGATTGAGCAGCTTGGCAAAGGAAATCGCGATTTTCTGGCTTCTGTTGTCGTAGGACCCCATGGAACCAACCCAGAAAAGGTACTCAAACTCTTTTCCTTCTTTTTTCATTTCTTTCACGGTCGGAATCTCAGCATCCGGCGCCGCGTCACGCCAGTTTTCGCGTTCCTTGCGGTTGAGTCCCCACGGATTTCCCTGCCGCTCGATACTAGTCATCGCGCGCTGGGCGTCACTGTCCATTTTTCCTTCAGTCAGTACGAGGTAGCGGCGGAGGTCAATGATTTTATCCACGTGCTCATTCATGACCGGGCATTGATCCTCACAGTTTCGGCAAGTGGTGCACGCCCAAATTTCTTCCTCTGTGATGACGTCGCCGATCAAGCTTGGATTGTAATCCAGCGCTGCTGCGGCTTCCTGCGACCCGCTGCCCGCTGACGCTGCCGCCAGCTGATTGCCTCTCGTATGTTGGAACGCTGCCGCGGGCACCCATGGCGAGCGCGAGGTGACGGCGGCGCCTTTTTCCGTGAGATGGTCTCTGAGACGCAAAATCAAGTCCATCGGAGACAGCATTTTTCCGGTGCCTGTTGCAGGGCACATATTGGTGCAGCGGCCGCACTCGACACATGCGTACAAATCAAGCAGCTGGGACTGCCTGAAATCTTCAATTTTCCCCGCTCCGTAGCTTTCTTTCGTTTCGTCGGTAAAATCTATTTTTTCAAGTTTTCCGGCAGATTCCATTCGATTGAAAAAGACATTTGCCGGGCCGGCGATTAAATGGGCATGCTTCGACTGAGGCACGTACACTAAAAAGCTAAGCAAGAACAGAAGATGGATCCACCATGCGATATAGAAAATCACTGCCGCACCTGTTTTCCCGACTCCGCTAAGCATAAACGCAATACCTGAAGCAATTGGCTCGCTCCAAGAAAGCCCATGCTCATGCCAGATCAGATTCATCCCATTCCCAAGCAGAACGGTCAGCATTAAACCTCCGATGAAAATCAGAACGAGTCCGGCTTTGAAATTGCGTTTCAGCCTCACGAGCTTTTCGATATAACGTCTGTAGAATGCCCATCCCACAGCAATTAAAATGAGAAACGTAACGATTTCCTGAAAAAAGGTGAAAGCGGGATAGACCGGTCCAAGCGGCAGATTACGGCCAGGAGCCAGTCCTTTGATGATAAAGTCAATCGCTCCGAACTGAACCAAAATAAATCCATAGAAAAACATGACGTGAATAATACCGCTTTTCTTGTCCTTAAGCAGTTTTTTCTGTCCGAATACATTCACCCATATGGCGCGAAGCCGTTCCTTGAACCGTTGATCAAATTGTTCTTTCTGGCCGAGCTTGATGTAGGCCAGTCTCGTTTTGACCAAGTACACAAACAAATAGACAGCGTAAGCGGTTACAATCAAAAATAATAATGCATTTGCGATGAGAAAGCCGCTCATTCCAATTCCCCCTTTTTACTGGATAAAGACCGCGATCCCCTACCCCCGAATCTGTATAAGATTACCTTTATGATAAATAATGAATGAGTGTTCAGTCAATAATTAAATTCCCGCTGTTCGGGCACACTACCTTTACTACGGAAAGGAGTGCCGGTATGAAGGTATTTATCGTGATTATGATCATTGTCGTTATTTTTTTTGCTTTGATTCTGCTTGATATCTTCATGGGCCGTGCTGGATACAGAAAGAAGGCGTACGAGCCTGTTTTTTCAAAAAAGAAGAGTGACATCGAATTGATCCACTGCGGATCTGATCTCGTTGAGCGGATGATGAAGGATATTCGCCAGGCCGCCTCTTCTGTTCACATGATGTTTTTTATTATGAAAAATGATGAGGTCAGCCACAATATGTATACCCTGCTGAAAACAAAAGCCCAGGCTGGCGTCTCCGTTTATTTGCTTCTGGATTGGGCGGGCTGCCGGGCAATTAAAAAAACGGCGCTGCAGACGATGAAAAATGCCGGCGTCCATGTCCATGTGATGAATCGTCCCCGTTTTCCTTTTTTCTTTTTTCACATGCAAAAGCGGAATCACCGGAAGATTACGGTGATAGACGGAAAAATCGGTTATATCGGCGGGTTTAACATCGCCGAAGAATATCTTGGAAAGAAGGCGAAGTTCGGCAATTGGGAGGATTATCATCTGCGTATAAAGGGAGAAGGCGTACATGATCTTCAAACGCTTTTTGCTTCCGATCTAAAACGAAATACCGGAATCACATTGGGTTCGGATGTTTGGCCAAAGCTTCAGCAAGGAAATATTTCACACAAGATATATGCGACCGACGGTTATTCCCTTGAAAACATATACTTGGCTAATATCGCCCAAGCGAAGAATCGTCTTACGGTTTGCACGCCTTATTACATTCCATCAAAACCGCTCCAAGAAGCCCTCCTCAATGCAAGAAAAAACGGCGTATCCGTGAGAATCATTGTACCGATGAAATCAGACCATCCGCTGGTGAGAGAAGCGGCTTTTACGTATTATTCGGAGCTCTTGGATGCCGGCTGTCTTATTTATCGTTATTATCAAGGGTTTTATCATGTAAAAGCTGTCATTATAGACGACCATCTCAGCATAATCGGAACAGCCAACTTCGATAAACGAAGCCTGTTTCTAAATGAAGAGGTGAATGTCGAAATTGATGACGAAGCGTTTACAAGTGAAGTCTATGCCACGATTGAGGAGGATATGAAAAAGTCGGAGCTGCTGACGATGGAGGATTTCAGCAAGCGCACATTCAGGCAGCGACCGGCGGAATGGCTCGGCAAGGCGTTATCTTATTTCTTATAAAGGAGAGTTCCTATGATTTTCAGATTCGGGTTCGTTTCAAATGCGATGAGCCTTTGGGATGCGTCTCCCGCTAAAACATTGACATTCGCGCGTTATTCAAAGCTTTCAAAGACTGAAAGAAAAGAAGCGCTTCTGACTGTGACAAAAGCCAATTTACACAATACGATGAGAACCCTTCACTATATCATCGGACACGGCATTCCTTTGTACCGTTTTTCCAGTTCGATTGTGCCGCTGGCTACGCACCCCGAAGTGATGTGGGATTTTGTAACACCATTTCAAAAAGAGTTTCGGGAGATTGGAGAGCTTGTGAAAACACATCAACTGCGAACAAGCTTTCATCCAAACCAATTCACTCTGTTTACGAGCCCGAAGGAATCTGTCACAAACAATGCGGTAACCGATATGGCGTATCATTACCGTATGCTTGAAGCCATGGGCATTGCTGATCGCTCCGTGATCAATATTCATATTGGCGGCGCTTACGGCAATAAAGACACCGCGACCGCACAATTTCATCACAATATAAAACAGCTGCCACAGGAGATCAAGCAGCGGATGACACTTGAAAATGATGATAAAACATATACGACGGAAGAAACGCTTCAGGTCTGTGAGCAGGAGGATGTTCCGTTCGTCTTTGACTTTCATCATTTTTACGCCAATCCAGATGATCACGCCGACCTGAATGAAGCGCTGCCCCGGATGATCAAAACGTGGGAGCGGATCGGCCTTCAGCCAAAGGTTCACTTGTCTTCCCCAAAATCGGAGCAAGTCATACGCAGCCATGCCGATTATGTTGACGCCAACTTTTTGCTGCCGCTGTTGGAACGCTTTAGGCAATGGGGAACAAATATAGATTTCATGATCGAAGCAAAGCAGAAAGACAAGGCGCTTCTCCGCTTGATGGATGAATTAAGCTCCATCCGCGGTGTCAAACGCATCGGCGGCGGCGCGCTGCAATGGAAGTCATAAATGTGCAAAAACAGGTTTACGGCTTGCTCGCTCTGGGAACATAGGCTATATAAGACAACAATCGATGGAGGAGAAAGATCATGAAAAACATCAAGTCTCTGAAAGTAGCCGCACAGGCATTTACTTTAAGAAATTTGATTCATCTTTATAAAATGTGCCATTCCGGAAGTCACGAGGTTTATATTTACTCAAAGAAAACGATGTGCAAAATCAAAAGCTTAATTGAGCTTGAAACATTCCGCATGGCTCATAACGAAAAGGAATATCTGATCGTAGTGGAAGGAACAAAAGCGCCACAGCTGATTGAGAAATTCCAAAATCTCATCGAGCCTGCTGAAAGAGAAGCGCTCTGACTTACATACAAAAAGGATAGACATCTGTCTATCCTTTTTCTTATGATCTTACAAAATGGAGCTGAACCGCTTGTCCAAATTGTTTCATCCCTTTTAGCCGCAGCTTTGTTTCGTTCGTTAGCTCTTGAAACAGCGGGATGCCGCTTCCTAACACAACCGGAATAATGGTGATGATGAATTCGTCGATGGCATCTTCTTTCATAAAGGCATTCACCAGCTCTGCCCCGCCAGCTATCCAGATGTTTAAGCCTTTTTCCTGTTTCAAACGGTCAGTGAAGGCTCTGGCTCCCTCATTGATAAACGTCACATGTTCATCCTGATAACTGTCGGGCGATCCTGTAAAAACATAGCAGGTTTTATCCTGATACGGGAAAACGGGGGTTAGCACTTTAACGTGCTCATATGTGCTCCGCCCTAAAATGACTGTATCAACTGTCTGATAAAAATCACTGTAGCCGTTGTCGCCTTCACCTTCAAATTCCTCAAGCCAATCAATGCTTCCATCTTCTCTTGCGATCATTCCGTCCAATGAAACAGCAATGTACAGCACATTTTTTCTGTCCATGTTCTCCCCCTATCGCTGCACCATTTGCCCGAATTGCGCTTGATGCAGCCTGCTGTATAGGCCTCCGGCTTCGATCAGGTCTTGATGACGGCCTTGTTCTTCAATCCCGTTGTTTGTAACGACTACAATTCTGTCCGCGTCTTTGATTGTCGCCAGCCTGTGGGCGATGACGAGCGTCGTGCGCCCCTCGGACAACTCTTGAAGCGCCTTTTGGATCGCCGCTTCCGTTTCCGTATCAAGGGCTGAGGTGGCTTCGTCGAGAATCAGGATCGACGGATTTTTCAAGAACATCCGCGCAATTGACAAACGTTGTTTTTGCCCGCCGGAAAGCTTCACGCCGCGTTCGCCAATCATAGTATCCAATCCATCCGGCATACTATGGACGAGATCTTCCAGATGCGCCTGCTTCACAGCCTGCCAAATGTCTTCTTCTGATGCGCCTAATCGGCCGTAGGCGATATTTTCTCTAAGCGTACCCGCGAATAAGAAAACGTCCTGCTGTACGACGCCAATTTGCCCGCGCAATGAAGAAAGCGTCATGTCTTTTATGCTGATGCCGTCAATTGTAATGTCGCCCTCCGATGCTTCATAAAAGCGCGGAAGCAGGCTGCAAAGCGTTGATTTTCCCGCACCTGACGGACCAACGAACGCAACCGTTTCCCCCGCTTGAATGGATAGGTTAATGTCATTGAGGACGTTGTGATGGTCATCATAGCCAAACGAAACATGTTCATAGCGGATATTGCCCTTCAGGCCAGAAACATCTCTCGCATCAGGTAAATCCTGAATATCCGGCTCGGTCTCCATGAGTTCCATATAGCTTTTGAAACCGGCGATCCCCCTCGGATACATTTCAATAATGGCATTAATTTTGTCAATAGGCCTGAACAGCACATTCGTCAGAAGCACAAACGCCACAAATTCCCCGTACGATAAGGAGCCGCGAATAACAAACCACGTCCCGCACAAAAGGACAAACAGCGTGACAAACCTGGTCAGCATATAGCTGATTGAACCGTTTTTCGCCATGATTTTGTAGGAAGAAAGCTTTGTGACACGAAAACGCTGGTTGTTGACGGCGAAGCGTTCTTTTTCAAACGCTTCATTGCCGAACGCCTGCACAAGCCGGATCCCGCCGATATTATTTTCTACCCGCGCGCTGAAGTCCCCGATATCTTTGTTCAGTGTGGTAAATGCTTTGGTCATCTTTTTGTTGAAATAAAGTGCCAGCCAAATGACGATCGGCATAATGATAAACGTTAATAATGCCAGCTGCCAGTTAATAAACAGCATCACTCCGAACGCACCGAGTATGGTCATGACGGCAATGAATAAGTCTTCCGGACCGTGATGGGCAACTTCACCGATATACATTAAATCGTTCGTCAGCTTCGACATCAGGGTTCCCGTCTTGTTGTTGTCGTAAAATTTAAACGGGAGCTTTTGCAAATGGTCAAAAAGCGACTTTCTCATATCCGTCTCGATATTAATTCCGAGCATGTGCCCCCAGTAGGTCACAATATACTGAAGAGCCGAGCTGAGCGCGTACACCGCAAATAAGCCGATTGAGGTCGCGATGATCAGCCCCCAGTCCCTGCCCGGCAGCAAGGTATCAATAAAATAATTGACGATCAAAGGAAAGCTAAGCTCCATTAAACCTCCCGCGATCGCTGAGAAAAAGTCGAGAAAGAACAACGTTTTATATGGTTTATAATATGAAAAAAATTGCCGCAGCACCCTATCTTCCCCCAATGTATAAATAACTGATAATATTTCTCAATTATACTATACACAGGCCGTTTTGAAAGATCAGATTTCTTTTTTCTTACAGAACCCCTGAAAACAAACGGGCAAATGACTCTTTTGTCCGGTCAGCCACGCCTCTTTTATAAAAGCCGACAGGGCTGAGCTTTTCACTTTCCTGCATATCCTCTTCAAAATGGGCCTCGAGGGTGCGAATCGCTTCAGCATCCGTAAAGAACACATTCACTTCAAAGTTGAGCTGAAAGCTGCGCATGTCCATATTCGCCGTGCCAACGGAGGCGAGATCGCCATCAATGATCATGACTTTTTGATGCATGAAGCCTTTTTGGTAGGAGTACACTTCAATCCCCTCAAGAAGCAGCTCCGGGAAATAGGATCTCGACGCGTATTGGGTCAAAAAGCTGTCGTTCCTCTCCGGCACCATAACCCTTACCTCCACGCCTTTTGTCGCTGCTGCTTTCAGCGCTGTGCGAATGGATTCATTGGGGACAAAATAGGGCGTGGCGATCCAGATTGACTTCTGTGCGGAAGAAATCATTTCATAGTATAGGTCGCTCATGCTTTCCTTCATGTCAGGGCCTGTCGCGACAATTTGATAAATGCCCCCTCCCTCCACGGGCACAGGGGTATTGTACTCTTCTTGATCAATTAACACTTCATTGGAGACGTATTCCCAATCCAGCATAAAGATAGCGTGAAGCGTTTGCACAATCTCACCTTCCAGCCGCAGGTGCGTGTCTCTCCAAAACCCGATGTACGGATCCCGGCTGATATATTCCTTCCCGACATTTAAGCCGCCCACGAAGCCGGTTTTTCCATCGATGATCACAATTTTCCGGTGATTTCTGAAATTCAGCTTCTGGTTGAAGAACCCGTATTTCAGCGGAGAGAACGGAACGATATTCACTCCCGCTTGTTTCATTCTCATAATGTCTCTTCTTGCCAGCTTCATGCTCCCTGCCGCATCGTATAAAAACCTCACCTCGACACCCTGGCGCGCTTTTTCCATCATAATGTCCATCATGCCGCGCCCAAGCATGTCTGATTTAAACATGTAGTATTCAATATGTATGTAAGACTCCGCTTTTCTCATCGCTTTGAAAAGTTCAGGAAAGGTTTCTTCGCCGTTTTTCAGCACTTTGATCTTGCTTTTCGTATTGATATTCATATGGGCAGCCCTGATGGAATATGTAAAGAACCTCTCTTGATTGTCCTTCAGCCCTGTCACTTCGGGCGTTTCCTCCTTGTCAAACAGCTTCCTGAGCTTCTCCCTGTTGTACATTCGTTTTGTCTTAAACAGCTTTCCCTTTACATAAAGCTGTCCGGAAAAGAGATAAAACACGTAGCCGACGATTGGAAAAAAAACAAGAATGTGGATCCATAACAGCGTGTGCTGCGAGGTGCGATTTTCAAGAATTAATGAATAGATGCTGAACAAAATAATGCTTATATAGCAAAGCAATCCTCCGTAAAACTCAAGTCTGGAAACCGGAAAAAACCATATGACATATGCCCCGATGAGCATCATATATAAAAAGAAAAATTCCAGTCTCCTTTTCAGCATCCTAATTCTCTCCTATCTGATTCGATTACCTCTGTATTACCTCTTTTTTCTAGTCTGTAAACCTTCTATGCAAAAAGCCTCACCGCAAAAAGCGGAAAGGCTTATGATGAGGCTTCCTGAGATTGGCCGGGTGTCATGTTCTTGAGCAAAACCGGATTGAGGGAGTAGCTGCTTTTGATTTTATTTTTGAAGAAGCCGACGATCAGGCCCGTGACCGCGATGGACACTAAGGAGCAGAGCCCTTTCAGCAAGCCGACTGAGAAAATGCCGGCCAGCACTGCGGCAAAATCGAAGAGAAAATTAACTGTCCCGGGGTTCCAGCCGCATCGTTTTTGCAGAAATAAAGCAAGAATATTGGCACCGCCGAGTGAAGCCTGATGGTAAAACATGAGCGACAGGCCGAGCCCGATCAGCGCCCCGCCGCAAATCGCCCCGGCAAGCGGTGAAAAAGAGGCAGACGGCAGCCAGTGATCCGCGCTTGTAAACAGAGTCAGCGCCGTGACTGCAAATACGGTAGATAGAGTGAATCTGATGCCCATTCTGATGAGAGAAAACACATAAAACGGGATATTGATCAGAAAGAAGATGATGGCAAACGAGGAGTGAAACCAGTATGTGAGGCTTAGTGACAGTCCAGCCGTGCCGCCGGTTAATACATGAGAATGTCTGAGTGTCAGGATTCCGGCGCTTGTCATAACACAAGCCATTAAAATGAGTAAAATCCGCTTCATTCTTCACTCTCCTTTTCAGATGATGCAATACAAACATAACAAGACTGCCGGCCGCCCAGCCATTATCTTGGCAGAAAATATCTTATGTTTTCATCAAGATAAAAAAATCCCCCTCTTGAAGGGGGATTTTTACGAGCGTTTCCGATACACGACATAGCTTCGAGTCAGATACTTGAGCGGCAGACTGAACACATGAACCAATCTTGTAAACGGCCACAGGATAAAAACAACGTAGCCTATCACAATATGAAACTTAAACCATAGCGGGACACTCTCCATCAACGAGGGGTCAGGCCGGAACAAAACGATTTCCCTGAACCACGGCCCGACTGTTGTCCGGTAATCAAAGCCTTTTGAATCAATGTTGAGAAACGTGGCCGCAACACCCGACAGCATCATGAAAAGCAGCAGGATGAGCGTAAGGATATCCGATGGCGAGCTGGTTTTGCGGATTCTTTTGTCAAACAGCCGTCTGTACGTCAGGATGACAAGTCCGGTACATGCCGCAATCCCCGCCGGCAGGCCTGCACCAATCGCCATTTTGTGATACATGTGCTCTGAAATGCCAATTGCACCATATACACCTTCCGGGATCAGAATTCCCATGACATGCCCGCCGACAACGCACAGCAGTCCCCAATGAAAAAGAGTGCTGCCCGCCGCAAGTTTTTTCTTTTCTAACATCTCGCTTGATTTCGCCGTCCAGCCAAATTGGTCATGCTGGTATCGGTAAATATGGCCGCCGATAAAGATCGTCAATACAATGTATGGCATCACGCCCCAGAGGATCTGTCCGTTCATGCCTGAACAGTCCCTTCAATGCTTTCACGAACGCCGAAGTTTTCCAGCGCGGCCAGCAGCACGTGCAGCAGCTCAGCGTATATGCTGTCATTTTTTTCGAGGCGGGATGCCAGCTCCCTTACATTTGACAGATATTTCTCAAACACACTTCTCGCTGCTTCAATTTCTGCAACTGCGGCAAATTCCAGCATCAGCGGCAGGTAATCTGGCAGTTCCTTCTCTGTCGGCAGGAAACCGGATTGCTGATAGGTGTTTTTTAAATGCAGCAATTCGATGCCGCGTTCCCTTTGCTCGCCTGAGTTAAAGTAGGTGACATACATATTTGTTTTTTTCCCGAAGTCGAATGTATAGACATAGTGTTCAATCAGCGCTTCCGGAGAAAAGCTGGCTGACGTCTCGAAAAAGTGCAGCAGCTTCTCCCGGATTTGCCGGTTGCCGATTTCTTGGATAAGAGCCTTCCAATCGGGAAGCTCGGCTCTCCACTCTTCATCCGGATAAGAGAGAAGACAGGAAAGAGCAGAGAACGTGATTTGCCGGTCTGTGGTGTTCATCTTGTTACACCTCATTTATCAAAAGTTAGAAACAGGAGCCGGGGCCGCCTGAAAATGATAAGCCGCAGCTTCCTTGTTCAGCGTATAAATCTGATACTTCTTCTCGATGGCTGCTCGGAATCACAAAGCGGTCATCATATTTGGCAATCGCAAGCAGCCGATACATGTCTTCAATTTGCTGTTCTGTTAAGCCGACACTGGAGATCAGTTCCGGATCGATTGATTTATTCGTCTGGACCGCTCTCATATACTGGCGCATGACAGACATTTTCTTTAATGTTGACCGAATATGATCCGTATCACCGGCTGTTAACAGCTGCGCCAAATAATCTATCGGGATTCTCATTTGGTCGATAGCCGGAAAAATATCTTCCGCCGTTTGCCGGCTGCCTTTTCCTTCAAAGAGATTCATAATCGGGCTGAGCGGCGGAATGTACCACACCATTGGCAGCGTGCGGTACTCAGGATGAAGCGGCAGCGCGATCTTCCAGTCAATGATCATTTTATAGATCGGTGATTGCTGCGCGGCCTCTATCCATTCAGCCGGAATGCCTTGTTCTTTTGCCAGTTTGGCAACCTCAGGATCATTCGGATCAAGAAAAACGTCCAATTGGGAATGGTAGAGATCCTTTTCATTTTCAACAGATGCCGCTTCCTCCACTTTGTCCGCGTCATACAGCATAACGCCGAGGTAGCGGATTCTGCCAACACACGTCTCGGAGCAGATGGTCGGCAGTCCCGCCTCCAAACGCGGAAAGCAGAGTGTGCATTTTTCCGCTTTGTTCGTTTGCCAGTTAAAATAGACTTTTTTATAAGGACACGATGAGACGCAATATCTCCATGAACGGCATGCGTTTTGATCCACAAGCACAATGCCGTCCTCCTCGCGTTTGTACATGGCGCCGGACGGACAGGATGAAACGCACGCCGGGTTGATGCAGTGCTCGCAAATACGGGGCAGATACATCATAAAGACCTCATCGAATTCTGTTTTAATTGATTCCTCCATCTTTTGCACGTTTGGATCTTCAAGTCCCGTTATGTGGCCGCCTGCGAGATCATCCTCCCAGTTCGGCCCCCATTCGATATTCATGAAATCCCCTGTCAAGGACGATTTCGGGCGTGCCACTGGCTGGTGTTTTTTCTGCGGGCTGTTCGTTAATGTTTCATAATCATAGTTCCAAGGTTCATAGTAATCATCAATCGTCGGCTGGTTCGGATTGTAGAAAAGGCCCGCAAGCCGGTTTGTTTTCGAGCCTGATTTCAGCTCGAGCTTTCCTTTTTTCAATGTCCAGCCGCCTTTATATTTGTCCTGGTCCTCCCATTGCTTCGGGTAGCCGATGCCCGGCTTTGTTTCTACATTATTGAAGTACATATATTCCGCACCGGTACGGTTTGTCCATGTGTTTTTACAGGTGACGCTGCACGTGTGGCAGCCGATGCATTTATCCAAGTTCATGACCATACCGATTTGCGCTTTAATCTTCAAGCCAATCGACCTCCTTCAGCTTGCGGATGACGACATTCAGGTCGCGCTGATTCCCCGTTGGGCCGTAATAGTTAAAGCCGTAGCTGAGCTGGGCGTAGCCCCCGATCATCTGTGTCGGCTTGACGTGAATCCTTGTCGGGCTGTTATGGGTGCCTCCGCGGTTATTTGTCAGTTTCGTGCCGGGCACGTTGATGTGGCGGTCTTGGGCATGGTGCATAAACGCCATTCCTTTAGGAATCCGATGAGACAAAACCGCTCTCGCGACGACTACGCCATTTCGGTTGAAGCATTCAATCCAATCGTTGTCTTTAATATCCGTGTCCTCTGCATCATCTTTATTCATCCATACGGTCGGCCCGCCGCGGAACAGCGTCAGCATGGGCAGAGAATCAAAATACATGCTGTGGACGGACCATTTGTTATGCGGCGTCAAATAATTAAGGACGATCTCTTTTCCCTCTTGATCAGGCCGCTTGCTTAGAAACGGGCGGTGCTGGAGGATCGGTTTAAATGTCGCCATCGTTTCACCGAATTCCATCATCAGTTCATGATCGACATAATAGGATTGTCTGCCTGTCAGTGTCCGCCACGGGATTAATTTTTCAACATTCGTCGTAAACGGCGAATACCTGCGGCCTCCTTTTTCAGAGCCGGTAAATGCCGGAGACGTGATAACCGTTTTCGGCTGGGCTGTAATTTGTTCGAACGTAAAGCATTCTTCCTCGCGCTCTTCCGCTAGGTCTTTCAGCTTCAGGTTTGTGATGTTTTCAAGTGATTCCCATGCTTTTACGGCGACCTTTCCATTCGAAGTGGATGATAGGGTTAAAACCGCTTCTGCCGCCTGCTTTGCTTCACTTATATTTGGACATCCCTTTGCCACGCTGTCTGAGGTGATTTCTCCCAGTCTCTTTTTGAGTGATTCATATTCATCGGCTATTGACCAGCTCATCCCTTTTGTTCCGCTCGGCTTTAAAGCAGCGTTAGGACCGAGTGCGGTCATTTTATGAAAAATGTGTTTGTAATCCCGTTCAACGACTTGGATGTTCGGCATCGTTTTTCCCGGAATGGCTTCACATTCGCCCTTGCTCCAGTCATTGATTTTGCCGAATGGCTGGGCCAATTCCTGCATGGTGTCATGGAGGAGCGGCGTCGCAACCACTTCTTTCACCGGCTCCAAATCGACTTCTTCTGCCAGATCGGAAACGGCTTTTGACAGCGCCTTGAAAATATCCCAGTCTGACTTCGATTCCCACGGAGCCGAGATCGCCGGAGCAAATGGATGAATGAACGGATGCATATCCGTGCTGCTGAGATCGTGTTTTTCATACCATGTCGCCGCCGGCAGCACGATATCGGAATACAGCGCCGTACCCGCCATTCGAAAATCAAGATTGATTAATAAGTCGAGCTTTCCTTCCGGCGCCTGCTCCCGCCATTTGATTTCTTCTGGGCGGATGCTGTCGCTGTCGTCATTCATTAAACCGTTCGTTGTCCCCAGCAAATGCTTGAGAAAATATTCATGCCCTTTTCCTGAGCTTGAGATCAGGTTTGCCCGCCATACAAAGAGATTCCTTGGGAAATTCACTTCATTGTCAGGATCTTCAATCGCGAATTTCAGTTTTTTCTCTTGGAGCTGTGAGGCCACGTACGCACCTACGTCTTCAGGTGTTGCTGCCCCTGCTTTTTCAGCTTCTTTATACAGATCGATGCCATTTTGATTGAAAGTCGGGTAAGACGGAAGCCACCCTAGCCGCGCCGCCAGCACATTGTAATCAGCGTGGTGCTTGTAGCGGGATGACACAGCAATCGGTGATGCCAAATCACTGATCGGCTGGTCCTCATAACGCCACTGATCTGTCGCAAAGTAGAAAAATGAAGTGCCGTTTTGCAGCTTGGGCACGCCCTCCCAGTCCTTTGCAGTTGCAATCGTCTGCCATCCTTCAGCAGGTCGGAGCTTTTCCTGCCCGACGTAATGGGCCCAGCCTCCGCCATTTACGCCTTGGGCGCCTACAAGCAAAACAAGATTTAACACTGCTCGGTAGATCGTGTCGGAGTTGAACCAGTGGTTAATGCCGGCTCCTACGATAATCATGGACCGGCCGTCTGTATCGATCGCATTTTGAGCAAACTCTCTGGCAATCTTAACGACAGCTTCTTTTTTGATTCCTGTCATTTGTTCCTGCCAGGCAGGCGTAAACGGCTCAGGATCATCATAGGAGACAGCTTGTTGTTCGCCGATGCCCCGATTTACGCCGTAGTTAGCCAGTATCAAGTCAAACACGGTCGTGACGTACGTCTCTTCACCGTTCAGGTTCATTTTTTTAATAGGAAGATCCCGCTCGAGCACTTTGTTTCCGTCATTTGAAAAATAAGGAATGCGCACCGTGCCGATTTCATCCTCTATTCCGAGCACAGAGAGACGGGGTTCAATCGCTTCCCCTGTTTCTTCATCGATCATATGCAGGTTCCATTTCTGCTGCCCATCCCAGCGGGAGCCCATTGTCCCCTGCGGTATGGCAAATGCGCCTGTCTGTTCATTCCAGACCGCGGGCTTCCACTGATCATGCTTTGTCTGCCGCCCGATGTCCTTCGCATGCAAAAACCGGCCCGCTGTGTATACGCCATTTTCTTTTGATAAGGTGACGAGAAATGGAAAATCAGTGTATTGCTTCGCATACTCAATAAAACGTTCAGTTTCTTGGTTCACGTAGAATTCCTGAAGAATGACGTGACCCATGGCCATCGCAAGCGCCCCGTCAGTCCCTTGGCGGATACTCAGCCAGTCATCCGCGAACTTTGAGGATTCCGCAAAATCCGGACTGATCGAAATGACCTTAGCGCCTTTATAGCGGGCCTCCGCCAAAAAGTGCGCGTCAGGGGTTCTCGTTAACGGCACGTTGGAGCCCCATGTGATGATATAGCCTGAATTGTACCAATCACTGCTTTCTGGAACGTCCGTCTGGTCACCCCAAATTTGCGGGGACGCCGGCGGAAGATCCGCATACCAGTCATAAAAACTGAGCATAGGGCCGCCGATTAACGACATAAACCGGGAGCCTGACGCGTGGCTGATCATGGACATGGCCGGAATCGGAGAAAAGCCGACATTCCGGTCTGGCCCGTATTTCATCACTGTATACAGCAGAGAGGCTGAAATCAGCTTCAGCACCTCCGGCCATTCAGCACGAACAAAACCGCCTTTCCCTCTCGCCTGTTTATAGGACTTCGCTTTTTCAGGGTTTTCAACGATCGATTTCCAGGCATCCAGCGGATTTTGATGCGTCTGCAATGCTTCCCGCCACAAATTGATCAGCACACCGCGCACGTATGGATATTTCACACGGAGCGGGCTGTAGATATACCATGAAAAACTGGCCCCCCGCGGACAGCCTCTCGGTTCGAAATCAGGCATATCCGGGCCTGTTGATGGGTAATTCAAATTTTGTCCTTCCCACGTGACAATTCCGTTTTTCACATAAATATTCCAGCTGCAAGACCCCGTGCAGTTAACGCCGTGGGTGGAGCGAACGACTTTGTCGTACTGCCATCTGTTTCTGTATACATTCTCCCAATCGCGATCTTCGCGGGTGGTTTGGCTATGTTTATTTGAATGGTGTTCTATAGGAGAGAAAAAATTCAATCTCCTAAACAACGGACTCATTTTCTTTTTCTTCATGAGAGTTCACTCCTTCCGAGTCAGGTGGTGCTAAGTTCACTATAAACAGAGACAGCGTGTTTCCTTGTGAACTATGTCACACACTCTGCTTTTTTCACAAAATGTTCACACAAAGGAGAAGGAAGGATTTTCACAGGATGTGAGGAAGGCCGCGTTCGCAGGACGCCTGATCATGAGCCGCCTTTCATTCAAAGATCAAAAAACCCGGCTCTATTTAAGAACCGGGCTCAGCATTTTCGTCTTGTGATGTATGCAAATACCGCAAAAATAATTGATAGGAACAAAAAACATTTTGCTGAAGCATGGCCAAAAAGTTCATTTGCAGCTGAGGATTGTAAGACATCATTTTTTTAAATATGTAATAAGGGATATTGAGAATCAAAATGTCTGAAGTGGCATTGACTGAGATAAAAGGCGATAAATAAAGCCCGCCTTTTTCATCAATCGGAAACACATCGCCTTTTTCCCACAGCGCAACGGTTTTCGACCCTTCAGGGAGCCTGGTGTCCATAAAACGGACACTGCCTTTTAATACAATATAAACAGATTGTGAATGAAGAAAGGATGGAGTTTGATCACATGAGCCGCTGATAAACGTGCCGTTTTTCAGCAAGGTTTCGACAATGGATAGAGGCACTTCATTAAACATGGGAAGTTGTTTCAGAAATAATAAATAGTCACACTGATTCATAAGAAAGCCTCCTGTGCTAAGGATAGCTTTAGTGTAGCTCGACTGAGCCTGTACAGCAGTGATGTATTTCACAGCCTGTATGAGAAATGTCACTTATCAGGAGGGTGACTGCATTTATAATGAAAGAAAAAAGGAGGGTTTCGATGAAGGCGCTGATTCCGAAGCAGCACGGCGCATGGGCGATGCTGCTGATCCCATTTTTACTAGGCATGGTCAAGGGAGGCCCCGTTATCTGGCATATCCCGCTCTTCCTTGGCTGGCTTTTCCTATACTTAGCGGTTTATCCCGTTACACTTGCCTTAAAAAAGAAACAAATCAAACCATATCAAAAGTGGATGTGTTATTACGGTTTTCCCGCCTGCTGCTTTTTGATGATCCCTCTCTTTCATAAGCCGCCTCTCATCTGGGTGGGCGTTTCTTTACTGCCGCTGTTTCTCATCCATATGTATTTTGCCCGCCGAAAAAATGAACGAGCCCTATTGAATGATGTTGCGGGTGTTTTGTTCTTTTGTTCGGGAGGTCTTGCAAGCTGCTGGCTGGGGATGGGAACCCTTGACGGCTGGGCTTGGTTTATTTTCTTGCAGTCTGCTTTATTTTTTATCGGGAGTTCCTTTTATGTGAAATCGGTGATCCGCGAGAGAAAAAACAGGGCATTTGCATACTGGTCATGGGGATACCACCTGCTGCTCCCCTTTTTATCCGCTCTTTTCGGAGCAGGATGGGCGTTTCTCGCTTTTATCCCAAGCAGCTTGCGGGCATGGTTTTTTCATGGCAGGAATTGGCCTGCGAAAACGATTGGCATTCTGGAAATCGTAAATGCCTGCTTCTTTTTTGCCGTCATGTGCTTCTTTATGACAAGGTAAAAAAACAAGGACACCGCTGTCCTTGTTTTTTTCAGTCAATATTGCAAATCTCCAGCGGACAATTTTCACACTCAATTTCACACCGCAAATAGTCCCGCTTGTGCAAAATAATTTTTCCAGATTCGTCTATCGAAATAACCCCTTGTTTGCGGAGATCTCCGAGCATACGGTTGACGCTTTCCCGTGCAGCCGCGCAAAACTTTGCCAAATCCTGATTTGTCAGGACAATATTAATCAGAATGCCGTCGCTTCGCTCCACTCCGTAGCTGTTTGATAAGCGGATAAGGGTGGAATAGAGCGCACCCTTTTTGCCGTGAAGAAGCAGATCCCTGATTTTGGACTGAATTTTCCGGAGATGGGTGCTCATCCATTTCATGAACTCAAATGTCAAAGCGCCGTTTTGGATTAATTCTTTTTCCAGCTTATTTTTATTAATGACGAGCACCTCGCCATCCTCTAGCACTTTTGCACTGAGCATATACCTCGGTTCTTCAGTGAAAAGTGTTAATTCACCGACGATATCGTTTTTTTGGCAGATTCTAAGCGTCAGGTCTTTTCCGTCAGATGTCAGCTTGCCGATTTCAATGAGTCCTGATTGAATCAGATAAAGCTCTTCTGCATCCATTCCTTCTCGAAACAAATACGTGTGTTTTTCCATTTTTCTTTTCGTGCTGATCGATTCCAGCAATTCATGCAGATCACTGGATATAAGATCACTATCAGATGGTCGAACAGAGAGAAAATTCATGAGCTCACCTCGAAGAAAGTCACGTTGTGTGTTTATTGTAACGTGAATTGATTTGTACCCATCGAGAAAAAACTAACAATCTTGTGAATGCTCCAGTGTTAGTTGATGCTCTGACTGTTTCTCTCCGTGTGCGTTTTCATTCTTTCCTGCCAATACATCCAGATCACAAGGACAAAGCTGGCTAACGCCACCTCTGAAAGCGCCATAAATCCGATCGCATATTGGCCTGTTGCCTGAAATACACTCGCCAATATCAGCGGAGGAAAAAAACCGCCTAATCCGCCCATGGCAGACACAATACCATTTGCAATCCCCGCTTGCTTCGAAAAATAGAAAGGCACCAGTTTAAAAACCGTCCCGTTTCCTATACCTGAGCAGACCGCCACAGTTAATGACCCAAACGTATAAAGGCCGATTGTCGGCGAGAACGATAAGATAATGCCTGATAATGTAAGCCCCGCAAAAACGAACATCAAGATGCGGAGCGGGCTTATTTTATCAGCCAGGAATCCGCCCGCAGGCCTGAGCAGCGTAGAGACCGCAATAAAGCCAGCCGTCCGCAAACCGGCATCCGCCGGACTCAGTCCAAAGTGCTCCACCAGAAAGTTCAGCAAATAGATGGTGAAGGCGACAAAGGCACCAAACGTAATAAAATAAAACAGGCTCAGAAACCACAGGACATGATTTCGGTAAACGGCTTTGATTTGAGTCTTTACAGAAACTTTGACCTTCTTCTCATGCCTGTCGCCGAATAAAACATGCAGTAAGGCAAAGACAGCCAGCAAAACCAGATACATCTGCACGGTTGCTTTCCAACCGACAGCTTGAGCGATAACCGGCGCCGCAAATGTCGTAACGGCTGTCCCGATATTTCCTGCACCGTAAATCCCATTAACGACACCATGCTTTTCCTTCGGATAATATTTCGGAAGAGAGGTCACCCCAATGGAGAATACCGCTCCCCCGATCCCTAAGAAAAAGCCGCCGGCGATTAAATCAAACAAAGAATCCGCAATACTGATCCAAAATACAGGAAACAAAAGCAAGATAAAGCTGATCATAAACATCAGCCGCGCGCCAAACCGGTTCGTTAAATACCCTAAAGGAATGCGGAGAAGCGACCCGAGGATCACAGGAATCGCCGTCACCAAAGAAATCTCGCCCTTGCTTAAATGAATATCTAATGTGATTTGGGAAATGAGTGATGAAATCAGCACCCAAACCATAAACCCTGCCACCAAGCTTAATGACTGTAACGATAATTGAATGTGTTGACGGTTGATCATTTGGCTTGCCCCTTTCAATGATTCAATAATCAGTCTTATCATACAAAAACTCGGCAAACAGGATTGTGAAATACATCACACGTTTTCCTCATAAAAAAAGGACAAAGCCCGAAGACTTTGTCCTTTGATCATCATTACATTTTTTCCGGAGCCGATACGCCAATCAGCTGAAGCGCGTTATTCAGCGTAATTTGCGTTGCCTTCATTAAAGCCAGGCGCGCGCGGCTTTTCTCTTCATTTTCAGGATCGATGACTTTCTCTGCGTTGTAGAAGCTGTGCAGAGCGGAAGCCAGGTCATAAATATAGTTTGTGACACGGTGCGGAATTCGTTTTTCCGCTGCTTCCGCCACTGCCTCTGGGAAGCCGCCGATCGTTTTCAGCAGATCATATTCTTTTTCTGATTGGATATGGCTGAAATCAAGGTCTGCCCCAGGTGTAAGTCCCTGCTCCTCCCCTTGGCGAAGCATGCTGCAAATACGGGCATGCGCATATTGTGCATAATACACAGGGTTTTCGTTAGATGTTGATACAGCAAGATCTAAGTCAAAATCCATATGTGTGTCCGCACTGCGCATCGCAAAGAAGTAGCGCACGGCATCCAAGCCAACTTCTTCAATCAAGTCACGCATCGTTACGGCTTTACCGGTCCGTTTGCTCATTTTCATTTTCTCGCCGTTTTTGTAAAGGTGAACGAGCTGAATGATTTCTACTTCAAGCGTTCCTTTTTCATAGCCCAGCGCTTCGATTGCCGCTTTCATACGCGGGATGTAGCCGTGGTGATCGGCGCCCCAAACGTTGATCAGCTTATCAAAGCCGCGGTCAAGCTTGTCCTTATGGTACGCGATATCAGGAAGCAGGTACGTGTACGTGCCGTCCTTCTTGATCAATACGCGGTCTTTATCATCGCCAAACGTCGTAGAGCGGAACCAAGTCGCGCCGTCTTCTTCATAGACATGGCCTTTTTCGCGGATCGCTTCAAGCGCCTTATCGATTTTTCCGTTTTGGTACAGAGACGTTTCGGAATACCACACATCAAACGGCACACGGAAGTTTTCCAAGTCCTTGCGCAGCTTATCCAGCTCGTATTTCAGGCCGTATTCACGGAAAAACGCGAGGCGTTCACTTTCCTCTTCATTAACAAAACGATCGCCGTATTCCTCAGCGAGACGCTTTCCGATCGCAATAATATCCTCGCCGCGGTAGCCGTCCTCCGGCATCGGTTTTTCCAAGCCGAGCGCTTCAAAGTAACGGACTTCAACAGAAAGCGCCAGATTGTTGATTTGGTTTCCCGCATCGTTAATGTAGTATTCGCGGCTTACATCATAACCCGCTTTTGAAAGCACGTTGCATAAGGAGTCACCGACAGCCGCACCGCGTGCATGCCCGAGGTGAAGGTCTCCCGTCGGATTCGCTGATACGAATTCGACCTGAACTCGTTCGCCGTTTCCGATGTTCGTTTCCCCGTATGCTTCCCCTGCTTCCAGTACAGACGGAATCAGCTTTGTTAAATATTGATTGTTCATATAGAAATTGATAAAACCCGGGCCGGCGATATCCAGTTTTTCAATCGAAGCCTTTCCTTTATCAAAATGAGCGACAATCTCTTCAGCGATTTGGCGCGGCGCTTTTTTTGCGACTCTCGCCAGCTGCATCGCCATATTTGTAGAGTAATCGCCGTGTGTTTTATCTTTCGGTGTTTCTAAAACGACATTAGGAAGCTGGCTTTCTTCAGCCAGTCCCGCTTTCAGAACGGCCGCTTTGATTTCTTCTTTCAGCACGTCCTTCATTTGTTCCGCAATGTTCATGCGTGAGTTCCTCCCTCATACGTGATCGTCATATTATGTAAATGCTCCTGCTCGTCTCCGACATGCATGTCATATGCGATGCTGATACGGCCATTTTCTTCACCGAGATCAGATTGAATCGATTTTGTGCTTGTTTTCAGCTCAAGCTCACCAAATGACATTTTATATTTAGCAATTGTGGAAGCTCCCGTTACGAAACGCTGATTCATTTTGACAGCGCCTGACCTCATGACCAGGACTTCGCCTTCGCTTACTTTCACAATCGTTTTGACTTTGCCTAAGTCGTGTTCTTCATAATAAGATAGATACACTTTATTTTGTTTTACATAGTAAAATCCGGTGGTGCGGAATTCGATGACCTCTTGGTTTCCGTCATCCTCAATCACAGACTTCACATGGAGTGTTATCGGTGTCTCTTGCTTCATTCTGACACGTCCTTTTCATCATTCCACTTTGACTTGAATAGTATAATCATTCGGTTTGTAAACTTCAACTGCTTCTATCTTACCATCATTGCTCATCAGATTTGAAGATAAACCTCATAAAAAGCATTTCCTTAATAGAAGAGAAAATCATATCACTAATTACCTTTAGGAAATGTTACATTTTTCCGAAATCTATCATTTCCATTTCACATTTTTTTCAAAATATATGTATTGAATTAGTAATTTGATAGTTTTAAGATAAAAGTACAACATAGATCTGCTAGAAAAACAAAAAAAGGGAGGATTCAATTATGAAAAAAGCTGTCATTGTAGAAAACAAAGGTTGTGCAACATGCTCGATCGGAGCCGCTTGTTTAGTGGACGGCCCAATCCCTGATTTTGAAATTGCCGGTGCAACAGGCCTATTCGGTCTATGGGGATAAGGTTCTCCAAAAAGGGCATAGTCTTTCTACTATGCCCTTTTTAAGTAAATTACAATTTTTAACTAAAATCTACCTCTTGAATATACATACACAATCGTTTTTCATTTGAATCATAGATATAGGGGATGGTATTTTGTTTATAGAGCAGATGTTTCCATTTATTAATGAAAGTGTAAGAGTTCACCAGCTTCCTGAGGGTGGCGTGTTAGAAATCGACTACTTGCGCGATAATGTCTCCATTTCTGACTTTGAGTACTTGGACCTCAACAAAACGGCTTACGAGCTTTGCATGCGCATGGATGGCCAAAAAACAGCTGAACAGATTTTAGCTGAGCAATGTGCCGTGTATGATGAATCTCCCGAAGACCATAAAGACTGGTATTACGACATGCTCAACATGCTCCAAAACAAGCAGGTCATCCAGCTTGGCAACCGGGCCAAACGCCATACAATCACCACGAGCGGAAGCAATGAATTTCCAATGCCGCTCCACGCCACATTTGAGCTGACGCACCGCTGTAATTTGAAATGCGCCCACTGTTATTTGGAAAGCTCACCTGAAGCGCTCGGCACCGTGTCGATTGAGCAATTCAAAAAAACGGCTGATATGCTGTTTGATAACGGTGTATTGACATGCGAAATCACGGGCGGGGAAATTTTTGTCCATCCAAACGCCAATGAGATTCTTGACTATGTGTGTAAAAAGTTCAAAAAAGTCGCTGTATTAACAAACGGAACACTCATGCGAAAAGAGAGCTTGGAGCTTTTGAAAACTTACAAGCAAAAAATCATCGTCGGCATTTCTCTTGATAGTGTCAATTCCGAAGTTCATGACTCCTTTAGAGGGAGAAAAGGCTCTTTTGCCCAAACTTGTAAAACGATAAAATTGTTGAGTGACCACGGTATATTTGTCAGAGTCGCCATGTCCGTCTTCGAAAAAAACATGTGGGAAATCCACGATATGGCCCAAAAGGTTCGGGATCTTGGAGCGAAGGCGTTCTCTTACAATTGGGTTGATGATTTCGGAAGAGGCAGGGATATTGTCCATCCAACGAAAGACGCCGAGCAGCACCGCAAGTTTATGGAATACGAGCAAAATGTAATTGATGAGTTTAAAGATTTAATTCCGATTATTCCCTATGAGAGAAAACGCGCGGCAAATTGCGGCGCTGGCTGGAAGTCCATTGTGATCAGCCCGTTCGGCGAAGTACGTCCGTGCGCCCTCTTTCCAAAGGAATTTTCATTGGGAAATATTTTTCATGATTCCTATGAAAGCATCTTTAACTCCCCTCTCGTCCATAAACTGTGGCAAGCGCAGGCGCCGCGGTTCAGCGAGCATTGCATGAAAGACAAATGCCCGTTCAGCGGCTATTGCGGAGGCTGTTACTTAAAAGGGCTGAACTCTAACAAATATCACCGGAAAAACATTTGCTCTTGGGCGAAAAACGAACAATTAGAAGACGTGGTCCAGCTTATTTAGGAGGGAAACGATTTGTCACCAGCACAAAGAAGAATTTTACTGTATATCCTTTCATTTATCTTTGTCATCGGCGCAGTCGTCTATTTTGTCAAAAGCGATTATCTGTTTACGCTGATTTTCATTGCCATTGCCATTCTATTCGGGATGCGCGCGCGGAAGGCTGACTCGCGATGAGCATTTTGGATATACACGATGTATCCGTTTGGTATGAACGGGACAACGTCATCTTAGAACAAGTGGATTTACATTTAGAAAAAGGCGCCGTTTACGGCCTGCTTGGGGTAAACGGCGCCGGAAAAACGACACTGATTAATACGCTGACAGGCGTGAACCGCAACTTCAGCGGGCGCTTTACGCTGTGCGGAATTGAAGCGGAGGCCGGCATGCCCCAGAAAACATCAGATCAGCTGAAGATTCACCGTTACTTCGCCGCCGATTATCCGCTGCTGTTTACAGAAATTACGGCGAAGGACTATGTGTCTTTCGTCCATTCGCTTTACCAAAAGGATTTTTCAGAGCAGCAGTTTGCCGGTTTGGCCGAGGCCTTTCATTTTTCAAAATACATCAACAGGAGAATTTCAGAGCTGTCCTTGGGGAACAGGCAAAAGGTTGTGTTGATGACAGGCTTATTGCTGCGCGCTCCCCTGTTTATTTTGGATGAGCCGCTCGTCGGTTTGGATGTGGAATCGATAGAGGTCTTTTATGAGAAAATGCGCGAGTACTGTGAGGCAGGCGGAACCATTTTGTTTTCTTCTCATCTGCTTGATGTCGTGCAAAGATTTTGTGATTATGCGGCCATTCTTCACAACAAACAGATCCAAAAGGTCATTCCGATTGGAGAGGAGACCGATCTGCGGCGGGAATTTTTTGAGGTGATCGGCCATGAATAGCATAATCTCCATCATGTCTTTGCTGTTCAAACAGCTTTACAGCCGGCAAGGGAAAAAGGATGCCATCCGCATTGCCGCAGGCCTTGTCATTCTGGCCGTCTTTGAAATCGGGCTGATCCGACAGGCTGGCATTAACGAATCGGTGTTAGGGAAAACGTATATCATACTCGCACTTCTCTTGATGAATGCGTATATGGTGTTTCTTTCTGTAACATCTCAATGGAAGGAATCTTATATGAAGCTGAGCTGCCTGCTGCCGATTTCTTCACGGAGCTTTTGGGTTGCCCAGAGTGTCGTTCTGTTTGTCGACACTTGTTTGAGAAGAACATTATTCTTTTTCATTTTACCGCTGTTCTTATTTGGAAACGGAACGCTGTCAGGGGCGCAAACATTGTTTTGGCTCGGCAGATTTTCGTTTTTTACCGTTTACTCCATTATTTTCGGGATTGTGCTAAGCAACTATTTCGCCAAAAAGAAGAACTGGATGTTTCTGCTGCATGCGGCGATATTCGCCTGTGTATGCCTCAGCGTCGCTTTTATGCCGGCCGCCACGATCCCGCTTTGCGCGGTTCATATCCTGTGGGCGGTGGTCATTGACTTTCCTGTCTTTCTGCAGGCGCCTCCGCAGCAGAGCAAGATGCATTCATTTTTGCGGCGATCTGAATTTTCGTTTTACAAAAGAGAATGGAACCGATTTATCTCTTCTAAAGCGATGCTGTTAAATTACGCGGTGATGGCGGCGTTCAGCGGATTCTTTTCGTTCCAGATGATGAACACCGGCATCTTCAATCAGCAAGTGATTTATATCGTGATTTCCGCCCTTTTGCTCATCAGCTCACCGATCGCTCTTTTGTATTCGATTGAAAAAAACGACCGGATGCTGCTTATCACGCTTCCGATCAAGCGGAAAACAATGTTTTGGGCAAAATATCGCTTTTATGCCGGTCTATTGGCAGGCGGATTTCTCCTTGTCGCGATCATTGTGGGTTTCATCAGCGGCCGTCCGATTTCAACTCTCACTTTTTTGCAGTGCATTGAGTTGCTGCTGGCGGGAGCGTTTATCAGGTTAACCGCGGATGAAAAAAGGCCCTTTTTCAGCTGGCAGACGGAGCAGCAGCTATGGAGCGGTTTCTCAAAATATCGGTCTTATCTGTTTTGTCTTCCCCTATTCTTAGCCACATTAGCCGGCACCGCTGTCTCCCTGGCGGTCGTTCCGATAGCCGGTCTGATCATAGTCTATTACCTGCAAAAACAGGATGGTGGTTTCTTTGATACAAGCAAAAGAGAACGGCTTGGAAGTTAACCTGCTGAAGACTCATCAATTTTCAACTATTTCAATCGCCGCGAGCTTTCTGAAACCGATCGAAAGCGCGGCGGAACCTGAGGAAGAAACAATTTATTTTTACGGCGCCGCCGCATACCTGAAGGAGCAAATCATTGACGCTTTCGGTTATGCTGCCGGCAGCCGTTTCATGTACTCGGCGAATCTCTTTTTTGATCAGCAGCTGAAAACCTGCGGGACCCGTTTGATTCACCCATTGTATAACGGGATTCTTCATGTTGACGCCCTAATGAAAACTTTTGCAGACATGTCTTTCCCTTCTTCCCTTTCACCCGAAGCCGTTGAAAAGGCCAGGAATAAGCTGCTGCTGAGAATCGAAAAGAAATTCACTGATCCCTTCTCCTACTCGGCGGCGCGCTTGGCTGAGGAGGTCTTCGGAAACCCGATGTACGGCACAGGCATGTTTGGCCGGAAAGACAGGATAAAGGCGATTCATCCTAAACGGTTTCTTGACGCAGCTGACTTTATCGTTGATTTAATGTCCCAGCAAAAACAGCTGAACATATTGGGACAAGTTCAAGCATGTGATGCTCAGGGACATGCCCCGCAAACGTCCGCTGTAACGTCCGGAAGAATACCCGTAAACCGGCATGTTTTTGAAACAGAGACACGCAGCGCTGCAGGCCCTTCCGTCTTGACACTCGGATTTGATTGCGGAGAAATGAAAGATGCCAGCGATTATATCAAAATCCAGCTGATAGACGGACTACTGGGAAAGTACGGCCATTCCGCTTTATTCAAACATTTCCGAGAGAAGGATCTGGCAGTCTATCACGTCATCACCCGTTACGATGTCATGAACAATTTGCTGCTTGTTTCTATATGTACGGATCAGCTTCATGAAAAGGATATACCTCCGCGCGTTTTGGAAGCTGTCTCAGCTTTTCAAACGAATGAGCGGGAACTGGAACAGGCAAAGCAATTTTTACGGAATGAAATGCTGCTGCAATTCGATTCTCCCGAAGGTCTGTTGGCCTATATGGGGATTCTTCGCCGCTTCTCCTGCACGAAAGAAGCCTTGCTGGATGGCATCTCAGCGGTAACATGCCGTGATGTATTGCAATTCATAGCGACTATCAATTATATCGGAGCTCATGTAGTAAGGGGATGAAGAGATGGAAAAGAAAGCCTTTTTTCAACAGCTGGATGAACGAACCGATATCAAATACACAGAAAGCGGGCTGAAAATATTCAGATTAAAATTTCCCCGCGCCCATCTGCGGCTGTGCAATGTGAAAATCGATTTCGGAAGCCGCGATGTCTGCTTACAGGCAGAATCCGGCGACACGCTGCTCCCGTATGGCACAGCGCATTTTTTAGAGCACCTTCTCTTCTGGCATAATGGCCGCAACCTGTACAATGATTTTTTTGCGCATGGCGCGCTTTTAAACGCATTCACTACCTACACCGATACCAATTTCATGTTTACCTCATTACCGGATCGGCTCAGACAAACGATCCCCATCCTGCTCGATGCTTTATGGAACCACTCATTTGACAAAAAGATTGTCGCTCAGGAAAAAGCTGTGATTACAAGCGAAATTCAAACAGCACACCTTAACCATCAGCTCTCATATCATTATCAGCTGATCAGCATGCTTTCTCCCGCCTCACCTGCAGCCGTTTTCCCCGCAGGCAGAATCGAGGATATTAACGCGCTGAGCATCGGTGATTTACAAAAAGCCTACAAAGCCGCCTACAAAGCCCATCGGATGACGCTGTTTTTGATTGGGGGTTCAGAAGATACGGAAATGCTTTTACCTCCTCACCTTCAGCTGCAGAAGCGTCCGCATGATCAAGCTAAAAAGAAAATCATCCCGGCGTGCCCTCCACCCCTTTCACAAAAAATGGTGCTGGGTGATGAGGAGCGGATGGAAGATACATGGACCGGATTACAGATCGGCGCACTTCCCGGGCAAAACGATCTGTTGACCGTAAAGCTTTATTGGGATATCGCGTCTCGTATTCTATTTCAATTAGATTCACCGTTTTTTCAAGAAATTCAGCAAACGTATCGCCTGGAAATCGATCGCTTGTCAGCCGAGACACATATATATGAGGATGGCGGTTTCTTGATCCTTCACAGTCAAGGGACCCATTCTTCAGCTTATATTGATGTCGCATCATACTACGTCACGCAGCAGAAAGAACAGGTTGCGTCCTGGCTTCAATACGGCAAGAACTCTTTGACGGACGCGATCATTTATGACAGCGATTATGTGCGTAAATGCTTCGAATGGGCGGCCGAGTGTGACAGGAGCGATTGCTCGTTTCTTGACATGTACCACATCATTCAAGATATGGATACGCAGATTTTCATGTCTCTCATTGATGCATTGGCATCTTCTAACAAAGCGATCATTCATGTTTCCCAGAAAGAGGCGATCAAACAATGAGAAAAAGCACTGTCTTTACCTTGTTATTGCTGCTTGTCGGTATGGCGGCTTATTCCTTCGGCTGGGTTCAGGCCGCCGCCGAATCCGCCGCCCAATATGTACAGATGATCAACAGTGATGCCGTGCGGCTCGGACTGCTGGCTTGTACCGCCGCCGTCCTGATGCTGCCTGCTTTTCTCTATCTTCACTATGTCACCCAATCCGTGAAAAACATGACAGCAGCTTTTCAGAAACTCACACAGTCTCATCAAAGCTGCTGTGACTTTCAGCAACACAACCTGTGCAGCCGCTATGCAGAAGACGTCAAATCGCTGCGTGACAGCTATAAAAACGTCCGCCAAACATACGTGATGGCTGCTGTATTATGCCAAGTCGTCATATTCGGCTGCATGTTTGAAATCGTCAAAGCCGTCCCTTTCCGCCTTTACACGCCCCCTGCCGTTTCAATGGGGCTTGCGCTGTTACTGATCTTGTATTTATTGTTTTGCATGCGAACGTATTTGCTGCAGCTTTTGCAGCACGGCAGCCTGTTCAGAAAAATGTTTGCGGGAGCGCTTGCAGCAGCCGGGATATGGTGGATGCTCAGTTTCACTATAAGTGAACTGCTGTTTCTGATCATCGTAGCGGCGATCCAGCAGATCGGATCATCAATATATAAGCACATCTCTGATCGCCGCCCCGCTTCTTTCGAACTATAAAGCTTCTACATTGCAATCGCAGACGGACCCGCGCCAACCGGAATCACCGTCACAGCTGTATAATCGCTCGTGCGGTACACGGTCACAGCATTGTCGTTGGGCTGTGCCGCATAAATATACTGATTGTCCGGCGTTACGGCGAGGTCAAAGGCGCCGGGCAGAGACACGTTTGCAATGATCCTCTGTCTAGCCGTATTAACTACGTATAAGTTTTTTATGAGAAACGGTTCACTATAAGGCTCTAGAAAATAAGCTCTAGTGCTGTCCAAAGAAAATACAATCGTTCTCAGAGTTTCAAATAAACGGTTAAAGTCGCTTCCCCTGCTTAATGGTGACAGACTGATCTCCGTTACACCTTTCGGCCACAGCTCGCCATTCAACACGTACGCAAAATTTCCAGCGTAAGGAGTTGCAATTAAACTGGGGAATTCAAATGAATCGATGATACTTTCTGCCAACTGACCTGTACTTACATCATATTTATCAACCGACCAACTGATTGCATTAGCGGTATAGACATACTGTCCATCCGGATCAAGAGCAAAGTCTAACGCGCCGGGTATCGGAATGACATCAATGACCGATTGAGAGGCTATGTTAATCATATATATAGATCCGGCGGCCATCACGTACGCGAACTCATCTGTTGAATCAAATTCGATCTTTCTCGGCCCTCCTCCAACAGTAATGGTATTTATGATACTCAATGTTTTATTATCAATCACTGAGACAAGGTTGGTATTCCCATGGAGGACATACGTGAATGCTTTATCGAAAGTAACGCCTAGATTAGTTGGCACGTCAGAAAAAGGGATTGTTTTTACTACCGTGTTTAAATCTGCATCAATAACCGAAACCGTGCTGTCTCCAGTATTAGCAGTAAACACATATGATTGAGGGTCTGGTGATGGCGGTAAAACAAGTGTACCGGTCACCGTAAGCGGACTGCCGTAGAAAGGCGGTACAATGAGAAGGTCTTCCACTGTTATTTGACTAAAATCAGGACAGCGGCCAGCCTGCGCTGCATAATAAACAACTTGGTCAATCTCTTCAGAATGAATCACAGAAACCGCCCCATTGCCTTGTCCATATTGATTTCGCACAGGCGACACACTGACAAGAAGAGTAACGGTCCCTTGTACTCTCACAGCATATCGAACACCGATATCTTCTGTTTCAGGCCCAGTCTTGATTAAGCAAGGCTCACTGGTGCAGGACAAATTGTCTGTACTCCATGTAACAGCCGCTGACGCTTCAGCCGAATCAACCTTAAAGCCCTCAGGGATATCTATAGGCACTTGAAACGGCACTTCCCGGCCGATTTCCTCATCACAAAAACAGAAACAATTTTCCTGTAAAGCAGAAAGATCATTCTTTTTCATGATTTCACGTCCTTTTAGAAATGCACAGCATTCAGTTGATTAGATCGCAATAGCTCCCGGTGAAACCCCAAGAGATATGATAGTTTCCACAGAATAATCATCCGTGTTGTAAACAGTGATGTTCTGCTCTAAAAAATGGGTTGCATACAGAAATTCGCCATTCGGAGTAAACGCAAAGTCTCTTGCCGATTGCGGAATATTTCCTATAACGCCTGCTCCATTCGGACTGACAGAATACAAATTGCCAGTGAAGCTGTCATGTAAATACACCTCTGATCCACTCGTAAACATTGCATATTGGCCGTCAGGCTCCAGTTCTTGGGTAATGCTGATCGTAAACGTATTTAGATCAATAACCGTCAAATAATTGAATAAGAATTCTTGTTCTAACACATACGCATACCTCTCCAGAGAATCTGTTTCTATGGATGATACGATAAGATCTCGTTCAATCGTTCCTATGACTTCACCAGTGAATAGGTCCACTTTTTGCACTAAACCAAAATTAAGAACATAGGCGAATAACCCATTGGGGTCGATTGCAACATCAAACCCTTCTACAGGAATCGACCTATCAACAGCCAGCGTATCAATTCCAATCACATAAATTGCAGTACCGGCGAAAACATAAGCAAACTCATGATTAGGGATACATTTGATCGATCGAGGCGGCTGATCCAGCATTATGGATGCTGTCACTGTTAATGTGTCATAATCGATGACAGAAATCACATTGTTGTTGAAGTGCAAAACAAACACAGCGCTTTTATCCGGGGTCACTTCAATATCTGTCGGCCTATATGGAAGAGCAATCGTTGTCACAACGGCATGAGTGTTTGTATCAATCACAGAAACTGATTGATCATTTGGATTCGCTGTAAACGCATAAACAGGCTCCGGTACAAGCACAATCGTCCCCGTCACCGATAAAGGACTGCCGTAAAAGGGCGGAACAACAACAAGGTTTTCGATCGTAATGTCACTGATATCCGGGCAATCTTCCGGTTCATCGGAATAATAGACGACTTGATCGATCTCTGCATTGTGAATGACGGAAACAGCCCCATCCCCTTGTCCATATTGATTTCGCACAGGTGAGACACTGACAAGAAGCGTAACGGTTCCCTGCAGGCGCACTGCAAATTGAACACCGACCTCATCAGGCTCAGGCCCCGTTTGAATTAAGCATCGTTCACTGACACAGGAAAGGCTGTCCGCATTCCACGTGACACTTGCAACAGCTTCAGCCGGATCAACGACAAACCCTTCAGGTAATTCAATCGGTGCTTGAAACATGGCCTCGCGGCTTGCTTCTTCCTCACAAAAACATAAACATTCTTCTTGTGCGGCTTCTGCTTTTTCTTTAAAGGAAAGCTTGTTTTTTCTCATATCTTCACTTCCTTTTCAGACATACACTGCTCACGCAGATATAACAGAATATGGAAGGTGAATCTGTTTGCTTGTACAAATTGCCGAGGGTAAAAGCGGTTTTTTGAAAAAATTCCCTCTGATATGCGGTGTAACGAAAGAAAACATTGCGGTTTTTTTGCGCTTCTCACAAGAATGAAGATGATAAAATATGACATATATAGAATAATGAAGGGAGGGATTTGCAAACGTGACAGGTGTCATATCTTCTTCTTCCATCGGAGAAAAGATTAACGAATGGTATATGTACATACGCCGATTCAGCATACCCGATGCAGAATATTTGCGACGAGAAATCAAGCAAGAGCTGGATCATATGGAAGAAGACCAAGATCTTCATTTGTACTATTCACTGATGGAATTCCGGCACAACCTGATGCTTGAGTACCTTGAACCGTTAGAAAAAATGAGGATTGAGGAACAGCCAAGACTGTCTGATCTGCTGCTTGAGATTGATAAAAAACAGGCTCGTTTAACTGGAGTCCTTGATTATTACTTTAATTTCTTCAGGGGCATGTATGAACTGGACCAGCGGGAATATCTGTCTGCTATTAAATTTTTCAAGAAGGCTGAAAGCAAGCTGATATTCGTTAAGGATCGGATAGAGAAAGCTGAGTTTTTCTTTAAGATGTCTGAGTCTTATTACTACATGAAACAAACGTATTTTTCAATGGACTATGCACGGCAGGCATATGAAATATACAAAGAACATGAAGCGTATAATATAAGGTTGCTTCAGTGTCACTCTTTATTTGCTACTAATTTCTTAGATCTGAAACAATATGAGGATGCCATATCACATTTTAAAAAAGCTTACTCTATGGCGGAAGCTGAGAATCAGCCCCAATTGATGGGGAGAACCTTGTACAATATCGGGCTTTGTAAAAACAGCCAAAGCCAATATGAGGATGCCGTAACATATTTCAAAAGAGCAATAGCTGTTTTTGAGGAATCTAATATTCTTCCTTCCCTGCCCCAAGCCTATTTTTTGATTACACAAATTCATTATAAATTGGGAAAAATGGATAAAGCCCATGCATATCATAGTAAGGGAATAGCTTATTCTCAAGAGGCCGGGGATTCAATCTATTTATCAGAGTTTGAATTTTTGAAATCTTTATACTTATCAGGCCCTGATGAAGAAGCAATTCAAAGGTTCTTTGATTTCCTCGAAAGTAAAATGTTGTATGCCGATCTTGAAGATTTCGCTCTTGATGTGGCAAAATATTATCACGAACGTGAAAATTTTCAAAAAGCTTCTGCTTATTTCTTGAAGGTGGAACAAGTAAGGCAACTTATTCAAGGAGGAGTGAGATTGTATGAAATTGAAGTCTAAACTATTACTCTCTTGTCTGGCCCTAAGTACTGTTTTCATCGCAACGAATATTGCAAATGCACCTACACACCAAATTGAAGTTGCACAACGAGGAATGATTTAACCGCCGTCCATCGGCGGTTTTTTTGTCCCCTCTTTACCCATCCTCCCAATCCATGCTATGATTCTTTCAATAATCTTGAAGAGGATGGCAATACAGTATGTCTCTGGAAAGTGTGAAAACCCACTTTACACAGTGGAATCGAGAAAATGATGTGATGGAGTTCGAAACATCGAGCGCGACAGTTGAACAAGCAGCTGAGACGATCGGCGTGAGCCCGGCTAGAATCGCCAAAACCCTGTCCTTCAGAGGGGAAGGAGATCAGGCGATTCTGATTGTGGCAGCCGGAGATGCCAAGATCGACAACAAAACGTTCAGGCAAACATTTGGCTTTAAAGCAAGAATGCTCTCTCCTGATGAGGTGCTGGAGCAGACAGGCCATGAAATTGGAGGTGTTTGCCCGTTTGGGTTGGCTTATGATCTTGAGGTTTATCTAGATGTATCGCTGAAACGGTTTGAGACTGTTTTCCCGGCTTGCGGCAGCAGAAACTCCGCTATTGAATTAACAACGGAAGAATTATCCGAATTTTCTTTCTCAAAAGCATGGATTGATGTTTGTAAAGGCTGGGAATAAAAAAACATCCAGACATCGTCTGGATGTTTACCTATTTCACAAACCCAAGCAGCATCTCACGGATGATTTTGCTGGCTGTGTTTGCCGTTTGCTCTGAGTGGTCATAAACCGGTGCGACTTCCACTAAGTCAGCGCCCTTTACATTTACCTCTGAACGCGCGATTTCATGGACGGATGCAAGCAGTTCTTTAGACGTGATGCCGCCGGCGTCAACCGTTCCTGTTCCTGGTGCGTGGGCAGGGTCTAATACGTCAATGTCGATTGTGACATAAACCGGACGGCCCGCGAGCTTCGGAAGCACTTCTTTCAGCGGTTCAAGCACTTCAAATTTTGAGATGTGCATGCCGTTTTCCTTCGCCCATTCAAACTCTTCCTTCATGCCGGAACGGATTCCGAATGAATACACATTGTGCGGTCCGATCAATTCTGCCGCTTTGCGGATCGGCGTAGAGTGAGAAAGCGGCTCTCCCTCATAATCAACGCGAAGATCTGTATGTGCATCAAAATGGATAATCGCAAGATCTGGGTATTTCTTGTACATCGCTTTAATGACAGGCCATGACACGAGGTGCTCCCCGCCCATACCCATTGGGAACTTCCCTTTTTCTAAAATGCTGTCCACGTACTCTTCAATCATATCCAAGCTTCGCTGCGGATTACCGAACGGCAGCGGAATGTCGCCGGCGTCAAAAAAGTTCAAATCAGCCAGATCACGATCTAAATATGGGCTGTATTCTTCAAGGCCGATTGATACCTCACGGATTCTGCTTGGGCCAAAGCGTGAGCCCGGGCGATAGCTGACTGTCCAGTCCATTGGCATGCCGTAAAGAATGGCGTCCGCCTCTTCCCACTCGGGACGGCTCGCGATAAATACTTTTCCTGAATAAGCTTCATCAAATCTCATCTATAATACCCTCGCTTTCCTGTAAAAAAGCGCAAGATTCGCTCCTGCGCCATACCATCATTATTTAATCAGGTCACTCACAAATTTCGGCAGTACAAACGCCGCTTTATGAATATCTTTTGTGTAATATTTTGTCTCAATATCGAAGAAACGGCTGTCTTCCACTGCAAGCGGATCATATTTTTTGGAGCCGATTGTAAATGTCCACAGACCGCTTGGATATGTCGGAATGTTCGCCGTATACAGCTTCGTAATCGGGAAGATTTCCTTCACGTCGCGCTGTACATTTGTGATTAATTCCGGTGTAAACCATGGGTTGTCCGTCTGTGCGACAAAAATACCGTCCTCTTTCAGCGCTTTCGCGATTCCTGCGTAGAATCCTTTTGTAAACAGGTTTACAGCCGGTCCGACTGGTTCAGTTGAATCTACCATGATGACGTCGTATTGATTTTCAGATTTTGCAATGTGCATAAATCCGTCATCTACCTGCACGTCAACGCGCGGATCATCCAGTTTGCCTGCGATAGAAGGAAGGAACTTTTTAGAGTATTCGATCACCTTGCCGTCAATATCTACAAGTGTCGCTTTTTTTACGCTTGGATGCTTCAGGATTTCTCTGATAACGCCGCCGTCACCGCCGCCGACTACCAGAACGTGCTCCGGATTTGGGTGCGTGAATAATGGCACATGCGCCACCATTTCATGATAGACGAATTCGTCTTTTTCAGATGTCATCACCATGCCGTCCAAAAACAGCATGTTGCCGAACTCTTCTGTTTCCACCATTTCTAAATGCTGAAACTCCGTTTGTTCTGTATGTAACGTTTTGTTAACCTTCATCGTAATGCCAAAGTTTTTCGTCTGCTTCTCTGTGTACCAAAGTTCGCTCAATTGTCATCTCCCTTTCCAGGCTGTATTCATTTATTGTAAGCGTCTAATCAGCTTTTATTCTCGGTTGAAATCTCATTTTCACCTAAGGAAAAAGTATAGAGGATGGCGGGAAAAAAGTAAAGATGCGTCCTGTTCAGCAATGTTTAAAAACGATCTTTTTTCCTCATAATAGTAGAAACATAAAAAAAGGGGGAACCCGTTGTGGATGCAATGACAAATAAACGGCTGAGACTGACGCTGAAAACCGTTCGCGCCTTTATCTTTTTAGGGGCTTTTGCGGCCTTTGCGGCAGCCGCCGTGTTTATGACTGTCATTTTGATAGCCAAATACCAGGGCGCTCCCTCGGTGCAGGTGCCGCAATCCACGATTTTGTATGCGAGTGACGGATCAAAGCTCGGGGAAACGAACTATGGCGAAAAGCGCTATTGGGTCCCCTTAAAGGACATGAATCCGACGATCGTAAAAGCGACAGTGGCGATTGAAGACCAGAATTTCTACGATCATCACGGCTTTGATTATAAACGCATGGCAGGCGCGGCGCTTGCTGATCTGAAAGCATTTGCCAAGGTTCAGGGTGCAAGCACCATCACCCAGCAATATGCGAGAAACTTATACCTTGAACACGACAAAACGTGGAAACGGAAATGGAATGAGGCATTCTACACGATCCGTCTGGAACAAAACTATTCTAAGGACGAGATATTAGAAGGCTATTTAAATACGATTTACTACGGTCATGGCGCCTACGGCATTGAAGCCGCTTCCCGCCTGTATTTCGGCAAGCATGCCAAAAACCTGACGGATGCGGAGGCAGCGCTTTTGGCAGGAATCCCGAAAGGCCCTTCCGGCTATTCACCGTATGTCAATGAGACGAAGGCCAAGGAACGCCAGAAAACGATTGTGCGGATGATGGAAAAGCAGCAGATGATCAGCCAAAAGAAAGCGGATGAACTGATCAAGGAACCTCTTTCCTATCAGCCTTTGAATAAACAAGTTTCCAAGAGAAAGGCCCCTTATTTCTATGACAATGCGATGAGAGAGCTGGAGAAAAAGCTTGGCATGACGCGGGAGCAAATTGAAACGAGCGGGTTAAACGTCTATACAACGGTGGATAAACGGATGCAGCGCATCGCCGAGGAGACCATTACCAAAACGGTTAACGCGGGCTCTGACATTCAAGTCGGATTTTCAGCCATTGATCCCCGCACCGGAAACGTTCTCGCCCTTGTCGGCGGCAGGGATTATCAAAAAAGCCCGTTTGACCGGACGACACAGGCGAAGCGCCAGCCTGCTTCGACGATCAAGCCATTGCTGTATTATAAAGCGATTCAAAGCGGATTTACGCCAGTCACTTTGATGAAAAGCGAAGAAACCGAGTTTCAAATTGATGCAAAGGGAGAAACCTATTCTCCAAGTAACTATAACGGATACTACGCCAACAAGCCGATTACGCTTCTGCAGGCGCTGGCGCTTTCCGACAACATTTACGCTGTGAAAACGCATCTTTTTCTCGGCACGAACAAACTCGTAAAGGCCGCAAAGGAATTCGGCATTACCGCCCATCTTCAAGCACTGCCGTCCCTGGCACTCGGCACTGAACCTGTGCGCCCGATTGAGATGGTCAACGCCTATGCCATGCTCGCAAACGGCGGAAAGAAAATCGAACCGACTTTTATTTCGCGAGTTACGGACGCGGCGGGCCATGTGCTGTACGAAAACCCGAGTCAGCATAAACAAGTTCTTGATGAAAAAGCCGCTTTTGTCACGGCGAGTATGATGACAGGCATGTTTGATACCGATTTAAACGGATATACATCGGTAACCGGACGAACGATAGCCAACCGCCTGACAAGAACGTATGCCGGAAAATCAGGAACCACCAGCGCAGACAGCTGGATGATCGGCTTCAATCCGAAGTTGGCCGCGGGTGTTTGGACTGGTTATGACAAAAACAGCACCATCGACTCGGTCGAAGAAAAAAGCTATGCTAAAACCATTTGGGCGGACTTCATGGAGAACGCGCTCAAGGGCGATCCGGAAACCGCGTTCAAGCCGCCAAAAGGCGTAACCGGCGTATACATTGATCCAAAGACAGGCTACTCATCAGGTCCCGGCTGCGCCGCAAAGCATTACACATATTTTGTGAAAGGCACAGAACCATCAAACGTGTGCTACGGGGCAGAACCCGCAAAACAAACAAAAGACCGGCTTCCAGCCAAAGAAAAGCCCGCTTCCGAGAAAAAATGGTGGGACAAATGGCTGGGGCGAAATCATTGAAAATAACCCGGCTTCTCGGAGGCCGGGTTATTCGTATGGTTCGTTCATAATCCATGGAAGCATTGTGATGCAATCGAGCTGAACAACCGGTTTCGGGAATCCATCGGGAATAAAGTGACCATCTCTCGGCAATTCAAATGATATCGTCCAGTTACGGTCCGGGTCCCATTCTTTTTTCCCTTCTATAATACGTCCGACAATAAAATAGCTGACCACATAAAGATGTCGGTCACCCTCAGGGCCAAATTCATTAATATCCGGACAAACTGACGGCTGAAGACCTAAATCTTCAAAAATCCGCACCTTATCAGGCGGCAGTGTTTTCATCACTTCCCTGTAATTTTGACAGAGCAGACACTCACACATATCAATTTCTTTCTCATACTGCTTTCTCGTTTCTTCTACGTCGGCTTTTATCAACCAGTCGCCGACTCGAATGGTTTCGTACATCATATCCCCCTAAAAATGAAAAACCCCGAGTCTTGTTTCGGCTCGGGATTTTCCATGTCCTATTTCTGTATCACCAGTTTACTCAATGTTCACGAAAAATATCTCAAATATTCTAAAAGTTCACAGAAAATTCACAAATTAATTGTCTTCCGGAAGCAGGCTCGTTTTTAACTCATCTGAGGAACGGTCCCATAGGCCCTGATCATGCTTTTTCAGAAATTCGCCTAGTACACGCTTCGAGCTGTCGTCCATTTTATCGACGATGATTTTCCGTTTCATGGATTTATCCATCAGATTCACATGCTCAGGCAGTGACTTGTAGCCTCTTCTGATGCTCCTGTCGACCGTCATTTCACAGGCTGTTACCCCTGCGTAATAAGGGCCCTCTTCTCTTCTGTCAATCGTCACCCACACAAGCCAGTATGGTTTGCCGTTTGGAACTTCTTCTTTATTCGGGAGAAATTTAATTCCTTTTTCAACGGTGCTGCGGGCATGCATGGCACCGATGTCTACGAACGCTTCTTTTTCCTCTACATCGACGAACACGGGAGAAATGTTATCAAGGCTGAGTGCCCCTACGCCAAAACCGCCGTGTCCGTCTGTCGGATCACTTTTGATAATATTAAACCCGATTGATTTTTTCTTTTTTTCTTCCATGAAGTTCTACCTCCTACAAAAGCGGTTGAAATATCGCTGAAAACAGCTTTAAAATCGAATCTCTTCCTGCATTAAGCAGCGGCCACAGCACATAAGATCCGAGCGGTGTCACAAACAGAACCAAAAACACGATAAAGCCGTAGTTCTCCGCTTGCGTCATTTTGGCACGCACGCTCGGCGGAACGAGATCTTCTATAATTCGATAGCCATCGAGCGGAGGAAGCGGCAGCAGATTAAATAAAAACAAGACAAGATTCAGCTGTATCCAAATAGAAAAAAACTGATCCAATCCCGTGCTGAATGCCGCAAGCATTTCCATTCCGTACGCATGCATCAACACTAACAAAAAGAAACCGATAAAGGCAAGAATCAGGTTACTGACAGGCCCGGCTATAGATACGAGCACACCGGCAAGCCGGGGTTTCTTAAAGAAACGGCGATTAACGGGAATGGGACGCGCCCATCCAAAGCCGGCCACCAAAATCAAAATGGTACCGAACGGATCAAGGTGCTTAATAGGATTCAGCGTCAGTCTTCCTTGTTTTTTCGCCGTATCGTCACCAAATTTGTATGCGACATAAGCATGGGCAAGCTCATGCATTGTAAACGACACAATTAGCGTGATGACGAGGTATGGCATTAAAGACAACGGATAATATAAAAAACGGTCCAAGTGAGATATCCCTCTTTCTCAAAATGCAAGAATTTACTTTATTCAGTATACTATAAGAAGCCTCTTTTTCTAAAGAGAGGAAACGAGATAAAGGAGGATTCAGCACACATGCCATACGTAACTGTCAAAATGCTCGAAGGCCGTACAGACGAGCAAAAACGCAATCTTGTTGAGAAAGTAACAGAAGCCGTAAAGGAAACAACCGGCGCTTCTGAAGAAAAAATTGTTGTCTTTATAGAAGAAATGAAAAAAGACCATTATGCCGTTGCAGGCAAACGCCTGAGCGATATGGAATAATCTCTATAAAGCCGGCGCTTCGCGCACCGGCTTTTTCTATCTCTATTGAGCCAGCTTCGCAATAATCGCCAAGAACGTCTTCTTCTCTTCGGCTGTTAAACGTTCAAACATCCCGTCAATCAGCTGCTGGCGGTTTTCAATCATTTGTTCAGCCGCTCCCCGGCCCGATTCAGAAAGCGTAATCCATACAGTGCGGCGGTCATTATTATTTCTGGATCTCTCAATAAACCCTTCCTGCTCTAAATGATTCAGAGCTGTAGTCGTGGCAGAGGGAGACAGTGTGACCTCCTTCAAAATATCCTTTATGGTGCAGCTCCCATGTCTGTATATGATCCGCAGAATAAATCCTCTTACATTATTCACGTGTTTCGGAACGGTGGCTTCATCTAATTGCTTCGTGCTTTTCAAATATTTTGTAAGTGCGTGATCCAGCAAATTTGCTTCCAGTTTGTCATGGTCCATGTCAATTTCCCCATTTCGAGATGCATTCATAACATACGAACGATATGATTTACTTATTATTTTACTGATTCCGAATAGGGAAAGTCAAAAAAGCAAAATGTGAATTCACAGCTTTTATCCTACATGCCTCGATTTTCCACCTGTTTCACAAGCTTATCTTTGAATGTCTGAAAAGAAACGTGTTCATTCTGCTGATGTCCGAATTGGCGGACGTTAACCGCATTCTCCTGCTCCTCTTGATCTCCAAGCACCAGCACGTACGGGATTTTCTGCATCTGCGATTCTCTGATTTTATAGCCGAGCTTCTCATTGCGCTCATCAATGCAGGCTCTTATCCCCGCCTGCTTCAGCTCCGCCTGCACCTTTCTGCAATAATCCAAGTGTACGTGCGAAACCGGTATGATTTGAACCTGGATCGGTGCGAGCCAGACTGGAAAAGCCCCGCCGTAATGCTCGATCAAAATACCGAAGAAACGGTCGATCGAGCCGAAAACCGCTCTGTGGATGACAACGGGACGAACCTTTTCATTGTGTTCGTTGATATATGTTAAATCAAATTTTTCCGGCATTTGAAAATCAAGCTGAATTGTCGCACATTGGTGGCTCCGTTTTAGGGCATCTTTTATGTGGAAATCAATTTTTGGCCCGTAAAACGCCCCATCGCCTTCATTGATCTCATAAGAGAGGCCAAGCTCCTCAAGGACGCGTGCTAAGGCACGCTCCGACGCCTCCCAAAGGCTGTCATCGCCTAATGAATCCTCCGGGCGAGTCGAAAGCTCAACTGAATACTCGAAACCAAATGTCCGATATACCTCATCAATCAGCCGAATCGCTTCTTTGATCTCACTCTCAATCTGATCCTCCCGAACGAAAATATGGGCGTCATCCTGACAGAACGTCCGAACGCGAAGCATTCCGTTTAAAGCCCCGCTGTATTCATGGCGATGCACCTGTCCGAATTCCGCCATGCGAATCGGCAGATCCCGGTAAGAATACAGGCTGTTTTTAAAGATGAGCATGTGGCCTGGGCAATTCATCGGCTTCATTGCAAACCTTGTATCATCCACTTCTGAGAAGTACATATTGTCGCGATAATGATCCCAATGGCCTGACTGCTCCCATAACCGCTGATTCATCATAAACGGCGTACGCACCTCATCGTAGCCGGCATTTGTTTGCAGTTCACGCGAGAAGCGTTCCAGCTCATTGCGGACAATCTGCCCTTTCGGCAAATAAAACGGCATCCCCGGCGCTTCTTCAGAAAACATAAACAGCCCTAACTGTTTGCCCAACTTGCGATGGTCTCGTTTTGCCGCTTCTTCCAACATATGCAGGTGCGCATCCAAATCTTTTTTCTTTTGAAACGCAACCCCGTACACCCGCTGCAGGACTTCATTTTTGCTGTCTCCCCGCCAATAAGCGCCTGATACTCTTGTCAGCTTGAACGCCTTGATCATTCCTGTAGAAAGAAGATGCGGCCCGCGGCACAGGTCAATGAATTCTCCTTGCTGGTACAGCGTGATATCCTCCCCGCGCGGAATATCCTTTAAAATCTCAAGCTTAAGCCGCTCGTCTTTTTGTGCAAACAGCTCTTCAGCTTTTTCGTAAGAAACCTCTATACGTTTGATTTCAAGGTTCTCATTTATAATGTGTTTCATTTCTTTTTCGATAGCCTCTAAGTCTCCTGATCCCAAGCTTTTCTCCAGCTTCATGTCATAGTAGAAGCCGTCTTCAATCACAGGCCCTACCCCCAATGACACTTCGCCGTACAGCCGTTTTACTGCTTGAGCCAGCACGTGCGCTGATGTGTGGCGAAGCACCTGCAAGCCTTCTTGTGAATCGAGTGTGACAATCGAAAGCTCAGCATCCTCCTCCAGCTTGAAACTGAGATCAACAAGCTTGCCGTTGACCTGACCTGCAGCCGCCTTCTTTTGCAGACTGGAACTGATCGAACCAGCTGCTTCCCTGATTGTGATGCCTTTCGGATATTCCTTGATCTGTCCGTCCGGAAGCTGAATGTGCACATGTTTACTCATTTTAAAACACTCCTTATTCATTGTTGTATATAAAAAAACACACCCGTCCCGCAGATAGGGACGAGTGTGTCATTAACCCGTGGTTCCACCCAAGTTCCCGACAAACACGATGTTGTCGGCTCGGTGCTGTAACGCAGCATAGACGGCATTGGATACTTTAGTTCCCCAATGCTGCTCCAAGGCGGTAAATGATATTCCTAAGCTGGGAAGCTCTCACCTTTTCTTCCCTCTCTGAAAACCGTAAAAATCATTCATGTCCTTTTCATCGCATATATTCAATTCATAAAAAAACACACCCGTCCCGCAGATAGGGACGAGTGTGTCATTAACCCGTGGTTCCACCCAAGTTCCCGACAAACGCGATGTTGTCGGCTCGGTGCTGTAACGCAGCATAGACGGCATTGGATACTTCAGTTCCCCAATGCTGCTCCAAGGCGGTAAATGATACTCCTAAGCTGGGAAGCTCTCACCTTTCCTTCCCTCTCTGAAAACCGTAATTATCATTCATGTCCTTTTCATTGCATGTATTCAATTCATATAAAAAAACACACCCATCCCTCTAAAAGGGACGAATGTGTTGATCATCCGTGGTTCCACCCAAATTCCCGATCAATTCAATTACACATGGTGATCGGCTTGAAGATGCTGTAACGCAGCATGACGGTATCAGATACTTGTTTTCCCCGATACGGCTCAAAGGCGGTAAGCTGCTTTCTCTGCGTTAGGAAGATTTCAGCTGTCCTTCCCTCTCTGGAAACCGTAAAAAGCATCTCATGTCCTTATCAGTGCCTGTTGTTTCAATAATTTTTTATATCTTACTATATATTCCCACAAAGCGCAATCAGTGATTTACATTTTTTCTGACGCGGCAGTCCCGTTATGGGCAGCCAGAAACAGCCATACAAGCAATGCAGCGAGGCTGTACGCCGCCCCCATCATCAAAAATGTAAACCCGGCACCGGCGTACCAAGTGGCGGACAGATGAATGATCACCCCGGTTATCGCTACGCCGACCAAAGCTCCGATTTGCCGGTTTGCATTTAACGCCGCACCGGCAATGTTCGCATGCCTTTGCCCGGCAGCCTGCATGATCACAGTTGTCATGGCAGGAACTGTAATACCGGTACAGAGGTTCATGACAGACATCAAAACCGCCAGCTGCCAATAAGGAAAATCCGGAGAAATCAGCACAAACAACAGCAATGCAATGATACAGCTGACCGCCATTGAGACAAACATAAGCTGCCCGGCTTCAAATCGATTCGCCAGACGGGCGAACAGCAGATTGCCGATCACAAAGACCGCCATCATCGGCAGCAGTTCAACACCGGCCATGAAGGAGTTTGCGCCTCCTGCTTCCTGCAAAAAAAGACTCAGCATAAACATGCCGCCAAAAAGAGCAAAATTCAGCAAAAACCCGATAAATTGGGCCGCTGAGAAACGGCCGTTTTTATATAAGGACGCCGGCAGGATAGGTGTTTTCGCAGAAACTTCCCGCAGCAAAAACAGCACAAATGCCAAAATCGCTGCAGTACATGCTAGAAGAATCACGGGCGAGCGCCAGCCCGCTGATGGCCCCTGTATCAATGCATAGGAAAGAAAGCCGAGAGCCATCATGCCAAGCAGATGCCCGGTGATGTTCACGCGGCCGGTTTTTCCCGGGACGCGGCTGAGAATTCGGTAAGCTGAAATGAGCGCAGCAGCCCCCAACGGCACATTGATCAGAAAAATACTCTGCCAGCCTGCCAACTGTACCAGCACACCCCCAATAAAAGGCCCAAGGGCTGAAGCGGCGGAAACAAGCGCGGCCCACAGTCCAAACATTCTCGCCCGCGCCCGTTCATCAGGGTAAGAGGCAGCCAAAAGGCTGAGTGAGCTAGGCATGAACAAGGCTGCGCCAATTCCCTGTATAAGGCGTCCGGCAATCAGCATCTGCCCATTAAAGGATGCAGCGCATAGACAAGAGGCGAGAACAAAAACAGCTAAACCCAGGATATAGATCGTCTTCGATCCGAAACGGTCGGCCAAGGCTCCGCCCGCCAGCAGAAGCGACGCAAAAGTAAGAATGTACCCGTCCACAACCCACGTTACACCTGAAAGTGACATTGAAAGAGTGTTTTTCATATCCGCCATCGCCACATTCACAACGGTTACATCAAGAGTAGCCATGAGAAAACCCAGAGCGAGCACGATCAGTACAGATATTCCTGTTGATGAATCTGTTTTGTGTAAAGATCCGCTGTTTTTCATTGCAATTGCCCTTTCATTTGCTCGTTTATCCAATCATCTATTTTTTCAAGATCATACAATTCCCCGACTCTGTCCATGACATGCTGCAGGGACTCTTCTTTCATGAGATTGGCCCATTTATCCTCGATTTCCCCCATGACTGTCTCCAGCACACAGTTTTCACCTTCGAATACAGATTGCAGCAGACCTTTTCCCTGATACATCGAACCTCTGCCTTCGACCGCTTGATAAATATCATAAAGCGTAATGTCCGCCAAAGGCTTCGTCAGGGTAAAACCGCCCTTCGTCCCTGGCAAGGATTCTGCCAAACCTGCTTGAACCAATGTTCTCATCAGCTTCTTCAAATAAGACGGAGACACGCGCAATCGCTGGCTTATTGCCTCTGACGTCAAAGAAGCCTGTACAGGCAGCCGTGACAATAAAAGCAACACAGAAACCGCCTGCTCCATCCCGGATTTCATTTTCATCATACACACTCCCAATTCATTATGGATAACTATTATCCACAATAGATCCCTTATCGGCTTTTGTCAATAAAAAAAGCAAAAGAAACGGTTCATTTCTTTTGCTTGGTATCCTTAACAAATCTGCTTCAGTTCCTCTATGTATTGAAGCGCTTCGTCATATTCTTCATTTGTATATTTTTGCTTGCTTTTGATTGTAAAGACTTTTTCTTTCTTTTCCTCATCCTCAAGCCCGTCAAAGTAAAGGATCGTGGAAACCAGCTCTAAAAACCGTGATGAACGGCTGTTTACACTGTCGATATAGCCTTTCATATCCGGCATGTTCAGATCAGCATGGTCTAAAAATGCGGAGCCTGTCTCAGTCAGCGAATACCGGTATTGAAAGTAGCCGCCCTTTTTTTCCTTCACCTCATGCAGAAATCCAAGGTTGCACAGCTCTTCAATCTGGAGCGTCAGTTCCTCTGAATATGGTCCGTAAAAGTGAAAATCATATTTCTCATAGAAAGGAAACTGCATTTTCTTGGCGATATAAATCATTTTCTGCAGCTTCTTTCGCCCGATGATTTCTCCAGAATCCGAGAACACCTTCATCAGTTTTGCATGTTCTTTCAACAAATTCCCGACATCTCCTTTTTCCTTCTTTCCAATTTCTATGTCAGTCCCAGCAGCTGCCGGATTTTCATTTTCGCTTCCGGATGTTTAGAGCCGTCACAAATCAAGTCCTTTGGATAGTACAGCTTGTGGTCCGTCCGCCGTTTACCGGAGATAGATTCCACAATAGCCGACTGCCTGGACAGCTCTTTAATTTGGCCGTTTTGCGTCAAGAGATGGATCGGCAGACGCTCCTCTTCCTCTCCCGGCCGGTAAAAATCGTATGGCAGATCTGAAGAAGAATCAACGACCAAATAATAGCTCGGATCGATCCCCGCCTCTTTGAACAATGACGTCAGCTCAAAATAAGCCGACATTTCTTCATTCGGATTGAATTCAACGTATTGGAACAGCTGGCGGTTAATGAATCTGCGGCACAAGTCGGATAAAATCGCGTCTTCTTCATCCTCCCAGGCCTGGAAGTAATACAAAATAATAGATTCATCCAGCTTTACATAATCCTCCAGTGTCAATTTCCCTTCAAAAATAGAATAAAAATGAACCGGAGCGTGAGTGAAGACATAGCCTTCATCGTGCAGCTGCTTCGCCCTGTGAAGAATCTTCGTTAAAATGACCTCTGCACTTCTGGTCACAGGATGGAAATAGACCTGCCAGTACATTTGGTAACGGCTCATGATATAGTCTTCGACAGCATGCATTCCGCTTTCTTTAATGACGATCTGATCCTCGCGCGGCCGCATCACCCGAAGAATCCGCTCCATATCAAAATGGCCGTAGCTGACGCCCGTATAATAAGCGTCACGCTGCAGATAATCCATCCGGTCTGCGTCAATTTGACTCGAAATGAGGCTGACCACTTGCTTGTTTTTATATGTTTTGGCAATGACTTCAGCAACATCCTGGGGGAAATCCGGGCTCACCTTTCTGAGCACCTGGTTAACCTCCGTGTCTCCCAAAATGATACCTCTTGTAAAATCTTCGTGGTCAAGGTGAAAGACCTTTTCAAATGAATGCGAGAACGGCCCGTGCCCGAGATCATGAAGCAGCGCCGCGGCCAAACAGAGTTCGCGTTCACTGTCATCCCATTCAGGGCGGCCTTTAAAGACGTCATCAACCATTCTCCTGACAATTTCATAGACACCGAGAGAATGGTTGAACCGGCTGTGCTCAGCCCCATGGAACGTCAAATAGGTCGTGCCGAGCTGCTTAATTCTGCGGAGACGCTGAAATTCACGGGTTCCGATCAAATCCCATATCAGCTTGTCCCGAACATGAACATAGCGGTGCACCGGATCTTTAAACACTTTTTCTTCTGATAATTTTCCATTTGGATACGCCATCGTCATTCCCTCTTTTTTTTAGCCGTGTTTCTATTATATCGACTCTATTCTTTGAAAACATCCTTGAATTTGCCCGGCGATTTGTTCCATCTTCATGAAAAACACATCTTGTGAAGCAAAAAAGCCTGACCTGAGGGCCGAGGCTAAGAAAAAATATGTTTTTACTTTTTTATTTTCTTTTTTACTTTGTCAATCAGCTCATCCTCTGTCGGAGCTGACAGCGGACGATTGTTCACAAAAGCAAATGATTTTTTCCGTCCGGGCCCGCAATAAGATTGGCATCCTACCTCAACCTTTGCGTCCGGGTCCACTTCTTTCAAACGCGGCAGCAATGTTTTGATATTAGTGGCTTGGCAATCATCACACACTCGAAATTCATTAGCCATGACGTACGCTTCCCTTCATTTCTATGTTCATCTATGTGAATAACCTAAAATCACGTTTCAAAAAAAATCACATCACTCTTCATTTTACAAGGATTCGACTGTTCCTGCAAGCCGCTCCATCCTTCGTATCTCCTATTCTTTCAGCCAATTTGTATAAATATTTTCCAACCTGGACATTCTAATACCATGAAAAGAAAAATGGGAGTTGAGATAAATGACAAAACAACGACAAGACGCTTGGTCAGAGGAAAACGATCTGCTTTTAGCCGAAACAGTGCTTCGGCATGTGAGAGAGGGAAGCACTCAATTGAATGCCTTTGAAGAAGTCGGCGATAAATTAAACCGGACATCCGCAGCCTGCGGATTCAGATGGAACGCGGTGGTCCGCCATCAATATGAAAAAGCGCTTCAGCTTGCGAAGAAACAGCGAAAACAGCGGATGAGAGCGCTCGGAAACGGGCAGCCTGCGAAAAAAAGATTATTATATCAGCCTCCTGCCGTTGATCCTGAAATCATTCAAGAAACCGCTGCAGAGGAACCAGTCAAAACGGATGCACCATCTGCCGAAAATGAGCAGCAGACTTTAATGTCTGGCGAACATATGCCTTTTGTTGATGAAAGCTTTAAGGAAGAGTTAGCTAGTCTATCACACTTATTGTCTCCTCAAACGCCTGCAGCTGCGCCTGAGATGACGATGAATGATGTGATCCGCTTCCTGCAGAATTACGAAGGCAATAACGAGCAATCATCAGCATTAAAAATGGAAAATGAACGTTTAAAGAAAGAAAATCAGGAATTGCAAAGCAAGACGGAGCAGCTTGAGGCAGAAGTTCAAAAGCTTGAAAAAGACCAAAAAACGATCCAAGAAGATTATGAAACCTTGGTGAAAATTATGAACAGAGCCAGAAAGCTAGTTTTATTTGAAGAAGATGAACATGCCTCTCCGTCCTTCAAAATGGACAGGAACGGCAATTTAGAAAAGTTAGCAGAATAACATAGTGAAATCCCAAAACGGGCAGCGGTTTTGGGATTTTCGCCATGTACAAAATCCCCCTTTTCTATTGAGAAAAGAGGATTTCCTCATTTTGCAGCCGGATCAGCTATTCTTGTAAAATGAGGCCAAGCTTATGTGAATCTATTAAGACATGTGAGCTGCCTCGGCCGTTTTATGTTTCCGAGGCGCAGCAGAAATGACCAAAAGCCCCAGCATCATAAGTGCAATGCCAATCCACGAGGAAGGCGAAAGCATTTCTCCTATGAAAAACACGCCAAGCAATGAAGCAGTCAGAGGTTCGGCTAAAGACAGCGTGACCGCCGCCGAGGCCGGAACCCCGGTAAGCCCTTTCGCAAACAAAAAATATGCGGCACATGTTGCAATTAACCCGATGTAAAGGCTCGTTCCCAGTCCTCTAGGGGTCAATATCCACGAGATATCTGACTGCCATAGTAGCGGCGTCAGCAAGATGGCGCTGATCATAAAGACAACGGCGGAAGTCGCTCGCGGAGGCTGGGTTTTCATCATCGCTTTACTGATGAGCGTATAGCCCGCAAAAGAAGCACCCGCTCCAAGCGCCATAAGAACACCACCCACATCAATCCGAACATTGGAACTGTCGGAAAACAGAAGCCAGCAGCCCGCTAAAGCCAGCACGGTCGCAATCCACCAGGAGTTTCGCGGGCGTTTCTTCAATACGGCCCACTCAAGGCTCCCGGCAATGATAGGCGCACTGCCGATGGCAATCACAGTTCCCACCGCGATTCCCGTTTCTTTAACAGCTGTGAAAAACAGCGGCTGGTAACACGCCATACAAACAGCGGCTAAACATATGAGCGGCCATGACCAATTTTCCACGTGAAGCTCCCGGCTGATCCAAACCGCAAGCAGCATGGCGCTTCCTCCTATTAATAACCTGAACGCGCCAAATGCCAGCGGTGTGGAGCTTTCTGGAGCCAACGCCTGAACGGTTCCCGTGGTCCCCCAGAAAAAAGCCGCAATCAATACAAAAAGGCTGTAAATATTCCCTTTCATCTGCCTCTCCCCTTTAATATGGATGCTAATGTCATTTTATCGTTTTTCTATTTGTCACGGTTATCTGTATGTAAGAAGGATTTATCTGAAAATAAGATTATTGGGGTAAAATGCCACTTGAGATAAAAAATGCATGCCGGCATATACAGCCGGCATGCGAAGAATGTTCACCCAAATACCTTTGCATTCCGCTCAGCCATCCGGACGAGGTTTTTCTCAAATTCCATTTCCTCGTCAATGGACAGGCCCGCTGCGTATAGATGGGTGCTTAACGCTTTTAGTTCTGTCAGTAAAGCGAACATTAAGTCTTGTACGGAGATGTCTGTTTGCAGAAGCTCACTTAAGGACGCCATCGTTTCCGGACGTATTTCCGGATAGACGCCTTTTTTATCATTTTCTTTATCCTTCAGCGCCGCTAGGTAGAATCGTCTGATCAAGTCGGCCCTTTCACTGCCGCTTTTATCCGCGCAGAGATAAATTTGAACAGCGACTCCGCCGCGAACGCGTCTCTGGGAGATGCCGGCGAACTTTTTGCCATTTATGCTAAGATCATAGCTGCCGGGACAATAAGACCCTTCAATTTCATAGGCTTCGATCTTTGCGTTGTACGGTTTCAGCATTCGTCTCATCAGCTCAACCATCGCTTCATATCCTTTGTCTATATCGATGCCTTTCTTTTCGTCCTCGAATATGAGAGAGATATTTAAAACACCTTCATCCAATACGACAGCAAGACCGCCGGAATTGCGTACGATCACACGGTATCCTTCACTCTCCAGCAAGGAAATGCCATCCTGCAAAAACGGAAGACGTGTATCCTGTATTCCAAGGACAATTGTATTGTGATGAACCCATGAACGCGCTGTCGCCGGCGACACGCCTTTTCCGACAGACATGCACAGCGTATCATCCATTGCGAAGGATTGCTTCGCATCAAATAAAGGGCCGAGACTGGATTGGTCAATGACTCTCCATTTCGGCTGCATCAGTAAATCAATCGGTTGGTTTGCCATCTATGTAAAACCCTTTCATGTTAGGCTTATGAACAAAAACTATTATATCATTTCAGTCGCTGCGATTGATAATTGCTTTTCAGCATCGTAATAAAAATTTCTTTGTTTTTGGTATTCTCCATGAGAGGAGAATGAATGTAAGACAGCTTGCGCTTTAACGAGAAATCTTTAATATGCAGAATTGAAATGTCGCGGTGAATCAAATCCTTATGGAGCACGCTTCTGGATAGAACCGAGAGTCCCATGCCGCTGATCACCGCTTCCTTTACACCTTGGTTGCTGCTGATGGTGAACATTGATTTCGGCCGAAGTCCATTTGAACTGAGCACATGATCGAGAAATTCTCTCGTCCCGGAGCCTTTCTCCCTTGTCACCCACGCTTCGTTTTGCAAGTCGCTGATTGAAATATCTCTTCGTCCGGCCAGCGGGTGCTGATTTGGAGCGGCAATGCACATTTCGTCCTCCATGAACGGCTCAATTTCCAGCTCATTCTCGTTTGTATGTCCTTCGATCAGCCCGATATCAGCCTGAAGCATCCGCACACGCTCGCTGACCTCCTCTGTATTGCCAATCATGACATCGAGATTCAGCTCTGGATACAGCTTTTGCAGCTGGGCCAATAGCGGCGGAAGAATATACTCTCCGATTGTAAAGCTTGCAGCGATTTTCAATTCACCCTTCACATAGTGATGATGTGCATAGATTTCAGCCTTGGCTTGTTCGTAGAGAAACACCATTTGCTTTGCTCTTTGATATAAAATGTCTCCTGTCGGCGTTGTCGTAAAGTGTTTTGGCGACCTGTTCAGAAGAGCGGTTTGAAATTCTTTCTCAAGATTTTTGATATGCAGACTGACGCTGGGCTGGGAGATCATCAGCTTTTCCGCCGCTTTTGTGAAGTTTTTTTCTTCTACCACCGCTATAAACGTTTTCAGCACGTCGTAATACAAAAACCCCACCCCTGTCATTAATGAAATATATGGTTATGATTAGTTTTCTTTATTGTACTCATATCATCTGTCTTGGTAAAGAAGGCTATACGGAAGCGCAAAAAAGGCAGCCCTCAGTCGAGAGCTGCCATCGTCTTCATTTTTATTACAGTGCTTGCACCGCTGTAATTAATGCGAGATTGTAAACATCTTCAGCGTTACATCCTCTTGAAAGGTCGTTTACAGGCATATTTAAGCCTTGCAGGATTGGTCCTACCGCTTCAAAGTTGCCCAATCGCTGAGCGATTTTATAGCCGATGTTTCCCGCTTCAAGGCTTGGGAATACGAATACGTTAGCGTCCCCTTTGATCTCGGAATCCGGCGCTTTTTTCTCAGCTACAGATGGAACAAATGCGGCATCAAATTGGAATTCGCCGTCAAGTGTCAGTTCAGGCGCTTTTTCTTTCGCAATTTTCACAGCATCCGCTACTTTTTCTGTTTCATCAGATTTTGCTGAGCCTTTTGTAGAGAAGCTGAGCATTGCCACGCGAGGCTCGATGTCGAACATTTTTGCCGTATTGGCACTTTCGATCGCAATCTCGGCAAGATCTTGGCTGTCAGGCGCAATGTTGATCGCGCAATCTGCGAATACGTATTGCTCTTCTCCGCGAGCCATGATGAACACGCCGGATGTCTTTTTCACGCCTTCTTTTGTTTTGATGATTTGAAGAGCCGGGCGGACAGTGTCAGCAGTTGAGTGAGCCGCTCCGCTTACGAGTCCGTCTGCAAGGCCTTTATACACCAGCATTGTACCGAAATAGTTCTCGTCTAATAATGCTTTACGAGCCTGTTCTTCTGTCGCTTTGCCTTTGCGGCGTTCTACGAATGCTTGTACAAGGTCTTCCATGCCTTCATATGTATGAGGATCATAAATCTTAACGCCGTCCAGCGTAAGATTCAATTCTTTTGCTTTTGCTTGGATCTCATTTTCATTGCCGATCACAATCGGATTCAGCACTTTGTTTCCTGCAAGCTTGCTGACCGCTTCTAAAATACGCTCGTCTAAGCCTTCAGGAAATACAATTTTAACGTCTTTTCCAGCTACCTTTTCTTGCACTGTTGAAAATAAATCTGCCACTATAAAACCTCCTCAAAAAGTTACAAAAACGCTTTCTTTTACTAGCATACTCTTCTTCCAATCAAATTCAAACAGCCAACTTTCATTATAGCGCTTTCATAAAAAAATCTTATTTTTCTAACTAATTTAAGTGACTCACTCTTCCCTTATAGGTTCTTCTATTTTGATGGAGTTATACGGAAGGGATGTTCAAGGTTTCTCCACAGTAGAATCGGATAAACTATGGTATAGTGAAGGCAATCATGAAAAGATAATAGGAGTGAAGATAAATGAGTGAACAGCAAATGACGAATGAAGCGGCAAAAACGCTTGACGGCTGGTATGCGCTTCATGATTTCCGCACAATGGACTGGACATCCTGGAAGCTGCTGTCCAGTGATGAGCGCCAATCTATCATACACGAATTCACCGGGTTGCTTGAAAAATGGGGCGTAGCTCAAAAAGAAGGAAAAGGATCGCAAACCCTTTACAGCATCGTCGGCCAAAAAGCTGATTTTATGCTGATGATCCTTCGTCCTACAATGGAAGAATTAAATCAAATCGAGCTTGAATTCAACAAATCAAGACTTGCTGAGTTCACCATTCCGGCATACTCCTACGTATCAGTGGTAGAGCTTAGCAACTACTTGGCAAGCGGTGACGGTGATCCTTACGAAAATCCGCATGTGCGCGCGCGCCTTTACCCTGAACTGCCGGAGTCTAAATATGTATGCTTCTATCCAATGGATAAAAGAAGATCCGGCAATGACAACTGGTACATGCTTTCTATGGAAGAACGCAGAAACTTGATGAGAAGCCATGGCTTAATCGGCCGCAGCTATGCGGGGAAAGTCAAACAGATCATCACTGGCTCTGTCGGTTTTGACGACTACGAGTGGGGCGTTACATTATTCAGCGATGATGTCCTTCAATTCAAGAAGCTTGTGTATGAAATGCGTTTTGACGAAGTCAGCGCCCGTTATGGCGAATTCGGTTCATTCTTTGTCGGCAATCACCTTTCGCTTGATACACTTCCTCAATTCCTATATGTATAATATCCCCTCCCGCCCTATTCGGCGGGAGTTTTTCAACCCATCTTTATCAGAATTTAAATAAAATTTGCTATTTTCCCCGTTTTTTCTTACGATGTAGGTAATAATCCAATTTTTTCAAAGGGGTGCAGTGATTTGTCAAAACGAACCGCATTTGTTATGGGAGCCAGTCAAGGGATCGGGAAAGCAATCGCTCTGAAATTAGCAGACCAGCATTTTTCCCTCGTCATTAATTCACGAAATTTGGATAATATTGAATCTGTCAAAGAAGATATTTTGGGCAAGCATCCTGAGGCGAGCGTCATTGTCCTTGCGGGGGATATGTCTGACCAGCATACGAGAGCGGGCATTTTTCAGGAAATCGATTCTCAATGCGGACGGCTTGATGTTCTGATTAATAATATACCGGGCGGCGCGCCTGACACATTTGATAACTGCAATATAGAGGATATGACAGCCACTTTCACACAAAAGACCGTTGCCTATATTGACGCTATCAAGCGTGCTTCCTCACTGATGAAACAAAATGAGTTTGGCAGAATCATCAACATCGTCGGAAATCTGTGGAAAGAACCCGGGGCCAACATGTTCACAAACAGTATGATGAATGCCGCTTTAATTAACGCCAGTAAAAACATTTCCATCCAGCTTGCTCCTCACAACATTACAGTCAACTGCCTGAACCCTGGTTTTATCGCTACGGACCGTTATCATCAATTTGTGGAAAATGTGATGAAAAAAAACAGCATATCCAAACAGGAAGCAGTGGAACAGATCGCTTCCGGGATTCCGATGAAACGGGTCGGATCAGCCGAAGAAACCGCAGCGCTCGCCGCGTTTCTTGCCTCTGAGGAAGCCTCCTACATCACAGGACAGCAAATTTCCGCTGATGGCGGCAGCATGAAAAGCATATAAAAAACATCCCGCTTTTTAGCGGGATGTTTCTTGTAATGACCCGAACGGCAGGTTCAGTTTTTGAATCCGCATAACAAATTCCCGCAGATCCTCCTGCTTCGACACCATTGAGATTCTGACATGCCTTTTTCCGTTGCTTCCGAAAATTTCGCCCGGTGTGACTACGACATGGGCATGCTCCAGCAAGTAATCGGAAAATTGGTGAGATGTCTCAAACGTATTCGGAATTTCAGCCCATATGTAAAAGGTTCCTTTTGGCTTCTCCATCTTCCAGCCCAATTCCTTTTCGCAAAGCGCCGTAAAAAAGTCAATTCGTTCTTTATAAATTCGTTTCAGCGATTCCGTTTGCTCCGGATCTCCGGAAAGCGCCGCACTCGCCGCCTGCTGCAGCCCGCCGAACATGCCGACAAATACATGATCCTGAAATTCATTGACGGCCTGAATGATCTTTTCATTCCCAACCGCAAACGCCATTCTCCAGCCTGCCATATTAAATGTTTTTGAAAATGAATAAAGCTCTGCTCCGACAGCCTTGGCATCCTCTGCCTCAAGAAAGCTGGCCGGTTTTTGATCGAATTCAAACGCCCCGTATGCAAAGTCATGAATCAAATGGATATGATGCTCTTTCGCAAAAGCAGCCGCTTTTGCATAAAAAGCCGCATCGGCCACAGCTCCAGTGGGGTTGTTCGGATAGTTTAAAAACATAAGCTTCGCTTTTTCCAGCACGGCTGGATCAATCTTTTCAAAATCCGGCAAATAGCCATTTTCTTCATACAGCGGCATTTCGTAAAGCTCAGCTCGCGCCATCGTAATCCCTGATAAATATTCAGGGTAGCCTGGATTCGGGACTAAAGCGATGTCTCCCGGATTGAGCAGGCATTGTGTCAGCACATACAAACCGGCTTTCCCGCCTCCGAAAAGGGTGACCTCCGTTTCAGGATTGATTGTCACGCCGTATTCTCTTTTATAGAAAGCAGCGATTGCTTCCTTCAAAAAAGGATAACCTCTGAATGGGCCGTATCCATGAAACGAAGGATTCAGAGATGCCTCCCGCAAAGCCTCGACGATATGCGGCGGAGTGGGAAGGTCAGGGTTTCCTTGTCCGAGATTAATGATGTGGGCCCCCGTTTTTTCCAATTCCTTTACCTTTTGAAAAACGAGAGAAAACTCCTGCCTTGGAAGTGTCTTGATGACATCGGACGGTGTTATTTCCATCTAAAAGACTCCTTTTTGCTCCGTTTTATTATCCCGTTCCAAAAACGATTTGTTAACAAGCTTCGTATGCAGAAACAATCCGCATACAATCACAACAATCAGCCCCATAATGACCGGAGCGCTGAAGACGTTGATTAACATTGAACCAACAGAAATGCATAATCCGATAGACGCTTCGGCTACTGAAAAAATGCGCCCTTGAATCTGGTTTGCCGCATTCTCCTGAACCTTCACCTTTGCAAGCACTTCCCCGTATTCCATCGCGATGAAAAAGAGGATCGCCGCGATGATAGAAACAGCGAATATCGGCGTGAATAAAAACAGCGCCAGCGAAACAATCGATAAAACGGTAAAGTACGTCAGGCCTCTATTGTTGTTAAAGCCCCATTTGCTGACAAGCGCCGCCCCGATAAAGCCGCCGAAGCCGATGCAGAATGTGAGGATAAAGTTGCCGATTTCTCCATCACCAAGAAAGCGGCTGACAATCGGAAAATAGCTGTACACAATTCCCCACAGCACAGCCATTGTAATCATCGTAAACATGGCGTTTAATACGAATGCATTGCTTTTGATTTCCTTGAGTCCTTCTTTAAAAGACTGAAAGGCCTCTTTGATGTTTTCAGATTGAATCGGCACAAATTGCAGTTTGATACGGCTGATAAAAAATGCCGAAATCAGGTATGTCACACCGTTAAAGGCCACAGCCAGCTCCACAGATCCGCCTAACAGAAAGAGCCCTCCGGCAGCCGCCCCGACGATAATGGAGATGGTTGTCGCTTTTGCAAATAACGTGTTGATGCTTTTAATATCTGATTCCAAGGACGACATGACGGCAAGACGGGCCGGATTAAAAAACACGCCGCTTCCATAAGAAATAAACAGCAGAGCCAGAAAAATGAGCGGATATTCGCCTTTTGGAAGAAATGTGAGCCCCAAAAAAATGATGCCTCTGATAATATCCGTCCACAGCATGATCTTAATTCTGTCTAACCGGTCGACCAGAACCCCCAAAAACGGCTGGAACACCATCGGAATGCTTCTGACCACGATGACCCCGGACGTCACCCAATAATCGTGATAATATGTAGACAAAATGAGCAGGGCAGGGAGAACACAATAGTCTCCCATGAAAGATAGCGCCTGCCCGTAAAGCAAGTATTTAGAGTTTGGCTTCAGCTGTTTCATACTGGCAGCACATACTTTGCCGTCAGCTTCGCATGCTGCTGAATTTGTCTGATTGATTCAGCGACATCCTGTGAATTGCTGCCTTTCAGTTCGAATGCAGCGATGGAGTTGAAAGCTTCGAACAGTGTCAAATCAACTGAAGTGCCTGGCGCTGCGGCCGAAAAAGAAACGATTTCAGTATCCCCTTTTAAAAGCCCGTCAGGCAGATCGATCGCTTCAATGACCAAATCCTCAGCAGTTTCTGGAATCTGGCCATTTTGTTTGAAATGCTGCGGGTACAAATGGCAGTCGGCGACATAGTAAGGCTCTTGATCCAATAATCCGTCAGGCAGATCGGCCTCTTTTCCGAAACAAAGGACATCTAATAATAATTGCGCCATATCAAGGCCGAAGACCTTTTTAATATTAGGGATCATATTCCAGCCGGCGAATCTGGCTGCCGATTCAATTAAACCCGGTTCTCTGTTTTTCATTAGCTTGATCTCTGTATGTGTTGCGCAATTTTGCAGGCCAAGACCTTCATTTGCCTTTTTGGCGGCTTCGACAATTTTCTTTTTCGCCTCTTCATCCAGAATGGACGGCGTAATGTGGGATGTTTCTGTAAATCCGATTTGCGGCGTTTTGTCATGAATGGCGATCGGGAAATACTCACCGTCGGCCATGATGCCTTCGATGCTGATATAGTCGGAGTACCCTTCTGTTTGATACCAGTCTCCATACTCACCCTGTAAAAATTCTTCAGCGATAAACGGCGCTTCAAACGTAACCGCCTTTGGCACGTTAATCGACTTCAGATAGTCATTGACTCTGTTAAATTCTGCTTCTGCCGTCTCAGTGTCCGTAATCAGCGTGACGCCGATTGAACTCGCTAAGTATGTAGGCTTTAAAATAAGAGGTGTGCCGATCTCTTCAAGTGCGGCACGGAAATCCTCAAGAGTTGTAACACGTTTGTTTTTGATTGATTTGACGCCAGCCTTATTAAAAGCGTCTCTCATTTTATTTTTATCTCTGGCATTTTCGGCAGCCTGCACGCCGGCACCTCTCAGACCCAGACGTTCACAGGCTTTCGCCATCGGGGCAATGAATAATTCATTGTTTGTTGTGATGGCATCCACCCCAAACATTTCGGCAACCTTGACGATTTGCTCGACAACCTCTTCTTCAGGCTTGTCATGGTCCTCATGCGCCCAATAAATGGAGTCAGGATGCTCAAAATCAGCTAAACTCTTAAAATAGTCTTTATCTTTTATGACCGCGACCGAGTATTTTTCAATCAATGCTGCGTGGGAGGCTGTAATTGCAAAAGGCCTTGGAATAAAGCTGACCAGGTTATATTTTTCAGCAGCACTTTTATAAAACATGTGAGGCGGGCAGCCTCCAAGATCAGCAATGACCAATACTGTTTTTCTCTCCATATGTAAAACACTCCTTCTCTATTGTGCGGTGTATCCTCCGTCTGCGGTGATGGCGCTTCCGGTCATATAGCTTGATAAATCCGAGGCTAAAAACAGCATCACATTTGCGATTTCTTCGGGTTTCCCCAGCCTCAGCAGCGGATTTACCTTTGCCTTTTCTTTTTTGATCTCTTCAAGTGTGCCTTCATTATTTTCAAGGAATGATTTTTCATTCAGCGGTGTGTCGATAATCCCCGGGCATACGCAGTTCACGCGAATTTGATGCTTCGCATAATCAATGGCCATTGATTTAGTCAGCTGCAAAACGCCGCCTTTGCTGGCATTATAGGCAGGAATATCAGGCCATGCCACGAGTCCGCCGACTGAGCATGTATTAATGATGTTGCCCTTGCCGGCAGCCAGCATATGCTTAAGTGCGTGTTTGCTCATTAAAAACGTGCCGGTCAAATTGACTTGCAGCACCTTGTTCCAATCGCTGAGCTCCATCTCGTGAATGGGCGCCACGATTTCGATGCCTGCATTATTAATCAATACATCCAGCCCGCCAAATGTATCGACCGCCGATTCAACAGCGTGCTGACAGGCAGCTTCGTCTGTAATGTCCGTTTGCACAAAATGCAGCCTGTCATTATTTTCTTTCCGTACCATTGCTTCTCCCTGCTTCTCGTCAATATCCGCCACAACCACATTGGCCTGCTGGTTCAAAAAAGCCTGAACCGCCGCATAACCAATCCCTGATGCGCCTCCTGTTATGAGGACGGTTTTATCGGTGAGGTTCATGATTATTCATCCGCCTTCATTTTTTTTGCTTTTGCCCTGTTATAGCGCGGCGGGAAGAAGATATTAATCGATTTTGATTCTTTTTCTGAACGGTTGATGGCACCATGATCTTCGCGAGGCTCACAGAAATAAGCTGTGCCGAATTCCATCCCGACTGTGCAGCCTTCGACCGTCATGTCATAGCCGCCGCCGATGCAGATGCCGATTTGTTCATTGCGATGTTTATGGAAAGGCATTTCTCCGCCGTTTCCAGGGATTTTGGCAAGCATAATCTCTACCCAATCCTCAACAAAGAACGTGACTTCCATGCCCGGCAGCAGGTCTCTTGTTTTGAAAATATCCAAAAAATAGTCCTCAGGACTTGTATACGTTTCATCAGCTTTCAGCCGCTTGATATCAATAGCAATCACTTCTTGGTCTGTGTCGTTTCTTGCCCCGTGAGGCACATGCGGCGGCGCGATATAGGCAGATTCCAAGGCTGTCATTTTTCTTGTCACATCTCCGACAGTCATCATCAGCTCGCCGGAAACGACCATGCCGATTTGAACCTCCTTATGCTGATGGGGTTCAACATTGGTATGCGGCGGGACGTAAGACATTAATACTTCAGTATCTCCTCGTACGGTTGAATACTGCCTCACTCCGTTTTCCCATTCAATTAATTTCGGAGTCGGGAAATAAAGCTCCTGCATATCTTCTTTAGTTTTCATCATCAACGTCTCCTTTTCCAAATAATGACCAGCTCATCGGAATGCTTTTGAATGTTTTTACAAAGGTTAGCCCGTACTTTTGCCTTGCAAGCTCATTGGTTAAGGCAATATCATACAAGCCTTCTTTTACTTTTCTTGCAGCTTGGCTGGTCGAATTGACCAGTTTGAAACGTACATCTTTGCGGGTAAAATATTTGATTAAATTAATAGGTGATGGATGTGAAACAACAACAGATGTATCAAGCATATCGTCTCTGAATTCAAAGTCAGGACGAACAGCCAGGCCGTACATCGGTGTATCGCACCTGAAGATCTGCAATAGCTGCAAATCCGGCCTCATGTAGAAATGCTTAATGCCGTCATAAGCGTGTGGGACGATGGTATATTCCAGCGGGCTTTGGAGTGTCCTTTCAATGCATGATTCAAAAGTATCATGCAAGGACAATTTACTGTTCAGCCCTTGTAGAAGAGTAAAATTGGAAATGAAATGCTTTGCTGCGTACTCACTGCTTGTCCCCTCAGGGCCGAGCGTGTTGACTGTAATGAGTTTGGATAGTGAATCAGTTCTTTTTTTTGTCTGAATGCTATTATCCAATATAATCATGAGCACCAACCAATCTTTTAAAATTTTAAGTAAATTTTATCCAGCGGAAATTGAACTGTCAATGTTTTTTGAAAATATTGATAATTATTCCCATACAAACAAAAAAACCCTTTAAAAAGGGTTTTTAATTATAGGAATTTAGAAACTTTGTTTATTGGGATAAGGACTGATCGGCCTTCTGCTCATGCTTGCCGTATTTTTTATATGCGAATACACTGAGTACAAATCCGAGCACTGTGATGGCGGCGCAAATCCATCCGACGGCCGCATAGCCGTATGCCACATAGACAGGTCCCATCAAAGCAGATCCTAATGTCACGGCCAGATTCGAGGCGAGACTGTAAAACACCATGATTTTTCCGCGATGACGCTCTGAGCAATCACTCAAAATGGTGCTGAGCAGCGTCACCGTCAAGCTTTGCATTAATCCCCATATAAATAGGCTGACAATTAACAGAAACATTGACGCCGGCGCATATGGTAAACATGCCAGCAGAACGCTGATGACCCCCAGCGCAATCAAAAGGGAGCGCATTTTTCCGACGCGGTCGGCCACCTTTCCTGTAATGACACTCATGGAAAACCCGATTCCGTAAATCATGATAAATAAGCCCGCAGCTGTGTTTCCTCCGGTAAAAACGTCCTGAAGATAGGTGCCTAAAAAGGAATACATACCGTAAAATCCAATCATATTACAAAAGGTTATCGTGATATAAACAGGTACACGCGGGACTTTCAGCGCATCCCGGAATGTTCCTGCCGGCTCTTCTTTTTCTTCCTCGCCGCTTGTTTGATGCTGGGCATGACGGCGCATTTCAAGGAGAATCAGCAGGACGACGAAAATGCCCATCAAGGCGAAAATCCAAAATGTCCATCTCCAATGCAGGACTCCGCCGATAAATGATCCGAGCGGCACTCCAAAAATCAGCGCCAGCGACCAGCTTGAAACGATCAGCCCCATCACTTTGCCCCGGTATGTATAAGGAACACGATCACCGACAACGGCGTAAGCGGTCGGCACAAACGCTCCGGCAGCCAATCCCGAAAGCGCCCGGCCTAAAAAGAAGAAAAAGATATTTTGACTCAAAGCGCATATCACTGTTCCTATGATAAAGATCATAAGCCCGGCCAATAAACTCAGTTCTCTGGAGTATTTATCGCCTAATGGAACCAAAAGCGGCGCACCGATAAAAATCATAATGCCGTAAATACTGATAGATAATGCAAGGACACTGACATCTGAGCTGAAGGCTTTTGCTAAATCCGGCAGCAGCGGTGAGATCACAAGCTCTTCTGATCCGGCCGCAAATACCCCCATCGTTAAAGCCAGTGCTAACAATAGCGGAAAATGATGTTTTGTTTTGATGTCATTGTTTTGATTGCTGTTCATTCTTTCTCAAACACCTCTTCCATAATCTTCTTATCATAAAGTTGTATTATAGTTTAGCATTGTTTTTTCATCATTTACAATTCGAACGAAACCTTTACATTTTTAATTATTTTCATTTAAATCCCAATATAGATTTCCTCGTTTCATTTTGAAAATCAACTGATTTTAACATACCAAAAAGCTCTCCGTTCTCCCGGAGAGCTTTTCCTATTGCGCCTCTGCCTGTTCTTTTTCTGCAGGTTCATGATTGATACGCTTTTTGATGCTCAGATGATAGTACGCATAGCAGAAAATAATGATCGGCACGCCGCAGTACAAGCCGATCCTTTGATCCGGAATGAAAATAAGGCTGATCAACACGCATCCGTATAAACAAAATCCGAGAATCGGGACTAGCGGATAAAGCGGCGTTCTGAACTCCAGATCATTCACGTTTCCGCCTTCAGCGAGGAAACGTCTGCGAAAGAAAAATTGCGACGCACAAATGGACATCCACGCTACAACTGTCACCATGCCCGAAATTGAGATACACCATAAATACACTGTTTCTGCGGCCATGACACTTGTCAGCAGCGAGCAGCCGGAAATGCCGAGGGTAATCAGCAGGGCATTCATCGGCACGCCTTTTTTTGTCAGTCTGGTGAGAAAGGAGGGGCCCATTTGATTTGATGAAAGTGACCACATCATGCGCGACGCCGCATACAAACCCGAATTGGCAACAGATAAAATCGCCGTTAAGATGACAAAGTTCATGATATCTGCCGAAAATGGGATGCCGATTTGATCGAGCACCGCTACAAACGGGCTTTCAATAACGCCCGCCGTTTTGTACGGAAGAATGGCAACCAAGACGAACATTGCCAGCACAAAGAAAAACAGCGTGCGCCAAATGACATTCCGAATGGACTTTGGCAGTGTTTTTTCCGGACTTTCACTTTCCCCTGCCGCAATGCCGACAAGCTCCGTGCCCTGAAAGGAGAAATTCACCATGACCAGCGTAAACATAACGGCCAGCACCCCATTAGGGAAAAGTCCCCTGTCAGTCATAAAGTTAGACAAAAAGGGTGTTTCGTGTCCGCCTTTAAAGTCAATCAAGCCAAACACAGCGGCTCCGCCAATCACGATAAATAAGATGATCGCCGCCACTTTGATGCTTGAAAACCAAAATTCCATTTCTGCAAAGCTTCTGACAGACAGCGCATTAATCAAAAAGATGACAATCCCAAACACGAGACACCATATCCAAATCGGAACGGAGGGCAGCCACCTTTGCATCAAAATGCCTGCTGACGTCAGCTCCAAACCTACTGTATTCGCCCAGCTGAACCAATACAGCCAGCCGATCATAAAGCCTGTTGACGGTCCCAGAAATTTAGTGGCGTAGGCCTGAAACGATCCGGCCACCGGCATGGCAACAGCCAATTCTCCTAAACAAAGCATGACGAGATACATTAAAAATCCGCCGATGATATACGCAGCAATGGCGCCGAGCGGTCCCGCCTGGCTAATGGTAAAGCCGGAGCCTAGAAACAGCCCTGTGCCAATCACCCCTCCCAAAGCAATCATAAACAAATGCCTGCTTTTCATGCTGCGCTGCAATTCATTTTTATGATTCTGCATCATCCTTCCTCCTTTGATTCTTTTGCCGTGATGGTCATCCGGTAGCTTTGCAAAAGATGGACGGTGGTTTGTTGTATGAGGAAAGGCAATACATGAAATGTGTATGGTTTATAGACTCGTTCCGTCCATTTATGGCCGTCTTTTCCATACACGCCCATATTAATGGATGGAATATTCAGCTTGCGTATGTCTTTAAACGGAATGGTTCCAATCATATTCCACCCAGGGAAGTTTCTGATAAAAGAATCAATTTCGTCATCGGTTTCATGCAGCGATAAGAAACTGCCGTCTGCCAAGTAGGGGAAAAACTTTTTGAAGACAAATGTTTCGCCTGTCGATGCAGCGGTTTTGTCAGCCGCTTCTTTAATCACATGCTGCAAAAGCTGATCTCTTGTGCTATCTTCTTTCAAATAGTTATGCGGCAGGTAAGGAGGTGCGTAAAATAGAATGACTTTTGCGCCTTGATCGGGGTCAAGCTTTTGAAGCTCTTCAATTGCCTGAAAGCATCTCATACGAAGTTCTAGGTGCTCGTTGGCTTTGAATGTCTGCTCGATACACTGTTCGGGGTCTATTCCCCGGTTTCTCAGCTTTTCTAAGTATTGCTCCAGACTATACACTTGGATGCCCCATGATAAATGTTTCTTTGGCAGGTTGGCTCTTTTTACATATTCTTCATAATAGTCTGATAATTTTTGTTCTGTTTCCCGGCATGCTTCCTCAGTGACTTCAATAAGCAAATCCATCATTTCCTTTGCTGTTCTTTCATAAATAAAACAATTGAAATACAAGCTTGTGCTGACAGCCGTTTGCACATTATAGGATTCCTTGTTATCACGCTGATACAAACAGGATGGGGGCAGAACCAACTCTCCTTCAACCTTTTCCGCCAGATGAATGTTATTGTGGAGACGGCTTGTGATTTCAGCTGAAATGAAATTCGGGTCAATCCCTGCCAGTGTATCGCCAACATGGACTTCACGGCCGTAAATGTAAAAGCAAGGCAGTAGTTTTCCCGCGGCTCCAGTATAGATATATCTTGTCTGATCACCATCGTAAAGCGGGGTAATAAAATCTGTATTAATGGCAGCCAGATAGTGAAGCTGTTTTTCTTTTTTTAACCGATTCAGCTCTGAAATGCTGGCGAGCACGCCCGAATGCTGGCTCTCCTCATCGGGATTTGCCATAAACAATACATTTCCCGGCAATGTTTCAAGGTTCTCCGAAAAATGCAGGAGATTGGCTAAATGTACGGCGATGCCGCTCTGCATATCGACAGATCCTCTTCCGAACATCCAATCGCCTGATTTGGCATCCCGCTGAACATCCTGATCGAACTCATAGCGGCTGAAATACTCCGCCAATTTCTCACAATCAAAAGCGATATCCTTTAAAGGGCCGAAATCTTCAATTCCGACTGTATCCAGATGGGCATGGTAAATGACTGTATTTCGGCTTTCTCCACATCCTTCAATAAACGCAAAAATATTTTTGCGATTGTATGGGTCATTTGGAATGGCCTGTTCCCACACATGACTGGGGTGTTCCTGAAAATAAGGATAGCTCGTGATCACTTCTTTGATAAAATCCGCTTTTGTCCCTTCTCCAACGGTGCCGTTCACACTGCTGAGGCTGACCAGAGATGCTGTCAGCGCCTCCACTCTTTCAGCCGGATTCATGTGACTGATTTTTGTATACTGCATAAATTGTCCTCCTGATCAAAAAGTTGAAATCGTGCGATCCGCTCAAGAATCGCACGATTTGATTTCTCTCAAATCAAAAAGCTTCGGACGTTGTTTTGGCTTGCATATGAAGAATTAAGTAATCGGGACCGCCTGCTTTTGAGTCTGTTCCGGACATATTAAAACCGCCGAACGGCTGATAGCCGACAATTGCTCCGGTGCAGCCTCTGTTGAAGTATAGGTTTCCGACATGGAAATCCTCGCGTGCCCGTTCAATGTGCGCACGGTTTTTCGTCAGAAGCGCGCCTGTTAATCCGTATTCCGTGTTATTGGCAATCTCCAGCATATGATCGAAATCACGCGCTTTGCAAATCGCAACAACCGGGCCGAAAATTTCTTCCTGCATTAAGCGCGCGTTTTCATCAACATCTGCAAAGATCGTCGGCTGAATAAAGTAGCCTTTTGAATCATCGCCTTCTCCGCCGGCCAATAGCTTGCCTTCAGATTTGCCGATTTCAATGTATTTCATCACTTTGTTGTAGGATGCTTCATGAATCACGGGTCCCATATACGTATTAGGATCTTCTGGATTGCCGACAGTCAGCGTTTTGGTCAGCGCCACAGCTTTTTCCACCACTTCATCATAAACATCCTGATGGATAACTGCGCGGGAGCCCGCAGAACACTTCTGTCCTGAATATCCAAATGCTGAGTACACGATAGAGGATGCAGCAAGGTCAAGATCAGCGTCCTTGTCGACAAGCACTGTGTCTTTTCCGCCCATCTCAGCAATTACCCGTTTGAGCCATTTTTGGCCCGGCTGCACTTTGGCGGCTCGCTCATAAATCCGGCAGCCGACTGCACGGGAACCTGTAAATGAGACAAATCGTGTCTTCGGATGCTCAACTAAGAAATCACCGATCTCCGCTCCATCTCCCGGAATGTAATTCAGAACACCGTTTGGCAGGCCCGCTTCCTCCATGACCTCGACAAATTTCGCTGCCACTACCGGTGCTGCGTCAGCCGGTTTTAAGAGAATCGTATTTCCTGTCACAATCGCTGCCGCCGCTGTTCCCGCCATAATTGCAAGCGGGAAGTTAAATGGTGAAATGACGATGCCGACGCCAAGCGCTTCGTAATGATATTGATTGAACTCGCCAGCACGGCTCTTCACCGGAGCCCCTTCCTTAAGGTTTAACATTTGGCGCGCGTAGAACTCTAAAAAGTCTATCGCTTCAGCCGTGTCCGCATCCGCTTCCTTCCACGGTTTTCCCGCTTCCTTCACAAGATAGCTTGAAAATTCATGCTTTCTTCTGCGCAAAATAGCCGCTGCCTTAAAGAGAATATTCGCACGGTGCTCTGGTCTTTGTTTTTTCCAGGATTCAAATGTCTGCAATGCGGCTTGCATCGCTTTTTCAGCAAGCTCTTGATCAGCTGTAGACGCGTACCCAATCACCTCTTCTTTGTTAGCCGGGTTAATAGAAATGATTTTGCGGTCCGTTTCAATTTTTTCTCCATTGATAACAAGCGGATAATGCTTGCCAAGCTGAGTGTTTACAAAGGCCAATGACTCCCCAAATGCTGTTTTATTCATTGCTTCCGTAAAATCTGTAAATGGTTCGTGCGCGTATGTGACTGTCATATGTAGTCCCCCTCGTGTTATGAAAATATATCTTCGCATATGAATAAAAATGCAAGAATCATGCCATTTTCTTGTCTTTTGCTGAAAAAGCTTGTTGAATCGAACAGAAATTTGTCTAACAGGTGATCACCTTTCTCTTTTTCCGAGCTTGAAAGCAAATTATTTTTGCGGTTTTTGCCCTTCCCACAAAGAAAAACGCAAAATTATTTTGCATTGGCTTCAAATCCGAAAATTACACCCATCCGCGGAAACGCGATGCTTCTGCCGATTTTCTGATGCCCGTCATGTAAGCCGCCAAGCGCATATCCACTTTATGCGTTGCCGCTGTCTGATAAATCGTTTCGAACGAGCTGACCATGACGCTTCTCAATTTTTCTGCAACCTCTTCTTCCGACCAATAATATCCTTGGTTATTCTGCACCCATTCAAAATAAGAAACCGTGACGCCGCCGGCACTCGCCAGGATATCCGGCACAAGCAGCACGCCTCTTTCATTCAGGATCTTAGTGGCGTCAATGGTTGTCGGTCCATTCGCTGCTTCGACGACGATTGACGCCTGAATGTTATGTGCGTTTTTGGCTGTGATTTGATTGGAGATCGCGGCAGGCACTAAAATATCGCATTCCTTTTCAAGCAGTTCCTCATTTGTGATGACATCAGTAAATAAGTTGGTGACCATGCCGAAGCTGTCCCGTTTATCGAGCAAATAAGGGATATCAAGGCCGTCCGGGTTGTAGAGCCCGCCATGGGCATCAGAAATCCCGATCACCTTCGCGCCCGCATCGTGCATGAATTTGGCCAGGAAGCTACCCGCGTTTCCAAAGCCCTGTATGATGATGCGTGCGTTTTGCAGCTTGATCCCTTTTTTCTTCACCGCCTCTTCAATACAAATCGTGACGCCCTGTGCCGTCGCCGTTTCCCGACCTTGCGATCCGCCTAAAACGAGCGGCTTGCCTGTAATAAAGCCCGGAGAATCGAATTCCCGCAGTCGGCTGTACTCATCCATCATCCACGCCATAATCTGCGAATTGGTGTATACATCTGGAGCTGGAATATCCTTTGTCGGACCGACGATCTGGCTGATAGCACGGACATACCCCCTGCTCAGCCTTTCCAGTTCTCCAAATGACATTGTCCGCGGATCACAAATGATACCGCCCTTCCCGCCGCCGTAAGGAAGATTGGCAATCCCGCATTTGAGCGTCATCCAAATGGATAATGCCTTTACTTCCTCTTCATTGACTTCTGGATGGAAGCGAACGCCCCCCTTTGTCGGACCGACAGCATCATTGTGCTGTGACCGGTAGCCTGTGAACACTTTGACGCTCCCATTGTCCATTTTGACCGGAATGCGGACAGTGAGCATTCTCTGCGGCTCTTTCATGAGTTCATACATATCGCCCGGATACCCCAGCTTCCGAATGGCCTCCTTAATGATCGTTTGGGTAGACAGAAATAAGTTAAGAGCTTCTTTTTCTTCATCTTTTGAGACTTGCTTTGCTGACATCTTTTTCACCTCATTGTTTTTTTGGCCGGCTGTAATGTAAGCGCTTTAAAAAATCAGCCCGCCAATTCCTTTCTTCATTGGATTCACCATATGATCATGCAAGATCCGTACCAGCTTTTGAATCCACAAAAAAAAGAGACTGAAAACATCTCAGTCTCTGACTACAAATCTATCGATTAACGGGGATCAATCACCAGTTGCGTTTCAGCATAAAAACTGCCGATTCCCAAACCGTTTACTACATCGCCTTTAATCGTGTAAGTGCCTGCGCGAGGAAGAGTTTTGCGCACCATGACGAGGTCAAATTCGGATGCGCCTAACAAATCAAGCGTAAGCGGGAGTCTGACTGTTTTTCCATCGTTTAAAATCTGTGTTTCTTTCAGTGTTCTTCCATTTACTGAATCTCTTGTCGTAGCATGAAACCCGTCAGGAAATTGAAATACTACCGCTCCAAGAGAAAGCACCGCATTTGGTTTATATGTCACTTCAATATCAGAAGTGGTCCACTCTTTTGTGCTGTTGATCGTTTTTGCCTCGATTGATGCAGACTGTGCATGAGCTTGGCCTGAAGGAAGCAAGATTGATAGTAAGACAGCTGAACTGATCAATAATGAAGATACGAATGAAGTTCTTTTTAACATGACATTTCCTCCTCAAATCACTGTTGAAATTGGCCAGAGCGTCCTCTGCAGAAAAAGCGTTTTTTTGCAATTCGCGAATTACCAGTTCTTTTTCTTAAAAATTAATCTATCATCATTTTCCATGGAAGTAAATGCTTTTTCAGGAATATTAACACTTGGAATCACTTGTGAATTCCTTCCTGTTTATACAAGGTTCAAATGGAGGATTTCCCACTCTTTTTCTAGTAACTTATACCTTCTGATTTCTATCTTTTATCCTATTTTAAAAAAGGACAAAAAAAGTCGAAGATGCCTCTGCTCTTCGATTGATCACGTTCTTATTTTTATCTGAATTCAGTGTTCCAGTTAAAACCGATCGTCTCATCATTCCAAGGAATTCTTTTTTCATCAGGCTGATCCGGATTATACGACATGGTGGTAAAGTAGATAATTGTCAGCGGCGTTTCTCCCAGCACTCTGTATCCGTGGGCCACCCCTTTTGGGATTAATAACAGCATCGGGTTGTCTTCGCCCATATAATAGACGTCCGTTTCTCCTTTTGTCTTTGAGTCGTCTCGAAGATCGTAGAGGACAACCTGAGCGTGACCGGTTGGGAAGAACCAGAGATCATCCTGCTTCTCATGATAATGAAATGCCTTAATCACACCCGGATAGCTTTTCGACCAAGAGGCCTGCCCGAAATGCTCAAGAAGATTCTCATCATCCCGGACCAGCTCAGCAAAAAAGCCTCTGTCATCGCTATGCTTCGTCAATTTTTTCACCTTGACTCCATCAATCATGCACACTGCTCCTTTCCTGCAAATACTCCCGTAACGCTTCCCGCCAGTGGCGGGGGCGGATGCCGGCTTCTTCAATAGCCCGATGGCTCAGCACAGAGTATGCCGGGCGGGGCGTTTTGTTCCCGTATTCCTCTGTTGTGACAGGCAAAATGACTGTTTCCAGCCCGCTTTCTTCCATAATTGCCTCCGCAAACTCATACCAGCTGCATATGCCTGAATTGCTGACATGATAGATGCCCGGCGGATAGCTGAACAGCTTGATGACCGCTTCTGCTAAATCCTTCGTATAAGTCGGCGAACCTATTTGATCGCTGACAACCCGCAGCTCTTGTTTCGTTTCAGCAAGCTTCAGCATGGTATGAACGAAATTGCTGCCGCCATGTCCGTACACCCATGATGTTCTGATGATCGTGCTGTTTTTTGTTGCCAAACGAATCAGTTCTTCTCCGAGCTTTTTGCTTTTGCCATAGATGGTGCTTGGATCAAGGGGATCGTTTTCCTTGTAAGGCTGGTTTCCTTTCCCATCGAATACATAGTCCGTGCTGATATGAACATATTGAGCGCCGATGCGGGTTGCCTCTAGCGCAGTATAATAAGCGCCGATTCCGTTGATCAAGTACGCTTTATCAAGCTCTTTCTCACATTGATCAACCGACGTAAAAGCGGCGGTATTGACCACAATATCCGGCTGATAATGGCCAAACGAATGCCGTACTGAGCGCTGGTCAGCAATGTTCATCATCTTCTTTGTTAACGCAATGACCTCGTATCCGGCTTGCTTCAGCTGGCGGCACAGTTCCAGTCCAAGCTGTCCTCCCGCCCCAGTCACCAATACCTTTGTCAATCAGATCACCTTCTTATCGGTCATTGTCTGTATACCACTGAATCGTACGCGCAATGCCTTCTTCAAACGGCACTTCCTGCCGCCAGCCAAGTTCGTTTTTCAGTTTTGATGCATTGATTGCATAGCGCCGGTCATGCCCTTTTCGGTCTTCCACGTGGGCGAACAATTCCTCACAGCCCAGGTGCTTCATGATGATGCTCGCAAGCTCTTTATTCGTGCGTTCATTTCCGCCGCCGATGTTATACACCTCGCCTACGGTTCCTTTTTCTAAAATCAGCTTGATGGCGCGGCAATGATCCTCCGCAAACAGCCAATCTCTAATCTGAAGTCCATCTCCATACAGCGGAACCGGCAGGCCTTGCTTCGCATGACGGATAATCGTCGGAATCATTTTTTCGCTGTGCTGATAAGGGCCGTAATTGTTGCTGCATCGTGTAATGATCGCCGGAAGCTTGTGGGTTTTCACATAAGACAATACGAGCAAATCAGAGCTTGCTTTGCTGGCTGAGTAAGGATTATTAGGAGAAAGCGGCGTCGTTTCTGTAAATGCTGGATCATCCGCTTCTAAATCTCCGTACACCTCATCCGTTGAAATATGAATCAGCTTCTTGGCTTTGCCTTGCAAAACCGCTTCCGCCAATCGGTAAGTCCCCATGACATTTGTGGTGATAAACGGCTCTGCTTGGGAAATGCTTCTGTCCACATGCGATTCTGCAGCGAAGTGAATAACCCCGTCATAGGTCTCGTCAAACGCGCGGTCGATATCCTCCTGAACGCTGATGTCCCCTTTTATAAAGCGAAAGCGGCTGTTTTGCTTTAATGTTTCCATTTCTTCCGGGTGGCTGGCGTACGTCAGTTTATCTAAAACGGTAATGCGCGCATCCGTTTCCCTCAGCATGAGCTTTGTAAACGTGAGCCCGATGAAGCCGGCCCCGCCCGTAATTAAATATGATTTTGCCATCACTTTTCGTCCTGTCCTTTCTGTAAAGCCTTGTGTACAAGCTGGGAAGCGAGATAAAGCGATTCGTGAGTTCCGGCATCTACCCACCAGCCTGATAACACATCATACGTAAGCTGGCTGTTTTCGATGTATAGATTATTCACATCGGTGATTTCCAGCTCGCCTCGCTTTGATGGTGATATTTGTTCAATATACGAAAATACCTCCGCATCATACATATAAATGCCGGTAACGCAAAGGTTGGTCGGCGGCTGTTTGGGCTTCTCGATGATGGAACGAATCCGTGTGTTTTCTTCATCAATCTGAGCGATTCCGAAGCGTTCCGGGTCATCCACTTCTTTCAGCAGCACCTTTGCCCCTTTCCCCTGCTGTTCAAAGCGTTCTGTATAAGGCTTTAATGAATCTTCAAATATATTATCACCTAATAACAAAATGAAAGGCTCTTTTTTCGTAAAGCGCTTTGCATAAGACAGCCCATCCGAAATGCCCGATGCTGCAGGCTGTACCTGATAAGTGATTGTAACGCCAAGCTCTTCCCCGTTTCCAAGCAGTTTATAAAATTGCGGCATATGCTCTTTTTGGCTGATGAGTAAAATGTCTGTTATTCCGGCTTCCTCCAGCTTCATAATCGACCAGTATATCATCGGATACGGGCCTACAGGAAGCAAATGCTTGTTGACGGCTTTCGTTAAGGGCATAAGGCGTGAGCCGTTTCCTCCGGCTAAAATAACACCTTTCACATTAACACTTCCTTACATGCATTTTTATACCTTTTGTTCATGTAATTCTTGAAGAATAGCTGTTACCCGCTTGATGCCTTTTCCATCCACGAACGGCCTTCCTCCTTTGTGCAAAGAAAGGCGAAGAGGATAGCTGCTCACAATGCGCGACATCTGATAAATGAGTGTTTCACCCGGTACAAGCTCACCCAAGCCAAGATCAAGAGCGGCACCTTGCCCGGCAAATGTTTTGGCTGTTGCCGTTTGATGTTCAACCTGAGAGAGAACAAGGCACGGCACGCCGATGCAAATGGCTTCATACAGTGAGATGCCGCCGGCGACAATGGCTGCGTCCGCTTGTTTCATCAAACCCGCCATATCATTTGTCTGTTCGATCACCTTGTACTGCGGCTTCTTTTCGATCTGCCTTCGGACTGCCTCTTGATGCTGTGAAGCGCTCCCCATCACAAACATCATGTTTTTGTCTTTTATGGCGGGGACTTGATCAGCGGCAGCCAGCACTTTAAAAATAAGCTGCTTCGGATCACTTCCTCCTAATGCAACAAGGATAGTGCGGCAGTCTTTCTTAAGTGTGTAATTCTCTCTTGCGGCCTGAAAGGCGGGGTGAAGAATAAGATAGTCCGGGCCTTCATAGACGCGTGTGTTTCCCTGAACGTACACCCTGCTCCTGATGTCACCGTAAATGCCGTTAATGACCGCGTCACTATATTGAATCGATTTACCATTTTTCTCTTCAAAAAGAACAATTTTCGCATCTGTTTCCGTCTTTATTTTCTTTAACAGCTCTGCAGGCGCACCTAGAATATCAAATAAAAGCAAATCAAACTTCTTGCTTTTTATTTCCCGGAGAATAAATTCGTGCTGCTGCAGCTCCGGTTTTACGATGACACGCCAATGCTCTTCATGAAGAAACGCTTCAGACTCCTGATTCGTGTAAAACGTAATCAAGCAGCTCTGTTTGAGTTCTTCCGCAAGTCTCTTCATCCGGACAACATGGCCCATTCCCTTTTCATAGCCACCGTCTGCAACGATCCCAACACGCATGGCTAGTCATCCTCTCGTTCGATCGCCGCATCAGAGTTTCGGTTCAGAATGCTGATGAGCTCAGAGGCTGATACATCGGGGCGCTCGCCTGCTTTTTGATAGAGGGCCTTTATCGATTCATAGTCTTCTTTTGTATCAATGGTCAACCGGTATTGAGGGGCGCGAAACCGTTCCGGTGCTTCTAAAAACTGGACGTGATAAAGAGCTGGGTGATCTCTCACATATAATGTGACATGCTCCTGATATTGATCCTCCAAGGCCTGAATGCGGCTGATGTCTGTTAACAGCTTGGCGTTGACCACTTCGCCGCAAATCCCTAATGGGGCATTCAGGAGATACGTATAATCCGCGCCTTGATCAAAGTGCGCCTTAATCATTACATCGAGCAGCTCTGGATCAACAAACGGATTATCACCCGTTAACCGGATGATAACTGACGGTTTGACAGCCTCTATGACCTTGACAAACCTATCGAGAACACGTTCTTCGCTCCCGCGGAAAACGCGATAGCCATGTTTGATGCAATGCGCCTCTAATATGTCGTCGGTTTCTTTGTCAGACGTGGCAATGACAAGATTATCCCGATCCTTTTGGTAAAACGCGCTTTTCCGGACGCGATGAACGAGAATATCAAGTAAACGATCCGATCCAATCGGTCGAAGCACTTTTCCCGGCAGCCTTGTTGAACCCATTCTCGCTTGAATGATAAAGAGAATGTCATTCATGAAACGGGCTGTCCTTCATTAAAATGTCATCCCAGGCAATGCCTGTGTCGGCGGGGATGTCTCTTACAGCCCGAACACCGCCGGTCAGCAGTTCAAAAAATCTCGGGTGCAGTCCCTGCGGCTTTTGTCCGGGCCGAAGCACTGCGATATTGTCTTCACTAAAGACCTCACCTTTTTGAATCGGAGCTGTTGTAAAAATGCCTCTGTATGCAAAATTTCTGATTTCTCCTTCGATGGCGGTTGTTGTTTTGTATGAACTGCCAAGCAGTTTTTCAGAGATCGGCTTTTTGATCCCCTGTTTCAGCTCAGCCTCCGTTTTCCTGATGCCATCGACCATTTCTTTCAATTCATCCGGATTTAATGCAAACGAGTGGTCGGCACCCGGCAGATTTTTATCGACCGTAAAATGCTTTTCTATCAGTCTTGCTCCAAGCCTAACCGCGGCACATGGCGCTTCTGTCGGATGCTCGCTATGATCCGAGAAGCCGATCACCGCCTCAGGAAAAGCGGCGGCAAGCATCGGAATGACGCTAAGGTTGCTGTACTCCGGCGGTGCAGGGTATTTCGCCACACAATGCATTATGGCAATTTGATTGTTTCCCTCTGCCCTGATGGTGCTCCAAGCTTCTTGAACATCAGAGATTTCAGCTCCGGCTGTCGAGAAAATCATCGGCCTATTCAGCCTGGCAACATATTTGAGCAGCGGGAGATGGTTAATTTCATAGGATGCGATTTTAAAAGCGCTCGGTGAGGTGGACTGAAGCAGATCAGCTGACCCTTCGTCACATACCGTGCTTAAAAAGATTACCTGCTTTTCGCGGCAGTAATCCAATAACGGTGAAATCCACTCAGCGGGCATTTCCATAGATTGAACCAAAGAAAAAATAGAGACGTCCTTGCCCGCTGCCGTTTTGTACAAACCAGGATCTTTCTGATACATCCTATCAGCCTGGAACATTTGAAATTTCACGGCATCCGCTCCCGCTTCCGCCGCGGCATCTATCAGCGCAAAAGCCTGATCAAGCTTCCCGTCATGATTAATCCCCGCCTCGGCGATAATAAATACAGGAGCGTCATGGCCTACAGTTTTATTCGCAATCTGAAACTTTGCCATTATTTCGCCTCCTTGCCCGGCCAAATATGATAATAGTAATACGATTGTTCAGCGGTGAAGCCCATTCGTTCATAAAGGCGGATCGCCCTTACATTGTGAAGCTGCGTCCCCGCTGTTACCGTTCTATGCTTCTGGGTCTCCGGTTGTTCTATGAGATTCGCCAATAAATGAAAGGCAATGCGTTTTCCTTCAAATCCCGGCTTTACAGCCATCAAATCGAGAATGCACTCATCATCCCTTGATAAGCCCTGAAGATAGCCGATGACCTCGCCATTGTGTTTAGCGACAATATTAACCGCCGCCCTTCCATTCAGATTGTTTCGTGTCCACTCCTGAAAAATGTTGTTTGCTGCATCGCGGCTGAGATGAGGGTCCTGAAAATATCTGCTTTTTGTAAACGAGTCTCGGGCCAGCTCACATATCGCTTCTGTGTCTCCGGGCTCAGGCGGGCCCAGTTCAAAAAATGGCGGGGTTTTGTCATAAAAAGACGGAGGCATCGCCAGCTTCAGCAAACTGCCGACAAAGTAAGAGGACGGCTGCTGCTGTATCACATGCGCGGCTCCGATATCTTCAGCCGGAACACGGACAAAGATAAAATCCGTTTCATCCATTTGGCGTACAGAATAAAAAGCTTCAAACAGCCTCTTCAGCTGCCCGGTGCTGTTCGCCGCAAGAAGTTTGACATTCATGACTTTCTTCTGAAGCACCTTGCTTTCCCACAAAGAATCTTCGTAAAGCAATACGCCTTGGAGCCTGCTGTTTTCAAAAAGGCCGAGGGAAAATTGATACGGAACATCCAATGTAAGCTGTCTGCTTTGGAGAAATTCCTCAATCACCTCTTTGGAGACATGTTCTTTTACCGTATACACTTAACCAGCCCCTTTTACGATATCCCGCACAGCTTCAATGACATCATGTACATCGTCGTCAGACATTGACGGATAAAGCGGGAGGGAAAGGGTTCGTTTATAGTAATTCATGGCATTCGGGAAGTCCGATTCCTTAAATCCAAATTGTTTTTGATAATACGGATGAATGTGTACTGGAATAAAATGAACGCTCGTGCCGATATTGTATTCATCCTTTAGAGCCGTAATCATTTCGCTTCGCGTAACCCCAGCCTTTTTTTCATCAACTTGCAGAACATATAAATGCCAGGCGTGTCTGCCGTCATCATGAACAAACGGTGTGATCAGCCCCGGAATCTGCTGAAAAGCGGTTTGATAGCGACCGGCAATCTCTTCTCTCCGTTTCTGCATATCATCCAGCCGTTTCAGCTGATGAAGTCCAAGAGCCGCCTGCAAATCAAACATATTCATCTTATAGCCGGGCGATTCGACTTCATAGTACCAGCTGCCATTTGAAGAATAACGGTTCCATGCGGCTTTACTCATGCCGTGAAGGCTTAGCACACGAATCTTATCAGCAAGCTCCTCATCATCTGTCGTGAGCATGCCACCTTCCCCTGTCGCCAGGTTTTTGGTGGCGTAAAAGCTGAATGCCGTCGCATCCCCGATCGAACCGATCATTCTGTGCTTATAAGTCGTATATACCGCATGCGCCGCATCTTCCAGCACGAATAAACCATGTTTTTGGGCAATTGCCAAAATCGCATCCATATCGCAGGACTGCCCGCCAAAGTGGACAGGTACAACTGCTTTCGTTCGCGGTGTGACGGCTGCCTCAAGCTTTACCGGGTCAATATTGAGCGTGTTTTCGTCAATGTCCGCAAACACAGGCGTCGCTCCTGTATGAATAATCGTATTGGCGGTCGAGCTGAACGTAAGCGGGGAGGTAATAACCTCGTCCCCAGGGCCGATTCCTTTTGCTTTCAAAGCCAAAAATAAAGCTGCGGTACATGAATTCACCGCCACGGCGTGTTTCGCCCCGACAAATGCGGCAAACTCTTTTTCAAACTGCTGAACCTTCGGGCCTTTGGAGAGCCATCCCGATTCAAGCGTTTCAGTAACCTCCTGAATTTCTTCCTTACCGATTAACGGCAATGAGTAAGGGAGAAAATGATTTCTCTTTTGCACCATTTCTTTGCGCTCCTATCATTTTATTCAGTATCTTCCCGCCTATAATCAACCCCTGTTTTGGCTTTCAGTTCCGTAAATAAAGCGTTTGTTGATTCTGCCACCGGATAATTAGCCGCTATGAATGCCAGACGCGCCTCTTCCGCTTTTTGATGCACGTCAGGGCTTCGAAGAACCTCAACCAAGGTGTGTGCCAGTTCATCCGGCTGGTCAAACATAAAATCGCCAAGAGATTCATAGTACGGATACGAACGATTTCCGGATGATTTGCCGATCAGCACAGGCTTTTGAAACAGCATGGCTTCGAGCCCGACTGTTGAGGTTTGCGTCACTGCGGCATCAGCATACGGCAGCAAGTCATAAAGGTCGAGCTCCTTTTTGATGACTCTGCATGCTTGATGTTTTTTCGCCGCTGCGTGATACAGATCAAGCTTGTTTTTCCCAATTTCCCACGGATGGGGTTTGATGATGATTTGCAGCTGCTTCTGATCAGAAAGCCCTTCCAGCACACCGGAATAAAAATCTTCTGAAAAGGGCTGAGTGGCAATGAGCACAATTTTTTTAGACGGGTGAAAAGCAAGTTTTCGATAGAATATGGACATATCCATTGGTGTTCTGTTAAAAATCTGATCGAAGCGGGGATGTCCCGTTACTAGAATCTGCTCGGGTTTACAGCCTTTTCGTAAGAACCACTCTGCTTCATACGCACCGAAAACTGCTTGATAGGTTGTAAAAACAGGAATGAAGGCTTCATCTCCCATCAACGCGCCATGCTGAAGACAAATGCTGACGGTCCCTTTCCTTTGACACATGAGAGCGAGCACCCTGCTGTAAATATCTTCTGCCGTACCGACAATAACAGCTGAAATCTTTTCCTGTTCAAACAGCGCATCAACTGTATCAATAGCCTCTATAAATAAAGGAATGTCTTTGAAAAGCCGGTCACGAAACGCTTGATCACCAAATGCCGGGTGGTCATCATAAGGGGCGAGAATCGAACAGGCTGTTTCGAGATAAGGCTTCGAATCGCCTTTTTGGCATGATTCGGCAATCTCCCGCTTGCTAATCACAGGCAGATCACAATAATGCGGCAAACTCCATCTGGCCAGAACAGCGGTTTTTTCAGGATCAAATTGATAGTAATTTTCGTTTGAAAAACGCAGGTAATCAAAGTGCAAAATGACTTTCCCTTTAACAGGTTCGTCATTTGTTTTAACGATGTTTTGGATTCTTTCTTCAAAAAACGGCTGAATCTGCCCCTCATCAATATGCTGATCCACCGGTCCGAATAACTCCGGTTCTTCTTCCATCATCACCCTCAGCTCAGGGCTGATGTATTGATAAAAATTACTGATAAGCCCAAGCGGAATCCCTTTGTAGCGAAGTTTGTCAAAAAGCTCGACATACTTCCGGTACAGCACCCAATAATTGCTTAAATAGGCCGACAAGCTCTCACCCCATTCCAAGCTTTTTTAATGATTCACGCAGCTCTCGGCAATTTCGCTGCGAAGGCAGGTTCCTGACAAATTCGTTTTTTTCTGATTCAAACAGCTGAAAGTGAATCGATTGGTCGGTAATATAATTCAGGTCCAGCTCCTCATCCAGCGGGTAAAATGGATAAAAATGATTGACTCTCCAAAAGAACCGGGCATCTCCTATACGGTAAAACGCCGGGCTTTCATCCCAATAGGAGCCAAACTTCTCCTTCACCTTCTCAAGCACCGAATATCTGTGCATCACCGAGCAATGATCGATGGCGCACGGCGCGTTCCATGTCACTTGAGCGGCAGGCCTGACCGTTTCTTTTACAATGTCGCGATGCTCGTTTAAATGATAGGTTTTGGAGGCTGAGTAAATCACAGCCTTCTCAGGATGGGCATCGAGCTCCCGCACCATTTTCAGGAGCCGGTCCGGCATATAGATGTTGTCATCCGTCGCATAGGTGATATATTCACCTTCCGCCATCTCAATTGCCTGATTGATCAGTGCCGCGTACCTTGTTTTTTCTGTTCTTTCCTTTACTCCAGATACATCGCTTTGATAAAAACGCACTCGGTTATCATTCAAAAAAGGACGGATTACATTCAGCGTCTCTTCATTGGAGTTGTCATCCATAATAAACAATTCAAAATCTGAAAACGTTTGTGAGAGTATGCTAGAAATGGACTTTGCCACATAATCGCTTTTGTTATAGCTCGTCATAATGACTGACACTTTCGGCAAATCCTACACCTCCTTCTTGGAACTTCACACCTGAAACTATCGTTATCTTATGTTGCTTACGCTCAAGTTGCGCTAGGGATACAAACCAATATGCGAAAAGTTTGTGTATGTCTATGAAAAACAGCGGCTGCCCAGAGTGAAATCTGATCCGTCCGCTGTTCTTTTTCAGCATATTCCAAGCATCAGCCTCATAAGGTGAAAGAGATAAAAATCGCACCAGCGACTAAGATCGTTTTCCATCGGAGGTGAGTCATCGCGGAGCGTTCACCTATACATCCAGAACATGTTTTGAATGGCTTTCATAAAAAGGAGGAACGATATGAAACCGAAAAAAAATCAATACCAGCAAATGCAGGGATTTGATAATATGCAGGGGTATCAGCCTCAGTTTGGCGCCAACCCTTACCCGCAGCAAGGCCAAGGGTCACAAATGCAGACGATGGGGATGCAGCCAATGATGCCAATGCAGCAGGGACAGCAAGGACAGCAGGGATTTGGATTCCCGGGCCAGCAGCAGGGCAGCGGGTTTCAAATTCCTTCGGGGCCTACACCATCAGCACCAGGCCAAAGCGTTCCCGGCATGCTGCCTGTTGAGGAATCTTACATCGAAAATATTTTGCGACTGAATCGGGGAAAAACGGCCACCATTTATATGACATTTGAAAACAGCAAGGAATGGGGCTCGAAGATCTTTCGCGGCGTCATCGAAGCAGCGGGCCGGGATCACATCATTATCAGCGACCCGAAATCAGGAACACGCTATCTTCTCCTGACAATCTACCTCGATTACATTACGTTTGATGAAGAAATTGCTTATACGTATCCATATTCCATGGCGTCCTATTCGCCAAGATAAGAAAAAAGCCAATCACTCATATATGAGGATTGGCTTTTTTTATTTAGAGATATTTGACGGCTGCGACAACAACCATAATCCAAGAAATAATAAACGCCACACCGCCGAGCGGAGTGATCGCGCCAAGAATGGAGATTTGCGTCACACTTAGAATATATAGGCTTCCAGAGAACAGCACGATTCCCGCAAACATCAGCCATCCGGCTGTCGTGACGCTGCCTACGCCGGATAATTTATCTGCCAGAAACGCGACAACGAAAAGCCCCAGAGCGTGATACATATGATACTGCACGCCTGTGTGCCAAACCTGAAGATATTTATCAGGTATTTTCCCTTCTAATCCGTGAGCGCCAAATGCTCCGAGCCCCACAGCAAGCAGGGCGTTAATGGCCCCTAATATGATAAAAACTTTCATCTATCTCTCCCGCCTTTTCGTTAAACTCATATCATTTATCTTATCGCACCTGCACCAAAATTCAATGTTTGTTCTCCGTTGACACGAGATTGTCGGATTTTCTCCTGCGCCAAAGCTGGAACTGGTCAGCCCCTATTGCAGCAAGCGTCCCTAATACGAGCCCGTTGCTTAACAGAGAAATAAATACCGGATGCAATCCTTTTAACGCAGTTTCAGGAACAAACATGATACCGACCCCTGTCAGCAGCGAGATGCCGATGACAGACCGCACCCTTTTTAATTCTTCTTTCTCATATGAATCAAATTCGGCAAAGGCCAGACCGCCCATTGCGGAGAAAACAACAAAATTCACCGCGAATCCGACAGGTGACGGCAGGCTCGCAAACGTATTCATAAAAAACGGAATCACGCTGATCACGATAACCAGAATACTGCCGAGCATAAACGGTTTTTTAGAAGGCATTTTGGTTGTTTCAATAAAACCTGCGGCTCCCGAAATCGGAACCGGGGCAATGGCACCCGTCAAGCCGCTAAGCAAATGGCTGAATGAAGCGGCAAAACCGGCATGGCGTTCATGATGCTTTCCATCAGGCTGTTTGCTGAATTTTTTCACGGCGATGTCCACGACCTTCATGCTCGCCAGCATATTCACGATCAGCAAGATGGTAATAAATATAGAAGTGATGATCAGGCCGCTGTTAAATAACGGAGTCCCAAAAGGAAACAGGGAGGGCAGCTGAAACAGCCGGTCCGGCATTTCAATCGGCTTTGCCGCCCCGGCAGCCGCAAACAGCACCCATCCGCCAAACAAGGCTAATAAAATAGAATATTGCTTGAAAAACATGATATTCGAATTTGTCATCATAAAGGCGGCTGCGATCACAACAAGCGCCAAACCAAATACAAGACCGTCCACCCCGTCCTTTCGATAGCCGATCCCGAGAATTCCTTTTATAATGGGCTGACTCAGCTGCATCACAAGAAGCAATAAATAGACGCCCGTGACAACCGGAGTAAACAATTTTGCAAGCCGGTCAATGACCTTGAAAACACTTAACAAAAAGAAACATACAGCGCTTACAAGAAGAGCTCCCTGCAACCCCCGCAGTGTGTCTCCATATGTCGCAAACACAGTTCCCGTCAGCCCTGCGTAGATCGTATACACTCCCCACCACAAACCGGCGGGGCTTTCATTGATCGGCAGTCTGTGGCCTTTCAAACACTGAATAACGGCGGCAATTCCCAGTACAAAAAAAGTGCTTTGAATCAATCTCGCAGAATCTGAGTGATCCAGATGAAACGACTGGGCAACCGCCACCGGAACAACAATCGCCGCAGCAATGATAAACGCTGTCCATTGCAGCGCGCCAAGAACCAATTTCACGTAAGCTCAACCTCTCTCTTTAAAAATCAAATAAAGACTCTCCGTTTCCGTCCTCTTCCTGCTTCTCTTTTTCTTGCTTTCGATATTTGTTTAATCCCGCGCTCCCCATCATTTTTTCCATCATCAACTGGTCTGTCGATGGCGGCGAGGCAGGACTTGGCGTAACGCTCGGCTGTATGCGGGGCGCGCTCGCGGTCTCCGGCTGATCAAGCACGACATCACACAGAGAACGGACAACCGCTACATAACGCTTCAGCTCCTCATCTCGTTCAGCCGTTTTTGCTTTTTTCAGCTCTTCTTCCATCTTTTGAATCAAAGCAGATATATGAATGTTCATGAAGCACCCTCCAAAAAATAAATGTTATCTTCCTGCATTTTATCAAATTCCTGCCGTGAACGCAGAAATGAGTTTGTTATTTTTTCTGACAAACCTTGCGCAATTGACAAGCAGAAGAAATTTTTCACATAATAAATCACCATACCTTACAAAAAGGAGAGACGGAATGAACAGCATCCCCTCTATCATCAGCAAGCACAAAGCCTATTTTGCAGCGGGACATACGAGACCGCTTGAATCGAGACTGAACATTTTGCAGAAGCTGAAACAAGCTGTCAAAACTCATGAGGCCGATCTCATAGCCGCTCTCTACCAGGATCTCCACAAATCTGAGCAAGAAGCGTACTCAACAGAAATCGGAATCATCTTGGAGGAAATCAGCTTTGTCATGAAACGGCTGAAAAAATGGTCCAAGCCGAAACGAGTCAAAACGCCACTGACTCATCTAGGCTCCAAGAGCATCATCATCCCTGAGCCGTATGGAACCGTTTTGGTGATTGCGCCTTGGAACTATCCCTTGCAGCTGGCGCTTTCCCCGTTGATTGGAGCCATTGCGGCGGGGAACACGGTCGTTCTCAAACCGTCAGAATATACGCCGGCTGTTTCCGCTGCACTTTCGAAACTCATCAGCAGCGTTTTTCCGACCGATTATGTCGCTATGGCAGAAGGCGGGCCCGACGTCAGCACGGCATTATTACAGCAGCCCTTTGACTACATTTTCTTTACAGGCAGCGTAGCCGTGGGAAAAGTCGTCATGGAGGCCGCCGCCAAACAATTAATTCCCGTAACCTTGGAGCTCGGCGGAAAAAGCCCCTGCATCGTCCATAAGGATGCTGACATACGGCTTGCCGCAAAACGCATCGTCTTCGGGAAATTTACAAATGCGGGACAAACCTGCATCGCACCGGATTATTTATTTGTCCACGAGGACATCAAAACGAAGCTGGCGGAAGAAATGAAGCATGCAATCAGAGAATTTTACGGCCCTCAGCCTGAACGAAATCCGCAGTACGGGAAAATCGTCAGTGAACGGCACTATCAGCGGCTGCTCAGCTTTCTGAATGATGGCATCCCGCTCACAGGCGGACAATCCGATCCTGATCACCACAAAATCGCGCCGACCATTCTCGAACAAGTGAGGGATGACTCTCCAGTGATGCAGGAGGAGATTTTCGGGCCGATTCTTCCGCTCTTTACATACCGTGATATCGGGGAAGTCATTGAGAAAGTCCAATCGCGCCCAAAGCCGCTCGCCCTGTATCTCTTCACCACAAACAAAGAAACTGAGCGTGCTGTTTTAGAGAATCTGTCGTTTGGCGGAGGCTGTGTCAATGATACGTTAATGCATGTTGCGACGCCGTATTTGCCATTCGGCGGCGTCGGGGAAAGCGGCATCGGCAGCTATCACGGATTTGACAGCTTTAACACGTTTACGCACAAAAAAAGCATCGTCAAACAAACGAACCGCTTCGACTTCGCATTTCGTTATCCTTCCTCCAAAAACGGGCTGCGAATGATTCGAAAAATACTCAAATAAAAAAGCGCAGATCACCTGCGCTTTTTACAAATCCTTAATACACCAATCAATCGGCGCCTCTCCCATTTTCTCCAAATAAGCATTCGCCCGGGAAAACGGTCTGCTCCCGAAAAATCCGTTTCTTGCAGAAAACGGGCTGGGATGTGTTGATTCAATGATAAAATGCTTGGACGTGTCGATCCGTTCTTTTTTCATTTGAGCATGCCGTCCCCACAAAATAAAGATAACCGGCCGCTCTCTTTCATTCAGCACATCGATAATCCGGTCTGTCAGACGCTCCCAGCCTTTTCCCTTATGGGAATTCGCCTGTCCGCGCCTTACTGTCAGCACAGTATTCAGCAAAAGAACCCCTTGCTTTGCCCAGCTCACAAGCGATCCGTGATTTGGGATGCTGCACCCGATGTCCTGCTGCAGCTCAAGAAAAATATTTTTTAACGAAGGCGGCTGCTTTACACCCGGCTTTACGGAGAAGCTTAAGCCTTGAGCCTGTCCTGGCCCGTGATACGGATCTTGCCCCAGAATGACGACCTTGACATCATCATAGGACGTATAATGCAGCGCATTGAAAATGTCCCGGCTGTCCGGATAAATCGTTTGCTCCGCGTATTCCCGCTTCAGCATTTCTCTGAGCTCTTGATAATACGGTTTCTCAAACTCTTCCTTTAGCTGATCCCACCAGCTGTCTTGTAAAAGCTGTTTCAAGATTCAGGCCTCCTTACGAACGATGAAGTCTGGAATAAACAGGTTCGCCATCCCAAACCATTTCACTTTTTGCTTCCCGCCTTTTCATCTCAGGCTCTTCAAGCAGGACGGCAAAGTTTTTCGTCGGCAGCTCTCCGAGTCCGTGCTTTTCACTTAACCGATCCAAATATTGCTTCCGCTTGGCGCCAAGGTCCGCAGACTGATTGTCTCCCGCGTCACTGAAGGCATAAATCACACTGGCGCAAGGGACACGCTTCACCCGGTAATCCTTGGCCGCGCGTAAATAAAAATCCCAGTCCCAATAATTGTGCACATCAGCATCGAAATACCTGATTTCATCATGCAAGAAACGTCTGTACATGCTGCCCGACGGCACATATGTAGAGAACACTCTCATATCCTCATAGTCAGCGGTATAAGCAAACAGCTTCCGTGAAACAGGATATCTTGTTCCGTTTTTCTCTTCAAACGAGACAATTTCCGCATCAGAATGAACGAAATCTGCCGTTTCTATTTCCTTCGCCATTCTCTCCACATGCCCTGGCGTAAAGAAATCATCGTCATCACATAGCATAATGCAATCGCCAGACGCCTCTTTTACACCGGCATTTCTCGCAGCCACATGCCCCGAGTTCTTTTCTAAATTGATGACAGCAATCGGCAGCTCCGGATACAGTGCTTTGACTGGCACGACCGATTCCCCCGCATCATTCACAATAATAATTTCATACGGCTTCAAGGTCTGGCGGGAAATCGACTCCAAAAGCTCACACAAAGCCGGAATCCGATTATAGGTCACAATTACGATAGAAATCTTCATGATGCTCTCCTTCTCATTTTCATAGTCATGTACTATTAAAACATATATTGGACAGGAGATCAGTGGGAATATCCTACTGAAACTAGAATGATAGAAACAGCAAAGTGGCTCCAATCAGAAGTACCATGATCAGCATCAGATCTCCCATGACATGAAAGAGATCTTTCAGACGGACGCCATTCGGAAGGATAAGTCGCCACAGCTTAGATTGATATACTGGCAGCAACACCAGTGCATAAGAAAAACACAAAAACGCAAATGCCGGGGGAACAAAAGCACAGCCTGTATCGTCCCAATTCCGGAGTATGTCTGTCATACTCGATCCATCGAGTAAAAACAAAGAGACTATGAAGGCCAGTAACAGAAATGACCCTAATTGAACCTCGAACAGACGCATTTTCTGGTTATATGCAAACCGAACCGCCAAAAACCAGACGTAAGCATATGAGCATAACAGCAAAAGAATAGTACCCGCTATAAATACGGTATCCGGGAGCCAATCAATCAGAAAAACAAAAGGCAAGCTGGCTGCCATAGCCAAGAGCATACAGCCGCCAGTAAATAAAAATACTGCCCCATGAGCGACAAAACCATATAAACAAGACCTAAGCTTCAGAACAAACACCACCTTTACATAGAAATTCTATGTATAATATCAAAAAATCAGGCAAGCTGACGCCTGCCAATATAACAGCCCATTCGGCCAAATAGAGGAAATAACAGTGTTGCACAAGCGCAAGTTCCGACAAACCAAGGAGTCAGCAAGGATTGAAACAGCGCACCAGGAATTACATTGAACAAAAAAACAAGCATAAAAATGACGTTTGGCACCATTGAAATCAGAATCGTATGTAAAACAAGCTTTTCTCCGCGTTTTCCAAACTCCCTTACCCCTTGATACCCAATCAGCACCCAGTAGATGATATATGCAGCTAAGATCATCCAAACAGAAACAGAAATGCCTTTCCATACCGCTTGAACAAACGGTGATTCAAGCCATACATGCATGATTGTTATCGCAATGCCGACAGCGAATAGGGCACAGTTAAAGAAAAGATGGAACATCAAAAACGCACGGAATGTTACTGGCTGTTTTTTCTTAAACGAAGAAACAATATCAGTTGGTGTTCCAAATGCCTGCAATAAAGTCTGCATAGCTTCCTCCTCACTCTTCCCTGCCTGAAAAGAGCGAAACAGATGCTGTTCAATATGGCTCTCAATTTCTTCTATCATCGCCTCGGCTTCTGGAAGCCCTTTAAGCCCGTTTTTGATTTCAGATAAATACGTTTCTTTATCCATTCTGCCCGCTCCGTTTCAGCAATCGGTCCATCATGGCCGAAAATACGCTCCATTCCTTCGTACGTTCCGCCAGCACCTCTTTGCCTTCATCTGTAATCCGGTAATATTTGCGGTCCGGCCCTTTCTCCTGCTTCTCCCAGTATGAAGAAATATATCCTTGGCGTTCAAGCTTATGAAGAGAAGGATACAAGGTCCCTTCTTTCATCTGCAGCTCATTTCCGCTGCGGTTCCCCATTTCTTTTACAAGCTCATAGCCGTACATCGGCCGCTCGTTCAGAAGCGTCAATACCAATATAACCGTGCTTCCCTTAACCAGCTCACGATTTAACATCACAAAACCCCTACCTAGTTTTCTTATGTAGCATTTTACGAAAGCCCCTCAGTATTGTCAAATGATTCCTATAGACCTTCTATATTGTGATACAGAGAAAATCTAACTATAATGAAAGACAAAACACGATGGAGGTTCAAGACATGTCTATGCATAAAGCACTCACCATTGCCGGCTCAGATTCCAGCGGCGGTGCTGGGATTCAAGCTGATTTAAAAACATTTCAAGAAAAAAACGTATACGGGATGACCGCCTTAACGGTGATCGTTGCGATGGACCCGAACAACAGCTGGGACCACCAGGTATTCCCGATCGATACGGATACAATCCGCGCCCAGCTTGCAACGATTACGGACGGCATCGGTGTGGACGCCATGAAAACAGGAATGCTGCCAACCGTTGACATTATCGAGCTTGCAGCAAAAACAATCAAAGAAAAACAATTAAAAAATGTGGTAATTGACCCGGTTATGGTTTGCAAAGGTGCTAATGAAGTCCTTTATCCAGAGCATGCCCAAGCCCTGCGTGAGCAGTTGGCTCCGCTAGCCACTGTCATTACGCCAAACTTGTTTGAAGCCAGCCAGCTCAGCGGCATGGATGAACTAAAAACAGTTGACGATATGATCGAAGCCGCGAAAAAAATTCATGCACTCGGCGCTCAATATGTCGTCATTACAGGCGGAGGCAAACTCAAACATGAGAAAGCCGTTGATGTTCTCTATGACGGTGAAACAGCGGAAGTTCTTGAAAGCGAAATGATCGATACGCCTTATACACATGGCGCAGGCTGTACATTCTCAGCAGCCGTGACAGCGGAGCTTGCCAAAGGTGCGGAAGTCAAAGAAGCCATTTACGCAGCGAAAGAATTCATCACAGCTGCCATTAAAGAATCCTTCCCGTTAAACCAGTATGTCGGACCTACGAAGCATTCTGCGCTGCGCCTGAATCAACAATCATAAAAAAAGCGGCTGCCTTACTGAGAGGCAGCCGCTTTTAAATCACCGAAGACTTTTCACAGAAAAAACTGCCGATCCCCTCGGCAGCCTGTTTATTTGATTTTTAAATTATTTGCAGATTTCCTCAAAAATGCTTCTATCGACTGAACAAAAAGTGCATATTCCTTCATTTGTTCATATGCCCGCGTGAGAATTTCCGCCGTTTCACTGTGCGGTGTTGTTCCGCCAAGCATTTTTTTCAGCTGAAGCAGCACATCCTTATATTCTTCCCGCTTATCTTCAACTTGGTCCGCAGCCTTTTCCAAACATGCCGGTGTTATCTTCTGTTCATGTATATTCAAGAAAACAACTCCTTTTACAGAAAAAAATAGTAGGTTATCGTTGAAGAATAGCACAGATGGCTTAGATTTCACATAAGAAAATAGAAGGATTTTCTACACAAGGGTCCAAATTCTGACATTCATTTCAGATTTCCCGGTCGAACTGGCTGTTACTTTATGATTTCCCGGGAAAGGAAAATATCTCGCACTAAAGACCTCTTCTCCGTTATTGATAAAGATTTCAACAGAGGATGCGTCGATAAACATGTGCACGGTATGCAAATCCTTGATGCGGCAATGTCTCGACTCTTTTCTTTTTCCGTCGAAGCTCGTCCGTTCCAGCGTAACAATCCCCTCGTCTTTATGGAAGGAAAACGAAGCCGTTCCGCGGATACTGATTGAAAAACCGGACTCCGTATAAATGTCTTCCAGCAAGATCTCAGCTCTTTCAGCGTTTTCCACTGGAAGTGTGCCAGATGATTCGTGCATGTGGATTTGTAATTTCTTCTCGTTCCTACGCATGGCTTTCAGCTCAGGCAGCGGCTGCTGAATCAGCTTCTCGCCTGATATTGTCAGCTGTCTCGGCAGCGTCATGCAGTGAATCCAATGATAGTCAATCGTCGGATGAGATCCTTCATCCTGGTCAGGCACAGCCATCCATGCAAACAAAATTCGTCTGCCCTGATCATCTTCAAGTGTTTGCGGCGCGTAAAAATCAAAACCTTGATCAAGCTCCCTAAAATCACCATGCTTCAGTTCAGGCTTGTTATAATCGAGACGCCCGACAAAATAACCTGACTGGTACACGTTCTGATAAAGGAAATCGTCAGCCTCAAGCCCTTGAGGCGAGACAATCAGCACGTCGGATCCTTGAAGGGTAAACAAATCAGGGCATTCCCACATGTATCCAAAATCGTCCAGCCCGTTGAATCCCGTGCCAGTTATCGGGCCAAGAAATCTCCACTCCTTCAGGTTATCAGAAGCAAACAATACAGCCTGCCCTTTCAAATTTTCCGTTTGCGCACCAATCACCATATACCATGTACCTTCATGCTCCCATACCTTCGGGTCGCGAAAATGGGGCGTGTATCCTTCCGGGAGACGGGCGACAACACCCTTTTTCTCAAAGGACAGCCCGTCGTCAGAAACAGCAAGGCATTGATACGTTTCCCGATTTCCCTCCTGGTCCCTGACATTTCCTGTGTAAAACAGATAGAGCTGATCATCTTTCGGAACAGCGCTGCCCGAGTAGCAGCCGTTTTTATCGAACCAATCACTCGGAGCGAGCGCAATGTCTTCCCGCTTCCAATTCACAACATCCTGTGTCGTATAATGCCCCCAAAATTTCGCGCCGTGCCCCGTCTGAAACGGCTGCCACTGAAAGAATACATGATAGGTGCCCTTCCAATAAATCACGCCATTCGGGTCATTCAGCAGCCCAACCGGCGGCATGATGTGAAAATGCTGGCGATGCGGATCGCTGTCAGCGATAGGCTCTTTTTTCTCCACCTCTTCATAAGCCCGGCGACGAAGCTCCTGATCATGTGCTGTCATTTTTTTCTCCCCTCATCCTCATTAATCTTCATAACAAATGCTGCAATGAACGCTGACACTGCCGCAATGGCCATCCCAATCAGATAGTGAATCAAGTTGCCCATGCCAAACGGCGCAGCAATGGCGATCATCGGAATACCCGTTAACCCATAAGCGTTTGCAGCAACATGAGTAAAGACGACATAAGCACCGCCCAATGCGCCTCCGATCATCGCGGCGATAAACGGTTTTCGGTAGCGAAGGTTGACTCCGAATATGACGGGCTCAGTAATGCCGAGAAAAGCGGAAAATGCAGCCGGAAGCGCGATTTCTTTTGTCTTTGCTTTTTTGGCCATAAAGAAGACGGCAAGGCCGGCCCCGCCCTGTGCGACATTCGCCATTGACCAGATCGGCAGCAAGTAGTTTTTGCCTATATCTGCAATTAGCCCCGCCTCAATCGCATGGAAGCTGTGATGAACACCTGTCAGCACGATGAGTGAATACGTGCCCCCGAAAATCAAACCTGCAACAAAACCGGCATGGTCATACACATAAGTTAAAGCAACCGTAATCCCGGAGCCAAGCGCTCTCCCCAGAGGGCCAATCGCGATAAAAGCAACAAACCCGGTGACAATTACAGTAACAAAAGGTGTAACAAGCAAATCCACCGCATGCGGAACCACTTTTCTTGTCCATTTCTCTACCTTGCTCATTACATAAACCGCCAGCAGAACAGGGATGACAGTTCCCTGATAGCCTAGAAGCGCGATATCCAATCCGAAAAGATGCATATAATCAGGTGTCGCTTCAGCCAAACCCCATGGATTCAAAAGGTTTGGATGAATCATGATTCCCCCAATGACCGCTCCCAAGTACGGGTTGCTGCCAAATTCTTTTGAAGCGCTTACTCCAATTAGAATCGGCAAGAAAATGAATGCTGCACTTGAAAACATATCAAGCAGCTGAAAAACCGCAGAATCCTTGCTCATCCAATGAAACGCATTGATCATACCCAGCAATCCCATTAACAGGCCGCTGGCCACAATAGCCGGGATAATTGGGACAAAAATATTAGAAAGCGTTTTCGCAAATCTCGCAGCGGGATTCAGCTTTTCTTTTGCCGCATCCTGATGATTGACGTGTTCCTCACGCTCAATATCAGCTTCTTTAGAAAAAGCATCGAATACTTTATTCACAAGACCTGTTCCGAAAATGATCTGGTACTGGCCAGAGCTGCTGAAGGCCCCTTTGACACCATCAAGCTCTTCAACCTGTGCTTGATCTATCTTTGATTCATCTTTCATCACTAAACGCAGTCTTGTTGCACAATGAGCCGCGCTGATAATGTTATCTTTCCCTCCGAGAAGCTCAATGAGGCGTTTTGCAGTCTCTTTGTAATCCATCTGTTTCTCCCCCTTTTATTTAAACAAAAAAGACCTAAAATTCGCCAACGAATAAAGGACACAGTGATCCTTTTTTCATTTCGCAAATTTTAGGTCTTGCCTGCTTTACCAGTCACAATCCCGCTTATTCAGATTGAGAATACGCTTTCATCATAAAACATGACAGCGTTTTCGTCAACTACTTTTTAGTTAAATAGTTTGATAAAACATGTAGACAAAAATTCGTAAAAAATATTTGTGAAATAGTTCACAATATCATGCTATACTATGCTCAATCATGATAGAAAGCAGGAAAAGACCATGGAAACTCAAGCATTGCAAAAGGTTGAACAGTACGCTTTGAAAAAACAAAACATATTCGCTTCAAGCAAAATCCGTTATGTGCTACGGTCCATTTTGGCCAGTATGTTTATTGGTTTTGGCATTACAGCCGCAAGTAAAACCGGCAGCTATTTCTTTATGGCTGATTCTCCATTTGCCTTTCCGGCAGCCGCTGTCACTTTCGGGGCCGCTATTGTGCTGATCGCTTACGGAGGCGGAGATTTATTTACCGGCAATACCTTTTATTTCACCTATACTGCGCTCCGAAAAAAACTCCGCTGGCGCGACACCCTGTACTTGTGGATATCAAGCTATGCCGGCAATTTAATCGGCGCCATTTTGTTTGCCATCCTGATCAGCGCGACAGGGCTTTTTGAGGAGTCTTCCGTACATTCCTTTTTGATTCATCTGGCAGAACACAAAATGGAGCCGCCGGCTTCCGAGCTGTTTTTCAGAGGATTGCTGTGCAATTGGCTTGTGTGCCTCGCCTTTTTCATTCCAATGGCTCTCAAAGGGGAAGGCGCAAAGCTCTTTACCATGATGCTTTTCGTTTTCTGCTTCTTTATTTCCGGCTTTGAACACAGCATTGCCAATATGTGCACATTCGCCATCTCACTTTTGGTCGAGCACCCTGATACAGTGACACTGATGGGAGCAGTCAGAAACTTAATTCCCGTTACGCTCGGGAATCTGACCGCTGGAATGGTCATGATGGGCTGGATGTACTACACACTCAATCCTGATCAATAAAAAAAACTTCCAGAGATCACTCCCTGCAAGTCAAAGCGGTTATTCCGAGAGATCTTGAAGACGCTGGACATGCAGCGTGATATAGCCGGCCTCGGATTCCGGCAAATGTAATTGATATTCATTTTTCAAAAACTCCGCCAGCTCCAGCGCACATTGATAGGCAAATGAATACTTTTTTTGGATGAAATAAAGCATCTCCTCGTCCATATGATGGAGCGCTTCATTTGATTCCAACCGGCTGACCGCGTATCGCAAATGCGTGACAAGGCGTTGATAGGAAATGCTGTTTTCATCCACCTTTCGATTAAAGTATTGTTCTATTTTCTCTATCATTTCTTTGATCATGGTCGTATGCTTCAGCGCTGAATACATGCTCTCCGCATCCATCTTGGCCGTATGGATGTGAAGGGCAATATAACCCGCTTCATCTTCAGGCAGAGACACGCCCAATGTCTCTTTTACATGTCCGATCGCCCCTAGGCCGATCTCGTATTCTTTTTTATAGAGCGCTTTTATCTCATGCAGCAATTTATTCTGCACAAGCAGCCCATTTTGAACCCTTTCGATCGCAAAGGATAAATGGTCAGAAAGCGCGATATGAATGTGGTCGCTCAGCGGCGCCGCGAGCTCCCCTTCCGCATAGCTGATGATATCCTCAGCTATCTCTATATGCTCCTCCGGCAGTGTTTGCAGGATTTGTTTGAATTTTTCATTCTCGTCGCGCACGACAAAGATTTTTTCCACTTTATTCATAGGGATGAGATCATTTTTCTTTTTTTGAAAAGCGATTCCAGGTCCCATCACGATTTTTTCCTGATCATCCTCTTTTATTAAAGCCGCATTGTTGTTTAATACTTTATAGATTTTCAAGAGGTTATCTCTCCCGCCAATTTGCTTTTGACTGGGATTTTACCTCCTTTTGACCGCCATGTAAAGATGCGGGCCCGCTCTCTCCTGCTTTGGCGATTCCTTGAAGGCTTGCAAACACCTTCTTTTATAAAGCGCGGCGGCTTTCGCTTTCTGTTTTTCTTCCTCATTCACAGCCATCCGCCATTCATAAAACGAAACAAGTCCCGCGGCTTGCACCGCCGCCTTTCTTTGGTATGTACGCTGAGCCGAGTAGACCGCGGCAGCCGCAGTTTTTCTGTCCGGCGTCACCCAGTTCATCAAAAAGACCATCCACACCCGTAAAGATACAAGCAAACGTTTCATAGAAAAACATCCCTCCGCTTCTTTTTGGCAGGCAGCCTTTTTTAGCAGCCCGTTTTCTCAGCCGCAGCCCGCAGGAAAAGACGGCCGATTTCTTTTCTCGCAAACTAGCAGCTCTAGCAAAACTCATGACTCTATGATAGACCGTTGAAAGAGAATTCTTTGTCACAATATGAGTGAAAAAACCAACTAGTTTTTAGAAGTTTTGTTGAAAGCTGAAAGAATTGAAATGAAAATTGGAGAACGGCTTTGAAAACTTTATACACAAGTTATCCCAAAGATAAGAACAACTTAATCACAAGAGATATCCACATGTCCACAAACTCTATCTATATTTTGTATACGAACATTTATTCCCAACTATATATATACACAGGTTTATTCACTTATGCACAGGGTTCTGTGTATAACTCCTTCCTTATACACAAACAAAATCCAATAAATGGTCCAAATGACACAAGGATTTTTTTGAATTTTCAAGAAATATATACTAGATCTTTCACATTTTTTCTAAATACAAAGGGGGAAACACATTGAAAAAGGGGATCATTCGCTTTCTGCTTGTCAGTTTCGTCTTATTTTTTACGTTATCCACAGGTGTTACGGGCGTCAAGGCAGCACCGCCGTCTTCAAAAACGTCGGCTGACCTGGAAAAAGCCGAGATATTCGGTGATATCGATATGACAACAAGCAAAAAAACAACCGTTATAGTGGAATTAAAAGAAAAATCCTTGGCAGAAGCGAAGGAAGCTGGAGAAAGCCAATCGAAAAGCAAGCTGAAAACCGCTCGCACAAAAGCAAAAAACAAAGCAATCAAAGCGGTGAAAAACGGAAAAGTAAACCGGGAATATGAGCAGGTATTCTCAGGCTTCTCTATGAAACTCCCAGCTAATGAGATTCCAAAACTTCTCGCGGTAAAAGACGTGAAGGCAGTATACCCGAACGTCACGTATAAAACAGACAATATGAAGGATAAAGACGTCACGATCTCCGAAGACGCCGTATCTCCGCAAATGGATGACAGTGCGCCTTATATCGGAGCAAACGATGCATGGGATTTAGGCTACACAGGAAAAGGCGTCAAGGTGGCGATTATCGATACTGGGGTTGAATACAATCACCCAGATCTGAAGAAAAACTTTGGACAATATAAAGGATACGATTTTGTGGACAATGATTACGATCCAAAAGAAACACCAACCGGCGATCCAAGGGGCGGTGCAACGGACCACGGCACACACGTAGCCGGAACTGTGGCTGCAAACGGAACGATTAAAGGTGTAGCGCCTGATGCCACACTTCTTGCTTATCGTGTGTTAGGCCCTGGTGGAAGCGGGACATCGGAAAACGTCATTGCGGGCGTGGAACGCGCTGTACAGGACGGAGCAGATGTGATGAACCTGTCTCTCGGAAACTCTTTAAACAACCCGGACTGGGCGACAAGCACAGCACTTGACTGGGCCATGTCAGAAGGGGTTGTCGCTGTTACATCAAACGGCAACAGCGGACCGAACGGCTGGACAGTCGGATCGCCTGGCACATCAAGAGAAGCGATTTCTGTCGGTGCGACTCAGCTGCCGCTCAATGAATACGCCGTCAAATTCGGCTCCTACTCTTCAGCAAAAGTGATGGGCTATAACAAGGAGGACGAAGTCAAAGCACTCAATAACAAAGAAGTTGAGCTCGTCGAAGCGGGAATCGGCGAAGCAAAGGACTTTGAAGGAAAAGACCTGACAGGCAAAGTCGCCGTTGTCAAACGAGGCAGCATTGCATTTGTGGATAAAGCGGATAACGCTAAAAAGGCCGGTGCCATCGGCATGGTTGTGTATAACAACTTCTCTGGAGAAATTGAAGCCAATGTGCCGGGCATGTCTGTCCCAACGATTAAGCTTTCATTAGAAGACGGCGAAAAACTCGTCAGCGCCCTGAAGGCTGGTGAGACAAAAACAACATTCAAATTGACGGTCTCAAAAGCGCTCGGTGAACAAGTGGCTGATTTCTCATCACGCGGCCCTGTTATGGATACGTGGATGATTAAGCCTGATATTTCCGCGCCAGGCGTCAATATCGTCAGCACGATCCCCACACACAATCCTGAGCATCCTTACGGCTACGGATCAAAACAAGGAACAAGCATGGCATCGCCTCATATCGCCGGAGCAGTTGCCGTCATTAAACAAGCCAAACCAAAATGGAGCGTTGAACAGATTAAAGCTGCCATCATGAATACCGCCGTCACTTTAAAGGATGGCGATGGGGAAGTATATCCGCATAATGCCCAAGGCGCGGGCAGCGCAAGAATTATGAACGCGATCAAAGCCGATTCGCTCGTCTCACCTGGAAGCTATTCATACGGCACATTCTTGAAGGAAAACGGAAATGAAACGAAAAAAGAAACGTTTACGATTGAAAATCAATCTTCCATTAGAAAGTCATACACACTGGAATATTCATTTAATGGCAGCGGCATCTCCACATCCGGGACAAGCCGTGTTGTGATTCCGGCACATCAAACCGGAAAAGCCACTGCAAAAGTAAAAGTCAATACGAAGAAAACAAAAGCAGGCACCTATGAAGGTACAGTTATCGTCAGAGAAGGCGGAAAAACGGTCGCTAAGGTACCTACACTGCTGATTGTGAAAGAGCCCGATTATCCGAGAGTCACATCTGTCTCCGTCAGTGAAGGGTCTGTACAAGGCACCTATCAAATTGAAACCTACCTTCCTGCGGGAGCGGAAGAGCTGGCGTTCCTCGTCTATGACAGCAATCTTGATTTCGCAGGCCAAGCAGGCATTTATAAAAATTCAGATAAAGGTTATCAGTACTTTGACTGGGACGGCACGATTAATGGCGGAACCAAGCTTCCGGCCGGAGAGTATTACTTGCTCGCCTATGCCGCGAACAAAGGCAAATCAAGCCAGGTTTTGACCGAAGAGCCTTTCACTGTTGAATAAGAAGAAGCCCTGCCGATTGGCAGGGCTTTTTAACGATCAGTCAGCTAACGCCTCCTGCAATAAACGATACGAGCGGAGCTTATCTTCAAAATGATGTGTAATGGTCACCACCATGATTTCCTCTGTTTCATACGCTTTACTCAAAGCTAGCAGCTGCTCCTTAACCTGTTCTTTCGTACCAACAATCATTCGATTTCGATTATCAGCAATTCGTCTCTCTTCATAAGGAGAATACGAGTTTCCCCGAACAGCTTCATACGAAGGAACTCCCTCTAAAGGAATCCCCTGCTCTCCCGCCAAAAGCGTAAAATCGAGGACAGCCCCAAGCTCCTCTGCCTTCTCCTCTGTGTCAGCACAAAGAACAAAAACAGCAACTGCCGCTCGAGGCGTATCTCCTAACACAGACGGTTTGAATCGTCTCTTATACTGTCTGACAGTATCCTCTCCGCCTTCTCCATTGATAAAATGGGCAAACATATAGCCGGCACCAGAATCAGCGGCGAGCAGCGCGCTTTCTCCAGAAGAGCCTAGCAGCCATACATCCGGAGCAGTTGAAATATGCGGCGCAGCCGTCAGATTCGGAAAACGGTGTTTGTCATCCGCCAAATCATGCAAATACATGGTCAGCTCCTTAATTTGCTGCGGATACTGATCAGAATTGCGCTTACCGCCGTCATTCAGCGCCCATGATGCAATCGGCATTCCCCCCGGTGCTCTGCCAAGCCCCAGGTCAATTCTTCCCGGTGTCAGCCCCTCCAGAACACGAAAGTTTTCAGCTACTTTATAAGCACTGTAATGCGGCAGCATAACTCCTCCTGATCCAACGCGGATTCGCTTTGTTTTCGCCGCTATATGACTGATGAGCACCTCAGGACTAGACCCTGCCAGCCGTTTTGAAAAGTGATGCTCAGAAACCCAAAATCTCTTATATCCAAGGTCCTCAGCAGCTTGAGCAAGCGCAACGGTTTGCTGTAAGGCCATTTCTGCATTGCAGCCCTCTGATACTGGAGATTGATCTAATATACTTAATGAAACCATCCCTACCACCTCATCCTCATCGTATCACTGATCCCCTAATTTTTCTTCAAAGCCGCTCACACTGCTTATCAGTGTCTCCCATCATTCACCGTTTATTTGTGAAAGCATGTCCCTATTTGTCGGAATATGTTACACGTGAAACATAAAAACCCCTCCTAGACGGAGAGGTTAGCTTTAGTTTTTATTAAAGCCCTTTTCTTTCACGTAGTCATTTAAATACGTACGCGGCTTCTGCTTCATAAAGTTCAGTATTTGATCGGACCACGTTTCTTCCCGCTGTCCGTTTGTTCTTTCTCTATAGTAATCAGAAATGGTTTTGTCATACGTATTCATAGTATGACGGAAATCGTCTGCGTTCACATTATACGCATTCTCATGATAAACGGCCTGCTTTGGCAGTCTCGGTTTTTTGCCGGATAGATTCGCTGGATGACCTACTGCCAGCCCGAATAGCGGGAGCACATGGTCAGGCGTTTGCAGCACCTCTGTCACCTTGTCCAACTCATTCCGAATGCCTCCGATATAACAAATGCCAAGCCCCATAGATTCAGCCGCAATGCTCATATTTTGCGCTGCGAGCGCCGCATCAATCAAGCTAACCATAAACATTTCCGTATTCTCGAGCAGCTCAGAAATATGTTCCCCTTTTTCCTCAGCCAGTTGTTGATGGCGGTACAAATCCGCACAAAATACAAAAAAGTGCCCGTTCTTCTCAACGTAAGGCTGATTCCCAGCAAGCACAGACAGCTCACGTTTTTTCTCAGGATCAGAAACCCCGATAATCGAATATGCCTGCACATAACTGGATGTAGACGCAGCCTGCGCACTTTTCACTAATGTATCAATTTCTTCAGCTGTCAAAAGCTGATCAGTAAAAGACCGGATTGACCGATGATTCAAAATGGTTTCGATTGTGTTATTCATCACAAGAACCTCCTTATCTCTTTTTATCATATCCGAAAAAAAGTATTCCCAAAAGTGAAATGCTCTGCACAAAAAAAAGACAACCTCTGAAAAGGCTGTCTTCATCTTAAGAATTAAAGAGATAACTTCTGTATTTCGTCAGCTGCACACTCGCGTTATACACAATCCCAAATCCAATTAACGTGGAAAGTGTCGAGCTTCCCCCATAGCTGACAAACAGCAGCGGAATCCCGGTAACAGGCATAATGCCGATGTTCATTCCGATATTCTGGAATGTGTGGATAACAATTAACGCCGTATAGCCAACGCAAAAGAAGGAAGCAAAACGGTTAAACGGATGTATTTTATCTATCAGAACGACAAGCCTGTAGATTAAGAAGAAGAACATGATAACAACAATTGCACAGCCTATAAAGCCAAAGCTTTCACCCAAAATGGCGAAGATAAAGTCGGTCTGTCCTTCTGGTACATACACCTTCAAATTGTGAACGCCATTTCCGACAATGCCGCCTGAGCCGATAGCCATAACAGCCTGATCAACCTGCCAGCTGCTATTTGCATCTTCCTGAGTTGTTCCATTTGTATCAGAAACCCAGGATGTTACCCTCTTTATTTGATACTCTTGAATCCCAACTGATTTAGCAGCATCAGGAAAATTAATCATTACTAACAAGATAAGAGAAATAAGTAAGATACCAGAACCACCAATGATTGCGATCAGCTTCCAGTTTACTCCTGACATAAAGATCATGACAATCACAATAAACATACATATCCCGGCTGTACCAGCATCCTGAAGAAGGATAAGTCCGATCGGCACTACCGATACACCTGCAATCTTAAGCAAAAGATGCACATCATCTCTGAGCGTTCGGATTTTTTTAGGGCTTGCTTTTGAAATCACTGAGGCTACCATCATCATGAGCCCGATTTTCATAAATTCAGAGGGCTGTAACGTTACAGAACCAAACTGAAACCAGCTTTTTGCACCGTTTTTCACTGGTGCAATAGACTCAGGACTGACTCTCAATATCAAAAGAAGCAAAATCCCGAATAAAAATACATATAAACTCAATTTTTCAAGCTGCTCCAAATCGAAATACAGCAGTACCGAAATGGCAATAGCCCCCAAAGCATAATAAATAATTTGTTTCGTCCAGGCATTATCTCCATACTGCCCAAACTGACCGGCAGCATAAATCGCCAATACGCTTATAATAAAAAACACACCAAATATAAAAATCAAATCCCCCTGGTAAAAGGGACTTTGCTGTTTCTTATATCGACTCATTCTATCCCGCCTTACATTTTCATCGGAAAATCACTAATGTTTATTATACATGAACCACGTTCAAGATGACACGTGAAGCTCGCTTCCTTTTAAGTTTTTTCCGCACTTGTGGCGCTTTTCAGCTACACGACATATGACGTATGATAGACCGAAATGTTTCGATTGACACAAAACTTTTCAAATAAAAAAGCCCCTTTTAAATAAGGGGTTAAAAGAAATCCATAAGAAATGGAGGTTTTAGTTGAAAGTCGTCATCAAGCCGTTTGATTTCCGATACCGGTCCTTTTATCATGCCTGCTTCAAAAAGGAAACGGGCACTTCTGGCGCCTAGGAAGAAAGCGGTTAAAGAAGATATGCTGCATTCTATTAGATGGTCAGATGACTCTTCTGAAACGATCTGCACCTGCTGCGAATCGACGCGGAAAGTCTGTTGATTCCACGGTGCCCATTGATCCGTTACCTTAAAGTCAAAGGGAGCTGTTACCCGAGATTTTGGATATTCCCGTAAAAAACCTTCAACGTCAACGATGCGCGCCATACTATAAGGATATATATCTTGTTTGACCCGGGGTTCGGCAGTTAAAAAATCAAGATCTTCCTCCATCCGTACAGTCAGTTCCGCTTCATTTAGCATCGAATCATGCTGGCAAATAAAATTCCACAAGCCTCTCTGTGCCTCTCTGTTCAAATAAACAAATTCCTCAACCCGCATCGTTTTATTTTTGATGTCATACACAAGATATCCACAGGGCACCCCATCTTCAGAGATGTACATAGCTTTCATTCCATGGATCTTCTCTGTCCAATGCTCCTTTGAACGCTTCATCAGCCCATTATGCTTCGTTCTGTACTGATTATAGATGGCATTCACTGCATCTGTTTCATCCTTTTGAAGCCTCCTCACGTCCCCAGGGGCATCGCCTAGTTTTTGAAACTGTTCTTTAAGGTAAGTCAGGCGTTTTTGATAGAAACAGAGTTCCCAGCCAAATTTGCGGTAAAAGGAGATCAGGAATGGATGCAAAAAGCTGATGGTTTGGTTTCTTTTCTTCATAACCGTTAGAGCGTCTAGAATAAGTTCCTTTACTGTTCCTTTTCTTCTGTATTCAGGCCAGGTTGCTACCCCGGCAATACCTCCCATCTTCATCTCCTGCTCTTCCAGCATGACAGAAAAGGGAATGATGTGAAGCTTAGAAAGGAGTTTCTCTTGTTCTTTGATTCCGATGATGTAATGGTTCTCTAAAGCTTTTACTTTCTCTTCTCGTTCCTCAACACTAAGTTCTTTCTGAAAAGCATATTCAGACATACTGATTACTTCCCGCCAGTCTTCTTTTTCAAGCTTTATTACCTGATACATCTACATTCCCCCTGTTCTAAAAGAAAGCTCCGTACAATCTCCTATCTTATAAAGCTTAAAAATAAGACAATAGGTCTAACTCATTTTCACGAAAACGTGTATCAATTTCTGGAAAACATGGTATAATAATTGTAACAGAATGTTCACAAAACAACCACAAAACAGACACAACTCAGTTCCTCTATTTCATTTTTGTAAACGCTGTCACAAAATGAAAGGAGACGGGTATGATGGACATGTTTTTCGCTTACTTATTGGTTGCCAGCGCAACGCCTCTCTTTATTTGGCTTGATAACAAAAAAGTCGCACTCTCAGCTATTCCGCCAATCATCTTAATGTGGGTATTCTTCTTCTTTTACGCAACAGAAAGCCTTTCTCCACTAGGACATACTCTCATGATTATCTTGTTTGCCGTCAACGTCATAGTCGCTCATATCGCTGCATTTATCATTTACGGTCTTCCGTATCTTCGCAGAAAGCGAAGCAGCTGAAGACAGCAAAAAACCCTCTTCTCACGAAGAGGGTTTTTGTATTATTCGTTGTGGCCTGAGTGCTCTGAGTGTTTAGCGCCTCCAGGAGGATTTCCGTCCATGTGGTCACCATGGTGATAGTGAGCCGCGAAAATCCAGATGGAGCCAAGTACGATAACGATCGCGCCAAAGAATCCGAACAGCGTGTTTCCGACTTGGATCGTGCCGTTTTCGCTCTCTGTCATGTGCATGAACATGAGAAGCTGCAGCGCCGCCTGAATGAAGGCGAAACCGAAGATAATCCAAAGTTTTGCTGATGAGCTCAGGTCAGTATACACTGCAACCCATAGAGCCAGCAGGGTCAAAACGATAGACAGTGCAAAACCTACAATGTGCTTCCATGGAAAGTGACTGTGTTCAGCAGATTTGTTTGCCATTTTACAGACCCCCCAATCCCATGAGATAGACACCTGTAAAGATGAAAATCCATACAACATCTAAGAAGTGCCAGTACAAGCTTGAGATAAAGATTTTAGATGAAGTTTGCGGAGTTAAGCCGCGTTTCTTCAACTGAATCAGAATTCCTGTAATCCAGAAAATACCGATTGTTACGTGAGTTCCGTGAGTTCCAAGTAAAACAAAGAATCCAGACCAGAACGCACTTGTACTGAGAGCCGCTCCTTCATGTACATAGTGAACAAACTCGTTAATCTCGCATCCGACAAAGCCGGCACCGAGAAGAAGAGTGATAATTGTCCAAATGACGACGCCTTTTAAACTTCCGCGGCGCATTTCATGAACAGCGATCCCGCAGGTAAAGCTGCTGATAAGCAGCAAGAACGTCATAATCATTACCAGATTGACTTCAAAAAGTTCGTCTGGCAAGACACCTCCAGCTGTTCTGTTTTTAAGAACGAAGAAGGTTGCAAATAGTGTTGAGAACAACACAATTTCTGCCCCTAAAAAGATCCAAAACCCGAGAATATTAAGTCTGCCGGTTTCAGATTGATATTCCATAGGCGCGTTAGAATTGCCGTGTTCTGCATGTTCCATAACTCACGCCTCCTTATTCGGAAATCTTTCTTTCCGTCTCTTTTATTTCATCAACACTAATGTAGTAGCCGTTGTCGTATTCGAATGAACGCAGAACCATGCAGAGCAGGACTCCGATCAATCCGACTACGCCCATCCAGTACCATTCAAAGACAAGTCCAAAGCCTGCAAGACCGAAGGCAACAGACATAAAGAACGGTCTGCCTGAGTTGCTTGGCATATGGATTTTCTTGAATTTGCTTTCAGGGTATAATTCAGTTTTTTCTTCTTTCATATGCAGGAATGCATCTTGAGATTTGACTTCAGGAAGCACCGCAAAGTTGTAATGCGGCGGAATCGCAGAAGAAGTCGCCCAATCAAGCGTACGTCCCACACCCCATGAATCTCCGCTGATTTCACGAGTAGAGTAACGGAAGCTGTAGTAGATGTTATAGCAAAGGATTAAGAATCCTACACCCATCATGAAAGCTCCGACAGTTGAGATAAAGTTCAATGTTGTCCAGCCGTCGTTTGGCCCGTATGTGTAAATACGGCGAGGCATGCCTTGAAGCCCCAAGAAATATTGAGGGAAGAAACATACATTGAAACCGATCATAAAGATCCAGAAGAACCATTTTCCGATTCTTTCGTTCAGCTTGTGGCCGAACATTTTTGGATACCAGAAAATAAATCCGGCGAAACAAGCAAATACAGTACCCGCGATCAGCACATAGTGGAAGTGAGATACAAGGAAGTACGTATTATGGTATTGATAATCCGCTGCTGCCATCGCAAGCATAACCCCTGTAACCCCGCCGATAACGAAGTTAGGAATGAACGCAAGCGCCCACAGCATAGGTGTTGTAAAGCTGATTCGGCCTTTATACATCGTAAAGAGCCAGTTAAAGATTTTAACCCCGGTTGGGATTGAGATTGCCATTGTCGTAATTGAGAAGAATGAGTTAACGGACGCACTGTTCCCCATTGTGAAGAAGTGGTGAGTCCAAACTAAGAAACTCAATACAGAGATGGCGATAATAGAACCAACCATCGCTTTGTAACCAAACAATTGTTTTCTTGCAAAGCTTGAGATGATTTCTGAGAAAATACCAAATGCCGGAAGAATAACGATATATACTTCAGGATGTCCCCAAATCCAGAACAAGTTAGCCCAAAGCATCGGCATACCGCCTGCTTCCAATGTGAAAAAGTGAGCGCCGAACAAACGATCAAATGATAAAAGTGCTAATGCTACTGTAAGTACAGGGAACGCAAACACGATAATAACCATTGTGATCAGTGTTGTCCATGTGAACATTGGCATACGCATTAATGTCATGCCTTTTGTTCTCATTTTTAAGATTGTTACCATAAAGTTGATCCCTGTCATCAGGGTACCGATACCGGCAATCTGAAGTCCGAGGAGGTAGTAGTTCTCACCCGGCCCAGGGCTCATGTCGTTACTTGCAAGCGGCATATAACTCGTCCAGCCTGCGTTCGGAGAACCTCCGATTACGAAAGAAATATTGAAAAGCATCGCACCTACAAAGAACGTCCAGAAGCTCAGGTTGTTCAAGTAAGGGAACGCAACGTCGCGAGCACCGATTTGAAGAGGTACAACAACGTTGATAAGACCGATTAAGAACGGCATCGCCATGAAGATGATCATGATTGTACCGTGTGTTGTAAAAATTTCATTATAGTGGTTTGAGTCTAAAAAACTGTTATTCGGAAGCGCTAGCTGGGCACGCATCATCAGACCGTCGACACCGCCGCGGAATAACATAATTACAGCAGATATAATATACATGATTCCGAGTTTTTTATGGTCAACAGTAGTTATCCATTCAGACCAAAGCCATTTCCACTTTTTGAAGTAAGTCAGTACAACAATGATGGCAATGGTTGAAAGCGCAATGGAAACTTGTGCGCCCAGAATTAATGGGTCACCAGTTACGAAAAATTCGTCCCATTTCATTTTCATGCGGGCTTCCTCCTTTCCTGATCAATATCATTCTTCTGTATCATCAGACTTCTTAAATTCGTTTTTCTTTACGTTTTCAAACGGATCTGTTTTAGAGTGCGGAGAAACGGCTTGATAGCCAAGGCGTTTGCGCGCCTCCATCGCGTACTCAGCGTCTTGTCCGTGATCAACGTATTTCAGGTGAGTAGAAGAGAACGTTAATTCGTCCACATTTTCAGGAAGCATCAATTCATCATACTTCTCTTTTGTCAGCTTAGGAGCCTCGTTCTGAGTCTTTTTCACCCAGCTGTTAAAGTCTTTTTCTGTGACTGCATTCACATCAAACTCTTGGTCTGCAAAATGTTCACCTGTGAAGTTCGCATTGCGGCCTTCGTAAGTACCCACTTTATCAGCCTGTAAGTATTGATCCATCAGCATTCCGGCCATCGCATATTTTTGTCCTCCAAGCTGAGGAATCCATAGCGAAGCCATTGAATCTGCAGATGAGATTTTGAACAAGATCGGGCGGTCGACAGGAATGTTTAAGTAGTTGACCGTTTCAATATCCTGTTCAGGGTAGCTGAATACCCATTTCCAGTCTACCGAAGTAGCATAAACAACAAGAGGCTCTTTGTCTTTTGTTGCTTCAGGAGCTTTTTCTAACGAATATATCGTCTGTACTGTTGGCACAGAAAGTGCAATGACGATTAAAATTGGGATCACTGTCCAGACTACTTCTAAAAACGTGTTACCGTGAATTTCTGGGTTATAAGATCCATTATCTTTGCCTTTACGGTCGCGGTATTTTACTAAAATAATGGTAAATAGAACAAAGACGACCCCGACGATAAACAGCATAAATCCGATAGATAACAGGATTAAATCACTTTGCTGTTCAGCTACAGGCCCTTTCGGATCTAGTACTGAAGCATTGCTGCATCCCCCAAGGACGAAAACCACAGTTAACAGCGCTAATACAAGCAACGGTTTTAATGCTCTGAACAAGAAGATCACCATCCTTCCTATTGATGTAATAAATCTGAAGTGCATACTTCCTCAAAATCTTTTCTCTACTTTGTTATGCTATCAAAAAGTTCACTTATTAGCTTTATTTTTTTATAAACTTCATCCCATTTTCGCTTAAATGTCATAAAATCGACAAAAATTGCTCCAACTTTATTCACATCTATCGCTTAAGATGAAAAGTTTCTAGTTATTTCCGCATATAAAGTAAAGAAAGATGATGAAGAACTAATTCTGACAAATTAAGGTTTACCACAATAAAAAACTTAGGTCAATCAAAAGTTTCATTTTGTTAAACTTTCTAGATAGGAATTATTTTTTCCTTGTCTAGCATCTTTTCACATGGTTACCATTTTAACGCATCAAATATTGAAAGAAAAGGCTCAATGAAGAGCCAATATGCTCTGAATTGTCCGCATTTTTCAAAGAGAGCATCCAGTTGTTTATCTTATACAAAAATGAGGAATGATATAAGCAAATAATAAAAAATAGGATGTGTTGCATGATGAGTTTTCTTATTTCACTTATCGTAGCTATTATTATCGGATGGCTTGGAAGCCTTTTTGTAAAAGGAGATATGCCCGGAGGAATTATTGGGTCTATGATCGCAGGTCTTATTGGCGCCTGGATCGGACATGGGCTGCTTGGAACATGGGGGCCGCACCTAGCCGGATTCGCCATTATTCCAGCGATAATCGGCGCAGCCATTGTTGTCTTTCTAGTAAGCCTGTTAACCAGAAAAAGAGGATAAATGCAACAGCACCCGAAGCGTCAGCGCTTTGGGTGTTTGTTTTGCCATAAAAATCGAAAAAGCCTCAACCCTAGCGGTTGAGGCTTTTGACTGGTTTGGCGCCCAACTGATCGATGAACGTTCTGAAGGCCTGTTTTCCCTCTGTTGTCTGCTTAAATACACCGGCGTGTTCAAGAATGCGAATGAATACATGTCCCAGCTCTTCCTTTATGACTAGATCTGCATTCTCTTTCGTTATGGTTCTTTTTTCCATCACTCGAAGAGCCCATTCACTATGTTTTGCCGTGAGCGGATTTTGTTCTAAGGCTGTTTTCGGATCAGCAGAGCATAGCGCCGCTGCCGTTTCTTTCATTTCCTCCTGTAAGCGGCCAGGCAATATCGCCAATCCCATGACCTCAATCAGGCCGATATTTTCTTTTTTAATATGGTGGACTTCCTGATGAGGATGGAATATTCCTAATGGATGCTCCTCATTCGTCCGGTTGTTCCTCAGGACGATATCGAGTTCGTACAGGTCTCCCCTGCGCCGCGCAATCGGTGTGACCGTATTATGGGGCGTATCGCCTGTATAGGCGGCAATGCCGGCTTTTTCATCGGAATACGTTTGCCACGTGCGGAAGATATGATCAGCAGCTTCAGCGACACGATCCGGTTTGTCTCCTCGGAGCCTGAGCACAGACATCGGCCACTTCACTAAGCCCAGCGACACGCCGGGATAATCATTTAAGTCATAAACGTCTTCCGCTTCTGCACGTGCCATTGGAAAGTCATGTGCGCCGCCTTGGAAATGATCATGGCTTAGGATGCTGCCTCCGACAATCGGGAGATCCGCGTTTGAACCGATAAAATAATGCGGATACTGCCCAAGAAACGACATCAGCCTTTCAAATGTTTTTTTGCTGATCTCCATCGGTTCATGTTCACCTTTTAAGACGATGCAATGCTCTGGATAATAGACGTATGGCGAGAATTGCAAAAACCATTGTTCGTCTTCAAGGATGACTGGAATGATTCTGTGATTTTGCCGGGCTGGATGGTTCACGTTTCCCTCAAACCCGACATTTTCTTTACACAACAAACACATCGGATAATTTGTCTGCGCCTGCTCTTTTGCAGCCGCAATCGCTTTCGGGTCCTTTTCAGGCTTGGATAGGTTAATGGTCATTTCCAGCTCGCCATATTCGGTCGGCACTGTCCAATGAACATTTTTGGCGATTCTGTCTGTCCGTATATAATAGACATCCTCTGAATATTGATAGAATTCCTTTGTCGCCTGTTTTGGACCGTATAATGCTTTTGTTTCTTCAAACTTGCGAATGACCTCGGATGGAGCAGGTACAAAACAGCCCATCAGCTTTGCGCTAAGCAGGTCACGGTACGTATCTGTATCCGCTTCCATTCGGCCGGTTTCCGCAGCCCATTTATAAATGGGAGCGAGTAAGTCCGGAAGGCTTTGTGACTGCTTAATAGAGGTGCTGGAGACCGGCTCGGGATGTGTGATGCCCAGCGCTTCATAAAGACGGTTTCTCGTATATTCCCGATCCCAGATTGAAATCAGTTTTCGTTCTAGGCCATACTCAAGCAGCTGTTCTAGATGTTCAACAATACTCATGTGTCACTCCCCCTTTAGTTCTCTTGCACCTTCTCCGATATCAGCGACATAAAAATCCGCTTGGAGCCCTGTTTTTTCTTGATATCTTTCTCCAACTTTTTGAATAAAATCATCAATAAACGCATCTTTTACAATGCTGATGGTGCAGCCGCCGAAGCCCGCGCCCGTCATTCTTGATCCAATTACACCTTCGTGATCCCACGCCGCAAACACAAGCTCATCAAGTTCAAGGCATGTTACTTCATAGTCATCCTTCAATGAAAGATGGGATTCCTTCATTAAACGCCCGATCTCATCTATATTGTTTTCTTTGAACATATGGGCTGTCTTGATGGCACGGTGATTTTCGTATACAGCGTGCTTTGCCCGTCGTCTGTTCGTTTCATTTTGGATCAGGCTGGAATGCGCATCGAAATCAGAAGGCGTGACGTCGCCCAGCGAGGCAATATCGAGGCCTTTTTGCAGATCAAGCAATGCATCGTTGCATTCTTGGCGTCTCGTATTATAGCTTGAGTCTGCCAATGTCCTTTTTTTGTTCGTATTCGCGATGACCAGCGCGAGGCCAGAGACATCGAGCTTGCTATATTCATAGTCAAGCGTGTCGCAGTTCAGCAGCATCGCATGATGTTTTTTCCCCATTCCAATTGCGAATTGGTCCATAATCCCGCAATTGACGCCGATAAAGTGGTTTTCCGCATGCTGCGCCATTTTCACAAGCTCAAGCGCATCTACTTCAGGATGAAAATAGCTTTGGAGGACGACTCCCATCAGCAGTTCAATAGAAGCGGACGACGACAGCCCCGCCCCGTTTGGAATATTTCCTGAAAATACAATGTCAAAGCCATGGGGAACAGAATAGCCCCTCTGCTGGAATTCATAAATAACGCCTTTCGGGTAGTTCGCCCAGTCGTCTTCTTTTTGATAGTGAATGTCGCCAAGGCTGCACTCCTTGATGCCTGCGTTTTTAAAGTTATCTGAATACATCCGGACAAGCCCGTCGTTTCTTTCTGCAACAGCAGCATATGTACCAATTGTCAGCGCGCACGGAAATACATGCCCGCCGTTATAGTCTGTATGTTCTCCAATCAAATTCACTCTTCCAGGTGCGAAAAAAAACCGTAACCCCTCTTTTTCTCCGAATACACTTGCAAATATCCCCTTTAGCTCTTCCCGCATGTGCAATCACCTTTCTGGTTTTTATTTTTTATTCCCTTTATTTCTTCAGAGAAAACGGTAGATCATATGCTGCTGTCCTCTGTCATACCCCTTCTTCTTTTGTTTTTTTGAAGACGAGCCATTTGCTCGCAACATAGTTGACGACAACAATGACTGCGTTGTCGAGTATTTTGGCCAAGGTTTCATTTGTATTGAACTGGCCGACAAGAATGATCATCATGCCTAAATCTATGCCGAGAGACAGGACCCGAACGCTGAAAAAAGCAGTGATCTCTTTCAGCAGGCTCTGCAGATCATGTGTTTTTTGCTGAAACACATATAATTTATTTGTTATGTAAGCAAACAGCACGGACAAAATCCAAGCAGCGACAGTGGCGGCTTTGTAATCCATATTCATCATCTCTACCAATATATAAAAGCTGGCGATGTTCACAATAGTCGTGAAAACCCCCATAATGACATACATAATCATTTCTCTATACTTCACTGATGTTCCTCGCTTTCTGAAAAACTTTTCAAAATTCTTGGCCTCTCGTGCTCTCTGTCTAAGGTGAAAAATGCCGAAAGTGCGTCTAAAAAGCTGCGGAAGGTGGCGGGCTGGCCCAATACATATGATTGTTTGATGATTCCGTCGAGGACTGCACATATTATTTTAGCCGTATATTCCGGATCAATACAGGCGTCAATCAGCTTTCTCTCCTTCAGCCAATTAATAAACAACACATTTTCTTCCACCCACAATTCGTACAGCCGGACATAGGCCTTGCATTTCTGTAAGACTTTATATGTCGGCATGTTCATGGCAAACGAGGTAATGTCCCACGACGGTTTATTTATGTAATAGGAATAAAGCAGTTCTGCAGCGTGTTTTGCAGCCTCGTCCAATGTCAGCGATTTCACTGATTCCCGCTCCATTTGATCAAGGTACCCTATAATGATCTTTTTTTTCATCTGGCGTTTTTCAAGAAGATACAGCAGAAAATCGTCCTTGCTGACAAAATGAACATAAAACGCTCCTTTGCTGTATCCGGCGGCTCTGCTGATATCTTCTACAGAAACCGGATCATACGCTCGATCAATCAACAAATTCACGCCAGCTTCTATAAAACTTTCAAATGTTGCTTCTCTTTTGATTTGAAATTTGTTTTTTTTCATATTTTTCTCCTGGCGGTAATGATTACCCTTATCTTACACCGGATCAATCTTTAGCGGTATTTATTTCTTTGAACGGTTATGCTATTCGGTTTCCCAGGGGTCATTTTTAATAGGCTAATTGATTTATTTTCATTTACATACTATCCAGTCAGTATTTAATTGTTTATTATTATAATTAAGATCCATTGGTTATATTAGTCATTTTTTTAGGGAATAGGTAGGTGGTTTTTCCTTCAGTTTGTGAACACCGAGCAACTATGTGTGAAATTTGTTGTACTCGCCTCATCATCGCGCCGGCTTGTCTTTTATTGCCCGCATGTTGCAGGAAAACATTTTATACAATTGGAGGTTACTATGAAAACTCATGTTAAAAAAGATTTGGACAAAGGTTGGCATATGTTGATTCAAGAAGCTAGATCCATTGGATTAGGCATTCATGATGTGAGGCAGTTTTTAGAATCTGAAGCAGCATCGAGAAAGAAAAACCACAAAAAAACCGTCCGCCAAGACTAATCCGAACAGGCGGATCTATTTACCTCTGGCTTTTCTATCACCTGATCTGAGTTTTCACCATATCCTCTATTTCGAAAGCACATTGCTGCGCTTAGCTTGAGGACAAACGGTGTGTCAGCTAACTACGACAGACAGCCGGTGATGCGATCACCTCTTGGCACATGCATTGTCATAAAGAGGTGATGCGAATATGATAACCGTGCTCTGATAAACAGCAGCTTTGCTGAGAAGAAGCTGCATTCGGTGAGGTTTTGAAAGCAAACTCGTTTATACACGGCCGAGCTTGAAAACCTTCGCCTGTCTTTATACCACTGTGTTCACCTCTTCACGACTTCCTTCTTTTTTCATCCTCCAGGTATAGTTCAACGCATAAATCAGACTTTCAGTACATACCTATTGGTGTACCTTTTTGCTTACGTATAGCGAATAAAAGGAGGAAAGCCATGTACAAAGCTGATTACAAACAGATTGCTGCAACGCCGTCTTTCCAAGCTTTTTTAAAGCAGAAACGTGCTTTTATTGTTCCTTCTGCGATTTTCTTTTTTGTCTTTTATTTTTCACTTCCTGTTTTGACATCTTATTTCACCTTTTTGAATGCGCCGGCCATTGGAGCTGTTTCATGGGCTTGGCTGTTCGCCATCGCCCAATTCGCCATGACTTGGATACTGAGTACGGTGTATTCCCGAAGAGCAGCTCATTTCGATCGGTATGTGAGCGCTTTAAAAGAAGGTCTAAAGGGTGAACAGACATGAATATGACCGCTTTTTTATTGTTTTTGGCGATTGTCGGCCTGACGCTTATTATCACGTATTTTGCCGCGAAGAAGACAAAAACGACAAGTGAGTTTTATACGGCGGGCGGCGGGCTCACCGGTGTTCAGAATGGACTGGCAATTGCGGGTGACTACATGTCTGCCGCCTCGTTTCTTGGGATTGCCGGAATGATTGCGTTATATGGATTTGATGGTTTCTTTTACAGCATCGGTTTTCTTGTGGCTTATCTCGTTGTCTTGTATATCGTGGCGGAACCGCTTCGGAATCTTGGAAAGTATACAATGGCAGACATGATAGCCGCTCGCTTTAAAGAAAAGAAAATCCGCGGAGTTGCGGCGCTCAATACCATTGCCATCTCTACTTTTTATATGATTGCCCAGCTCGTGGGGGCGGGCGCGCTGATCAAACTGCTTCTTGGACTGGATTACACCGCGGCGGTTCTCATCGTCGGAGTGCTGATGACCATTTATGTCGTGTTTGGGGGCATGATCGCGACAAGCTGGGTTCAAATTATTAAAGCCGTTTTGCTGATGGCCGGCACACTCGTGATTTCGATCATCGTGTTTTCAAAATTCGGCTTTAGCCTTAATACCATGTTTGAACAGATGAAAACGGCTACTCCGCTTGGCGCTGATTTCTTGAATCCCGGGAATAAATACAAGGTGCCGCTTGAAACCTTATCGTTAAACTTGGCACTCGTGCTGGGAACCGCCGGGCTTCCGCATATTTTGATCCGGTTTTATACCGTTAAGGATGCCAAGACGGCCCGTACATCTGTTGTGTCAGCGACATGGATTATCGGCGTGTTTTACATTATGACGGTGTTTCTCGGCTTTGGCGCTGCTGCATTTGTCGGTTTTGATGCGATTACGGCAGCTGATCAAGCGGGAAATATGGCGGCTCCGCTTTTAGCAAAAGCGCTCGGGGGAGACTTCCTATTCGCGTTTGTATCAGCCATTGCCTTTGCTACCATTTTGGCTGTCGTCACAGGATTGGTGCTGTCTGCCGCCTCAGCATTTGCCCATGATATTTACAGCCAGATCATCAGAAAAGGAGAGGCAACTGAAAAAGAACAGATGAAAGCGGCCAGATGGGCTTCAATCGCCGTGTCAGTGCTCTCGATTCTCCTAGCGATTTTTGCACAGTCCTTAAATGTGGCGTTCCTTGTTGCCCTTGCGTTTGCGGTAGCCGCCAGCGCAAATCTCCCGCTGATTGTGTTTACGGTCTTTTGGAAACGATTCAATGCTTCAGGCGCTTTATGGGGGAGTCTGACAGGCCTGATCAGCGCGCTTGTGCTTGTGTCGATGAGCCCTAGCGTGTGGGACCCGGCCGGAGGTGCTATTTTCACCGGCGATCCGCTCATCCCGCTGTCTAATCCAGGGATTATTTCCATCCCGCTTGGCTTCCTCGGCGCGTGGCTCGGAACGGTGCTGTCGTCTGATAAAACAATTGATGAAGATACGTTTGCAGAAATACAGGTGAAGGCGCATACTGGCATTCATATGGAACAGGAGTAAAAAAGCTCTCTTTATCGAGAGCTTTTTCCTTACTTTTTCTTCTGCTCGTCAGAAATCGCTTTTTCAAATACATCCTTGCCGGCCGCACCCGGAATGACAGTGTCGCCAATAATAAAGGTTGGAACGGCTGTGATGTCAGCCTCTTCATAGGCGTGCTTCAAGGCTTGTCGCTGCACGTCCTGATATGTTCTTGCTTCCAGTGCTGATTGAAATGATGCTCCGTCTAATCCCACTTCCTCGGCGAGCTTCTTCAAGATGTCAATGTCGCCGATATTTTGGCCCTCTTGAAAAAATGCCTGAAAGACACGGGTGTTGTATTCATGTCCTTTATTGAATTCCTTCGCAAAATGGAAGCCTTCAAACGCGAGATCTGTATACGGATGGGGCGAGACGTTTGGAAAATTGATCTCGACTCCTAATTTCTCCGCCATTGGCAGAATGGATGTCTGCCACATGTATTGTTTGGAAGGATCATTGACCGGATCAAGCTGAGGGGATGGGCTTGGGCGCAGTTCAAACGGCATCCACTCGACTTCAACATCCTTTCCTTTTATCGCTTCTTCAAAAGCGGCTTTTCCAACGAAACAAAATGGGCAGACGTAATCTGAATAAACTTTGATGTGTACTGTCATGATAATTCTCCTTTCGTATAAATTGATTTTAAACTGTAACAATTAAAGTTACAACTGTTTTTTAATAAAGAAGCCAATTTAGGCTTCTTTTATGATTCCAGCAAGCGCTGGGCAATATATTCTCCTTTTTTGCAGCCGCCTGGGCATGCGTATAAAGCAGAACCGATTGTTTGTGTATATTCATTTAACGCATCCTTTGCCGAAAGAGCCTTCAGCATCGGGATAAACTGATTGTCGGGATTTTTTTGAAAACTGATAAACAGGAGACCTGCATCCATATAGCCGGTTTTCGGATCAAGTCCTTCTGTGTAAGAGAAAGCTCTTCGCAAAATTTGTTTTCCAGTAGATTTCGCTAGACTGACGTGCGAATTAGACGGAATTTGATTCAGCTTCACGGGATCTGTTTCCTTTTTCTGTCCGAAAGGCGCCCCTGAGCTTTTTCTGCGGCCGAAGGTATCCTCTTGGTCCTTGAGGGAAGAGCGGTCCCATATCTCAAGGAACATTTTGATTTTCCGAAAAGCCATATAGGTGCCGCCCGTCATCCAGTCAGGCTCACCGGACTGAATCCACACGATCGAGTTCATCAAGCTGTCATCCTCCGTGCTCTGATTGCCTGTTCCATCTTTGAACCCGAAGAGGTTGCGCGGTGTTTCACCATTTTTTCCTCCGCTTAAAAAGCCTTTGTTCACAAAGCGGACCTCACAAGTGCCGACCGCTTGATTTAGCAGGTTGCGCAGCGCGTGAAACGCCACTTGCTCATCGTCTGCACACACTTGAATGCAGATGTCTCCGCCTCCCTGCTTTTCATCCAGGTTGTCATTCGGCATCGCTGGAAGAGCGGCCAGGTGTTTCGGTTTTTTGCTTTTCAGCCCGAAGCGGTCCTTTCCGTCTTTTTCAAAAAAGCCAGGCCCGAATCCGAATGTGACCGTTAAGTTGGAAGGGGGTAAATCAACAGACTCACCTGTATCCTGCGGCGGCAGATATTGGTTTTTCTGCTCAGCCGACATTTTCTTGCCAGACGTCAGCATCTGTGTGAGACTTGTCCAGTTTCTAAATAATGTAATGATGTCGCTTTTCTCTTTTGCTGTCACATCCAGCGCAGCAAAGTAGACATACGTTTGATGGGCAGTTGTGATTCCGGCCTGATGCTTTCCGTAAAACGGAACGACCTGGTCATCCTCTTTTTCATCCTTTTTCGATGGCTTAGCCGCGGTCTGCACAAGCGGAGCGAGTCCGCCGAGTCCGCTGGCACCGATCGCAACGGCTGCCCCCGCCATTGCCCCCCATTTTAAAATGTCCCGTCTGTGAATTTGTTCTGGCTTTTTTTGTTCATCGCTCATGATGTTACAAAACTCCTTTTATAGCACATTCGCAATCTTCGACATGGTTTCAGAAAGAGTCGTCAGCTTAGTGCTCAGCTCTCTGATTTGCTTTTCACTTAATTTATCATAAGACGTATAGGACTGATCATTTGTTTTGTATTTTGCCATTAAAACTTCAAATTCGCTGAATTCCGTATCCAGTTTTTCCGTCAAGTCGGAGTGATCTTTTACAAGCGCGCTTTTCACTGTTTGATAAACGGCTTCGGAGCCTTCCACATTTGCCATAAGGTCGACTAAGTCGATTCGTGAGTAGCGCTCTTCTTCTCCCGTGATTTTCGAAATCCCGGCTTCGTTCAGAAGCTCCATCGCGCCTGCTACAATTTGTTCAGGTGTTAATTTCAGTGATTGAATTGAACCGTCAAGCTTTTTTACATCTTTGAGAAGCTGGTCAGCTGTTGCCTTTTCCCCGGAAATATCTTGATCCTTCCAAATGGCCTTCTCAAGCTTATGGAAGCCTGTCCATTTGGCTCCTTCTTCAACATCGTTTTCTCGTGCATCGATTTTCGGGTCAAGATCTCCAAGGCTTTCAGCGATCGGCTCGATTCGCTCGTAATAAACACGCGCTTTCGCATATAACGTTTTAGATTTTTCGATATCGCCGGATTTCACAGCGCTTGTAAATGCTTCAGTCGCTTTGACAAGCTGGTCACTCTGCTCTTTGACATAGCCTTTATATTCATCCGCTGCTTTTGCCAGCTGATCGCTAGCCTTTTTGCCGCTCTTCTTTGCTTCTGTCAGGTCTTCTAAGGATGCTTTCAGTGACTCGGATTCTGTCTTGATTTTTGCTGTATCCGGTTTGTCTTTTTGCGCTTCTGTGTAGATTGGCTGAAGATGCTTTTCGATTTCTGTATATTCGAATGGATAGTCGCTGCGAATATCGTTTTCAAAGGAAAGCCAGTAGCTGTTTAACTCTTTCCCTTTCTTTTCAATCTCTTTTTGGTCTCCTTTTTCCGCTGAGTCATTCAGCTTGGAAATGATGGTTTCCATTTTATTTACCGAAGCGGAGATCTCTTTTGTGACCCCGCTTTTCTCAGATGAAGCTTTTTCTTTAGTTGAAGATGTGTTGTTGGCTCCGCAGCCCGCGCACAGCGCAAGGATGCATCCGGCTGATACAGCGATTTTTGTGAAATTCATTTTGTCAGTTCCTTTCCGTTTGTAAAATGTTTTGCCGCTTCTGAAACAAGCACAATCAATAAAAAGAGTAAAATCAGCAATTGCGGAATCGTGCTGTACACGGACGGATAAATTCCTAACACCGATACAGACGGCAGCCAGCTTTCTGCATCAGACGGAAGAATGCCCGCCAGCTGAAGGCTGTGAACGCCGGTGCCGAGAAATTTCACGCACATATACAGGACAACCGCCATTGATAGAAGAAAGAACGGCTTCAATGGAATGCGCATCCCGAGCTTGATCATCAGAACACCGACGATAACGAGAACGATAAGCCCTGCGGCAGTTCCGCCGATCAGTTCAGTGAGCGGAAGCTTCCCGACAAGCCCGATGAAAAAGATGACCGTTTCGAGACCTTCTCTTACAACGGCCAGAAATGCAATGAGCGCAAAGGAAAGCAGGCTTCGTTTTTTCAGTGCCTGGGACTTCTGGATATTGATTTTCTCTCTCCATTTATCCATTGAGGCGTTTCTGTGCAGCCACACCCCGACATACAAAAGCATGACAGCGGACAATACGCCGGTCACACCGCCAAGCAAGAAATTGTTTTCTCCGAATACACTGGAGGAGAACAAAACCGTGACACCGATGCCCGCTGCTAAGGAAACAACCATGCCGGCGGACGCCCCGCCCCAGATCCATGCCGAGGAGCGCGTGACCCGCGCTTTTTTTGTCATGGTTAGCAGCGCTCCGATGACAAGGAGGGCCTCCATTCCTTCACGAATCGGGATCAGCGCCGCGTCCCACCAGCTGTAGCTGCTTGAAGCGATCGGCTCGAGCAATTGAATCATTTCGTCAATTTGCTTTGATACCTTTTCGGGATGGCTGCCGATCTCAGCTTTCATCAGCGCCAGATTTTCCTCTGACGTCGTATAGGCTTCTTTCGATTGGGAAACGACGTCTCCCTCTACGGCGAGCCAGGATGTAACTAAATTGTCGATTGCGGATGATGCTTCATCCAATTGTTTTTTTTCTATTAACTGCTTCGTGTCTTTCAAGCTGTGTATATAGGCTGTTAAGGATGCCCTTGATTGACCTGAGGATGTCTTTTTCAGCACGACAGCCTGCTGATAGGTTTCTAAATGAGACGAAAGCTCTTCAAGCTGTGTTTTGAGCTTGTCTGCATCTTGATTGATAAAAGAAAGAGAAATCATTGCGATATTCGCGTCCATTTCGCTGTGAGAAGAAAGGTTTTCCTTCTTAATAGAAGGTTCTTCTTTTTTCCACTTCGCCTTGAAGGTTTCAAACGTTTGTTGTGCCGAGTCTATATCTCCGTCTTGTACGGATTTGATCATTTGCTTGTTTAATTGAATTAATGCAGCGATCGGATCATCTTCCGCGTGTGCCGCAGAACCGAAAACCATCAACAAGCTGAATAAAATAAGTGCCAGCCCCCGAGCCATCATGTTCCTCCTATAACTGAAAATGATTATCATTGTATAACATAATCATAGCCAGTTCCTGTCCTTTGTCAATTAAAATTTGAAGGTCTGAAAACCTTGATGGAAAGCAAAAAAGCTGTCCTTTTACAGAACAGCCTTTTGAAGAAAGATGAACGGTTATCTTCCTGTTTTATATGTTTGAATTTCCTCACAAAACTTGCGTGCAGCACTCTCAGGATCCTCCGCCTGACTGATGGCGCTGATCATACTGACACCATCGGCCCCCGCTTGGATAACAGGTGAGGCATTATCTATTGTGATGCCGCCGATGCCGACAATTGGGATGCTGATGCCTTGGCGGCGGACTGCTTCGATAAGAGATACCCCTTGTACCGTTCTCGTATCCTTTTTCGTTTCAGTCGGATAGATCGGCCCGAGTCCGACATAATCCGCTCCGTCTTCTTCGGCTTGCTTCACCTCAGACATCGTATGGGCGGAAACGCCGAGAATCATATCACCTATAGCAGCTCTTACCTCTTTCGCGTTTGCGTCTTCCTGGCCGATGTGGATACCGTCAGCTTTCAGCTTCAGAGCCAATTCCACATCATCATTGACAATGAACGGAACACCAGCTTCGCGGCAGGCTGCCTGCACTTTTTCAGCAAATTCAGCCCGAGCCTCTCCAGTCAGTGCATCCCCGCCCTTTTCACGGAATTGGTACAGGGTGGCACCGCCTTTTAACGCTTTTTGTACAACTGTGACAGGATCAGCTTTCGTATTGTTTGACCCCATAATGAAGTAAACAGATAATAACTCTTTCATCATTTCCCGAGAAATACGAGTCATGAGACAGTCACCCTTTCAATTGTCGCCCATTCTTGGACGTCTTGTTCAGTAACAGACGAAAGCTTGTTCAGCAATTCAATCTGAAAGCTTCCCGGACCTTTGTCAGCTGTTTGTTGTGCGGCAAGCTGAGCTGCGACTCCATACGAGGAAATAGCAGCGATAGCAGCAAACAATGGATTTTCTTCCACAGCGCAAAACGCACCGACAACGGAAGTCAACAGGCAGCCGGCGCCTGTTACTTTTGTCAGCAGCTTGTGGCCATTATGAAGGGCATATACGTTTGATGTGTCGGCAATGACATCGACTTCGCCAGTAATCGCAATGACCGTGTTTAGCTTTTGTGCCGCTTGCTGAGCCAGCCGGATGATGTCGCCTCCGCCTTCACCCGCATCAACACCTTTGATCAGCCAATCCGTCACACCGACGGTATGGGCAATTTCCGCCGCATTTCCTCTGATTGCAGCAAGGCGCACCTCACGAATGATGTCACGTGCCGATTCAGTTCGGAACGGTGTTGCTCCGGCACCGACAGGATCAAGAATGACGGGGACGCCATGTTCATTGGCTGATTTTCCCGCGATGATCATCGCTTCGACTGACTCCTTGCTTAGCGTTCCGATATTCAAAACGAGTGCCCCCGCAATCTTCGCCATATCGGCAACCTCTTCTTTCGCGTACGCCATAACGGGCGATGCGCCGAGCGCGAGCAGACCGTTTGCTGTGAAATTCGTTACAACATTGTTGGTTATGCTGTGCACCAGAGGGCTATGCTGGCGGACAGCAGTCAGGCATTTTGCTGCTGATTGTGCATCCATGTTTGCATCATCCTTTACTATCTTTTTTCGGGTCCCATAAATACGATTTCGTATGTTCGAGCCAAGCTCTGGCGGCAAACGGCAAGTAGCGGTCCTTTCTCCAAATAATGGCGAGATGCCAAGGGATGACCGGATCGATAAGCGGAATGACTTTCACTTTTTCCGGGTCAAGTCCGCGGCAAATTCGTTCCGGCAAAAGCCCGATTCCAAGGTTGGCTGACACCATCTCACTAATAAAATCCCATTGTGAGGTTTCATAAATGATATGAGGCCGGAATCCAGCCTTAATACATTCCGTCATAATTCGGTTGTGCAGGACAAAATCCTCCCTGAAGAAAATAAAAGGCTCGTCCTTCAACTCACGCAGCTGACATTCCTTCTCATCAGCCAGCCGGTGGGAAGGGTGAACGACAAGCATTAAGGTTTCTTTTACGATTGTAAACGAATGAAAGATGTCTTCGTTTGCGGGAAGGACCACAACGCCGATATCAAGAGAGCCGTCCCCGACACCTTCTTGGACTTTTATAGAACCGTCTTCGACTAGTTGAAAGGTGACATTCGGATAGTTTTCACGGAAATCGCCAAGCACTCTCGGGAAAAAACCCGAGCCGATCATTGGCGGCAGTCCAATCCGTACGTGCCCTTTCTTGACTTCCATAATATCATTTAATTCTGACGTCAGGTTTTGAAATGATTTAATTATTTCCTGCGCCTGCACATACATGCTATGGCCGGCGTCTGTCAGTTCCACCTGCCTGCCATTTCGGTAAAACAGTTCAATCCCGAGCTCTTCTTCTAAATTTTTGATCATTTTTGATATCGTCGGCTGAGAAACATAAAGGGATTGGGAAGCCTTCGTAAAACTTTTTAAACGGGCGACTTCCAAGAAATATGTTAAATGGCGGATATCCATGTGCTTCACCCTTTCTATAGACAAAAGGAATACTTCTTATTCTTAATATATATTTTACCTATAGCGAGACCTTATGTACAATATGAATATAAGGGAGGCATCAATATGAAAAAACTGTTGCTAACCGTTATTCAAATCGCTCTGTTATTTATATTTGCTAGGCTGATTAATTGGGTGACAGCCCTTCTTCATATAAATATTCCCGGCAGTATAATAGGGATTGTGATTCTTTTCACATTATTGCACTTTAACATCATCAAGCTGGAATGGATAGAGCTTGGTGCAGCGTGGCTTCTCGGGGAGCTGCTTTTATTTTTTATCCCGTCTGCCGTCGGAGTGATTGAATACGGAGACATTATGTCGAAATTTGGTGTCAGCATTCTGCTTGTTGTCATCATCAGCACGTTTGTCGTGATGGTGTCTACAGGAACGCTTACACAACTCATTGCAAAGAGAAAGGAGAAAAAGCATACGTGTTCATCGGAATTGTAAGTTTGTTTTTAACGGTTTTGGTGTATTTAGGAGCAAAAAAGGTCTATCAACGCTTTCCGCGTGTTTATACGTCGCCGCTATTGCTGACGCCCGCTGTGTTAGTCGGTCTGCTGCTGCTGGTGAATGTCCCGTACGAGTCCTATAATCTCGGCGGCGGTTTGCTGACCGATATGCTTCAGCCGGCCACCGTGGCATTCGCGATCCCGCTATATAAATATTTCCCTGTTTTAAAGAAATACGCAGTGGAAATTATTTTGAATGTGGCCGTCGGTTCATGCATCGCGATTATTTCTACCGCTCTTATTGCGAAATGGCTTCACCTCGGCACCGGCTTAATTGACAGCCTCGTCCCGAGATCAGTGACAACGCCGATCGCGATGAACGTATCTGAAATGATCGGCGGAATGCCTGCCGTCACTGCCGTGTTTGTGATTTTAACCGCTTTGTTCGGCACAGTGATCGGCCCGATGGTCATCCGCTATTTCCGCATTGATAACGAAATCGCACGAGGCGTGCTGCTCGGCACAAGCGCGCATGGAGCGGGAACGTCAAAAGCATTTGAGCTCAGCTCTGTGTCCGGCACGATTTCAAGCGTGTCGATGATCCTAGCTGCGATTATGACGCTTTGCGCGGCGCCGTTTTTGCTTTCATTTATGTAAAACTGTCCTTTCACGGGCAGTTTTTTTATGTGCTTCCACTTATTGAAAAGCTGGCGAATTCCAATATAATGTATTTGTGGATACCAAAGGAGGCACCCTGATGCACAACTTGCAGGTGAGACGGCATTATGCCGCGTTAAAAGGATTTTATTTGTTTGCTTTTCTCGGTACGGGCAGCATGATTCCCCTACTCAGCATGTATTTAACGAAGGAACAGCATTTAAGCGGATCACAGGTCGGCTTGATCATGTCACTGGGCCCGATTGTGATGATTTTCTTTCAGCCATTTTGGGGCATGCTGAGCGACTATACACAAAAAACGAAAAGCCTGCTGGCGGTTTGCACATCAATCACAGGCATCATTGGACTAGGCTATATTGCATTTGACAGCTTTCCTCTGTTTATTTTGATTGCGGCCTGTTTTGCAGCCTTTCAAAGCACGATTATTCCACTTTCGGACAGCATTTCACTAAGGTACACACAAGAAACAAACGGCAATTATGGCGGAATCCGCCTGTTTGGTTCTCTCGGCTTCGGCGTCGCGGTGTTTGTGATGGGACAGGTGACGAATCAGCTGTATCCCATTCATGTGATCTTTATCTTCGGCTGTGCCTTTCTATGCATTGCCGCCATATTGGCTTCTCAAATGCCGGGCCAGCAGAAAACGAAAACAAAGGTCAATATCCGCAAAGGATTCCGGGAGCTTATCAGCAACAAAACCTTCCTCATCTTTATGATCATCACTTTTACGACATTTGCTCCAAACTTAGCAAACAATACGTATTTTAGTCTTTTTCTGGACAAAAGCGGCGCGTCACTTTCCGCTATCGGCATTTTATTTTTTATCGGCGTCATTTCGGAAATACCATTTATGCGATTTGCCCAAACATTTATAGATAAAATGGGGCTGCTCAACGTCATTATGCTGTCAGGCGGGGTTTCATTATTCAGGTGGGCGCTCTATTTCACGGCGCCTTCACTATGGATCATTTATGCGACGGTCTTTCTTCAAGGAGTGGCAATCGGTTTATTTATCCCGGCAGCACTTCAATATGTGAAAAAGATTACGCCAAGACACGTTGAAGCGACGGCGCTGACCATGTACGCCGCCATCGGCAACGGGTTCGGCAACTGGTTCTGCACATTTGCGGGCGGGTATATTTTTGACTACGTATCGATCTTCGCAGTCTACTTGCTTTTTGGCATTCTGAGCATAGCAGGCTTTGGCTTGACATTATATTTAATGAAGGCTGAAAAAAACAAAAATACACTCCATCAGCCGGCTGTTACTTTTAAACCATAATGACTATAATGAATAAAAGAAAGGATGAGCGTTATGAACGGGCAAGAGCGAAACAGCATTTCGAAAGGGTTGCAGGTTGATATTGTATTGAAAGCGGATCAAAAAACAGGAAAACTGACGCGAGGGATAGTGAAGGATATTTTGACGAAATCAAGCTTTCATCCGCACGGCATTAAAGTCCGGCTTGAAGATGGCCGTATCGGCCGCGTCCAGCAGATCATTTCTACATAAAAAAGCTGCCCCCGAAAAGGGCAGCTTTTTCGTTATTTTTTCTGCAGAAAGACCACTTTCAGATAGTTGCCTTCCGGAAATGCCGAAATCGTTTTGAAATCCTCCGGCAGTGTAAATTCCTCAATAATCGTGTAGCGTTCATTTGTTTCTTTAAAGGCGGCATCGATAAAGCCTTTGAACTTCTTCATCCCAAAGGCGCTGCTGTTTGTAGAGGCTACAATGACACCCTTGTCAGCTGTGATGGCGATCGTATCCTTCAGCAGGTTTTTATAATCCTTGGCCGCGCTGAAGGTGCGTTTTTTTGTACGCGCAAAGGAAGGCGGGTCGAGAATAATGAGATCAAAGCGCAAATCCTTTTTTGCAGCATATGAAAAATAGTTAAACACGTCCATCACTTTAATGTCGTGCGCTTCGTAATCCAGCTTGTTCACGCTGAATTGCTCGATCGTTTTGGCCAAGCTTCGGTTTGCCACGTCCACGCTTGTTGTTTTCTCCGCTCCGCCAAGCGCCGCTGCCACGGAGAATGCACCCGTATAAGAAAACGTATTTAAAACTGTTTTCCCTTTTGCATAGCGGTCTCTGATTGCCTTGCGCACATGTCTTTGATCCAAAAAGATGCCCGTCATGGCGCCCTCATTCAGATCCACCGCATATTGAATGCCATTCTCCTGGATGATGATCGGGAACTCGCCTCTTTTCCCTTTCACGAAGTCATCGTCTTCAACGTATTGTCCAGCCGTGTCGAATCGTTTTTTCTCGTAAATCGCTTTATAATCAAGATTCATTTCATCCAAAGCGGAAATCAGCATATCTTTAAAGGTGTAAATGCCCTTGCTGTACCATTGTACCAGCAGATAGCCGTCATAATAGTCGATGGTGACGCCCCCGACACCGTCGCCCTCACCGTTGAACAGGCGGAAAGCCGTTGTATCTTGAGCCTCAAATAGTTTGGCGCGCGCTTGGGCCGCTTTTGTTAATTTGGTGAGAAAAAAGGCTTGGTCAATCTGTTCATGTTTATTGCGGGTAAGCGTCCAGCCGACCCCTTTGTTTTGCAGGCCATAATAGCCCCGCGCGAGAAACTCGCCGCTCTCAGACACGATATCAACGAGGTCTCCTTCTTTCATGTGCCCCGCACTCCCTGCGAGAGCTTCTTTTTCGATAAGGGGATAGCCTTTTTTGATTTTGGCAGCGTGTGCTTTCTTTAGGGTGAGTAGCTTCATATATGTCGTCCTCTTTCTGTTTGCTTTCTCTTATCGTACCACAAAACGCCAAGATGTCTGCATTGACAGAAAGGAAAGGTTTTTCTACGATAGACAAAAAGAGTTACGAGGAGGAGCAGCATGCCAAAACGAATTGACCATACAGGCATCATGGTAAGAGATATTAACGCGTCCATCACATTTTATGAAGAGGTACTCGGCATGAAATTGAAGGATCGCATCACACACACGAACGGTGTAATCGAGCTTGCTTTTCTCGGCTTTGAAGACGGCCCGGAAACAGAAATTGAACTGATTCAAGGCTACAGCAGTGAGCTTCCCTCCGAAGGAAAAGTGCACCACATTGCCCTGCTGACGGATGACATCGCGGCTGAATATACAAAAGCGGAAAGAATGAACGCAAAATTTATTGACGAGGAGATCACAACACTACCAAACGGATACCGTTATTTCTATATCGAAGGCCCTGATGGTGAGTGGATTGAGTTCTTTCAGCGGTAAAAAATAAAGAACGTACATTTTGTGATGTACGTTCTTTTTTATCTGTACCAACTGATATACGTCGACTCATCGCAAACCATCGCTTCCCAGCCCATACGCTGAACCAGGTCATTGATGTTTTTATCTTTTGCTAAAAAGACATTAATGAATGAGTCATATACACTCATAAACATAAAGTCCATTTTCTCATCAGTCAAAACGAGCTCTGCCGCGGCTTCATCAAGAACCGTTCGCAAGTTCGCCTCAGTTATGTCCAAAAAGCCACTGTTTTCCACAATCGGTTCTGCGTAATAAAACCGATTAGATCCGTTCATACCTAACACCTTTATCAAACCCGGAATGTGGAAATTTGAAATATGATCCTCACTGGGATAATAGAGGTCTCCATTTATGTTTTCATGTAAAAGCTCAGCCAAATCCTCTCTCGCGCACTCGTCCCTTAAGGCGCCTATCGATGTCATTAAAGCCAGCGCCAGCTCAGCATGTGTTTGCAAGCCGCAAGAGGACATAACCTTCTCCCAGGAAACAGCCTTGCCTTTTCTTCTTATTTCATCATCGTTTGGAGAAATATGCTCGTAATCATGTTTTCTCCTTGCTTTCTCCCATCTTTCAGGCATTTGGATAAAAGGAGAAAAAATAAGAGCAGCTGATGAGTATTCAACAGGTATTTGTTGTAAGATCGGTGATTCGTCATCGAACCATATATAATCTAACATGCGCACCTCCTTTACATATTCTAACATTTCCTTTCGTTTGAAAGAAGATGATCAGCCCTATGACAGGCTGATCGTCTATCACGTCACATTCTTATCTCCGGATTCAACCGCACTCTCTTCCCGCCATTTTTGATGATCCCATATTCTGAAAAACGGATAGTAGATAGCACAGGTGATCAACAGATTCACCAGCTGCATAACGGCGCCCGAGACCTTGCCGCCTGTCGCCAAATAGCCTGATATGAGCGGCGGCATCGTCCATGGCACGGCGATTCCGGCCGGCCTCGCCACCAATCCGGTGCTCATGCCGATATAAGTTGCGGTAATCGTGAGGAGCGGCGCGATGATGAATGGAACAATGAGCAGCGGGTTCATGACAATCGGCATGCCGAAAATAATCGGCTCGTTGATATTAAAAAGCGCGGGCCCAATCCCTAATCGGCCAAGCTGCTTCATTTGTTTGCTGCGAGACCGGACAAGCATCGTCAAGACAAGCGCCAGCGTCGCTCCGCTTCCGCCGACATTGATCCAAATTTGAAAAAACTGAGTCGTAAAAATGCTCGGCAGCGCCTCGCCCGCTTGGAAGGCGAGACGGTTGGCATCCATCGCGCCGTACCAAATCGGCGCCATGATTCCGCCAATGATGGAAGCCCCGTGAATCCCGCACGACCAAAGCAGCATCTGCACAAATTCAGCAATCAGGCTTCCGCCGAGACTGCCGCCGAGGATGGAAAGCGGTGTGCCAAGCAGGTCTCCTACGACATTGTGCAGGCTCTGAAAAGGTGTCATTTCAATCAGAAGACGCGCCAGCCACACGAGAAACACAATGATAAAGCCCGGGATCAGCGCGACAAACGATTTGCTTACCGCAGGCGGCACACCGTCTGGCATTTTGAAGACGATATTCTTTTGAATAATATATCGATAGATTTCGGTTGAAAACAAAGCGATCAGCATGGCGACAAATAAGCCTTTGCTGCCGAGCAGCGTGATCGGGATTCCGCCCCCTACCATGATGGACTCCGTTGAGCCATCCGGCGTAAACGGCACCTCAAACGGCGTTGCCAATAGAAATGCGGCAATTGAAATCGCTCCGGCCGAAAGGGCATCAACATCATAGCTTTCCGCCAGCCGATAGGCGATCCCGAAAGCGGCGATCATCGCCATAATATCAAACGAAGCATTGACGGGATATCCGAGCTTATCAGCCCACTCCTTCCCAAACACACTCGCCATGAAATCAGCATACCCCGGAATCGGCAGGCTCGTTAAAATCAAGAAGACAGACCCGATAATAATCAGCGGCATGGTCAGGATAATTCCGTCACGCAAAGCGCTGAGGTGCCGCTGTCCGGCAATTTTCCCGGCGACAGGCATTATTTTTTCTTCCATTACCCGAGTGAATGCGCTCATCTGAAAAGCCCCCTTTTCTCATTGCTTTGTAAACAACCTCCGCAATGTTTTCTTTATCTTATTTTGAAAACGCTTACAAATTCATTTGGAAAATTTCCTCTTCCTGCGGAAAAAATCTGCATTTTGCTAAACAACCCTGCCCATGAAAATTTTTTCCCTTCTTACTATCAATCTCTCTTTTTTTCTCCGATATATATATCAAACATCATAGAAAAAGGAGATTAATCATGAAAAACATGTCTTGCAAACTTGTTGTATCAGTCACTCTGTTTTTCAGTTTTCTCGCCATAGGCCCTCTCGCTCATGCGCAAAACAGCAGCGAGAAAGAGGTCATTGTGGTTTATAAAAACAAGGCCGGAAAGGAAACCATCCTGGACAGCGATGCTGATGTTGAAAAGCAGTATAAGCATCTTCCCGCAGTAGCAGTCACAGCAGATCAGGAGACAGTAAAAGAATTAAAGCAGGATCCTGACATTTTGTATGTAGAAAACAACGTATCCTTTACCGCAGCAGACAGCACGGATTTCAAAGTGCTGTCAGACGGCGCTGACACCTCTGACAACTTCGAGCAATGGAACCTTGAGCCCATTCAGGTAAAACAGGCCTGGAAGGCAGGACTGACAGGAAAAAGTGTCAAAATTGCCGTCATTGACAGCGGAATCTCCCCCCACGATGACCTGTCGATTGCCGGCGGGTATTCAGCTGTCAGTTATACCTCTTCTTACAAAGATGATAACGGCCACGGAACACATGTCGCAGGGATTATCGGAGCCAAGCACAATGGCTACGGAATTGACGGCATCGCACCGGAAGCACAAATATACGCGGTTAAAGCGCTTGATCAGAACGGCTCGGGGGATCTTCAAAGCCTTCTCCAAGGAATTGACTGGTCGATCGCAAACAGGATGGACATCGTCAATATGAGCCTTGGCACGACGTCAGACAGCAAAATCCTTCATGACGCCGTGGACAAAGCATATGAACAAGGCGTTCTGCTTGTTGCAGCAAGCGGGAATGACGGAAACGGAAAACCAGTGAATTATCCGGCGGCGTACAGCAGTGTCGTTGCGGTTTCGGCAACAAACGAAAAGAATCAGCTTGCCTCCTTCTCAACAACTGGAGATGAAGTTGAATTTGCAGCGCCGGGAACAAACATCACGAGCACTTACGTAAACCAATATTATGCGACAGGAAGCGGGACATCCCAAGCGACACCGCACGCCGCTGCCATGTTTGCTTTGTTAAAACAGCGTGATCCTTCCGAAACAAACGTCCAGCTTCGCGAGGAAATGCGGAGAAACATCGTTGATCTTGGTACCGCAGGCCGCGATCAGCAATTTGGCTACGGCTTAATCCAGTATAAAACACAGGCAACAGATTCAGCGTACGCGGCAGCAGAGCAAGCGGTGAAAAAAGCGGAACAATCAAAAGCACAAACCGATATCGACAAAGCGCGGGAACTCGTCAGCCAGCTGCCGGACTCCGACGCCAAAACTGCCCTGCAAAAAAGACTGGATAAAGTACAGTCATACAGAAATGTAAAAGATGCGAAAGACAAAGTCGCAAAGGCAGAAAAGTACAAAACACAGCAAACCGTTGATACAGCACAACCTGCCATTAACAAGCTGCCGAACGGAACAGACAAAAAGAACCTGCAAAAACGGTTAGACCAAGTTAAACGCTACATCGCATCAAAGCAGGCGAAAGACAAAGTTGCGAAAGCGGAGAAAAGCAAAAAGAAAACAGATGTGGACAGCGCACAATCAGCAGTTGGCAAGCTGCCGGCAGGTTCAGAAAAAACGTCCCTGCAGAAACGCCTTGCCAAAGTGAAAAGCACCAATTTGAAAACAGCGCAGCAATCCGTCTCCTTCGCTGAAAAGACATCAACTGATGCAAATGCGGCAAAAGCACAATCAGCTGTCAATCAGCTTCAATCAGGCAAGGACAAAACAGCATTGCAAAAACGGTTAGACAAAGTGAAGAAAAAAGTGGCGGCAGCTGAAGCAAAAAAAGTCGAAACGGCAAAAGCTAGGGTAAAGAAAGCGAAGAAAGACAAAACAAAGAAATCGAAGACATCCGCTCAGTCTGCAGTGAACCAATTAAAAGCATCCAATGAAAAAACAAAGCTGCAAAAACGGCTGAACGCCGTCAAAGCGAAAAAGTAACCAAAACCCTTTAAGACTTGCATACCAGGTCTTAAAGGGTTTTTATCTTCTTAGAACACCGCACACAACCTTTTTCCCATCCATCGCACAGGCTTTTCATACTATTGCTATACAGCCATGAACAGCATAAAATGAACGTTATTACAGTTATCACCACATATGGCGGGATTGTGACTGGGCAGGCAGGCAAGACCCAATGATGCAAAGGGAGTATTAGTGCCTAAAAAAGCAGGGCATTTTAACTCTTCTTTTCGTGTTGGTCTCATAACGGCGCCTTGGACAACAATTCCTATACTAATGCTCCGTCACCGACGCGGGCATTTTTGCCATTTTCAACCGGTATTTCTCACTTTTTTCATTTTGATTGTCAACTTTTCATTTGATACGATGAACAAGCCGACTTTTCTTCAGCAAAGGAGGTTTTGATTGCTTGCATAATGAGATTGCAAAAGACTTACTGCTGCTAGCAGGAGGAAAAAACAACATTATCAGCATCAGCCATTGTACGACCCGTCTTCGTTTTGATGTAAAGGACGAGACGAAAATTGATATACGTGCCATTGAGAACCTGCAAGGTGTGCAGGGCACCTTTTTCCGATACGGACTATTCCAGATTATTTTCGGAGCAGGCGTCGTCAACAAAATATATAAAGAAGTCGTTCAAGTATGGGAGGCCGCGCCTTCTGAAGAGCCTGTTCACCAGAAAAAAGCCAGCCGGAAGCTGAACCCTGCCGCAGCTTTTGCGAAAACACTGTCTGATATTTTTGTGCCGATTATTCCGGCAATAACAGCAAGCGGCCTGCTTATGGGGCTGATTGGCATGATTAAGGTGTTTCACTGGTTCGCTGCCGGCAGCCCATGGATTAAAATGCTCGACCTCGTGTCCAGCACAGCCTTTATTTTGCTGCCGATTTTAGTCGGCTTCAGTGCCGCACGGCAATTTGGCAGCAACCCATATCTAGGGGCAGTGATCGCGGGGCTTTTAACGCACCCTGATCTGCTGGACCCGTCTATGCTCGGCAGCAAAACCCCGTCTTCTTTAGATATATGGGGGCTTCACATCCCGATGATGGGCTATCAGGGTTCCATCATACCGATTCTTCTCTCCGTTTTTGTCATGAGCAAAATTGAGAAGCTATTAAAAGCGATTGTGCCGAAGTCACTTGATGTCGTGATCATTCCCTTTATTACGGTCATGGTAACAGGGTGCCTCGCGCTGATTGTGATGAATCCCGCCGCTTCTATCGTCGGCCAAATCATGACACAATCGATAGTCTATATTTATGATCACGCCGGCATTGCCGCCGGAGCCCTTTTCGGCGGCATCTACTCTACTATCGTCCTATCTGGCTTGCATCATAGCTTTTATGCGATTGAAGCAACGCTGCTTGCGAATCCGCATGTCGGTGTCAACTTTTTAGTGCCGATATGGTCGATGGCGAATGTGGCCCAGGGCGGAGCGGGGCTTGCGGTATTCCTCAAAACGAAACAATCAAGCCTGAAAAAAATTGCGCTCCCCGCTTCTCTGACCGCGTTTTTAGGCATTGTTGAACCGATTGTATTCGGGGTGAATCTCAAACTGATCCGTCCCTTTATCGGTGCAGCCATCGGCGGTGCTATTGGCGGAGCGTACGTGGTTGCGGTACAAGTTGTGGCAAATTCCTACGGGCTGACAGGCATTCCGATGATTTCAATTGTGCTGCCGTTTGGCGCCGCGAATTTTGTTCATTATATGATCGGTTTTTTGATCGCCGCCGTCTCTGCTTTTATAGCTACATTGTTTCTCGGGTTTAAAGAAGAGACAGAATAACTGGATTTATTCGTTTTCATTCATAAAACGGGGGATGAAAGGACAAAAAAGCTATGAAAATTAAAAGAATCTTAAATCATAATGCTATCGTCGTAAAGGATCAAAATGAAGAGAAGATTCTCTTGGGTGCAGGAATTGGGTTCGACAAAAAGAAGAATGATATTGTTGATCCGTCAAAAATAGAAAAAACCTTTATCAGAAAAGATACAGCTGACTATAAGCAATTCGAAGAGATTTTAGAAACATTGCCTGAAGACCATATTCAGATTTCTGAGCAAATTATCTCTCATGCCGAAAAAGAGCTGAACATCAAAATCAATGAGCGCATTCATGTCGCTTTTTCAGACCATCTTTCCTTTGCGATTGAACGCCTGAGCAATGGGATGGTCATTAAAAATCCGCTGCTAAATGAAATCAAGGTCCTTTATCCGAAGGAGTTCCAGATCGGCTTATGGGCCAGAGCACTGATTAAAGATAAACTGGGGATTCACATTCCAGATGATGAAATCGGCAATATTGCCATGCATATCCACACAGCAAGAAACAATGCCGGCGATATGACTCAAACGCTAGATATTACAACAATGATCCGTGATATTATCGAGATTATCGAAATTCAGCTGTCTATCAATATCGTGGAAGATACCATCTCCTATGAACGGCTCGTGACCCATCTCCGCTTTGCCATTCAGCATATCAAAGCGGGCGAATCCATTTATGAGCTGGACGCAGAAATGATCGACATCATTAAAGAGAGGTTTAAGGATGCTTTCCTGTGCGCCCTTAGCATCGGCACCTTTGTGAAAAAGGAATACGGCTTTGAGTTTCCTGAAAAAGAATTGTGCTACATCGCCATGCATATTCAGCGGTTCTACCAACGGTCAGTCGCACGCTGAAGCAAACAAAAAAACGCTTTTGATCATCTCAAAAGCGTTTTTTATATCTATATTATTGGTTGATCGCCGGGTTCCCAATCGTATTCCACTTCGTATACGACATGTAATGGAAATACTCATCGCGATACGGATGTTTTGTATTGGAGTTCCAAGGCTTTTCTCCGCCGCAGAAGTGAACGATTGCCGGGTTTTCTCTCGTTTCATTATATTGCTTCCGCCCTAACAGAGTCGGTGGGGTTTTCAGCTTTAACATGATATAGGTTTGAGCGTTCCAGCGCGGATGAAGTTCATACCACTGATCATACAAGATCGCATTCAGTGCATCTTGGTCGTGCAGCACAAGAAAGTCTTCGTCTGGGTGTTCATTGATAAAGTTGATGACTTTTTCTGTGATGTTTTGCTTTCTCCAAGACTCACAATCAATAATCATGATACCTGAGTTAAAATACTTCCCTGTATCAGTGATGTCCATTTCCTTCAGGCGTTCATGCTGCCCCGCATCCTCAACAGCGGCAACGGTGTATGGCGCAATGTCCAAGTCCCATAACTTTGAAATATCCTCTAGGACAAGCGCATCGCAATCGATGTAAATCATTCGTTTGATGCTTTCATCCTTAATTAAGTCGGGAATCGAAATGCGGTAATACGCTGCTTTTGTAATATGGCTGCTCTCTACAGCATGTTCATACATGTTGGTATCCACCTCTAAAAACTCAATCGGCACGCCGAATTTCAAAGTAGTTTCTTCCAGTCTTTTTTTGTTATCAGGCTGAATTCCGCCATCAATGACGTATAATTTAACCTCTCTCTCCTGATCCATATTGGTCAATAAAGAAACGAACATCCCACCCAAATGACGAGCATAATTATCATCTGCGCATGATACGATATGCATGATTTCATCTTTCCTCAATGGTATTCATCTCCCTTTTTGTTGTACAAGTTACATACCCTTTTTCAAAAAAATAAACACGTTCTCCGACATTTTTTAAAACAGAATGTGTAATACAACAAAAAAGGTGTCATTTTTTGAAGATGCGATAAAGCCAATAAAGAATGAAAAAGCTGGCGATCGTGATAGCTTCAGCTGAGACGAGATACCATGGCCATGGCCCGAGAACATCCAAGAGAGAGGATCCTCCCGGTTTTTTCGTCAAATACATATAATTCGCCCCTAGCCAGCGATCAATCAGGTAAATGCAGACGCCGTACACATTAACAAGCAGGACAGTCACCCATAACGAGCGCTGGCCTATTCTGTAGGTGCCAATCACCGCCATCAGCAGACAGGATAAAAACACGGACCCGTGCGAAATAAAAAAGAGGATATATCGGATATGCGGAAAAGAATACATGCCGAGGTCGGGAGTAACAAGAGCCTGAATTGAACTGCCAATGCCGGCAAAAAACAAAAATACAAACAGCTTTCTGCTTTTTGTCACTAGCATAATGGCTGACAAATACACCGACAGGTCACTAAGCTGGAGAGGCAATGAAGTGCGTACTGACCACCTGCCTGTGGCGATCATCCATATTTGATAGCCGATTTGCGAACCAAGCAAAAGAAACACAAACAAAAAACGCAAAAACCGGCTGGCCTTAGACCGTTTAATCCCATCTTGAAACAGAAACAACAGAACGGCCAAAAGAGCGATAATCGCTAGCGTTACCACATGCTCTGTCGAAAACAGATGAAATGGATCATGCTTATAGACAGATTGAACATACTTTTGCAAAACTGCACCCCCGTTTGTGGGTTTTTGTTTATTTTGGCGTTGTTTGGGCTTTTTTTATTCAACCGATATATGGGCTTGAAGTTCACATCAGACTCTGTTACAATTCGTTTCATAGCTAATGATTCTGATAATTTAAGGCAGGCCTAAAAAATGGAACGTTCACATCAACATCAGCAGCTTCGGAAGGAAGAACACGATACACTTTCTAAGCTCAAACAAATGCCCGTCGAGTCACTCAACCTGGAAGCCATTTCGATCGCTACGAATCTGTATCGGTCTGCACAAAGGCTCCGTGTCAAAATGGAGACTGAGGTTCTTTCTTCCTATAACCTTTCTTGGACCGCTTTCTCCATTCTTTATGATCTATGGGTATGGGGAGCGCTCGAAACAAGAAAAATCGCTGAGCTGTCAGGGATATCTACAGCTACAGCAAGCAACGTGATCAAAACGCTCGAAAAAAAGAGTTTTTGCCGTAAAAGCATCGACACAAGAGATCGGCGACTCGTGTTTGTCTCCATCACCGATTCCGGCAAACAAGCGATCGACGAACTCTACCCTGAGTTTCACAAAGGGGAAACAGAGCTCATAGCGGGAATGACAAAGGACGAACAGAAAACATTGACAGGGCTGCTTAGAAAGGTAGCTGACAATCTTCATACACCATAAGCTTTGACGGGAATCCAGTAGGGTTTGTCTCCCTGTTCCAGAGAGCCGGCGGAAGGTGCGAGCCGGCGCACAGGCAAACGTGAATTACCTCCCCGAGCTTTCTTTGTGAACCTTAAAAGTAGCAAAGAACGGGAAACCGTTATTCGAATGAGCGGAAGACGATGTCTTCAACCAGGGTGGTACCGCGTGCATTGAGCCACGTCCCTTATCGGGATGGGCTCTTTTTTGTGTTTTAAAAAAGGAGGAAAAGTGATGAAAACATTTGAACAGCTCACAGCAGCACAGCAAAAAGAAGTCGAAAGACAGCTTCAGCTATACATGACAGGCGCCCACGAAGTCATACCGCCGGAGGAATTAAAGACAAAGCTCGTGAAATCGATTTCGACAGGCACGCCGCTTAAAATTAAGCTCGGATTAGATCCGTCTGCACCGGATGTACATTTGGGCCATACGGTTGTGTTAAATAAGCTTCGCCAATTTCAAGAAAACGGCCACATTGTCCAGCTGTTAATTGGGGATTTCACAGGAAAAATTGGTGATCCGACCGGAAAATCAGCAGCAAGAAAGCAGCTGACTGATGAAGAAGTTCAACACAACGCCAAAACATATTTTCAGCAATTCGGAAAAGTGCTGGATCCTGAAAAAGTCGAGCTTCACTACAACTCGAAATGGCTGAAAACATTGAATCTGGAGGATGTCATTAAATTGGCAGGCAAAATAACCGTAGCCCGCCTGATGGAGCGTGACGACTTTGAAGAACGCATCGCCATGCAAAAACCGATCTCGCTTCATGAATTCTTTTACCCATTGATGCAGGGATACGATTCTGTCGTTCTCGAAAGCGATATTGAACTTGGCGGAACAGACCAGCATTTCAATGTCCTCATGGGACGGCATTTCCAAGAACGATACAACAAAGAAAAACAAGTTGTCATCCTGATGCCGCTCTTGGAAGGCTTGGATGGCGTCGAGAAAATGTCGAAGTCGAAACACAACTACATCGGCATTAACGAACATCCAAACGACATGTACGGAAAAACGATGTCACTGCCCGACAGCCTGATGAAAAAATACATCCACTTGGCGACAGACTTAGAGCTTGAAGAGAAAAAACAGCTGGTAAAAGACTTAGAAACCGGCGCCGTTCATCCGCGTGATGCTAAAATGCTTTTAGCTAAAACAATCGTCCGAATGTATCACGGCGAGAAAGCCGCAGAAGCTGCCGAACACTCGTTTAAAACAGTCTTTCAGGAAAACAGCCTGCCAGAGGATATACCGGCCGTAAACTGGAAAGGCGAGAAAACGATAGCGGTGATTGATCTGCTCGTCAAGCTGGAACTCCTCTCTTCGAAGAGCGAGGCGCGCCGCATGATTCAAAACGGCGGTGTCCGCATCGACGGAGAGAAAATAACAGATGTTCACGCCAAAGCAGAGATAAGAGAGAATATGATCATCCAAGTCGGCAAACGCAAGTTTTTAAAGCTCCATTAGTTTGATATTCCGAAACGCTTATGATCCTTCATTCATAAGCGTTTTTTCGCAGGTATAAAGCACTGTCTTTTCAAAAACGCTCTTCATCTTGCAGGAAACTCCTTTAGCATCCCGAAATATTCCCCAACCATATATTTAGGGGAGGTTTATTTTTGATGAAAAAGCTTTTGACTGTCATGACGATGGCTGTTTTAACTGCCGGCACACTGCTCTTGCCGGCACAGAGTGTTACCCCTGCCGCGCACGCTGTACAACTATCAGATAGCGAGCGCGAGCTTCCATTCAAAGCAAAGCATGCGTACTCTACCATTTCTCAGCTAAGTGAAGCAATCGGCCCCAGAATAGCCGGAACTGCAGCTGAAAAAAAGAGTGCCCTATTGATCGCTTCATCAATGAGAAAATTAAAGCTTGATGTAAAGGTTCAACGATTCGACATTCCTGACCGCCTTGAGGGTACGCTGTCTTCAGAAGGACGCGATATTCTTCTCCAAGCGGCGTCCGGCTCGGCTCCGACTGAGGAACAAGGACTAACGGCTCCGCTTTACAATGCAGGCTTGGGCTATCAAAAGGACTTTACCGCTGACGCCAAGGGCAAAATCGCCTTAATTTCCAGAGGAGACCTGACTTATTACGAGAAAGCCAAAAATGCCGAAGCCGCTGGAGCGAAAGCTGTCATCATTTATAACAACAAAGAAAGCCTCGTGCCTATGACGCCAAACCTGTCGGGAAATAAAGCCGGCATTCCGGTCGTCGGCATTAAGAAAGAAGACGGCGAAGCACTTACCCAGCAAAAAGAAGCCACTTTAAAACTAAAAGCATTCACAAACCAAACCTCCCAGAACATCATCGGAATCAAAAAACCAAAGAATATCAAACATCCAGACATTGTATACGTGACGGCCCATTACGACAGTGTTCCTTTTTCGCCCGGAGCAAATGACAACGGCTCAGGAACCTCTGTTATGCTGGAGATGGCGCGTGTCTTAAAAAGCGTTCCATCTGATAAAGAAATCCGCTTCATCGCTTGCGGCGCTGAAGAGCTCGGTTTGCTCGGCTCCTCTCACTATGTAGATCATCTATCCGAAAAAGAGCTGAAACGAAGCGAAGTGAACTTCAACTTAGATATGGTAGGCACAAGCTGGGAAAAAGCGTCTGAGCTGTATGTCAACACATTGGACGGCCAATCAAACGCTGTTTGGGAATCCAGCCATACGGCCGCTGAAAAAATAGGGTTTGACAGCCTGTCTCTGACACAGGGAGGATCATCTGATCACGTGCCATTCCATGAAGCCGGCATTGATTCCGCCAACTTTATTTGGGGAGACCCGGAAACAGAAGAAGTTGAGCCATGGTATCATACCCCCGAAGACTCGATCGAACATATCAGCAAGGACCGCCTCCAGCAAGCAGGCGATCTTGTGACAGCCGCTGTCTATGAGGCTGTGAAAAAAGAGAAGAAACCGAAAACCAATAAGAAACAAATGAAGGCCAAAGCATCTGACATTTATGAAGATATCAAATAAAAAAAGACGGCACTTGGGTGCCGTCTTTTTTATAATGATCAGCTGTTTAGACGTCTATAAGTAAAGCTTTCAGTTTATCAACTGTATTTTCTTTTTCTAACGGCCGATAAATGGTCAGTTTCAAATCAGGAGAGTCATATATTTGTAATGTCATATGCTCCATCACCATTGTTCCGGCTGCCGGGTGATGAAGTACTTTTTCTCCTGCGTGTGTGCCTAATACTTCATGGTGGTTCCACCATTCTTTAAATTCCGGGCTTCTTTCAGTTAACTCATCGATCAGCTCTTTTATCCATGCTTCCCCAAGAAACCGGCTGGCTGTCGATCGAAACTGTGCGATCAGTTTTTTGGCGTGGCTTTCCCAGTCGTCAAGCAGATTCCGATACTCCTTCGAGGTGAAACATCGCCATATGGCATTTCTTTCCTTTCTGCTCATTTGGCCAAAATTGCCGAACACAGCACAAGCTGCTGTGTTCCAAGCAATAACGTCCCACTTTTCGTCAGTCACATAAACAGGGCAATTGGTTAAATGATCAATAAAGTGCCGTACAGCCAGAGGAAGGCTTTTATTTTCTTCATCCTGATCATCTAAAGGAACATGATGGCCCGCCAACAGAAAGACATGGCGTTTTTCCTCGTAATTCAATTTGAGCACTCTCGATATGCTTTCCAGTACCTGTGTAGATACCCGAATATCCCTTCCCTGCTCAAGCCATGTGTACCATGTGACACCTATACCGGACAGCTGGGCTAATTCCTCTCTCCTCAAGCCTGTCGTTTTCCTTCTGGTGCCCATAGGCAATCCAAACTCTTGCGGAGAAATCTGTGCCCTTTTAAGTTTTAAAAACTCCCCTAGCTCTTTCCGTTTTTCTGCCATACTGTCCACATACACACTCTCCTTCTGCATAGAATTTCCTATTAGTATTCTACATAAAAAGGAGAAGGTTTTTATATTATTTGTTTCGTTCTGCAAATACTTCCGCGGCCACAGGAAGAATGGTATTCAGCGCATTCGGGAAACCTGAATAAATAATCATCTGCATCATCACTTCTATGAGTTCTTCTTGTGTCCATCCGACATTCAGGGCTCCGTTAATATAGAATTTTAGCTGCTGGGTATTGCCCAATGCAGTCAATCCAGCAACGGTTGCTAATAATCTGGATTTCAGATCAAGACCTGGTCTTGAAAAAATCTGACCGTAGTTAAACTCCACGGCAAGCACACCAAGGTCCGGAGCGATGGAATGTTTAAAATTGTCCACGATCGCTTCATAGTTCTCCTCATCAATTTGTTTCAGAATATCTAACCCTTTTTTATAACGTTCACTTGTTTGCACCAGCTTCTATCTCCCTTCCAATATCGCTTTTTTAGTAGTACGATTTATGGTAATCCTTGAACTGAAGGCAATACCGACCATGATCATCCCCATAATACAAACGCCGTTCCAATGAAACAGCATCCAGACTGCACCCCCTGCATACGATCCGAAGGCGCCGCCTAAAAACGTGCTGACCATAAAGATGCCATTCAATCTGCTTCTCATTTCAGCCGACAATTGGAAAATCTCCGCCTGACACGCCACCTGATTCGCCTGAATGCCCATGGTGATGAATAAAGCGCCCAATACAATCACAATCAATGAAGTCTGGCCTGCCATTAATAAAACAAATGACAATAAGGTAAACGACATACAAAGCTTGTTGGAAAAAGCAGCTCCTTTTTGATCAATAATCCGGCCGATCAGCGGCGTTGCAAAAGCCCCGCCAATTCCCACCAAACCGATTGTTCCGGCAGTCTGGCTGCCAAACGAGAATGGAGGTTCACTCACCATAAACACTAACGCCGTCCAAAATAAACTGAAGGCGCCGAACATGAAGCCTTGGTTTACACATGCTTTTCTTAACACTTTCTCCTTAATCAAAAGGGGAAATAATGAAGAAATGAGCTTTCCGTAATGAAATGCATGTGTCCCTTTGCTTTTCGGAAAGCAGAAGTAAATGATCAACATAATGATGACGGCTGCCGCACAGGCAATCCAATACATCACGCGCCAGCCATAATGGGCATCTATCGCCCCGCTGACTACTCTCGCCCCTAAAATTCCGCAAACCAAGCCGATGGCTACGTTTCCGAGTACTTTTCCTCTGTTCCTGTCGTTTGCTAAACCTGCCGCAAACGGCACAAGGATTTGAGGAATAATCGTGAAGAATCCCAATAATAAATTTGTGATGACTAGCCATGGAAAGCTTACAGCTAACGCTGAAGCGGCCGAACAAACCCCCACTAAAAATAGCAGGCTCACAATGAAGCGGCGGCGTTCAAAAAGATCTCCCAATGGAACAAGCAGCAGGTTCCCAGCCGCATAGCCAATCTGCGCCAATGTAGCAATCATTCCCGCTTGTGCCGGCGTCACATGAAACGTGCCTGCCATGCTGACAAGCAATGTTTGATTGATATAGACATTAGCTACAGTAAACCCGCAAGTCACCGCTATAAGAAAAATCAAACCTCTCGATAATGAAATGGAATGGCTCATGTTTACCTCCTTTCTTCATGCATGATAAAGCAGGTTCAATCATGGCAACAGAAGTGAGTTTATACTGGTATAAAAAGTACTAGCAAAGCAAAAAAGCGAAACCCTGTCAGGCTTCGCTTTTGTAAAACATTTTGTTTATCAATCCACTTCTTTCTTAATACCCAGCATTTTCTCATCTAGGTAATGGGCGATTTCCGCGGCTTCCTTCAGCTCATCTGTTAATTGCTTTGGAACATCATTGTTTAATTTATAGTAAATTTTATGTTCAAGGCTCGCCCAGAAATCCATCGCGATCGTCCGGATTTGAATTTCTGCTTTGACGTATTCCACACGATTCGTTAAATTCACAGGCATCTCAATGATTAAATGCAGGCTTCGGTAGCCATTCGGTTTGGGTGTCTGGATATAATCCTTTACCTTTACGATTCTCAAATCTTCATGCTGCTTCAACACATTTACGACATTATAAATGTCAGAAATAAAGGAACAGATGATGCGCACGCCGGCAATGTCGTGAATATGCTCCTTCATTTCCCTCGTCGTAATTTCGCATCCCTTTCTCATTAACTTATTCACGATGCTTTCAAAGCTTTTGACACGGGATTTGGTATGTTCAATCGGGTTGTGTCCGTGAATGAGGTTATATTCCTGGCTGATAATTGAGAACTTTGTATCGAGTGCATCTAGCGCAAATTTATAAACTAATAATTCATTTTTCCAATCTTCCATTACTGTTTTTAAATCGTCCATATGTGTTACAGATAAATCCATTTTCGTCATCTCCTTTAACGGAACTTTATCCGCTGTCCATGTACTAGACGTCCCTGTCAGCTGCAAGGTTCTATGAATTTTTTTACAAAATGCGGTCGATTGTAACAAAAAAAGACCGCACGAAACGAGCGGTCTTTTTTTTATCGGAAATAGCTGATCAATAAACCGATTGAGAGCAGGAATCCGAAAAATGTATTTGTTTGGGCTGTTGATTTCATTGCGACAATCATATTCATCGGCATTTCTTTCTGGACGAAACCCTTCACTGCCTGAACCGGCTTAGGCACGCTCAAAAAGACGACAAACAGCCACGGGCTTGCGGCACCGGTAATAACCAAGCCGACAACCCAAATATAAGCGACGGCAAACGACGCAGCTAACAGAGTAACAGCTCCCTTATGCCCCATCAAAATCGCCAATGTTTTGCGCCCGCCTTTTTTGTCCTCTTCAATATCGCGAATGTTGTTTGACAGGTTAATCGCGCCGACAAGAATCGCAATCGGGATCGAGATCAAAATGCTTTGCATATTGATTTTATCTGTCTGAATAAAAAACGAAATCAGCACAAACACCGAACCCATGCAAATGCCTGAGAATAATTCACCGAACGGCGTGTACGCGATCGGCAGCGGCCCGCCTGTATACAGGTAGCCGATTGCCATGCCGACAAGGCCGATCAAAGCGAGCCACCAGCTGCTGCTCGCGCAAATATAGACACCGAGCAAAATGGCAATCCCGTATGATGCGAGGGCTAATTGCAAAATCGTTTTAGGCTTCATTCCGTGGCGTACAATTGCCCCTCCGATTCCGACTGATTCTGCTGTATCTAACCCGCGTTTAAAATCATAGTATTCATTAAATAAGTTCGTCGCGATCTGGATCCATAGGCAGGAAAACAGCATAGCCAAAAACAGCAGCAGATCAACCTTTACATAAAACATCGCCAAAACGGTTCCGAGCAGCACAGGCACAAACGATGCGGTTAACGTATGAGGACGGGTTAACTGCCAAAGGATCTGCCCCATGCTTTCTTTTTGCGGCGCTGTCTGACCCTCACCCTTATTTGTTTGGTTCATCTTCCTCTTCCTTTCTATTAAAAGGCTTACTTTTTTCAGCCGGCAGCTTAATAAAAAACTCCTTTTGCTTCCTTATCTATCATAATGACTTCTCCCTTATTTCACAAGATACCGCAAGAAGGCGTTTTCTTTCTTATTATACGCTTCCGCCCCGATTTCATTAGGTTTCTGCTTCCACTTGATCGAACAGGTACAGAAAAATTTTTTTAAGTACATTACGCTTTTTAAAAGTTAAAAAGATCTTTTGACTCCATGTATCTTTTCCTTTATTATGAATCAGCTCGAAACATTCCATTCTTGCCCCTGCAGGTATAAAGATTCATTTTTAAAAACAGACGCCGATATATTAATTTGAGGGAGTTTAGGGAAAAAATGAAACTTTTTGAGCATCTGATCGTCAAATAATCATGTGATTGTCGAAAAAACGGGAAGGGAATTTTTGATATGCTGCAATTAATGAAACAGCTGTATGAAAAACCCGCTGTCAAGTGGACATGTCATACAGGCTTTTATTTGATGATACTGCTTGTTTTGTTTTTTATGTATGGTTTTCACACCGCGAATACCGGTTCATATATTTATAACGATTTCTAATTGGAGAGAGAATAACTATGAAACTTTTACATGCTATTCAAACACATGCGGAAACTTATCCGCAAACCGATGCCTTCCGCTCTCAAGGCCAGTCGCTCACGTATCAGGAGTTATGGGAGCAGTCTGACCGCGCGGCTGCCGCGATCCAAAAACGCATTTCTGGGGAAAAGAAATCTCCTATCCTTGTTTACGGCCATATGGAGCCGCACATGATCGTTTCCTTCTTGGGAAGCGTCAAAGCGGGACATCCTTATATTCCGGTTGATCTGTCCATTCCGGCTGAACGGATTGCTAAAATTATCGAAAGCTCTGGAGCAGAGTTGCTGATCCATGCAGCCGGACTTCCAATTGATGCAGTCAGCCAGCAGATTCAAGCCGTTTCAGCGGAAGAACTGCTGGAAAACGAAGGCGGCTCTATCACCGAAGATCAATGGGTCAAAGAACACGAAACGTTTTATATCATTTACACTTCTGGAAGCACAGGAAATCCGAAAGGCGTGCAGATTTCCGCTTCTAACCTTCAAAGCTTCACAGACTGGATTTGTGCAGACTTCCCAGTCAACGGCGGAAAAGTATTTTTAAACCAAGCGCCATTCTCATTTGATTTATCTGTCATGGACCTATATCCGTGCCTGCAATCAGGCGGGACTTTACATTGCGTGACAAAGGATGCTGTGAATAAGCCGAAAATCTTATTTGAAGAGCTGAAGAAGTCCGGGCTGAATGTGTGGACATCAACACCTTCCTTTGTGCAAATGTGCTTGATGGACCCGGGTTTTTCACAGGAACTGCTGCCTGGTGCGGACACATTTATGTTTTGCGGAGAGGTTCTTCCGGTTTCTGTGGCAAAAGCGCTGCTTGAGCGTTTTCCGAAAGCAAAGGTTTTTAATACGTACGGCCCGACTGAAGCGACAGTGGCTGTCACATCGGTTGAAATTACAGATGACGTGATCAGCCGCAGCGATTCGCTTCCAGTGGGCTTCGCCAAACCAGATATGAACATTTTCATTATGGATGAACAGGGACAGCCGCTTCCTGATGGAGAAAAAGGGGAAATCGTCATTGCAGGGCCGAGCGTAAGCCGAGGCTACCTTGGTGAGCCGGAACTGACGGAAAAAGCGTTTTTCTCTCATGAAGGCCAGTGGGCATACCGGACTGGCGATGCCGGCTTTATTCAAGATGGACAGATTTTCTGCCAAGGGCGTTTGGATTTTCAGATTAAACTTCACGGCTACCGAATGGAACTGGAGGAAATCGAGTTTCATGTCAGACAGTCACAGTACGTTCGCTCTGCTGTCGTGATTCCTTATCAGCCAAACGGAACAGTTGAGTACCTGATCGCTGCTATTGTGCCTGAGGAGCATGATTTCCAGAAGGAATTCCAGCTGACAAGCGCTATTAAAAAAGAGCTTGCCGCTTCTCTTCCGGCATATATGATCCCGAGAAAATTTATCTATCAGGATCACATTCAAATGACGGCTAACGGCAAAATTGACCGAAAACGCATTGGCGAAGAGGTTCTTGTATGACGCCTTACAGCTCGTTTTTATTCTTTATACTGCTTGGCATTCTTCTCCTGCCGACGATCATCCTCGGCTTAAACGGAAAAAGATTTCAAGCATACAACATGTTCATATCTATCATTATATTGGCTTTAATTTTTTCGCACGACTTACATGGGGTCATTGCACTGTGCCTGTTTACAATATGGCAGGTGTTCTTGGTCAGCGGCTATCTGGCATACCGGCAGAAAGCGAACAGCGGCTTTGTGTTTTGCGGGGCTGTTATCGCGTCGATTCTGCCTTTATTTCTGTCAAAAATATGGCCGTTTCTTTCACACCCGCAGCCGCATCATCCGCCGCATAACCTGATCAGCTTTTTAGGGATCTCTTATTTAACCTTTAAAGGCGTTCAGCTGATTATGGAAGCAAGAGACGGACTGCTGAAAGAACAGCTGCCATTGCACCGCCTGCTGTATTTCATCCTGTTTTTCCCGACGATCTCCTCCGGTCCGATCGACAGATACCGCCGGTTCGTCAAGGATGAACAAAAGGCTTGGACGAAAGAAGAATACGCCGACCTGCTGTATACGGGGATCCATAAAATCTTCATCGGTTTCCTGTATAAATTTATTATCGGCTACGCGATCAATACGTACTTCATCATGAATCTTCACGCAATCACGCACAATAAGATTCTTGGGAACCTGCTGTACATGTACGGCTACAGCATGTATTTATTCTTTGATTTCGCCGGCTACACGATGTTTGCCGTCGGGGTCAGCTACATTATGGGCATTAAATCTCCAGAAAACTTTAATAAACCGTTTATCAGTAAAAATATTAAAGATTTCTGGAATCGCTGGCATATGTCTCTGTCATTTTGGTTCAGAGATTATGTGTTTATGAGATTCGTATTTTGGATGACAAAGAAAAAGTGGATCAAAAACCGCATGGCTGTCTCAAACATCGGGTATTTCCTGCTGTTTATGCTGATGGGGGTTTGGCACGGGCTTGCGCCGCAATATATCATCTACGGCCTTTATCACGCCGTGCTGATGACATGTTACAACTTTTTCGAGAAGTGGAATAAGAAATATAAATGGCTGCCGTCCAACCGCTGGACAACCATTCTTGCTATTGTGATCACGTTCCATTTCGTTTGCTTCGGATTTTATATTTTCTCAGGAAAACCATTTCATCACCACCATTAAAGGAGATTAGAAAGCTATGGATTTTAAACAAGAGGTATTAGACGTTTTAGCAGAGGTTTGCCAGGATGACATCGTAAAGGAAAATCCTGATATTGAAATTTTTGAAGAAGGTTTGCTTGATTCTTTTGGAACAGTAGAATTGCTGCTTGCGATTGAAAACCGTTTTGATATTTTAGTGCCGATCACTGAATTTGACCGGGACGTTTGGAATACCCCTAACAACATTGTAAATCAGCTGTCTGAGTTGAAATAATGAAAAAGCGTTTTTTCGGTCCAATTATTTTGGCGTTTATTCTATTCGCAGGCGCCATCGCAATTCCATCTTCATGGCTGACAGGCTTCATCACCGATAAGCGTGTGAAAGAGTCAGCAACAGCCTTGAATCCGAGCATGTTTCAAGGGCTATATTTACAAGATCAGATGCTCAAAGATCCGACATATCTTCCGATTTACGGATCTTCTGAGCTTTCACGGCTGGACGAGTTCCATCCATCTAATTATTTTCAGGTAAACAATGAGGGATTCACGCCATACCTTGTCGGCAAAGGCGGGTCTCAATCATTGATTCACTCTTTAAACTTCGCTGCCCATATGGATCAGCTGAAGGGCAAAAAAATCGTATTCATCGTGTCTCCGCAATGGTTTATTAAACGCGGGTCTGATGAACAGCATTTCGCGCCGAACTATTCTGCGCTGCAAGGGCTTGATTTGGCGTTTAATGATCAGATCGATCCTGAAATAAAAAAGAAAATGATGAAACGCATGCTGCGCTTTAAGGCTGTGCAAAACGATGCGATTCTTTCCGAGCTGTGCAAAGCAATCGTAAACGGCCAGACGTGGAAAGTGAATGCGCTAAAGCCGGCGGCGAAAGTGTATTACAGCATGCTGGAAAAGAAAGATCTGTATTATTCAACAACGGACTCATCCGGGCCAAAACGTTATATCTCACAATCAGTGAAGGATAAGTCATGGTCTGAATTGAATAAACTGGCGGATCAATCAGGCAAACGCCACTCTGGGTCTAATGATTTTCATATCGACAACCCTGTCTATAAAAAGCTGAAGCCGAAAGTGCCTAAGCTGAAGGGGAAAAACAAAGGCAAATCGTACGCAGTGTCCCCAGAGTACGGCGATTTTGAAATGATGCTTGATATTCTGAAGGCTGCGGGGGCTGAACCTATGTTTGTCACCATTCCTGTTAACGGGAAATGGTACGATTACACAGGCTTCCCGAAAAAAGGACGCACTGACTATTACAAAAAGGTAAATAAACAAATCAGAGCCAAGGGCTTCCAGGTTGCTGATTTCTCAGGGCATGAATATGACCCGTATTTCATGAAAGACACCATCCACATTGGCTGGAAAGGCTGGGTGTATGTCGATAAAGCAATTGACGAATTTTATAAAACCGGTAAAGTCACTTCATCCTGAGCATCTCATAGGACGCGGCTGTATATTTCCTGCTAAGATTTGAAATAGTAAAGAAATCACAGCCAACTGAATAAGAGGTGTTATATCCATGAAGATGACAGGCAATACGGTTTTAATCACAGGGGGTTCTGCTGGCATCGGGCTTGAACTGGCCAAGCGCCTGCTGGAGCTCGGCAATGAAGTTATCATTTGCGGACGCAGCGAAGCACGTCTTGCAGAAGCGAAGCAGCAGCTCCCAAACATCCATACCAAGCAATGTGATGTTGCAGACCGGTCGCAGCGGGAAGCATTGTTTGAATGGGCGCTAAAGGAATTTCCGGCCCTGAATGTTCTCGTCAACAACGCCGGCATTCAAAAGGAAATTGACTTTAAAAAAGGGACAGAGGAGCTTTTTGTGGACGGAGACGAAATTGAACTTAATTTCCAAGCGCCTGTCCATTTATCCGCCCTTTTTACGCCTCATTTGATGAAGCAGCCCGAGGCGGCAATCGTGCAGGTTACATCCGGGCTTGCGTTTAACCCATTAGCTGTTTATCCGGTGTACTGTGCAACAAAAGCGGCACTTCACTCGTTCTCGCTTACGCTCAGACACCAGCTTCGCGATACAAGCGTGGAAGTGATTGAAATGGCGCCTCCTATGGTGGACACGGGCTTAAACCAAAAATCGCGCGATAAACAAGGCCTGACGTACCGGGGCATTTCAACTGAAGAATATGTTCAATATTTCTTGGATGGCTTGAAGGAAGGCAAACAAGAGATTACAAATGAACGTGTTGAAGGTCTTCGAAATGCCACTCGCGCCGATTATGACAGGGTATTCGAGCAAATGAACTCGCAGGAGAATTAATTTCTCCTGCTTTTTTCATATGAATTTCTTACAAATTTGAGCAAACCTATTGCGATTATTTGTTGAAGGTATACAATAGAATATAATTATTTTCAAATAAGTTTGATAATATAAACAATTTAACAGCAGGGAGATTGACCATGACTAAACAAACGATTCGCGTTGAATTGACATCAACAAAAAAACCGAAACCAGACCCAAATCAGCTTTCGTTCGGAAGAGTGTTTACAGACCACATGTTTGTAATGGACTATGCGGCAGATAAAGGTTGGTACGATCCAAGAATCATTCCTTATCAACCCTTATCAATGGATCCGGCCGCAATGGTCTATCACTACGGCCAAACCGTGTTTGAAGGGTTAAAGGCTTACGTGTCAGAGGATGACCATGTTCTGCTTTTCAGACCGGAAAAAAATATGGAACGCCTGAATCAATCAAACGACCGCCTCTGCATCCCACAAATTGATGAAGAACAGGTTCTTGAAGGCTTAAAGCAGCTTGTCGCAATTGATAAAGACTGGATTCCAAATGCGGAAGGCACATCCCTTTATATCCGTCCGTTCATCATCGCAACCGAGCCTTTTCTTGGTGTTGCGGCATCTCACACGTATAAGCTCTTGATCATTCTTTCTCCGGTCGGCTCTTATTACAAAGAAGGCATTAAGCCTGTCAAAATCGCTGTTGAAAGTGAATTTGTCCGTGCGGTAAAAGGCGGAACAGGAAATGCCAAAACCGCAGGGAACTACGCTTCAAGCTTAAAAGCGCAGCAGGTAGCCGAAGAGAAAGGATTTTCACAAGTGCTTTGGCTGGACGGAATCGAAAAGAAATACATCGAAGAAGTCGGAAGCATGAACATTTTCTTCAAAATCAATGGTGAAATCGTAACACCGATGCTGAACGGCAGCATCCTGGAAGGCATTACGCGCAATTCTGTCATTACCTTGCTTAAGCACTGGGGCTTTCCTGTTTCAGAACGAAAAATTGCGATCGACGAGGTCATCCAAGCCCATAAAGACGGCATCCTGGAAGAAGCCTTCGGAACAGGTACAGCAGCCGTTATTTCGCCAGTCGGCGAGCTGATTTGGCAGGGTGAAACACTGTCAATTAACAATGGTGAAACAGGGGAAATCGCAAAAAAACTATATGACACGATTACAGGCATTCAAAAAGGCGCTGTCACAGACGAATTCGGATGGACGACCGAAGTTGCAGCACTGACTGAAAGCAAGTAAGAAAAAAGCCGGCCCATTACAGGCCGGCTTTTTTTACGCTTCAATTTTGTTGAAGAACTGCGGCAGATACGCTTTGTGCGCCTCCAGCATGTCGTCTAAAATCTGTTTGGCCACAGTATCGGACGGGACAAGCGGGTTAATCGTCATGGCAAGGAGGGCGGTTTGATAGTCACCTGTAACTGCCGCTTCTGCCGCGACACGCTCAAAGGATTTGATTTGCTGGACGAGGCCTCGGACAGACACCGGCAAGTCGCCGACAGCAATTGGCTTAGGGCCTGTTTTCGTCATCACACAGTTCACTTCAACTGCGGAATCGTCTGGAATGCTCGCTATTGCACCATTATTGATCGTGTTCACCGGCTGAATGTCATGTTTATCATTGTAAATGGAGCTGATTAGGTTACATGCTGCATCACTGTAGTAAGCTCCGCCCCGTTTTTCCAGCTGCGGCGGTTTGATCGCAAGGTTCGGATCTTTATAGAGCTCAAACAGCTCTTTTTCGACCTTTTGCACGACTTCAGCGCGGGTGCCCTCCGTTTGTGATGCTTCCAGTTCGTGCTCCAGCATTTCTTTTGTTTTGAAATAGTAACGGTGATAGCCGCAAGGGATCACATTGAGCGCTTTTAAGAAATCCGGTTCCCATTCGGCGCCTGAGATATTTTTCATCGTCATCGCGTTTTTCGGGTCACCCATCGCCTCGATGACTTGCTCTTTCACACTTACGCCGTCCAAGAAAACATCCAGCCCGAACACCATATGATTCAGTCCGGCGAATTGGACTTCTACGCGGTCCACATCTACATCAAGCGCTTTGGCTACGCCCATTTTAATGCCGATTGGAACATTACAAAGACCGACGACTTTCTTCAGGTTGGAGTAGCGAAGCAAGGCTTCTGTTACCATGCCGGCAGGGTTTGTGAAGTTAACAAGCCAAGCGTTCGGGCAGAGCTCTTCTATATCCTTTGCGATCTCAAGGATGACCGGAATCGTGCGTAATCCTTTAAACAGGCCTCCCGGACCGTTTGTTTCCTGGCCAATTACTCCGTATTTTAGTGGAATGCGCTCATCCTTTGCTCTTGCCTGCAAAAGTCCGACACGGAATTGAGTCGTGACAAAGTCTGCGTCTTTCAGCGCTTTTCTCCGATCGAGCGTAAGATGAATGTCGATCGGGACGCCTGCTTTTTCAACCATCCGTTTGGCGAGTGTGCCGACAATATTCAGCTTTTCTTCGCCCTCAGGGATATCGACGAGCCATAATTCACGCACAGGCAGCTCATCATACCGTTTAATGAACCCTTCCACTAGCTCGGGCGTATAGCTTGAACCTCCGCCAATCGTTACAATCTTCAATCCTTTTGTCATATGCTTGCTCCCCTTTGCTCGGTGATTTTTTCATATAACTCAATGATCTCTGCAGCCATATCCTTCACTGTCATCGCATTCATTAAATGATCCTGTGCATGAACCATCAGAAGCGTCATTTCCGTCTTATCTCCGCCTGCTTCATTTTGGATCAGCTCTGTCTGATAGTGATGGGCTTTTGACAATTCTTCAGCAGCGTCTTGAAGCTTTTTCCGCGCTTCTTCTGCGTCACCGCTTTTCGCTGCGGCAATGGCCTCCATTGCGGAGCTCCTTCCGTTTCCTCCGTGAAGGATAATTTGAAAAATGATTTGTTCCATTTTCTCATTCACGCGATTCACTTCCTTTCTCTACAGAGCCGCTTCCTTGTCATCTGATGCAGCAGGTGTTTGAACCAGCTCGAGATCGTTTTCTTCTTTCAGCTTCTGCTTATCCCACATTCTGAAGAATGGGTAGTAGACAACAAAGGATACGGCGATATTAATGGCTTGCATGACCGCGCCTGAGACTTTTCCTCCTGTCGCCAAGTAGCCTGAAAAGATCGGCGGCATGGTCCACGGCACTGCGATACCCGCCGGTTTGGCGACAAGGCCGGTGCTCATTCCGATGTACGTGAGTGTCACTGTGACAAGCGGCGTGATGATAAACGGAAGTAAGAGCATTGGGTTCATGACGATCGGCATTCCGAATATAATCGGTTCGTTAATATTGAAGATGGCCGGGCCGATCGCAAGTTTTCCGAGCTGTTTCATTTGTTTGCTTCGGGCACGCAGGAACATCGTGACAACCAGTGCCAATGTCGCGCCGCTTCCGCCGATATTGACCCAGATATCGAAAAATTGCTGGGTGAAAATCTTAGGAAGCTCCTCTCCTGCTTGGAACGCAATTCGGTTGGCATCCATTGCACCGTACCAAATCGGTGCCATGACGCCGCCGACAATATTGGCGCCGTGAAGTCCGCAGGCCCATAAAAGCATTTTGACGGCTTCGGCGACAAGGCTTCCTCCAAGACTTCCTCCAAGAATGGAAAGCGGAGTCCCCAGTAAAACGCTTACAATATTATGAAGGCTTTCAAACGGTGTCGCTTCAACTGCCAGCCGGGCTGCCCAAATCAGAAAGATGACGGCAAAGCCAGGAATTAAAGCGACAAATGACTTGCTTACCGCCGGCGGAACGCCGTCCGGCATTTTGAAGACTAAATTGCGCTGGATAATGAGGCGGTAAATCTCTGTGGACACCATCGCGATAATCATGGCGACAAACAGGCCTTTGCTTCCCATGAGCGAAAGCGGAATCCCGCCGCCGACCATGATTTCTTTCGTCGCTCCATCCGGTGTAAACGGCACTTGATAAGGTGTTGCTAATAAAAATGCCGCAAGGGAAATGGCTCCGGCCGACAAAGCATCGACGCCGTATTTCTCGGCGAGCCGGTAGGCGATGCCGAACGCGGCGACTAGCCCCATAATTTCAAAGGTGGCGTCAACTGGGTAGGCCAGTTTTTCAGACCAGGAGCTGCCAAACGTTTTTGCCATAAACTCAGCATACCCCGGGATTGGGAGATTGCCGATGATAAGGAAAAAGGAGCCGATGATAATCAGTGGCATCGTGAGGATGATACCATCACGCAGCGCCTGCAAATGACGCTGTCCTGCAATTCTTCCTGCTATAGGCATGACCTTTTCTTCTAAGATCTGATTGACTTTATTCACATAGCCCGCCCCTTTCTATGACACATTTCCAAGCTGTTCAGCTGATTTCAGCACTTCTGCCCCGTTGCAAGTGCCATAATGGACGGTATTAATGACGTCTACCGGAACCCCCTTTGACTCTCCTAATTTTTTGAGCTGCGGAAGCATATAACGGACTTGCGGCCCGAGAAGCAGTACATCCGCTTTATCGATATGATTTTGTACAGAATCGCCTGAAACTGCCCAAATGGTATAGTCTTTTCCTTGTTCCTTCGCACTTTTTTCCATCTTGCTCACCAGTAAGCTAGTAGACATGCCTGCTGCACAAACGAGTAATATATTCATGTAAAAGACCCCCTAGAGTTTGATCAATCTTGTTATATCCTGCTGTTGCTATCATCATATTATGAAATCGCTTTCATAAACACTCAAGGTTTTTCCGCAGGAAACGGAAAAAAGGTATATACAGGCTGTCAGCCCAGCTTTTTTTGGTCAAACACATCCGAAAGCTCTTGATACGAACGGCATTTGATCAGCTGGTTCACCGCCGCCGGGTCATCCAAAATGCTGCCCAGAAGTTTATACATGCTTTGCAAATCCGTTGTGTTCTCCTTCTCGACACAAAGCAGACAGACAAATTGAACACGCTGATTCTCCCAATCGATCGGTTTTTTGAGCGTACAAACGGCCCAAAACGTAGTTTTTGTCTGCGGAACGAGCGGGTGCGGGATGGCAACTAGATTGCCAAAGCACGTTGGCGACATGTCTTCTCTTTCAAAAATGGAATCTATGATTTCTTCATCTGCATAGCCGCATTCGACCGCTTTCTGCCCTAAAAATTGAATCACTTCTTCTTTTGTGCGCAAATTCTCCTGAAAAAAAACGAGTTCCTTTCTTAGATAGCGGTCTGCTTTTTCCTTTTCATCACTTAGAATGGATTCTATTTTTGTAAAGTCAGTTCCGCCTAAAAGTGTGTTAACCTTCAGTACGGGTACAGGGAGCTCTTTTTTCATCGGAATGGTGCTGATGACAAAATCAATGGATTCATAGGATATTTGGTCAAGACTGTAATACTCAGCCGTTCCAAGAATATCGAGCCGATTGCCGAAATGGGAACGGAGTTTTTCGCGCAGAAGCTGGGCGCTTCCGGCACCCGAAGCGCATACAATGATACAGCGTTTCGGCGGGCTTTCTGTTTTTTTTCGTTCAATCGCGGCGCCAAAGTGGAGAGCCAAATATCCAATTTCGTTTTCATGAATGTCGATGCCTGTTTGTTCCTTTATCACCAACCCCGCAATGATCCCAGCTTCAAAAGCGAGCGGGTAATGTTCCTTGATCGCTGCCAGCATCGGATTTCGAAGATTCATGCCATATCGGTTGCGGCTGATCGCCGGCTTCACATGCAGGGCCAATCCGATTTTCAGCTCTTTGTCATGCAGAATGCCGAGCTTCAGTTCACGATCAACGGCTTTGATCATGGCAAATGTCAGCTGATCGGTTTCTTCTTCTATTGAAAATGTGTCCTCTCCGCATTGTGGTTGTGTCATTCGTTTTGTGCCAAGGAGATGCATGGTGATGTACGCTGTCTCGTCTTTCGGAAACGTAACGGCAAGCGCTGATTCCAGTTCTTTTACGATGGCTTCTGCAGCCTGGTATTCTTTTTGATGCAGGATATGATCCATATCTTCAGGGAAAAGAGATACATAGTTTTCCGTTCTGATCCGTTTACAGGCGATAGCGATATGGATAATGAGGTTATTCAGTCCCAAGTTGGACAGAGGAATGCGGTCGTTTCTCATTTTTTTCAGGATGGCGGAACGGATGATCTCAATTTCTTCTTTTGGCAAGATATCAGCCTTTTCATTCAAAACATCCATCTCCGTTTCTCTTTCATCGACGATGTACTCCGCCATACAGTACCTCATCTGCACCTCGTCCCCGCGCAGCTTGAAGCCATAATTCGGACGTGTTTCCATGACGATGCGGTAAGGCAGCAGACGTTTCTTTACTTCCTTTACATCCGATTGGAGTGTAGATTTTGAGATAAATAGTTCTTCAGCCAGTTCATCGAGCTTGAGGTAATAATCCGCCAGCAGCAGACGTTTCATTAGATAGGCCATTCTCTCCTCCGGCAATACCGGCAGGCCCTTTTTTTGCTGAAACACATCTTGCAGAAGCACCCTAAAAGTCTGCTCGTCATTAATGATGAGCTTATAGCCCGAGCCTCTTACCGATTGTACAAAGGCACCGTGGCCGCTTAGTACACCTTGCAGTTCCTTTATATCATTGCGGACCGTCCGCGTCGTTACATTTAATTGCGTGGCAAAAAACGAGCTTGTCAACGGGGCTTCAGCCGCCATCAGCAAGCGCAGAATATCACGAAGTCGCCCATGAAGCATGAGAAAAACCTCCTATCTAGTAGATGCAGGGATTCAGTGAATAGGCAGAAAGGATGATGAAGGGATGCGAAATGTATATAAATTCTATAATGGAGAGAATGGCAAGTCAATGAACATCCGGAGGACGAGAGGAAAACTGACCCATAAAAAAACAGCCGGGGTCAGCCGGCTGTTCTGGATGTTGACATATTCTTTTGTTTAGATGCCTTTCGATCCTTCATGATTTTTCGAACAATCGGGTAAATGAGCGGCGCCCATTTGATAACGGTTTTGATCATCTTTTTCAAAGCTTCGATTCTCCCTTCTTTTTTCTCAACCATTCCCCTGATTGCCTCTTCCTTAAACATGCTAACGCGACACGTACCTGTTTCCCGTCACCCAGAAACGCCATGGATAATCGCGGGCCTCCCCGCTGTTGTCGATGCCGATGCGCGGACCGGTTGAAATCTGCTCCGGTGTGTACCCTTTTTCAATGTAAAGCGGCTCTTCCGTGATCCATCGCCCATAGTCATTCATCGTGACGCCAAGCGCTTTTGTGAGCTTTCCGGGACCGTTTGTCCATTCCCTAGGACTCCTGCCCGGTCTTCTCTCCTCCATTAACAGCTGGCCTTCATGCGGCTCAATCGCCCTGATTAATACCGCTTGCGGGACATCCTCTTCCGCGGCAACGACATTCAGCAATGTATGGGTGTGCATCACATATGTATACACCCGCCCAGCTTCTGCAAACATGATTTCAGTCCGCTTCGTCCGGCGGTTGTTAAAGCTGTGTGCCGCTCTGTCCCCAGCCCCCATATAGGCCTCTGTTTCCACAATATAGCCTGACGCTATGCCTTCGTCTGTTTCTTTTACAAGAAGGCAGCCGAGAAGCGACGGGGCAAGCTCAAGAGCGGTTTTTTGATAAAACGTGATGGACAGCGGATTTTTTTCTCTCGTCACGAATCGACCTCTCCTTTTACCGATTTTTGTACATTGTACCATTCCCGAAGCAGATGAAAAAAAACGGCTGTTTTAAAATCTTTCCATTCAGGGAATATTGTTACCGTTCAAAAAAGGAGGGTCAACCCATTGAAAGATGATCATCATAACAAGCAGCACGGATCAAATGCCCGGGGCAGCGAGGATGCGCTTTCTCATAAGACGTCCGGGAAAAATGAGTCAGAGGATACCTTAACGAATAGGCAGGGGCATCCTGTTACTGACAACCAAAATGTGAGAACCGTCGGGAACAGAGGGCCTACAACGCTTGAGAACTATGATTTTCTCGAAAAAATCAGCCACTTCGACCGGGAACGCATCCCAGAGCGCGTTGTTCATGCCAGGGGAGCAGGTGCACACGGGTATTTTGAAGCGTACGGAAGCTTCGGAGACGAACCGATTTCAACATACACCCGGGCCAAGCTCTTTCAGGAAAAAGGCAAGAAAACACCGGCATTTGTCCGTTTTTCAACTGTGAATCATGGAAAACACTCACCTGAAACATTGAGAGACCCGCGCGGTTTTGCCGTAAAGCTATATACAGAAGACGGAAACTGGGATTTGGTCGGGAACAACCTGAAAATCTTTTTTATCCGCGACCCGCTGAAATTTCCGGATCTTGTACACGCATTTCAGCCTGATCCAGTGACCAACATCCAGGATGGTGAACGTATTTTTGATTTCATTTCTCAGTCTCCTGAAGCGACGCATATGATCACTTTCTTGTTTTCGCCTTGGGGCATTCCGGCCAACTACCGGCAAATGCAGGGTTCAGGGGTACATGCCTATAAATGGGTAAATGAGGAGGGCAAGGCCGTTCTCGTGAAATACCATTTCGAACCGAAGCAGGGTATCCGCAACCTGACACAGAAGGAAGCAGAAGAGATCCAAGGGGAAAACTTTAACCATGCCACACAGGATTTATATGACGCGATCGAAAATGGCGATTATCCGGAGTGGGAAGTGTATGCCCAAATCATGAGTGATGATGAACATCCTGAACTGGACTTTGATCCTCTTGATCCGACAAAACTGTGGTATAAAGACGATTTCCCATGGAAACCGATCGGCAAATTGGTGCTTAACAAAAATCCGGAAAACTACCATGCGGAAGTGGAGCAAGCTTCATTTGGAACGGGGGTGCTTGTCGACGGTCTTGATTTTTCCGATGACAAACTGCTTCAAGGGCGGACGTTTGCCTACTCTGATACGCAGCGCTACCGTGTAGGCGCAAATTACCTGCAGCTCCCGATCAACTCGCCGAAAAAACATGTCGCCACCAACCAAGAAGGCGGGCAAATGCAATATCGGGTTGATAGAGCAGAAGGACAAAACCCGCACGTCAACTATGAGCCATCCATTATGGGCGGGCTGAATGAAGCGAAGCAGGATGGAAAAGACCATACCCCTCATGTCGAAGGTGATGTAAAGCGTGAAGCAATTGACAGAACAAACAACTTCGGACAGGCTGGGGAAACGTACCGGAGATTTACTGAATTTGAACGGAACGAATTGATTACGAATTTGGTGAATACGCTTTCTACGTGCCGAAAAGAAATTCAGGATCAGATGATTGAGAATTTCACAAAAGCTGATCCTGACTATGGAAAACGCGTCGCGGAAGGGCTGAAAAAAGCTTCCGAAAACAACAGCAACGGGCCGATCGGCACAACTGAAACGGAACAGGCTGCAAAGCAGGCTGAACAGGAGAGCCATCCATCTGATCCGTATTAAAAACAGCGAACAGGGCTTTTTTAGAAGTCCTGTTTTTTATTTTTCTATTGAAACGCTTTCAATAATTGTGTTGTACTGGAAGGAAAGGGGTGGAGAGAACAATGGAATTACAGCAGGACTTGATTCCTCAGAAAAAAACAATCGGCGCCTTAGATCACGCCGTTTTTTTATGCATGGTATTTTGTTTCTGGTTTTCAGGCTATATTTATGTGCCTGTATTCAGCCTGTATTTGGAGGATCTGCACTTTTCATACGGCGCAATCGGCATCATTCTCGGCAGCTACGGGGTCACGCAAATTCTTCTGCGCTTCCCGCTCGGCCTTCTGTCAGATATCCTGTTTTCTTTGCGCAAGCAATTGTTAATTGCCGGGTTCGGCTTTTCCGTCCTAAGCAGCCTGCTATTTCTGGTGTTTGATTCATTCTTCTTCGTGCTGGCCGCCCGGCTGTTTGCGGGAATTACTGCTTCTATGTGGGTGATGGCGACTATTTTATACGCACATTATTTCAATAATGGCAATGCATCAAAAGCAATGGGCATCATGCAGTTTTTTACCGTCATGCCCCAGTTTGTCAGCATTGTGTTCTGCGGACTCGCCGCAGCCCATTTAGGCAGACAGATTCCATTTTGGATGGCGCTGGCAGCCTCTGCCGCAGGTCTGGTGATCTGCTGCTTTATTAAAGATCCGTCTGCTCCTCCGGCGAACGGTGATACAATCCGGGTCAAACAATACATCCAAGACACATTGCGGCTGCCGAAGCTGAAGCTTTTCACCATCTTGTCTATGACGGCTCATGCCGTATTATTTATGACAGTGTTTGGTTTTACGCCGCTTTACATCAATCAGCTCGGAATGGGGGACGCAGAGCTGCTTTGGGTGATGAGCGCCTTTTTCCTCCCCCACGCAGCCGCCACATTAAGCTTTGTGTTTCTGCGCTTTACAAGCCCTATCGCCTACTCCGTGATGCTCATTAGTTTTGCTGTCACCGGGGTCTGCTTGCTATATGTTCCTTATTCAGCCACATTGTTCACGGTTTGCATCACACACGCCTGTATCGGGCTGGCGCTCGGCTTCGTTTTTCCTCTGCTGCTAAGCCATGTCGTCGAAATCAGTTCTGTCCGTTTAAAAATGTCAGTAATGGGGTTTTATCAATCATTTTATGCGCTAGGCATCTTCCTCGGACCCCTTTTTGCCGGGAAAATTGCACAGCTTTTCGGGCTTGCGGGAGTTTTTTATGGAGCCGGGTCGCTGGCATTTGCCGCCTTTTTTGTGATGCTCGCGCAAAAACGTAACATGATCAGTTAATAGCTTTCATACCGCTGGAAGCGCCACACAGAAAACATGGCAAGAAGCATGATGCACAGTATGGAGAAAGTGAGTGACCATCCGAAAAAATCTGCACGCTCTCCATGAAGAAGGATATGCTCCGCCTGCTTGCAAAGCTCGGCCGGAAGCCACTTCGCATAATCTGGGAATAGTGGGACAGCAAAGGAAACAGCTGCTGTGAAGCCGATCCCGCAAGCCGCAGCTGCTCCGAGAGACCGGAATATCGTGCTTCCGGCAAGGCCGGCAGTCACAATAAATATCACCCAAAGAGCGTAAAGGCCAAGACTTGCGGCAAAGCGGCTGAATGATGCGTCCTCAAACAGCAGCCGGACGTAATAATAAGCAAGCCCGTATCCAGCTGCGAACGACAGAATGCCGATCACACTTTGGGTGAGCCATTTACTCACGATATAATGGGCTGCCGTCACAGGCCGTGACATGATCAGCGCCGTTACCCCTTGATTCCTTTCATTGGCTACACAGCCCATCACGCTAAAGATGATCAGAGCCATGCCAAGCGTGTTGAATTGAGAAAGCGTGCTGACCATCACTTCAGACCCGGAGGGCACCGTAAAACTGATTTTCATGCCATCAGGAAGGTTTCCTCCATGTGCGATGATGTCCGGCATATAATAAATGGTCAGCGGCTGTGTCAGCCCGACGATCATCATCGCAATCGGCAGCCAAACCAGCTTGCCGCTTTTCCATCCTTCCAGCCATTCCTTCTGCAATAGCGCTATCATTACCTTCATGCGTGCACCACCTTGAGGTAGACGTCTTCGAGAGACTCGGTTTTCTGTTCAAAACGGGTGACGGTCAATCCCTTCCGGATACAATCACTTAATAAGGACCGGCCAGCGTGTATATCAGGCAGCTCGAAAACAGCTTGGGATTGATTCTTATAGACAATAGCTGAGATGTAAGGCTTCTCTTCAAGCCAGCCCTTCAGCTTCTCTTTCACTGTAAGGGTAAAAACGTTCGTTTGATGCTGTTTTTTCAGCTCCTGCAGCTCACCTTTCCATGAAACCTCACCGTTTTTCATAATCACCACTCGATCACACACCTGCTCTGCATCGTGCAAAACGTGTGTTGAAAACAGAACGGCCATATGCTTCTTCAGCTCCCGCATCATGTCCAGCACCTCGAACCGTCCTGTCGGATCAAGTGCAGACACCGGTTCATCCAATATCAAAAGCTTCGGTTTATGGAGCAGTGCCTGTGCCAGACCGAGTCTTTGTTTCATGCCTCCTGAATAGCCCCCGATCCTTTTGTGTGCCGCTTCGTGCAAACCGACAAATTCCAGCATCTCACCGATCTCCTCTTGGCACTTTTTCTTTGGAAGACCGGATAGTCGCCCGGCAAATATTAAAAATTCATTTGCGGTCATCCACGAATAAAAAGCAGGATACTGCGGGAGGTACCCAATCAAACGCCGATCCAGCTTTTTTTCTCCTAACAGCTTAATGTTTCCGGAGGTTGGCCAAAGCAGTCCGGCCAGCATTTGCAGAGTCGTGGTTTTGCCGGCTCCATTAGGTCCTAATAGTGCGACACACTCATTTTCATTCACGTGAAAACTGACATTCTTTACAGCTTCATGATGCCGATATGTTTTGCATAATGACTCAATAGACAGCATGCCATTCACCTTTGCTTTCTGCCGACGGTGAAAAATAAAATCGGCCCGATAATATTGATACATACGATGATTGCAGCCCACATCCACTTTGGCCCGTTTGTCCGCTCTTCTTTTATGCAGCTGATGAGAGCAAACACCGCCAAAGCCAACTGTAATACAATCAGCGGCAAAATCATTTCCCAAGAAATATTCATTGCTTGATCCCCCTTTTCTTCCGATCCGGCCTAATGACAAATAAGTAATAACAAATCAGCGGCATCGGGGCTGTAATCAGTCCGACAATCCCCCAAACCCATGCCATGCGATTTCGTTTTTTCGCATCAATAAATAAAAAGATTCCCTGCGCCAATACGATGAGATAAGCCGCAACCGTGATGACAATTTCTGTTTGTGTCATCGGCGCTCCACCTCGCATTCCCCGAGCTGTCTTTTTTTCTCGGTCACAATCAAAATCGGCAGGGTAGCAAGCACACAAACCTGAAGTACAATAAACACAGCGGGAGCTTGAGTGAATGCCAGGATCGCCGCACTCACAACCATCAGCGCGCAGAATACAAATAAAATGATCTCTTTTAGCAGTTTTCTTCTGCGTTCAGCTTTCATTTGTGACAGCTGGTAAAGCAGTTCTTTTTGATTCGGTATAGAGGGATTGGCTGTTTCATCAATTTTCTGCAATTCTGATTTTAAATGAAGAGATACTTTTTCTTTATTCATCGTCCCACTCCTTTCTGATTTGCTGGAGCCCTTTATGCACTCTGGACTTCACCGTGCCTTCCTTGATCTGCAGCATCAGCCCGATTTCGGCGTAGGTATAGCCGTAGTAATGCCTTAATAAAACCGGCGTGCGCAGTTTAGGGTCCAGCTTTGAAAACAGATCGAGCGTTTCGCTCCATTCTGCTCCTTTCACTGACACGTCCCACTTGATCTTGCGGATTGCTTCCTCCGTAACCGCCTGATTCCGTTTCCATTCTCTCTTTCTCTTTTTTTGGTGATCGAGGTAGAGCCTGGATGCAATAGAAATCAGCCACGTGGAGAATTTGGAACGGCCTTGGAAGCTTCTTAAATGAATGTACCCTTTCAAAAAGGTTTCCTGAACGAGCTCCTCGCTGAGGTCAGGATGAAGAGAAAGTTTTAGCAAATATTTATATAAAAAAGAATAATGATAGTGGAAAAGAGCTGTAAACGCTTCGTCGTCTCCCTCTTTCGCCTGTTGTATCAGCTGCTGTTCTTCGTGTGTATCCAATGGCCGCGATCCCCCCTTTTTTTGTTTTTCTGCCTTATGTGACGACACCGGATTTAAAAGCGTTCATCTTTTTTACAATTCTTTTCAGCCATTGACAGATCAGGCTTCCCAGCCGTTTGGCTGCATATCCTTATTTGTAAACCCCCTCATAGTCTGTTAAGCTATGACTTTATGTCGATTTCAAAAAAACATCCAATATGGAGGACGATGCATTGAAAGTAGAAAGGCGAACGATTGAATATATTCCGAATGAAGAAAGACATGGTAAAGCGAAAGATTTATTTCCCGTATGGTTCGGGGCTAATATGCATATCACCACGTTAGTGACCGGCACGATTCCCGTTGCAATGGGACTTAATTTGTTTTGGAGTGTTGCCGCTATTATTTGCGGAACCTTAATCGGTGCCATATTTATGGCGTCTCATTCCGCGCAAGGCCCTCAGCTTGGCATCCCGCAAATGATTCAAAGCCGTGCCCAATTCGGCGTAATTGGAGCGATTCTTCCCCTCTTCTTAGTCATGTTTATCTACCTTGGTTTCTTCGCAAGCAGCACGATTTTGGCGGCCGGAACCTTAAGCAGCTTTGTTCCCATCCCGGGATCATGGAGCATTATAGGCTTAAGCGCCGTATGTTTTTTACTCACCATTTTCGGCCATGATTTGATTCACAAAATGCAAAAAATCCTTTCTTGGACCTCTTTTGCTGTGTTTTTCGCTGCAACGATTCTTATTTTTCAATTGCCTATTCCGGCAGGCAGCTGGATTCCCGGAGCAGTTGATCTGCCCATTTTCTTGGTGGCAGTCAGCGCAGTTGCGACGTGGCAGCTTGCCTACGCGCCGTATGTTGCCGATTATTCAAGATATTTGCCAGTACAAACACCGGCTTCAAAAACATTTTGGTACAGCTATGCAGGTACATCTGTCAGCTCCATCTGGATGATGCTGCTCGGCGCTTTGCTGACAACTGCACTGCCTGACTTTACGGCAAACTCAGGAAGCCAGATTGTCCAATTGTTCGGCCCCTTCTCATTTATTATGCTGATCATTGTGTTATTTGGACAAATGGCAATCAATGTTTTTAACCTGTATGGAGCTTTCATGTCCACGACAACAACGCTGGAGCCGTTTCTGAAATTAAAAGTCACGCCCAAAGTCAGAATTACCATGATCCTGGGTGTCACGCTTGTCGGCACAGTCTTAAGCCTGCTGGGGCAAAGCAATTTTATGGAGCTGTTTTTGAGTTTTATCTTTTTCATCAGTTATTTCTTAATTCCATGGACGGCCATCAATTTAGTCGATTACTACTTCGTCCGCCACGGAAAGTATCAAGTCAAAGCCATGTTCGATGTAAACGGGCCTTATGGAAAGGTCAATTGGATCACCACGATTGCGTTCGTTCTGTCCATCTTGTTGGAAATTCCGTTTATCAATACAACCTTTTACATCGGACCGCTAGCCAAAATGTTTGGCGGCGGAGACATCGCATGGATTATCGGCTTGGCTGTTCCTTCTGTGCTTTACTATGTATTAATGAAACCGCGTTTGAAAAAACGGGCGGGGTATCAAGAAAAGCTGTCTTCTCTATGAAGACAGCTTTTTATCATTCAAATCGCTTCCACACGCGGGGCAGCATGTCAGAAAGCTCGTGAGCAAGCAGCGTATGAGCGGAATGCTCGTCCGTCCAGAGCTCGGCGCACGCGCCGTGCAGATAGACTGCGTTTAATATGGCGTGCTTTGAGTCCTCATGGCAGCAGAGCATCCCCAATATCATGCCCGTCAGCGTGTCACCGGTTCCGCCTTTGGCGAGCGACCCGTTTCCGGTTGGGTTGAGCCAGCAGTCGCCATCAGGAAACGCGATGACGGTTTGATTTCCTTTTAATACAATGATAGTCTGCAGCCGAGCCGCCCACTCCTTTGCATGCTCCGCTCTTTTGTTTTGCAGCTCGTTCACTGGCACTCCTGTCATGCGGGAAAACTCGCCCGGGTGCGGCGTAAGGATGACAGGCGCCTCCCGTTTCGGATATGTGCGCTTTGCCAACGCTCCGGCATCCAAAACAACAGGGCAATCCGCCGCAAGTGCATGATCGACTGCCTGCTGTACGTTTTCCGTTTGCGGAAGACCTGATCCGATGGCAATGGCCCGGTACTTCTCTTCAAGCTGAGCCTCCGCTGCTTTTTTCCAGCCGTTACGCCAATAGGTCGCCTCAGGCAGAACAGGAACAATCAGCGGGATCACGCTTTCAGACGTGCCGATGACAAGCTTGCCGAGACCGCTCCGCATCGCCCCGAGCCCCGCCAGAAGCGCCGCGCCCGGCATGTCGTCGCTTCCCGCCAGCAGCAAGGCCGTACCGTACGTGCCTTTATGGCTCTCGGCATCTCTTTCAGGGAGCGAGGCCCTCACATGCTCCTCCGTCCAAAATGGAACATTCATCTCTATCCCTCCTCTTCTTTCTCTTCCTATTTTTCCTGCACCTTTTCTTTTTCAAACAAAAAAGACAGCCTTTTAGGGCTGTCTTTTATTTTACAGGAACATCAAGGTGATATAGGCGGCGGTATCGTTCGTTTGCCGCCAACAGCTCCTCATGGGTTCCTTCCATTTCCGTTTTGCCGTTTTCGAGAAATACGATTTTATCGGCTGCTTCCACTCCCGCGAGATGGTGTGTAATCCATAGAATCGTTTTTCCTTTCAGCACCTCAAACACCGTTTCCATCAATTCACGCTCAGTGATGGGGTCGAGGCCGACTGTTGGCTCATCAAGGATGATGATCGGCGTATCCTGCAGCAAGATCCGCGCAAGTGCGATCCGCTGGCGCTCTCCACCAGAAAAACGGATGCCCGTTTCCTGTACAGAGGTATGATATCCGTCAGGAAGCGACTCAATGTAGTCATGCAGCTTGACCTGCTTTGCGGCACGGCGCACATCCTCGTCGCTTGCTTCTCCGTTTCCGAGCCTGATGTTGTTCAAAATACTTGTATCAAACAGGTGCGGTTTTTGATTTAACACAGCCACCGCATCAGCAATCTGATCCTTTAACAGCGCTGTCTCCACTCCGTTTAACGTCACAGAACCGGAGTCCGGTTTTAAGGCGCCTTCGATTAATGCAAGCGACGTTGATTTCCCAGAGCCGCTTCGGCCAAGCAGCGCCATTTTTTCTCCTTGGCGCAGCGTAAAGGAAAAGTTGTCAAGCACTTGGCTGCTGTTGTCATAAGAAAACGTCACATCACGAAAGGACAGGGTAACATCTTGGAGATCAAGCGTTTGTGCTCCTGATTCTGTTTGTGATGCCTCCGCCTGAGGAGCCACCCTGTTCATGCGTTTGATAGAATCCTGATAGCCCGGCACTTCGCCTAAGGCATCCGAAAGCGGCAAAAAAGCTTCCGTCAGCGGGAACACCACAAGCACAAAAGCGGCAATCATCGTTTTAGCGAGCTCGCCGTCCGCTTGCTGTCCTGCTGCCCAAAAGAGCATCAGCAAAATAAGGCCGGCGACAAGGCATTGCGCAGCAAAGTCCCGCCATCTTGTAAAGCGTTGTTTTTTCCGTTCAAGCTCAAACCAATCATGCTCCTCTTTTTCATACGCATCAATAAAAGCATGCCGGCGTCCGCTGAACATCCAATCGCTGACACCCATCACGGCATCTGTCAAACGGCTGTACAGCACATTCCGTCCGCTTTTCAGCTTCGCATTCCTCGCTCTCGTCACGAGCAAAGACACAACCGGAAACAATACAACAAGAACAAACAAATACAGCGCAATCAATATGGCAAACGGCCAAGAGAAGAAGCCGAGCGCTATCACTGACACAGCATACAGTAACAAGGCTGAGATCGCAGGAAAAATCGTTTTTAAGAAAGCATCCTGCAAATGTTCAATATCCTCAGACAAAATGCCGAGCATATCCCCTGTGCGAAAACGGGAACGCAGCATCAAGGCACCCGGCTCAAGCATATTGTAAAGGCGGACGCGCATGTCAGATACGATTTTCAAAATGATGTGATGGCCGACGAGCCGTTCCACATATCGCGACACAGACCGTGCAATCCCAAAGGTGCGCACAGCGACAATCGGCACATAAATAAGAAGAATATTTTCCGGCCTTGTCGCTGCTTTAGAAATCAAGAACCCTGAGGTGAACATAAGGAAAGCAGCAGAAAAAATCGTCACCGCACCCAAAAAGATAACCAGAACGAACAGGCGGGCATTTTGCTTAATATACGGCAAAATCCATTCTTCTTTCTTCATGCTCTTTCCCCCAGTTGTGCCTTCACGAGTTTGGTGTACACACCGTTTTTCTTCAGCAGTTCATCGTGAGTCCCGATTTCCGCAACCCTGCCCCCGTCAAGCACGATAATTTCATCCATATCAAGCATCCAGTGAAGGCGGTGAGTCGCGAGAAAGACGAGCTTATCCTCAAATAAATCCAGCATCGTTTCTTTTATTTCATATTCTGTTTCGATATCAAGATGGGCGGTCGGCTCATCCAGCAGCAGAATCGGGCGGTTTCCCAAAAAGGCGCGGGCCAGCGCGACACGCTGTGCTTGTCCGCCGCTGAGCGCCCGGCCGCCTTCCCCGATTCGCCCCTCTAATCCGTCAGGAAGCTTATCCACCAGCTCCGTCAGACCCGCCGCAGCAGCGGCACGGACTGTATCCTCTGCCAAAGCGCTTGGGTGGTAGAAGCGAATGTTATTGCTAAGCGTATCATCAAAGATGTACGGATGCTGAGGGATGTACAGAAGATTTTTCTGCCAGCTGCCGTCCTGCAAATGGGACCGGCTTGTGCCATTCACCTCAATCATCCCGCCATCCGGCTCTAAAAATCCGCCGAGGATATCAATTAATGTTGATTTTCCGGCACCGCTTGCACCGATAATGCCGATTTTTTTCTTACCTTTGAATGACAGATCAATATCAGACACCGAACGGCCGACTGATACGCCTGACAGCTTCAGCTCATCCTGATCACCCCAAGTCTCGAGCTGAAGCGGCGTCTCTTCTTTAAAACCAGGCTGTGACAAAATCTCTTGAATGGTTTTTCCTGCTTCCTGGCCGTTCAGCGTTGCATGATAATCATTCCCCACTTCCCGCACCGGCAGAAAATACTCAGGCGCCAGAATAAGCGCCGTTAAAGCGGGACCAAGCAAAATATCGCCGTCAATCAGGCGCAGGCCCAGAAACACCGCGACTGTCGCCACCGACAGCATCGTGAAGAAATCGAGGGCGAATGATGATAAAAACGCCACCCGGAGTGTGCTCATTGTTGCTTTGCGATACCGCTCACTCACGTAGAAAATATTTTTGCTGTGTGACTTGCTCAAACCTAGGAAACGCAATGTCTCCAGCCCGCGAAGAGAATCAACAAAATGATTGGAAAGTCTCTGATAGGATTTCCACTGGCGATCCGCTTTTCTCTGCGCGACAAGGCCAAGGAGAATCATAAAAATGATCAGAATCGGCATCGCTGCGACTAAAATGACGGCCGACGTACGATCCTGGAAAAACACATAAATGACAACCGCCGCAGGCACAATCGCCATACTGACCATTTTCGGCAGAAACAGCTCCAGGTAGCGGCGAAACTGGCTGATGCCTTCCATCGCCAGCGTCACCATTTGCCCCGTCCCCTCTTTCTTTGCAAAGCGGGGGCCTAAACGGAACAGCTGATCAAGAAAACTTTTTCTCAAATCTGCTCCTGTTCGGGCGGCATATTGATAGACGATTTTCTGGCGCGCCACCGTCACCCCGTGCCGGGCGATAAAAGCGATGAGGAAAAAGCCGATCACCGGAAACAGGGAGGCAATGCTCTTCCCATTGAACAGTCCGGTTACGGCTTCACTCAGCCACTCTGCCTGCATAATAATAGCGGCTGTCTGAATCAGCGTTAAACAAGTAATCACGGTGAGAATCCGCTTCATTCCTTTATATCGAAACAGGTCTTTTCCCATTAATAAGTCATAGGCTCCTTATGGCTGACGCGCTTCCGGAAGACATAATAGCTCCAGATCTGGCTGCCGATGACGAACGGCAATAGCGTTAATGCTGCAATTGACATGACTTTAAGCGAATAATCACCGGAAGAAGCGTTAGCTACTGTTAAATCGTATGCGCTTTTAAGCGAGCTGACCATTACGCGAGGGAATAGGGAAATAAAGATCATTCCCACGGTCAGCGCAAGACCAGCGCCTGTCATCCCAAATGTCCAGCCGTCTTTTTTCTTACGGATAAATACAGCCGCGAGCATAAAGCAGATGACAATCAAAACAACGAGCGGAATGGTAATTTCTCCGCGGCGTGTAAACATGTCTGTCTGATATGCAGAAAGAGCCGCGAAGGCAAGAACCGCTACAAAAACAACACCCATTATCTTTTGCGCCATTTTCCGGGCGCGGTTTTGCAAATCACCAATCGTACGCAGCGTGATAAACATTAATCCGTGCTGGAAGCAAAGAAGTGTTACCGTCACACCGCCAAGTATAGAATATACATTGATATAATCAGATACATGTGCGTGAATGTTCATGTCGGCATCAATCGGCATTCCGCGGAATAATGTCGTAAAAAGAACACCAAGCACAAACGGAGGAATCAGACTGCCGAAGAAAACAACCCAGTCCCAAACCTTTACCCATTTCAAATGATCCACCTTGCCGCGGAACTCAAACGCGACCCCGCGGCCCATTAACGCAAGCAGCACAATGACAAACGGAATGTAATAACCGCTCAGCATCGTTGCATACCAGTTTGGGAATGCCGCGAAAATGGCGCCCGCGCCAGTCAAAAGCCACACTTCATTCGCGTCCCAGAACGGCCCGATCGTGTTGATCAGCACTCTGCGTTCTAATTCATTATGGCCAAGAAAACGGGTCGCCATGCCGACCCCGAAATCAAAGCCTTCCAAAAAGAAGAATCCTACAAACAATACAGCAACGAGTATAAACCAAAGATCATGAAGAGATGCCATGGTATACCTCCTGACTAAATGGATCTGTTGATACAGGCACTTCATGATGATCATCATGCTCGGCACCTTTTTTAATCTCACGGATAAACAAGAAGACAAGCAGCGCGCCCAGAATCATGTACATCACACCGAATGCGATGATTGAGAATAACAAGGAGCCCGCTGTTACGTTAGGCGACACGGATTGAGCCGTTGTCATCAAGCCCATAACCGTCCAAGGCTGACGCCCGATTTCTGTCATAATCCAGCCCGCGGAGTTCGCAAGAAACGGGAAGGATATCAAAGCGATCATGATGCGCAAATACCATTTGCTGTTTTCAAGCTTTTTGCGGCGGTTCAGCCAAAGGCCGCCTAACGCTGCAAGAATCATGACAACGCCTGCGCCAACCATGATGCGGAAGCTCCAGAATGTCGTTTTGACCGGCGGAATATAGTCGCCTTTTCCGTATATTTTTTCGTACTCAGCCTGAAGTGTCTTCATCCCTTTGACACTTCCGCTGAATTTCTGATAAGCCAAGTAGCTCAAAGCATAAGGAACTTTGATCTCATTTGAGCTTTTTTCATTTTTTGTATCGATCGTCGCAAAAGCGGTCCAAGCAGCAGGATCACCGCTATCTTCCCACAGGCCTTCACTGGCAGCCATTTTCATCGGCTGTGATTCCATTAAGTGCTCAGCCTGCATGTGTCCGCTAAGGCCGACGCCAAGACCTGCACAAAGGCCAACGATCATTGCGAGTTTAAAAGATTGCTTAAAGAACGGCACTTCTTTTTTCTTCAATAGTTTAAAAGCACTCACTCCGGCAATAAAGAAAGCCCCGGTGGCAAGCGCACCGAAAATAACGTGCGGGAATTCAACCCAAAGCTGAGGGTTTGTGATCAGCGCGCCAAAGTCGTTCATTTCCGCGCGGCCGTTTTTGATCGTAAAGCCGACCGGCTCCTGCATAAAGGAGTTTGCTGTTAAAATCCAGAAAGATGACATGATCGTTCCGAATGATACGAGCCATATGCAGAGAGCGTGAATTTTCTTCGGCAGGCGATCCCAGCCAAATATCCATAATCCGATAAAAATAGATTCCATAAAAAACGCCAATAGGGCTTCAATCGCAAGCGGAGCGCCAAATACATCTCCGACAAAACGGGAATAATCAGACCAGTTCAGTCCAAACTGGAATTCTTGCAAAATCCCCGTTACAACACCGACTGCGAAATTTATTAAGAATAAGTGTCCCCAAAACTTTGCCATTTTGAGATACAGCTCATTTTTCTTCACAAGATAAAGAGTCTCCATCAACGCAACCATAAACACAAGCCCGATAGACATCGGCACAAACAAGAAATGAAACAACGTTGTAGATGCAAATTGTATGCGGGCTAATACCAATTCACTCATGCTTTCTCCTCCATTTCCGGTTGAATCTGTTAATTTGCTCACCACTTCACAAATAGAACCAAAACTTTGATCAGTAATTCACAAAATAGACGAAAAAAATATTGTTCAATATTTCACAAATGTGTCAAAAAGTCGTCCAATATGATGCAAGATTGCTAGACTGACAAAATGACACAATCTCTGACTGGTTCATATTAAGTACTTTACAACGATTCATTTCAAAAATAAAGCCTAAAACACCTAAAAAGTCCCATACTATGTGACGGTTTTTTGTCTATTTTGTTGCTTATTTATGTCGGCTTCTAGGATAAATGACCCTTTATCATCGTACATCAACACATCGTTCCTTGCGAACAAAATGCTCACACCCGCTTCAGCACTCGAGTCTCTGCATTCCGTCATAAACCGATTTTAGTCAGAATGCCTCTTTCCATTTAAGCCGGCAAGAGGAGAAAAGCTGAATAGTAAATTTTTAATATATTAATAATTTCAATTTTTTAGTATACTTAACATAGTGAACAATTTCACTGCATCAAGAATAGGGGAGGTTTTTCAATGGGAGAGCTTCAAACACACATGCAATTGCAAACGGATACAATTCACGAAGGGGTTCGAAAAGAGAATTGGTTTGCGAAAGCCATGAATATAAAAGTAGGCATCATACCGCTTCCTGTGTATGCCTTGCTGTTTATATTAATCACTGTTTTTGTTATGCATCACGATGTAAAAAGTGACATTCTGACATCCATTGCCGTCATGGCGTTTTTCGGATTTACCTTTGCTCAAATCGGCAAATCGATACCGATTGTTCGGTCTATCGGCGGCCCGGCCATCCTAGCTACTTTCATTCCATCCGCTGTCGTGTACTATCACCTGCTGCCTAATGATATCGTCAAATCCACCACAGAATTTACAGAAAACTCAAACTTTCTATATTTGTTTATCGCCGGTATTGTCGTCGGAAGCATCCTCGGCATGAAAAGAGAAACACTCGTAAAAGCATTCATGAAAATCTTTATTCCGCTTATTGTCGGTTCTGTCACAGCCGCTATTGTCGGACTGGCTGTCGGGACATTGCTCGGACTCGGGTTTCAGCATACACTGCTGTATATCGTTATTCCTATCATGGCCGGAGGAGTCGGAGAAGGTGCTATCCCGCTGTCCATTGGCTATTCTGACATCATGTCCATTTCTCAAGGGGAAGCGTTTGCACTTGTTCTCCCATCGATTATGCTGGGCAGCCTGTGCGCGATTATTCTAGCGGGCTTGCTGAACAGAATCGGAAAGAAAAAACCGGAATGGACTGGAAACGGCAAAGTGGACCGCTCTGAAGAAGAGTCCCCTGCGCTGGAGGAATCACAGAGCGGTCAGCACATGTTCAACCTTTCTTTATTTGCGTCAGGCGGCATCCTTGCTGTTTCTTTATACTTAGTCGGCATGCTCGCCCACGATTTTTTCGGATTTCCGGCACCCGTTGCCATGCTGTTACTGGCTGTTCTAATCAAGCTGTTCAGATTGGCGCCTGCCTCAATTGAAAATGGCGCGTTTGGAGTATCCCGCTTCTTTTCAACAGCTGTGACCTACCCGCTGCTCTTTGCGATCGGGGTATCCATGACGCCGTGGGACAAGCTTATCGCTGCTTTTAACCTCAGCAATATCATTACAATTCTGTCTGTCGTTGTGACCATGATGGCCGTCGGCTTCTTCACCGGAAAATGGCTGAACATGTATCCGATTGAAACCGCCATTATTAATGCATGCCATTCAGGGCAAGGCGGCACCGGTGACGTCGCTATTTTAAGCGCGGCGGAAAGGCTTGAGCTGATGCCGTTCGCCCAGGTGTCTACCCGCATCGGGGGAGCGATTACAGTATCCTTAACCTTATTGCTGCTGCACCAATTTTATTGATACACCTCGGAGCAAGTTCTTCGGAAAACGAAAGAGCTTGCTTTTTGCATGTCCGTGTTTTTGCAAGTTCCCATCCCATGCTATAGTAATAGTTGGAAATACTAGATAGAAAGGAATTTGGCATGCCTATGGGAACTCATCTATTTCTCTTTATGCTTCTCGGGCTGGGATTTTATTTGATATCAGCCCTGGCTGCAAAACTCATTCCGGCCATAGACTTCTGGATTGATATTGTGCTATGGATCGGCGCTGCAGTTTACATCTTCTCTCATCTCTCATTCATGGACGGCATTGTCTCAATCGCGACAATGTTCTACTGCTATTGGACCGCAATGGATCTCATTGTTTCAGAGCGTGCGGAAAAACCTTCGGGAGACTGGCAGGAAATCGAGCTTGCCAGAAACAAAACACGTCTCCTGTCAGACATTACGCTGACTGCCATTGTGTTTGCAGGAGCTGTTATTTTTTTCATCTATGGACCTGACCCAAGCCCTCTCAAATATGTGATCCTTCTCGGCATGATCTCCGGCGGAGGGGCACTGGTGAAGCGAATACTGAATGTTTTCAGCGTAAAGGTTTTTTATTCAGCAGCCTTAGAAAAATTGCATATCAGCTCACACTATGAAACCCGGTCATACCCGCTTTCCGATTTGAAGGACATTCAGCTTGAATCAACGGCTGATCTCTTAAAGCTCCATCCGCTTATGACGATGTATTCATCACGTTTAGATTTGACAACAAGCTTTCAGCAAGTCATTAAACTGTCTCTTCCCGGCGAAACACTGTTTCTGACGGTGAAGGAACCGCAAAAATGGAAAACGATTTTCCGAGAATACGCAGATGAAGAAATCAATGTGGACAATGTGATTTCTGTTTTGCCGTTTTATCATAGAAAAAATGTGAAGCGGCTGCTCGGGAAGCTTTATTTTGCCGCCAGCGTAAAAGGGATATCCGCTTACGCCTTATTGGTGCTCGTGTTATACGCATTACACGCCTCTCCATGGGTCATGGCTGCAGCGGTTATCCTGTATTGGGTATTCAACATGTATATGTCAGACCGTGTGTTGCGGGCGGCGATGGACGCCAAGCCCTGTCATCATCCGCATGTACAGGCAGCGGCTGACGAGATTTTCCGCAAGGCCGGCATTTCCCATGTCCGCATATACGAAACGGAGAGTGATGATTACAACGGAATGGCAGTCGGCATGAATGTCGGAAGGTCAATGGTCATTCTGACAAGCGCCACACTAACCCTGCCGCTGCGTGTCATCGAGGGCATTCTGGCCCATGAGGCGATTCATATTAAAAAACGTGATGTACTGTCATCACAGATTTTGCGTTTTCTCTATCTTGGAGCTGTCGTTGGGATTATCCTCTTGTTTGAGCAGCATATCATCCACCCCGAGGCCCACAAAATTGCGCTTTGGGCTTTCATTATGGCAATCATTATCCTGTTTCAGCTCTATCAATCCTTTTGTTCACAATGGATGGAGGTGCGTGCTGACAACCTTGGCGCATCCTTGCTGGAGGGCGGTTACAAACAAATGGCTGAAGCTTTGAGGGTCTTGGCGGTTCGGCAAGATGAGGACATACAGAAACAAAGTGCCTATAGCGCTGAAGCAGATGAAGACGAGCTTCAAATTGACTCTCTCACCCGGGATAAAAGCTGGCTTTTCAGATTGATTGATTTTCAGTTCGCCCCTCATCCTCCTATGTATTGGCGTGTCGGCACTTTATTGTCAAACAAAGGACACGGGGTGCTGAAGCGTTGGCTCAGAGACCGCCTGAAAGAATCGATCACTTTGAAATGAAACCGGTCAGCGTTTCATCCGTATAACAGATATGGTGAAAAAAGGGAGTGACGAGAAGTGATTGTGATCATCTTATTGTTTATATCTATTGTTGTTTTTCTTTCAGTCATTCAGCCGCAGCCATCGGAGCATAAAAGCCGCCAGCAGGCGGACAGCGGGTATTTCGGCTATTCAGACAATGGCTCACACCATGATGGATGCAGCAGTGACGGGGGTTTTAGCGATTCCGGATGTGGCGGCGGAGGCGATTGAGCGCCTCCTTTTTTTATTTCATTGATTCGACGTACGCGCCAAAAGCCGAGCCCGACATGCCTGGGGACACGCGCACGCGATGGAGGGCGTACATTCCCTGGTCTCTCGAAGCCGCGCCCGGTTCTGTCGTCACGCCCATTTGATAGCCCGTTTCTTTGGCGGCCTTCAGCGTCTCTTCATTGTAGCGTCCTACCGGATAGCTGATGATGGTGGTTTTCTGATGAAACATGTGGTCAAACAGTTTTTTCGAATCTGCCATCTCGCTTTGCTGCCGTTGAGGCGTTAACCCGTTCAGTTCAAGGTGGTCAATTGTATGGCTTTCAATCGATATGCCGTGCTGTGTCATTTCTTTCATTTGGTCCTCTGTCAGATGGTGCTTATGTCCGATCGATTTGCCGATCATAAAAATCGTCGCCTTCATCCCGTACTTTTTCAGCACCGGATACGCGTCTTGATAATTGTCGGTGTAGCCGTCATCAAACGTAATTAGCACGCATTTCTCACACGGCTTTTTATCCTGCGTCAGCATGAGATACGCCTCTTTTGGCGTTAATGTCTGATAGCCGTTATCGTGCAGCCACTTCATATGCGCTTCGAATTCTTTCTTTGGGACACGAAGGCTGTTTCCTGAGGAAATGCTGTGGTACATCAAAATCGGCAGCTTTGCCGGTGTCTCTGTTTTGATCCATCCGGCTGTATCGTTTTCTTTTTTCTGAACTTGTACTGCTTTTTCTTCCGGTTTCTTTTGTTCCGCTTTGGGCATCGTCTGCTCTGCATTCGCCTCTTGATCAGCGCAAGCCGCAAGAGCCAAGCAGCTTCCCACAAGAAAGATGCTTAAGATAAAACGTTTCATCGGTTCCCTGCTTTCTGTCTATTTCTTCCTCCTTTTTCATCGGTCTGATTCTGAGATTTTCAATAGCAAAAAACCGGACATGAAATCATGACCGGCTCACATTTAAGAAAACTGATTCAAAACCAGCGAGGTTAACAGGCCGAGTGCGGCGATTAAACCTGTCATCGGACCGCTGTCTTCGTACGCCTCAGGCATCATCGTTGAAGCAATCATCGCAATGATGCCTCCGCCCGCAAATGCTGCAATCGCTGACATGCCTTCTTCAGAAGCGCCGTCGAGAAAGAAAAATCCTGACCATGAGGCAAGAATTGAAATCACGAGCACCGCGGCCCAAAGCAGCATAATTTTCGTTTTCGAGTACCCGCTGTTTTTCAGTCCTGCTGTACTAGACAGCCCTTCAGGGATGTTGCTGATAAAAATGGCGATCACCAAAAGAAAGCTGACCGATTGTTCTTCGAGAAGGCTGGCGCCAATCATAATCGATTCTGGGACAGCGTCCATGATCGTGCCGATAAAAATGGCGATTCCGCCGCCGGCAGCTGTTTGTCCCGATCTTTTTCTTTGTGACGCGCCCCGTTTGGAAACCGCGCAGTCAAAAATCGTAAACACAACAGCTCCCGCAATAAATCCCGCGCCTGTCGACACGATTCCGCCCTCTGCTACTGCGTCCCCAAGAAGCTCGTAAGCGGCCGCGCCTATTAATACACCTGTGCCAAAAGCCATAATATAGCCGATGATCTGTTTGCGAATCGGAAGAAACATGGACGCCAGCGCGCCCAGCAGTACAGCAGAGCCCGATATCCCGCCCCACATTGCCGCATTCCACATCTCTATCTCCCCTTTCTTACCAACCACTACCCGCTGCCGTTTTTTCCGTAAACCTCGCAAACAAAGAACACAAAAAACCGGACATGTCTCCATGTCCGGTTTTGCTGATCTTATCGAATTCTCACTTCTGTCTCACTGTCAAAGAAATGGCCTTTATTCATATCAAATGCAACCGTCAGCTCATCGCCTGATTGAATATCGAGGCGGGCGTCGATCCGCGCAATAAAGTCTTGGTTGTCGATCTGCGAATAAATCATGATTTCTGAACCGAGCAGCTCTGCGACATTGATTTTTGCTTTAATCGAGGAGTTCTTATACGATTCCACGACAATCAATTCATCATGAATATCCTCAGGACGGATGCCGAAGATAACCTCTTTGCCGATGTAGCCTTTTTCACGCAGCACCTTCATTTTTCCTTCCGGGACGGTTAATGCCGCAGAACCGATTTTGATTAAGCCATCCGTGAGCTTTCCTTTGAAAAAGTTCATCGCCGGTGATCCGATAAACCCGCCGACAAAGACGTTTTCAGGAAACTCGTATACATCCTTCGGCGTCCCGATCTGCTGGATTTTCCCGTCTTTCATGACTACGATCCGTGTCGCCATCGTCAGCGCTTCTGTCTGGTCATGCGTCACATAAATCGTTGTGGTTTGCAGTCTCTGGTGGAGCTTAATGATTTCCGCCCGCATTTGCACCCTCAGCTTCGCGTCCAGGTTTGACAAAGGCTCATCCATCAGGAACACCTTTGCATCCCGCACGATTGCCCGCCCAAGCGCGACCCGCTGTCTCTGTCCTCCTGACAGCGCTTTCGGTTTACGGTGCAAATATTCCTCAAGCCCGAGAATTTTAGCGGCTTCCTCTACTCTTTTTTTAATTTCTGGCTTCGGCATTTTCCGAAGCTTCAGTCCGAACGCGATATTATCGTAGACCGTCATATGCGGATAGAGCGCGTAGTTTTGAAACACCATTGCGATATCCCTGTCCTTTGGCGCTACATCATTGACCCGTTTTCCTTCAATATAAAAATCGCCTTTCGAAATTTCTTCAAGTCCTGCAACCATTCGCAGCGTCGTTGATTTTCCGCAGCCGGACGGGCCGACGAATACGATAAATTCCTTATCGGCAATATGAAGGTTAAAGTCATCAACCGCCGGTTCCTTCTGATCATAAAATTTATAAATGTGCTCCATCCGCAATTCAGCCATCTAACATCCCCCTTTGTTATTGTAAACGCTTTCTTATATTGAGTGTAACAGCAATTTTCTCCCGCTAAAATGGGCAGCGTTCATAAAATCACCCAGCCCTTTTTCGTGCATATTTCCAATTTATTCTGAACTTTCACTTTGCAGGCAGATAAAATAGGCAAGAAGCGCGCCTTTGTACGATTTGATATCTATCCCTGACCGCTCAATAAATTTATCAATCCGATATTGCAGACTGTTGCGATGCAGATGCAGCTTTTTTGCTGTTAATGTGACGTTTGAATTGTTTTCAATAAACAGCTTAATGGTCTTCCTTAGCTCAGATTCACTTCCAAATAAAAGCTCAGCTTCTTCTGATAGCAGCGTTGCCAATTTTTCTTTTTCTGTTTCTAATAATATGAAAGGAAAAATCATCTCAAAGGTCACACTCTGCACCTGAGGAAGCCGTTTTTCAGCAAACAGGAAATACGCCTGTTCACGAGCGTAATGTTTTCGCAGGCACTCATCCGGCTCGTAAAATCTTCCCGCGTAAAAACGGACACTGAAGTAGAAATCACTTTCAAGAACCTTAGCGAGCGATTCCAGTTCGTCCTTCTCCGCCGCCGCTTCACTTTCCTGCTCAACAATGACGCCTCTGTCCTCATGGATCCACACAATCACAAAAGACACCGGCCAAAAATGGCGTACCGCTTCCGTAAAGGACGTCCTGTCTATTTTGCCGAATAAATGAAAGTGAACAAACCTTGTCCGTTTCTTTATATTCGCCGGCAATTCTCCTCTTGAAAAAAGGAACGAAAACCACTTGTTTTCCTCCGGTGATTTCATAGACATTTGATTGCCCTCATCCGCAGCCGTCAAAAATGACTGCAGCACCAATACCTCTTTTTCGCTGATCTCTGTTTTCGGAATGGAGATGTATCTCTGACTGCTCTCATCAAAAAAACATAGACAGCCTTCCCTTATGCAAAGCTCCTCAGACACAGTCGAACCGGGATAAATAGCCAGCAGCGATTTCATAGAGTCTCCTCTCTTATGTAAGGATCTGTATATTCAGTATAAGGCGAAATACACATGTTCTCCACTAAAAAAGAGTATATCCGGTATAGATAGACGAAAAACTTAAAGGGAACCTCATTCGTTTACATATTGGCGTCAGCGGAAATAGAAGAGGATATGCGGGACCAAAAGGAGGGTCATCTTATGAGTTTCGAAACGTTAAACAAAAGTTTTATCAACGGAAAATGGACTGAGGGAGAAAGCGGACGTACGGAGGACATTTTGAATCCGTATGACCAGTCTGTGATCACAACAGCATCTTTGGCAACGGGCAAACAGCTGGAGGATGCGTTTGACATTGCACAGAAAGCCCAAAAAGAGTGGGCCAAAAGCACGACGGAAGGCCGAAAAGCCGTGCTGCAAAAAGCGCGCGGCTATTTACAGGAAAACCGTGATGACATCATCTTGATGATTGCCCGCGAAACTGGCGGAACGATTATGAAATCAACGATTGAGCTGGAACAAACGATTGCCATTTTAGATGAAGCCATAACGTATACTGGTGAATTAGGCGGCGTCAAAGAAGTTCCATCCGACATTGAGGGGAAAATCAATAAGATTTACCGCCTTCCGCTCGGTGTCATTTCATCGATTTCTCCATTTAATTTTCCGATGAATTTATCTATGAGAACGATTGCGCCCGCGATTGCGCTGGGAAACAGCGTTGTTCACAAGCCTGATATCCAAACCGCTCTTTCCGGCGGAACCATCATTGCGAAAGCGTTTGAGCACGCTGGTCTTCCTGCCGGTGTCCTTAACGTCATGCTGGCGGATGTAAAGGAAATCGGGGACGGCATGCTCACCAATCCAATCCCGAGATTAATCAGCTTTACGGGATCAACAGCAGTCGGGCGCCACATCGGTGAAATCGCCGGCCGTGCCTTCAAACGGATGGCACTTGAGCTCGGCGGCAACAATCCATTTGCCGTCCTTTCAGATGCGGATGTCGATCGTGCTGTGGATGCCGCGATTTTCGGAAAATTTATTCACCAGGGACAAATCTGTATGATTATCAACAGGATCATCGTTCATCAGGATGTATACGATGAGTTTGTAGAAAAATTCACCTCCCGTATCAAACAGCTTCCGTACGGCGATCAAACCGATCCGAAAACCGTTGTCGGCCCGCTGATCAACGAGCGCCAAATCGAGAAAGCGCTGGAGATCATTGAGCAGGCAAAGGCAGACGGCATAGAGCTTGCGGTTGAAGGAAAACGTGTCGGAAACGTACTCACGCCGTACGTCTTTGTCGGTGCGGACAACAACAGCAAAATTGCCCAAACGGAGCTGTTTGCCCCAATCGCAACCATTATCAAAGCCGGCAGCGATCAGGAAGCGATTGACATGGCAAATGATACCGAGTATGGCCTCAGCTCTGCGGTTTTCACATCTGATTTAGAAAAAGGCGAAAAGCTCGCCCTGCAAATTGACAGCGGCATGACCCATGTCAACGACCAGTCCGTCAATGATTCACCGAATATTGCCTTTGGCGGAAACAAAGCAAGCGGTGTCGGCCGCTTCGGCAATCCGTGGGTCGTCGAGGAATTTACTGTGACGAAATGGATTTCGATCCAGAAGCAATACCGCAAATATCCGTTCTAAACGAAAAAATCCCTCTGCTTCAAGTACAGAGGGATTTTTCTTTATTTTGATATGTCCACAAATCCTTCACCAAACACGTCGCGTACATCATGAACGATCACAAACGCTTTTTTGTCGCAGCTTCTAATGATTTTTTTCAGCATGGACAGCTCCTGTTTGTTAATGACGATATATAAAATCTCTTTTGATTGGCCCGTATAATTTCCCTTCCCTGATAAAATCGTCACGCCCCGATCCATCAAGGTATTTACCTGCTCTGCAATCTCACTCTTATTTTCCGAAATCACCGTAATGGCTTTTTTCGTATTCAAACCTTCAATAATGAAGTCCATCACTTTCGTACCGATATACAGCATCACGATCGTAAACATCATTTTTTCCGCACCAATAATAAAATAAGAGCTAAATACTACGATTAAATCAAAAAACAAGAGCGCATAACTGATATTCCAATCTAAATATTTATTAGCAATTCTGGCCAGAATCGCGGAACCGGCTGTCGTCCCGCCGACCCGGATAATCATACCGATCCCGACTCCCGCAAATACACCTGCGAAAATCGTATTAATAATCAATTCATCAGATGGAATGCTCCACCCATGTGTCAGATGAAGAAAAAGCGAATTTGCCGCGACCGCAATGATCGTATAAACGGTTGTTTTTCCATCCAGAAACTTATAGCCGATTAAAAGCAAAAACGCATTTAAGATAAAGTTCGTGACACCGGGAGACCATTGAAACAGATAATACAATATCAGCGTAATCCCAGTGACTCCGCCTTCCCCAAGATCATTGGGGATCGCAAATAAATTAACCGCAAGCGCGAAGAAAAAAGCGCCAATCACAAGCATAAGTACATCCAGCATTCTCTTTTTCATCACGAAAACACTCCTTCTCATAGTTCTGTTCTAGCAAATAAAAAAACCCAGGAGAACGCTCTCGAAAAAGAGCAGAAACTCCTGGGCTTTTATCCCACCGTGTCATAACAGCCAAGCTGCTATGTGTTTTCTCTCGGTCACAGTCCAATTTGCATTGCGGAACCCTAGAAAACCACTGTTTTGATCATATCCTTTTCACTTTCCAATATTAGCATTATACGGGACGGCTCGAATTGGTTCAAGGGGTATTTGCGGAGATTTCATCAGTAAATTAATAGAATTAAAAAGATGGTCGCTGTTAATAAATAAAAGTTTTAGTCGATATGAAACAAAGTACCCCCTTTTAAGAAAAAAACTAAAATCACATTTCTAATTTATCATTGACTATATGAGATTATATAGGCAAAATAGAACATATATATTAAACAATTAATTACATAGGAGGAAATATAATGTCAGGTAAACTATTGCACTGCAAAGCTTGCGGTCAAGAGATTGCAAAAGGTGTTAAAAAATGTCCAAATTGCGGTAAAGACCAACGCAACTTTTTTATGAGACATAAAATCATCACGTTAATTCTAGCAATAGTAGTCATTATCATTATTGCAAACCTTGGAAACAGTGGAGACTCTCAAGCTTCTACTACAACAACCAGCTCCACATCTAAAAAGTCGACAAAAACAGTGCAAAAGGCTGATATAGAGAAACTATATACCAATGCCAATCAATTCAAAAATTATAAAGTTGATCTGTATGTAAAAGTTTTTGACGTTGAACAGGACGATGATGGTACATATCTTCAAGGCTACAATAATCCAGAAAAGTTAAGCAAAAATACGCTTATAATGAGCGACGACTCTGATTTAGACATTAAAGATGACGACATTATTCATGTAGTCGGTACGGTGAAAGACAAATATGATGGTGAAAATGCTTTGGGCGGTTCCGTTTCAGCACCGAGAATCATTGCCGATTCCATTGAAAAAAGCGACTATGCAACAGCTTTTGCTCCAGCTCAAAAAACAATTAACGTGAATAAAACACAGAATCAGCACGGATTTGCACTCACGCTTCAAAAAGTGGAACTTGCTGAAAAAGAAACTCGCCTTTATGTAAAGATAGAAAACAAATCACAAGATGAAATCAGCTTTTATGACTTCAATGCCAAAATTACGGCTGATAATAAACAGATTGAGCCTAAATCCGACCTTTCTGAGTATCCTGAAATTCAAAGTGAAATCTTACCGGGAGTTAAAACTGAAGGAATTATTGTTTTCCCTAAAATCGACAGCAAAACGGCAAACATTATTTTAGAAGGATCTTCCGAAAACTACGATATTACAATCAATCCATTTACATTTGAAGTAAACTTAGATAAATAACAAAAGGCTGGGGAGAACCCCAGCCTTTTGTTATTTTACACTCTTATACCCATTCACATTAGAAGACTGCCATCTCCAGGAATCTGCACACATTTCCTCAAGGCCGCGTTTCGCTTCCCAGCCCAGTTCCCGCTTGGCTTTCGCAGGATCTGCGAAGCATGTGGCGATGTCTCCCGGGCGACGGTCCGCAAAACGGTACGGAACCTCTTTCCCTGACACTTTTTCAAAGGCTTTGACCATTTCAAGCACACTGTAGCCTGTGCCTGTTCCAAGGTTGTATGCATCGGCCCCAGTGGAGTTCAATACTTTTTCCAACGCTTTGACATGGCCTTCTGCGAGATCAACGACGTGAATATAATCGCGTACGCCTGTCCCATCTTTTGTCGGATAGTCATTTCCGAATACGCTTAATTGCTCAAGCTTGCCGACGGCTACCTGTGCCACATACGGCATGAGGTTATTCGGAATTCCGTTCGGGTCTTCACCGATCCGTCCGCTTGGATGGGCACCGAACGGATTAAAGTAACGAAGCAGCGCAACGCTCCACTCCTTGTCGGCTGTATGCAAATCACGCAATATTTGTTCCAGCATGAGCTTCGTCTGTCCATAAGGGTTTGTCGCGCCTAATGGAAAGTCTTCCGTAATCGGCGATGTTTCCGGAACGCCGTACACTGTCGCAGATGAACTGAATACGATTTTCTTGACGCCGTATTTCTCCATGGTCTCGCATAAAATAAACGTTCCTGTCAGATTGTTATGATAATATTTGAGCGGAATCGCAACAGATTCACCGACTGCTTTTAACCCCGCAAAATGAATCACAGCTTCGATTTCATTTTCAGCAAAAACGGAATCTACCGCTTCCCGGTCCAATAAATCCGCTTCGTAGAACGTTAAATCTTTTCCTGTAATCTCCTTTACACGGTTCAGCGCTTCAGCCGAACTGTTGGACAGATTATCAAGAACAACAATCTCGTAGCCGCTGTTCAATAGTTCAACACATGTGTGGCTGCCAATGTATCCGGCACCGCCAGTAACAAGTATTGCCATGATGTAAACCCTCCTAAAAAATGACCTGTTTTCATTATATAGTGTTTAGAACCGGTCCACATCCATTTTCAAGAAGTTTAATCGTTTATTAATAGTTTCTTCATATATTATCAGCATTTTCATACCTTTATGCAGCGCGAACAAGTCTAGCAGCTGAAAAATCAATCTGCCGGTTGACGTTTTTCTTTCCTATTTTCGCTATGCTTAATGCAGAAAGGATTTGATGACATGGCGATGAGCCCTTATATTTTTATTGTCTTTATTCTTATTGTTTTATCGATGTACCGGGAGAGAACTGTCAGACCCGGGAAGTTGCTGATCATTCCGCTGCTGCTCTTATGGGGCGTATCCGCATCGTTTCAGCCGGCGTATTTTCATTCCGTATTACATGTTGCGATCAGCGGCATTTTATTACTGATCGGGCTGGCCTGCGGGTTTGGCATTGGAAAGATGGTAAACGTGCGGATTCACCCGGAAACCGGAAAGGTCACTTCACGCGGCTCCCTTGGAAGTGTTATTCTCATTCTAGTGATACTTTCTTTGCGCATGGCCGCGAGAACATGGCTTCCGGAGAGCAACGAAATGTTTATTGCCATTATTCATTCTATGTTCTTCATTCCCCTCGGCACCATCACAGCCCGTAACATTATGCTTTATAAAGCATACAGACGGCTGACCGCTGGCAAAGTATCCATTCAATAACTGAAAGAAGGACCAGCATGAACGGACTATCTCCGGCTCGGCACTACAAGAAGCTTGTGCCGAGCCTTATTCTCATTTTGAATTGCATACAATTTTTATCTCACCCAGCCAAAGCCGACCCCATTTTGTTGGCATTTGTATTCGCGGTGTACTTAGCATTCATTTGGGTCATTCCCTATGTGGCATCCGCTGCTGTTCATTTGAGCATATTCGTCGGGCTTTGGCTCCTGACCGTTTTTCTTTGGGCTGTTTCAGGACAAGAGCAGGGAGCCGCCTTTTTCTTACTCGTATTTTTAATGGTTTATGCGGCCATAAAGCTCCCTGCACGGCTGTCTTTGATCTTTACAGTGTGCCTAATTGGGGGCAATGTTTTCTTTTTGTATACTGTTTTTGACACCAGCTGGGACGATATCGTCAGCAACATCTCGATCATGATCGGGTTGTACGTCCTCTTCTCCTCCATGCGTTTCAGACGAGAAGCGAGAAAGGAGGCTGAACGAAATCATGCTGAATTGGCGAAAATGCATGTGCAGCTGGAGCATGCTCATCAAGAACTCCAGAAAGCGCATGCAGAGCTGCAGGAGGCATCTGTTCTTTCATTAAGGTACGCGGTCCTCGAGGAGCGTACAAGAATTGCCCGAGACATTCATGACAGCATCGGCCATGAGCTGACTTCTGTGATTGTTCAGCTTCAATCTCTTCCCTATATCCTCAAAAGCAGCGAGGAGGATTCAGAAAAAGTCATTCAAAATGTACTGAGTGTCGCCAGAGAATGTCTTCAAGAAGTGCGGTCTGTCGTTCATCAAATGGGCCGAAGTGAATCGATGGTGGGACTTACCGCTTTGCGGGGGCTGATTCATCAAGTGGAGGAACGGAGCGGCTTGCACGTTTCTTTAGATACTGCCGGACTGTCAGAAGAGTCTTGGCCTCAAAACATAAGCGAAACGATTTACCGCATCTTGCAGGAAGCGCTGACCAATATCATTCGTCACGCCGACGCTTCTCATGCGGCGACTGTCATTTCTAACGACGAAACCCATCTCTATGTCACAATCATCGACGACGGACAATTCACCGGCAGCCTTACTTATGGATTTGGCCTGACAGGAATGAAAGAACGCGCTGAAAAAGCAGGCGGTTCCCTTACCTTTAGCGCCGTGCAGCCGAGCGGCCTGCAAATTGAGCTGTCATTGCCGCTCACGACAACGAATAAGGAGCAAAAAGATGAACAAAGATAAAATACGCGTCGCGCTTGCCGATGATCAGCCGCTTGTGCGTGAAGGCTTCCGGTACGTCATCAACGCCCAGACGGATATGACAGTTTCCGGCGAGGCCGGCGACGGTCACGATATTATAGCACTCGCAAAACAAACAAAACCTGACGTCATCCTCATGGATGTCCAGATGCCGCATTGCTCAGGCATCGAAGCGGCGAAAGACATTATGTCCGCCCTTCCAGATACAAAGATTGTCATTTTAACGACCTTTGACACGGAGGAATATGTATTTGAAGGCATCCGTGCGGGCGCAGTCGGCTATTTGCTGAAGGATACGCTTCCTGAAGAATTGATAGATGCGATTCGCGCTGCGGCCAGAGGCGAGGCGATTTTCCGCACAGTCACAGCTGCTAAAATTATTAGTGAGACATTTCGGGCGAAACAGCAAACTCATGTCGAAGAACTAGCAGAACCGTTCACCAAAAGAGAGCTCGAGGTTCTTCAGCAAATGGCCTACGGGCTGAGAAATGAGGACATTGCGGAAAAGCTTTTCGTCAGTGAAAGCACCGTGAAAACCCACGTGCACCGCATCCTGCAAAAATGCAATGCCCAAGACCGGACACAGGCAGTCGTTTTTGCCATTCGAAACGGTATTGTGCAATAGAAATCTCTCAACCCGCCATGATAAAATAAGACAAAGGAGATGATTGGAAATGAAAGAAGAAATCATTGAACGGTTTACTACATATGTAAAAGTCGACACACAGTCCGATGAATCCGTTGACACCTGCCCTTCCACACCCGGCCAATTGACATTAGGAAACATGCTCGTTGATGAGTTGAAGTCCATCGGCATGCAGGATGCAGCCATTGATGAAAACGGCTATGTCATGGCGACGCTCCCCTCCAATACTGAAAAAGACGTGCCGACAATCGGCTTTCTCGCTCACGTCGACACCGCTACAGACTTTACCGGCAAAAACGTGAATCCGCAAATCATCGAAAGCTATGATGGTAATGACATCGTTCTTAACGAACAGCTGCAGGTTACCCTGTCACCTGATCAATTCCCTGAGCTGTCTGGCTATAAGGGCCACACACTCATCACCACAGACGGCACCACCCTTCTCGGCGCAGACAATAAGGCCGGTATCGCTGAAATCATGACGGCCATGGATTACCTCATCAAACACCCTGAAATCAAGCACGGCACAATCAGAGTCGCCTTTACGCCTGATGAAGAAATCGGAAGAGGACCGCACAAATTTGATGTGAAACGGTTCAATGCATCCTTTGCCTACACGGTTGATGGCGGCCCGCTCGGCGAGCTTGAATACGAAAGCTTCAATGCCGCTGCCGCGAAAATTACGATTAAAGGCAACAACGTACATCCCGGAACGGCAAAAGGGAAAATGGTCAACTCTGCGAAAATCGCGATGAAGCTGAACAGCCTGCTGCCGGCTGACGAAGCGCCTGAATATACAGAAGGCTATGAAGGCTTCTACCATCTGCTGTCGATTCAAGGAGACGTAGAGGAAACAAAGCTTCACTACATTATCAGAGACTTTGACAAAGAGAACTTCCAAAGCAGAAAAGAAACAATGAAGCGCGCCGTTGAAGAGCTTCAGAACGAATACGGGCAAGACCGGATTTTGCTGGATATGAACGACCAGTACTATAACATGAGAGAGAAAATTGAACCTGTCATCGAAATCGTCAACATTGCCAAGCAAGCGATGGAAAACCTCGGCATCGAACCGAAAATTTCCCCCATCCGCGGCGGCACCGACGGATCGCAGCTATCCTACATGGGACTTCCGACGCCAAACATCTTTACCGGCGGGGAAAACTTCCACGGCAAATTTGAATACATCTCAGCTGATAACATGGTCAAAGCCGTAAATGTCATCGTTGAGATTGCAAAGCTGTTTGAAGAGCAAGCGTAATGCCAAAAGCCAGTCCAAAAAAGGGCTGGTTTTTTTTATGTGAAAATGAAACATTTTAAACACGTCCTCCGTAAAACAAGTATCAACAAATGAGGAGGAAAAACAATGACAAAACATGCAATTGCTGCAAAGAGCCTATTGAAAAAATGGATCATTTCCAGGCCGCTTAACACGCAAAAGAAATCCAGCCCATTTCAAAAAATCAGAAAAATGTTCAAACGCTTCTTCTGACCAGTCATCCAAATCCCCAAAACAAAATCCGCATTCTCTCGTACCGCCCAAATGCTCCGTAATTTGGGTTTTTTGTGTTCAATTCCGCAAAATAGGGTATAAACTAATTAAGAAAGATAACGGCATCCAAAAACAGGTAATTTGAATTACTTTAATTTAGGTTAAAAGTTATATAAAGGAATTCATTTTATCGTCGATAGTAACTATAGAACCAATCATCAACAAGAACAATCACCATAATTCAAGACTATTTTCAGGTCATCAGGTTAGACTGTTTTTGAGGGGCAGTTATTTATTTTTATTTGATTTAGAATTTTTTGAATACTTTTTGACTTTTTATCCGTACAATAGAGAGTACCAAAACTTTTTTTGGGAGGTATGTAATATGATCCTATTTATTATCATCGCTTTATGCGGCTATCTTCTTTTTTCTTTCAGCAAGGACAATCGCCGCAAACCGCAAAAGACAAGCCCTCTTCCAGCAGCCGCATCTCATCACAACAACCTAATCGACCTTGACGCTATCCGCCAAAAACGCCGGATGCATCTTTCCTAATTCTATATTTCAAACGAAAAGGCTGCGGAATGACGCAGCCTTTTAAAATTATGTTGAGATAGAGCCTGAAACCTTTTTATCCTCTATCCGTAATTTCATACAAGGCAAATCCAAAAGGAGACTTCTGCAATGATCGAGTTATTTATGAAACAAAAAATGTTCTCATTTAAAGATGCATTCCACATTTATGACCGGGATGAACAAGAAATCTTCAAGGTGGAGGGGCGTTTTTTCTCGTTAGGGGACTCATTACAAATGACAGATTCATCCGGGAAAACGCTCGTTTCCATAGAACAAAAACTCATGTCTTTATTGCCGCGCTATGAGATTTCAATTGGCGGGAAAACAGTTTGTGAGGTAACGAAGAAAGTAACGTTTTTCAAACCGAAATTTGTGATTTCCGGCCTTAACTGGGAAATCGATGGTGACTTATGGAGGGATGAATTCCAGCTGACGGACGGGGAAAATGTCCGGATGTCAGTGAGCAAAAAGTGGCTCAGCTGGGGTGATTCCTATCATTTGCAGATTGCAAACGAGGAAGATGTTCTGATTTGCACTGCCATCGCGATCGTGCTTGATATGGTTTTATATAACGATGAAGATGAAAGTATTTTCTAAAAAGCATTGACAATTGATCCAAAAGTAATAATATTAAGATAATTGAAATCTAAATATGAAGTTGTACCTTATCAAGAGAGGTGGAGGGACTGGCCCTATGATACCCGGCAACCGCTGTTTCAAACAGAATGGTGCTAAATCCTTAAGAACATTGCGTTCTTGCAGATGAGGCGGAGATTTGATCGTTCAAGCTCTTCCTTACACAAAGGAAGAGCTTTTTACATGCTCAATAATTCAGAAAGAGGCGAATAACATGGCCCAACAAACGAATGTTACAGGACAAAAAACAGAAAAACAACGCAAAGCACCTTTCCGCGCCGATCACGTCGGCAGTTTGCTTCGTTCCGCTACGGTGAAGGAAGCCCGGCAAAAAAAAGCGGCAGGTGAGATAACAGCGAAACAGCTTCGTGATATCGAAAATCAAGAAATCACCCGCATCGTGGAAAAACAAAAAGAAATCGGTCTTGAAGTGGTAACAGACGGGGAATTCCGCCGTTCCTGGTGGCATTATGACTTCTTGGAAGGACTTGACGGAGTGGAACCCTTCATCCCGGCTGAGGGGATTCAGTTCCATAACGCGAAAACGAAAGCGCGCAGCATCAAAGTGACGGGAAAACTCGATTTTACGAGCCACCCAGCACTTACTGATTATCAATTTTTACATGAAGTTGCCGGGGGCGCGATACCAAAGCTGACGATTCCGAGCCCGAATATGCTGTTTTTTGGCGAAAAGGCGGATAAAGGCATCTATGACGATCAAGAGGAATATTTTCATGATTTGGCCCAAGCGTACAAAAAGGCAATCAAAGCCTTCTATGATGTTGGCTGCCGTTATCTCCAGCTTGATGATACGTCATGGTCTCTCTTCTTTGAGGAAAAAGGCAGAGAGGTTGTCCGGGCACTCGGAGGCGATCCAGAAACATTGCCCGCCTTGTTTGCCAAAACGATTAACGATGCAGTGGCAGACCGGCCTAATGATTTAACGATCACAATGCATATTTGCCGCGGCAACTTCCGCTCAACCTGGGCGGCATCAGGAGGGTACGACGCTGTAGCGGAAACGATTTTGGACGGCTTAAACCTTGACGGCCTGTTTTTGGAATACGACGATGACCGCTCCGGAAACTTCGATCCGCTCCGTTTTGTGAAACGCAAGGATCTGCAAATCGTGCTTGGCTTGATCACATCGAAATACGGCGAGCTTGAAAATCCAGAGGATGTGAAACGCCGTATCAATGAAGCGGCGCGTTTTGTCAGCTTGGATCAGCTGTGCCTCAGCCCGCAGTGCGGTTTCGCCTCTACAGAAGAAGGCAACCTTTTGACAGAGGAACAGCAATGGGCCAAGCTTCGCCATGTCATCGACATCGCCAACGATGTGTGGAGATAATCTATCATTGACAGAAATAGAAAATGTGTGAATAATAGATACTATCAGAAAATTTCATAAAAAGGTTTTCCTTATCAAGAGAGGTGGAGGGACTGGCCCTGCGATACCCGGCAACCGCTGTTTAACAGAATGGTGCTAAATCCTTTAGAGCAATGATTGCTCTTGAAGATAAGGTTGAGATTGTCACGCAAGCTCTTCCTTATCCAAAGGAAGAGCTTTTTTATATTTGAATGGAAAGAAGGAATGGACAACATGTCACAACAAACAACACCCGCAGAACAAAAATCACTTCAAAGAAAAAAACCGCCGTTTCGCGCGGATCAAGTCGGAAGCCTGCTGAGATCTGAGCCCGTCAAAAAAGCGCGGCTGCAAAAAGCGGCCGGCGATATTACGGCTGAGCAGCTTCGCCAGATCGAAAACGATGAAATCATCCGCATTGTGGAGAAACAGAAGGAAACCGGCCTGAACGTCGTGACAGACGGTGAATTCCGCAGAGCGTGGTGGCACTTTGATTTCCTTGAAAACTTAGATGGCGTTGAGCCGTTTACTCCTGAGCAAGGCATTCAATTCCATAACGTACAGACAAAAGCACGCGGCATTAAAGTCACAGGTGATATCGATTTTTCAACTCATCCAATGCTTGAAGATTATTCATTTCTCCATAGCATTGCCGGTGACGCGACGCCAAAAATGACGATTCCAAGCCCGAATATGCTGTTTTTCCGCGGAAAACTGGAAAAGGATGCGTATAAAAACGACTATCATCTTTTCCAGCATGATGTATCCAAAGCATATAAAAAAGCGATTCAAGCGTTTTATGACAGAGGCTGCCGCTACCTCCAGCTTGATGATACGGCGTGGGCCGTTTTCTTATCAGAAAAAGGCTTAAAACAAATCGAAGCGTTCGGAACAACGCCTGACGAGCTTCGCCAGCTGTTTGCGAAATCCATTAATGACGCGATTGCAGACCGTCCGGATGACTTGACGGTAACCATGCATATTTGCCGCGGCAACTTCCAGTCCACTTGGACAGCAGAAGGCGGCTATGACGCAGCAGCCGAAACCATTTTTGACGGCTTGAATCTTGACGGCCTTTTCTTAGAGTATGATGATTCACGCTCAGGCGGATTTGAGCCGCTCCGTTATGTGAAACGGTCTGATCTTCAGCTTGTCCTTGGCTTAGTGACATCTAAATTCGGTGAGCTTGAACATCCGGATGACGTGAAACGCCGTATCGAAGAAGCGTCCCGTTATGTCAGCTTAGACCAGCTTTGCCTCAGCCCTCAATGCGGATTCGCTTCAACTGAGGAAGGCAACAAGCTGACTGAAGAACAGCAATGGGCGAAGCTCCGCCATGTGGTTGAGATCGCGAATGATGTTTGGAAATAAGCAAAGAAAAAACACACTTGATTCCTAGCGGAGCAAGTGTGTTTTTATGTCATTGTGCGGTGTAGCCCCCATCAAGGACGACAGCCTGCCCAGTGACGCCCTTCGCCTTCTCGCTTGCTAAAAACACGGCATAATCCGCAATTTCCTTGACGGAAAGAAGCCGTTTTTGCGGCACAAGCGGAAAAATGACCTCTTCAAGTACCGAGTCGTAAGGGACATTTCTTGCTTTTGATAGATCGCTAAGCTGATTGCGGACAAGCTGGGTATCGACATAACCCGGACAGAGCGCATTGACTGTAATGCCGTGGGACGCGCCTTCCAGCGCCCCGACTTTTGTGAGTCCAATGACGCCATGCTTGGCGCTATTATAAGCGGATTTTCCCGCAAAGCCGACTAAGCCATTAACAGACGCGATATTAATGATTCTGCCATACTGCTGTTTTTTCATGATCGGAAAAACATGCTTCATTGCAATAAAGGGCGCCGTCAGCATAACCTTGATCAGCTGTTCAAAGGTTTCTGTCGGAAACTCTTCAATCGGGGCGACGTGCTGCATACCGGCATTGTTCACCAAAATATCCAAGCGGCCGTATCGTTTTTGGATGGTGTCCACCATATCAGCAACTTGCGCTTCTTTTGTCACATCACACGAAATGGCCGCCGCGTCAAAGCCTTCTTCTGCAAGCTTAGAGGCTGCTTTTTCGCATGCTTCCTGACGGAGGTCTGAAACGATGACGCTGGCGCCTTCACGGGCGAATTCTCTTGCCATTTCGAATCCGATTCCGCCGGCAGCCCCAGTCACCAAGGCGACTTGTTTTCTCATGTCAAACACCTTCCTATTAAGAATTGAGTACAGACTGGCTTACTGCGAAATTCGCTTCTGTTTTTTCATAAACCTCTTCAATTGTGACGCCATCCTGAAGCTCCGTCAGTGTCATGCGGCCGTTCACAAAATCAAAAACAGCCAAATCCGTAATCAGCCTGTGCACGACTTTCTGGCCTGTCAGCGGCAGAGAGCATGTTTTTTTTACCTTTGATTCGCCATGCTTATTGACATGCTCCATGATGACAACGATTCGTTTCGCCCCGTTGACGAGATCCATGGCGCCACCCATCCCTTTTACCATTTTGCCCGGGATCATCCAATTGGCCAAATCACCCTGCTCCGAGACCTCCATTCCGCCAAGGATAGCCAAATCGATATGCCCGCCTCTTATCATCGCGAATGATTCAGCGCTGTCAAAATAAGAAGCGCCCGTCACTTCGGTAATTGTTTCCTTCCCCGCATTGATCAAATCCGCATCTTCCGTCCCTTCCAAAGGATAGGGGCCGATTCCGAGCAGGCCGTTTTCTGACTGAAGCATGACGTGAACGCTATCGGGTATCTCATTTGCGACAAGCGTCGGCATTCCAATCCCGAGATTCACATTCATGCCGTCCTTGATTTCTTGTACAGCCCGTTTGACCATCCGTTTTCTCGCTTCCTTCACTTCGTCTCACCCTTTCCCGATGCTTGCTGAACTGTTCGCTTTTCAATCCGTTTTTCTTGGCTCGTGCCAAGCACGACATGCTGTACGTAAATTCCCGGCGTATGGATATGATCTGGATCGAGCTCTCCCGCTTCCACGATTTCTTCCGCCTCGGCAATCGTGATCTTGCCTGCCATGGCCGCAACAGGATTAAAATTTCTCGCCGTTTTTCGAAAAACCAAATTGCCCATGGTGTCCGCTTTCCACGCTTTGACGATCGCCACGTCACCGGTAATGCCTCGCTCCAGCACATATGTCCGGCCGCCGAATGTTTTATGTTCTTTTCCCTCGGCTATGCTGGTGCCGACGCCTGTCGCCGTATAAAATCCCGGTATGCCCGCACCGCCTGCACGAATTCTCTCAGCGAGCGTTCCTTGGGGAACAAGCTCGACCTCAAGCTCTCCGCTTAAAAACTGCCGCTCAAAAATTTTATTTTCACCGACATAGGATGCGATCATTTTCTTGATTTGCCTATTTGCCAAAAGCAAACCGAGCCCCCAGTCATCGACTCCGCAATTGTTGCTGACAACGGTTAAATCCTTTACTCCTCGATTTCTTATCGACAAAATGAGCTGTTCAGGAATGCCGCACAGCCCAAATCCTCCCGCAATCAGCGTATCTCCATCATGAATCAATTTCGCAGCTTCTTTAGTAGATGACAACACTTTTCCCATATTGATGCCCCTTTCGTTTTCTCTTACACTAGGCCGGTCAGGCTGTAAATCGCGATCACAGCAAATACGGCAGCCGTTTTGATGAGCGTGATCGCAAAAATATCGCGATACGATTGCCTGTGAGTCAGTCCCGTCACAGCCAGAAGCGTAATGACGGCGCCATTATGCGGCAGTGTGTCCATCCCGCCTGACGCCATTGAAATGACTCGATGCATCACCTCTGGCGGAATATTGTAAGCCTGAATCGCCTGTAAGTATTGTTCTGACATCGCGCTTAGCGCAATGCCCATACCACCTGAAGCCGAGCCGGTGATTCCCGCCAGCGCAGTTGTCGTAACGGCGCCATTGACAAGCGGATCGGTAAAAGTATGAGAAATTCCGCTGCTCAGCTTATGAAACCCCGGCAGCGCGGCGATAATGCCGCCGAACCCATACTCGGCACCCGTATTCATAGATGCCAGCAAGGCTCCGCCGATCCCTTCATTCAGCCCTTCCTTCATTTGGGCAAACACGCTTCTCCAATCAAATAAAATCGTTGTGATGATGCCGATCACTAAAGCAATCTCCACCGACCAAATGGCAGCGGCAGAAGAAATATCAAGCCTGCCGAACTCCTTTAATCCTATGGAGGAAAAATCAAATCCATTCGGATACCACTTTGGCAGGTAAATGGTGAAGCATTTATTCACTGCACCGACAAGAATAAGCGGGACAAAGGCAAGTGCATCCCGAATCGGGCTTTTGTCCGGTTTAGCACGGGACTCAGTCGATTCAGGCGCAACATTCAGCGAATCAAAACCGCCATAACCCTCGCCAGATGCCTGCGCTTTTTTTCGCCTTGATTCCAAATAGAGCATCCCAGCTGCCAGCACAATGACTGCGCCCATCAAACCCAGCCAAGGGGCGGCATAAATGTCTGTTTTGAAAAACGCCGTCGGAATGACATTTTGGATTTGCGGCGTTCCCGGAAGCGCGTCCATCGTAAACGTAAAAGCCCCTAAAGCAATCGTTCCCGGGATGAGGCGTTTCGGTATGTTTGCTTCTTGGAACATGTTTTTCGCAAAAGGATATACGGCAAATACGACAACAAACAGGCTGACGCCGCTGTACGTCAAGACAGCGCCCATCAGCACAATGGCAAGTATCGCTCTTTTTGCCCCGACAAGCCTGACAATCGTTTTCGCGATCGATGCCGCAAGTCCGGCCATTTCAACGACCTTTCCAAAAATCGCACCGAGCAAAAACACTGGGAAATACAGCTTAATAAACCCTGCCATCTTCTCCATAAAAATTGATGAGAAAAAAGGCAGCACATGGCTTGGGTCTGTTAGCAGCACCGCGAATAACGCGCAAATCGGCGCAAACAATATGACAGAAAATCCCCGATATGCCGTAAACATCAGCAAACCTAACGCCAATAGAATGATGATCAGTTCCACACACATCCCCCATTTCCTCCAACTAGAAAGCGTTTACAAAACCTGTCCGCATCGGCTGTTTCCGTCCCCTTTCCATATGTACGAGAAGTGTGGGCCAACTATTCCGATTAAAAAAGGAAAGCCCCTTTTTTCGGAGCTTTCCTCTGCCATTCATTTCATTCCTATTAGGATATCAACATCAACCGTAATATCGGCTGATGTCATTTCTTTCAGCAGGCTGACTCGGTCTTTCGGCGCCGACCAGGCAAGCGGCGTCATCTTGAGAAGCCAGTGGATCGCCTGCCGGTCAAGCGTTTTGATATAGCGGAGCCTGACAGGACGGCTGTGCGCCGCATGTGCTGTAAAACGCTCAACAGCTGCCGCATTAGAGTACGTACGCCTTGGTGAATCAGTATATAAAAATTGCCTTAATTCTATTAAATAATCGCTTCGCGGCACTACTTTTATGAGCATGCCATCATCCTTCAGCAGTCTATGAAACTCTGCATAATTGGATGGCGAAAAAATAGATAAAACAACATCAAATTGGCGATCATGAAATGGAGCACGCGCCACATCGGCAACCGCCCACATCTGATCTTTGAATGCCTTAGAAGCTTTTAAGATCCCATCCTTCGAAAGATCGATGCCGATTCCCATCGCTGCTTTCCCTGCATAATCAAACCCGCAAAGCGCATTCAAATGAGAACCCTCCCCGCAACCGCTGTCCAGGATGGTGAATACCTCTTGACCGGATTTGGGATGGCTGATGAGTTCTGCTATCGTATCATGGAGCGGCTCAAAAAAACCACATTCTCCAATCAGCCTGCTTCTCGCTTCAAAAAGCTCGGCACCGTAACCGGATTTGACCGGCTTCGTCAGGAAGTTCACGTAGCCGTGCCGAGATAAATCAAATGTATGCCGCCGTTCTGTACAAATCAAGCTTTTTCCTGATGCCGCATCCATGGAAGAACCGCAGAGCGGACATCGAAACAAGCTGAAATCAACGGTTTGCTTCATGATAAAAAACACCTCATTCATTCATTTTTAGATAAATGAAAAAGGCATAGACAAATAAACCTAGGCCTATCTCAAAAATTGGCCAGGTCTGGCAGTTTGTCTACACCTGTCTTTATCTATAACGAATGAATTGGATAATCATGAAAAAACTCCCTTTTTGCTGTATGGGTTTCCCCTCTCCTATCATACAACAATTACCCAGAAACCGGAATGAGATGTTCAACGACTGCTTGTTTTCCAAAGTCATCCTGATTCAGAAAATGAAGTAATGCGTCTGCGGTTTCTTCAGGAGACTGTAATTTCCCCGCTTTCTCTAACTGAATGAATTCATCAACATAAGGAAAATCTTCTTTGCGGACGGAGCGGATTTCAGTTTGCAGCCGAGTGTCCACCACCCCGGGATAAACCGCTGCGATTTTCACTGGATTCCGCTGATTCTCCTGTTCTAAATTGATGCTTTTCGTAAAGGAATCCAGCCCCGCTTTTGACGTGCTGTAACAGCTTTGTGAGGGCATTAAATATTTGGCTGAAGCTGACGAGATATTCATGATTCGCTTATCCGTTTCGATGTGCTTCGTGTGCTGCACAAAATGGGAGGTCATAACCATCGGGGCAATTAAATTGATCTGCATATGCCGGGCAATATCCTCCGCTTTATTATGTTCTATCGGCGCCACAGGTGACAGCACGCCGGCATTATTGATCAAATAAATGCCTTCCGGATGCGGATCTCGTTTGATATGTGCAAACAAATTTTGAAAGAATGCTTCAATTTTGTGGGTCTCTTTGAGGTCGAACGAGTAATATTGCATATGGTTGTCCTGATCTATCAGGTTTTGATTAGGACGTCTTGATATACAATACAGCCGATGGTTAGAATCGATGAGCTTTTGGGCTAAGGCTTCTCCAATTCCTCTTGACGTGCCCGTAATGATAATATGCTTCATTATTTTTCCCCTCCTGATTTTCAATCATCATATCAACATAGCAATCCAGCATGTTTTTCCTTTATTTTCTCATTTCAGAATATAAATTTTATTATTGTGAAAATAGTTAAAAAGGTTGATTTTCAAAAAGTGAAAGGATAAAATACTGCTATCATCTTAGAAAAAGACATTCTTGTATATGATCAGTAATATGGTCTGATTGTTTCTACCTAGTAACCGTAAAAAACTAGACTACAAGAAAGTTTGAATAAATTTGAACGAGTTGAAAAGGACAAGTTCTTTTCTGTTTGCTCTTATTTTTCACACTTTCTGCACTTCCAGAATTTGTGAAGGATAAGAGCTTTTTTTGTTTCCATAATAACCCTCATAGGAGTTGCTATCATGTACTTTTTACTAAACCTTGTTGGTCTCATTGTGATTATGGCAGTTGTATTCCTATGTTCTCCGCAGAAAAAGAAAATCAAGTGGCGCCCGATCATGACATTAATTGTTCTGGAATTGCTGATTACTTGGTTTATGCTGGGAACAAAAGTCGGAAGCTGGGCCATCGGTAAAATTGGTGATTTCTTCACTTGGCTGATTGCTTGCGCCAGTGACGGTATCGCGTTTGCCTTTCCGTCAGTGATGGCGAATGAAACAGTAGACTTTTTCTTTAGTGCGCTTCTTCCAATTATCTTTATCGTCACATTCTTTGATATTCTAACATATTTCGGAATTTTGCCTTGGCTGATTGATAAAATCGGATGGGTGATTTCAAAGGCTTCCCGCTTGCCGAAATTAGAAAGCTTTTTCTCTATTCAAATGATGTTCCTGGGAAATACCGAGGCACTTGCGGTCATCCGCCAGCAGCTTACGGTATTAAATAACAACCGCCTGCTTACATTCGGTTTAATGAGCATGAGCAGCATCAGCGGCTCTATTATCGGATCTTACCTGTCAATGGTGCCGGCAACATACGTGTTTACAGCGATTCCTTTAAACTGCTTAAATGCGCTGATTATCGCAAACCTGCTGAACCCTGTTCACGTGCCGGAGGATGAAGATATCATCTATACACCGCCTAAAGAAGAAAAGAAAGACTTTTTCTCTACGATTTCTAACAGTATGCTTGTCGGCATGAACATGGTTATCGTAATCCTGGCCATGGTGATCGGATATGTCGCACTAACGTCAGCAGTGAATGGCATTCTTGGCGTTTTCGTACACGGCCTGACCATCCAGACGATTTTTGCTTATCTGTTCAGTCCGTTCGCATTCCTGCTTGGATTGCCAGTGCATGATGCGATGTATGTTGCTCAGTTGATGGGCATGAAATTGGCAACGAACGAGTTTGTTGCGATGCTTGACTTGAAAAACAATCTCAAATCCCTTCCGCCTCACACCGTTGCGGTGGCGACGACATTCCTGACGTCCTTCGCAAACTTCAGTACGGTCGGCATGATTTACGGCACGTACAACTCGATCCTTGACGGAGAAAAGTCAACGGTCATCGGGAGAAACGTGTGGAAGCTCCTCGTCAGCGGAATTGCGGTATCTTTATTAAGTGCTGCTATTGTCGGCCTGTTTGTGTGGTAGAAACATTGAGCCATATCCCTTTTCGGATATGGCTCTTTTGATTATTGATAAATAGAGGCTGGAACCTGGACATCCCGAATTCCTGCTACATAAGGCCCCAAGTCATACTGGCCGAAGACGATGGCGATCCCGTTTGCCGTAAAGTAAAACATTGTGTTTTGGTTCAGGGTGATATCCTCTTTCTTTACATCAGGGAAAAACAGCTCATCGTGTTTTTTGATATAACTATACAGATAATCTCTCGTTTTGCTGACTTTTGTTTTGGTGTTCAGAATCTGATTCAGCGTCACGCGCTTTTGTGTGTTCAAGTCATAGTTGAAAGACTGAACAGACGTTAAACCATGGGCACCGCCTGAATAGATATAATTGAGCGTTTGAATGCTGAGCTTGCCCGCCGCATTGTACTTGACGCTGAAGGATGTTTGATATTCCGTTTTGAAGCCTTGTTGTTCACCTGCTTTTTTGTTTTTCAGATATTCCTGATACGATTGTTCAATGTAGGCTTTCAGCTCTTGATTGATTTTCTTTTCAAAAGCGGCATTCCCGATGTGATGCACTTGTGGATACTTTAATTCCTTGATTTTTTTGTACGTATGGGTGCTGACAGTTGGTTTTTTCGTTTGAACTGCGTTTAAAGATGGGGCTGCATATGCAAATACGGAAAAAAGCAAGACTGCAATCCCCGCAGCTTTCAGTATGTTTTTCCACTTCATTCGATCTCCTCCTTTGATGTCGCTGTTTATCATTCCCTTATTTAAGCAATTCACACTTTTATAGACTGATTAAGTCGAAAGAAGTTTCTAGGTCTAACAGCATGATTTTTCCCACTAAAAAAGAGACACAGAATGTCTCTTTTTTATCGCCCGGAAATCGCTTCATGAACAGCTTGTGCCAAATCTGTATTTCCGAACATCTCTAATACCGCAATGACAGTCTGGTTCGGAATGTGCTCTGCTTCGTGTTTTGGCACGACCAGATCGTCCATGGTTTTTTTCAAGCTTTCATTCAGCTTTTGCTGCGGATACGCTTTGGCGTACAGCTCCATCGGATCAAGGTCATGGTTCACGCACCATTGGGCAAACACCAAAATCATCATATTTTCGTCGCGTTCGTAAGCTTCAGCGAGCTGTTTTTCGTTCATTTGTCATGCTCCTTATGAAAAGTATCTTTCTTTAAGATACAGGAGCCGATCAAATTCGTCTATCCCAATGGCGATGAGCGGCAACCGCATCAATAAATGTCTTGCTGAATGCGGTGTAGTCAGATTCATCTTTAGCCGTCACGATGCCTGGTCCCTCTGTTGTTCCGACAGAGGATTGAAGAAGGTCAATTCCTTCATTTGCCGCACCGATCGCCTTGTAGTGATTGTAAGCTTCCCTGATAAATGCCATCGCTTGTTTGTTGTCTTTTAACTCCGGCCCTCCTGCGGCATAGACGGCATCATACAGAACAGAGTCAACAGTCAGAAACGTGCCGCCGGCCTCAAGCTGCTGGCCGCTGTCGCTTGTCATATACCCTAGATTTTGACTGATGATATCCACTATGACTCCTTCATTCTTTAAAGCATCCAGCACTGTTTGCAGCTCTTTTTCATGAAATCCGTTTCCAGCAAGTACAGCGACTTTTCTTGTTGACGCGGTTTTCACTGTACGGGCTTGGCTTAACGCAGGCGAAGTAAGAATTTCTTTAGATGCTTTACGCTTCGCGGGCGCCGCCACGCCTACTCCTTTGGCGATTTCTTGCGCCAAATCTTCATCGACATTGCTGAAGACATCAACGACTTGCCGCTGGACGTCCTTGCTTTTGACCTTCCCGACCTCGAAGCAGAAAGCAGAAATGATGTGTTGCTTTTCCACTGGAGACATGCTGTTCCAGAACAGCTTCGCCTGTGAGTAATAATCGTTGAAGCTGTCGCTTCGCTGGCGGATTTTTTTGCCCTCGACTTTTTCCTGATAGTGGACGTATCCGCCTTCTTCAGCTGTCGCAGGCGACGGATCATTGTTTTGCAGAGAGTTTTTATGATAAGAGACAGGTCCCTTATTGATCGTCATCCGGTGATAGCCGTCGTACTGGTTGTTATGGAACGGACATACCGGCCGGTTAATCGGAAGCTCATGGAAGTTCGGGCCGCCAAGACGGATGAGCTGTGTATCTGTATAAGAGAAAAGCCGCCCCTGCAGAAGCGGGTCATTTGTAAAATCGATGCCCGGCACGACATTTCCAGGGTGGAATGCGACCTGTTCTGTTTCCGCAAACACATTATCCTGGTTGCGGTTCAGCGTCATTTTCCCAATGATTTTCACCGGCACGAGCTCTTCCGGCCACAGTTTGGTCGGGTCAAGAATATCAAAATCAAACTTGAATTCATCCTCTTCGTCAATCATCTGCACGCCAAGCTCGTATTCAACCGTGCCGCCGTTTTCAATCGTTTCCCACAGATCGCGGCGGTGGAAATCGGGATCTTTCCCGGCAATTTTTTGCGCTTCATCCCATACGAGAGAATGCACGCCGAGCACCGGTTTCCAATGGAATTTCACGAAACGCGCCTTTCCTTGCTCATTGACAAAACGGAACGTGTGGACGCCGAAGCCTTCCATCATTCTGTAGCTGCGCGGAATGCCTCTGTCTGACATCGTCCACATTACCATGTGAGCCGACTCAGGGTTATTGGCGACAAAATCCCAAAACGTATCGTGGGCGGTCGCAGCCTGAGGCATTTCATTGTGTGGCTCAGGCTTAAACGCGTGAACCAAATCCGGGAATTTGATCGCATCCTGAATGAAAAACACCGGAATGTTATTACCCACAAGGTCATAATTTCCTTCTTCAGTATAAAACTTTGTCGCAAAGCCTCTGGCATCCCGCACCGTGTCTGCGGAGCCTTTAGAACCCGCAACCGTAGAGAAACGGACAAATACCGGTGTCTTCACTGAAGGGTCCTGAAGAAATTTGGCCCGTGTGTACTCGGTCATCGGCTCGTAAACCTGAAAAAAGCCATGCACGCCATACCCGCGCGCATGCACAACGCGCTCCGGAATCCTCTCATGGTCAAAGTGCGTCATTTTCTCCCGGAAGTGAAAATCCTCCATTAGGGTCGGGCCGCGAACCCCGGCCTTTAACGAATGCTCATCCTCCGACACCCGCACGCCTTGGTTTGTCGTCATTTTCTTCCCGCTGTTATCGGTCCTGTACTGTTCAAGCTGCTCGTCCTTTGAGTGTTCATTTACACGTTTATTTTGATCATTACTCATGTCTGTTCCCCCTTTTTAAAACGAAACATTCTACAGCACATTTACCCGTGGCGTTCTTGATATAAACTGCCAATCCGCTCAATAGGATTTTAGGTCTACATATCAGGATGAGGTCATACACATTTGAAATAAGCCTTCTTTACAGAAAGAAAGTATGGAAGCGCTTACGAAAAAAAGCTGTTGAATAGGGGAGGTCATATCATGCTTGCCATACTCGGTTTTGTGATGATGATTGTTTTTATGTACCTTATTATGTCTAACCGGCTTTCCGCACTTATTGCTTTGATTGTCGTTCCTGTTGTGTTTGCCCTGATCAGCGGATTTGGCAAAGATCTTGGCGAGATGATGATTCAGGGTGTTACAGACCTCGCTCCTACCGGGATTATGCTGTTATTCGCCATCCTGTATTTCGGCATTATGATCGACTCAGGCCTGTTTGATCCTCTCATTGCCAAAATCTTATCGTTTGTCAAAGGAGACCCGTTAAAAATCGCCGTAGGCACAGCGGTTCTGACTATGACCATTTCGCTGGACGGAGATGGGACAACAACCTATATGATTACGATTGCGGCGATGCTGCCACTGTACAAACGGCTCGGCATGAATCGTTTGGTGTTAGCGGGAATAGCGATGCTCGGTTCGGGGGTTATGAATATTATCCCGTGGGGCGGGCCGACTGCGAGGGTTTTGGCCTCCTTAAAATTGGACACGTCAGAGGTCTTCACGCCGCTGATTCCCGCTATGATCGCCGGCATTCTCTGGGTGATCGCCGTTGCTTATATCCTCGGAAAGAAAGAGCGGAAGCGGCTCGGCGTCATTTCGATTGATCACGCACCGTCTTCCGATCCAGAGGCTACGCCGCTGAAGCGTCCCGCTCTCCAATGGTTTAACCTGCTGCTGACTATCGCTCTGATGGCCGCTCTGATCACCAGCCTGCTGCCGCTCCCTGTTCTTTTTATGACCGCGTTCGCCATCGCCTTGATGGTCAACTATCCAAATGTCAAAGAGCAGCAGAAACGAATCTCGGCGCATGCGGGTAACGCGTTAAACGTTGTCTCAATGGTGTTTGCGGCAGGGATATTCACAGGCATTCTCTCCGGCACAAAAATGGTGGATGCCATGGCGCATTCTCTCGTTTCACTCATCCCTGACGCCATGGGTCCGCATCTGCCGTTGATCACTGCGATCGTAAGCATGCCCTTCACCTTTTTCATGTCGAATGACGCCTTTTACTTCGGTGTCCTTCCCATCATCGCCGAAGCCGCTTCCGCTTACGGAATAGACGCCGCTGAAATCGGAAGAGCCTCCTTGCTGGGTCAGCCCGTGCATCTGCTCAGCCCGCTCGTGCCTTCCACCTATCTATTAGTCGGAATGGCAGGCGTCAGCTTTGGCGACCATCAAAAATTCACTATTAAATGGGCCGTGGGGACAACGATTGTGATGACGATTACGGCGCTTTTGATCGGGATTATTTCGTTTTAATCAAAAAAGGATTTCCGCTGGCGGAAATCCTTTTCTGTACATTATTTTTTTGTATAGCGCACCCAGTCGTAATGAGCGTATAGCGGATTTACACCATTGTAGGAACCGAGCCATTCATCGACACCCGTGCCATTCCACAAGTTCATCATGATTTTTCCTGGTGTTGTCGGAATTTGGTTTGTTGCAGTATGTTTTAATTGCCCATCGACATACCATTTAATAGAGTTTGGCTGCCAATCGAACGCATACGTATGATAGGCATTGGCTGCATCAAACCCGAGATCCACAATCTTTTCATGGTTTCCTGCACCATTTGTATAATAGTTAAATTGAACCTTTGTTGTGTCTTTTCCTAAAAATTCGATATCAATCTCATCCCAAGGGGTTCCATCTGTCGGACCTGTGTAAGTGAAGAACGATGAAACGATCCCTGTGTTTTTAGCTGGTTTCATTCTGACTTCATATAATCCATAGCCATATGTTTGGACAGAGCGGTTTTCCCCGCAATCAAACTTGTTATAAGATGGACTTGTTAGCGCCAAACGCATTTCACCCAATGACGTCATTGATACGTTGTTAGCACGCCAAGTGCAGTTGAACATATCTCCATTTGAATAACCATCTGCTTTTTGCCAAAAGCCAGAGTTATAGCCGTTAAAAGGGTCAAAAAACGATCCACCTGTTTGAGCCGAGGCAGTAGAAGTGACTGCAAACAAACTCATAAACAATCCAGTGACAAGAAGCAACAACACTCGTTTCAGATAAGGCATATTGGCATTCCCCTTTCATTGAAAGCGTTTTCTATGTTGATCTTACATGATTCTTTTAAAAGGGAACATCGGTCAAAATAATGATAATAACGAATCTTACTGATTACTATGATCGCCCTCCCTCTAAAAAAATAAAAACCTAAATTACCATTAGCACAGATAAATGATCCGCACTCATTGTAATTTAGGTTTTGCCTGCTTTATCAGTAACAATCCTACCATCATCATATTGAAATGTAAGAAAAAACGAACACACGAAAATAAAAATGTCAGCGCTCTCATTATGCTTGTTTGACTATCCTCTCTATGTGAATCGTTAAATACAATAGCTCGTCACTGGTGAGCTTGTGCTCATACTCCCGCTTAATGTAGGTTTGGATTTTCTTCGTGCAGTCATACGCCCGATGATACTTTTCTCTCACTGTCTCCAGCAAAAAATCATCCTGGCTTTCCATATGTGTACCGTTAAAAAGACGCTGTGCGAAAAACTTTAAGTGGGTGACGAACCGATAATAGTGAAGCGATTCTTCATTGAATTCAATTTTAAAATGGTATTTTACAATACTCAAAATCTCTTGCATGACTTTTGTAATGTTGATGATATTGGGCATCTCTTCATTCAGCTCGGCATTGACAATATGCAGAGCAATAAAGCCTGCTTCATCCTCTGGCAGAGACACGCCAGTCTTGTTTTTTACCATGGCCAACGCTTCTTTGCCAATGGCAAATTCGTCTTTGTACAGCCGTTTTGTTTCCCACAGCAAGGCGTTTTTGATATCAAGCCCTTTCTGATTGCGCTGGATGGCAAAGTTAATATGATCGGTCAGCGACACATAGATGCTGTCGTTGAGCTTTTTGCCGAGCTGTAATTTTGCGTAGCTGATAATCTCTTCGGATACTTCCATGCACTCGATCGGTATATCATACAAAAGGGTTTTAAATTTTTCTGATACATCCTTGTTATCGAGCGTAAACACCTTCTCAATGCGGGCTTCATCGACATCATCGCCGGACTTTTTCTGGAACGCGAGCCCCCTGCCCATGACAACCAACTCTTTTCCCTGTTCATTGACCACGCTGATCACATTATTGTTGATCACCTTCGCAATTTTCATGACATGTCCCTCCAATCAACTAAGAACAGGCTATATCTTGATTGTACATCCTTTTTGCACTAGGTCAATATCATCAGGGAAAGACGGGAACCAGTTAGTACAATTCACTCAATACCGGCTGTCCGGGCTGTTTTTGAAGCAGCGCCTCCAGGTAGCGTTCAAATAATGCCTTATCCGCTTTCTGCTTTTTGACAATGCTATTTATGATTTTGACGCTTTCAGCGCTGTATTGTGTATATTGTTTTTTCAGCTGATCCAGCTGCTGTCTTGTCGTCTTCGCGTTTTTCGGTGTGACTTGACTGATGAGGTTGATCATACGGCCTGTGATCTCAAAAAAAGCGGCTCTATTTTCTTTCAGCTGCTGAATTTCGCTGCGGATCATGTCTTGATTTCGCGTTTTTTCAAGCAAGGCGATCGCCTCGCTGTTTTGTTTTTTGAGCGATTTGCTTTCAATTTTAATCGATTCAAGGTTCTCTTTCGCAATGTCTGCTTCTTCTTCAGTCATGCTGCTTCGCACGAAGTATTCTGGATTGCCGATCCCATAATCAAATGCTTCGCTCACTTTGATCATGGAACTGAACACAATGGCCAGCTGCCTTTCGCTTGCAAGGGCTTGGAAATCCTGCTTTTTCTTACTGCTCATCGGTTTGGCTGCGGTTTGTTTTACTGTCTTTTGATCACAGTCTGCGAACGTCTGAGCCTCACCTTCACTTTCGCATGCGCTCATCACAAGAACTGTGACCAGCAGGCTTATACACAAGCCTATTCGCCTCATGCTCTGTCTCCTCTCTGCTGAATCCTTCTGGAAAATACCATAAAATATAGTTAAATGGTACCAGATGCACCTAACCCCAGCAATAAATCAAAAGTATGATTTGAAGCGAAAAAACATAAATATTTTGTAAAAATTGACGTGCATTCCATTCTTTTCAGGACCATTTCTCGTACAATAGAAGTATCGTTACCGGAGAGGGGCTCTGATGATGAAACGTTTTACGAAACAAGAAAACAGCTGGGTATTATATGACTGGGCAAATTCGGCTTACTCAATTGTCGTGACCACCGCGGTGTTTCCGTTATTTTATAAATCAGCGGCTGCGGAAAGCGGTGTCAGCGCCGCTCAATCGACTGCCTATCTGGGCTATACCATTGCGATTTCAACGTTTATTCTTGCATTGCTCGGGCCGATCTTAGGCACGATCGCCGACTATGAAGGGTGCAAGAAAAAGTTCTTCGGTTTCTTTGTGTCAGCCGGTGTCGCCAGCACCGCGATGCTCGCCTTTATCCCTAGTGAACATTGGCTGCTATTGTTGCTGTTTTATACAATATCGGCTATCAGTTTTTCCGGCGCCAATGTGTTTTATGATGCCTTTCTCGTTGACGTCACGCCTGAGAAACGGATGAATCTCGTCTCGGCACGGGGTTTTGGCTTAGGATACATTGGAAGCACAATTCCATTTATCATCAGCATTGCTGTCATCCTGCTCGCTCAAGCAGAAACAATTCCAATGTCTGTATCGGCTGCAAGCCAGCTGTCCTTTTTTATAACGGCTGCTTGGTGGGGGCTGTTCACCATCCCGATGATCAAGCATGTCCATCAGCGCTATTACATCAAAAGAGAACCTCATATCGTCATCAACAGCTTTAAACGGCTCGGCCAAACGATGAAACGGATCAGGCAATACCGGGCACTGTTTCTCTTTTTGCTCGCTTATTTCTTTTATATCGACGGTGTCGGCACGATTATTACGATGTCGACATCCTATGGATCAGATTTAGGGATCGGCTCCTCAAGCCTTCTGATCATCCTGTTTGTCACCCAGGTCGTTGCCGCGCCGTTTTCGATTGTCTACGGAAAACTGGCAGAACGCTTCACGGGAAAGACAATGCTGTACGTTGGGATCGTTATTTATATGATTGTCTGCGTGTACGCCTATTTTATGGAGACAACGATTGATTTCTGGATACTGGCCATGCTTGTCGCTACCTCGCAGGGCGGTATTCAAGCCCTCAGCCGTTCCTATTTCGCCAAGCTTGTGCCAAAGCGCCACGCCAATGAATTCTTCGGCTTCTACAACATTTTCGGGAAATTCGCCTCAATTATGGGACCACTGCTCATTGCCGTGACCGCCCAGCTGACCGGAAAATCCTCGACTGCGGTGTTCAGCCTGATCATTTTGTTTGTGATTGGCATTGGGATTCTTGCCTTTGTTCCGGAGGAGACCAGCGCCGATGTCAGCCAGCAGCAAAATGACCTGCCCCTTTAACTGGGAGCAGGTCATTCATCATTTATTCGCTTTATTCACCTTGAGCTTTTTCCCTTTGACGGTTGTGTTCTTCATCACTTGGAGAACATGAGGTCCTTTCCCATTTAAAATCTCAACGTATGAGGCGTTATCCATAATCGTGATGATGCCGATGTCATCAGCTGACACACCATCAATTTTGGCAATCGTTCCTACAAAATCAACGGCTCTTATTTTCTTTTTCTTTCCGCCGTTAAAATACAGCTTCATAATGTCTTTATTCAGCTCTTCGCTTTTGTCCTTTTTGCTTTCCGGCCGGTCATTCATTTTAGCTAGAAATTCAGGTTTCTTTCTAGCCACTTCCTCTTGAGAAGGGGCTTCCATTTTTTGAATCTCAAATCCGATATATTCTTCAATGTCGGCTAAAAACCGTTTTTCGAAGGCCGCGACAAACGAAATGGCCTTTCCTTTGTTCCCTGCGCGACCTGTCCGGCCTGTGCGGTGCACGTAGCTTTCCTTTTCAAGCGGCAGATCATAGTTGATGACAAGGGAGATATTTTCAATATCAATCCCGCGCGCGGCGACATCTGTCGCGACTAGGTAACGGTACTCGCCCCGTTTAAATTCATTCATGACGTCGAACCGGTCTTCCTGAATCATTCCGCCGTGAATTTTATCGCATGGATATCCTAAGTCATCCAATTCATCGGTCAGCTGATTGACGTGCTCTTTCGTTCGGCAGAAAATGATGCAGCTATCGGGATTCTCCGTCATCAGCACATCTTTCAGCAATGAAAATTTATTCTCTTCTCTTACTTGAATCACCGCATGTTCAATATTTCTTGTGGTAAGCCCAGCCGCTTTGATTTCGATATGCTCCGGTTTTTGCATATATTGACGGCTCAGCTTCTCGATATCCTGCGGAAGCGTCGCCGAAAACAGCATCGTCGTGCGCTCAGTCGGCAGATGCTTGATAATCGCCTCGACCTGCTCGATGAAGCCCATATTCAGCATCTCATCCGCTTCATCAATGACCAAATAAGAGAGACGATCCAACGGCAGCGTGCCTTTTTCGATATGATCCAGAACACGTCCCGGCGTGCCGACAACAATGTGGCTTTTTTGCTTAAGCTCGGCTTTTTGTTTATCAAAGGAGGACTTTCCAAATACAGCTGTCGCTTTGATTCGTTTAAATCGTCCGATGTTCGTGATATCCTCTTTTACTTGCACCGCAAGCTCACGGGTCGGTGTTAAAATAAGCGCCTGCGGCTTGTTTTCATCCCAATCCGCCAGCTCACAGAGAGGAATCCCGAACGAAGCCGTTTTCCCGCTTCCCGTCTGTGATTTGACGACAAGATCCTTTCGTTCAAGGGCAGCGGGGATCACGCTCTGCTGCACCTTGGTCGGTTCTGTATATCCCAGTCCTTCCAGTGCTCGTAAAATGTCATGACTGATTTGATAGTTTTTAAAATGACTCATGTATAAACTCCTGTCTCTTGCAGATGTTCTCATTATACTCTAATTGACGAAGGCGTATGTGTTTTGTCGAAAAAATGACGTGTTAAAAGCCATCGATTCCCTGGCGTTTTAGCTCCTGAACAGCCAATCGCGCCAGTGCGTCGGCCCCCGTGCGGTTCGGATGCAGCGTATCTCCGTCCATATAAAGCGCGAGTGTTTTTTCCGGACCGATCGATGTAAAGTATGCCGAGCTGAGGACATTTAAGTCAATGAGGTATGTTTTTTCCTCTTCGGCCAAAGCCAAAATAGAGGCCCTGTACCATCTGTTTACAGACGAATGGATGCCTTCAGAAGTAAAATCGGTCGCCCGGCCCTGAGGCGTTGATAGGATGACGTCCGCTCCTTTCGCTTTCACCTGGCGGATCATATCACGCATCATCTCTTTAAACTCCGCTTCAGATTCATTATGCTTCGGATTTGTGTCATTAATGCCAAGCTGCAAGATAAAATAATCCCCCGGCTTGATGTACTTCAAAATCGCCTCCAACTGCCCCTCATTTCTGAATCCTCTCGCGATCTGTCCGCCAGACGCCATGTTTCTCACTTGAAAGGTGTGTTTATCGATATAGTGAGGCAGCATCTGCCCCCAGCCCGCCTGCTTGCTGCTGTTGAGCGGATAATAATTGCACACCGTCGAATCGCCGCCGACATAAATGGTTCGGTTCGTCACCGACTGATCAGACAATTTCTTTATTTTCAAGGCGCTGAGCGTAAAAGTGGTGCCAGCTTTCCCCTCTGTCACCAGCAGATTCAGCTGCCCGTCGGTGACAGGAATTTGGAACGTATCCTCCGCGCCGTCCCCCGTCATATTGATGACCTGAAACACGCCCTCCGCCGCCACACTGGCCCTTGCCGTATTGCCAAGCATCACCTTCACCTCGTAAAGGCCGTTCGGGAGATCCACTTGAAACGTGTTATTGCTTTTCGTCCCATACGCTAAAAATTGAACCGCATCACTCTTCACACCAGTCCCGGATGCCGCCACATCCTTCATATTCTCCGGTGTTTGAAAACCGTATCCCTTTGACGGGTCATACCGATCAGACGCCCTGACACCAATATAACCAGGCTCAACCGAACCGCTCCCAAAATCAAACTGATACACCTTCGGCTCCGCCGCCTTCACACTCTCATTCCCGTCAAAACACAACATCAGCATCATCACAAAAACCGCTACAATCCATTTTTTCATCAAGACTCCCTCCTCTATAAAAACGCATACATTAAGGCATACTCGATGATTGTTTCTTTATGATGACTGAAGGGAGAAAAAAATGGCGTTGAGGAATAAAAATGAGGGGAGAGTCTCAAGAAGGGGAAAATCAGTGTGACTCCTTGTCACACTTGATCACATCCCAACCTCCGCAATAGAAGCTTATTTGGTCTTCTTCGTCATACACATAATAACGGAGTCTTTCCCATTGATCATCAGTCGGTTCAATCTCCAACTCAACCGCATCGATGGATTCAAGGTCATCCAGCTTTGATGCACTAATGTTTTCAAACCGCAATTGAATGTCACAGGTTTGAGCAGATAGTTTTAATTCAAACACAGGAATTTGAATATAACGATCATCTTCTTTCATATAGAAAGAAAACTCGTTTAATGTAAATGGACCTGTATCCTCATCAGAAAGATGCTTTTTCAATTTCTCGTATTGTGTGATATTCAAATGAATTCCCCCTATCCTTAGTTACCGCCAACCATATAGATGTCTACAGCATCGTATTCAAACCACATGATCCGTTCGCCTGAGTCCGTTAGACACTGGAGCTTCCCTTCTGAAAAATAACTTTTATCCGGTTGAGGATCAGTGATCAGAAAAACATCATCATTGATGGAAGCGAGCAGAAAGAGAAAATCTGCAATATCCCTGTCTGCTTCCTGTAATATGGATTGGAAATGGAATTCCCTTTTGGCCAGCTTCGTCACCTTGTAAGCATGACCTTCAAAGTACTCGGACAGGCCTTCTATAAATGAACCAGTCGTTATTACCTGTATCATGATTCGATCGTAGGCAAGCCCTTCCCAAAAACGATAAAACGACTCTGCATCTTCAAGTTCACAAGACATAACAACTTGGTGAGGCTTAAGAACGATCATGTCCAAATTGCCAATACTGCTTATAGAGGTTATTTCCATAAAATCTTCCCCTTATCAGTTGGATAGCGCAACGCAAATCTCTTGTCTGACTTGTTCATACAAGAGAATGTGATGATACAGATCCTTATCGTTTTTGATCATATCCGGAAGTATGTCAGGATACAGCTCAAAAAAGCTTTTCTCCAACGAACGCCGCTGATGCCGGGGCATCCTTTTATTCGCCAGCACATAATCCAAACTGCCATCAACTAGCATAAAAAACTCATAGATGTCCTCTTCAAAGCCGTACAATTCATCAGGGTACGGCTTTTCTTCAAGCTCTCGCTGTCTTTTTTTCAGTTTTTGAAGCACGTTGATCCTCTCCTCAACCTATTCAACTTCCATCACCTCATATTGCCGGCAATAAAAACGGAACGTCTCCTCTTCCCATTCTTCCACAAGGTAGATGCCTTGCGGCTGCGATTCAATGCTGAGAAGGCAATCAGACATATCCGAAAGGGTTTCGATTTCTCGTATCGTAACGGCTGAAACGTCTTTGAATATGACAACAATCGTGCGTGAATGATAAACAGCTACTAGCTCAATCGTATAAATGGCACCAAGCACGTGATCTGTTTCCCGATAAAAACGCCATTTCTTGATATGCTGAAACAAAATAGGAGTAGCTCCTGAAATACTCAATTTTGATTCCTCCGTTGATAGCGTCTTTATACTCCATACTCACAGTAAGGCTTCAAATCAGGAAAAGCATCCTTCAACATTCTTTCTATGTTTTCATCGGTCACTGTAAATATAATATCTGTTGAATCAAAGAAACCGACTTCAAAAATACACTCTTTCACAGGAGAAACATAATCATCTACATAATAGTCAACATTCCCATCGACAAAAGGCACATTTGTTAGATTATAGGGTAACGTCTCTTTAGGTACAGCTGTTAAAGTAGAAAAAATCACATAAACCTTAAATTCATTTAATATTCGATGAAACTCCTCACCTGTGATAAAAAGATAGTCTTCACGCCCGCCAATGATATCGTTCCAATGATCTTTATCCTCGGATACATCCATCATATTCAAAATATCGCCAATGACCCAATGATACTCAGTGATAGGGAGAGGGAATTGTTTGAAAAAATCACTTAAAAGAAAAAGTTCAGAATTCGCATATGCCAGACAATACCTGCTCATATGTACCTCCCCACCAATAAAACCCTTTTTACAACTCATACTTGATCAATTCCTCCATCGAGGTTCCTTTGAAATATTGATAAAGAATATCCTCGATACTTAAATGACCAAATAGCCCAATCGGATTGCTAAACGTCTTCCCCCGCTTTTCATCAACCTCTATTAAATCACTCTCTGCCGCTAATGAATCGTCTTGGCTAATGAGGTATTTTCCATCTTCATACATAACAAATGTTATAGTAGAATGATCAAATTTTTTCATCAAATCTATCGGCACCTTGGAAACAACCTTCCAATTCCCCTGAAGAAAGCCTGTATATCCTGTATTCGCAATAAAAAGGGTTCTTTGCTTTTCTGCCATCATGAGAGAAATGTCTTTTTTACTCAAGCGTTGATCTGTAAAAATATCAAAATACTGAATGAGAAGATCATCATTTTTATCTGTTGCTAAATCTCCTTTTACCACTAATGCATATGTAAACTGATTGATTTGCCGTAAAGGGATTTCAATGACAACACCAGGCCTAACTTCACTTAAAGTAGTTCTTTTTTTCATCTTTAGGTTGATATCGGTGACTTGTTTTCCTTCTAATTCTTTAAAAAGCGAATCGCCGTCTGAGTTTAATACCTGAAAGAGAGTATAAATAAATTCATTTAGAGTAGGCTTGCGATCCAATTGTTCCAAGAACACAGCGTGAAAATCTTCGATGGCGTCGTGACAAATATCCAAACCATCATCACTTACGAATATCTTTTTATTTTTATATTTCTCTTCCCAAAAGCCCATGTTTCACCTCCGTTTTTCAGAACACTCATCTATTTTGAAACAGAATCGGCGGATATTTATCTATCGCCTCCAACAGCTCTTCACCAAACACAGTGATTGTCAATTTCCACGGGTCTCCCAAAAGTCCCCAAGAGAAGTCCTGATGAAAAAAGAAATAATAGTCTCCATTTGGAAATACGGGAACAGGCATTCGCCAAATTCATCCTTAGGCATTGCCTGATGAGGACTAAAGGTATATCCGTCATGCTGCCAATCTAGTGCGTACATTACTTCGTTCTTTCCAGTACATAATTGAAATGCTTTTAAAATAGAAGTCTCTAAATCACTCAGCACTCCGCTCACATCATTATGACCAGCTTTACTGCTCATCTCGCTTGAGATATCAAACACTCGATATGGATCAGGCGGGATGATGTGATGACATTTGTTTCCGGGTTTCCATTTTATGAGCTTGTTCACTTCTGACCAGATGCGGTCTTGTTTTGTCTGACTTAAAGCGCGCCAATTCATCATGATCTCATCCCTACGCCTATTGGATATCCTGTTTATAAACACCAGAAGAGGCCACTGCATAAACAGCGTTACTTGTCAGTTTCAGCTGTTGAACGTCTAGGGCTTCACCGTTAGAGTCACAGCATGTTATCTCTTCCATCTCTTGACTCACATCGGCAGAAATTAAATAAAGAGACGACTCGAGCTCTTCACTGTAACAATTGAACGTCCCAACCAAAAAACCTTCTTCAGATATCGCAAGCTGATAAAATGCTTCTGAGTTCGGCTCTTTATCCGACAGAATCCATACCCGCCTCACGACCGTGTCGTCAAACGCAGCAATGACTGCATCTCCGTAATACAGCATATAAATCAAGCCGTTTTTTTCTGCAAGCCCATAACAATCATCTACAGCCGGCGCATCCATTTCTTCGAGCTTTCTATCAATGTGTATTTCCTTCTGCTGACCATCTAACGTAAAACACCACACACTATGGCCGTTGGGATTTTCATCATCATAAATGCCTTCATCATTTAAACCCACCCAAAGGTTTTGTTTCTCATCCAAAAGACAGCAGGAAACCCCTGAAGGCAAGTGAAAAGCACTTTTCACCCTTCCCTCTTCTGAAAAAACCTTTACCTTCGGCTCGTACGATTCGTAATAAACGAAGACATAGCCATCTGCACATTGTTGAAAGAGCTGAATATCGCTGTATGCAATCTGCTCTTTCACTCTAAAATCCCGAACGTCACCGGAAGGATCATAGATTGAAATGGTGATATCTCCTTTCTCACCTTTTCCAATGTAGACACACCCCTGTGGATCGGCATGGAAAAAACAATCTTGGGTGTCCGTGTTGATGATTTTATTCATTTTTAATTTTTTCATTGGTTATGCTCCTAGGTTATAAATTCTCTTATTCGTTAACCTTATACGCATAAAATTGTTTTGAATCAAAAGAAACAGTCTCAGCCTCTACAGCTATTAATCTTCTGTTTATGTCAACGAGAAAATTTGCATTTGATTGATACTCTGGAATTACAGGATTTGATAGGTTTCCGATTCCTTCCGGATGATAACTAATCTCGAAAATTTGCCAATTAAACTCCTCCGGAACAGCCCTTTCCAATCGAATATCCCCATCACCTCCATTAACATAAACAGAAGCTACATTTTGAAAAATAATATTATGCGTATATTCAGCTTTATTTTGAACAACCTGAATCTCAAGTAAGAGTTCTTTTTTAAAGAACTGATAATCGACCTTTAAAACATTGCAACCCCCATCAATATAATCTATCCATTGTTCAATTGTTTTGTACATTCTTCCTCTCCTGACTAATCTCTGTTTATATATCAATAATTCCAGACAAATTATTTAATAATTGTTAAATGATATTTGGAATATTTTCTCTTTTTATTGATCCTATTCTGATAGTCTCGGAGTCTATTATTTCTATATGGCAGAAGACCACATTCAGTAAATCTTTAACAAGTGTTTTTTCTGTTAAATGAACTCTGCTCAATATATCTTTTAACTCAACATTTTTTTCAATAAAATGATATTCTCATGAGCAACAATTATGTTTTAAATTCTTCTGCTGATGTTTTCATAAAAGAAATTTTTTTATAATTAAACAAAGAATTAGTTTTTAAATTCGCAGAGTATATATAATCATTGCTATCATTTTTTGATACCGAGTAAGAGTATATTTCATATTGTTCATTTTCTATATTTTTCAATACATCGAATATTATATACTCTATTGTTTTATATTCTTTTTCAAGCCAATCATAGTCATTAAGAGTTGATATTTCATAAAATAGTACATTCACTTTTCCCCTTACCGCAATTGTGAAAGCCTTTTCCCCACCAAGAATTTGAAATAACTGTATTATTGATTTAACATGTTAGCGTCATTGGAATAGGATTACAATATTTTTCTGGAATGTTTATATTATTTTAAGAATCAAAAAAAGGCCGCATAGGCCTTTTTACATTTTTTCATTATTGGATTTGTTCAATATCCGTACCTTCAGCTGCCACATTCTCCTTCCCCCGCCTCCTGACAAGCGTCAAGGCCATGCCTGCAAAGATCAGCACGATGCCGAGCGTTTGATAGAGGTCAGGGCGGAAACCTGTGAAGACGGTATCGAGCACGATCGCGACAGCGGGGTCGAGAAATACAATGATTGAAATAAATTTCGTTGATAAAAATCGCAAGCTGTCAAAAAACAACAAATATACAATACCCGTATGAATAATACCGGTAGATACCACCATAATCCAGTTTCCCTGAGAAAGGTCAGCAAAAGCGCCGAAGTGAATAAACGGAATCAGAATGATAACCCCTAAACCCGTTTGCAGGAAGGTGGTCGTGTAAGGGCTGAGGTTTTGAATGCCTTTTCCCAATAAAGTGGTGAACGCATAAAACAGGGCGGCGAGAACGGCCCAAATGATCCCTGATCCCATCAGCTGCGTCAATGAAGTATTGCCGTTAATCCCGGAAATCAGCGCAGTTCCCAGAAAACAGATGATAATGGAGCTGACGGAGATGACATGTAATCTCTCTCTGTAGATGATGCTTCCCAGGAGAAGAACAAGCACCGGTGCTAGGTGATAAACGGAGATAGCAATTGTAACGGACGTTTCTTCAAAAGACTTAAATAAGAACACCCAGTTGAATACAAGAAAGAAACCGCACGCCAATGTTTGCAGCACGTCTCTCTTTCTCCATTTTTCGGTTTTATATTGGCCGGACGCCAGCCAGCAAAAGCTTAAAAATAGCGTCGCACAAAGGCAGCGGACAAAGACCAATTCAAATGACGGCAGATTGGTATGCTCTGAGAAAAAGCCGATGGAGCCGAAAATCACCATAGAGATGACCATTTTGATTACGGCTGTTGATTTTTGTTTTGGTGTGATTGAGAGATCTTGCTGCATCAAGCGTATTCTACCTCCAGTTATGTATAGGGAAAAGCACCCCAACTGCAAGGTGCTTTTCCCTTTTTTATAGTTTCTTGCCGGCCGTCCAGCCGCCGTCTATGACAAAGTTTGAACCTGTAATAAAGTGCGCCTCATCAGAAGCCAAATACTTCATACAGGAAACAATATCACTCGGCTGCCCCCACGTATGAAGGGCATGGTTATCCTTGATCAGCTGAACCATTTCATCGTCTTGAAAATACTCTTCCGTTAATTCTGTTTGGATCACGCCCGGTGAAATGCTATTCACCCTGATCCCCTTTGATCCAAATTCCATAGCGAGCTGCTTCGTCAGTCCGATGACCGCGTGCTTGGAAGACACATAGGCAGCCCGCGCAGGCTCTGCCATCAGACCGGACACAGAGGCGATGTTGATTATACAGCCTCGTTTTCCCAGCTTTGACCACAGCCTTGCCGCATCTCGGGAAAGAATAAAGGCTGCCGTGAGATTAATGTCTATGACCTTTTTGAATGATTCTGCCGATAATTCAAGAACAGGGGTGATTTCTCTTATCCCTGCTGCATTGATCAAAATATCCGGGATCAATCGGCTTTGTTCAAGTTTTGGCATCAAAGATTCCGCCTGCTGGACATCAGACAAGTCTGCTTTTTCCATGTGAAACTCACTGTTTACTATAAATTCTGACATTTTATTCGTTTGAATATCCACTCCAACGACTCGAAAGCCTTCTGTTAGAAATTGCTTTACTGCCGAAAAGCCGATTCCGCTATTTGCCCCAGTGATCATTATATTCTTTTTCTTCATCATTTTACATTCTGCCTTTTTTCATTTTGGTAATTTGTAATAATCTGAATATTATTATTTGACAATATATTACAAATAATTTAGCATTGCACTACATCCTCTATTTTCCACATTTTCTATCATACAGGAAATTACTAAAAAAATCATCACTTTTTAAGGAGAGATTCATATGGTTCAAGTTTCAAACGTACAAAAAGAGTTGACATCCGATATTTCTAAATATGCTTCTTTTTTAAAGGAAAACGGTTATTCGTATATTCCAGCAGATTTCTACCGGCAAAAAACTACAGACGCCGCAGTCCGCAAATTACAGCTTACATATGATGCTTTGAAAGCTGACCCTAAAGGAGGCGGCCGTTACAGAGCGCATTCCCGCTACATTTTGGCTCCTCACTCCGACACTCTTGAATTAGATCCGGATAATGGATATTTCCAATCAAAAGAATATAATTATGATGATGGCGGTATCGTCAGACAATTTGAAAAAATATCAGATGAGTTTCTACAGCATCCTATTACGCAGCAAATGATACATTCAAATGTAGAAATGGCCCGCCAAACCGATTTTGTAGATTGGGAGAAAGAAGTGATCGTCGGGCTTCACCAAGTCAGATATCAAGTGACACCTGACGCGCCTTCATACAGCTCACCCATTTGGCTGCATCGTGACGATGAACCGCTTGTTTTCGTCCATCTATTTCAGCTGAGCGAGGATGCTATCGGAGGAGATAACTTAATTGCTCCGTCTGTTAAGCAAATTGATAAAGTGCTGCGGCTGACAGACCCGCTTGAAACACTTGCTCTCGGGCAAAAGGTCTTTCATGCGGTTACACCGGTCGGCACTGCAAATAGAGATGGTGCGCATCGAGATATATTATTAGTTACATTTTCTAATAAATAAAAAAAGCGCCCAAGGGGCGCTTTTTCAATAAATCTATCGAACAATCAAAACCGGGCAGGTTGATAATTGAGACACTTTATGGCTGACGCTTCCAAGCATCATTTCTTTCAGGCCGCTGATCCCCCGGCTGCCAACGATGATCAGGCTGACGCCTTTCTCTTTTGCATGATTTAGTATTTCATGTGCCGGCTCGCCATTCGCGTAAATGATTTCAGCTTGAACACCGTTATCGGCTGCTTTTTCTTTTGCGTTCTCTAGGATTTTCAGGCCTTCTTTTTTAACTTCGTTCCTGATTTCATCAATAAAATGTTCAGGCACATAGACAATTCCCGTCAGAGAAGAAGTCGTGACGACGGCTTCTCTCCCCACATGAAGAATGCTTAGTTCCGCTTGCTGCTCTTTGGCCAAATGCACTGCGGCATCAAGCGCTTTTTCACTCATATCTGATCCGTCAATCGCAACTAACATTTTGTTAAACATGCTCTTCCCGCCTTTCGGACTGTGGGTGGTTCATCTTTCTCTTTTATTGTCCGCCTGCTTTTCGTTATTGTCAATTGAAGCGCATGAGTTTTCAAAAAATTGTCAGAGACTCTCTCCGTTTGTAGCGATGACCTGCTGATACCAGTTGAAGCTTTTTTTCTTGATGCGGTTTAATGTTCCGTTTCCTTCATTGTCCCGGTCCACATAAATGAAGCCGTAGCGTTTTTTCATTTCCGCAGTAGATGCACTGACAAGGTCAATTGGCCCCCATGATGTGTATCCGATTAATTCAACGCCGTCCGCAATGGCTTCGCGCACTTCAATTAAATGATCACGCAGATAGTTGATTCTGTAATCGTCCTGAATTGAGCCGTCATCCTCAACTTTGTCTACAGCGCCCAAGCCGTTTTCAACAATGAACAGCGGCTTCTGATAGCGGTCGTATAATGTGTTGAGCGTAATGCGCAAGCCTTTCGGGTCAATTTGCCAGCCCCATTCTGATGATTTCAGGTAAGGGTTTTTAACTCCCCCCAGCAGGTTGCCGCCTGATTTTGCAAGCTCTTCCGGATCAGTGCTCGCCGCCATCGACATGTAGTAGCTGAATCCAATGTAATCTACCGTATGTTCTTTCAAGAGCTCTTCATCGCCTTCAGCCATTTCAATTTCAATATTGTTTTCAGCCAGATAGCGTTTCATATATCCCGGGTACGCGCCTCTTGCTTGAACGTCTGAGAAGAATAGTGTTTTGCGCTCATTCTCCATTGCCGCGAAGACATCCTCCGGCTTAGAGGTCATCGGATAGGTTGTCGTGGCCGCTATCATACAGCCGATTTTCGAATCAGGAATGATTTCGTGACCCGCTTTGACAGCAAGAGCACTGGCGACAAATTGGTGGTGTGCCGCCTGGTACATCGCGTTTCGTTTGTTTTCTCCTTCTTCAAAGACAAGACCGCCTCCGGTAAACGGGGCATGGAGCACCACATTAATTTCATTGAACGTCATCCAATACTTCACTTTGTGTTGATAGCGTTGGAATACAGTTTTGGCATAGCGTTCATAAAACTCTATGACTTTGCGATTCTTCCAGCCGCCATACTTCTTCACTAAATTGTGCGGCATTTCATAATGAGAGATGGTTACGACAGGCTCAATATGATGCTTTAACAGCTCATCAAACAGATCATCATAAAATCTAAGACCTTCTTCATTGGGCTCCTCTTCATCGCCATTCGGAAAAATTCTCGTCCATGCTATTGATGTACGGAACGCTTTAAAACCCATTTCCGCAAACAAAGCGATATCCTCTTTATAACGATGATAAAAGTCAATCCCGGCGTGATACAGATTCAAGGAAGTCATTGATTCATCAAATGGAGACATAATCCCGTTCGGCGATACGTCAGCTGTCGAAAGCCCCTTACCGCCCTCGTTATAAGCACCCTCCACTTGGTTGGCAGCAACCGCGCCGCCCCATAAAAATCCTTCTGGAAATCGTTTTGCATTTGAACTCATATTGATCACCCCATCAGTTTTTTAAGATAAAGCAAGCAGCGCTTCTTTTGTCTGCACTTTACCGATCTCTTTCACCGGCGAAAACGAATATTGGTCTGTATTGGTCACAATCACCGGGGTAATGACGTCATATCCCGCGGCTTTGATTTGCTCCAGGTCAAAGGATACGAGCGGATCTCCCGGTGCGACCTTGTCGCCTTCTTTGACGTGAGCCGTGAACCATTGTCCCTCCAGCTTCACCGTGTCCAATCCAATGTGTATGAGAATTTCAGCTCCCTGATCACTCGTAATGCCAATTGCGTGTTTTGTTTTAAAAATGGTGGTAACACTTCCATGAACAGGCGAGACCACTTCTCCTTCTTCTGGCTCTATAGCAAATCCTTTTCCCATGATCCCGGCAGAAAACACCCCATCTTTGACTTCGCTTAAGGCTTTCACTTCTCCCTTAATCGGGCTGTGAATGATTTCTCCGCTGCCTTCATGCACTGCCGGCTGCTGGCTGCCGTCAGAAGACACATCCTCGAATCCAAGCAAATACGCAGCTGCTGTTCCCGCCACAAATGCAATCACGAGACCGAGCATCGCGTAAATAAACGTTGGCCCGATAAAGACAGGGATGCTCGGCAGTCCTGCATTTCCACCGACGATATAGGAAGCAACACCCGTCATGCCGTAAAACGCGCCACCTGCTGCACCGCCAATCAAAGCGGCCGCAAACGGCTTTTTCAAACGCATATTCACGCCGTACATCGCAGGTTCTGTGATCCCCATCAGCGCTGTGATGCTCGTGGTAAGCGCGAGTGATTTGAATTTTTTGTTTCTGGAGCGAAGGAAGACGGCAAATGATGCCCCGGCCTGCCCCATATTCGCCAAAAACATAGCCGGCAGTAAATAATCGTGTCCGTTTTGAGCGATGTTGTTGATCATAATTGGCACAAAGGCATAATGCATGCCCGTCATAATGATTAAAGAGAATGTTCCCGCCAGCAAAATCATCGCCACAAGCCCTGCATGATCAAACAAATAATTGACCCCAGAAGACAAGTATTCTCCTAAAATAGCACCAAGCGGACCGACTGTAATCAATGTCAGCGGCACGACAATCAATAATGTCAACGTCGGAACCACAATCAATTTGAGAGACGAGTGTGTAAAACGGTCAATCCATTTTTCCACGTAGGAAGCAATCCAAATCGCCAGCAAAATCGGAATGACTGTTGACGAATAAGTGGCAGCGGTTACAGGAAGCCCGATAAAGGAAATCGGTTTCCCCGCACCGAGCAGGGCTGTCAAATCCGGGTGCAGAATCGCCGCCGCAATGGCTGCCGCTACGTACGGATTGCTTCCGAATTTTCTCGCCGCACTCATCGCAAGCAGGAGCGGCAGGAAGTAGAACGCGCCATCACCGACAGCCGTCAAAATGACATGAACCTGGCTCTTCTCCGCCATCCAGCCAAACGTAACTGCCAGCGCAACAAGCCCTTTGATCATCCCCGCTCCCGCAATCGCAGGCAGAATCGGAGTAAACACACCAGAAATCACATCAAAGACCGCACTCAGCACATTCTTTTTCTGAGAAGATGAACCAACGCTCTTTTCATCACTGAGATTGCTGTGCCGCACAATCGCCTGATACACCTTCGGCACATCGTTTCCGATAATGATTTGAAACTGCTCGCCACTGATATTGGTGCCCATCACCCCCGACAGCTGCTCCAGCTGACTGCGATCTGCCTTCGCGTTGTCATGAAGATTAAAACGCAGTCTCGTCATGCAGTGAATCACGCGCTGAACATTTTCTTCCCCGCCTACGAGTTGTAATATGTCTTTCGATAATTTATCATAATCCATGTGTATACCTCCTTTTTATGAGGGGACTGCTGGATGAAAGGTGGCCGCCTTTCACCAGCTTTTTTTGTATCAACTGCCGCATCACCTCCTAAAAGAGAATAAAAAAAACCTAAACGACACAGATTGCGAGAGTCTCCTCCTGCACCTGCACCATTTAGGTTTTGCCTGCTTTCGCAGTAACAATCCTGACGGGTCGTTTTATTTGTTTGTAGGTATACTTTAGCACTAGATTTGCGTGATGTCAACGCTTTCATTTTTGGTATTGGCTAAGGCTATTACTCAATAAGGACTATTTTTTATAACGGTAAGCCATTTTGTATATTTTGTTTCTCCTTTACTAAAAAATCTTGAAACAAATTGCATAATCTATTTATATTTTTTTCATAGGAATGTAAATGCGGGTTGCATCCGTTATTAGAAGGATGATAATGAATAAAACCCTCCATATCTTCAGGATAATTCATATCTGCATAAACTTCTGCAAGCTTGCTCAAAAGTTCAATTGCATGATCACTATACTTTGATTTTACTTCAAGAAGAATAACATATCTCCATTTTCTTTTTTCAATAGCATAGAAACTATTTTCTTCAACTCGTAATATATTCAGTATGGCTTCTTCAATATCATCCTTGTCTCCCCAAGCCAGTTTTAGAATTTCTTCTTGTTGTACACCGGGATGGTTCATCAAATATTCAACAGCATAATTCATTACTTCAATTTTGTTTATCCACCCTTGCTTCAACCCAACGTAAAGAGTTTTCCAATCGTATTTTATATGATGTACTTTGAAAGTATTTAAGGCAATTTTCATTTTCTAACGTCCTTGCTTTCATATATGTCGTTAAACAAAAGTAATTCCAAGTTGCTTTTTAAATATAACCTTTACCTTTGGTTCGTTATGAATATATATAAATAGATCAGAATTACATCTTTTTAATTGAGTAACATTTATAAACTTAGATTCAAAAACAAGCAACTCATTGAAGGTGAGACTTAGATTGCACTCCAAAGCGTATACATCCATTGTCAGAATCAGTCTAAAGCCTTTCATATCTTGGATAGAGTACATAAATATTTCTGCAAGGGGGTCACTCACCACGCTTATTGGCTCGCTATCAAACAGTTCTAATAAATCATATTCATTGTAAGTAGTGAACATTTTTAAACTGCCCCTTAACTTTTTATTTGTTGTTGCTAGAAAAAGATGATAATTGTCAAAAACCTTGAAAGGTTCACCCTTCAAAGTTTTTCTTTATTATTATTTTAATGCCTGTTCTAATATGTTGATTTCATTATCTCCTACATCGTTTATAATGACACCACAAATATTGTCATCACAATCCAAACAAAATAATACGTGATTATTTTCTATAAGAGATTCTATCTCATGAGCTGAAAATTGAATATAAACTGTCTTATCTGTTATATATACGTTTAATATTCCTTTTTCATCGATATACGTTTCATTCTGTTGTCGGTCTACGCTAAGAACAGGAAGCCCTTTTATTGGTTCAATGTTTTTCCATTCTTTAGATTTATAAACACTTTCACACAGAGTTAATGTAATAGAACGAATTTCTCCTGTTTTTTGTGTAAATCCTACTTCGATTAATGATTTTATAAAATCTCCGGTTCTCCAGTATACCGTTTTATCTTCTGGTATATTCCTGTTTCCAAATTCTATATTAATTGGTGTAGAGACATCAAATTCTACTTTCATAGGCTTTTTATCTCTACATTCTAATGTTTTTAACATAATTTCAAATGACCTTCTAATAATAGTTTCAAATCCTATTCCCGGATGACTTTCTTGAATGGATTTTTTTCAACCCAATGGCTCTTAGACTGTACGTTCACGTATTAGAAACTTATTGATATCCGTCTAAATCATTTAATTTTTTTATAAGTATTCTTTTCCTAAATATATAAATACCTAAAGGGAACAAAAAGAAAAATACACCATATGAAAAACCAGCAATTACATATAACTCTATATCGTTAACTTGATTGGTATTTGCTAACCAGATTGTCGTGATAGTTAGAACTATTCCTGCTAGGGGCAAAACAATCTGAATGATTAATAATGATTCATTTATTTTTCTCAATAAAAATTTCTCATCTATCTTCTTCACTCTCTACAATCACCTTATGTATTTCTTCAGCTATTATTTATGGGAGTGTCAATCAAGGTTTCCTTCATTTGTTTTTCCTAATTATGTTCAAAAACAAAACCTTTTCATAAAAGAATTTAAATTTCCAATGTTTATAAACCTTTTATTTTTTATATTTAAACAGCCTCCCTTAAAAATTCTATACTTATCCTGTCAACCTTCATCTCAACATTTTTCCCAATTAAATGAGGATATTCAGAAGAATACTGATCTTCATCAGTAAGAACGATTCCTGCATAAATTGAATCTTCTTGCAAAATTCCCCTAATATAATATTGATATCCTAATCCAATCCGTTCTAATTCTTTTGTTTTTTCTTTATTTTCACGAATAACTAACTCATCCAAAATTGTAAAACCAACTAACACAGGATATTTTTTCCCCACTTCAATTTCATAAGGATAGACAGAAGAAAAACCTGTGAATTCAATACCATCAATTTCGAGTATCACTTCCTCTTCTATATGTGGATCAAGTCCTTTAACAAGTGCTTTATATATCATAGGAGAACCTCTTTGATTTTTATTATATTGAATGCAGATTAAAACCTTGAAAGACGTTTTGCCAATCAAGGTTTTATTATATGCAAGACTCAAAAGCTGTTTTTTCTGGAAATACACCTCCTTCTCTTACTAAACAAACAGCTAATCTTTGTGCAGCTCGATCAAAATAAAATGTTGACGGGAGATCTTTATCAGGAATTTCTCTGAAAACTTCCTAGTTATTTTATAATCTCATTTTGCCCATAGTATTTTCATGAGGCCCGAATTTGTAAACCACAGTTTCATTATCTTCATATTCTTTTAGTTTTTAAAATGTATACCGCCACTGTTTATTCCTCAATTAGTAAAATTCAATTCACTCCACTTTTCTTTTATCCATCCCATTCTTTCATCAGCTTCTTCTGTTGCTAAAACATCTCTTTTGTTTTTGTACTTAATACTTTCTTTTGCCTAGATTAAAATAATCTTGATATATTCCACCAATACAATGAGTATTTTCCAATCTTACTTAATTGAGATTATTTTTCTCTCAGTTTCTAGAAATTCTTTCAGGAGTTCTTTTACTGTATATTTCGAATCGGAAGGATAATAAAATGCATCCGATACCTTTCTAAAAAAATTGTGCATATGTTCAGTTGTATTAAAAATAGAAAAAATAATTTTAATGTCGCTAAACATAATATCATCAGAAGAATTAATATATATCCTTCAAAACGATGTATAACCACTTATGATACTCTCTATTCAAGACTTCAGAACGGCTATTAGAGACTATGTGTTCTAATAATGCATCTGCTCTTTCTTCAGTTTGTTCCCACGGCAATTCAAAGATATTCTCATCTTTAATATTAGGATTATTCTCTAGATAATTAACCGCATAATTTGTTACATCTTGTGAAGAAATTAACTTAAACTGCCTACTAATAAACAATGTAACAGTTACATTCAAATTCGTTTTTCTTGATTATCTCAACTGTATGCACCGTCTATCTCTTTCTTGTGGTTTATTTTACCTGATGCCTTTAAAATTAGGAGCTGATTCTGCAATAGGAAAAGCTTATTCCACTCCACATCACTGTGTGAGAATAAGCTTTAAAAAGTTATCATTGACTTTTAAGCATTGTTGCATAAACAATTCTATAACAAATTATAAAGAATGAACCTTCTCAAGGAAGTCTTCAAGTATTTTCTTTACTGGGGCACTTGCTTTTGGCAACTTATCATTTATTCGCTGAAGTATGGATGGATCGTTCAATATCATTTGTTTACTCTCGGGAGTGACAAAGCTTCTTAGAGAATCTATGCATACCTCAAATAGCTCATCATCATCAATACTAAGTAGTGATAGTAATATTGAAAATTCATGTGAACTTCCGTTATTATTCATACAGTAAGCCAGTTTTTTTTGCCATTCCAAAGGTTTAGTAAGTGCTTCGTTTTTTAATTTCCCCCAATCATCTGCTCTAAAATCTGACAATATATCACTTGCAATTATACAACCATCATCGTACCATGAGTCCTCAGTTGTTTCAGCAGATAAAAGATTATCCAATTCTCTATACATTTTTTATCACCTTTCAATTTACATCTTAAAAACCTGATGGACGAGGCGCATTTACCTTTCCTGTTGGGTAACCACTAGTTACATCGTCACCATTTTTGATAACATCTATTTCCACTCCATTTTTTGATGCTCTATGCCAAGTTGATCTATCCCTCAACCTTGTAGATATAGGTGGTGTATTTCCAACCTCTATAATACTCTTAAGAATCTGATCATCATTCCACGATTCCGGAAATAATGTACTCTTTTTAATTTTAGAAATATTACCATCTACAAATTGCTTAGTAAACATAACATTTTTCGTCCCATCTGCATTAGCAGATAGTACTTCCACTGCGAAATTATCATTAGCATTGTTTATACTTGAGGAATGTCCACCTATTAAAATATTTTTTGGAACTTTACGTTGTCCTTCCAATATTTTCGCTTCCATATCTGAGCTAATAACCGTCTTTGAAGATACCAATTTCCTACCTTCACTCGCACCCTTTGAAGCAACCTTATTAACTTCACCCTTACTTTCCTTCTCCGCTACATGTTTAGCAACATCTGTGACAACACGCTTCCCGCCTCGAACCGCCAATTTTTTAACAGCGCCCTGAGGGCTTACCCACTCAATAAATTCATACTGCGTTCCAGCGAGAAATGAATCAAGTGACTCGGCTCCGCCTACGTTATCCTCTGGAATGTAAGACACTTCTTCTAGCCGCTTTTTCCCTCCGGCGTAGAATTCTCTCACAATTTGGCCGTTTGCATATACAAAATATTTGCCGCCGACGTAGTCGATGCTTGCAGTATCGCGAGTTAGTTCGTCAATCACTTCTATCGTATCTATCTTTTTTAATCCTTTATGATTATATAGTTTATCATTTATCACCCGTATGTCTCCATAGACTTTCGGATGGGCCTCTGCTTCTTTTTGCAGAACTGTTACGTTACTGTCATCACCATAAATCTCACGCTCAATCTTCTGTTGTTTGCCATCCTTCATCACGGTATCAACGTTGGACTGCTTATGTTTCTCCAGCTTCTTCAACATCATCTCCATCGGTGAATCATCCGCCTGCTTCATTTGAGAGTTAATAGCGCCGAAGGTTTGGTTGATGTTTTCTTCTTCCTGTGATTTCAGGATGGAGCCGCTTTTGTAGCCTGTGATTTCAATTTTCGGGCCAGTGTACATGGCTTCGAGCTGATCAATGTATTTTTTCATCGTTTGAAAATCTGATTTTGCAGTTTCTAGTGCTTGGGTTTGCTGGCCGTCAAATTGAAAGAGCTTATGCAGGGTGTCTGAAATCAGCCGCTCAGCCTGTTCTGTTTCCATACGGAAAAAGGTATCATTGACTGTCGGCAAGCTGACGATGTGGCCGATGGCTGATGTCTGGCGATTGACTGCGTCTGTGAGCTGCTCTGTCACTTCTCGTGCATGCTTAACCCCATGTCTCGCATCGTGTGAGAGAAAAGCCTCTGCAATCATGCCGTGGGAGTCAGATTCTACAGAAGAAATCGCATGCTGGGTTTGTTTCAGCACTTTTTTGTATTCGTCGATAAACATGCCAAAGAAAAGGAGAAAAGGCTTGTGGCACTCCTCGTAAAAGGTCCGGATGGCGTCTCCACCTTTTCCTTTTAGCGCATCCTTCATGCCTGCCAGATGCTCAACGCTTTTTTCCAGCTTCTCCAGCTGCTGTTTTTGCTTGTCCAGTTTCTCAATCGTATGCTGAATGCCCTCGTGAAGAGCGTGGACATCTAATGTTTTCAATCCCTTGTCCTCCCGCGCTTTATTTCATGGAAGATGATATGTTTTCATCCGTTTCCTTCATAGCGTTTACTGCACTTTCCGTTTGTGCAATATGCTTGGCCAGAACGGACGCATATGCTTCAGTGAGCTCTTTGATGTCCTCATTTAATTGCTCGATGGACTTCACAACATTCAAATGGTTTCTGCCTGAGAGATGACCGGGCAAGGAGGATTTGAGTTCAGCTGAATTCTTAAGCTGAGAAAGCCCTTGCTTCACTGTGCCATAGACCATTTTAATTTCCTGTGCCATTTGTGCTCACCTCACTTTTTATGTTTTTCCTTCTCTATTTCATGCTCTATCCTCGTGATTTGGTGTCTGATGGAATACACATCGCTCTCTAATGAGTGGATTTTTCCTTCTATGCTTTCGATGATTCCGCTGACTTGATCGCTTTTGATTTGCTGATATGCTTTGTTCATTCCTTCACGAATATCTTCAAACCGCTCCGCATGTGTTCCTCTCCATGCCTCCCGGTGAAGATGAGGCCGGTGAATGAGATGCTGGGCCTCAGAGAAATCGTGTTTGATTTGCCTAATTTCGTGCAGCACTCGTTTTAATTGATGGATCTGTTCCTGCTTTTCATGTAAGTCGGCTTTTACCGAATGTAACAACATTTCACTATGCATGCCGCAACACCTCGTGTTTCTATCAAACTGTGTCAATTCTTTACAATACAGACTATTTTCATATTACATGATGGGTCATATTGGATAAATAGGTAAAAAGGTTTGTCTTAAGGGAAGTTAAAGCGGTTCTAATTTGCTAAAAATACGTTTTTTACGATTTCACAAGAGGGCGAATAATCACAATAGGGACTTTTCATTCAGGTCTTTCATCTCACTATCATTTACATTTCCCCCTCGTGCTTAACTGTTACTATTAGTCAATAATAATCATAAAAAAACGCCTTCCCTCGAAGGCGCTTCTTCATCTTATTTAGATCCCCAAACAGCCTCACCGCTGCCATTCAACACACTAAACGTCATCACCTTCTTCTCTCTCACCGAATCCCACTGGCGTACAAATACCCCGTTATACTTCTTGCCCGCTAATGTGATCTCAGCTGTGTTTTTTCCGGTTTTCTTCCATGTTCCGGTCATTTCCCCGGAAATGGTGTGGTTTTTGTTGAGCTGGATGTTGATGGTTTTTTTGATGTCGGCTGAGATGTCTTTTCCGTGCTGGATGAGTTTGTACGTTCCTGTGATGTCTTTTTGTTTTACTTCTTTCAATGTTTCGCCTGCGTAACGATATGGCGCTGCTACCGGCCAGCCGTCTTTGTTCATGAACAATTGGTGGACTCTGACTTCGTGTTCTTCACCTCTGCCCGGGAAGCGGGTGTGGAAGATTAAATAGGAACGCCCGGTTTTCTCGTCATAGTATGCGGAGTTGTGGCCTGGTGAAACGTACCCGGTGCCTTTTTCATTTTCTGTTTCAAAAGTGTAGCTGCCCATGAGTTTGACGCCATATGGTTCGATGGAGCGGTCGTCGAAGAATGTGCCTTCTTTGCCGCGGACGTCGAGCATTGGATTGCCTTCTGCATCATAGTAAGGACCGTCCGGTTTCTTGGAGCGGGCCACACGGATGTTATAGCCGCCTGTTGCATCGAGACCGCCGAATGACAGGTATAAGTAGTAGTATTGGGTGTCTGGATTGTAGAGAACATACGGGCCTTCGATTCTGCTGTGATTGCCGCCGAGCAGTTTTTTCCCGTATCCCTGTCCAGGAAGCGGGAAGCCTGTTTTCGGGTTCATTTCAAGTATGAAAATGCCGCCTGAGTATGATCCGTACACCATCCACAGCTTGCCGTCTTTATCAAAGAAGGTATGCGGGTCGACAACATTCGGGTGTTTAGTTGCGTCATACGGTGTTCCATCGCTGCTTGTGCCTTCCATTCCTGACTTCAAAAAGATGCCTTTGTTTTTGTATGGCCCTTCGATGTTGTCAGCGACGGCAACACCCATGGCGGACCTAGGCGAGTCGCCGCGGCAGGCGTTGTAGTACATGTAGTATTTGCCGTCCGCCAGCTGCGTGACGTCAGCCGCCCAAAGAGTGTCGGATTGGGCCCATTCGAAGGTTTCTTTTAATTCTTCATAGACATTCGGAATCAGTGGGTTGTCATTGCTTACGCTGGTGGTCAGCTGCTGCCATTGCATGAGGTCATTCGTTTTTGCTGAAGCGAGATGAGATCCAAAAACATAAAAGGTGCCGTTCGTTTCAATGATGGAAGGGTCATGGACGCTAACTTCTTTAAATACTGGTTTTTGTGCATAAACGGAGTTTGGGAGGGTGAAGGCCATGATAAGAGCCGCAAGAAAACATACACGGAACAATCGGTTGAACATCTAAACAATTCGCCTCTCTTTTTTATTAAATTTTAAACGCTTACATTTCACTATGAAAATACCCCGCCTATTAAAAACAGCCGAATGTTTTCATATTCAAACAAATAGGTGATTTCTCTTACATAGTCAGACTGATGTCTGTCAGTCTTGCGCAGAACTGCTGCTTGCATATCCTCTCCTTCATAGTTCAACTCTTTTGCTGTTTCTCCTTCTTTCATCACTCTGTTTTCATTCGCATACATGTAATAACTGCTTTGTCAGGTTTTGCATCGACTGTGATACAGCCATTTCGTTGTCGGCGTTTTTTAAGATGATGGCTGATTGCCCGTCAACACCTGAGGCAGTTGGCTGGCTCTTTAGAAAATGCCTTGCGAAAAATACGACGTAGTAAATGCATATTGAGAGTAAAACAGCGGCGCTTGCCTCCTGTCTGGATATCTTGTCTGCGTCTCGCTATCACAATAGCAATCTAACTTGTTAAAGACTGTAAAAAATCTTTTGACTTCTGCTGCTGAACCAATTAATATAATACTCAGTTAATAGTTATCAGAATTTTTAGGAATTGAGTGATTCATATGACACTGCACAAAGAGCGTCGGATCGGACGGCTGTCTGTTCTCCTGCTGCTGAATGAGGCTGAAGAGAGTACGCAGGTTGAGGAGCTGGGGCGAGACGGATGGAAGGTCTGTCTTGGCAAGGTAGGATCAATGGACGCGCATAAAGTAGTAGCCGCAATTGAAACCGCTTCCAAAAAGAGCGGTGTCATTCAATCTGAGGGTTATCGGGAGTCACATGCGCTTTATCATGCGACGATGGAGGCTTTGCATGGCGTGACCAGAGGTGAAATGCTGCTTGGATCACTGCTTCGGACGGTGGGCTTGAGGTTTGCTGTTTTGAGGGGAAATCCTTATGAAAGTGAAGCGGAAGGCGATTGGATTGCTGTCTCGCTTTACGGAACAATCGGGGCGCCGATTAAAGGTCTTGAGCACGAGACATTCGGTGTTGGAATTAATCACATATGAAACAGCCCATAGATCATAGACGATAGGGGGCTATGCGTGAAAACAGATGTTCACAGCATAGCTCCTTTTTGTATGGGCGCTTTACCAAAGTAAAGAAAAAGGAGTTGGGCTTATGGTGACTTTAGACGGTTCTTCATTGACAACAGCCGACGTCGCTCGTGTGCTGTTTGATTTTGAGAAGGCAGTGGCTTCCGAAGAAAGTATGGAGCGCGTGAAAAAAAGCAGAGCGGCGGTGGAACGGATTGTACGTGACGAAAAGACAATCTACGGCATCAACACCGGATTTGGCAAATTCAGCGATGTCCTGATTCAAAAAGAAGACTCGGCGGCGCTGCAGCTGAATTTAATCCTCTCTCATGCCTGCGGTGTCGGCGATCCTTTTCCTGAGTGTGTGTCCAGGGCAATGCTGCTTTTGCGCGCCAATGCGCTGTTAAAAGGCTTTTCCGGTGTACGCGCTGAGCTGATCGAACAGTTGCTTGCTTTTTTAAATAAACGCGTCCATCCTGTCATTCCCCAGCAAGGATCACTTGGCGCAAGCGGAGATTTGGCGCCGCTTTCCCACCTGGCGCTTGCGCTGATCGGGCAAGGAGAAGTCTTTTTTGAGGGGGAAAGAATGCCGGCAATGACAGGCTTGAAAAAAGCCGGTATTCAGCCGGTAACGCTGACATCCAAGGAAGGGCTTGCCTTGATTAACGGGACTCAGGCCATGACTGCAATGGGAGTGGTCGCCTACATTGAAGCTGAGAAACTAGCCTATCAAACAGAGCGAATTGCCAGCTTAACGATTGAAGGCTTGCGGGGAATTATCGATGCATTTGACGAGGATATTCACTTAGCCCGCGGCTATCAGGAGCAGATCGATGTCGCAGAACGAATTCGCTTCTATCTATCTGACAGCGGCCTGATAACCTCCCAGGGAGAACTGCGGGTGCAGGATGCCTATTCATTGCGCTGTATCCCGCAGGTACACGGTGCAACTTGGCAGACGCTAGGCTATGTTAAAGAAAAATTAGAGATTGAAATGAACGCCGCTACAGACAATCCGCTTATTTTCAATGATGGTGACAAAGTGATTTCCGGCGGAAACTTTCACGGACAGCCGATCGCCTTTGCCATGGATTTTCTGAAAATCGCAATTTCAGAGCTTGCGAATATCGCAGAGCGCCGGATCGAACGACTTGTGAATCCGCAGCTGAATGACCTGCCGCCGTTCCTAAGCCCTCATCCCGGTCTGCAATCCGGTGCAATGATCATGCAGTATGCCGCGGCCTCACTCGTTTCTGAAAATAAAACACTGGCCCATCCTGCAAGTGTGGATTCTATTCCGTCATCCGCAAACCAAGAAGACCATGTCAGCATGGGAACCATCGCTGCTCGGCATGCTTATCAGGTGATCGCAAATACAAGGAGAGTCATTGCGATTGAAGCGATTTGCGCATTGCAGGCAGTTGAATACAGAGGCATAGAACATGCAGCGTCCTATACGAAACAGCTTTTTCAGGAAATGAGAAAAGTCGTGCCGTCCATTCAGCAGGACCGTGTTTTTTCCTATGACATTGAACGCTTGACTGACTGGCTGAAGAAAGAATCTTTATTACCTGATCATCAGAATGAAGAACTAAGGGGGATGAACATATGACTGATGTAAAAAAATCAATCCGTGCCAACAGAGGAACAGAGCTTGAATGCTTAGGGTGGGAGCAAGAGGCGGTGCTTCGGATGCTTCGGAACAACCTTGATCCGGAAGTCGCCGAAAAGCCAGAGGATCTCATCGTATATGGCGGCATTGGCAAAGCCGCACGGGATTGGGACGCTTTTCACACCATTGAGCATTCCTTAAAAACACTAAAAAATGATGAAACCTTGCTCGTGCAGTCCGGAAAGCCTGTTGGCATGTTCCGTACACACCCGCAGGCCCCGCGCGTGCTCTTAGCAAATTCTGTTCTTGTTCCGAAGTGGGCAGACTGGGAGCATTTCCACGAGCTGGAGAAAAAAGGGTTAATGATGTACGGACAGATGACGGCTGGCAGCTGGATTTACATTGGCTCACAAGGCATATTGCAAGGAACCTATGAAACCTTTGCTGAGCTCGCACGACAGCACTTCGGAGGCAGCTTAAAAGGAACATTGACGCTGACAGCGGGTCTCGGCGGAATGGGAGGCGCCCAGCCGCTGTCTGTCACGATGAATGAAGGCGTCGTCATTGCCGTCGAGGTTGATGAGAAACGCATCGACAAGCGGATCGAAACAAAATACTGCGATCGAAAAACAGCATCGATTGAGGAAGCCTTAGCGTGGGCTGAAGAGGCAAAATTGGCAGGAAAACCTTTGTCCATTGCGCTTCTCGGAAATGCAGCTGAGGTGCATCACACACTTTTGAACCGCGGTGTCAAAATTGATATTGTGACCGATCAGACATCTGCCCATGACCCTTTAATCGGTTATGTTCCCGAGGGCTATTCACTTGATGAAGCTGACCGTTTGCGTCAAGACAATCCAGATCTTTACGTGCGCCTTGCGAAGCAAAGCATGAAAAAACATGTCGAAGCCATGCTGGCCTTTCAACAAAAGGGCTCTATTGTATTTGACTACGGCAACAATATCCGGCAAGTCGCAAAGGATGAAGGGCTGGAGAATGCCTTCGATTTTCCGGGGTTTGTCCCTGCCTACATCCGCCCCCTATTCTGTGAAGGAAAAGGACCGTTCCGCTGGGCGGCGCTTTCCGGTGATCCGGCAGATATTTACCGTACGGATGCGTTATTAAAAGAACTGTTCCCGACAAATAAAGCCCTTCACCGCTGGATTGATATGGCACAGGAAAAAGTCACCTTCCAAGGCTTGCCGTCCCGTATTTGCTGGCTTGGATATGGAGAACGAAAAAAGATGGGCCTCGCCATTAACGAGCTGGTTAGAACCGGGGAGCTAAAAGCGCCTGTCGTAATTGGGAGAGATCATTTGGACTGCGGGTCTGTCGCCTCTCCAAACCGGGAGACAGAAGCGATGAAGGACGGAAGTGACGCTGTCGGCGATTGGGCTGTGCTGAATGCGCTTGTCAACACGGCGGCGGGTGCAAGCTGGGTTTCCTTCCACCATGGCGGCGGCGTCGGAATGGGCTATTCCCTGCATGCCGGTATGGTTGCCGTTGCCGATGGAAGTGAGCTGGCTGACGAGCGGCTCGCCCGTGTCTTAACGAGCGACCCGGGAATGGGCATTATCCGCCACGCTGATGCCGGTTATGAACGTGCCGTTGAAGTAGCGAAGGAACAGGACATTATCGTGCCGATGCAAAAATAAAGGAGTGATGATATGCCAAAGCAAATTGATACGATTCTCACCAACATCGGTCAGCTTTTAACGATGGAAAGCAGCGGCCCGCGTGCAGGCAAAAGCATGCAGGATCTTCATATAATCGAAGACGCTGTTGTCGGCATCCATGAACAGAAAATTGTGTTCGCCGGACAAAAAGGGGCTGAAGCCGGTTACGAGGCAGACGAAATCATTGATTGTTCGGGACGCCTTGTAACGCCGGGACTCGTCGATCCGCACACCCATCTTGTATTTGGCGGATCTCGCGAAAAGGAGATGAACCTTAAGCTTCAGGGCATTTCATATTTGGATATCCTGGCGCAGGGCGGCGGGATTCTGTCTACAGTCAAGGACACCAGGGCAGCATCAGAAGAAGAGCTGCTGCAAAAAGCCCATTTTCATTTGCAAAGAATGCTGTCCTACGGCACGACCACGGCAGAAGTGAAAAGCGGCTACGGCTTGGAAAAAGATACAGAGCTGAAACAATTGCGTGTCGCAAAAAAACTGCATGAAAGCCAGCCAGTTGATCTTGTTTCCACATTTATGGGAGCCCATGCGATTCCTCCCGAATATCAAAACGATCCAGATCAATTTCTTGATCAAATGCTTTCCCTTTTGCCGGAAATCAAAGAACAAGAGCTCGCCAGCTTTGCTGATATTTTTACAGAAACAGGCGTTTTTACAGTCAGCCAATCCCGCCGTTATTTACAACAAGCAGCTGAGGCGGGCTTCGGATTAAAAATACACGCAGATGAAATCGATCCGCTTGGAGGAGCCGAATTAGCAGGTGAGTTAAAGGCTATATCAGCCGACCATTTGGTAGGTGCATCGGACGAAGGCATATCGAAAATGGCCGAGGCAGGAACGATTGCCGTCCTCTTGCCGGGAACAACATTTTATCTTGGCAAAAGCACATACGCCAGGGCAAGAGCTATGATCGATGAAGGGGTATGTATCAGCTTGGCAACGGATTTTAACCCTGGCAGCTCGCCGACTGAAAATATCCAGCTGATCATGTCGATTGCCGCGCTTCATTTGAAGATGACAGCAGAAGAAATATGGCATGCGGTCACAGTCAATGCCGCATATGCCATAGGAAAAGGAGAAGAAGCCGGTCAGCTCAAAGCTGGCCGCTCAGCTGATCTTGTCATTTGGCAAGCCTCGAACTATATGTATATTCCGTATCACTACGGGGTCAACCATGTACATCAAGTCATGAAAAACGGAACAATTGTTGTCAACAGGGAGGGAGCCATTCTTGGATAAGTACCCTTTTCTTAGAGAAGCCGGTTATTCGTTTAAGGACCGGGATGTCACAAAAATGAGCGACCTCATCGCAGGATGGGACGGCCAAGACATTAAGGGACCGGCGTTGATAGGTGTCCCCCTATCAAAATCATCCATCAGTCATTCCGGCGCTTCCTTTGCACCCGGAACAATACGTCAGGCTCTGAAACATTCATCAGCCTATTCTGCTGAGCTTGGAGAGCACATCATATCAGATCTTCTATATGATCTGGGGGATATCGATATTCATGTCACTGATATCGTAAAGTCACATCATCACATTTTCCAAACCATGCATGCTCTGCTTTCGGACCATCCGGATTGGGTGCCGCTCGTACTCGGGGGAGATAACTCGATCAGCTACTCCACCATAAAAGCGATAGCACAAACAAAAGGAACGACAGCAGTGATTCAATTTGATGCCCATCATGATGTCCGCAATACGGAGGACGGGGGGCCGACAAACGGCACTCCCTTCCGCCGCCTTTTGGATGAAGAGATTATTGAAGGCCAACATTTGATCCAGCTGGGTATCAGAGAATTCAGCAACAGTCAGGCCTATGAAGCTTATGCAAAAAAGCATAACGTGAACATTCACACGATGGGCATGATCCGGGAAAAAGGACTACTCCCAACGATAAAAGAGATTTTGCCTGCCGTTCAAAAAAGAACAGATTTCATTTTTATATCTGTTGACATGGATGTCTTAGACCAGTCCCATGCACCCGGCTGTCCAGCGATTGGCCCGGGCGGTCTCTATACAGATGAGTTGCTTGAAGCCGTCAAGTTCATCGCACAACAGCCCAATGTCGCCGGGATTGAAATCGTTGAAGTTGATCCTACCCTTGATTTTCGAGATATGACAAGCAGAGCTGCAGCCCATGTTCTGTTACACGCATTAAAAGGAATGAAACTCTCCCCATTCAAGTGATCTTCTGGCAGGTTGTATTTTGGGTATGAGAAACTCATCTGCCTAATGAATGGCAGCTAAAAGGAGGGCGAGACAGTGAATCTTCAGGAGAACAGCGGCCAACAGCTAAAACGCACAATGAAAAGCAGGCACTTATTTATGATCTCATTGGGAGGCGTCATAGGCACAGGACTTTTTCTCAGTACAGGCTATACGCTGCATCAAGCCGGACCCGGCGGTACGATACTCGCTTATGTAATCGGTGGGTTGATGATGTACCTCGTCATGCAATGTCTCGGCGAATTGTCGGTTGCCATGCCGGTAACCGGCTCTTTTCAAAAATATGCGACAACATTCATCGGCCCATCAACCGGTTTTATGGTCGGCATTATGTATTGGATCAATTGGGTGGTGACGGTAGGTTCTGAGTTTACCGCATCCGGTATTCTCATGCAGCGCTGGTTCCCGGACAGCAGTGTGTGGATGTGGAGTGCGATTTTTGCGGCTCTTCTTTTCGTATGCAACGCATTTTCAGTTAAGTTATTTGCGGAAACTGAATTTTGGTTTTCCAGCGTAAAGATTGTCACCATTATTTTATTTATCATTTTAGGAGGAGCCGCCATGTTTGGCCTGATCTCTTTAAACGGGATGGCGGATGCTCCTATGCTGTCAAATTTCACAGACCATGGCGGGCTGTTTCCGAATGGCTTTCTCGCCGTTTTTATCGCGATGATATCTGTGAGCTTCGCCTTTTCCGGTACAGAGTTAATCGGCGTTACAGCAGGAGAATCAGCAAATCCTCAAAAGGATATTCCGCGATCCATCCGTAATGTCGCATGGAGAACAGTCATTTTTTTCATTGGCGCTGTCTTCGTCTTATCCGGGTTGATTTCGTGGCAGGACGCAGGCGTGATTGAAAGCCCGTTTGTCGCCGTATTTGCGGAGATCGGAATCCCTTACGCCGCGGACATTATGAATTTCGTGATATTAACAGCCTTGCTGTCTGTCGCCAACTCAGGCTTATATGCTTCGACCCGTATGATGTGGTCGTTAGCAAATGAAAACATGATCAGCTCCCGTTTTAAGAAAGTCACATCGAAAGGGATTCCTTTAAATGCCTTAATGATCAGTATGGCTGTATCTTGTTTATCTCTCATTTCGAGTATCGTGGCCCCCGGAACTGTCTATGTGGTGATGGTTGCAATTGCTGGATTTGCAGGAGTCGTGGTCTGGATGAGCATTGCCTTGTCCCAGCTCTTGTTTCGAAAGAGGTTTCTGAAAAAAGGGGGAAATGTAAAAGACCTGACATTTCGCACCCCGCTTTATCCTCTTATGCCTATAGCCGCTCTCTTATTATGTTCAGCTTCTTGTATCGGTCTTGCTTTTGATCCCAATCAAAGAATCGCACTTTTCTGCGGAATTCCTTGTATCATCCTTTGTTATCTCATCTACCATTTTAAAAGAAATGTTTCAAAAACGAAAAAAATCAGCCAAGAGGAATATCCGGCTGATCACATCCTATAATCAAAAAAGCACACCCCCGCTCAGCATGGGATGTGCTTTATTTTTTATTCTGTAATCAACGTATGAATCAGCTTCGGCGCCTTCGCTTCCGCGGCGAGGCGGATGTTGCCATAGACTTTTGCGATGACTTCATCGACGTTTTCGCGGTTGGCGTAAAGCGTCACGAGCGGTTCGCCTTTTTCTACTTTGTCGCCGACCTTTTTGCGGAGCATGATGCCGACGGCTAAATCAATTTCGTCTTCTTTTGTGGCGCGTCCGGCACCCAGCAGCATTGCTGCGACGCCGATTTCGTCCGCGACGATTTCGGAGACGACACCCGCTTCTTTCGCAGGCACCTCAATTTGATATGCCGCTTGCGGAAGCTTAGACGGATCGTCAACAATTGAGCTGTCGCCGCCTTGGTTTTTCAGGAAATCCTTGAACTTCTCAAGCGCTTTGCCGTTTTTCATGACTTCTTCCAGCTTCGCTCTCGCTTCGTCCAATGTGTCGGCTTTTTTTGCAAGCACAACCATCTGGCTGCCGAGCGTTAAGACAAGCTCATGAAGATCCTCAGGCCCCTCGCCTTTGAGCGTGTCGATCGCTTCTTTGACTTCAAGCGCGTTTCCGATCGCAAAGCCAAGCGGCTGGGACATGTCTGAAATAACAGCCATTGTTTGGCGGCCGACGTTATTTCCGATGCGTACCATTGCTTTGGCAAGTTCAGCTGCGTCTTCTTCTGTTTTCATGAAGGCGCCCGCTCCCGTTTTTACGTCAAGCACGATGGCGTCCGCCCCGGCAGCGATTTTTTTACTCATAATCGAACTTGCAATGAGCGGAATGGAATTGACCGTTCCCGTTACGTCACGAAGCGCGTACAGTTTTTTATCAGCCGGCGTTAAATTGCCGCTTTGGCCGATGACCGCAACCTTGTCGCGGTTCACAAGCTTAATAAATTCATCCTTCGTCAGTTCCACGTGGAAGCCGGCGATTGCCTCTAATTTATCAATCGTCCCGCCCGTATGGCCGAGACCGCGGCCAGACATCTTGGCAACCGGCACATCAAGAGCCGCAACTAGCGGGGCGAGAACGAGCGTTGTCGTGTCGCCGACGCCGCCGGTGGAGTGTTTATCCACTTTAATTCCTTCAATGGCAGAAAGATCAATCGTTTCACCGGAGTTCACCATAGCCATCGTCAAGTCCGCGCGTTCACGGTCACTCATATCCTGGAAGAAAATCGCCATAGCAAGCGCGCTTGCCTGATAATCAGGAATGCTTCCGTCCGTATAGCCGTTCACGAAAAATTGAATTTCTTCAGTGGTGAGTTCTTTTCCGTTTTGTTTTTTGATGATGATATCTACCATTCTCATGTTTGGTCACCGATCCTTTTCGATTAAGTTCAGTAAATCAAGCCCACAATTGCTGCTGATAAAAAGCTGACAAGCGTAGCACCGTATAATAATTTCAAGCCGAAACGAGCGACGACATTTCCTTGCTTTTCATTCAGTCCTTTTACGGCACCGGCAATGATTCCGATTGAGGAGAAGTTCGCAAATGACACAAGGAATACCGATACGATTGCTGTTGTACGGCCACTGAAATGGAAACCATTTTGCGTAAGCGACGTCATGGCGACAAATTCATTCGACACCATTTTTGTTGCCATAATGCTTCCCGCATTAACAGCTTCATTCCATGGGATACCCACAAGAAAAGCGAATGGAGCAAACACATATCCAAGAATGCCTTGGAACGAGATACCGAATACTGCATTAAAAATGCCATTGATCAAGGCGATAATCGCGACAAATCCAATCAGCATCGCAGCGACGACAACCGCTACTTTGAAACCGTCAAGGATGTATTCTCCGAGCACTTCGAAGAAGGATTGTTTTTCTTCTTCCTCAACACGAAGCATATCCTCTTCTTTTGCAACCTCGTACGGATTGATAATAGAAGCGATAATGAAACCGCCGAATAAGTTCAAAACAAGCGCTGTTACAACATATTCCGGTTTCAGCATTGTCATATACGCGCCGACAATCGACATTGATACAGTGGACATCGCAGATGCGCAAAGCGTGTACAAGCGCTGCTGATTTAAAAGACCCAGTTCTTTCTTCAAGGAGATAAATACTTCCGACTGACCTAAAATCGCAGAAGCCACTGCGTTATACGATTCCAATCTTCCCATACCGTTTACCTTGCTGAGGGCAAGGCCGATATATCTAATAATAAACGGGAGGACTTTCCACTTTTGCAGAATCCCGATCAGAGCAGAAATAAACACGATCGGCAAGAGAACATTCATAAAGAATGTCGTTTGGTCCGCATTCACCAAGCCGCCAAACACAAAGTTGATTCCCTCTGCCGCGTATTCAAGCAGGTAACCGAATCCTTTTGCAAATCCTCCTACGAGGAAATTCCCTATCCCGGTATTGAGGAGAATGTAGCCAAGGATAAATTGCAAGATGAGCATAACAACAATTGGGCGGATCTTAATTCTTTTTTTGCCGCTGCTCGCGATCCACGCGAGGCCTAAAAACACGATTAAACCGGTAATCCCAATCAAATACTTCATATGTGTTTCTCCTTTATTTGTATTCGCTTACAATCACTTTTTCCTCAGAAAACGGAAAGCAGTCTGCCTTCCGTCAGCTTTTTAATAGTTGTCCCCGCTTGATGCGTTTTCTCCTTTTACGATGGAAACGCCCGCACTGGCGCCGATTCGGCTTGCTCCGGCCTCAACCATTGTGTCTACATCTTCTTTCGTTCTGATTCCGCCAGATGCTTTCACGCCGATATCAGGACCTACTGTTTTGCGCATTAAGGCGATATCTTCCTTCGTTGCGCCGCCTGTAGAGAAGCCTGTTGATGTTTTCACGAAGTCCGCTCCCGCAGAAACCGCTAAACGGCACGCACGTTCTTTTTCTTCATCGGTCAAAAGGCATGTTTCGATAATGACTTTGACAAGCGCTTTTCCGGCTGCAGCTTCCACCACACCGCGGATATCAGCCTCCACCACATCGTCTTCCTTGTCTTTCAAAGCGGCAATGTTAATGACCATGTCCACTTCAGTGGCGCCTTTTGAAATCGCGTCTTTTGTTTCGAACGCTTTTGTTTCAGTTGTATTGGCACCGAGCGGGAAGCCGATGACCGTACAAACGTCGACTCCAGTTCCCTTAAGCTCTTTCGCAGCAAGCGCCACCCATGTCGGATTGACACATACTGAAGCAAACTTGTATGTTTTCGCTTCTTCAATAAGTTTGAGAATTTCCGCTTTTTGTGTATGCGGTTTCAAAGCTGTATGATCAATTATGTTAGCTAATGACATCCTTCGCACACTTCCTTTTTTGTTAAGATATTTTTTAGCATAACCGACTTTTGAACATATGTAAATTGGTAATTGAAATTTTGTTCAGCGAACGGTTTGAACGTGTCACAAATCATTAACAAGCACCCTTGCGGTATGCTGGTCAATGATTAAAACATTGGCATATTTTCCGGTTAATGCTCCGTGAATGGAAGATACTTTTCTGCTTCCGCCGGCCACTAAAATCGAGCGTTCCTTCAGTCTGAGGTCTTCAAGCTCAACACCGATGGTCCGGTCATTGATGGCACTGCTGCAAATATTCCCTTTCGCATCAAAAAAGCGTGAACAAATATCCCCAACGGCCTGTTTTTTCAGCAGGGCTTTCTCTTCTTCGTTAAAATATCCGAGCCGAAACAACAGCGCTTCATCACGGACAGTCCCGACCGTGAAGAGAGCGATATTCGCCTGCTTGCCCATTTCAATAATCCGCTCAATATGACGGTCTTTCTCTACCATTCGCTTCACATCCGCATTATCAAACACGACGGGAAGCGGGAGATAGCGCGGCATCGTTTGAAAAGCCTCCGCAAACAGCTGAATTGTTTCAGCGGAATACGTGTTCACCCGCGAGTGGCTGATACCGCCTTTCAGCTGGACGACCTCGACGCCTTTTACCTGCTTCGGCTGCATGTTTTGCGCGATTTGATACATGGTGGTTCCCCAGCTGACGCCGACAATGTCGCCGTCTTTTACCGTTTCATGCATATATTCTGCACCATAGCGGCTTAGGTCATGTGTAATTCCTGCATAATCGGGTGTCGGGGAAAACACAACATGAGCCTCGAGGAGACCATATTTCTCTTCAAGCATGGAACCGAGCGCATCCAAATCCTCAAAAGGGTCCATGACGCGAATCTGGACATACCCTTTTTCCTTTGCATATTGCAGCAGCCGGGAAACGGTTGGCCTTGAAATGTTGAGCTGCTCAGCAATTTGCTGCTGACTGTAGTCAGACTGATAGTAAAGCCTTGCCGCTTCTATGCTTAATTGTTGTTTTTCCCGATCCATTCCGCACCTCCTTGTGGATCAGTCCTGATGAAAACTGCTTTTGATTTGCTTTTATTATACAGGCTGGCGCCAGCTTTCATCCACCTGATTTCAGAGAAACTGAAAAACGCCCTTGGCGCGGACCTGCCCAGAGCTCACTCCTCCCATGTCATGTGCTGATAAATGCCTTTCATAATGGCATACATTCCATATAAGATCAGGCCTAAAGCCAATATAGACAGAATCAATTTGCCATGCGGCTGCTGCGCGAGTTCGGCGAGCGCGCCGTCAAAGCCTCTTGTGTCGTCGGGATCAGCGGTCATGGCTGTTTTGATGAGAAAATAGCCTATAGCCGAGAAAATAATGGCCCGGGCGATATTGCCTGCACGTCCGGTGTTTTTCGTAATGCATATCATCTGTTTGTTCATTTTTGACGTATCGAATTCTTTCATAAAAGCAGCCCGAACGCCTTTCATAAATTGAACAATCGCAAATACGATAAAACCCGCACCCGTAAGCCCTGTAAGCCATTGGCCGAACGGCTGCGCCAATATGTAAGCTGACCACGTCTGTTCTGAAGTGCCGCCTTTCCCTTGGCCAAACACAAATCGCAAGGCATTCCAAGCGATGGATGCGTAAACGGCGGCACTGAAAAAGTTTCCTATTCTCCGTGACAGGCCGCGCCTGCTGTTTCCGTGGCCCTCCGTGTCCTTGATCGCGCTTAACACCATCCAGATCACATAGCCGATAAGGCAGACACCTATTAAAAAAAGCAATAACGATCCATACGGCATATGTGATAGCGTTTGGAGCGCTCCGCTCGAGTCTTTCGCGCGGCCTGCCCCGGCAGCCGTCATAAATGCCAAAATCCCAAGCAGAATAAAAACGCCGCCGAATGCAAAATAACCAAGCCTCCCGAATCGTTTGATCCAAGGCTTGGTTTCCTGTTTTATTTTTGACACGTACTGGTCTTTCCCCGCCATGTGTCCAACCCTCTTTCACAGAAATCTTTACTGTAACATTCCCGATTGGACAAAGTTGAAACAGCTTCTGCCTCAGCTGTGGCCGGCTGAGATACGTTTTTGCTGATCAGCTGATTGTGCAGGCATCATCCAAGCAGCCGCCGCGGCAGCTGTGACTCCGCCAGCTACTTTTCCAATGATCATGGCCGCCGCCATTTCTTTTTTCATTCCGGCTACAAAACCGAGATGGCTGCCGAGTACAAAGGCGCCGCTGACCGCAAACGCAACATTGATGACCTTTCCTCTCGGCGTCATATCCTTTAATGAAGCCAGCATCGGGATATGATGCGCCAAAGAGGTCACCAAGCCTGCTGTTGCTGTCTCATCTAAATGAAGGCATTTCCCAAGAGCCTGAAGCGGTTTTTTAAAGGTTTTTGTAATAAAAGCCGTCATCGGAAACGCCCCTGCCAGAGCAATGGCGATGGTCCCTGTCGTTTGTATCCCAGTCTCGACATTCTCCATTCCCGGAATCAGCACAATGCCTGTCAGCGTTTCAACGGAGACAGCCGCAAGCCCGATAATCGCAACCACACTGACCGCTTTCCCGAAGAGATGAAACAACCGAATCATACTGTCGGTATACCGCCATAACCCAAAAGCGATCACAGCAGATAACAGACTTGGGATCAGAAGGTTTTTACCTATCATGCCGATGTCAAAGCCCGCGCATAATCCGCCGGTGAAACAACCGATCGGCACTGTGCACAGCCCGATTAATATGCCTTTCGCAAAATACGGATGGTCCTCTTTTTCGATGATGCCAAGAGCGACGGGAATCGTGAAGACGATTGCCGGTCCCATCATTGTTCCTAAAAACACCCATGAAAACAGCCCGGCCTGCGGATCTTTCGCCATTTCTCCGGCCAGCGCATATCCTCCCATATCAATCGCCAAAATGGTGTTCGCAAAGGAAGAAGGGTCCGCGCCAATCGCTGTGTAAACCGGAGAAACAATGGGAATCAGGATTGCCGCCAGCACGGGCGCCAGTGACACAATACCGATCATGGACAGCGCCAGCGGCCCCATAGCTTTAAAGCCGTCCGCAAACCGCTCGCCAAGCCCCCATCTGTTTCCCAAACAATAATCCGCCGCTCCCCATAGTAAAAAGGCAGCCAAAATGAATACAACCGCGTCATTCACCGTCATGGTTTTCTCCTTTTTCAAACGTATGATTGGTTTTATCATATCATCTGAAATCATCGAATAGAGCTGAATCTTATTCTATATGAGCTAAAAATTCTTTGATATCGGCTTTTTCAACAGCTGTTATAATGCGTCGCGTTTTTTCCTGCGGAACCGTTACTCTCAATTTTTCTTTTATGTCTTCTTCCGACAGCTCATTTCCTGGAGCCCCTTTTGGACAGTCCACACGCGCTTCGCAAATCCGGCCGTCTGATAAATAGGCCCGGACAATCGTGAAACGGCCTTTCGGAACGGCATGTGGAGCCGGCTGAATAACATTGTCATATACCCGATGAATTCGCCCAATTGTTGTTTGAATGTTGCTAGGGATCGGCTGGTTGTTGAAATGTTCAACGGTCAGCTCGTGTCCATGCAAAGCAAGAGCAATCACATATTCAACGCTGAAACGGCCTTCCTCTCCAGTTTTCGGAGACCGTTCCGTCAATGCAGCATCTCCGCCTGGCGGAAAAACCACTTCAATCCGCTCGGTATTGGCAGCAGAAATGGCTTCTTCAGAGATAAGCTTTCGTACCGCGTCTGCAGCATGGTGTGCCGCGGAACAAAATGGATAAATTTTAAACCATAGGCCCGGCTTTACGATTCTCCACGGTCCGCCCCAATCGTATAGCAAAGTGTGTTGTGCTTTTTCCAAATCACCGTACAGATTGAAAAAACCAGCTTCTCCATCAAGTGCCGTACGGGACCCGCCAAATTCTGATTGGGCCAGCTTAACGGCCAGCAAGCCAGCCTGGGCCGCCAGACCGGCGTGCAGCGGTTTCATTTCTGTTCCAAATTGCATCCTCATCCCAGCAGATTGCGTAGCCGCAAAACCAATCGCTTTTTCCAGCTCTTTTTGAGGCAGTCCCTCAGCATAACCTACGGCGCAGGCGGCAGCAATCGCACCAAGCGTTCCTGTATTATGCCAGCCCTTTTCATAGTGGCGGCTGCCAATTGATTCGCCCAGCCGTGCCATTACTTCAACACCAACAACATAAGCGCCAAGAAGCCGCTCGTCATGTCCGCGAGCGGCAGAAGCCATAAGAGCAGGCACGATGACCGCACTAGGATGCCCTCTTACATCGGAGTGGACATCATCAAAATCCAATGCATGAGCGATAAACCCATTGAGCATCGCGGATTGTAATGGCGCGGCCTTTTTGCCTTGTCCGATAAGAGGAACAAGGGGCAGGCCTCCTTCATCCTCTATCAGACGGAGGAGCTTTTGAATGCCTTTATCTTCTCTTCCTGCAAATGAAGCGGCAGTAAAATCAAGTAATCCTTTTTTTGCTTCGCGAATCGCGTCAACTGAATGCTCCGGCTGTGACGTTCTCACAGCCTCTGCAAGACCTGCTGTCAGTCCTTGTTTGCTCATTTGATAGTCCCCAATACAATAACCGCCAGCTCCGCAAAGTAGTGAGAAGCAACCGTAAGGGCTTCTTCATCCAGGGTAAAGGCCGGATGGTGCCACTCCTCCGTTCCGTTCGTTCCCATCCAGACAAAAAATCCCGGGATCTTCTCTTGATACAGAGCGAAGTCTTCTCCGCCCGGAGACTGCTCAGCGTGAACAGTTTGGCAGCCAATCCGTGCCGCAGCTTCGGATGCCGCATTCAAAAAGGTGCCGTCATTCTGAACGGAAGGCAAATAAGGAAACCACTTGAATTCCGCTTGTGCCCCATAGCCCGCTGCAATTCCTTCAGCCACCCGTTTCATATGCTCCGGAACAGCCTGCCTCGCTTCTTTTTGAAAGGTTCGAACCGTTCCCTCCATTTCAGCTTGATCTGGAATCACGTTCCACGACGTGCCCGCCTGTACTCTTGTGATACTGACGACTGCGTTTTGCAGTGAGCTGATGTTGCGGCTGACCACAGATTGCAGGCCGCTGATGATTTGTCCTGCGGCAGCGATTGGATCAATACTGTTATTTGGGATGCCGGCGTGTCCGCCTTTCCCTTTGATGACGATCTCAAACCGGTCAACACTTGCCATTAACGGACCTTCCTTTACACCAATGGTCCCGACAGGCAGATCCGGCTTATTGTGCATGCCGAAAATGGCGGAAACACCATCAAGCACGCCAGCTTCTATGACCTTTCTTGCTCCCGCGGCAATTTCTTCGGCCGGCTGAAAGATAAAGCGGACGGTACCTTTCAGCTCGTCCCGTCTTTGGTTCAGCAAAATGGCTGTGCCAATAATTGAAGCGGTATGAAAATCGTGCCCGCACGCATGCATCGTACCGTCAACCTTAGAAGAAAACGGCAAGTTCGTCTGTTCATGGATCGGGAGCGCGTCAATGTCCGCCCGTATCGCTATCACGGGGCCGTCTTCCCGTCCTTTGATTTCCGCAATCACACCAGTCTCCAATTGAGGAACGTCCAGTATTTCGATTTGCTCCTCCTCAAGCCAGCGGCGGATTTTTTTCGTCGTTTCAATCTCTTGAAATGACAGTTCAGGATGTTCATGAAGATCACGCCGCATATTGATTAAACGGGTATGAAACGTTTTGTCGGCCATTGTTCTTCTCCCCTTCTTATATAATCTCTGCAGGCTCTCCCACCTGCTTGATAAACCGTTTTGTCCGTTCGTTCTTTGGATGGTCAAACAGTTCTTCTGGCGTTCCCTGTTCGATAATATGGCCGTCTGCCATAAAAATCACTTGGTCAGCGACCTCTTTTGCAAACGCCATTTCGTGTGTCACGATGATCATCGTTGTTTGTTTTTCCGCAATGGATTTGATGACCTGAAGCACTCCTGCGACGAGCTCAGGGTCAAGCGCTGACGTTGGTTCATCCAGCAAGATCGCATGCGGATTGACCGCAAGCGCCCGAGCGATGCCAATTCGCTGCTGCTGGCCGCCAGACATTGTGATCGGATAGCTGTCAGCCTTATGCTCCAGACCGACTTGTTTCAGAATCTCCATTCCAATGCGTTTTGCTTCGTCGCGTGATTTGTGTTGAGCCACGATTAAAGCTTCTGTAATGTTTTGCAGAGCCGTTTTATTTTTAAACAGATTGTAGTTTTGAAAAACCATGGCCGTTTGCTGGCGAAGCCGGTGTGCTTCTTTGCGTGTAAATTTTTCCGCGTTCAGTTTGGCTTCTCCGATTTCAATGAGGCCTTGATCCGGACGTTCTAATAGATTCAAGCACCGGAGAAGCGTTGATTTTCCGGAACCGGACGGACCGATGATCGCCACCACTTCTCCGCGCTTCACTTCTAGATCGATTCCATCTAGCACGACGAGATCTTTAAACGCTTTGCGAATATTTTTTACTGTTATCAACTGATTTCACCTCTAAGTCCGGTATGGCTTGCTCATGGCGCGTTCAAACAAGTCCTGCAACATGCTGTAGATAATGGTAAGAACCCAATAGACGATCGCAACCGCCAAGTACGTCTCAAAATATTTGAGGTTTCCTGAAGCGTACATCTTCCCTTGGGCGAACATCTCCATGACCCCTAATGTAAAGGCCAGTGACGTTTCTTTCAGGAGTCCGATAAATGTATTACCCGTTGCCGGAATCGCATTTCGGATCGCTTGCGGCAAAATAATCCGTCTGTATGCCTGAAGTTTTGTCATGCCGACAGACAGACACGCCTCCAGCTGCCCGTCATCAACAGAATTGAGGGCCGCCCGGAATATTTCTGCCAAATAAGCTGCGTTTTTTAAGCTTAACCCGATGATGGCGGCAGTGAGAGCTGTCATTTTGCTCATCTCTGGAAACAGCTGCGGCAGCCCGTAATAGATTAAGAACAGCTGCACCAGTGTCGGCACGCCTCGGAAAAAGGATATATACAGCTTTGACAGCTGATGAAGCACTGGAATTTTGTTCTTTGTAATGAGTGCGAGAATAAGTCCACCGATAATGGCAAAAATCATAGCCGCTATGGCCATCAACAAGGTGATCGGAAGGGCCTGAATTAAAGTCGGGAACGCTGATATCATGAATTCCCAATCAATCGTGTTCATTCTGGTGATTCACCGCCGTTTCTTAATGCTTCTGTTCTACTGTGATATCTTCATTAAAGTATTTTTCAGAGAGTTTTTTCAGTGTTCCGTCTTTACGCAATTCATCAAGCGCCTTATTGACTTTTTTGCGGAGCTTGTCGTGCGCATCGTCCTTGGCGAATGGGAATGCAACCTGTTCGTAAACAATCGGATCTCCGGCAAGCTTTAACGGTAAACCGGTTTTCTTGATTTGCGCGATCAATACAGTTCGGCTGTTAACATAAGCGTCAACACGGCCGTACGCAACATCCTTCAGCGTGCCCTCTTGTGTTTCGTACGTTTTGATATTGATTTTTTTATCAGGATCTTTGCTTTCAAGGTTTTTCGCGTGGTTTGAACCGAGAACGGCCGCGACTGTCTTCCCTTTTAAATCGTCTACTGATTTGATATCTGTATTGTCTTTTTTGACGACAATCTGTGTTCCCGCATAAGCGTATGGTTTCGTAAAGTTATACGTTTCCTTGCGTTCGTCTGTCACAGCTACCTGGTTGGAAATGGTGTCAAGCTTGCCTGTTTGAAGCTCTCCCATCAGCCCGCTGAATTCAAGCAGCTTCCAGTCCAGCTTCATATCAATTTTCTTAGCGACCGCTTCCATCACTTCAACGTCAAAACCTGTCAGCTTTCCGTTTTCTTTATAAGCAAATGGGTAACTTTGTCCTGTCGCACCGACATGAAGCACATTGTCATCCTCTTTACTGCTGCTGTTTCCATTGCCGCAAGCGGAGAGCACCGCTAATAATGCAGCAACGACCAACAAAGTCCATTTTTTCATTTTCATTTGATTTTCCCGCCTTTTCTTTTTTTTATAGATCATGTCGCAATTGTTTTTTCATATAAACTGTGATATGCCCTTTGCCAAGGTCTTGTTCACCTGCGCGAACATACCCTTTTCGTTCGTACATCTCAATCAGCCACGGATGCTTATTCGCTGTTCCGAGTGAGACAAACGGAACCTTTAACGTATCGCGGAGGATTGTTTCCTCCAGCCATTGAAGCAGCTTTGTTCCGATTCCTTTTTTACCGGTGTCAGGGTCCACAGCGAACCACCAGATATGCGGAACGCCATACGGTCCCGGCTGCTGTCCCCACGGCATTCTTAAGGAGATGGTCGCGATAATCCGCCCGTCTTCTTCCATGACGTAGCAGGCGTTTTTCCGGATATTTTTCAGCACCAAATCCAAATCCGCATGAGCGGCGGCAAAACGAATGCCAAGCTTTCGAATCGGTTCATAAGCCCGCAATGTCAGCTCGAGAAGCTGTTCAGCATCACGTTCAACTGCAAGGCGATATTGTGGCTTCATCTAGCGTTCCTCCTTACTTTGCATAGCGGTTGACCGGCTTTTCCAAACCGAAGTGCTCTCTTAATGTTGTGCCTTCATATTCTTTTCTGAACACGCCGCGCTCCTGTAAAATCGGAACCACTTGATCAACAAACACTTCAATTCCTTCTGGTAGAAGCGGAGGCATGATATTAAACCCGTCACACGCTTCCTTATCCACCCATTCCTGCATCTTGTCAGCGAGCTGCTCCGGCGTGCCGACGAAGATATGGTGTCCTCTGGAGCCTGCAACGTATTTGTAAAGCTCGCGTATCGTCATATTGTCTCGCTCAGCCATTTCCTGAACAAGCTTGAAGCGGCTTTTTACCGCATTGGAAGCATCTGCGTCAAGCTTCGGCAGAGGCCCATCAAGCGGATACGCCGACAAATCAATTCCGCCTAAATAATTTTGGAGAATTTGCAGACCGACGGATGGAATAATCAGGTCTTGAAGCTCCTTGTATTTGGCTTGTGCCGCTTCTTCGGTATCAGCAATGATCGGGAAAATACCCGGCATGATGGCGATTTTCTCTGGATCACGTCCGAATTCTGCAGCCTGTTCTTTAATGGATTGATAAAATTCTTGAGCGGATTCCAGGTGGTTTTGCGCTGTGAAGATCACTTCTGCTGTTCTGGCAGCCAGCGCTTTTCCGTCTCCTGATGATCCTGCCTGGATAATGACTGGCTGGCCCTGCGGCGTTCTTGAAACGTTCAGTGGCCCGCGAACCGAGAAATATTCTCCTTTGTGGTTCAGCTCATGCATTTTTTCCTTCTCAAAGAATTCACCTGTTTCTTTATTGCGGATAAAGGCGCCCTCTTCCCATGAATCCCAAAGCCCCTTTACAACCTCGACAAATTCCTCTGCCCGCTTGTAGCGCAAATGGTGTTCAAGGTGTTTTTCACCGCTGAAATTCAGCGCTGTTGATTCAATCGATGAAGTGACGACGTTCCATCCGGCACGGCCGTTGGACAGATGATCCAATGACGCAAACTGTCTGGCAATGTGAAACGGCTCGCTATATGTAGTGGAGGCTGTTGCTGTCAGTCCGATTCTTGATGTGACCTGCGCCAGGGCAGAGAGCAAGGTGAATGGCTCAAACCTTGTTAATACATTTGGATGTGATTTACTGTCAATTGATAGGCTATCTGCTAAAAACAGCATATCCAGCTTGCCCCGCTCCGCTGTTTTCGCAAGCTCTTTAAAATAATCCAAATTCATGCTCGCATCTGAAGGCGCGTCAGGATGCCGCCAAGACGCGACGTGATGGCCTGTGCCTGCTAAAAATACCCCTAATTTGATTTGTTTCTTTTTGCTTGTCATGGCGATACTCCTTTTATCATGTTTTAGGCTGAATAATCCGAAAAATAAACTCCTATATTCCTAGTCGTTTAATATGAATAAATCAAAATGTACCTTTGTCTTGGACGTTTGTCAATGAGTTAAGATCAAATTTTTCTTTTTAAGCTGAAAAGAATCTCGCAGCATCATGGAGCGGCATTTGTGCAACCTGTATCCTTACAAAACAGCCTGATGATGCTGAGACTCGTTTTGATTCAAAGTTTTATATAAATGCATATCTGTACTTCCGACCATACGCGTTTTGCCGCCGCTTTTGCTCTTTGCTAATAAACGCACGTGATCGCCGTCGCAGATCGGTCCACTTTGACTCATTCAGAAGCTGAGACATCGCATAAAAAAATGAGCTGATCCCGGATTCATACCGAAATCAGCTCATTGTATCTTAATTAAGTTCTAGAATACTTTCTTCCGCTTTAGCAGAAAACACTTTAGGCTCAAGGCGGTCTAGGTCTTCATGAAATAAACTTACTTTTTGGATTTGCCGATTGTCGTAGTGGTGAAAGTAGTAGTTTCCCGTGTCGCTGCACATCACAGAAGTGTATTGCGTATAATCAATTTCGTCTTCTTCCGTTATCACAACACCCTTGGGTATCGCCATGTTTGCCAAAAGCTGAAAAGCTGCTGATACACCTTTCGTTTCATCTGCCGCAGGCTCTAGATGTTCTTTCAGAAAACAAGCTCTGACAAACCGTGAAGGCGGTGTATAATCTCCCGGCAGCCCCACTGTACCCGAGCCTTGGCCAAAAGCGGACAGCATCAATCCGCCCAACTCCTTGCTCTCGAATTGTTTCGGCCGTAATCCTATATATTGCCGAAGATTGGCCACATGCCATAAAAAGTCGGGGCTGTTCGTCATGACACCTGGTTGATTGTCAAAGATTTTGATGCCGTCTGCTCTCGGTTCGATCGTCAGGCTGCGTCCCGTCCGGTCTGACAATATCCAGTGCAGCGGTAAAACGGTATCCAATAGATCTAATTTCTTCTCCACAATCGTTAAAGAGTGGATCTTTTCTTTTACGTCATCCAAAGACTTACAAACTGATAGCGCCCATGTTACAAATTCATGCGGGGCAATATGAACGCCGTCTCCCCGAAGTGTTTTTTCGTACTCCGCATATCCCATAAAATAAAGCGCCGCACAAGATAAACCGCTTTCATTAACTCCGTCGGCAAATAATATATTTCCAAGTTTTCTCCCCATACCGATAAACGCGTACTGTGTTTGATGCACCCTTCCGTCAGCTTCACTCTTCCAGCTGTAACGGCGCGGATAGAGAATGACCTCCGTCCCCAGCTGAAATGCAAAATCCATTGTTCTCGCTAATAAATGATTCCGGTCAGCAGTTTCCAATGTAAGACTTGTGCACATCTGATCCAGTCCCCTTTCCATTCAGGCTAAAATCATACATTTTGTGAACAACTTGTTTTATCAGCATAACGAAAGACAAAGAGATTCGTCAAAAGATTGACATCACCTTCCAACATAAAGACGAAGAGATTCTTTCAATGTACTATGCTGATGTTTATGGTGAAAGCTTCCTTTTTATTTTTACTAGCCCCTGCTGTATCAGAGCCAATCAGAAATGTTGCAGTTTCATGATCAATCGCTGATATTATAAGGCAGCAGGAAAAGAAGTTGTAGCGTCCATTCCGCAAAAAGGCTTCATGGCGCTTACAGACCGGCCGGGCACAACATAACAAAAAATCCAGCCTAAAAGGCTGGATTTCATTATTATTTCGCCAAAACAAGCTCTTGAATCGCATGCGCAACCCCATGTTCATTATTGGAGCGTGTTTGAAAGTTCGCGGCTTCCAATACTTCTGGGATGGCGTTTGCCATGGCCACCCCGCAGCCCGCCCATTCGATCATTGTCAGGTCGTTCCCGTTGTCGCCTATGCACATGACTTCCGCCTGTTCAATTCCAAGCAGCTGTGCCAGCTGGCGTACAGCATTTCCTTTGCTGGCTTCCGGGTGCAGAATTTCGTAAAAGAACGGCGCGCTTCTGACCATTGTATATTTTTCTCTCACGTCTTTTGGAATCGATGTAATGACGCGGCTTAAGTTCTCCGGTTTATCAATAAACATCACTTTCGGGATGAGGATATCTTTAGGCACCTCGTCAATCTTGCGGAAATGAAGCGGCACCTGTGTCACATAGGATTCGTATACGGTAAATTCGCTAATATCCCGGTTAGGCGTATACAAATGAGATGAATCAAAGAAATGCATCGGCGTCTTCAGCTCTAAGCTCAGGTCATATAATGAAGCCAAATCATCATAGCCGAGAGACAGCTCTGAGACCACTTCATTTGTATGCGTATTTTGAACAAGCGCTCCATTATACGCGATGACATAGTCGCCTTCTTCAATTAAATTCAGTTCATCTAAGTATCTCCGCACACCCCCGATAGGCCGGCCGGTGCAAAGCACGATTTTGACACCTTCCGCTTTTGCCGCGTGAAGCGCGTCGCGGACCTCCTCTGTTACTTCATGATGATCATTTAAAAGTGTTCCATCCATATCAATTGCAATGAGTTTGTACATCCTGCATCTCCTTCATGTCGTTTTCAGTCTATAGTCCCATCATATCGTTTTTCCTTTTTGATATTCAACCGGAAGAGATGGTTTTCTCCGGATTCTGTTTAGACGCCGCCCTTGTCTTCGGATACGTTTTCGTGGTTCCCGCTTTCTTTCTGTTTTCACGACGTTTTCTGCTTTTTTCTGTTTCATCAGCATAAAGCCGGCAGCTAAAAACGGAATGCCGGTTATATTCAAGATGGCAAGCTTCACACCAGCCGCGATGAAAAAGAACCCCCATGATGATGCAGGATTCCGTCTGATCATAACGTAAGCCGCCATTTCCAGAACGATCAGGATGGCATGAAGCACGATGCCATAAATAAGCAATACAAGGGCAAAAAACAACACATAATTCACGATTGCCCCTGAGTACACCATAGCGCGCATCATTTGTATAAACGATAAGGACTGCATGGAGCCGCTGATGACATTAGGGTTATAGATCGTATAGTCACTAAATAAATGTTTGACCTTGAGAAAAGCCCATAATATAAATATCCACTGAATGATATGTAAAACAAGTCCCGCTGCCACCAGTCTTTCAGCTTTTTTATGTCTCATCTTTTTCCTCCCTGCCGGTCTTTTGATTCGATTCTTGTCATCGTTTTTGTCTGTCCATTTTGCTCCCATATCAACGTCCCTTTTTCTCCTCTTTTCAGCGTGCTTTTGAGCGGATAATAGGGGCCGAGATACTGAATCTCGATAGACCCGTCAGCGCTTTGGGAAATCACCTTGTATGCCATAAAAGGCAGCTGAACCTCTCCTCTTCCTTCCATCACTTCCGTTTCCACAACCTCGTCTTTGGTAAATGTGACCGTTGCTGATTTCACGCCGTCCGTTGGCCCGGGAGCAATTCCCTCATCCCACGTTCCGTAATAAAACGGCGTCTCTTCTTTTTGCTGCTGGCAGCCGGATACCATCATGCATACAGCAATGAATAACAAAATGCCATATTTGTTTTTCAAGGAGATCCCCATCCTTTCCTCCTTTTTTTAGGCGAATGCCGTGGCACTGTGCCAATGACTACATAAGTTATAAGGAATTCACCCACAAGGAGATTGATCATAATGAACCCTTATCAATATTACAGCCCACAGCTGCCTCAGCAGGAACCTTACTATAGCCACTATGAATACAGCCCTTATCCACAGCAGGATATATACGAGCCATACCAAATGGAAAGACAGCCTGCATTGGAAAGAAGAATCGCGGCACTTGAACGGCAAAATGAACAGCAGTCGAGAGAATTAACCCGTCTGACAAACGAAGACCGCCGTCAAAATCGGGAAATTGCACGGATTGCCGAACAGGTCAATCAGCTAAGCCAGGCTGTTGAACGCCATACACGCCGCTTAAATCGGCTCAATCAGCGCCTCCGCACAGTAGAAAACAGACTGAATATCCCATTTACTGCAGGGGAAGGCGGTTTCTGAGCAAACAAAGAAAAAAAGCGGAAGACGATTCTCCCAATTCAGGGTTTCGTTTTCCGCCATTCTTATATGTTAAAACGGAACATTTACATAAAAAGGGTTTGTACCCAGTATACAATCTTTACCGTTTTCATTCAAAGACAGAGGGGCCGAGGAAAATAATTGTAGTTCCTCTTTGACAGAATTTCTTTTCATGCCAGTTGCATGATAATACCGACTCACGTCAATCGATCACATGGAGGAATGATTTATGCATCATACACAACACGGCTTGCAGCAGCTGAACCAATGCCGCCAAACTGCTCAGCAGCTCATTCAGCAAACACAGCAAAGCAGCCAGCAATACCGCCAAATGCTTCACCAGGAGCAGCAAAACATCCAAATGCTGCAGCAAATTCTAAACCACGAACAACAAGCTGCACATACGATTCAACAAGCGCTGCACGGACATGACATGGCGATTCAAAAATGCCAGCAGGTTGTCAACATGTGCAACCAAATGCAGCAGGAACTTACTGGACAATCCAGCGTGATGAATACGAATGTGTCTACACTTCCATTCGGCCAAAATACGCCATTTCAACAGCAATCCTACCAGCAGTAGGATAGAAAAAGCTCAACACAATGCGAGTGTTGAGCTTTTTTTTCTTACTGTTCCTTGCGAATATGTATATCCTGAATAGACTGTTTCGGCGCATGAAATCTGCTTTCGGCTTCACTTCTTGCCTCGGCAAAAGCCCGTGCCTCCACATGATCCTTGTAGACATCCAGCTGAATCAAATACAGCGGGCGCACTTTAAAGCCGTGAATAATGGTCACAGCCCACAACGGGAGCACAACAAAAACGCCAGGCAGATCGGGCAAAACAAAACCAAACGCAAAAATGAAAAAATAAATGATGCCGTACATCATCCACTTTCTATTTCTAACCTTGATGCCAATAAATAAAAAGGCAAAAAAACTGGTAATGGCAAAAGGCATGAAAATAAACAGCATCCACCAGCTATGCAGCCATTCCCAAGCGGCACCTCTTTTTGTAATTCCCATATTTTCCTCCTCCTATTTTCCTATAATAATCGATTAGGCATACCGCGTCACCTATAAATGAAAAAACGTTCTTCCTTGAAAATAGTGATAGACGGAGAATGGGTTTCTTGCTATATTATTAATTGATAATGATAATCATTACTAATCTATTCACATACATATTGGGAGGGTTTTTGATGAAAAAGAACACATTGCTCGTGGGCATGCTTGTGCTGCTTCTCATGTTTGTCAGCGCTTGCAGCGGCACGGCTTCTAAAGGGAGCTCAAGCGATTCTGCTTCCGAAAAGACAGAAATGAGGACATACAAATCACCTAAAGGGAACGTCAACATTCCTGCACATCCAAAACGCATCGTCACTGATTTTTATGCCGGTGAATTGCTTTCTGTCGGGGCCAATGTAGTCGGCTCAGGCTCGTGGTCATTTGATAATCCGTTTTTAAAATCAAAGCTGAAAAATGTGAAGGATGTCGGTGATCCAATCAGCGTTGAAAAAGTGATGGAGCTTCAGCCTGACCTCATTGTTGTCATGAATGAAGAGAATGTCGATAAATTAAAGAAAATCGCTCCGACTGTTGTCATACCTTATAACACTGCGAAAAACGTCGAGGACACTGTCAGCATGTTCGGAGATATCGCAGGTGCGAAAGACAAAGCAACCTCATTTATGGCTGACTTTAACAAAAAAGCGGACGCAGCTAAAAAGAGAATTGCCGGCGTCATCGACAAAGATGCGACCTTCGGCATTTATGAAAACACAGACAAGGGCGAATTCTGGGTATTCAATGACAATGGCGGACGCGGCGGCCAAGCTGTATACAATGCGCTCGGGTTAAAAGCGCCTGAAAAAATTGAACAAGATGTCATCAAAAAAGGAGAGATGAAACAGCTCTCTCAAGAGGTGATTCCTGAGTATGCCGCAGATTATATGTTCATTACGGACTACAACCCGAAAGGCGAAAGCAAAACACTCGACAAGCTGGAGAACTCCTCTATTTGGAAGAACCTTGACGCTGTTAAACATAATCGCGTGTTTATCAATGACTTTGACACGTTCTACCCGTACGATCCGATTTCTGTCAGCAAACAGGTGGATATCATCGCCGACATGCTGATCAAACGGGCCGAAGAAAATAAAAAGTAAAGAAAAAGGCACAGTCCCATGGATACTGTGCCTTTTTTATGAATCATTTTAATGCTGACTGTACGGAGTCCGGCATATCTTCAAACCTGACTTCCTCCCAAGTCTCGACATACTTTCCTTTCGCCTTCACCTTCAAATACGCGTTCTTCCGAAGCTCTTTGCCGGCGAAAAAGGTCACTTCTTCTTTTTTCCCGGATGCATTGTATCCGTCTAATGTATATTCAGTACCGCCCGGGCTAAGATGTCTGCCATCTCGATCAATCTGCACATAGACATCTTGCTGGTGAATAAACGGATTAAATCTGTCTGTAACATCATTATGAAAAAAGAGAAGACCACATATTACGGCAGCAGCCGCCAAGACGGCCAGGATCGCCAATGCTTTTTTCATCTTTGCACTCCCCTTACTTGTTCATTTTTTTCAAATAGTTTGATCGCACCACGAGGAAGAACAAAAGCTGAAAAATGAAAAACCCTCCGATCGTGAGACTGAGCGGACCCGCTACATCGGAATAGCCTTCGACGGCCAATGTTCTCAGGGCAAACAGCGTATGCATGACGGCAATGACAAATGGAAAGAAAAAGAGAATCGCCAATTGTATCGTCACGCTTTGTGACATTTCACGCTCACTCAGGCCGATTTTGGCCAGTGAACGGTAGCGCTCCCGATCTTCATCTAAATCGGTGAACAGCCTGAAATATAAGAAACTTGCTGCAGCGACAAAGAAGACGATCGCGATAAACAGCCCGATGAATAAACTCAAGCTCGGCAGCTGCACCGTATCATAGTAAGTACCGGCTTTTGCCATAAAATCAGAATGCACGTCGATATAGTTGCCGTAAATCTCATTTTTCAAGGATTGGCTGATCCCAAGACTGTCTTTCCAATGATCATAGCTGTAGCCGTATAATGACGCTTTATCACCTAGTGATTTAAGCTGATCAAAGGTTTGATCGTTAACCGCGATGATAGCATTCAATGAAATCAGCGGTTTTTGGACTTCTTTTACCGACAGTTTTTGATCAGACGGCTTGCCTTTTTGATTCAGCAGCTTCAGCTGATCCGGCGCTTCGTTTTTGAAATTGCGATCATACGTGCCCGGAAAATAGACAGCCTCATCATTTTTCAGGCCGTTCAGCTTAACATGGAAGTATTTTGATACATCCGATTCGCTGATCATGTAAACAGGGGGAACAGTTTCTCCTTCCTGATAGCGAACATAGGAAACATCTATTTTGTCTTTCTTATACGTAAAGCCGTGTGTTTTCAGTTCATGGTCAATATCTTTCAAATGAGTCTGTTCTTTTGGATTGTTGCTGAAAGATATATATTCCATCTCATAAGCGGACTCTTCAGCCCCGACAGTCGATTTGTACATGGCGAGCACGCCTGTCGCCGTAAACGCAACCGCGGAAATAATGCTGACAATAAAGAACAGGCGGGCGTTGTCTTTTAAACGATAGACAAGATCAGAAACCCAAATGACATTTTTCCCGCGCAAATAAAAGGTTTTCCACTTCTTCAACGCGCGCAGAATCCAGATGCTGCTTTGGCTGAAAAAGAAATACGTACCGATGACGGTGAGCAGTAAAATGATAAACGGTTGAGTCCCGTGAACATTGCCTTTCAGAACCATTCCGTACCCGCCGCAAAGGCAGGCGATGCCGAATAAGGACAGAAGCACGGACGGCTTCGGCTCCGGCTTGATCTTGTCAGTGCCCTTTATTAATTTGATAACGGTATTTGATCTGACAAAAAGGATCGTAAACTGCGATAAAAGGAAAAATAAGAGCAGAAATCCGCCGGCCGTAATGCCTAGCGCTTTCCAAGGCATATACAGAGGCAGCGCGTCCATTTCTAAAATATAAGCGCCGACCGTAAAGAACGTCTTTGAAAAAATGAATCCTCCGATAATCCCGGCTGCAATCGACATGACGCCAATGATCATGTTTTCCGCTGTAATGAGCTTTCTCAGCTGCACCGGCGTAATACCCTGCATAAGCAAAATGCCGAATTCTTTATTTCTCGATTTCAAAAATGCATTAACCGAATACAGAACAAATAAGAAAGAAAAAACAAAGATCATCCATTCCGCAGCAGTTAAGCCTTTTCTGGCGATGTTATTCAGGTAGCCTTCCTTTAATGCCGGATGAAACAGGAACATCGCAAAGGTAAAGAAAATCAAAACGGAAAAGGCGCTGCTTAAAAAGAATGCAAGATAGGCTCTTTTGTTTCTCGTGACGTTTTTATAAGCGAACTGAAGAAAGGTCATTTGCGTTTCCCCCCAGCATAGACAGCACATCAAGAATTTGTTCATAAAAGACTTGGCGGTTTTCTCCGCGGTAAATCTCATTAAACAATTCGCCGTCTTTTATAAAGATGACGCGGCGGCAGTAGCTTGCCGCAACCGGATCGTGGGTCACCATCAAAGCCGTGACATGATCATCCCGATTCAGGCTCTGCATCGTTTCCATGACGTCTTTTGACGCTTTGGAATCAAGGTTTCCCGTCGGTTCATCAGCCAGAATGAGCGATGGCTTATGAATGACCGCTCTTGCAATGGCGGCCCGCTGACGCTGGCCTCCGGATACTTCAAACGTCCGTTTGTTAAGCAGGTTTTCGATACCGAGCTTTGCCGCGATGGCGTGCAGTTTTTCTTCCATGACAGACGGCGCTTCTTTTTCAAGCGTTAACGGCAGCATGATATTTTCACCGATTGTCAGCGTGTCCAGAAGGTTGAAATCCTGAAACACAAATCCGAGCTGCTTGCGTCGGAAATGAGCGAGCTTTGTCCGCTTCAGGCGATGCGGGTTTTCTCCGTGAATCAGGATATCGCCTGAATCTGGACGGTCAATCGTTGAAATGATATTCAAAAGCGTTGTTTTTCCGGATCCGGACGGCCCCATCACCGCCGTGAACCCGCCTTCTTCTATTGAAAATGAAATTTGTTTTAAAGCTTGATAGGACACTTGTCCTTTATAGGTTTTATTTATATGTTTGACTTCAAGCATATTCGCCATGAGAATCCTCCTTATGATTTTATTCTTGTTGATCTGGACTGCTTTCATGTAGTGCCGGGGCATTTAACATAAAAATCCCCTTGACGTAAATCCATGTTATCAAGGGGAAACAAAACGAGCTATGTTGTTTTCTTAACGCAGCCTTACATTTTTGTAAGAAATGAAAATCGAACCGATGTCCCTTCACCGGGAGACGAGCTGATGTCCACCGTATGATTGAGTTTGTCCGTAATTTCTTTGACGAGATGGAGGCCGATTCCCGTAGATTCTTGGTAACGCCGCCCGTTTTCACCGGTATAATAAGGGTCAAACACCCGCTTGATGTCTTGCGAGGGAATGCCGACACCGTAATCTTTGACTTCAAGCACCGTCCTGTATTCATCGCGGAAGACATTCAGCTCCAGTCTGTCACTCTTGCCTGCCGAATACTTGACCGCATTTGTAACCACTTGGCCGATCGCAAATTTGAGCCATTTTGCATCAGTGTATATCTGATGGTCATCGCGAATGTCCATTTTCGGATAAACGCGGTATTGAATAAAAAATCGTTTATAGCTTTGAATGACTGATTGGAGAAGCTCTGATAAGGAAACCGCTTCGACTTTAAAATCCCGCTCAAACAGGTCGAGCCTTGATGAATAAAGAAGCGTCTCCAGCCCGAATTCAATCTGCCGAACCTCTTTTTTGATTTGTTCAAAAACGGGTTCATCCTCTTCCTGAATGATTAAATTAATGACCGACAGCGGCGTCTTCACTTGGTGCACCCATTGATTCATATACGTCACCCGCGCTTCTAGCTTAGCTTCGGTCTCGTGGAGCTTCTGGTGCTGCAGCCGGATCAGCTCCATCTGCTTTTCATATAGCTCTGAACAAAACACTGAAGAACCGAGATACGGGATGTCCGTCCCTTCCTGCTCCGAGCTGAGCCAATGATACACGCCGCGGTCTTTGTACCAGCGATAGGCAAGATAGCCCGCCAAAATAAGAAGCTGGACGCCTAATATGTAAAACAGGTGAGAAAAAGAATGAAGACCTGCAAACCAGTAATAAAAGAAGACAAACAGCCCTTGAAGGAGAAAAAGCAGAATCAGCACTGCATGAGACCGGAGAAACAGCTTCATGACTGCGCCCTCAGCTGGTAGCCTTCGCCCCGCACCGCTTCAATAGAAACAGGCGCATTCAGCTCCCGCAGTTTTTTTCTGAGCCGCGTGATATACACGTTAAGTGTATTATCATCGATGAATATGTCGGTGTCCCACGTCTTTTCCATGAGACGGTCCCGACTCGTCACCTTTTCTCCCCGCTCCAGCAGCACTTCTAAAAGCTTGCTTTCTTTTTTAGAAAGCTCGCTTTTTTCATCCTGAAAACGCAGTTCAAACCGTTCCACAAAGAGCTGGACGCCGGCATATTCAACCACTTTCTCCCCCTGCTTTGCGGCATACTCTCCGTACGCCCTCCGGATCTGGCTTTTGATTTTCGCCAGCACAATATCGTAGGAAAACGGTTTTTCGATATAATCGTCTCCGCCGTTTTCAATCGCCATCACCTGATCCATTTCCCCGCTTCTGGCTGAAATGAAAATGATCGGGCTTGTGGAGTGCTGGCGGATCTGGCGGCACCAATAATAGCCGTCATAGGACGGCAGGTTGATATCAAGCAGCACCACATCAGGCTTTTCCCGCAAAAAGACATCAAGAACAGCCGTAAAATCCGCGGCTACTACTGTTTGATATCCGTATTTTTCAAGGTAATTCTGCAATAGTCCGCGAATGTCTTCACTGTCTTCCACAATCATGATTTTATTCAAACTGAACCACTCCCGTTTCTTACACTGCTGCCATCATCATAATCGTTTTGGGTGTATGGACGCAACACCGCGCAAAAAAACCGCCATCCCGGCGGTTTCTGATCTCTTCAGCCGACCTGCTGCTTAGCTGCTTTACCGGCTGATCCGAACTCTCTCATTTTGCTTCGCACTGTCTCTTCCACGGCTTCAATGCCGGGTGTCATATAGCCGCGCGGTTCGTACAGATCGCTGTTTTCCTGAAACATGCGGCGTGTTTTGTCTGTCCAGGCGACCATACATTCCGTATTGATATTGATCTTCGCGTGGCCGAGCGTGATGGCTTTTTTGATCTGATCCTGCGGAATCCCGGATGCCCCGTGAAGAACGAGGGGAATATCAGTCATGCGGGAAATAGCCTCCATTTCCTTAAATCCGAGATTCGGCTCACCCTGATATTTGCCGTGTACAGAGCCGAGGGCAGCGGCCAGCGCGTCGATATTGGTTTCTTTGACGATCCGCTCACATTCTTTGATATCGGCATAGCGGACCCCGCCGACCAGGCCGTCTTCCATTCCGCCGACCGTGCCGACTTCCGCTTCTACTGACACGCCGTGCTTTGCGGCATAATCGGTGACTTCTTTTGTCATCGCGATATTCTCGTCAATCGGCTGATGGGAGCCGTCGATCATCACCGAGCTGAATCCCGCGTCAATGGCCTGTCTGCAGCGTGCCGCACTGCTTCCGTGATCAAGATGAAGCACCACGGGAACGGTAATCGCCATGTCCTCCATTAACGCGCCGACCATGGCGGCAATCGTTTTAAATCCGCCTAAATAGTCGACCAGTCGATCGGAAGCCGCGGCGATGACTGGTGATTGCTCCTTTTGCGCCGCCTGCAAAATCGCCTTCGTCCACTGCAAACCGTTGATATTAAACTGGCCGATCGCATACTGCTCCCGCTTTGCATCTTCAAGAAGCTCTTTCATCGATACAAAAGCCATGTCCACCCCTCCTTTTTCCATTAGATATTGAAGTATTTTGATACGACGTCCACTGTTGTTTGTTTCGCTGTTTGAATGGCTTCCTCAGCACTCAGCTTATAGTATTCAGGGCGGAAGAGCTCAACCGATACAACATCTGAAAAACCGATTTCTTTCAATGCTGATAAGTGGGCATCTAAGTCAATCGCCCCTTGTCCCGGCCAGACGCGGTCTTCATCCGTTAAAAAGCCGATCGGGAAGTCTTCGGTATCATCGATATGATAGATGAAGATTTTCTTTCCGTCCGCCTGCTTTAAGCTCTCAATGTTCGAACCCATGGCGTGGAAGTGGAAACTGTCAAGGACAAGCCCGACATTGTCCCGGTTGACTGTGTTTATGATGTCATACGCCTGTTCAAACGTATTGACCGTACATTGCGGATGGCCGACAAATTCAAGCGCGATTTTTACGCCGTACGGCTCCGCGATATCTGAAAGCTCAGTCAGCACCTCTACACTGCTCTTTTTGATCTCTTCTTTTACAATCTTCTGCTCTGCCACAAGCGGAACGGCCACGACATAGTTCACACCGAGGGTTTTGCACGTTTCCATCATGCCTTTAAACTCAGTAATGATCTCATTATGGCCCTTTTCATCACGATTGTTGAAGAAAACAAGTGCATTTAAGGCAAGCGGCTTGATGTGATGAGTTTGAAAATACTCCACAAGCTCAGCCAGTGAATGGTCTTCTAAGTACTCCGGCAGCTTATCCATTGTGCGGATTTCAATATAATCATAGCCGTACTTTTCGCATAGCTCTAAATCCTGTTTAAGGTTTGAGTTTTCCAATGTTGTGGCTTCATTAAAACAAAGTTTCATGTCAGACTCCCCCATCTGCGTGTTAGATATGAAGGGAGTTCGGCAGGAAGGCTGTTCGCCATATCCCGCCGAACTCCATGCTCAGCTTATGCCAGACCTAATTCTTCTTTCATTTTTTTAAGCATAAATCGGCTTGATTCATCCGCTCTTTCGTCGACCCAAGCAAATACGGCATTCGTCGCAATTCCGTCGAACTTCATCTCTCTCAGTTTTCTGAAAATCGTCTCAAAATCAACTTCGCCTTGGCCAATGTCCAAATGCTGGTGAACCGTTACTTTCGCGTCAGGCGGATTGACGATGTAGCGCAGGCCATGAGCCGCTTTATGATTATAGGTGTCTGCAAATAAAACATGTGTGAGGCGGTCCCCGGCTTCGTCAAACATGGTCTCAATATCGCCTTTGCCGTCATCATAGAAGAACGTATGCGCAGTCGAGTAGACAAGATTGATCCAATCCTTGTCAAGCGCACGGATCATATCCATCGCACCTTTGTGCGTTTCGATAAAATCGTATGGGTGGGCTTGAAGATTGAGTTTAATGCCTTCTTTTTCAAAGACTGGGAGAAGCTCATCCATGGATTTGATAAATTTTTCTTCACTTGTTAAAGGATCATACTTTGATCCGCTGAATTCACTGTTCATCAAATCCACTTCAAGTTCAACCGCAATTTCGATCGCCCGCTTCCAATTGCGCACCGCTGCCTGCCGGCGGTCTTCATCAGGACCCGCCCAGTGGTAAAGCGGAAGGAGTGATGAAAGCTTAACACCTGTATCCCTTAAAAGGCGCTTTAATTGTTTGATCTTTGCTGAATCGACTTTCGGATATTTATAGAATGGACAAAAATCCTCTCGCGGCGAAAGTTCGATATATTCGTAGCCAAGCTCCGCCGTTTTATAGACCGTTTCCTCCAAAGTTAAATCATCACGATACATGGATGGATCTAATGCTAACTTCATATTTTCACTCCTCTGTTTTTTAGTTTTGAACTGTTGTATAAGATTGATAGAATTCCGGTCTTTCTTTCAATTCAACCTTTTCTTTTTGTCCGGATTCTTGGGCCTTCACACAAGCATCCGTTGTAACAGCGGCAATATAGCCGTCCCATGCCGTCGGTCCGCTGACCTCGCCTTTCTTTTGAATCGAATCAATAAAGTCTTGGATTTCCACATCATACGCAGCGACAAAGCGTCTCTGCCAATCCATCAAAATATCAGTACTGAATTTGCCTTCTTTTCTCAAGCTGATGCTTGATGGCTCGGGAAGCTTGATGATGCCGTCTTCTCCGACGATTTCGCATTGAATGTCATAGCCGTATTTACAGTTCACATAGATTTCAGCATTGATGACGATACCGCCTTTTGTTTCAATTACGACGATTTGCGGATCTTTTAAATGAGGGAGCGCATTTTTCGATTTTTTCGGGTAGATGACTTGAACGGACTCGTAGTCATCATTGACGAGCCAGTGCAGTACATCAATTTCATGAACAAGCGTGTCGACTACAGCCATATCCGTTGTATAGTTATCTCCTACAGTCGGGTTGCGGTGCGCGCAGTGAATCATAAGAGGCTCGCCGATGACATGATTATCGAGCGCTTCTTTTAGCTGTACGTATCCGCTGTCATAACGGCGCATGAAACCGACTTGAACAAGGCGTTTGCCCACTTTGATTTCTTCTTCGACGATGCGCATGCATCCTTCAGCCGTTGTCGCGAGCGGTTTTTCACAGAATACATATTTCTGGGCTTTAATCGCTTTCAGCACGCTCGACTCATGCGCAGGCCCCCAGCTTGTCACTAAGACAGCGTCTACATTTTCGTCTGCAAGCAGGCTGTCATCATTCGGGTACACCGTCGCTTTTAATTGGTATTGCTCAACGACCTTTTGTGCAGCTTCTTGATTAACATCCGTTACAGCTACGATTTCTGCGCCGGACAGCTTGTTCGTGATGCGGTTAATATGTTCTTTTCCGATTGCTCCAGTTCCAATTACGCCAATACGTAAACTCATTGACAGCCACTCCTTCTGTTGATTACATGATTTTGCTTTCTGTTCCTTGCTTTACTTGGCTCCGAGGAGATCCGTAGAGTTCCTCTTGAATTTGTTCAAGCGACTTGCCAGACGTATTCGGCGCAAAGAGTAGCCCGATGATCATGCTGGCCGTCACACATCCGAGTAGAATTGCAGCCATCGTTCCAATGCCAAAATTGGTGATAATCATTGGGACAAACAGACTCCAAATCCCTATTGAAATACGGACAAGGAAAAACATCAGTCCCTGTGCGGAAGCACGATATTGGGTAGGGAAGATTTCACTCGCCCATAACTGATAGTTCGCTTGCTGCCCGGCCCCGTTATTAATGCCGATCACGACAATAAACAGGAGCAGAATCGGCAGGCCTTCAACCGGCAGCAGAAACAGTGTCCAGCCGATCACCGCCATAAAAGCGGCGATTCCAAATACGGTTTTTCTATGTTTGTCGGCAAAGGGCATGAAGATCAAAGCGACCCCCAATCCTGTGAAAATAAACAGCCCCATTTGCAAAAGATTGGCCGTGCTGGCAGAAACACCGCCGACCTGCTGATAAATGTATGGCATAAAGAAGCCCATGACCCCGGCGGCTAAGTTCCAAATCAAGTACACACCCATCAAAAACAGGATGCTTTTGAGATACATAGGCTTGAGCAAATCAAAATACGATGTCTTATTCAATACTGCCGCCTTCTCTGTTTGAGCATCCGCCGGCTGATTTTTTGACTGCCAGGCATCTGACTCCGGAAGCCTGATTCTCAGGATGTACGTAATCAGCGCAATTACAAGCAGATGGGCAAATACGATTTTATTCCCCAAGAGGCCCAAGTCACCGGCCAGTACGGAGAGAAGCAGTACAACAACTGCCCCCGCGGCCCAAGCGACTTGTGCCACGCCACAATGACGAGCCCGATTCTTCTTTGGCGCATTTTCCGCAATAATGGTCCATGATGCGGTAATATCAGCTCCTACCGATAAACCGATAATCATGTAACCGCTTAACAACATGGGGAAATTAACCCCAAATAAAACCAGACAAATCCCTAGTGCATAAACCAGCATACTATTGGTGTAAACAGCCTTCCGTCCGACTTTATCAGCCAGAAACCCGCCGAGCAGCGCGCCGACAGCAGCAGAAATCGCGTTTGCGCTCAGCGCGCCGAGCAGCCCGATCTGCGCATCGGACAGGTTAAGGTAACTGACCCATAACGATAAACCGGCAGAGCCCGCCACAATTGAACCGGCATCAATATAGTTGGCTAACGCTGCCGCGATTGTCCGTTTATTGAAGGCTGAATCTCCATTGGTATTGCCCATATGTTCAGTCCCCATTAAGCCAAATCCAACAACTGCTGATCAATATAGTTTCTCGCGATCAATGCATATTCAAGCGGGTTTGCCACATCGGGGTCCTGTTCAGCTTCAATGACAATCCATCCGGAATAACTGTGCTTTAACAGCAGCTGATATACTTCTCTAAAGTCAATGCAGCCGTCACCGGGAACCGTAAACATGCCTTTTAAAAATGATTGCCGGAACGATTGTCCTTCGAGCCTGCATTGTTCCATGACATTCAGGCGGGCATCCTTAAAGTGCACATGCTTAATGCGGCCGATATGCTTCTCAAGCATCCCCATGTAATCGCCGTCAGAAATATACGCATGGCCTGTATCATAGAGGAGGTGTACATGCGCAGGGTCTGTTCCTGCCATCAGGCGGTCCACTTCTTCCGCTGTTTGGACACCAGTGCCGAGATGATGATGATAGACAAGCTTCAAGCCATGCTGAGCGGCAATTTCGCCAAGGTGATTCAGCCCTTCGCAAAGCCGCTCCCATTCATCATCCGTAAAGTGCGGCTTCTCTGTGAACACGTTTTTCTCCAAGCTTTGCACGCTGTACGTTTGTTCAGAGACAACTGCGACATCCGCGTTTACTTGCTGCAAATACTCACAATGCAGGGTAAATGCCTTTGCCGCTTCACCAAGTCCGTCACGCAAAATAAAACTGCTGAACCATTTGCCTGCAATGCGTAAATTCCGAAGCTTCAGCTCTTTGTTCAGGGTGGCAGGTTCGGGGAAAAAGCCCCCGACCTCCGTGCCTTGAAAACGTGCGACAACGATATCACTTAACAAATGCTGAAGTGTATTTCCCGCTCCAATTTCAGGCATGTCATCATTCCGCCACCCAATGGGAGCGATCCCCCACAGGATTTCATTTTTGCCCATCTATGATGCCTCCCCTCTAATACTGCTTCGCAGATTCCAGCTTTTTCTCTTTTGCTTCGTAGGCTTTCTGAACGCTTTCTTGTTCAGATACCTCTGCCACCCCGACATGCCACCAGCTGTCATATCCGTCCGTCATTGTTTTTGGCAGAACCTTCATTTCTATTAATGTTGATACATCCTGTTTCTTCGCATCCTCTAACGCCGCTTTTAATTCTTCTACTGTGTTCGCGCGGTAGGTTTTCGCGCCGTATCCCTCAGCGACTTTCGCGTAATCGACATTCAGGATTTGGTTGTCGTCTGTGCGGAACTCGCAATAGTAGCTGCCGCTGCCGTGATCCATTTGCAGGTTGTTGATGCATCCGAATCCCGAGTTGTCAAAGAGCAGCACATTGATTTTCTTGTTGTACTGAATCGCCGTAATCAGCTCGGAGTGAAGCATCAGGAAGCTGCCGTCTCCAACAATGGAATACACTTCTCTGTCAGGATGGGCCAGTTTAAGACCGAGTGTCCCTGACACTTCATAGCCCATGCAAGAATATCCGTACTCCAGGTGATACGTATTCGGAACATTAGAATGCCACAGACGCTGCAAATCTCCTGGAAGTGAGCCTGCTGAACAGATGATGACGCTGTCTTCAGGAATCGTCTCATTGATTGTCAGCAATGCCGTTGTTTGCGGAAGCTCAGTATTCAAGGCGTCGGCATATTCATTCAGAACCTCTTGAGAGAAATGATGTTTGATTTCCGGATCAAATGCTTCCCGCTTAAACGTCACTTTGCTGAGGCGTTCGCGTTCAGCGAGCCATTCGTCCTTCAGCTCCCGGATCGTTGTGCCGAACTCGCTCTCATAGCCTTCAAGCAAGCCGTGCAGTTTGCCAAGCGTCACTTTCGCATCCGCTACCACTTGGAATGCATCAAGTTTATACGCCTGCATTCGGCTAACGTTAATGTTCAAAAACTTCGCTTTATCAAAATCAAAAGCGGTCTTAGAGGATGTCGCAAAATCTGTATACCTTGTGCCGATGCCGATAATCAAATCAGCTTGGCGGGCCGCTTTGTTTGCCGCAAGTGTACCTGTGATGCCCATTCCGCCAAGGTTGTTCGCAAAATCAGCCTCAACAGTAGACTTTCCTGCCTGTGTTTCAACTAACGGAATGTTATAGGCTTCAGAAATGGCAACCAATTCATCCCGCGCACCGGAGTATTTTGCGCCTCCGCCGACGAGGATCACAGGTTTTTTGCTGGATTTAATCAGCTCGGCCGCACCTTGAAGCTCACGCTCGCTCGGCTGCATGCGATCAATATAGTGAACCCGTTTGACGAAGAAACTTTCATCAAAATCGTATGCTTCCCCTTCAACATCCTGAGAAATACAAATCGTTGCCGGTCCTGCTTTTGCCGGGTCAGTCATGACTTCAAACGCGCGCAGCAAACTGCTCATGAGCTGCTCAGGGCGCGTAATGCGGTCCCAATATCTCGAAACAGGTTTCAATGCATCGTTTGTTGTAATCGCCGCACTGTATTCTTGCTCCATTTGCTGCAGTACAGGGTCTGGCTGTCTTGTCGCAAATGTGTCTGCCGGAATCAAGAGAACTGGGATATTGTTTGCCAATGCAGTACCGGCTGCCGCCACTAAGTTAGCCGCTCCCGGTCCGACTGATGTAGACACCGCATATATTTTTCTTCTCAGCATTTGCTTGCTGTACGCCATGGCCGCATGCGCCATTCCTTGTTCATTTTTCCCTTGATAGACTTTCAAATGGCCTGCATCCTGCTCAAGCGCCTGCCCGATCCCCAATACGTTTCCATGGCCGAAAATCGTGAAAATCCCTTCGACAAAAGGCTCTTCCTTTCCATCTACATGGATGTACTGCTGGTTTAAGAATTTAATCAGCGCCTGTGCTGTTGTTAAGCGAATTTTCTTACCCACAAACGATCCCACCTTTACTCGATCTTTTTCAATTATGACTGTGCTTCAATAAGCTGTACGATTTCATCCGCAGTCGGCATCGCTTCTGACGAACTGTGCTTGCTCACCACAATGGAAGCTGAAGCACTGCCGTATTTCAATGCCGTTTCGATGTCTTTTCCGGTGACAAGGCCATAGATAAAGGCTGACGCATAGGAGTCACCGGCTCCAAAGGTTTTCAGCACTTTTGTCTTGTACGCTTGGGCACGGAATACGTCGCCGGATTTGCTGTATGCGTAAGAGCCTTCGACGCCGTGTTTGATGACAACGAGGTCGGCTGAATGGCCAAATAAATGATTGACGGATTCTTCATTGCTTCCGCCTGTGCGGTTTTCCATCACATCAAATTCATCGCGTGTGCCGATGACGATATCAGACTGCTCGGCAACCAAAGTGTAGTAAACGGCTGTTTCATCCGCTGACTGCCACGTATATGGCCGGTAATCCAGTTCGAACACCACTTTAACCTGATGCTTCTTCGCGTATTGAACAGCTTTTAACACCGCTTCCCGTGACGGACTTTTGGCGAGCGCTGTCCCGGAGACAAGCAGCATTTTCGCATTTGCGATATAGTCCTCACTTACCTCTGAAGGCTCAAGATAAAGATCCGCCACATCATCGCGATACATTAAGATGCTGCATTCTTCAGGGCTGAGGATTTCTGTAAATGCAAGGCCTGCTTTGTGTCCATCTTGATCAACAATCATCTGCTTAGTATCAACGCCGGTCTTTCTCATATAGGACTCTATGAATCTTCCATGCTGGTCATCTGGAATTTTGCCGATGAAGCCCGCTTTTAAGCCAAGCTTCGCGCTGCCGATCGCGATATTCGCAGGTGAACCGCCGACATATTTCGAAAATGTCATCGTTTCTTCCATTGGGCGGTTGTATTCGACTGCGTTCAGATCAATACATGCCCGGCCGATGGCAACAATATCAAAAGCCTTCTCTTCATTGAATGTATACTTCATCGTAAACAGCCACTCCTCACTTGTTAACGTTCTAAAATCCATTCATGCGCCGGGTCATTATGAAACTTCCATTTCCGCGTCGGCCCTGCCATGACATTTAAATAGTAGGATGTGTATCCGTCCGGCACACCTACCGGGTGGTATCCCGCAGGAACGATGACAACGTTTTCATTTTCTACAGTCATTGTCTCATCAATAGAACGGTCATCTGTGTATACGCGCTGAAACACAAAGCCCTGCCCCGGGTCTAACTCATGGTAGTACGTTTCTTCTAAGAAAGATTCTTCCGGCAAATTGTCTTGATCATGTTTGTGAGGCGGGTAGCTGGACCAGTTGCCGCTGTCTGTATAGACTTCAACCACTAATAGGCTGTTAGCTGAAGGGTCTGAATCCGGAAGAATGTTATGAACAGTACGTTTGTTTGAAAACTTCCCGCGATGCTCAATTCCGTTGTCTTCCGCTTTGATTAGCTTTGTCGGCAGCTGTTTTTCCGATGGAGAATAGCAAAGCGCCACTCTTGCGTTGCTGACCGCTGTAATCTCAAATGCACGGTCATTTGACATATAGACGCTGTCTGTCGGTTTTCGTTCGAATACGCTTTCACGGGTGCCGATATTCTCAAAAGTCGACTCATGATCCGTCACTGTAATTTTTCCCGTTACCGCCACAATACAGATTTCTTGTTTTTTCAATTCTTCTGCATAGCTGAAACCTGATGCAAGATCTAACACCTTAAACTCTACATAATTGAGATCAGAGTTGGATTTCGTTACTTCGTGCACCAGTTTGACTCCATTAGACACTTTATGTGACTGCGGCTTACGCAACAAATAACTCATAGTGAAGCCCTCCTCTTTCTATTGGCAGAATGAGTCCGAACAGCGCACATGGACGCCGTTCGGCTTTTCGTCGTTTAGTTGAAATCAGGTTCCGGATATCTCGCCGTAACCACTTTTTTACGCGTATAGAAGTCGACACTGTCTTTTCCGTTCGCATGCAGCGTCCCAAAGAATGAAGACTTCCAGCCTGAGAATGGGAAGAATGCCATTGGAGCCGGCACACCAAGGTTGATGCCGAGCATTCCCGCATCAATGTTTTCACGGAAATAGCGGATTGCGTTTGCGTTGGATGTAAACAGGCAGGCGCCGTTCGCAAACTCAGACTTATTGGCAATTTCAATCGCTTCTTTCAGGTTTTTCACACGGATGATAGATAAAACTGGAGCGAAAATTTCATCTTTCCAGATCGTCATCTCTGTTGTGACATTGTCAAAGATCGTCGGGCCGACAAAGTAGCCGTCGTCAGACACATTTTCACGGCCGTCACATACGAGTCTCGCGCCTTCTTCAAGGCCTTTTTCGATATAGCTGAGCGTGCGTTTCTTGTTGTCTTCACGAATCACCGGTCCTAAGAACACACCGTCATCAAGGCCATTGCCGATTTTAATGTCCGCCACTTTTTCCTGCAGCTTCGCCATAAATTCATCAGCGATACCTTCTTCAACCGTCACAACCGCACAAGCCATGCAGCGTTCACCGGCAGAACCGAAGGCAGCACCGACGATGTTTGTGACCGTGTCTTCAAGATGCGCGTCGTTCAAGACAATCGTATGGTTTTTCGCGCCAGTTAGAGATTGAACGCGTTTTAAGTGTTCGCTTCCTTTTTTGTAGACGTATTCGCCTACCGGCTTGGAGCCTACGAATGAAATCGCTTTAATTTCAGGATGCTCGAGGATGCCGTTCACAACGTCATGCGCACCGTATACGACGTTGAATACCCCTTTCGGAAGGCCCGCTTTTTCAAAAAGCTCGACCAATTTCTCTGTTAACAGCGGTGTCCGCTCTGATGGTTTTAAAATAAATGTGTTGCCGAGTGCGATCGCCATTGGGAACATCCAGCAAGGGACCATCATCGGGAAATTAAATGGCGCGATTCCCCCGACAACTCCGATGGGGTAGCGGTAGTTGGCCGCTTCAACGTCCGTTGCGATGGAAGCAAGCGAGTCACCCATCATTAGGGAAGGTGCTCCAGCGGCGAACTCTACGTTTTCAATTCCGCGTCCCACTTCACCTAAAGCTTCTTTTGTGTTTTTTCCGTTTTCAATGGTAATCAGATGAGCCAGTTCTTCTTTATGCTGGGACAGCAGCTGCTGGAAGTTAAATAGAATTCTGGCGCGGCGCGGAACCGCCACCTTTGACCATGTTTTAAATGCTTCAGCCGCTGTCTGCGCTGCGTAATCAATATCCTCTTTTGTAGAAATCGGCACTTGGCACAGTACTTCTTTCGTCGCCGGGTTGACGACATCTTCATATTGATCTGTTTTGCTTTCAACCCATTCACCGTTGATGTAGTTTTTTAATTTTCTGATTTCTGTCATTCTTATTGCCTCCTTCATTAGTAAACACATACACTTGTATGGATGGTTCAGGATAGATTCATATCAATATCCACTTTTCAGTAAGCCAAGAATTAAACGCTTTCAAAAAAACCAAAAAAATAAATGGCGGACGTATATTTACATACAAGCAACCATTTCATGCACATCAGGTTACTTCTTGGTCATTTCTTGGTTATATTCTAATCGTATAATACCCATAAGTCAATCATAAACACTACATTTTTTCATTATTTTTATGATATTAATCTTTTAATCAATGAGAATAGTGACGTGAAATCCATCGAATCTTGCGAAAGATATATAACGATGTTATCATTTTTTAAGCAACTATTGATTAACTTTTGGTTTTTATTATATATTTAAGTTACGTAAAGATTCAAGAAGGAGTTTTTGATATGAAACTGATGCGGATTCAGGAAATGGAGGAGTACATTTTATCGCATGGCACTGTTTCCTTAGATGAGCTGTGCCAGGTGTTCAATGTCTCCAAAAACACAGTCAGACGTGATATCAACAAGCTAACAGAAAAGGGTGCGATAGAAAAAGTATATGGCGGCGTAACATCTATTGAAAAAACCGCATTAGTTCCTTTTGAAAATCGCACCATTCAGCACCAGGATGAAAAAACAAAAATCGCCCATTATGCTTCCCGTTTTATTGAAGATCACGATTTGGTCTTTATTGATTCAGGAACGACGACAAAGTCTATTCTTGATACGCTTGACCCTGCCAAAAATGTCACCATCTTAACCAACAGTTTAGACATTATCAATGCGGCGTCAGCTTTGAAGAATATCAACTTAATCATTATCGGAAACAACTATAAGAGAAAAACCCGCTCCTTTGTCGGCATGGACGACCCGGCTATGCTTGATAAGTACAATATCAACAAAGCCTTTATGTCCGCTACCGGAACGACGCTGACACACGGATTGACCAATTCGGATCTGCTGGAGTATGAAATTAAAAAGAGGATTTCAGAAAAAGCAAAAGAAGTGTATCTATTGGCTGACCATTCTAAATTTGGAAAATCAACGCTTCTGACATATGCGCCGTTTGACAGGCTGCATTGCATTGTGACCTCTCAGCCATTAGACGACGAGTACACGCAGTACTGCAATGAGCATCAAATCGGCATTCATCTGGCCTAACGTTTACAATAGTGTTGAGAGTTCATATCCATTTTATTCTAGGAGGCAGATCATGAAAAAAGCGAAGCTCGGAAAATCAGACTTGCAGGTATTCCCTATCGGATTAGGAACAAATGCTGTCGGAGGGCATAACCTCTACCCGAACCTGAATGAAGAAACTGGAAAAGAATTGGTGCGCGAGGCGATTCGTAATGGCGTGACCATGTTAGACACCGCTTATATTTACGGGATCGGCCGTTCCGAAGAATTAATCGGTGAAGTGCTGCGTGAATTCAACCGTGAAGATGTTGTCATCGCAACAAAAGCCGCTCACAGAAAACAAGGCAATGACTTTGTCTTTGATAATTCACCAGAATTTCTAAAAAAATCTGTTGATGAAAGCCTGAAGCGCTTGAATACCGATTATATCGATTTGTTCTACATTCACTTCCCTGACGAACATACGCCGAAGGATGAAGCCGTTAACGCACTTAATGAGATGAAGAAAGCCGGAAAAATCCGCTCCATCGGTGTATCCAATTTCTCTTTAGAGCAATTGAAAGAAGCAAACAGAGACGGTTTGGTAGATGTATTGCAAGGCGAATACAACCTGTTAAACCGTGAAGCGGAAAACACATTCTTCCCGTATACGAAGGAGCATAACATTTCATTTATCCCTTACTTCCCGCTCGTATCTGGTTTATTGGCAGGAAAGTATACAGAAGATACAACGTTCCCTGAAGGCGACCTGCGCAACGAACAGGAACACTTCAAGGGCGAGCGTTTCAAAGAAAATATCAGAAAGGTCAACAAGCTTGCGCCGATTGCTGAGAAACACAACGTGGATATCCCTCACGTCGTATTGGCTTGGTATTTAGCAAGACCGGAAGTTGATATTTTAATCCCTGGAGCAAAACGTGCCGATCAGCTGATTGATAACATCAAAACAGCCGACGTGACGCTTTCTCAAGAGGATATTTCGTTTATTGACAAGCTGTTCGCATAAGAGAAAACAGCCTTCTCCATTGGGGGAAGGCTGTTTTTTTGCGCGATAAATTCCTAGAAGCAAAATCTTACAAAAAGAGCCATACATCCGATAAAATAAAGGGAGTTGAATCTCAGAAAGAAAGTGATGAAAAAGCAAAAGCATGCAATGTTAATCTCACCTAGAAATATAGACTCATATCAATCAAAAAAGCTGATCCAGCTTCTTTGATTCGCAGCTCAGAATAGCGGGCCGTTTCGGCGGTCTATGGAGGAAACAGAATGAAACTTAAATATGTAAAAGCCTTAGTCGCAGTAATTGTTGCTTTAGGTGTACTGCTGCCATCAACGATTTCTCATGCAAAAAGCTTTAGCGGCCGCTCATCATCTAGTTACAGCAGCCGAAGTTCAAGCTCATCATACAGCGGAAGCTATAAATCCAGCCCGAAATCAAGCTACAGCTCAGGATCAAGCTCTTCTAGCAAAAAATCCAAGTCTGACGATTCATCATCAATTTCGCTGAAAAAGAAGCCATCGGAAAAGGCAAGCTCATCAAGCGCTAAAAAATCGTCAGGCACCTTTTCCGGCGCTACATCAAAAGTAAGCGGAAAGACATACAGCGGGAAAACGACTAAAGCCTATGTTGGCGGACGTTATGTTTCAGTCAATCATTACTATCACGCAGGTTTCGCGCCATCAGGATGGTTTGGATATTATAGCGGTTTTACAATGGGGATGTTCATGATCAGCATGATGCACCCGTGGGGTTACACCTATCATCCAGTCGGAGGCCCGGGCTATGTTTCTTATGGCGCTTCCCCCATTGCCTGGATCGTTGATATCATCGCTTTAATCCTTATTTTCATCATTGTCATCGCACTGATTCGCGCATTTAAAGCACCGAAGACGTACAGAAGGAGATTTTAGGCAATGAGATTAATATTAAATGAGCAAGAAATGGTAGACGGAATTTGCGTGTATATTTCCAATGAAGAAGATATCTGCCCTGAAGACGTTGAAGTAAAAGAACTATCCTACAACAAGCGTACAGGATTCTTCGCTGAAGCCACGTTTGGCCTGCACCACAAGCAGCTTATGTCAGATGACATTTCGGAGGGCATTATTCAGTTCTTAGAGGAATACCACAACTTCAATCCGGACGTTACCGTCGTTGAATTGCAATTTGATAAGAAAAAAGGCTTCTCCGCCTTGGTTTTCGTCAACGAGGACGAATAAAAACCAAAACCTTACTCCGCGCGAGTAAGGTTTTTTGATGCTTTTCCCCTCCGGTCCATGAAATGCAGGTACAGAAACAGCATGTTTTCCGGTAAATAGGAAGAGCATCGGCTCCCTTTCAGTATAATATCCTAACAGAAAAATCATTTTTGTTTTGTAAGTTATATTTACAAATGATCATTTCATTATGCTGTTGTAAACCACGTATATAGATAAGCTGTTGTCCCTTCATAACCAAACACCATGAACAAATTCCAATCATCATAGATGACGACATGCCTGCTTTCATCCAGAAACAGCGACTCATCAATTTGAATACCGTTATTTTCATAGGTATGGATTCGCTGTAAAGCAGATGCTCCGTCAATTTTGGAAAAAATCCCATGTTCTATTACCGGTTCCAGTATGTTCGTTAATACAGCATCTCTAGTTTTCTCTATTGCTGCTCTGTTCCATTCCCGGCTTGCTTCGGCATACTCTTCCCTCTCTAGTAATAAACAAAAGACATCTTCAATTGATATATCTTCTGGCCTTTCAGCTATTAAGTAAAAAACGAATGATTCTGAATCAGGCTGGCGAAATTCCTGAATGCTGATATGCGGTAAAACATCCAATTGGCTGCTGCATACTTTCTTAAGCTTTTGCTTTTCCAACATAAAAAAGCCTCCTTATATTCATATCCTTGCTAAAAAAAGGTTTTGGCGCTTACAATAATTTTGAAAGGAATGATCACAATGGCAAATGCTCAATTCCCTCTTATCACACATAACCTATCTGTCGATCTTGTGAATACTGAAATCGTAAGCTATGATAAACGGCACGAGCTCATCCCGTCAGAAAAAGACCTGATGACATGGTTTGAAATAATGGGAGAAACAGCTCCTTTTCTCAGTTCTTTGACGCTACAGGAAGTCCGGGGACAATTGCAGCGGATTCATCAATTCCGGGCTGAGCTGAGAAAACACTTTGAGTGTATCGCCGAGGGCAGTGAACCTTCCCCAGCTTTTATCTCTTTCCTGCAAAATCAAATCACCGCCGCTCCTTTTTCTTATCAAATCATAGATGACAAACTTGCCCGCATTCCGAATGGAAAACCAGATGATTCCATTTTATCGCTTATCGCTTACGATGCGTTATGGCTGATTCACACAAAAGAAATCCAACAGCTGAAACGATGTGCAAATGAAAAGTGCATTTTGCTTTTTCTTGATAAAACAGGAAGACGAAAATGGTGTTCCATGAAGATATGCGGCAACAGACATAAGGTCTCACGCCATCAGAAAAAAAATAAATCATGAGTAAGAATCCGTTCCCCAGCGAACGGTTTTTTTATTGATACGAAAAACTAACCCCTAAAAATAAAATTGACAGGTTATTGTTTACCTATTATTCTAAATATACTGGAGGGATAAATTTGGAAAACAACTTCTTTTTAAAAATGAAAGGGACAGGAAAGACGCCTTTACGGGTAAACGGCAAAGACGCTGTTACAGGGCTTATCGGAGGATTTATAACCATACTGACACTCGCTTCGCTGACCGCTTATACATCAAGCTTATGGTTAATGGCGTCTTTTGGAGCAAGCTGTGTGCTCGTCTTCAGCGCTTGGAATGCTCCATTATCACAACCGAGAAATGTGATTGGCGGCCATTTTATTTCCGCGCTTACCGGGATTGTTGTCCTTCACATATTCGGCGCCCATCCATGGACCTTTGCATTGGGGACAGGGCTTGCCATTTGCTTGATGATGCTGACCAAAACCACTCATCCTCCTGCCGGCGCCGACCCGATTGTTGTTATTCAAGGGGCATATGCTTGGAGTTATTTAGTATTTCCCGTGCTCATTGGGTCTGTCATCATCGTGATTATCGCTCTCATTATTAATAACTTACGCAAAAATCGCCAATACCCCGCCTTTTGGCTTTAAAGTTTCCGTTTTTTCAAAACAAATGTTTCAAATGAGATAGGAAATGGGTACTAATCTATTAACTTTGTTACATATTTTTAGTTACTCATTGGCTCAACAACTGAGGAGGAGACATTTGTGAAGAAAGACACAAGGAAATATATGATCTACTTTTTCGGCGCTTTAGGGGGACTGCTTTACGGTTACGATACAGGCGTTATCTCCGGGGCACTCCTGTTTATCAATAACGATATTCCTTTAACGACTTTGACAGAAGGATTGGTTGTCAGCATGCTGCTCCTTGGCGCGATTTTCGGTTCGGCCTTGAGCGGCACATGCTCAGACCGCTGGGGCAGGAGAAAGGTTGTATTTGTCCTTTCCATCATTTTCATTATCGGAGCGCTCGCTTGCGCATTTTCTCAAACAATCGGCATGCTGATTGCATCTAGGGTGATTCTCGGATTGGCCGTCGGCGGTTCAACGGCGCTTGTGCCCGTATATCTTTCAGAAATGGCACCGACAAAAATTCGCGGTACACTCGGCACAATGAACAACTTAATGATCGTCACAGGAATTTTGCTCGCCTATATCGTGAACTACCTGTTCACACCGTTTGAAGCGTGGCGCTGGATGGTCGGTCTGGCCGCGGTGCCTGCCGTGCTTTTATTAATCGGCATCGCATTCATGCCGGAATCGCCAAGATGGCTCGTGAAGCGCGGCCGTGAAGAAGAAGCGAGACGAATCATGAACATCACTCATGATCTCAAAGACATCGAAATGGAATTGGCAGAGATGAAGCAAGGAGAAGCAGAGAAAAAAGAAACGACACTCAGCGTCCTAAAAGCCAAATGGATTCGCCCTATGCTTCTGATTGGCGTCGGCCTAGCTATTTTCCAGCAGGCTGTCGGCATTAACACGGTCATCTACTACGCGCCGACCATTTTTACGAAGGCCGGTCTTGGCACGTCAGCTTCCGCACTCGGCACAATGGGAATCGGCGTCCTTAACGTCATCATGTGTATCACTGCCATGATTTTAATTGACCGTGTCGGACGCAAAAAACTTCTGATCTGGGGAAGTGTCGGCATTACACTGAGCCTTGCTGCTTTATCAGGCGTGCTCCTGACACTGGGGCTTTCCGCATCAACAGCGTGGATGACAGTAGTCTTTCTCGGCGTCTATATCGTCTTTTACCAGGCGACATGGGGTCCGGTAGTGTGGGTGCTCATGCCTGAGCTCTTCCCATCCAAAGCGCGCGGAGCCGCGACAGGGTTCACGACTTTGGTGTTATCGGCAGCCAACCTGATCGTGTCGCTCGTCTTCCCACTGATGCTAAGTGCAATGGGCATCGCATGGGTCTTTATTGTTTTCTCAGTCATTTGTCTTCTCTCATTTTTCTTCGCTTTCTACATGGTGCCGGAAACCAAAGGGCGAAGCTTGGAGGAAATTGAAGCAAGCCTGAAAAACCGATTTAAAAAGAAGAAAAGCACCCAAAACCAAATGCTGAATGAGCGTACATTATAAAAAAAAGGAATCGTCTCCTTATGGGACGATTCCTTTTTCTGTTTACACCATGACCTTGCAAATATTGTTCGTAAATTCAACAGGGTCCTGAATCGGCAGGCCTTCGATGAGAAGCGCCTGATTGTATAAAAGGTTTGTGTATAGGCTCAGCTTTTCTTTATCCTGTGCAAACGCGTCTTGGAGCGTTTGGAATACCTCGTGATTCGGGTTAATTTCCAGCACTTTGTCCGCCTTTACATTTTGGCTGTCAGGCATCGCGTTTAAGATTTTTTCCATCTCAATTGTCACTTCGCCGTCAGCAGCAAGGCAAACTGGATGTGATTTAAGCCGTTTTGAGATTCTGACGTTTTTCACCTTGTCTGACAGAATGTTTTTCATTTCCTCAAATAGATCCTTATACTTGCTTTCCTCTTCCTCGGACTGCTTCTGATCCTCATCCGTGTCTATGCCAAGGTCTCCGCTTGATACGGATTTGAATTCTTTTTCCTGATAAGATGCCAGCATTTTAATCGCAAACTCATCGATGTCCTCAGTAAAGTAGAGAATTTCATAGCCTTTATCCGCCACCATTTCCGTTTGCGGCAGTTTCTCAATGCGATCGTATGAATCACCAGTCGCGTAATAAATGTATTTCTGCTCCTCTGGCATTCTGGAAACGTACTCATCTAAGCTGACCAGTTTTTTCTCTTTTGAAGAGTAGAATAATAGGAGATCCTTCAATTGATCCTTATTCGCGCCAAAATCATTGTACACGCCGAATTTCAGCTGTCTGCCGAACGACTTGTAGAACGTCTCGTATTTCTCGCGGTCTTTTTTCAACAGGCTTTGCAGCTCGCTTTTGATTTTCTTGCTGATGTTTTTCGCGATCAGCTTCAGCTGGCGGTCATGCTGCAGCATTTCTCTGGAAATGTTCAGCGACAGATCCTCAGAATCGACCATGCCCTTCACAAAACTGAAGTGATCCGGAAGCAGATCTGCGCACTTATTCATGATCAGCACGCCATTGGAATACAGCTCCAAGCCTTTTTCATATTCCTTGGAATAGTAGTCAAACGGCATGTTCTCAGGGATGAATAGAATCGCGTTATAGCGAACCGCTCCATCCACACTGATATGAACGTGTGTCAGCGGTTTATCAAACCCGTAATGCTTTTCAGCATAGAATTTTTCGTAGTCCTCATCTGTCAGCTCGCTTTTGTTCTTTCTCCAGATCGGCACCATGCTGTTGACCGTCTGCTCTTCCTGCACCTCTTCAAACTCATTTTCGCTGCCTTCCTTCGGCTTATTAATGGTTGTGTCCATTTTGATCGGGTAGCGAATAAAGTCGGAGTACTTCTTGATAATCGCTTTTAAACGATATTCCTCTAAAAACTCGTCATAGCTGTCATCTTCTGTGTTCTCTTTGATTTTCAGGATAATGTCTGTACCGACAGAATCCTTTTCACACGGCTCAATCGTATAGCCGTCTGCACCCGCAGACTCCCATTTATAAGCCTCATCGCTGCCAAGCGCTTTACTGATAACTGTCACGACATCGGCAACCATAAATGCCGCGTAAAAACCGACACCGAACTGCCCGATAATGTCATGCCCGTCTTTCAGCTCGTTTTCCTTTTTAAACGCAAGGGAACCGCTTTTTGCAATCGTGCCGAGGTGCTGTTCCAGCTCATCCTTTGTCATTCCGATCCCCGTATCAGAGATGGTTAATGTTCTCGCATCTTTGTCAGCCGCGACCTTTATGTAGTAACTGTCTTTATCAAACGTAAGCGCATCGTCCGTCAGCGCTTTGTAATAGATTTTGTCAATTGCATCACTCGAATTGGAGATTAACTCGCGCAGGAAAATTTCTTTTTGGGTATAAATGGAGTTAATCATCATATCCAGCAAGCGTTTAGATTCTGCTTTAAACTCTTTTTTCGCCACTCTTGATCGCTCCTTTAACGTTATGTAAACCCTTTTCAGCATCTATTTATCACATACGGTGACAATTGTCAATTAGATTGATAGATGCATATATATGTAAATTTAACATTAGTTGGGCTTGTTTTCACTCTTTTTCACACTCTTTCTAATAAAAAAAGAGAGGCTTCATCATCCTCTCTTTTTTTCTGCGTCATTCCAACGGCCAAACTCCCGCTTCATCCATATATGCACCGGGTAGAAAAACAAACCGAACGGTATCAAAAACAATAGATTATGCCATGAAGCATTCAGAAATGCGCTTGCAGTCACCGGAAATGTAATCTCTTGCAATACAAAAGAGATGACAGTCAGCACAACAAATGCAGCTGGAATGGTCACGAAGCAATAAAATGTGAGCTCCTTCTTATGCTGTACCTTCAAACTTACAAACCTCCCAACAATTTCTAATCCATCTTAACATATACTGGCATTCCTTTTCTCGCATGTTTATGACTGCACATAGCGGGAAGACAAATAGTAAAAGGAGGTCTCGTATCATGGGAAGACTTGAAAACAAAACAGCAGTGATCACAGGCGCCGCGACAGGCATTGGTCAAGCGACGGCAGAGGTTTTTGCCAATGAAGGCGCGCGCGTGATCATCGGAGATATCAATACAGATCAAATGGAAGAAACAGTGGACGCAATCAGAAAAAACGGAGGACAGGCCGAATCCTTTCACCTCGATGTGTCAGATGAAAACAGTGTGAAAGCATTTGCTGACCAAATCAAGGATGCATGCGGAACGATTGATATACTGTTTAATAATGCCGGCGTTGATCAGGAAGGCGGAAAGGTGCATGAATATCCGGTTGACCTGTTTGACCGCATTATCGCCGTCGACCTGCGCGGCACGTTCCTTTGCAGCAAATATCTGATTCCGCTCATGCTCGAAAATGGAGGCTCCATCATCAACACCTCCTCCATGTCAGGCCGTGCCGCGGATCTTGACCGCTCCGGCTACAACGCCGCAAAAGGCGGTATCACCAACCTGACAAAGGCGATGGCCATCGACTACGCACGAGACGGCATCCGCGTCAATTCCATTTCGCCGGGTACGATCGAAACCCCGCTGATTGACAAATTAGCAGGCACCAAAGAACAGGAAATGGGTGAAACATTCCGCGAAGCCAACAAATGGATCACGCCGCTCGGGCGCCTCGGCCAGCCGAAGGAAATGGCAACAGTAGCGCTGTTCCTCGCGTCAGACGACAGCTCATACGTTACAGGAGAAGACATCACTGCAGACGGCGGTATCATGGCGTATACATGGCCTGGGAAGATGCTGATTGATGAGAAGTGGAAATAAAATTCAGATGATTCATTAAGAGAGGGTGGATAGAAATCTGCCCTCTTTTATTGAATTTAGGATTAGCATTTCAAAAATCTTATACAGTAGATTATTAGAACATTATAGTAATAATCCAATTTATCCTCTTGAATATACATTTAAAGTCAAGTCGTTTGTCCAAAAGAAATTAAATAAACTCCAACATCTTCATCATCTAAAAGTAAGTTAATTACCAAAGAAAAATATAGTAAATGATATTGATTTTACCAATAATTTATACTAGAATAACTAGGAAACCAGTACAAAAGGAGGGTTATTTATGAAAGAATTATCTAATTTAGAATTAGAAAAAGTGGAAGGCGGAAACTGGCAAAATGTTACGAAGAATACTCTATTTGCTGCTGCTGATGGAGCTGCAATCGGAGGAATGTTTGGTGGTCCAGCGGGCGCTTTTGTTGGGGCTCATTATGGAGCTGCTGCATACGCTATTGGTTACGCTTTGGATCACAGAAAATAATACAATGTTAGGGGAATATACATATGAATAATTTAGAAAATAAAAGTTTTGAAGTCTTATCTGATAATCAGCTTGAGTTAGTAGAAGGGGGTTCAGGCTATGGTGATGGTGTAGCTGGAGGACTCACAGGAGGAGCTATACTAGGCGGTGTAGTAAAAGGGGCCCAAAATGGCGCGAAATATGGAAGACTAGGTGGAGCATGGGGAGTTGCCGCTGGTGTTGTAGTTGGAGGAGCCATCGGTGGTTACTTAGGATATAAAGGGGCTTAAAAATCCCTTAACTTAAGACGATCTGTTTGATTAACAGATTGTCTTTCTTTTTTAAAATAATTAGAATCATGGAGTATTTAGATGTTCTTTAAAAAGTACCAATATGTAAAACAAATTGATGAAAAAGACTGTGGAGCAGCTTGTCTAGCCACTATATTGAAGCATTACGGCTCCAAATTATCAATAAATAAAATTCGAGATATTGCGGGAACAGATAAACAAGGCACAAGCGCACTTGGACTAGTCAGAGCAGCTGAACAATTAGGCTTTTCAGCAAAAGGAGTAAAAGCTGACAAAACAGCTTTAGAAGAACCCTTTACACTGCCGGCTATTGCACATATCATTCTTAATGGACAATTATTACATTATGTTGTTATTCATAAAATTACAAAAGACCAGATTATCATTGCAGATCCTGGCCGCGGAATCATAAAGTACACAAAAAAAGAATTTTTAGAGGTTTGGACAGGAATCTTAATTTTACTGACTCCTTCTGAAACATATAAGATCCATGTAGAGACCAGTACTATACGAAGTGATATATTCAAATTAATACTTCATCAAAAATCATTGATCATCCACACAATTTTAGCATCCTTTATCATTACAGTTTTCGGTATTATGGGGACTTTTTATTTTCAAACGGTCATTGATGAGATTTTACCAAATGGATTGAATAGCACGTTACATATACTTTCATTCGGCCTCATCATTATGTACTTATTTAAAGTCCTTTTAACAGCCTTTAGGCAATATTTAATGATATTATTGGGCCAAAAATTAAGTATTTCAATAATGTTTGGTTATTTCAAACATGTACTTAGCTTACCGATGAAGTTTTTTAGCACTAGAAAGATCGGGGAGATTATATCTAGATTTAATGATGCTAGCAAAGTAATTGATGCTATTATTAGCGCCTCTCTATCAGTAGTACTTGATACAGTAATGCTTGTAATGGTAGGCATCTTTTTATATCTACAAAATACAACTTTATTTTTAATTACATTGGCTTTTATCCCATTTTATGTTCTTACAGTTTGGTTTTTTATGAAGCCATATGAATCCATCAACAATACTGAAATGGAAAACAATGCTCAGCTGACTTCAAAAATAGTTGAGACACTTAACGGTATTGAAACAATTAAAGCATATAATGCTGAATATATGATGTCATATGAGACAGAAAAGAGATTTGTGAAGTATTTGCGCTCTGCTTTTAAGCATGGAGTTATCGATAATCTTCAAAATTCTATTAAAATGTTTCTGGATTTAGCAAGTGGAGCATTCATATTGTGGATTGGTTCAACTCAAGTGATGAAAGGAACTCTTTCAATAGGTCAGCTCATTACATACAATGCATTGTTAACATATTTTTTGAATCCTTTACAGAACATAATAGGCCTTCAATCGAAACTCCAGTCAGCTTCTGTTGCTTCTAAACGACTGGGAGAAATACTAGAAGTAGAACACGAAATAAAAGATAAGGATGCTCAAATAACAACGCCAGGGTCTATTAATGGCCCAATTGAATTTATTAAAATTAACTTTCGATATGGTACTCGGCGACTAATCCTAAAAGATATTACACTACGTATAGATAAAGGGGAGAAAGTCGCTTTTATTGGAGAGAGCGGTTCCGGAAAATCTACTCTAACTAAGCTCTTAATGAAATTTTATACAGCTGAGTCTGGTGATATTTTAATTAATGGTTATCATATCAATGATATTCATGCTCATTCATTAAGAGAAAGTATAAGTTATATCCCTCAAGAATCTCACTTTATACAGGGTTCCATTTTTGAGAACCTTCTGCTCGGTAACTCAGGCAGTTTTACCTTTGAAGAGATTATAGAAGTATGCAAACAAACAAATGTACACGATTTTGTCAATGATTTACCAATGAGATACGATACTCTCGTAGAGGAAAACGGGTCTAATTTATCTGGAGGCCAGAAGCAAAGACTCGCAATTGCCAGAGCATTATTAAGAAAACCTAACATTCTCATAATGGATGAATCAACAAGCAATCTCGATACGACTACCGAACAGGGAATATCAAAAATGATATACGATCAGACTGTTGGTATAACTACGATTATAATCGCTCACCGTTTGAGTACAATTATGAATTGTGACAAAATATTTGTCATGGAAAATGGAGAAATCATAGAGTATGGGAACCACAATGATTTATTGAAGAAAAAAGGCAAGTACTATGAGTTGTGGGAGAACCAAATGCCATCCAGAGGGATGGTGACTATTTAGATGAAACGTAACTTTTTCAATTTACATGATTTGAAGGATAGCAGAGAATTCTATGAATCAAAACCCAAACCAATTGGTGTTTTCTTTACATATATACTGATAGCTTTACTTATTGCATGTATTGTTTTTAGTTTCTATGGAAAGAAAGAAGTGATTCTAAAAACGACAGCTGACATCCAATATACAAAGCCTAACAGCAACGTAACAAACGAAGTAGCCGGCAAAGTAAAAACAGTTGACATTAAACAGGTTGATAAGGTGAAAAAGGGAGATACTCTATTAACTCTAGACAATACGGAAATCCAAGCGCAGAAAAAAGCTGTTAAAGCAGATATCAAAGATTTAAAAGAACAAGCTGCGTTAAACAAAACTCTAAAAAAAAGTATTGAAAATGACAAAAATTTATTCAGTGAGGACGATCATTGGGGTTATCAAGATCAATATCTCTCGTACGAAAAACAAAGTATTTTGTTAGAGTCATCAAAAGAAAATGCAAAAACTCAGCAGAAAAAACTTAAGAAGCAGAAAAAAAGCATAAAAGATAGTCTGGATAAGACAAAAAACAAAGTCAAACTAAAGCTTCAAAGAATTTCTGATCTGCAAGACTCCATTAAAAACAATAAATCCTTTGCCAAACAGGATGATAAGTACAGTTCTTACTATAATAGTTATCAAACTAACAAACAAAATGTAGAGCAGCAGTTTGATGATCTACGGAAGATGAAAGATGAGCTCGATAAAAACCGTTTTTCACAGCAGAAAGAGAACTTGAACGGACAGCTTGAAAGTTTAAAACAAGATATGTTAGTAAAACTAAGTGAAGAAAAAGACGAATTAAATCAATCTCTTGATGAGATTAACAGTTCAATTAAAAGTGACGATTCTGACAGTGATTCCGATAACTCAGAGGAAACAAATTATAAGCTTTCTATTGAACAGCTCAAAACAAACTTGCTAAATCAGACATCTCAAAAGCAAACAGATCTTCAGACCACTCTTAAATCAAAAGAGGATGATCTAAAGATGATAGATTTACAATTAGAAAAATATAAAATAAAAGCAGCAAGTGACGGCTATGTTAATGTACTAACAAATATATCTCCAGGTGACAATTTACAAGCAGGCACTGCTATTTTGACTATTATCCCTGATAAAGAGAAGCTTAAAGCTAATATTTATATTCCGAGTCATGAGATCACAAATATTAATGAAAAAGATGAAGTAAGATTCCATATTGAAAATACAAATCAAACCATCAAAGGTGTCATTACAAAAATAAGTCCAGACAGTATTAGTGATCAAAACGGACAAAAATTTTATATTGCTGAAAGCACAATAGAGAAAAATAAAGTTATGAACGATAACGGATCAACTTTACACTTAAAAAATGGAATGCAGACCGATGTATCAATTATAGTGGATTCTAAAAGGTACATTGATTATCTACTAGAAATACTACATTTACAATAATATAATAAATATAAATCCAACAGAGGCAATCTGTTTATGGGTTACTCACCGGTCTGAAATAATGTACTTAGAATAAGTGAACCACTCAAAATAAACTATTATGCAATTTCATTTTTGTGGATTTATTTCTTGTTTTATGTAATTATGCTATAATTACAACTAAATTTTCAACAGAAAGGTCAAGCAATTTATGTCGCAAAACAAACTATTATTTTTACTCTTTTCATTTTCTTCTATCATTCACTTGCTCTTCAATACGATTTTAGATCCTACTTCAAGCTGGAAATCTTGGTCGGTGAACATTGCGCTAATTCTTTTAGCCCTTCTATTTTTAAATTTCACTTTGAAAGAAAAGAAAGAAACTCACAAGACCAAGTGACATAACGACACAAAGCCCGGACTGACTATCCGGGCAAATTTATATCCTGTAAACGTTACCTCTCTCAGGTTTTCTTTTCATAACATACTGAAGTTACTCTCCGGCCTTCCATTTCAGCCACTGGCTGGTTTATAGCAATACAACCTTATACTTCTTCACATCCAAAAACTGCAAAAACTCCCTCGCCAGCACTTCCGGCGGATGCGCCTTCCCTTCATCGAGCCGATACAATATCAGCCCGATAATCATTGCGGATACATAATGGGCATAAAGCTTTTTCTCCGCGTCAGTTTGCTGATGGAGATAAAACGATTTTAGCGCTTTGAACATATTAGGTATCACATGAGGAACACTCCATTCCCGATTAAGAAAATGAACAATGGGCATGTTTGATAAATCAGAAAGCAGGCCGGCGAGCGCCTCCTCCGCTTCTTCGAAGGAAAGCTCATTCGGACTTGAGGCAATCGTCAGGTGATCAATGATCTCCGCACATGATCGCTGTATCATGGTTTGGAGCAATTCCTCTTTATTGGCATAGTGATCATAAAAAGTTGCGCGGCGGATATTGCTTTTACGCGTAATATCCGAAATCGTGATGCCCACGTAGTCTTGTTTCTCCGCCAATACGTCCAGAAATGCCTGCTGGAGCGCCTCTCTCGTTCGAACCACCCGCCTGTCGATTGGCTTGTCCTTCTCTCGCTCTCCTGGCACAGCTTGTCCAAACAGCCAATAAAATCTCTTTTGAGAAACAAGCTCCCATACCTTTTGGCTGATAGCTTCCGGAGCCGCGGCCGCATCCTCATTCAGCCAATACAGGATAATTGCGTATGTGTACAAGGCCCGGTAATGTCCGTAAATTTCTCGTTCGATCGGCGTCAAATTCACATGGATCGGAGCCAGCAGCACATCATGCTGAAACACATCCTTAAAAAAACGATGGAAATGCCCTCTGTTCATCATCACAGAAAAAAAGGATTGATGCTCGTGAACAAAGGACAGAGTCGGATGCACCGTTTGCCGTTTTTTGTTCAAATGGAGGGTATCCAAATGACTGAAGGCGTCAAAAAGCGCTTTGCCCAGCTCTTCCTTCATGTCTTCGATTAAATCCTCAATGATTGAAAACTTATCCTCATAATAAAGGTAGAGCGATCCGCGGCTCACTTTGGCCCTTTCAGCTATTTCTTTCATTGTGATATGTTGAATATCTCTTTCTTCCAATAAGGCCAGCAGCGCCTGTTTCACTTGAGCTTCGGCAGATTCCGGCACAAAAGACACCTCCAATCATTAGACAGTTGTTCAATATATGTACGGTAACGTATAGATGGTTCACCGTTGTCTTTCTTATAAAAAAGGTACCACCTTATAATAGGTCCGAGAAAAGAAGAAAGCAAATGAGGGGGATCTTACAATGGAACAGAAAGTAAAGGACGACATCCAGCGTGTCTTTCAGCTTCAGAAAAAACAGCAAAAAGCCTTGCGTGCTTCAACAGCGGAACAGCGCAAAGAGAAGCTTCAGCGCTTTTTAGATTCCGTCATCGCCCATGAGGAAGAAATCATTGAAGCGATCCGCAAAGACGTCCGCAAACCATATCACGAGGTCAAAAAAGCGGAAATCGAAGGAACGAAAAAAGCGATCAGAGATAATATGAACAACCTGGAACAATGGATGGCGCCTAAGGAAGTCGGTTCATCGTTAAGCCCTGAGGCAAACGGGATTCTTATGTACGAGCCTAAAGGCGTCACACTCATCCTCGGCCCGTGGAACTATCCGTTTATGCTGACGATGGCGCCGCTTGCCGCTTCTCTCGCAGCCGGAAACAGCGCGATTGTGAAGCTGTCCGATTTCACGATGAACACAAGCAACATTGCCGCTAAAGTGATCAGAGACGCGTTTGATGAAAAAGAAGTCGCGATTTTTGAAGGAGAGGTTGAGGTGGCAACCGAGCTTCTTGATCAGCCGTTCGACCATATTTTCTTCACTGGAAGCACAAATGTCGGGAAAATCGTCATGACAGCGGCGGCCAAACACTTGGCATCTGTCACACTTGAGCTTGGCGGCAAAAGCCCAACGATTATCGACAGCGAATACGATCTCATGGACGCAGCGAAAAAAATCGCCGTCGGCAAATTCGTAAACGCCGGCCAAACCTGCATCGCACCTGATTACCTGTTCATTAAAAAAGACGTTCAGGACAGGTTCGCAGGCATTTTACAAACAATTGTCAACGCAGGATTTATGGAGGATGATCATAACCCAGATCGCAGCAAGTTCACGCAAATCGTCAATAACCGCAACTTCAACCGCGTCAAAGACCTGTTCGACGATGCCATCGAAAAAGGGGCGGAAGTCGTGTTCGGCGGCGTATTTGATGCCAGCGACCGCACGATCTCGCCAACCGTTTTGAAAAACGTCACGCCTGATATGAAAATCATGCAGGAGGAAATCTTCGCACCGATTCTGCCAATGATGAACTATGAAGACATCAACGAGGTCATCGATTACGTAAATGATCGCGATAAACCGCTTGCGCTTTATGTATTCAGCCACAACCAAGACTTGATTGACAACGTTCTTCATCACACGACATCAGGCAATGCCGCCATCAATGATGTTGTCGTCCATTTCAGCGACGTCAACCTGCCGTTCGGCGGCGTCAACACAAGCGGAATCGGCTCCTATCATGGGGTATACGGATTCAAAGAGTTTTCTCATGAGAAGGGTGTATTTATTCAGGCCGCTGAATAATTGTAGTGAAGAGAATCTGCATTAACTTGCAGGTTCTTTTTTATCATTCTATTCACCTAAAGACAAAAAGGCAAAATAAAGAAATATATAGTTATAAAATACCATTTTCACTACGAGACCAAATTCCTCTAGTATATCTCATTGAAACCGCGCAACCTCTAACGTATAATATCCCAGAAAACTTCAAAGGAGAGAATATTATACATGGAAAAGCCAGCTGGATTTTGGATTCGGGCAGTTGCCTCTATTATTGATGATTTAATTATCTATTTTTTTGCTTTTATTATGATCCAAATTAACACCTTCATTGTCCTGCCTCTCATTGATGCAGGAAGCTCCTATATGACAGAAGATCAATATAAATTTTATATCCTGATATTCGGGACGATTCCTGTTATCGCCATCATATATATCTTCGGTATTCTTTATTATAGCTTGCTGACTTCTTCAAAAATGCAAGCAACACTAGGCAAAAAACTTATGGGTATCATCGTTGTCAATCAGTATGGCGAGCGAATTTCATTTTGGCACAGCTTTGGCCGTTTTTTCGCTTACATACCATCAGGAATTTTGTATATCGGTTACATTATGGCGGCTTTCCCCTCTAAACTGGCATTACACGATTATATTTGCGGGACAAAGGTGATTTATAAAAATAAACATCTTGATTGATACCAAAAACAGGCTGCCGAGATCACCTCGCCAGCCTGTTCTGCTATTTCCCAAAAGCCATCAGCTTCGTATAACTTCCAATATAAAGTGTTCCGTCCTCAGCAAGCTGCGGAGATGACACGACGTTGCTGTCGGTTTGATAGCTCCATAATTCATTGCCGTTTGCGTCCGCCGCATAAACCTTCATATCATCTGACCCAAAATAAACCGTTCCCTTCGCATCAATCAACGGCGCCGTTCTGACAGGGCCGTCTGTGTAGAATGACCAGTTCATATCCCCGTTTTTGCTGATGGAAAACAGCTCGCCGCTTCCTGAGCCGATATAGATGTTGCCGTTATGGTCGATCGCAGGCGATGAACTTGAGAACCCGTTGAGCGGGAATGTCCATTTTAAGCTGCCTGTTGACGTATACGCATACAGCTGTCCGTCTTGGTTGCCCGCATAAACGGTGCCATCCTTATCAATCACCGGATATCCTTTAAACGCATTTGACGTCGTTCTGGACCATTTCACCTGTCCGGTTCCGGAATTGATCGCATAAAACACGTTATTGTATGTGCCGACATACACGGTGCCGTTTTTGGCAAGCACCGGCACAGAGCTGACGACACCATTTGTTTTCAACTTCCAGCGCTCTGTCCAAGTTGATTTGGACGTCGGTTTGACCGCGTGAACATAATTATCAAGTGTTGAGAAGTACAACGTGCCGTCTGAACCGATCACCGTTTCAGAGCTTGGCCCGCCGCTTAACGGAACCGTTGTTAAAATCTCACCCGTTTCCTTGTCGATAAAATAAATTTTTTTATCATAAGATGCCAGATAGATAACGCCGTTGGTTCCGAGTACAGGGGATTGTGTGAACGTTTTTCCCAAATTGCCTGTCACCCATTTGACTGAGCCGTCCGGATTAAAGGCTTTCATTTCCCCGTCTCTGGAATGAAGATATACTGTGCCGTCTCCGTCAATCACAGCCCCCGCTCCATTCTGCGGAGTCGTTCTGATGTCGTTTTGCCATTTCAGCGTCCCGTCTGTATTTCCGGCGAACCGGCTTTCACGTGACCAGTTAAACATGGCAGGCGCCATCGCTTGTACATCATATCTTCCTGTCAAAAAGCCGGATGCTTCATTATTTTGAGAAAACACCGTTTCCGCCGCATAAGCAGCTGCCGGCTGAAGCACTTTGGCAGCGGGCACATCAGAAACAGCGCCGGCCGAAACAGCAGCCGCCACCGCAGCTCCCGCTATCAGAGCTTTCATTCGAAATGACTTAACCATCATTGAGACCCCCATTATATGTATTTTCTAATATGTGACCATCATAACATATTCATCCATTTTTTCATTCTACTTCACAAAACCATCACAAACTAGAAAACTATGTAAGAGTATGCACAGACGTTTTTTCAGCACCCGAACGAAATGCAGCCACAAACCAAATAACGTTGACAGCAGCCGCAGCGAGACTAACCCCGACCACAAAAATCATCTCAGAAAGCAGGTGGTCACTAAAGAAACTAAACATCAAGCTAAAACCGGCCGAAGACAAATGGATCAGCAGCCCAAAGCCGCAAAGCACCGCCATGACATATCTCATCGCATCTACTCCGAGCATATAAATGAGAAAAGGAATGAAATACAAGACAAGGATCATCCCGACAGATGACCACATGCCAACTGAATTAAACTGATTGGACGCCGCTCCCGTCCCGGCCAGCGGCGAAAGTGAAGCCGCTACGATCACAGCGCAAAAAAGAAATGCAGAAATGGCTGTCATGATCGCCACGCTGTTTTTTCTAGACATCAAACTCCTCCTCAGATAGAAATATTAACCTTTTCATTATAAGGGAGCTGAGTAGAAAATTCATTATTTATTAATAAATTCCAGAATGCAAAAGCAAACGCTGGCTTCTTTCTAGTATATTTATATAGTAAAAAACAAAGGATAATAGACTCATTTTTCTGTAATATCAGGATTTTATCACCATATCATATTGCATGTACATGTTTTTCAAAGTATACTATTCCAGATTAATTCAGAGGAGAGAGAAAAATACATGGAAAAACCAGCAGGATTTTGGATTCGTTTTTTAGCTTATTTTATTGACGGCATTATTGTATCTGTTCCTAGTTATATTATTCTATTTATTATCAATTCTGTGTTTGTAGCTGGGGCTGTGGCAGCAAACCCTTACATGACCCAAGAGGAGTATATGGTGACATACATGACGATTGCATTTTTGCCAACTATGCTGATCATGATCGTCATCAGTGTGTTATATTACGGACTGCTCACAGCATCTAAAATGCAAGGCACACTCGGAAAAAAAATTCTTGGCCTGAAAGTGGTCAATGAACAAGGTGAACGGGTTTCTATCGGCCAGGCAATTGGCCGTTACTTTGCCTATATCTTATCTGGCATCATCTTTTATATTGGATTTATCATGATCGCCTTTGGTGAGAAAAAAGGCCTGCATGACATCATTTGCAAAACACGTGTCGTGTATAAATAATACAAAAAAGTCTAGCGCCAATAAGCGTCTAGACTTTTGTTTTTTTATAATAGACTGCCACGACAGATACGTAGCGCTTCTCCACAGCCACTCAAACGGACTCATTCGAAAGACGAGAAGCCAAAGATGGCTGAAGACCATTTGAGCGGCACAAACAGCAATCGTAATGAGCACACCGATCCGCTCATTTGCCAAAGTCGGCTGTAATGAAGACATAGCCATCACGCTCCTTTTTTCTGTACCTTTAGAGTATGAAAAAAAGGAGCACGGAACCATCGATTTAGGTGTCAGGCAGTCATGAAAACCTTACAATCCTGTCATCTTTATGGTTTTATTACCTTTAAATCCAACGCTTCAATATTCTGCAAAACGCGATCAAAGCGCAAAGCCTGAGGCTCACTTGGGAAAATGTGGCCTTCATAAGGGTCGCCTAACGTCCGGAAAAACGGTTCAAATAATCCTGGAACCAAGACACCCACCATCTTTGTATAATGAGAATCCAGTCGATAGGAGTGAACGGTATTTGCAGGGACATGCAGGAAATCTCCCGGGTTCAGCTGAATTTTCTGGCCATCTGCCCACATCGTCATCTGACCTTCAAGGCAATAAAATGTTTCTGTATGATGTTCATGGTAGTGATCAACGATTCGGTCGCCTTTAGGGCCGTCCGATACTACGACGATAAACTGGCCGTCTGTATTTTTTTGGGCAGCCACAATACGGTGAAGCTGATCTCCCGTCAATAATCGATCTCCTTCTCCAGATTCAAGAACGTATGGAACAGCTCCATCCGGAAGCTCTGTAAGTTCCGCTAATGTTGCCGAACATGCAGGCTTTTCTTCATCTAAAAATACAATGTCCGCTACAGCGGCAGCTTCTGCAAATCGCTCGTTTGGCACTTCTTCGCTTGCGAACGGCGGATGTTCAGCCTGATCATACGGATTCCCAATCACGGAATACATGTGGGCTGCGTTTCCTCTCATCGTGTAAGACACCAGTCTTGTTCTGTGGCTCTGCATCCGGTAGCTGTGCGGTATCCCCGCCGGAATGTTGGCATAATCACCTGATATCAGTAAATAGTGTTCTCCATCAAGCGTCAGCTCAAGCTTCCCGTCCAAAACGAGAATTCCTTCATGCGTATTCTTGTGGACATGAAGCGGAAAGGCATCTCCTTTTCCCCCGGAAAGCAGCACGATCTCAAACAGGTCGCCCGTGCTCCTTCCATTCGCCATCACCGTGGCAACCTGTCTGCCGAACAGATAACGCTCGCCTTCCCCGCTCCGGAGCAAATACGGCATTTTTTCTTTAGGCAATGAATGTTTCCATAATGTTTTCATAAATCGTTTCCTCCAATTTAGACCAGTCTATATACTATAACTTTCTGACTAGACCGTTCTATATAATTGTAGGAGAAAGGATAACAAAATGCTACCCTTTTTTTCTCACCAGCACTGGTATTTGTTCGGCAATGAGAAGAAGGGGCGTTTTGTCTTTATTCGTTAACGAAAGCATGATACCGCCCTCAATCATCGAATTAATCAGCATTCCAAGCTGATTTGCCTCTTCTTCTGCAAACCCGTTTTCCATTAATTTTCTGGCAAAAACCGCTTCCCAGCTTTGAAACACCTTCATGCAAACCGTCCGCAGCGGTTCACTGATTAACGCTGTCTCACTCGCCAGCAAACCGACTGGAATACCTGTAATGCTTTCTGTGTTGTCGAATTGGCTGGCTGTTTTTTTGATAAAAAACTGAATCGCTTCTATTGGATCAGAGCACTCCTCCATGCTTTGCTGTATCAGATGTTCAATCAATTTCCCTGTATATGTAACCGCTTCAATTGCTAATTCTTCTTTGCCATTCGGAAAAAAATGATAGAGCGATCCCTTAGGAGCACCGCTTTCTTTCACAATCTGGTTCAAACCTGTCGCGTGATATCCTTGCAGCTGGAACAGACGTGACGCCGTGTGAAGGATTTTTTCACGTGAATCTCCTCTGCTAGTCATTAAAACATTCCCTCCTAGGTATGGTAGAGCGACTTATATAATATAAAAAAGAACCCTGTGATTGTCAAAAGGGGTAAGACCCTCCCGGATGGGGTAAATGTTAAAAAACAGCCTCTAGGAGGGATCTCAATGGCAAACGATTATTCAGTCACGAATACAGAACAGATTGAACAACAGAACCCCGGCTTGAAAACGAAGATCAAACTGAAAAAACTCAAGGATCAAGTGATTGTCATTACCGGCGCTTCAAGCGGTATCGGACTTGTCACGGCGAGAATGGCAGCTGAAAAAGGCGCAAAGGTCGTGGCAGCAGCGCGAAATGAAGATGCGTTGAAGGAGCTCACTGATGAACTTAAGGATAAAGGACACGACGCCATATGGGTGAAGGCGGATGTCGGAAAAGAAGAGGACGTCAACCGCATCGCCGAAACCGCAATCAGCACATTTGGCCGCTTTGACACATGGGTTAACAATGCGGCCGTCTCGACTTTCGGACATGCCATGGATGTCACCGTTGAAGACATGAAGCGGCTGTTTGACACAAATTTCTGGGGGCCCGTTTACGGAACAAGAGCTGCTGTCAAACACTACACCGGCAGAGGCGTGCCGGGCGCACTTATTAATGTAGGAAGCCTGTTCGGAGACAGGGGAACGGTCATTCAATCCACATATGCGTCAGCCAAATTCGCGCTTCACGGCTGGACGGAAAGCATCCGAATGGAACTCGAAAAGGAACAGGCGCCCGTCTCGGTAACGCTCATCCACCCGGGCAGAATCGACACACCCTATAACGAGCACGCGCACAGCTACCTTGACAAACAGCCGGCTCATTACCGCTCCATGATCTATCCGCCGGAAGCAGTCGCCGAAGCCATCCTGTTTGCCGCCGAACACCCTAAGCGCGACATGTATATCGGGTCACAGGCAAAAGCCATCGCCATGCTGGGCGCGCTTTTCCCTCGTCTGACCGACAGACTGATGGAAAAAATCATGTATCACAGCCAGCATGCCGAAAGACCGTCCAACCCGCGAGAAGAAAGCGCGCTTTATGAAGCGGGCTACGGCATGCATGACAGGGGCACAAATAAAGGATGGATGCGGTCAAGGAGCTATTACACGAAGGCTGCGAAGCGCCCGATTGTATCGGCGGCTGTTGTTGCCGGACTAGTGGCTTGGGCTGCCGCCAAACGGTGCAAATAATCTCTGCCCATAAGAAAAACCCATGCTGTTCCATCGAACCATGGGTTTTTAGCTGTTAATCAATAAAAGCCTTGTTCATACGCTGCAGCAGCTCGCCGAATATCTCTTTTTCCTGTGTTGACCATTCTTGCAGCATCTGTTCATAACGTTCAAGGCGCTTTTGCTGATCGGCTTTTAAAATTTGTTTACCGAGCTTTGTAATGGTAAACAGGCTGACTCTCCCATCAGATGGGTCTGAAAAGCGATGGATGAGCTCCTTTGCCTCTAATGCAGCTGCTTGTCTTGAAAGAGTTGAAATATCAAGCTTGAACGATTCTGCCAATTCCTTAACACGAGCAGGCCCAAACTCATCCAATTGTCTCAGCAATAAGTAAGAAGATCTTTCCAAATTCCCTGTTCTTTTCTCTGATTGATCCAGATAAACGGCTCTCCTGATAAAAGTCGTCAGCTCATATTCAATTAATTCAACTGGATTTTGTTTTCGCAATCGCTCTCGCTCCCCATTCCAATCTCCGTCATTGACAACATCATATATACTTGTATAATACAAATGTATATTAACTGAATAAATACAAGTCGTTATATGACCAAATCAATTATTATACTTGTATAGTACAATCATATAAATAGAAAGTAAAGCGATTCCTCAGAACCATCCTAGAAGCAAGTCACCAGAAAGGAGGAAGCTGCTCTCATTGGAGAGCAGCACTTGATGTGAAAGTCATACGAGTTATCTTGCAAGTGTTGATATTATATGTATTTTTTATGATCGGGGAAGCCCTTCAGCACATGTTTCATTTACCTGTGTCAGGAAGCATCGTCGGATTGGTATTGCTGCTGATCTGTCTGGGCCTCCGTATTGTCCCCGTCTCCATCATTGAAGACGGAGCAGGTTTTTTATTGTCCTTTCTTCCATTATTGTTCATCCCGGCCATGACAGGAGTGATGAACTATCCGTCACTTATTTCATTCAATGGTCTGATGCTGCTGATTACAGTCGTACTCAGCACCATCGTCACCATCATTGCGGCTGGATTCGCCAGCCAGCTATTAGAGAAAAAAGCAAAAAAACGTGAGGAGAAAGAGAAATGCAGCAAGCATGTATCGCAATCATGATAATTCTTTTAACAGTGGCCGCTTATGTAGCCATGGCCAAACTTTATAAGCGATTCCCGCTTCCATTTCTGATCCCTGTTCTGACAACGACCATATTGATTGTAGCGGTTTTGATCATGTTCCATGTTTCGTATGAAGGCTATATGATCGGGGGGAAATGGATCAATTCTTTGCTTGGGCCGGCTGTTGTGGCACTGGCTTATCCGCTTTATAAACAATGGCATATCATTGTCAAACATTGTATTCCCATTCTAGGCGGCGTCCTGGTCGGATTATGCATGGGAATGATCAGCGGACTGGTCTTCGCAGAAGCATTCGGGATTGATCATGATCTTTTATTATCCATACTGCCAAAGTCGATCACAACCCCTGTCGCTATTCAAATCGCCGCTGGTCTAGGAGGCGTCCCTTCCATGACAGTCGTATTTGTCATGATAGCGGGTTTTTCAGGCGTCATCCTCGGGCCGCTTTTCCTAAAATGGCTTCGCATACGCAGCTCCCTTGGACAAGGCATTGCACTAGGAAGCGCCTCCCATGCGCTAGGCACCTCCAAAGCATTGGAATATGGGGAACTGGCCGTATCCATGAGTTCCGTCTCCATGACGCTTTGTGCGGTGCTCGGCTCATTCTTCGGCCCAATCGTCGTCTGGCTGTTTCATATTTAACAAGAAAGACTGCCCCGGCGGAGGGCAGTCTTTTTTTGTGTGTAATCGTAACGCAGAGATAGGAAACTGATCATTAAATATTATGTCAGGAAAAGCGATTGACAGTGTCACTGATAAAATGAAGGATCAATTATCATTTGATAAAGTTCGTTCTCATGTGTCGAGTGCAGTAAATTCCATTGGCTTATAGAATAAAGAAACCAAAAGCCGGCAAATTGCCTGCTTTTTTGCTTTCTCCAGACTGACATAGAGCTGTCTTACATAAGATATGTTTATCATTCACAAAATGAGGGTAATTCTTTCGTTGCACGATTAACATAAAGGAGGTTCAAATGGACCACTTAGACTTGCATCATATTTTCGAACTGGGTTTTTTGCTGGTTATGATCGCAGCCGGAATCACTGCGATTGCCAAGAAGTGCAGGCAGCCTTATCCCATCGCACTGGTGATTGTCGGAACGATCATTGGACTTGTACATATTCCGCTCTTAGAACCGCTTAAAGATTTTATTACTGAAGGAGAAGTATTTAACTTTGTCATCATAACACTATTCTTGCCGGCTTTATTAGGAGAAGCGGCGCTGAAACTTCCTTTTTCCCATTTGAGAGAAAACAAACGGCCCGTTCTGGCACTGGCTTTCGGCGGTACACTCATCTCGTTTCTGATCGTCGGCTTTTCTTCCATGTGGCTTATGCATCTGGCCATTCCTGCGGCGTTTGTTTTTGCGGCGCTGATGAGCGCGACTGACCCCGTGAGTGTGCTATCCATATTCAAAAGTGTCGGCGCGCCGAAAAAGCTTTCGATCGTCGTTGAAGGAGAAAGCCTGTTCAATGACGGGCTGGCGGTTGTGCTGTTCAACATTTCCGCTTTTTACTTGATGACATATCTGGATCTCGGCATCCAAGGCGCCGGTTTAGGCCTGTGGGAGTTTGTCAAAGTGATTTCTCTCGGCCTGATCATCGGAGGCATACTTGGATATGTCTTTTCCCAGCTCACCAAGTACTTTGATGATTACCCTTTAGAAATTATTTTCAGTATCATTCTGTTTTACAGTTCATTTCTATTGGCGGAAATGGCAGGTGCCTCCGGGGTAATCGCCGTTGTTGTCGCCGCTCTTATTTTCGGTAATTATGGCGCCAACATCGGCATGAGCCCGACGACAAAGCTGAATATCAATAACTTTTGGGACGTCGCCGCCTTGCTTGCGAACTCCCTTGTCTTTCTAATGGTCGGACTTGAGATTACGAGAATTGACCTCACAGATAAATGGGGTTTGGCCGTTACGGCGATTGTGATTGTGCTTATCGCCCGAAGTGCCGCCGTCTATATTAGTCTGGCCTTTATCAAAAACTTTCCGGCTTCATGGCAGCATACGATTAATTGGGGCGGGCTGAAGGGTTCTCTATCCATCGCACTGGTGCTGAGCCTGCCGAGAGACTTTCCGGGGCGTGAAGACATTCTTGTGTTCGCCTTCAGTGTTGTTTTATTCTCCCTCGTTGTCCAGGGCCTCAGCATCAAACCGCTTCTTGAACGGTTAGGCGTGAATCAAAAGGATGAAGGTAATCAGGAATATGAGGAACTGCTAGCAAAAGGACATCGCTTAGAAACCGCCATCAAAGAAGTCCAGGAATCCAAACATCATTTGCTTATACACGAAGCTGTCTCCAGCGAACTGACAGACCAATACAAAGAAGAAGTCAGCCAGCTGCATCAACAAACAAATCAATTATTTGAATCATATCCGGAACTCAAAAACAAACAACAAACCATCTTGAAGAAACATTCGTTATACGCTCAATACCAAGCGATTGAAAACCTATCAAAAGAAGATATCATCTCAAACGAAGTGGCTGAGCAAGAGCAAGCCCGGATCATTGATGAAATCGTTCGTTTGGAAGACGATCATTAATACACAAAAAAGCAGACTGTCAGCAGTCTGCTTTTTCCTTTATGATCTAAAAAAATCAATCAGCGGCTGAAAATCCTTAGACAAATCAACGTCATTCGGATCTGCTTGAAGCAGGCGGTCAATCATGCGCTCCAGCTCCTCAACATCATTCTTATCCGTATACTCAATGAAGTTTAAGCCTTCAAGCCAATCTCGGTATGAATGTTTGGCTTTGCCATAGCTGTTCCCGAAGACAAGGCAAGGTGTTTTCGTGATAATCGAGAAAATCATCGCGTGAAGGCGGTCGGTAATCACCAATTTACTGGAGCCGATGCGGTCCAGCATCTCCATAAAATGCTTTTCACGATCGGCGTAATCGATGGTGTCGACCGTATCCAGCACCGTATCGGTACGCTCCGTGTAAGTTGTTTTTTCTGCCCATTTCTTCATCTGTGAAATAAAATCTTCGTCAGTCACTTTCTCCTTATCCGCTCTTAAAATAAAGAGAACGCCGTCCCGCTCGAGCTCTCGCGGCACAATATCCAAGGAAAGCACCATGTCCGGTGTAAAGATCACATTGGAGTTGAAGGTCTCTTTCACCACATCGAGTGTTTGCGTCTCGCGCGCAGCAATCGTTAAGTTTGTATTTTGATGGTACGCATCCTGTGTTTTTTTCTTTTCCTTCTGCCCTTCCTCTGTATCCTCAAAATAAACGGATTGTGGCAAAGAAATCGATTTGTAGTCTTTAAACGCCGAGAAGACCTTTCTTCTGTCTTCCTCAATATCGAGATAAAGGTTTCCTAAGTTTCCTCCGCCTGTAAAGCAGACAATATCGTCTTCACGAATGATCTCCTTCACCAGTTCAATGCCCTCATCCGTCGCATAATCCATAATTTCAATGTATTCATAATACGGAAAATGATTTTTGATAAATTTCTCTTCCGCATACGCAATCGCTTGGTCGCCAATGTTTGTATAACTAGGGGAACCAAACAAAAATACTTTTCGTTTATCATTTAACAGAGCTTCCGGCTCCACATTTGGCGCAATGCCTTTAACTAGTTTTTTGCCTTTGATTTCTTGTACAGTCATATCTGCGTCCTCCTTCTGGGATGAATTCCTCATTATGTGTTAACTGTCTCTACCCCAAAAGAAGGATGGCTATGCATTGGCATGTGCACCGGCTATATCAAAAACATCGTTTTCGCCAATTTGATAGACGCCGCGATGTCCCGCGCCGTTCTTTCCATATATTCCGCGGCATGTTCAAACGCGTCTTCTAGAGGCACGGCTCCGGGAACGATGCTGAAAAGCGCATCGATGCCGTGCTGGTAGACGGCATCACTGTCCGGTGATATTGATCCCGCAATGCCGATGACGGGCACATCGTATGATTTAGCCGCCTTGGCTACCCCGATCGGCGTTTTTCCGTGAACCGTTTGGCTGTCAATCCGACCCTCACCGGTAATTACAAGATCTGCATCCTGAACGATATTTTCAAAATCAACCGCTTCAAGAACAATATCAATGCCTCTTTTCAAGTCAGCCTGAAGAAAAGTCAGCAGGCTCCACCCAAGACCGCCCGCTGCACCTGCTCCCTCTCTTTCTCGCAAGGTTGCTCCGAGCGCTTTTTCTGCGATATCAGCGAAATGGCTTAGGTTCTGGTCTAGTACATCCACCATGTCGGACGTCGCGCCTTTTTGCGGCCCGAAAACAGCCGTAGCTCCTTTTGGCCCTGTCAACGGATTATCCACGTCACACGCGACTTCCAGTTTGACATTCTGCAACCTGGGATCAAGCCCGCTGATATCTATTGATGCAAGCTGAGATAGCGCGCCGCCCCCTGGGCCGATCTCGCGTCCTGAGTCATCAAGAAACCTTCCGCCCAATGCCTGGATCATTCCGGCTCCTCCATCGTTCGTGGCGCTCCCCCCGATTCCGATGATCAAGCGCTCCGCTCCCGCATCAAGAGCCGCTCCGATTAATTCTCCCGTTCCTTTTGTTGTAGTGACGAGCGGATTTCGTTTATCAACGGGCACCAGATGCAGTCCCGAAGCAGCAGCCATTTCAATCACAGCTGTTCTCCCATCACCCATCATGCCAAAAAACGCTTTTACCGGTTTCTCCAGCGGTCCTGTCACAACCTGCTCTATGACCCTTCCATTTGTGGCATCAACGAGCGACTGAACCGTTCCCTCGCCGCCGTCCGCCATCGGCAATTTTCTGTAATCAGCACCCGGAAAGACCGATTTGAATCCTCTTTCTATCGCGTCGGCGGCCTCCAGAGCTGATAAACTTTCCTTAAAAGAATCAGGTGCAATGATGATTTTCATCCAAATCGCCTCTTTCAAAACATGATTCATTAACCTATTGATCTCCAATGTACCACACTATCGCTGGAAATAAATTCTATATAATATGGTAAAAATTTAATTAAAAATTAGAAATGAAAGTGTTTGCATAAAAGAAACATTCACGTTATCATACTTGTATACAAGTATACTCCTTGAGTGAGGAAGGTGAGTGTATGCTAGATTCCAAAGACCTGTTGTATCCCGCAAAGTGGCTCTCAAAAGCGTCAACCGGGGTTCGTGTCGCATACGAGCTGAGAATGCGGATCGTTTCAGGCCTGATTGAAAGCGGTACCATTTTATCAGAAAATACGATTGCCGCCGAGTTTTCAGTAAGCCGTTCGCCGGTTCGTGAAGCACTAAAAATACTCGCATCCGAAAAAATCATCCGCTTAGAACGAATGGGAGCGGTCGTAATTGGTTTAACTGAGAAGGAAATCGCGGAAATTTATGATGTGCGTTTACTATTAGAAACATTTGTCTTTGAACGGCTCGTCAAAATAGACATTGAGCCTTTAGTTAAGGATCTCAGCAAAATTCTTGAAATGATGAAAGTTTCAATCAAATATGAAGACGCTGACGAATTTTCATTTCAAGATGTGCTGTTCCATGAAACGATAATCAGAGCCATCGATCATTCATACATTCAAATGATCTGGAACAATCTAAAACCTGTCATGGAAAGCTTTATTCTTTTATCCATGCGGGTACGGTTAAAGGAAAAATATGATGACTTCACAAGGATTTTAGATAACCATGAGCTTTATATTCAAGCCATCAAAACAAAGGATAGGGCGCTGATGATTCAGTCGCTTCACCAAAACTTTGATGATGTGCAAGAAAAGGTAGAAGACCTGTGGCTCTCACAACAAATGCTGGCAAAAGGAGCTGAATACAACAATGACTAGTTATATGTTAGGAATCGATATCGGCACAACAAGCACAAAAGCTGTGCTGTTCAGTGAAAACGGAAATGTGGTACAGAAAGAAAGCATCGGCTACCCGCTCTATACACCGGACATCTCAACAGCTGAACAAAATCCGGAAGAGATTTTTCAGGCCGTCATCCAAACAACAGCGAGAATTACAAAACAGCATCCCGAAAAACAGATCTCTTTCATTTCGTTCAGCAGCGCCATGCACAGCGTCATTGCAATCGACGAAAATGACAAGCCGCTGACGCCATGCATCACATGGGCCGACAACCGAAGCGAAAGCTGGGCTCATAAGATCAAGGATGAATTGAACGGACATGAGGTGTACAAACGGACGGGAACACCGATTCATCCGATGTCGCCGTTAAGTAAAATTGCCTGGATCACGAATGAGCGGAAAGAAATCGCTTCCAAGGCAAAAAAATATATCGGCATCAAAGAGTACATTTTTAGACAGCTGTTCAATGAGTATGTCATCGATTACTCCTTGGCATCAGCGACAGGCATGATGAACCTGAAAAGCTTGGATTGGGACGAAGAGGCACTGCGCATTGCAGGCATCACGCCGGATCACTTATCCAAACTCGTGCCGACAACCGAGATCTTTCAGCATTGCAGCCCGGAAATAGCGATCCAGATGGGAATCGATCCGGAAACGCCTTTTGTCATCGGGGCCAGCGACGGCGTGCTCTCCAACCTCGGCGTCAACGCCATTAAAAAAGGCGAAATCGCCGTCACCATTGGAACAAGCGGCGCCATCCGGACAATTATTGACAAGCCGCAAACCGATGAAAAAGGGAGAATTTTCTGCTACGCCTTGACGGACAAGCATTGGGTGATCGGGGGACCTGTGAACAATGGGGGCATCGTCCTTCGCTGGATCAGAGACGAGTTTGCCTCTTCCGAAATCGAAACAGCGACACGGCTGGGCATTGATCCATATGACGTGCTGACGAAAATTGCCCAACGCGTCAGACCCGGTTCTGACGGTCTGCTGTTCCACCCATATCTCGCCGGAGAACGTGCTCCGTTGTGGAATCCAGATGTACGCGGCTCCTTTTTCGGCCTGACCATGTCGCATAAGAAAGAGCATATGATACGCGCGGCATTAGAGGGCGTCATTTACAACCTGTACACGGTGTTCCTGGCATTAACAGAATGCATGGATGGCCCGGTAACCCGCATCCAAGCAACAGGGGGATTTGCAAGGTCGGAGGTTTGGCGCCAAATGATGTCGGATATCTTCGAATCAGAGGTTGTCGTTCCGGAAAGCTACGAAAGCTCATGTCTCGGCGCCTGCATTTTAGGCCTGTATGCGACAGGAAAAATCGATTCTTTTGACGCCGTGTCCGACATGATCGGCAGCACATACAGACATACGCCGATCGAAGACTCAGCCAAAGAGTACAGAACATTAATGCCGATTTTCATCAATCTATCAAGATCCTTAGAAAATCAATATACGCAAATTGCAAATTATCAGAGGGGCTTAATCACACACAAATAGTACATGACATGAAGGGGAGGGCATTACCATGCCGTTAATCATCGTTGCACTTGGGATCTTAGCATTACTATTTTTGATTATGGGCTTAAAACTAAACACATTTATTTCCCTGCTGGTCGTATCGTTCGGCGTGGCACTGGCACTCGGGATGCCGTTCGATAAAGTTGTCAGCTCCATCGAACAAGGAATAGGGGGGACTCTTGGCCACATCGCGCTCATCTTCGGGCTCGGTGCGATGCTGGGCAAGCTGATCGCGGATTCAGGAGGCGCACAGCGCATTGCGATGACGCTCGTTAACAAATTCGGTGAAAAAAATATTCAATGGGCTGTTGTCATTGCCTCATTCATTATTGGGATTGCGTTATTTTTTGAAGTAGGACTCGTTCTATTAATTCCGATTGTCTTTGCGATTTCAAGAGAATTGAAGATTTCTATTTTATTTCTTGGAATCCCGATGGTCGCGGCACTATCCGTCACGCACGGTTTTCTGCCGCCGCACCCGGGACCAACGGCGATCGCTGGTGAGTATGGCGCAAACATTGGAGAGGTGCTGCTGTACGGCTTTATCGTTGCTGTTCCGACAGTGCTCATCGCAGGACCGTTATTTACAAAGTTCGCGAAAAAAATCGTTCCTGCATCATTTGAGAAAAACGGCAATATTGCATCACTCGGCACACAAAAAACGTTTAACCTTGAAGAAACACCCGGCTTTGGAATCAGTGTCTTTACTGCAATGCTCCCGATTATCATCATGTCGGTCGCGACCATTATCGACCTGCTTCAAGAAACAATCGGGTTTGCAGATAATGGCGTTTTAGCTTTTATCAGATTGATTGGAAACGCGTCGACTGCTATGATTATTTCGTTATTGGTTGCAGTCTATACAATGGGGATCAAACGCAACATTCCAGTCAAAACTGTGATGGACTCTTGTTCAACTGCCATTTCACAAATCGGCATGATGCTTTTAATCATCGGAGGAGGCGGCGCCTTCAAACAAGTGCTGATCAACGGCGGTGTTGGCGATTACGTAGCAGACTTATTCAAAGGAACGGCATTATCGCCAATCATTCTGGCATGGCTTATCGCAGCGATCCTGCGCATTTCTCTAGGTTCAGCCACTGTTGCCGCTCTAAGCACAACGGGTTTGGTCATACCGTTATTGGGGCATTCTGATGTTAACCTGGCATTAGTCGTGCTTGCAACAGGCGCCGGAAGTGTCATCGCTTCACACGTCAATGACGCCGGCTTCTGGATGTTCAAGGAATACTTCGGATTAAGCATGAAAGAAACATTTGCCACATGGACATTGCTGGAAACCATTATTTCCGTTGCTGGACTGGGATTCATTTTATTGTTAAGTTTAGTTGTATGAAATTAAGAAGGAGCTGTAACACATGTTGAATACGATTGGTGTCATAGGCTTAGGCGTAATGGGAAGCAACATCGCCTTAAACATGGCAAATAAAGGTGAAAACGTCGCTGTCTATAATTACACCAGAGATTTAACGGACCAGCTTGTCCAAAAGCTGGATGGACAATCTCTCAGCCCGTATTACGAGCTAGAGGACTTTGTTCAATCGTTAGAGAAACCAAGAAAAATCTTTTTGATGGTCACAGCGGGTAAACCCGTAGATTCCGTCATCCAATCATTAATGCCTTTGCTTGAAGAAGGCGACGTCATCATGGATGGAGGAAACTCCCACTATGAAGACACAGAAAGAAGATATGACGAGCTGAAGGAAAAAGGGATCGGCTACCTGGGAGTCGGCATTTCCGGCGGTGAAGTCGGCGCATTAACAGGGCCTTCCATCATGCCGGGCGGAGATCGCGACGTCTATGAGAAAGCCGCTCCTATCCTGACAAAAATCGCAGCTCAAGTCGGAAACGACCCTTGCTGTGTCTATATCGGACCAAAAGGAGCAGGGCACTTTACAAAAATGGTGCACAACGGCATTGAGTATGCCGACATGCAGCTGATTGCAGAAGCGTATACGTTTTTGAGAGAAACGCTGCGTCTGCCGCTTGATGAAATTGCATCTATTTTTGAAACATGGAATCAAGGTGAGCTGAAAAGCTATTTAATAGAGATTACAGCTGAGATTTTACGCAAAAAAGACGAAAAAACAGGGCAGCCTCTGATCGATGTCATTCTTGATAAAACCGGCCAAAAAGGAACCGGAAAATGGACGAGCATGCAGGCAATTGATAACGGCATCCCGTCCACGATCATCACAGAGTCCTTGTTCGCCCGCTACCTGTCATCCTTAAAAGAAGAACGCGTAGCGGCTCAAGATGTATTAGCAGGCCCGGAAACGGAAGAAAAACATTTTGATAAAGACACGTGGATTGAATACGTCAGACAGGCTCTTTACATGGGGAAAGTATGCGCCTACGCACAAGGCTTTGCCCAATACAAAATGTCATCTGAGCTTTACGGCTGGAACCTGCCGCTCAAAGACATCGCGTTGATTTTCCGCGGCGGCTGCATCATCCGCGCAGATTTCCTAAACGTGATCAGTGAAGCATTCAGCGAGCAGCCAAACCTGTCAAACCTGATGATTGCGCCTTATTTCTCAGATAAGCTCCAGGCTTATCAAACAGGCATGCGAAAAGTCGTTTGTGAGGGCATCAGCACCGGAAGCTCATTCCCATGCTTAACAACAGCGCTCTCTTATTACGACGGCTACCGCGCAGGGCGTTCCAATGCGAACCTCTTGCAGGCGCAGCGCGATTACTTTGGCGCTCATACGTATGAACGGACTGATATGGACGGCGTTTTCCATACAAATTGGTCTGAATAACCTGTATCAAAAACACGGTCAGTTTCAACTGAACCGTGTTTTTTTCATCTATGTTTTCTTCTCAAACAACAGAAGACATAAGTTATGTTTTAAATATCATAAACAGTGATACAATAATAGCTAGAAACAATCCCCAAGACCATCATGTGACAGCAGCTTGCTGTTTTGTTCTATTCTGCTTTTGGTCTTTGTCCTTTGCTCCTTGCCTATGGTGTCATAAAATGTTCAAATGCTTACAACGTCTTGGCATTCTCATTTATAAAAGTCCTTGAAAACCTTGTCTAATTGAGAATCAGCCTCTCATCTGTTATAAAAGAAATGCCTAAATCCTACCTGTCACACCTTTAACAAGATGAAAAAAAGTAGGTTATGGCTTGACAAAAAATATATATTAATTAATAATTCATATATAATTAGAATTATTATTGAAAGCGAATGTGCTTTCTAATACATTTTTAGGAGGAATATACATTATGTCTTTAATCGGTAAAGAAGTACTTCCATTCGAAGCAAAAGCATTCAAAAACGGTGAATTCATCGATGTAACAAACGAATCTTTGAAAGGCCAATGGAGCGTATTCTGCTTCTACCCAGCAGATTTCTCTTTCGTATGCCCAACTGAGCTTGAAGATCTTCAAAACCAATACGCTGCACTTCAAGAATTAGGTGTTGAAGTATACTCTATCTCTACAGATACTCACTTCGTACACAAAGGCTGGCATGACAGCTCTGAAAAAATCGGCAAAATCACTTACGCAATGATCGGTGACCCATCTCAAACGATCTCTCGCAACTTCGATGTTCTTGACGAAGAATCTGGTCTTGCTGACCGCGGAACATTCATCATCGATCCAGATGGCGTTATCCAAACTGTAGAAATCAATGCGGGCGGTATCGGCCGTGACGCAAGCAACCTGATCAGCAAAGTAAAAGCAGCTCAATACGTTCGTCAAAACCCAGGTGAAGTTTGCCCGGCTAAATGGGAAGAAGGCGGCGAAACTCTTACACCTAGCCTTGATCTAGTAGGTAAAATCTAAGGAGTGCATTCAATTGGTACTTGATGCAAATATCAAAGCACAATTAAATCAATATATGCAGCTAATTGAGAATGACATTGTTCTCAAAGTTAGCGCAGGCGAAGATGACACTTCTAAGGACATGCTGGCTCTCGTTGATGAGCTGGCTTCCATGTCATCTAAAATTTCAGTTGAAAAAGCTGAATTAAACAGAACGCCAAGCTTCAGTGTCAATCGTGTCGGAGAAGACACTGGCGTGACTTTCGCCGGTATCCCTCTGGGCCACGAATTTACATCATTAGTGTTGGCGTTGCTCCAAGTGAGCGGCAGACCGCCTAAGGTAGACCAAAAAGTCATTGATCAGGTGAAGAAGATCAGCGGTGAATACCACTTTGAATCTTATATCAGCCTGACATGCCATAACTGTCCTGATGTTGTACAAGCTTTAAACATGATGAGCGTGCTGAACCCGAACATTACGCACACGATGATTGACGGTGCAGCATACAAAGCAGAAGTTGAAAGCAAAAACATTATGGCAGTGCCGACCGTTTACCTGAATGGCGAATCGTTCGGAAGCGGCCGTATGACGCTTGAAGAAATTCTTGCGAAAATGGGCAGCGGCGCAGATGCATCTGAGTTTGCTGACAAAGAGCCGTTTGACGTTCTTGTTGTCGGAGGCGGACCTGCTGGTGCAAGTGCAGCGATCTACACTGCACGTAAAGGCATCCGCACTGGTGTTGTCGCTGAGCGCTTCGGCGGACAGGTTCTTGACACCATGAGCATCGAAAACTTCATCAGCGTCAAAGCGACGGAAGGACCGAAGCTTGCGGCAAGTCTTGAAGAGCATGTGAAGGAATATGATATTGATGTCATGAACCTTCAGCGTGCGAAACGCCTTGAGAAGAAAGATCTGTTCGAACTTGAACTCGAAAACGGCGCTGTCCTAAAAAGTAAAACAGTGATCCTTTCAACAGGTGCACGCTGGCGCAATGTCAACGTACCTGGTGAACAAGAGTTCAAAAACAAAGGTGTCGCATACTGCCCGCACTGTGATGGGCCATTGTTTGAAGGCAAAGACGTAGCGGTGATCGGCGGCGGAAACTCTGGAATCGAAGCAGCGATTGACCTTGCAGGTATTGTCAATCACGTTACCGTGCTAGAGTTCGCGCCAGAACTGAAAGCAGACGAAGTCCTGCAAAAACGTCTCTACAGCCTGCCAAACGTCACTGTCGTGAAAAATGCACAAACAAAAGAAATCACAGGCGATCAAAGCGTTAACGGCATCACATACACAGACCGCGAAACAGGGGAAGAAAAACACGTTGAACTCCAAGGTGTATTCGTCCAAATCGGTCTCGTGCCAAACACAGAATGGTTAGAAGGAACGGTTGAACGCAACCGCATAGGCGAAATCATCGTCGACAAACACGGCGCAACAAGCGTACCAGGCTTATTTGCTGCCGGCGACTGCACAGACAGTGCGTACAACCAAATTATTATTTCTATGGGTTCAGGTGCAACTGCCGCTCTCGGCGCGTTTGATTACCTAATCCGTAACTAATATAAGAAATCCGCTATATTGCCAGATTGGCAGGATAGCGGATTTTTCTTTTTCTACAGAAAAAACCCGAACCAGGCACTACGGTAAATTCGGGCCAGCTTCTTATAGTTCCTCGCCATTTGTTTGAATGACATTTTTGTACCACTCAAAGGAATCTTTCTTATACCGCTTCATGGATCCGTTTCCTTCATTGTCACGATCAACATAGATCATGCCGTAGCGTTTTTTCATTTCGCCAGTTGTGAAGGAGACAATATCAATAATGCCCCACGGCGTGTAGCCGATTAAATCAACACCGTCGTAAGTGACCGCTTTTTCCAATGCTTCAATATGCGATTTTAAATATTGAATGCGTTCCGGATCATGAACTTTGCCGTCCACCCCCAGCGTATCCACTGCGCCAAAGCCATTTTCAACGATGAATAACGGGATTTGGTATCGGTCATAAAAACGATTTAACGTATATCTCAGCCCGGTTGGATCAATCGCCCATCCCCAGTCACTCGAAGTGATGTACGGATTTTCGACACCATTCGGCAAGCCGCCATTTACAATATCGCCAGTGTTATCATTTTTCACATCGCTTTTCACAGTTGTTGACATGTAATAGCTGAAGCCTAAGTAATCGACGGTTCCGTTTCTTAAAATCTCATCATCGCCGTCTTCGAATGTGATGTTGTAGCCTTCGCGTTCAAATTCCTTCAACGCGTAGCTTGGATAATAACCGCGCACCTGCACATCAGGGAAGAAATAGCGCTGCCTCATTTCTTCTTCAGCCAGCATCACATCTTTAGGATTGGAGGAGAAAGGATAAATCGGCACGTGTGATACCATGGCCCCGATCTGGAACTCTGGATTGATGTCTTTTCCTTTTGCCACTGCTAATGCGCTCGCCACTAGTTCGTGGTGCGCCGTTTGATACATGACTTCCTTGGCGTTTTCGTTTTCGCCAACCACAACACCTGAATTCGTCCATAGGAACAACGGATTGTTCACATCCATTTGGTTGTTGATCTCGTTAAATGTCATCCAGTACTTCACTTTCTCTTTGTAACGGGTAAAGCAAGCCTCTGCAAAGTTGACGAAGAAGTCCACGACTTTCCGGTTTCTGAAGCCGCCATATTCTCTTGCCAGGTGCAGCGGCATTTCAAAGTGAGACAGGGTAATGACCGGCTCGATCCCATGCTTCAGCAATTCATCAAACACATCATCATAAAACTGCAAACCCGCTTCGTTCGGTTCAGCCTCATCGCCTTTCGGAAAAATGCGGCTCCAGCCGATGGACGTCCGCAGGCATTTTAATCCCATTTCCGCAAACAAAGCGATATCTTCCTTGTATCTGTGATAGAAATCAATGGCTTCATGGTTTGGATAAAATTCGTTTTCTTCAATCGTGTCCGTGATTTTTCTCGGCACGCCGTGCGCACCCGCTGTCATCACATCGACGACACTCGGCCCTTTACCGCCTTGATTCCATCCGCCTTCAAATTGGTGGGCAGCTAAAGCACCGCCCCATAAAAAATCCTTTGGCATGTTTCCCATGTTTAATTCCTCCTCAGCTTACGACTGTAAATATTTTTTGATGTAATGCACTTTCCTCAATCTCTTCAATCAGAATTTCCTGGTACGCATGTGAATTCGTGATGATGACAGGGGTAATCGTTGTTAACCCTTTTATCAAACTCAACAAGCACTTCGCCTTTTTTGACGGTATCGCCTTCTTTTACCTTCAAGGAAAAAGGCGTGCCGTCTAATGTCACCGTATCCAGCCCGATGTGCGCAAGCAATTCGACGCCAGACGCTGAACGCAGGCCAATCGCATGCTTTGTAGGCGCAACCATGACAACCGTAATAACGCCGGGATGGTGGCATCGATTTTACGATATCGTTCGCTTTAGGGGTAAACCGCTTCAGCACCAATCGAAGTCTGGTAGCGCAGCGAGAAGCTCCAATCACATTCTCTTCCCCGCCTACGGCCTCTAAAATGTCTTTTGCTAGTCTCGTATAATCTCTCACTTTCCCCGACATTTCACCCACCCCTTCGTTTTGGTTGCGCTTTCATTATAATTGTACCGGTATAATATATCAATACCGAAACAAAATATTTACGCACTAACTATCATTGTAAGCGGTTTATGCTATAATTTTGGCAGTGAAACTAAACGAATAAATGAGGAATGCGTATGTTAAAATACCAGCAAATCGCAGCGGAAATTGAAACATATATAGAAGAACACCAGCTTCAGCGGGGAGACAAACTGCCAGTCCTAGAAACCCTCATGGCCCAGTTTGAAGTCAGCAAAAGCACCATCACAAAGTCCCTGGAGCTATTAGAGCAAAAAGGCGCGATCTTTCAGGTCAGAGGAAGCGGCATTTTCGTCAGAAAACATAAACGAAAAGGCTATATCAGCCTTCTGTCGAATCAGGGATTTAAAAAAGATCTCGAGGATTTCAACGTCACCTCAAAAGTCATCGAACTGGACGTGAGAAAGCCAACACCGGAAGCGGCGGAAAACCTGAATATCGAAATAAACGAGGACATCTACTATGTCAAAAGGGTCCGCTACATCAACGGCCAGACCCTTTGCTACGAAGAATCCTATTACAACAAATCGATCGTGACGTATTTAAACAACGAAATCGTCTCCCACTCCATCTTCCATTACATCCGGGAAGGACTGGGGTTGAAGATTGGTTTTTCTGATTTGTTTCTGCACGTGGGCCAGCTTAATGAGGAAGAAGCGGAATATTTGGGATTAGAGGCTGGACTGCCGAAGCTGTATATAGAAAGTATTTTTCACCTGACAAATGGGCAGCCGTTTGATTACTCGAAGATTTCGTATAATTATAAGCAGTCGCAGTTTGTGGTGCAGGCTAATAGTTTTTTGCTGTAGAGCTGCTTCACTATGGAAGGTAGTCGACATGTACAAAATTATCATTCCTGCCATACTAGCCATCTTTGCGCTCTGGATACTCTTACAGATTTCACTAGAGATGAGCATCGTTAAGAATCCAATGAACTACTTTATCGTATTCATTATCTTTTTCCTCTTTGTAAAGATGGTGAAAGAAAAACAATAATAGTTTGCTTTGAACAGGAAACCAGATTTAACATCTGGTTTTTTTGTGTTTCACTTTATTCACTCGTTTCAATTGTCTATAAAAGCAGTTATGCGGTACTATCATATAAAGGTCCAATGATGAAAAACAATGTCATACTTTTACATTCACCTTATCATGCACATGCTCATAAATAGGGGTTTATTCTAAAAAGGGGATGGACGGTTTTGGAAAGCAAGTACCTAGATCTACTCGCGCAAAAATACGATTGTGAAGAAAAAGTGGTAACAGAAATCATTAATTTGAAAGCGATATTGAACCTGCCAAAAGGCACCGAGCATTTTGTCAGTGATTTGCACGGGGAGTATCAGGCATTCCAGCACGTGCTGCGCAATGGTTCAGGACGAGTCAAAGAGAAGATACGCGACATCTTCAGCGGTGTCATTTACGATAGAGAAATCGATGAATTAGCAGCATTGGTCTATTATCCAGAAGACAAACTGAAGTTGATCAAACATGACTTTGATGCGAAAGCAGCATTAAACGAGTGGTATAAAGAAACGATTCATCGAATGATTAAGCTCGTTTCATATTGCTCCTCCAAGTATACCCGTTCCAAATTACGCAAAGCACTGCCTGCCCAGTTTGCTTATATTACGGAGGAACTGCTATACAAAACAGAACAAGCTGGCAACAAGGAGCAATATTACTCCGAAATCATTGATCAGATCATTGAACTTGGCCAAGCCGATAAGCTGATCACCGGCCTTGCTTACAGCGTTCAGCGATTGGTGGTCGACCATCTGCATGTGGTCGGCGATATTTACGACCGCGGACCGCAGCCGGATAGAATTATGGAAGAACTGATCAACTATCATTCTGTCGATATTCAGTGGGGAAATCACGATGTCCTTTGGATCGGCGCCTATTCCGGTTCCAAAGTGTGCCTGGCCAATATTATCCGCATCTGTGCCCGCTACGACAACCTGGATATTATTGAAGACGTGTACGGCATCAACCTGAGACCGTTATTGAACCTGGCCGAAAAATATTATGATGATAATCCAGCGTTCCGTCCAAAAGCAGACGACAACAGGCCAGAGGATGAGATTAAGCAAATCACAAAAATCCATCAAGCGATTGCGATGATCCAATTCAAGCTTGAGAGCCCGATTATCAAGAGACGGCCGAACTTTAATATGGAAGAACGGCTGTTATTAGAGAAAATAGATTATGACAAAAATGAAATCACGCTGAACGGAAAAACATATCAGCTGGAAAACACCTGCTTTGCGACGATAAATCCGGAGCAGCCAGACCAGCTATTAGAAGAAGAAGCAGAGGTCATAGACAAGCTGCTGTTCTCTGTCCAGCATTCCGAAAAGCTGGGCCGCCATATGAATTTTATGATGAAAAAAGGCAGCCTTTATTTAAAATATAACGGCAACCTGTTAATTCATGGCTGTATTCCAGTTGATGAAAACGGCAATATGGAAACGATGATGATTGAGGATAAAGCCTATGCGGGCCGTGAGCTGCTCGATGTATTTGAACGATTCTTACGGGAAGCCTTTGCCCACCCGGAAGAAACCGATGACCTGGCGACAGATATGGCTTGGTATTTATGGACAGGCGAGTATTCCTCCCTTTTCGGAAAACGCGCCATGACCACATTTGAGCGCTATTTCATTAAAGAGAAGGAAACGCATAAAGAAAAGAAAAACCCGTATTATTATTTACGAGAAGACGAGGAAACCTGCCGAAACATCCTGGCAGAATTCGGCCTCAATCCAGATCATGGCCATATCATCAACGGCCATACACCCGTAAAAGAAATCGAAGGAGAAGACCCAATCAAAGCAAACGGAAAAATGATCGTCATCGACGGCGGCTTCTCCAAAGCCTACCAATCCACAACAGGCATCGCCGGCTACACGCTGCTCTACAACTCCTACGGCATGCAGCTCGTCGCCCATAAACACTTCAACTCCAAGGCAGAAGTCCTAAGCACCGGAACCGACGTCTTGACGGTGAAACGATTAGTGGACAAAGAGCTTGAGCGGAAGAAAGTGAAGGAAACGAATGTGGGTGAGGAATTGTTGCAGGAAGTTGCGATTTTGGAGAGTTTGCGGGAGTATCGGTATATGAAGTGAGGGATATTTAGGGTTCAGAGATGATTTTTCTCTGGGCTCTTTTTTGCGTTTTCCAGATCTATTTAGTGCGACACCTTCTTAAAAATAAACCATTTCCAATAAATGTATATAAATATGAACTAAAGAAGAATGGAGGCAATGGATGGTATCCAAAACAAGGAATATCTTGATGGATTCGTTTATTTATAGAATAAGTAAAAAGAGAAGCGGTTTTTATCCGCCTCTTACAATCCGAAGTATTCTCTTCTAATTCGTTCAGATGTATGTTGCCCTACCTCATCAAAAATATCGAGTAGTTCTGTATATGTATTTAAATCATTTCCAATCTGATTCCAAAAAGAGGAGTCAACAAGTACAAAGTTAGTATCATCCATATCAAAAAATTTTGCAGGTATTTTATGTTTTTGTTTTATTTTAGCTTTATTTACAAACACCATTATGTTGTGGGATATTCACTTATTAGTACTCCTACTGCAATTTTCCATATCATGTTTTTATCTCCAAAATAATATTTTTTATTATAAAAAGCTTACGAATAGAGAGGGGCCATTAAGGCTAAGGAGCGTATTTATAAACTCGTTTTTATTATTGAACTTCATAGAATCATTATAACTGATTATTTACATCTACATCGTAAATCAATGATTCTCTTAGAAACCACTTTAGAATTTCGTACATTTTATTCCAGTTGATATCAATCTCGTATTGTTCAAGAAATCGTGGTATATTACCAATCAACAAATTCCAATTACCAATGTATTCTCTATCTGATACTCTAGCAAACATTGCATTATGTATTATCTTTAAGTGGGACATTCTGATTTCATCCAAGTTATAAAGAGAATATAAATCTACAAACGGTAAACAGGAATGCCACCCATCAGAGTATCTTGATACTTCAAGATATCCGATTTGGTTTTCATGTATATACTCTATGTCTGCTTCATGAATACATCCATGTTTAAATGGGATATAGCTGTCTTCTTCTTTTACTTGCTTTAGTATTTCTATTCCTTTTTCAGTAATCATTTCCTCAATTTCTTCATCATCAATCAGCCCGAATATTTTGTAACCATAGTAATCTATAGCGTCAAGAACACGATTAAAGTACTTACTTCGCAATGGATTTAGTATATCTCTGTATTCAATGGTTTTTCCATAATTATGATATGAAAGCATTTTATATATTCTTTGATCAACGTGCTTAACATCAAGGCAATTTATTTTCTCGGGTGTTAAATCGAATATATCTACCGGAAAATCACTATCATTAAATGCACCAATTTGACCTAATTTATTTATAAGTGAATCATCTTTCAGATTTATATAGCTTCCAAGTAGATGCCTAATCCCTTTTTCACTTTGATTCATTACTTTTCTTAGTATTTCAATCGACTTTAAATCTTCTAAAAAACCAAATTTCTCAAACACTGTTAATGCACTATCTAGAGTATAAACACTGTAATCTTTTCGATTGTAATACATTGCCCACACTCGATTAACTGAATAAATATCAATCTGTCTCTTTTCATGATTGGCTAACCTTATAAAGGATTGTGCATACTCTACTGTTTCAAAAGATCCATTTGGAGCACTATTCCTTATAATGTCGCTCAAAGATTTACCATAAAAGAAATTCTTTTCTCCTAATTCACCTATCTCATTGAGTTGGTATTTAACAGATGATAGTATCCTAGCTGACCATCTACCTCTAATACCATTCTCTTCGACAATTTTCCTTAATCGATATGTTGCTATGTTTTCATCGTTATTCAAGAATTCATCTAGTATTTTATAATAGATATCCTCTTTATCTTGGTGAACCCAGACTTTTACCATATGTCTTATTAAGATATCTTGTTTACCAAATTCGAATATATCATTTTCTTGTAACTTTTCTAATGTTTCTTTGTAGTTCGGCTTTTCTTTCCGTTTTTCAAAGTAACAATGTTCATCATTCAATTTCTCATATAGTTCATTTATTTGATTTGGATCATACATTCTATCTGCTAAATACCTTTTATATGATGCTTCGTCCTTCAACTTTAAAAGGATAAAAATATTCCATAAAACACCAGTACTAAATATCTCTTCCTCTATAGTTAAATGATCATTCATATATATAAGAATTTGATACACTAAACCATCATATCCAATTAAGTCATTACGATTAGCCATTTGATAAACCAAAGCAAATGAATAATAATGATATAGATCTAGTACTCCTTCTCGTTGCTCTAATAACTTCTGTAGCTGGTTGTAAAATGAGGTTATTGAATTATAATCTAAAGTTCTTTCAAGTAGAGCTGAAAAATTATCAACCTCGCTATACATCCATAATAGTTCATTATAGAAATCTTCACTAAGTTCAAATGAAGACAATCTTGACATGAAATTAATATCTCCATTCAATAAACTACTCTGTACAAACTGATTCACTCTGCCTTTTAATTCTGGATAACTTTCTAGTTGATACCTCAAGTATGTATTAAAACTATCATGAATTAAAGAAATCCTATTCATTGTCCTTTTAAACAAGTATGGATGTACTTCAATAAAGTCCATGACTGCGTCTACCACGAAAGATTCGTTAAGAATAGTTCTAAGCTCGGATTCTGTGAAGAAACTATTGTTTGTTGCAAAAATAGATAATAATGACTTTGGATTAGCTTTTTCAAGCAAAATACTATAATATTGATTTAAGTTTTCAATCTCAAGCCCAATATTAATCTCTTTATGCATTATATAATGTTCAGCAATAAAATAAGTGATTATCGGATAACCATCGGTAACTTCGTAGATTTCCTTAACAACTCTGTATTCATAGATGTTGTAAGCCATAGCCAAATATAATGCAGTTTCGTCAAAACTCCAATTTATCAATTCCATAGGTTGCCAACTAACTTTAGCTAAAAGTGGTCTTGATAAAACAACCAAACGAGCTTCTTTCAATGAATTAATAAAATCTATGTATAGTTGAAGCTCTTTCGGATTATAATTTTCAACATGATCTAGACCATCAATAATCAATATTTTTTCTTGTCTAATAATTTCTTGAATCAGTTCTTCGATGGTGTAACTCCTTGGAGAATTGAAAATTCCTAGTGCCACATCATTTAAAAACGTATCAAATTGCAACCGTTTCATAAGTCGTTCATCTTGAGATCCAGTCCAAAACCTATACACTATTGCATCATTATATTTTTGAATCAACTCTTCGACATAATGGCTTTTGCCTACACCTGGCTTACCATATATCCATAAAATACCTTTCTCCACGCTTTCTAATGGTTCTCGAATTAAGATTGTTCTGTCATTTAAGTCTAAAGACATTCTTATCATTTTTGGTAGTTCCTCTTCATTTATCACAAAGTTTGAGGAAGTTATCAAAGAAAATGCGAACTGAATTATCTGAATTTCTCTACTTTCAGTACTAAACATCTCATCAAGTAAATCTTGTACATCAAATGGAGTTAGTGGTATTATCACAATTCCGTTTACTTTTTTTGCTGGAAAACCCATGAACTCTGAATCTGTATCAATCTGATCAGTATTAATTATTACAATATTATTCTCATCTTGATTGTAGTCATTAGAGTTTCCTTTGATTCGAACACTGTCTTTGGTAATAACAATGTCATCCAATGTAGTACTAGGGTAATTTTTTACTTGAATTCTATAATTCTCATCAGCCTCTATATATAAATCATCAAAGTTTCCACTAATAATCGTTTCCGATTCAATTTTTTTGATTTTCCTTTCAACATCCATCTTTGCTACAAACAGCGTAAATATGTAGTGTTGAAATGTGTAACCTTTAAGTGCATTTCGTGCAACTTGCCCCATAACTTCCCTCCTCTATTCATCAATACTTTATTAAATCTTTTAGTTTCTCTATATGCTATCACTTACTAAAGCGTAAATCTTACGCCTCAAAAACCTCATTTACTTATGGTACGGCTCACCACGATTAATCCGAAAAGCCCGATAAATCTGCTCGACTAGTATGAGTCGCATCAACTGATGAGGAAATGTCATCTTTGAAAACGACAGCTTCTCGTTTGCTCGCTTCATCACTGCGTCACTCAATCCGAGTGATCCGCCGATGACGAAGGTGACTTTGCTTTTTCCATATGTAGCCAGCTTATCTATTGTATCGGCTAGTTCTTCGGATGTTTTCATTTTTCCTTCGATGGCGAGGGCGATGACGTGGGCGTCGGGGCTGATTTTGGATAGGATGCGGTCGCCTTCTTTGTCTTTTATGATTTTCATGTCCTGGTCGCTTAGGTTTTCCGGCGCTTTTTCGTCCGGGAGTTCGATGATGTCAATTTTTGCGTAGGCCGAAAGTCGTTTGGTGTATTCTTCAATGCCTTGCTTGAGGTATTTTTCTTTTAGTTTTCCGATTGTCACAATATTGATATTCACAGGTCATCCCCACTTTAAAAACAAGTTATTCATATATGTTGTCCACAATTGTGGATATCTTTTCTGTATTTTGTGTAAGATCATTCGTTCCCCACTATATATACTGCGGGGTCTCCACATAATTCACAGGCTGTGGATAAACTGTTAGTATGTTCGATTTTTCTGATTTCGGGCGGCAGCTCGTGGTCGTCTATGTACATATCCAGCACGGTTTCGATGTGTTCTTCACAGGAATAATAGGTTTGTTTCATGTTCTAATCCTCCGATGGTTTCTTGCGTTTTTGCAAATATTCTCTTCCCAATATAACCTATTTATTCACATGTTAGTAGTGCTTCGGGCTGAGTTTTATCCACAATTCGACAAACAAGCTGTTGATGACTCTATTTCGCCCGTATGTTAGTTTGGATGTAACCGATGTGTGGGGAGTCTGCTTTTGCAGCTCAAATGGGTTTGGCTTTTTGTGATCATGTTGCTGCTTGCTGGGTGTCAGCCGTCTTATTGGGTGTTGGAGAAGGATCGAATCGGTGAAAGCAGTCCAGACTTAGAAATATACGCTAATTATCTCCAAATGCATGATGACGTGAAAGGATATCAAGTCTTCACCATTTTAGAAGGGAGAAAAATGGTTATTGTGTCTCTCGGAAGCAGCGAGAAAGATAAGAAGCTTGAAGTGTCAGACGTCAAATTCTCACCTAAAGAAACGATTGTAACTGTGAAACGCAAACCTGCTCCTAAGGCAAATGAGAAAAACCCTTATATTTTGATTGGACTGGACAAAATCGAAGGGGAATTCATCGTACAGGATGAAACGGGAAGTAGATTTGAAGAAACAGATTACCAGCAATAAAGCCGGCGTTCTGAGAACGTCCGGCTTTTTCTTTTACTTCAATGTTCCATGCGGATCGATGACGAATTTTTTGGCTGCGCCTTTGTCGAAGTCGCTGTAGCCTTTTGGCGCGTCGTCCAAAGAAATGACAGTGGCGTTGACGGCCTTTGCGATTTGCGCTCTGCCGCTCAGGATCGCTTTCATCAAATTGCGGTTGTATGTCATGGCGGGTGTTTGTCCGGTGACGAAGGTATGGGCTTTAGCCCAGCCAAGTCCGAAGCGGATTTTTAGTGAGCCTGTTTTGGCGTCCGCATCCTTTGCACCAGGATCCTCGGTCACGTATAAGCCTGGAATGCCAAGGCTGCCTCCGACCTGGGTGACGTCCATGATTGAGTTCAGCACGGCGGCTGGTGCTTCTCCTTGATTGCCGTGTCCAGATGCTTCAAAGCCGACACAGTCCACTGCGGCATCAACGGTTGGTTCACCTAATATTTGTTCAATTTGCTCGCCGAGGCGGTCGTGTTTTTGCACGTTGACCGTTTCACAGCCGAAGCTTCTCGCCTGTGCCAGTCTGTCTTCGTTCAGATCGCCGACAATCACGGTGGAGGCGCCTAGGAGCTGAGCGGAGTGTGCAGCAGCCAAGCCGACAGGCCCCGCTCCCGCGATGTAAACGGTTGAACCTGTTTGCACGCCCGCTGTGTAAGCTCCATGGAAGCCGGTCGGGAAAATGTCGGACAGCATCGTCAAATCGAGAATCTTTTCTAGCGCCTGTTCTTTATCAGGGAATACCAAAAGCTGAAAATCGGCGTACGGCACCATGACGTATTCAGACTGGCCGCCGACCCAGCCGCCCATATCGACGTAGCCGTAAGCCGAGCCCGGCCGGTCAGGATTGACATTCAGGCACACGTGCGTTTTCTGCGTTTTGCACATCACACAGCGCCCGCAGGCAATATTGAAAGGAACGGATACGATATCGCCTTTTTTGATAAATTCAACGTCCCGCCCCGTATCAATAACTTCTCCAGTAATTTCATGCCCGAGCACCAACCCTTCAGGCGCTGTTGTGCGGCCTCTGACCATATGCTGGTCGCTTCCGCAAATGTTGGTTGTAATGACTTTGAGAATGACCCCATGCTCACATTTTCGATTCACATTTGCCTTCGGGACGCCGGGCCCGTCCCTTAAGATTAACTCCGGATAACCGATATCCTCCACCGCCACGTTTCCTTTGCCTTTGTACACAACCGCTTTGTTTCCTGTCAACGCCATTCCTCCCATTCATGTGTTTGGACTCTTGGTCCTAGAACATGACTTCGGTTCGGCATGACCCTTTCCCTTTTTCACGACTGTTTTTTCTGTATTCTTATAACGATAAAGATGCCAAGAAAGCAGCCGATAATAGTTCCTGCGATGTCTAACCAGTCGACTTTACGTCCATTTAACAGGAATACAGTAATAGTCGAAACCAGGCTGATCATAACTGCCAGAAGAATAACCCGTTTGGTTCGCATGTAATTTCTCCTTTATCCATCATTGGATTGATATACCTTTTTACAACAATTCACAAATTTAACACAAAACTAATTTTAAATAGATAGGAATTTCATAAAAATCGTTGAATTTTTTATTTGATTTCAAAAAAATGGGAGGGAAAAAGATGTTTAAAAAAATTGTGATTGGAACTTTGGCTTTGGGAATTTCACTTGGTGTTGGGGGCACTTTTTCTAGTCCGGCTTCTGCGGCTGAATTCTCTGTACAGGACGTCAAAGCACAGGCCACCAAATATATCTCCAATTATAAAGTAACTTACTGGGGCTACTCTGATGTTGATGATATTCCCAAGTATTACAATTACTCACTAGACGGCTACACAGGAACATTAAAACTCTCTCATCTTGAACCTCGCTATGATGGGGGCTGGACAGCTTTCTATTATGGATATGTATCAAATTAAGCAACAGAAAAAGAGACTTCCTGCAAGTCTCTTTTTCGTATTTCCTGAGAAATAATGTGACAATAATAGTCGCTCAAAACCCCTTCATCACCTCAACATCATACAGCTTCAAATGACTCTTCGGCGTCACAATGTCCTTTACCTTCCCAATCTCTTTTTCCTTCAATTTCTTTCCGGTTTTCAGACTGTACTGTTCAATGTAGGCAGGCTTGTTATACGTGTATGTGAAGAAGTAGAGGCTGCTGCCTTTTTGGGTGATTTCTTTGAAATCGGCTTTCATTTTGTCTCGGGAAAGAGTGAAGGCGATGGTTGTTTTTCCTGTTTTGGCATCGATTTTGCGCACTTTTCCGAAGCCGTCAATGAAGTACAGGTTCCCGTCATAAGAGAAGAAGCTTTTTTTGAAGCTAAAGGGCATGGAGCTGTATATCGTTTGTTCGTCGTTTTTGTATTCGGCGATGTCGTGCAGCTCTACTTTGCCGCTTTTTTTGTTGATCTTGACCATTTGATAGAGATTGCGCGCCTTCTGGCCGCGAATCATGACATACACAGCTTGGTCGTCCACGGCAAGCTGGGATTCGACTGAGGCTCCTTCCCTGTACTGCCATTCAGTTATCTTGTGGTAGGTGAGCTTCTTCTGATCCGCTTGAATCTGAAGGAGCTCATAGCCTTTTTCGTCAGCTGTCGGGACAAGTGCGAAAATCGCACCGTTATGAAAACCGGAGGCCCGAATGTAGGATGGGATGACGTCTTTTTTCCACTCTCCGTCCATTTGGCGGTACAGCTCTGAGCGGTATCCGTCTCTCTTTTTGTCGTAGCCGGAGTTGTATAAGGTATAAAAACCGTCCGTGTTTTGCAGAAAGCCCGCGCTGTCTCCGGTGTGCTGATAGGCTCTTTTATGAGAACTCAGTCCGTTTTTGATCGTGTAAATCGTGTTTTTGTCCTCCAGCATCACACTGTCGCCGTGAACCTTGGCTGAGCCCAGCTCAAGACCCTTCATCTTAAAGGAAGACAGCGACCCGTCCTGGCTGATAAACAGGGCGTAGCTTTTCCCGCCGCCAAATGCGTCTTGATCCGCAGAGGATGAGAAATACAGCAGGATTTCTTTGTCATCCAGAAAACCGGGATCTCTGAGATCCTGCTGATTCACGGCTTTATGGCTTTTGAGAGGGGAAACGAAGACAAATAGTGCGATTCCTGCGAGAACAAGCATGGCAATGGTGATCATCCACTTTTTCATATCCCTCTCCTTATCTGATGGTCATAATGGTTGCTGTATAGGATGAACTGGTGATGTCGCGCGGATACACCCCTAAACCTCCGTTGCTGTCTATATCAATGCCAGCTTTCAGCAAAAAGGCGGACCATAGGAGCTTTGAACAGTTTTTGGCGCCGTCATGGCCGGTGCTTCTGTTATTGACGAAGTTAAATGAGTATGGGTCGCCGACTTTTGATACCGCCCAGTCGGCGGCAGCTGTTTTTTGAGATGAGGTAACGCTGACGGTCTGTACAATGGAGTTGTCTTCCACGTCTCTGGCATTGTAAGCGATCTGCCTGACACCGTCGCCCGGGACAGATTCAACAATTTTGTCTGCGGCGGAATACATGCCGACGTGGCCATGATTATAGTAGGCTGTGTAGGAGTTCGTGTAATAGATATTGCCTTTCGCGCTTGTCGGAAGTTTTTTCGTGCCGGACGAGCCGCCCATGATAGACATGCCGCTTTCCTTCGCGAGCTTGTCACCTTCTGCTTTGTCAGCTGTGATTTCCTTATAGAACTGTTTTAGGATAACGTCTTGCTTTACATGCTGCTGTTTGGCAATCTGGCTGGCCGATTTCATAATTTCCTCCGGTGTCGTGCCTGGCTGCAGTGCGGCGATTTCTTCTGCATAGTTTGTGGTCTTTACGGCTTTCGCTGGAGAAACAAACAGGCCGCCGCATATTGTAAGCGCTACAATAAATATTGATACCCTTTTCTTCATTCTCATTACATCTCCTCTTTTCATTTAAATGTAGGAAAATATACTTCCCTTCTCTATTATATTAGGAATATATGGAAAGAAACTAGTCCTTTTACAGAATTTTTAGAATTTATTTACAGAAGACTAAAAAAGGCCTTTACTAGGCCCTTTTCGTTAAAGCTCTTTGCTCATCACCACGTCTGTTTCTTGAAATCCGGTTCGCTCATACAGCTTTCGCGCCGTCTGATTATGGGCAAAGACGTGAAGGGACAGCTTCCGGATTCCCATGCTGCGGGCCGTGTTATCTAATGCTGCCAATGCTTGCTTTGCGTAGCCCTTGCCCCGATACGGTTCATATAACCCGAAATCGTAAATAAATGCTTCCTGCTGCGGATGCTCCAGTTCAGCATGGATCCAGAGCCAGCCAACGATTTCCTTTTCATTCAGCGTGAGGCTCCACAAATGGTGATGGGGGGTTTCCAGCCCTCTCGGAAGCAGATCAGTAAACGTCTGCCTAGACAAAAGCTGTGCGTCTTCAGGCAGCCATGCTCCCGCTTTTACCTTTTCTTCCGCGTAATGCTTTGTTGTGTACGTGAGATAGGACCGAAATTCTTCTGTCTGCATAGGGGTCAGTATGATTGTCATATCATCTCTCCTTCATATATTGACTAGAGGATTTTACATAAAATAGAAAGAGGTGTTACTATCAGAATAAGCAACTGAGATTAATAAGTCACTAGAGAAAGGAGTTTCACATGAATAAGATTGCACCTGCAGAAATCGCTAGCATGCTCAACGATTGGTACCTTGCTATCAAGAAACATGAAGTGGAAGAGTCCTCCCGTTTATTTGAAGAAGTGAAGCCTTTATTGGATGACATGGAAGAGGATCAGGAGGTGCTTGCCTACTTCTCCTTATTGGAACTGCGCCACAAGGTTTTGCTTCACGAGGCGAGAGGACAGGGTTTTCAGCATGAGGAGCCTTCTCATATGAATGCTACGTCTGACATGCTGAAATATTACTTTTTTCTGTTTGAAGGCATGTATGAGGCCTATAAAAATAATTATGATATTGCCATTGGGCTGTATAAAGATGCTGAGCAGTATCTCAACAACATTCCCGATCCGATTGAGAAAGCCGAATTTCACCTGAAGGTCGGAAAGCTCTATTATAAGCTGGGACAAAATATTGTGTCCCTCAATCATACACGGCAAGCGGTCAAAACGTTCAGGGAAGAGACTGATTATAAAAAGAAGCTGGCTTCAGCCCTGATTACCATGTCAGGCAATTTTACCGAAATTGGGCAGTTTGAAGAAGCTAAAACATATTTGGACGAAGCAATTCGGATCACAAGAGAATTGGAGGATCATTTTTTTGAAGCCCAGCTTTTGCATAACTTCGGACTTCTCCATGCGCAAAGCGGCCAATCAGAACAAGCAGTCTCCAAATTAGAAGAGGCCTTGCAGAACGAAGAGTATGCCCGCTCCGCCTATTATTATCATTCTGCCTACCTGCTGATACGAGAGCTGTTTAAGGTCAAAAAGAAAGAACAGGCCTTATCTTATTACCAAGAAGTGAAGGAAAAATTGGCTGCTGAGCCGAATAGAATATGTGAGGCAAAAATAGACATTTTATATGCCATTTATGCAGAAGGGGGTCATGCGGAAACGTTTTACTTATGCAAACAACATATGGATGACTTGTTGTCCGAGAAAGAGTATGACAGTGTAAGAGAACTTTCCATTTTGGCTGGCGAACGGTATAGGGAACTTGAGCTTTACAAAGAAGCTGCCCACTTTTTTTATGAAGCATTACAAATTGAAGAACTGATTAAACGAACGGAGGTTATATAAATGAAAAAATTTTTGATTGGCGCAGGCGTCGCAGCGGTGATGTTATCAGGTTGGTTTATTGCGGACCATCAAACCCATTCACAGGAGATGAAAGTCGCTGAGAAAATGATTGGATAAATGAAAAACCCCCGCGGGTGCGGGGGTTCAATTTAACGAAAGAATCCTAAAACGGTTTGTAGTTTTAGGATTCTTTCATCTTTTCAGCGTGATTGAAAACCCTTGAAGTCTAGTAAGAACGAGCATTGGAGCGCAGCGAATGTTTGGAATTCGTGAGCACCGAAGCGCAGGCCTGACAACGAATGCGAGGATTTGTCGACACGCTGAAACCCCCGCGGGATGCGGGGATTTTCTTATTACAGGAGCTTCTTCCCTAGCAGAGATTCTACAAGCTCTACTGCTGTTTTGCCCGTTTTGTTTTTGTGATCAAGGATCGGGTTAACCTCAACGAATTCGGCTGAGGTAATGATGCCTGCGTCATACAGCATTTCCATAGCCAGATGGCTCTCCCGGTAGCTGATGCCGCCGACGACAGGGGTTCCGACACCCGGTGCGTCGTTCGGATCAAGTCCGTCCAGATCAAGGCTCAGATGGACGCCATCACATGCTGATAAATAATCAAGGGTTTCTTCAATGACCTTTGTCATGCCAAGACGGTCGATTTCGTGCATTGTGTACACCTTCATGCCGCTTTCCTTAATGTACTTGCGCTCCCCTTCATCAAGTGACCGGGCGCCAATGATAACGACGTTTTCCGGTTTGATTTTAGGCGCGTAGCCTTCAAGGTTAACCAGTGACTCGTGGCCAATGCCTAGGCTGACCGCGAGCGGCATGCCGTGAATATTGCCGGATGGTGAAGTTTCAAGTGTATTCAAGTCGCCGTGCGCGTCATACCAGATGACGCCGAGATTATCGTAATGCTTTGCTGTGCCTGCCAGCGTGCCGATCGCAATACTGTGGTCACCGCCCAGGACAAGCGGGAATTTTTTCTCTTCGATGACTTTGTTGACTTTTTGTGCGAGTTTTTCATTTCCCGCCAAAACAGAATTCAGGTTTTTCAATTCCTCGTCATTTTTGATCTTTTCGCGGTTGATCGGAATGTCACCGAGATCTTCAACCGTATACCCCATGTCTGACAGCCGCTCAATTAGATGAGCGTAGCGGATGGCACTCGGGCCCATATCCACTCCGCGTCGTGCTTGTCCTAAATCCATTGGCATTCCAATAACCGAAATCGTTTTATCCATCTGTGATTCCACCTCAACATTTAAGATAATGTCCTATGCGGGTTCTAACAAAGATGACTTGCGGACAACGTTTTTAAAGCTCTAGCTGACGATTTGCCTGCTGGCGTTTTTTAATGACGACATGATAAATGATGTAGCAAATGATCATAAACGGTACGCCGCAATACAGCGCGATACGCTGCTCCGGATCAAATGCGAGGCTAATAAGCACGACTGTATTTAACGTCAGGCCGATCAGCGGAAGCACCGGATACAGCGGTGTTTTGAATTTCAGATCTTCTGTCTTGCCGCCTTCGCGGATATATTTGCGTCTGAACATGATTTGGGAAAGCGAAATCGTAATCCAGCCGACCTGCGCGCTCATGCCCGCCAATGATAACAGCACCATATATACGGTTTCAGCCTGCGCAAACTTTGTCAGAAGTGATAGGCAGGCCACAGCCATCGTTACGATTAACGCATACATCGGTACACCGCGCTGATTTGTTTTGCCGAGCGCTTTAAAGGCCTGTCCTTCATTCGCCATCGCGTACAGGATACGCGTTGATGCGTATAAACCTGAATTCGCAACAGATAACAGTGCGATTAAAATAACAAAGTTCATGATATCAGCAGCATATGGGATTCCAATTTGCTCAAATACGGCAACAAACGGACTTTCCACGACTCCCGCCTGTTTCCACGGAATCATGCCGGCAATGACAATGATTGAAAGCACAAAGAAGACAAGCGTTCTCCATACTGTCTGTTTGATCGACCGCGGAATCGTTTTTTCAGGGTCTTCACTTTCTCCGGCCGCAACCCCGATCAGCTCAGTTCCCTGGAACGCAAAGTTCACGGTAATCATCGTAATCAGCATTGCCTTTATGCCGTTCGGAAATAACCCGTCTTCATAAAAATGCGTCAAAAACGGCGCATGCTCTCCGCCCTTCAGATCAATCAGGCCAAACATGGCAGCTCCGCCGAGAATAATAAATAAAAGGATAATCAAAATTTTAATGCCTGAGAACCAGAATTCAGATTCCGCAAAAGCTTTTGTGGTGATCGCATTTAGAATAAACATCAGAGCCGCAAAGACCAGACACCAGATCCACACGTCTATATGCGGAAACCAGCGTTGCATCAGCTGCCCCGCTGATAAGAATTCAATGGCGCATGTAACCGCCCAGCCGAGCCAGTACAGCCAGCCGAACGCAAACCCAAAGGCCGGGCTGATAAATTTCGTCGCGTAGGTCTGGAAGGACCCCGATACAGGAAAGGCGACTGCCAGCTCTCCTAAGCAGAGCATGGTCAAAAACATGATAAAGCCGCCCACTAAATAGGACAGAACCGCGCCGAGCGGTCCCGCTTGGTTAATGGTAAACCCGGTTCCAAGGAAGAAACCGGTTCCGATCACTCCGCCCAATGAAATCATGAACAAATGGCGTGATTTCATTGTCCGCTGGAGCTGATTTCCGTTATCTTGGTTTGTATTCACATTCTGCACCCCTTCAGCAACTTGTATTGGATCTAAGCTGGAACATCTGCATGGTGCTATCCCAGTTTGCTGTCCAAAGAGCCTCTATCTATTTAATATAAAATTCACTTCTTCTCATAAAGATACATTATACTAAAATACTGTAGCTGAGCAAATAGGGAGTGCTGATTTTTCTGTTGTAAATTTATACAAACGAAGTGAATATCCCTTCATGGTGCGGGTTTATGCGTTTTGCAGCACGTGCTTGATTTTCTCTATCGCCCAATCCAAATCCTTTTTGGAAATGATTAATGGCGGTGCAAAACGAATAACTGTATCATGCGTTTCCTTGCATAAAAGCCCTTCTTCCTTCAAACGCTCACAATACGGACGTGCCGCTTCTGTCAATTCCACACCGATAAACAGCCCTCTGCCGCGGACTTCTTTAATGATAGGGTTGTCAATGCTCTCAAGCTCGCTTTTAAAGTATTCGCCAAGCTCAAGAGAACGATCCGCCAGTTTTTCATCCTCCAGCACTTCTAATGAAGCGATAGACACTGCACATGCAAGCGGGTTTCCACCAAATGTGGAGCCGTGTGATCCCGGGTTAAACACGCCTAAGATCTCGCGGTCCGCCGCAATGCATGAGATCGGGAACACACCGCCGCCAAGCGCTTTGCCCAAGATATACATATCTGGAACAATGCCGTCCCAGTCACAGGCAAACGTCTTGCCTGTACGTCCGAGACCCGTTTGAATTTCATCCGCAATAAACAAGACATTCTCTTCCTTACAAATCGCCGCCGCTTCCTGTAAAAATCCTTCAGGCGGAATGACAATGCCCGCTTCGCCTTGAATCGGTTCAAACAAGAATGCCGCTGTATTCGGCGTAATGGCCTGTCGAAGCGCTTCCACATCGCCGTAAGGAATGAGTTTGATCCCCGGAAGCATCGGGCCGAATCCTCGTTTATATTCCTCTTCAGAAGAAAGAGATACCGCCAGCATCGTGCGGCCGTGGAAGTTCCCGACACACGCGATAATTTCCGCTTGATTGTCTGCTACGCCTTTCACTTCATACGCCCAGCGTCTCGCCGCTTTCACCGCAGATTCAACCGCTTCGGCTCCTGTATTCATCGGCAGAATCATCTCTTTGCCTGTCAGCTTAGCTGTTTTTTCGTAAAACGGCCCAAGCTGATCGTTGTGAAACGCGCGTGATGTGAGGGTAATTTTATCAGCCTGATCCTTCAATGCCTGAATGATTTTCGGGTGTCTGTGACCCTGGTTTACCGCAGAGTAAGCACTCAGCATATCCATATATTCATTGCCTTCCGGGTCCTTTACCCAAGCACCCAGCGCTTCAGAAATGACAATCGGGAGCGGGTGATAATTGTTGGCTCCATAATGAGACGTCTGATCAATAATTTCTTTGGATTTAGATAAAGCTGGCATATTTGAATTCCCCCTTGTTTTCTGTTTCAACATGTTATCCTGCTTTCCCTTTATATAAATGCAAGTTCTGTGCCAAATCAAGAATTCGTGTGTTTTCTACAATTTTCGAGGACAAGGTGCAAAAACATTCTGATATTTCGAGCAAAAAGACTTCAGTAAGGGCAAAATTATTTTGCAGTTCAAATGAATATATCAACAAAGAAGGTATTCACAAGCCAGATAAAAAGATCCTTTTAATTAAAAAATTAAAATAAGAATGACATTTATAAGAAATATTTCCACTATAAAAAGGCGTAATCTAAATTATGATTACGCCTTTTACCTATAGTTCTTAGTTCAGTTTATCTGCAACATCCTTAACAAACATCTCTGTCGCAAGTTTAGACTCTTTATCATTAGAAGTTATTCCCCAAAATTTAGTTGCATTGTAAACGTACAGATAGTCTACAGCGCCACCTGCTGCTAGTACCAAAACAAAAATAGCAGCACCCAGAGTTTCAACACATTTACCTGAGACTAAATCCGCATGTTCAGAACTGCCCATGTTAACCTTCTCAGCAGCTTCTTTTAAAAGATCTCCACCCTTGCTGAATTCCTCATCAATTAATTTAAGATCCTTTTCATAAACCGATTTTTTCAAATCGTTAAAATATTGAGGATCGATTTTTTTCATTTCACTTATTAACAATTGAGTAAGTTCTTTAGATTTATCTGAATTTCTAACATTATAATCGTTGGTGTTCCAAATTTCAGGAAATTTTTTCGAGATTTCACCTTGACCAAAAACAATTCCAGCAAAAATTTCTTCACCTGAGTATTTATGTAGATTCTTTGCTTGAGTAATAGGTGTTGCACCAGAAAATATAGATACAACCAACACAATGAGCATTAAATAGACCAATTTAAGTTTTAAATCTTGAGCCGCTAAACGCATATCCATTTCTCCTCCCGATTTTTATTCCTATGGCTACGACTAGTGACAACAAAAACAATATCTATAATGACTTTCCTGCATCACCCCTTTTCATAAATAAATGGCTAATGGAAAACCGTTTTCCTAATGAAAAATGAAATTGTTTTTCTAAGGGCCTTAAATAGAGAATTAAAATACCTAGCATAATCATTGAAAAACTTATAAGACCAAACATTACTGCAAAAATTTCATGCATAAGTATTGCAATAATAAACATATATTTTCGATATGATTTAGGTGAAAATAAAAATGCAAATAATAACAATTGAATAATTAAAGTTCCCCAAGTTGGAATTACAACTAAAGGTGATGACAAAAAGTCATTAAATAAGGTATGTAATAAAGGCGGAAAACCTAACATTGGATCTTGAGCATAATAATAAACAGCCGTTCCATTTAACCAATCTTGATCAGCTAATTTTGCCGTAGCTGAATTAAAATATAAAATTGCAATTTGGATTCTAATAAATACAAAAGTTGTAAGTGCTATGACGCGAAAATATAAATCTTTCTTGTTGATTAGATCTGTACCAGTCTTTATATTTTCCCAATGCCATTTTCTTGAATCGGTCAAAGTTATAGGCAGGAGTAGTAACGTAAAAACTGCACTCACTTGCTCTCCCCCATCAATAGTCATAGCGGAAACTTGTAAACTATAAGATATCCACCAATGTATAATTCCAGTCAATCTGGGCCTCCAGCCTGACACAACAACCAGTAATAAGATGACACAAATCCATCGTATTAAATTAAGGTATATATGGTTATTAGGCACTGTACAAAAAATGCTATATGTTCCATTACAATACGGTGTTTCTTGTCCTGCACCCGGTCTAAAGAAAATGCTAGAATCATTTAAAGCAAGTGTTAAAGCTGTAGATAAAGCCATAATACTTCTTGCCAAACCATAGACATTGGTCCAAGGTACGTTATCATTTGCCCACTTATAAATTTTAATGTTTAACGTTTCGAACATTTTACATTCACCCTCATAACCTTAGAAGTTGGAACGACCTTATATTGGCTCCATGCCCATGGAACAAGACTTCCGCTTACGATTCCCAGATCACCACAAAGTGAAGCATTAGGCGTAGGGTTTGCAATGTCCACTTGTACCTTCATCTCATCAAGACAATTCTTTGCATCCTTATCGCATGTTTTCCATTTTAATGAACTTGGTAGTTTAGAAATAAGTAATCCAAGTTCTATGCCCTGTGCTCTGCCATATCTATTAAGTCCAAATACATTTCTTATTTTGTTATTTGGCCATGAAAGCATATCTGTATCTCCACTCATACTGTATGCATAAAGATGATCAGATCTTGGATCCCTACTGTAAAACCCCCATCCCTGTGGAATAAATTGTTTCACCAAAAACTCTGCTCTAACAGTTGTCGAGAGAGGATTTTTCGGTAATGCAACTATGATACTTGAGAAAAGCAAGATCGTTAGACATGCACAAATTGTTAAAAAAAAGAGGCCTATTCTACTTTTATCACTACTAAAATCGTTCAATTATGAACACTCTCCCGATTACAATTTATCCTATTTATTTCTAAATAAACCCATAAAATACAGAAGAATATTATCATAGGCTATATGAAAAATGAAGAGTTTTTTAATATTTAGTTATTTTTTCCCAGTTAAAAAGAGGTTAGAATAAGACTCTAACCTCTTTAAATAGGAAACATAACCCGGCTATTTATTTAGCTCTTTTTGATATATGAAATAAGATGCGAATACGGATAAGAGTATACTACCTATTGCCGCTATAAAAATAATCGGCTCGGTAAAAGACTCAGGAATAAATGCAGTTAAAACAATAATGATTCCGGCTAGAACAAATATTCTTGAACTCAATCTATGTGTAAGCCTCCATACATTTTCACTGCTTAATGTCCAAGGAGTTCTAATTCCCAAGAAAAAATTCGGTCTAACCTGCTGAATAAAATTACCAAAAACCATAAATATAGCTCCAAGAATAAATGAACCTAAATATGGAATAGGAAGTTTAATACCCAGCCCCGTCAATATTGTAATCAAATTAATGAGAAATAAGACGAGAAACATGGTATTAAAAATAGATAAGTATGCACGAGTAAAGGTCGGATAGTTTCGTCGGGGATCAATTTTAGGAATAAGCACCATAAGAATATATTGTACTATCATTATACCTACCAACGTTGCTATGGCCGTAGGTTTCTTTGAAAAGTCATCTGCTTCACCACTTATACCCCAGTGTGTTGCCAATTCATTAGGTAAGTGTGAATATGTTATAACCCAAGCTAAAATTGTTAAGGCTATCATAATTAGTGCAAAGAAATATTTTTTCATCATTCTCCACCTTCCTTCTTGTCATGGTCTGTATCTGTAAGGGAAAAAAACCAGCCAATAAGATCTTGAAGTACAGTCGTATTTAAAGAATAAATAATAAATTGTCCCTTTTTTTGGTCTCGTACTAAATCAGTGTTCTTTAAAATATTTAAGTGATGAGAAATACTAGGTTTTGACATATCAAATTGGTCAGCAATTTGCCCGGCTGTTAAATCTTGTTGTTTTAACAAATCCAAAATCCTTCTCCTTGTAGGATCGGCCAGAGCTTTAAAAGCCTTATTCAAATAATTCTCCCCCCCTTTGGTAAACATTAGGATTTAGATATTTACCTAAATAATAAAACATTTTATTTTTCCAGTCAATATACAACACCAGTATTTCCTTCCTTTACGATAAAACGATATTAGAATTAACTGTAATACAAATCCTAAGTGCAAAATTCTTTTGCATATCCTCTCCGTTTTTTTATAAAATAGAAGCAATATTAAGAAAATAATTGAGGGAGGTTCATACAGTGGTCAAGGACAGCGAATTCCTCACATTGGTTTTTCAGAGCATTTTAGATGAAATCGATGTTGGCCTGCACGTAGTGGACGAGCATGGTAACACGATCGTTTATAACAATAAAATGATGCAGATTGAAGATATGGAGAAGCATGACGTCCTGAATAAAAACCTGATGGATGTGTTTATGTTTTCAAAACAGCAGGACAGTACGCTGGTACAGGCTCTCCAGGAAGGCAAGACGATTAAAAATGTGAAGCAGAGCTACTTCAATAATAAGGGCCAGGAAATCACGACGATCAATCACACCTATCCCATTGTCCAGGACGGCAAAATCAAGGGCGCCGTTGAAATTGCCAAGGATGTGACCAAGCTAGAACGGCTGATCAGGGAGAATATGAACAAAAAGGGCAGCACCACCTATACGTTTGACAGCATCCTCGGCACCAGCCCGGCCATTCAAGACGTCATCGAAAACGCCAAGCGGGCAACCCGCACGTCATCATCTGTCCTTCTCGCAGGTGAAACCGGCACGGGAAAAGAGCTGTTCGCGCAAAGTATTCATAATGGCAGCGATCGTTCAGGCGGCCCGTTTATTTCGCAAAACTGCGCGGCACTGCCAGACAGCCTTGTGGAAAGCATTTTGTTTGGGACGAAAAAAGGCGCGTTTACCGGCGCTGTCGACCAGCCCGGCCTGTTTGAACAAGCCCATGGCGGCACGCTGCTGTTAGATGAAATCAATTCGCTGAATCTCAGCCTTCAGGCAAAGCTGCTGCGCGCCCTTCAAGAAAGAAAAATCAGGCGTATCGGTTCAACAAAGGATACTCCGATTGATGTACGTATTATTGCCACGATGAATGAAGACCCAATTGACGCGATTGCCGGCGAACGGATGAGGAAGGACTTGTATTACAGGCTGAGTGTCGTGACGCTGATCATCCCGCCGCTTCGGGAACGAAAAGAAGACATATTGCTTCTCGCCTCGGAGTTCATCCAGAAAAACAACCATCTGTTCCAAATGAATGTTGAACACATCAGCGAAGACGTGAAGCAATTTTTTCTTTCTTATGACTGGCCGGGAAATATTCGTGAGCTTGAGCATATGATCGAAGGCGCCATGAATTTCATGACGGACGAGCAAACGATTACGGCCTCCCATCTGCCTTATCAATACCGCATGAAAATCAAGCCTGCTGACATCCCAGAGCCTGAACCAAGACATCAGCCGGCTGCGGACTTAAAAGAAAAAATGGAAAGCTTCGAAAAATATGTGATAGAGAACGTGTTAAGAAAACACGGCCATAACATCTCGAAAGCCGCTCAGGAGCTTGGCATCAGCCGACAAAGCCTTCAATACCGGCTGAAGAAATTTTCTCACTCATCTGACGAATAAGCTGGTGCAGGAAGCCTGATCATAAATACAGTGCCTCTGCCGATTTCACTTTTCACGTCAATTGTCCCATTGTGGCTGTCGATAATCGATTTCGTTATGGCGAGGCCCAATCCCGAACCTCCATATTTCCGGGAGCGGGATGGGTCTGCCCTGTAAAACCGGTCAAACACATGCGGTAAGTGCTCCGGCGCGATGCCTGTGCCGTTGTCCGCTATCATCAGCATAACGCTATCACGGCCTTTTTGCAGTGAGATGGTAATGGCACCGGCTTTCTCATTTGTATACTGCACCGCGTTATAAACCAAATTCAAAATAACCTGTTTCATCTTATCCCTGTCAAACACCGCTTCAGCATCATCCTCAAGCAGCAGCTGCAGTCTTCTTTCTTTTGCAAGCAGACTGAGCTGCGGCTCCATTTCCCTTATGAGCGCATCGAGATTTCCTCTCTTCATTTCAAAGCTCGGCACCCGATCAATTTTTGCTAAAAACAACAGATCCTCTATCAGCCGAGTGGCTCTCTTCGACTCTTCATACATACTATTCAGCGCCCTATCTCTCTGATCCGGCTGAAGCGCGGCGCCACGCAGCAGCACTTCGATAAAGCCGTGTATGGACGTTAAAGGCGTTCTCAATTCATGTGAAGCGTCTGATACAAATTGCCGGATGCGCTCCTTCGCTTCTTTTTCTGCTTTAAATGACGTTTCAATCCGCTCCAGCATGCGATTAAACGAAATGGCGAGCGTGTCGATTTCCATTTGTTTTCGATATACAGGAAGCCTTTTATTCAAATTTCCTGCATTGATTTCACCCATCATATGTACCATTTGTGATAACGGTTTAAGCGTATGTCTGACCACTGGCAAGAATGTAAAAAGCCCGAGCAGGAGCGCGACAAGCGAGAGCGTGGAGTAAGTGCTGATTTGCCGGAGCAGTACGTCCTTCAGTGGTTCTGTTAAAGCACTCATTTGAATCACGCCTGCTTCTTTTCCATCGATATTAATAGCCTGAAATACAATCAGCACTTCCTCGCCGGATTCATTTTTCGTGACTCTATAATGCAAAGCCATCGTATCTTTTAATGCCTCATCATATACACTTTTTTTCACTTTCGGCGGCGCTCCCGCATATGGGTCGGTCGACAATACCGTACTGTCTTTTGTTTTCTTATCAATAAAAACAATGGTCACGCCCGGATAAATATAGGCGGGACGGACAGCACCATCTGACTTTTTCAAGCCGCCGGGATGGCTTTTGTATGTTTTAATGTTATTCCAGATGGTCGGCTCCGTCGAATTGATATAACTCTGAATGCTGACAGCCCGGTTTTCATATAATAGGCGTTTTCCAAACACATATTGTAAAGCGCCAACAAACACCAATAGAAGAACGAGAATGCATAATGAGCGGCATAAAAGCTGAAAGCGCAGCGTTTTGAATCGTTTTTTCATTCTATATCCACCCGATAGCCCGCGCCCCGAACCGTTCGGATTACTTCATGCTTTTTGTCATTCAGCTTTTCCCGCAAGGAACGGATGTACACTTCGACAATATTTTCTTCTCCGTAAAAATCATACCCCCATACTTTATCCAGAATCCTCGCTTTACTGAGCACAAGGCCGTGATTCAGCACCAAAAACTTTAAAAGCTCGTATTCTGTTGCTGAAAGCTTGAGCACCTCTTCCTGATAGCGGATTTCTCTGCGCCGATCATCAATTCGAAACGGACCGAGCGCGACTTCTTCAAACAGGTTGGGAAAGTGATCCCGAATTCTTGCATAGATTCGCGCCAGCAGCTCTTCAAAGCTGAAGGGTTTGATCATATAATCATCAGCGCCCTCTGTCAGCGCTTTTACCCGAACCCCCACCTCATCCTTGGCCGTAAGCATAATAACGGCGGTATGGCCGGTTTTTTTCATCATCCTCGATACTTCCAGTCCATCCATTCCAGGCATCATCACATCCAGGATGGCCACATGCGGCTGAAATGTCTTTACGGTGTTCATCGCTGTCATTCCGTCAGCTGCTGTCTTCACTTCAAAGCCTTCATTTTCAAGGCCCATTGTCAAAAAATCTAATATCGCCGGTTCATCGTCCACGAGCAAAATCTTGATGCCTTTCATCCTATTCATGCTGTGCTCTCTCCTTAGTTGGCATAAACCTCTGATTAGTTTTTTCCCTTCCCCTCCTATTATTCGTTTTTACCTGAAAACAAACTGAATCTTCCCTAAAAATCAGCTGAATTCAGCAAGTTTTCAGCCAGCCCTCATTTGATTTTCAGCTTCAGCCTATACAATTGCCTTAGTTGGTACAGCCAACAATGAAATAAAGGAGGAATCTCACATGAATATCACTAAAGTTTTATCAGGAGCTGCACTGGGAACGATTATTTCAATCAGTTCTTTCACTTCTGCTCACGCCGCGGTCATTCAAAAGGATGATACATCAACGAAGGTCGAGACGAAGCAGCAGGCTTCCATCACAATAGCAAAGGCAAAACAGGTTGCTTTGAACAAATGCAAAGGTACTGTTCAAACGGCCCAAATGAAGAAAGTGAACGGCACATACGTATATGTTGTGAAAGTTCTCGGTGAGGACGGCAAACAGCATACGATGAACGTCAACTGCAACAGCGGCAAAGTTGTGAAACATGATGTTCAAAAGAAACAAATCTATATCAGCAAAACAAAAGCCCAATCGATCGCTTTGAAAAACTGCAAAGGTGCGATTCAATCTTCTGAGCTGAAGCAAGAAAACGGTGTTTACGCTTATGTCGTGAAAGTAATGGGTGAAGACGGAAGCCTTCACACGCTCCATATCAATGGAGAAAACGGCAAAGTCGCAAAACACGAGCAAAAGAAACAAGCACATCTTTCTAAAACAAAAGCGCATCAAATCGCACTCAACAAATGCAAAGGCGCAGTTCAATCAGCACAAATGAAGAAAGCAGATGGCGTTTATGTCTATGTCATTAAAGTGCTTGGTGAGGATGGCAAAATTCACACCTTTAACATTAACCGCAGCAGCGGAAAAATCGTCAAGCATCACGTTGAACATAAACAAGCCGCGATCACAAAAGCAAAAGCACAAAGCATTGCGTTGAACAAATGCAAAGGTACCGTCACATCTTCTGCATTGAAGAAAGAAAATGGCACCTATGTGTACATCATCACCATCACAGCCAGCAACCACACGGTTCAAACCATTAAAGTCCATGCAGATAACGGAAGTATTTGCAGCTAACAGCCATTTACTGCTGTTTCACGTGTAACATCCATCTTGTATTTTTCTTCATATTCGATATATCCTTTTCAACTGAACGGGCGTGACCCCCGTTCAGTTTTTTTGCATATCAAAACAGCCTGGCAAACGATGCCAGACTGTTTGATTAACTTCCTAATTGGTCTGCGGACGACAACTTGATGTCAACAGATTTTTCTTTTCCGCCGCGGTAAAACTTCACCTTCACCCGATCACCGACTTTTTTCTGATAAAGCCGTTTTCGCAGATCAACAATATCATTTACTTTGTATCCGTCAAATTCCGTGATGACATCGAGTTCCTTCAGTCCTGCTTTTCCGGCAGGTGAAAAGGCGTCTACGCCCATCACAACCGCTCCATTGGTGACGTTCTTAGGAAGCTTTAATGTTTCATCCCAATGATAGCTTGCGATATCGCTTAAGGATTTCATCTCAATGCCAAGGAACGGGCGTTTGACCTTTCCGTATCTCTCTAAATCCTCTATCACAGGGATCACGAGCTTAGACGGAATGGACAGGCCAATCCCTTCAACTGCTGACTCGGCAATTTTCATTGAATTGATGCCAATGACCTTCCCATCCATATTTAACAAAGCGCCGCCGCTGTTCCCAGGGTTAATGGCCGCATCTGTTTGCAGGACTTCTGCGTTCCAGTCAGGCTGTCCGTCACCGTTTGAATCCACTGGGATCGCCCTCTCCGTACCCGAGATGACGCCTTGTGTGACAGAGCCAGCAAACTCAAGGCCTAACGGGTTCCCGATCGCAATAACCGGCTCCCCAGACTTCACTTTATCTGAATTTCCGAAATCGGCGACTGCTTTAATCTTATCGCTTTTCACCCGTAAAACGGCAAGGTCCATCAGCTGGTCGCTGCCGACAAGATCAGCTGATACACGTGAGCCGTCTTTCAAGCTGATTTCAATTTGGGAAGCGCCTTCGATGACATGATGGTTGGTCACGACATAAGCGGTATGGTCATTTTTCTTATAGATGACGCCAGAGCCGCTCCCAGCCTCGCCGCTCTCTCCCCGTATATCTGATTTTTGGATGTTCACAACACCGACAACGGCGGGCGACACATTGCTGACAATCTTGGTGACCGTATTGTTGACACTGACATTCACCGTCCTGATTGATTCCCGGCCGTTGTTGTTCTGCTGCTGATCTAAAGCGCCTGTATCTAGCCCTTCATTTGAAAGGTACGGCATGATAAACGCCATTAATACGGCACCGACAATCACGCCAATCAGACTTGAAAGAAAATATCCTTTTTTGCTTCTCTTTGGCTGTTCAGGAGTAGTATGTTCTTCCTCACGTTCGTAATCCACCATATTCCATCCTTTCCAAGAACGTTAATATGGTTATATTGTGGGTTAGAAACTCCTAGAATAGTCATGATTTACATAGAAAAATTATACAGCGCAAAGCGGAGTGGCCTTCTTCGGATCGGTGTCGTATAAGTCAAATGTCTCACCCGTCACAAATCCTTTAGAAGCCAATGTCTGCTGCACAGACATCCTTGCCAGCTCCTTCATGTTGTTGTCCTGGCTTAAGTGCGCCAGGTAAATACGGGACGTCTCATCGCCAATGACATCCGTCATCGCCAGGGCAGCATCTTCATTTGAAACGTGCCCGACGTCACTTAAAATCCGCCGCTTAATGCTCCACGGGTATCTTCCCATTTGCAGCATGCCGACATCATGATTGCTTTCAAACACAAACACATTCGCTGAACGGATAATGCCTTTCATCCGGTCGCTGACATATCCCGTATCTGTCATTAACGCGAGCTTTCGGCCGTTATAATGGAATACATAAAACATCGGCTCGGCCGCATCGTGGGAAACGCCAAACGATTCAACATCAAGTCCGCCGAACGATTTGACTGATTCCATCGGAAATACAAACTTTTGATCGGTGTCAATTTTCCCGATTTGATTCTCCATCGCTTTCCAAGTCTTCTCATTCGCATAGATCGGAAGCTTGTACTTTCTGGCGACCACACCAAGGCCCTTAATATGGTCACTATGCTCATGCGTCACAAAAATGCCGTCTACATCATCCAGCTTACGCCCGATCTGCGCCATCAGCCCGTCCATGGCTTTCCCGCTCAAACCGGCGTCCACTAAAAATGCGTGATCCTCTGTTTCAAGGTAAAACGCATTTCCCGTACTCCCGCTCGCAAGTACGCTAAATTGCAAGCTCATGTCTGTCTCACTCCATTATTTTCATTGATCTGTATCTAAAATCGTACTCTCCAAAGCATTCACAGTAAAATACTCTTGTACTGTCTTTTTCTCGCCGTTTACTTTTTTATCGTACTCGACTGTAATTCTCCATACCGGCGCCAGCACCTGCGTACTTGTCAGCGGATATTGTGCTACATAGCCGAATTTACAGCTCTTCACAGTGCTGTATTCTTTTAATTGATTTTGATAGTACAACAGCTCAACCGCATCCATTTCAGTAATTAAGCTTTCTTTCTGGATTTGCTTGAAGGTCTCAAGCGTTGTCTGGTCGTACGACACAACCTCGTTTTTACCGTTTAAGTGCAATACCACTTGCCCGATCATATTAGAGGGATTATCGGTCTTTTGGTAAATATAATGCCCTTCATACGTTTGGAAGAAAATAATTTCTTTCTTCGATTTATCAACCTTCCAAAGCTTATATTTTTCGCCATCTTGAATCTTCGAAGAAACAAGTGCCTGCGCATCGTCTTCGATATTCTTCTTTGAAAGGGCAATTGGATTTGCAAACTTCATTTTCAGGCTCGTTACTTTATGATCATCACTAGGCATGTCCATCAAAGGCTTTTGATCCTTCAGCGCCTCAATTTCCTCCTTGGTGAAGGCTTTTTGATTTGCTGTGATCCGATAGCCTTCTGTTGCTTCCTTATTCAAGCCTTCATACGTGATATGATCGGCCCTCATGTCGTGCTCGACATCATTTTTAATGACTTCATATTCCTTGCCGGTAGCCTGCCATTTTTGAAAAAACTGATAGCCTAAGAAAATATCTAAAATGAGGAAGGCAACGATGAAGATTGATTTTGTCTTATTCCACTCCACTGTTAGCCTCCTCCTTTTTCAATAAGTCCTTTGTAATCGGCACAATTTTTCCATTTACTTTCATCGCCCAAACCGGTTCCAGTTCAACGAGAGGATCATCGTTGGTTGATGTGGATACCAATTGATAAGCAAGAAAGATCTGATCAATTTTGTCCGTATCATAAGCGGTTTGTCTCGAAAGCAGCATCTTCACTTCGCTGCCGCTCATCAGCTCTGTTTCACTTGTTTTAATCGGATTCGTTCCGAGACTGTAATTCGGCCGCTTATAGCTGAGAATGTCATCATTCGCCCATTGCACCGTAATCGCCGATGTCGCTCCGAAAGGTTTGGTGGTGCTGTTAATGACCGGGAGCTGATCCATAAAGATATAGAAGCTCAGCTGTTGGCTGTCATTGATACTGAAAAATTGATAGTGATCCGTCCAGCTTCCGGTATCCTCAAGGTATTTTTGGCTCTTTTTGATTAATTCTCCCGTTTGATAGGATGTGCTCTGCACCAAATTGCGCTGCTGGAATTGCACCTGGCGCTGGCTAAGATTCACATCTAAACGGCTGATCCCATCTGTCAGTACATTTCTGTTGTTGTAATTCGAATCTTCCCTTACAATGCTCGGATCGCTAAACAAAGCCTGCTTAAAGGTATTTGTTTTAATCGATTCAGTGACAAATTCTTTTTTGTCCATCGTAAGCGGTTTGTTTGGCAGCAAGAACTCTTTCTTTGAGCCAATGGAGAACAAACTGAACGCCGGCATATTTGATTGCCTGTTTTTCAAGTCGTTCATAATGTTCCGGTAGTTTGCCGACTCAACCGTCACTTCAAGAATGAGCTGTTTGCTGTAAGACACCAAATAGATTTTCTTGTTCGCTTTTGTTTCATTGAACGGGATCAGAATATGATCAAACGAACTGTATTCAAACGACTGATTAGACCATTTAAACAGCGTTTGGAAAATATCAATCGGGATCGTATCGCTGAATTGCAAATCAAGCTTGGCTTCAGAACCGCCTATACCATAAAACCAGCTCTTGAATCCAGACTTGTCATACTGATCCGAAATATCTTTAATTCCTTTTACATCCCAATGCGGCAAGTCAGACCAGATTTCTTCATAGAGGGCATTGTCATCCACTTTGTAATGAGCGCCGTCATCATGGATAAACATGTCTCGCGGCCTTACCGTTTCAGACAGCTTTTGGGTCGTTTTTTCGATTTTATGTTTCTCACGCACGGTAGACTCTGTTGAGGATGAGCCTTCAGAAAAGTTTGGCTGGAACGTCCATATCCCCCATGTAAAAACAAGACTGATGACGACGAGTACGGTAAGTAATATCGTTTTTATATTTTCACGCTTCATCCCAATCATCCTCTTGTTCCTCTTTATATGGAAGAGTAAATGTAATCGTCGTGCCTTTTCCTTCTATACTGTCCGCCCAAATATCTCCGCCGTGCGCCTGTACCATTTCCTTGGCAATCGCCAATCCCAGGCCGGTGCCGCCAAGCTTTCTCGTTCTCGCTTTATCCACCCTGTAGAAGCGGTCAAAGACTTTTTCGACATCTTTTTTCGGAATGCCGATCCCTTCATCCTTCACGCTGATATAGAGCAGTTCTTCCTCTTCATTGACATCAATCGAGAACGTGACATGTCCGCCTTCGGGTGAGTATTTTAATGCGTTAGAAATAATATTATCGAGCACCTGCGTAATTTTATCCTGGTCAATCTCGACGTACAGGTTTCTGTCCGGCAGATTGCGGATAAACTCCACATGCTGCTCTTTTGTCATTTCAAAACGGTCAATAATAAGCGACATAAACCGGACAATCTGAATCCATTCCCGGTTAAATTGATAATCTTTACTGTCAAATTTCGACAGCTGAAGCAGATCATTGACAAGCCGGATCATACGCTCTGTTTCATTTTGCGTCACCATCAAGAAGCGCGGAGCAATGTCTTTATTTTCCCACGCGCCTTCAGCTAACGCTTCTAAATAGCTGCGCATTGTCGTGAGCGGCGTCCGCAGCTCATGTGATACATTCGCAACGAATTCTCTGCGTTCCTGATCCATTTTCTCTTGTTCGGTTACATCGTAAATGACAGCGATTAAACCATCAATTTTGCCGTGTTCCCTTTGAATCACAGAGAAATTCACGCGAAGCACCGTTAATTGATCATCGCGCTCAATTTCAAGCAGCATAGAATCCTGCTGCTCCACCAAATCTTCAAAAGTATAATTCTCTTGAAGCCCCAGCAAACTCGTAATCGGCATTTCTAAGGCTGTTTCACGTGAAACGTTCAACAGCTCCAACGCCGGACTGTTTAGGAGAATAATTGCTCCGTTTCGGTTTGTAGCGATAACGCCGTCTGTCATATAGGCAATAACAGAGGCTAGCTTTCTTCGTTCCCCTTCAGTCATCGCCTGAGCATCTTCAAGTTCTCTCGTTAAGTGGTTAAACGTTGTGGCGAGCTGACCAATTTCATCATGCCCGTACTTTTTAACCTTCCTTGAGAAATTCCCCTTCGCAAGCTCCATCGCCTGCTTTCGCATATCTGAAAGCGGGTGGGTAATGGTTCTTGCCAGAAAAATACCGAGAAGAGCCGTCAAAACGAGTGCCAAACCTGTGCCGGACGCTAGTATCGTGTTGATTGTCTTCATTTGATTAAAGACATCTTCCATACTCGCGACAACATAGATCGCGCCGACAACCTCTTGGTTTTCAGTCATGACGGGCTTCGCGGAAATAAGAACTCTGATTTTGCTTTTCGGATCATAATATTTTCTTAAATACGACTGTTTGGTAGAAAAAATCCTCTTAAAAATCAGATCGGTCGTTTGTTTCCCTGCCACTTCTTCACCATACGGCTTTGAAGACCCGACCACTTCATAGCTTTTATCTACAAAACTAATTTCCCGAACCTCATCACTTTTCGTGAAATCACTCAGGATACGGCTGACGTCATCCTTTATGACAGTGCTGTCGTTATCGCTCTTATATTCTTGTTCGATATAATAAGAAAGGTTGTCGATTCGCTGATTCAACGATTGTTCATAAGAGCTGATCAGCGACTTCTCTACCTGATTGACAAAATACACACCAATGATTTGCATAGCAATGATGATCAAAAGCACATAAATCAAGGTAATCTTAAATTGGATCGACCGAAAAAAACCAACCTTATTCATATGGGCATTAGTCCTGTTCTGGGTTTCTCAAGTAATAACCTACACCGCGGCGTGTGACGATCCAATTTGGATGGCTCGGGTTGTCCTCAATTTTTTCACGAAGCCGGCGGACTGTTACGTCAACCGTTCTGACATCGCCAAAGTAATCATAGCCCCAAACGGTTTGAAGCAAGTGTTCACGGGTCATCACTTGTCCGATATGTTTTGCTAAATAATGAAGCAATTCGAACTCACGATGAGTCAATTCGATTGTTTCATCTCGTTTTGATACAACGTACGCGTCAGGGAAGATGACGAGAGAGCCGATATGAATCTCATTAGAGGAAGGCTCTTCCTCCGCAGGCGCTGTTGTCAGCTGGCGGCGCAGATTCGCTTTTACACGCGCCAGAAGCTCGCGTGTGCTGAATGGTTTTGTGACATAGTCATCAGCACCGATTTCGAGTCCGATAACCTTGTCAATTTCTGAATCCTTAGCCGTCAGCATAATGATTGGCATATCGTATTTCTTTCTGACTTCACGGCATACTTCAACGCCGTCTTTATTAGGGAGCATAATATCTAAAAGAATTAAATCAGGCTGAAGCTCTTCTACCATTTCAACGGCTTCGTTTCCGTCGTGGGCACAGTGCACCTCATAGCCTTCTTTTCTTAAGTTAAATTCCAATATATCTGCAATCGGTTTTTCATCATCTACTACAAGGATCTTTTTATCCATCATTTTGATTTTCCTCCTGCCGAATGACTTCATTTCATCTATATCTCATTCGTTTCATCACTTAAGGCCCATGTAAAGAATGGGTCCTTGTCTATTATAACGGTTTAAGGGCAAAAGATAAAAAAAATAAAGGTTTAGAAAAAAAACACACATTTCACCTTTATCCGCCCATTGTTTATCTTTTGTCATGCTGGTCAACTTTTTTTAAAAAAGATAACTTTATTGAAACCTCCCCTCACCGGAGTGCGTCTTTATCAATGACGTCTTCTTCTTTGAACCGGCCCTAGGGCCGGTTCTCCCTTTTTCTTCTATTATAACATTCCTCATGTTTGCCTTTTTCCTATAAGAAAAAACGCACCTACGATTGCAGATGCGTTTGGTAAGTGGCTCGGGACGGAATCGAACCGCCGACACACGGATTTTCAGTCCGTTGCTCTACCAACTGAGCTACCGAGCCAAATGTTTTATTTTTCTCTACTAAGTAAAGTAAAATGGCGGTCCGGACGGGACTCGAACCCGCGACCTCCTGCGTGACAGGCAGGCATTCTAACCAACTGAACTACCGGACCTTACAGTAATTGCCCGGAGAGCTGTCGTGTCAGCTCTCACAGACAAATAAGGAATTTAGCAATAACGCTAAAGTAAATCAATGACCCGTACGGGATTCGAACCCGTGTTACCGCCGTGAAAGGGCGGTGTCTTAACCGCTTGACCAACGGGCCTTCACGAAATGGTGAGCCATGAAGGACTCGAACCTTCGACCCTCTGATTAAAAGTCAGATGCTCTACCAACTGAGCTAATGGCTCTTAAAGATGTCGGAATTTCTATAGAGCAAACGACTTAGATCTAGTTCTTATCTCGTACTCTATTGAAGCAGTTTCCGTAACAACGAGATTTATAATATCACGAACAAATAGAAGTGGCAATAACTTTTTTGGTTTTTTTTCATATTTTTTTCTCAGACCAACTTATATGCGGGTTTCAAACAAAAAACAAGCCCCTGATATAGGGGCTTGCAGGCATATTCTATTTAGTTCGCACGGTATACACTGCGAAGGACATTTGTTTGTGAACGGTCTGGACCGACAGAGAAAATAGAAAGAGGAATGCCTGTCAGCTGAGACACACGCTCAAGATAATGGCGCGCATTTTCCGGAAGCTCGCTCAAGCTCTTCGCACCTGTAATATCCTCAGTCCAGCCTGGCATTTCTTCATAAACCGGCTCACATTCAGCAAGTGCTTTAAGACTTGCTGGGAATTCTTCAATGATTTCGCCTTTGTAGCGGTACGCTACACAGATTTTCAACGTTTCAATTCCTGTTAAGACGTCAATTGAGTTCAGAGAAAGATCTGTAATTCCGCTCACACGGCGGGCGTGGCGGACAACGACGCTGTCAAACCAGCCGACGCGGCGCGGGCGGCCTGTTGTTGTTCCATATTCGCGTCCGACTTCACGGATTTGATCACCGATTTCATCTTTCAGCTCAGTCGGGAAAGGACCGTCTCCGACACGAGTCGTATATGCTTTTGATACACCGACAACGTGCTGAATTTTGGTCGGGCCGACACCAGAACCGATCGTGACACCGCCGGCAACCGGGTTAGATGACGTAACAAACGGGTATGTTCCTTGGTCGATATCAAGCATAACCCCTTGTGCGCCTTCAAATAATACACGGCGCCCTTCATCAAGAGCATCGTTTAAAACAACAGATGTATCGCAAACGTATTGTTTGATCTGCTGGCCGTACTCATAATATTCGTCTAAGATATCCTCAATTTTAAACCCTTCTGTCTCGTACATTTTCTCAAGCAGACGGTTTTTTTCTTCGAGATTGCGTTCAAGCTTTTCCGCAAACGCGTCACGGTCTAACAGATCCGCGATGCGAATTCCGATGCGGGCTGCTTTATCCATGTAAGCAGGGCCAATTCCTTTTTTCGTTGTACCGATCTTGTTAGCCCCTTTACGCTCTTCTTCCACTTCATCCAATTTCAAATGATACGGCAGAATGACGTGAGCTCTGTTGCTGATTCTCAGGTTATCTGTACTGACGTTGCGTTCATGAAGATACGCAAGCTCTGTGACTAATGCTTTCGGATCTACAACCATTCCGTTTCCGATGACACACGTTTTATCCTTATAAAAAATTCCAGATGGGATTAAGTGAAGCTTGTATGTGATTCCGTCAAACTTGATTGTATGCCCTGCGTTATTTCCGCCTTGATAACGGGCGATCACTTCTGCATTTTCTGATAGGAAATCTGTGATTTTACCTTTTCCTTCATCGCCCCATTGCGTACCTACTACAACTACTGAAGACATGTCCGTGCACCTCCGTTAACCTTTCAAAACGATTCTATTCAAACAAATCAAGTTTATCAGTGAAGAAACAGAAAGTCAATTGTAAATCCGAACATTAAATTATTTTAAATCTATATTCGTTCGCTTTCATTCGTTTTATAAGCGTTTTCTCACCATTTTGTCATAAAAAGCTTGTGAAACTTTCATCCTTTAGCATGAAAAAGAATTACTTGCCTGATATTCCTTTTGAATTCATAAAAACAACCCGCCAGCCGTCCGGGTCCTCTATCGTCACGCCCCCATTGCTCCAGTACGGATTCTCTGATTCAACCTCTCGATAGCCCATGTGTTTTAGCTTTGAAGTGACCGCTGCCAGTTCCTCTGCATTCGGCACATAAAAAACAAGGAGGCTGTCGGGATGGGGAACGGGGGCAGTGCTTTCCCCTTCATACTGAGTGAATTCCAAATGATAATCGGCATGAGGAAGGCCGAACATGACACCGTCATACCCGTTATGCTGTGAAAATTCTCCTATTCGTTTCAAACCCAGTCCCTCTTCGTAAAAACGAACAATCTCATCAAGCTGGCCTGTAGGACGCGCAATTCGGATTTGTGCTGCATGAAAAGATGTAAAACGGTTTCCCATATTGATACCATCTCCTTTTTGCACCATTTTATTAAAACGCTTTCAAATTTTCATCCGCTGAGCGGACGGTTTTTCTTCCACCTTTCGAACGAAAAAAACCCCAAGATCAGCTCTTGGGGCTTATGCGCCGGGCGGAACGCCTGCGTCATCAAAACGCCGTTCCAGGTTGACGAATTTGTTGTATTCTTTTACGAACGCAAGAGACACGGTTCCTACCGGGCCGTTACGCTGTTTAGCGATAATGATTTCGATGATATTTTTATTCTCAGTTTCTTTGTCATAGTAGTCATCACGATAAAGGAACGCGACAATGTCCGCGTCCTGCTCGATACTTCCTGATTCCCGGATATCAGACATCATCGGACGTTTATCCTGACGCTGCTCAACACCCCGGGAAAGCTGAGAAAGCGCGATAACAGGGACTTGCAGCTCCCTGGCAATCGACTTCAGTTCACGGGAAATTTCTGATACTTCCTGCTGACGGTTGTCCTTTGAACGGCCGCTTCCCTGAATCAATTGCAGGTAATCGATCAAAATCATGCCAAGCCCGCTTTCCTGCTTCAAGCGGCGGCACTTGGCGCGGATTTCACTTACCCGAATCCCCGGTGTATCATCGATGTAAATTCCGCTGTTCGACAGGCTTCCCATTGCCATCGTCAGCTTGCCCCAATCCTCTTCAGTCAGGTTACCTGTCCGGAGATTCTGGGCATTGATATTTCCCTCGGCACAGAGCATACGCATAACGAGCTGCTCTGCACCCATCTCAAGACTGAAAATCGCTACGCTCTCATCGGTCTTTGTTGCCACGTTTTGTGCGATGTTCAAGGCAAAGGCAGTTTTCCCCACTGACGGACGGGCAGCCACAATAATCAAGTCGTTGCGCTGGAAACCCGCAGTCATCCGGTCAAGCTCCGTAAAACCTGTTGGAATCCCTGTGATATCCCCTTTTCGATTGTGAAGCTGTTCGATATTATCATAGGTTTGAACAAGGACGTCCTTAATGTTTTGGAAGGCACTCGTATTTTTGCGCTGTGCCACTTCCATAATCGTTTTTTCCGCTTCACTTAGTAAATCCTCGACCTCATCTTCACGGGTATACCCGTCTTGAGCAATCGTTGTCGCGGTTCTGATTAATCGGCGAAGAATCGATTTTTCCTCAACGATTTTCGCGTAATATTCTATGTTAGCCGCTGTCGGCACCGAGTTTGCGATATCTGTCAGATATGAGATGCCGCCTACTTCTTCCAGCAGGTCTGTGTTCGCAAGCTCTGAAGTTACCGTCACCAGATCAACCGGCTCACCTCGGTCACCAAGCACCAGCATCGCATTATAGATTTTTTGGTGGGACATTCTATAAAAATCATCTGGAATCAATACTTCTGAAGCCAGTGTTAAAGCAGACGGCTGTAAAAAAATAGCGCCTAACACGGCTTGTTCGGCTTCTATATTTTGCGGAGGAAGCCGATCATTCAGAAGGTCTGTCATGCTAAGCACCGTCCTCTCATTAAAAAATCTCCAACCTCCATTCTACCATTTCTACAGAAAAAAAATAGAAAAATTGTCTGTTTCCTGTTTTTTTCAGTTAGCAGATTGGATCGTTTTGGACAGTAACAAGGCGGGAAAAATGCAATAAAACATAAGGGAGGAATGAAAAATGATAAAAAAATACGCGATTACACCGAATGTTGATGCGGATGGCTGGTTTATTGAGGTGGAGAATGTGGCGCCGACAGCTTTGTATACGTCTAAAGACGCCGCCATTGAAAAGGCCAAACAGGTGGCTAAGGAAAACAGTCCGGCAAAGCTTGTCATTTATGACCAGTTTAAAAATGTGGAAGAGGAACTCTCATTTTAGTGAATGAAAGCCTTCGCTGCAGCGAGGGTTTTTTAGCGGTTATCGGTTTATTTCATCCATTGGATGCCTATGTCCATCATCAAATCTGCCGCTTTTTGATACAGATCCCACTCCTCGAGCGAAGCAAATTTTCCCATCAGCTCTTGAAGCTTTAGCCTCACTGCTAAGTATTCTTCGAATGTGACAGCTTTTTCAGTGTCTATTTGGTGTTCCTTCAGCATTTGTTTTAATAAGGACAACGGTGCGTGCATAAGAGCCCTCCTTACCTCATTTATAACGGGCATTTTTCGATTGCTCTATTCCTTTGTTACATCTTCTTACATTTCACATCTGATTCTTGTACAATGGACAGAAGAGAGGAGGGATCTTTTGTGAGACCTTTGCAAATTTCTGCTGAAACTGCACAAAAGCTTGCAGAGTCCTTGAATCTGCCGCTTGAACAGATCATGCATATGCCTCAGCATATTCTGCTGGCCAAAATGGCTGAATTGCAAAAAGAGGACAAATCATAGCCTTCATTCACATACTTGCTTACCTGTTTCGGGATAATATGATGTATATGTTAGAAAAAAGGAGTAACTGCTTTGCCACATCCACAAAATAAAAAAATCCAATCATTTTGGCTGATCGCCGGCATTATCTTTATCGCCTTTAACTTACGGCCCGCGATCACTTCAGTCGGTCCGGTCATCAGCTCTATCCGGGCAGAGCTGCACATGTCAAATGGGGCAGCCGGGTTTTTGACCGCACTTCCGCTGCTTTCATTTGCAGTTCTTTCTCCGCTTGCGCCTAAGCTCGGACAGCGCCTCGGAAATGAGCGAACCTTATGGCTAGGTCTCGTGGTACTGTTGATCGGTGTTTTGACTCGTTCTATCGGCTATACTGCCGCTTTGTTTTTTGGAACGGCACTAATCGGAGTCGGAATCGCGATTGGAAATGTACTTTTGCCAAGCTTAATCAAACATAAATACCCTGAAAAGCCAGGGCTCATGATCAGCCTGTATACGACATCAATGAATATATTCGCTGCGTTGGCATCAGGTGTCAGTGTTCCTTTAGCGACCCAGATGGATGGCGGATGGAAACAGGCCTTTCTCTTATGGGGCGGGCTGGCTTTACTTGCATTGCTGATCTGGATACCCCAGCTGCGCCATCGGGATACGGCAAACAAGGCAGTGAAGCTTCAAAACAGTTCCATTTGGGCTTCCAAAATGGCATGGTATGTCACCATCTTTATGGGACTGCAATCGTTTTTATTTTACAGCAGCATCGCTTGGTTTCCTGAAATTCTCCGTTCACACGGGATTGATACGGCAACAGCCGGGTGGATGGTATCACTCATGCAATTTGCGAGTCTGCCTTCCACTTTTCTGACACCGGTTTTAGCTGATCGTGTGAAACAGCAGCGCGGTATCGTTGCAGCGCTGGCCTCAGTTTATTTGATCGGCCTCTGCGGATTATTAGCGGGCGGCAGCCATACATTGCTTGCCATCTGGATGATCATTATCGGTATCGGGCAAGGCTCCAGCATTAGTCTGGCGCTCACTTTGATTGGCCTCCGCAGTGAAAATGCCCAGCAGGCCGCTGCGCTGTCAGGCATGTCTCAGTCATTCGGCTACCTGCTGGCAGCAGTCGGGCCAATCTTTGTCGGCTATCTCTTTGACCAGACGCATTCATGGACGATGCCGATTGTGCTTCTCATTGCTGCCTTGATCGTAATGGGAGCAGCCGGACAGGGAGCCGGACGAGATCGATACATTTTTCAGTCAGCAAAACAAAGAAATTCAGCATGAAAGCGGGGAAGATATCTCCGCTTTTTTCTTTGAATATTTATGATTTATTCATAGGTTTTTCATATTTGTTTTTTACAATGAGACACTATAAAGAGGTGAAAAACGATGAAAACCAAACGATTCGACGCAGCTCTTATTCTTATTTTGCTTACAGCAGCTTTTCTGAATATGTATAACATTTGGCAGGATGACACAGCGAACCAGTACTATTTGGCTGCTGTGAAAAGCATGACGCAAAGCTTCCACAATTTCTTCTATGCGTCATTTGACCCTTCCGGATTTGTCACAGTGGATAAGCCGCCTGTTGTGTTATGGGTTCAAACGATTTTCGCACTGATTTTCGGCGTTCACACGTGGAGTGTGATCCTTCCTCAGGCTCTCGCCGGAGTTGGATCTGTATTCCTTCTCTACAGAATGATTAAGCCGACTTTTGGAGTTGGAGCGGCCCGCATTGCCGCACTTGTCATGGCACTGACCCCTATTGCAGCAGCTGTCAGCCGGACAAACAATATTGACAGCATGCTTGTCTTTACCTTATTGCTCGGTTCAGCTTGCCTGCTTAAGGCAGTAAAACAAGGCAAGCTGGTTTGGCTGCTGACGGCATTTGCCCTAATTGGGCTCGCCTTTAATATGAAGATGATGCAAGCATTTATGGTCTTGCCTGCATTTGTGATATTCTACCTGATTGCTTCCCGGGTTGCTCTGAAGAAAAAAATCGGATCTCTGATTCTGTCTCTTGTCCTTCTCACAGGCCTCTCCCTCTCATGGGCGGTTGCAGTGGATTCGATCTCACCCTCCAGCCGGCCTTATGTCGGAAGCAGCCAGACCAACTCCGTGTTAGAACTGGCCTTTGGCTACAACGGCACCGAGCGACTGCTTGGGCAAACTACGGGCCTGGCAAAGGGTGATATGAATGCTGCTGGCGGAGGGAACATGCAGAATCAAGACAACATGCAAGCGCCAAATGGTAACGGTTCATCTTTTTCTCAGAACGGAAATCAATCATTCGGAAACCATTCACAAGCGCCTCAGCCGCCTAACGGACAAACCGGCGCTTCCAATGGAGGCGGAGGCACACCTCCCACAGGCGGCAACGGACCTGGAAATGGAGGGCCTGGCGGTGGCGGCGGAAAAAGCATGAATATGTTCGGCACCGGTGATGCTGGACCGCTCCGTCTCTTCCAATCGGCACTTTCCGGCCAAATCAGCTGGATGCTTCCATTCGCATTGATCGGATTGCTAGGTGGAATCGTCAGCTGGTATCGTGATCGCCGCGGACAGGCTGCTGAAATGAAAGAAACGCTATTCTGGACGGCATGGCTCGTTCCTGTGGCTGGTTTCTTCAGCATCGCGGGATTCTTCCACCAGTATTACTTGATTATGCTGGCACCGCCGATTGCCGCGCTTTCTGGAATCGGCTGGCATTCGATGTACCGCTTATACAAAAACAATAAAGACTGGTCCAGCTATCTTCTGCCAGCAGCCGTTCTGATCACATCCGCGTTCCAGGTGTATATCCTGAGTGCTTATACAAGCCAAATCGGCAGTGTATGGATGTACGTACTGGGACTCTTAGGACTCGGGATCACCCTTGCACTTTTGATGCTTAAACGCAATCATCCGTTCAGTAAGCAACTGACCATCCTCAGCTTGTGCATTCTGCTGCTCACACCAGTCTATTGGTCAGCAACGCCGCTTCTATACGGAGGCAACAGCGTCCTTCCTGAATCCGGCCCGCAGCTCAAAAGCTCGGCAAACGGCGGGAACATGTTCTCTTCAGAGGTCGACAGCGGGCTTCTGTCCTATCTGAGAAAGCACAATACTGGCGAAGAATATTTATTTGCCACTTTGACAACCGTAACAGCTGCGCCATACATCATTAACGAAAATGAGTCTGTTATGGCAATGGGTGGGTTTAATGGCACGGATCCCATTCTGACTGTGTCCGAACTGAAAAAACTAATCAAAGAAGGCAAAGTGAAATACTTTCTTCTCTCAGAAAACAACTCAGGCAACAGCGAACTTGTTTCCTGGATTAAGAAAAACGGAAAAGAAATATCGTCTGAAGAGTACAGCAGTTTCTCCAACAGCACAAACAGCACTCAGCAAGGCATGATGAGAGGAGGACCTGGCGGAGAAAGCCAGCAAACTCTTTATCTCGTGGAATAAAAAAGAGGCTTGGATTGATCCAAGCCTCTTGTTCTATTAAGCTTCTTCTTTTACATGTACCTTTAACACTGCCTGCACCTCAGGATGCAGCTTCACAGGCACGTTTGTGTATCCTAATGCACGAATGCCGTCCGGCAGTTCAAGCTTCCGCTTATCTACTTTAATGTTATGGTCTTTTTGCAGCTGTTCAGTGATTTGCTTGCTTGTCACTGAACCAAATAAACGGCCGCCTTCACCTGATTTTGCGCTAAGCTCAACAGTCAGTTTTTCTAATGTCTCTTTCAAGCTCTTAGCCTGCTCAAGCTCGGCAATGGCTTCTTTTTTCTCTTTCTGCTTTTGTCCGTTTAGCGCGCTGATGTTTGACGCGTTCGCTTCAACCGCGAGGCCTTTTTTAATGAGAAAGTTATGCGCATAACCGTCTGCTACGTTTTTGACTTCACCTTTTTTTCCTTTTCCTTTTACATCTTGTAAGAAAATAACCTTCATCTCTGTACGCCTCCCTCAAAATACTCATCTATGGCGTGCTTCAGCCGTTCCAGCGCTTCAGAAACTGAAATGCCGGACAACTGCGTCGCCGCATTTGTTAAATGCCCTCCGCCTTCCAGCGCCTCCATGATGATCTGCACATTTACCTCGCCAAGTGACCGCGCACTGATACAAACCGTTTGTTCATCCCGTCTCGCCACCGCAAATGAAGCCTCAACCTCACTCATCGACAGCAGCGAATCGGCAGCTTGCGCAATCAGGACTTGATCGAAGTATTCCTCTTCATTTTCAGGAAGAGAAGCAATCGCAATGTTATCTTTATAGAGGACCGTATGCTGGATCAGCTTCGCCCGTTTAATATAAGAATCAACGGTTTCTTTCAGGAACTTCTGCACCAGCACCGTATCGGCGCCTTTTGCCCTTAAATAAGAAGCCGCATCAAAAGTCCGCGAGCCCGTGCGGAGAGAAAAGCTCTTTGTATCCACTATTATACCAGCTAATAGGGCTGTTGCTTCAATCATATTGATTTTTAAGCGCTTCGGCTGATATTCAAGCAGCTCTGTCACCAATTCCGCTGTGGAAGAAGCGTACGGTTCCATATAAACGAGCAGCGGGTCTCTGATAAACTCCTCACCCCTGCGGTGATGGTCGATGACCACGATATGTTCAATTTTATTGACCAGCCGCTCCTCCATAACAAGTGACGGCTTATGTGTATCAACGATCACAAGAAGCGTGTCATCATTAGAAATTTCCATCGCTTCTTCAGGCGTAATAAATCTTGACCACAACTCTTCATATTTTTTGATTTCCTCAATCAAACGCTGCACGCTTGATCCGATTTGATTTGGGTCAATCACAATAAAGCCATCTTTGTTATTTGCCTGTGCCACCTTTAAAATCCCGATCGCTGCGCCGATAGAATCCATGTCGGGGAATTTATGCCCCATGATAATCACATTGCTGCTTTCAGAGACGATTTCCTTTAAGGCATGAGAAATGACGCGGGCCCGCACCCTTGTTCGTTTCTCCATTGGGTTTGTTTTACCGCCGTAAAACTTCACCTTGCCGTTTGGCAGCTTAATGGCTACCTGGTCTCCGCCGCGTCCCAGTGCTAAATCCAAGCTGGATTGCGCCAAATCGCCAAGTTCTTTCAAGGAAGAGACTGAAGCCCCGACACCGACGCTTAACGTCAGCGCTACACCGTCAAATGAGGTTTTTTCCCGCACTTCATCAAGAATCGAAAACTTCGAATTTTCGAGTTCAGTTAAGATGTGTTCATTAAGCACAGCGATAAAGCGTTCTGAAGACGTCCGTTTCAAGAAGATCCCGTACTCCTGCGCCCAAGCGTTCAGCAGAGATGTCACCTGGCTGTTCATCGTGCTTCTTGTCTGGTCATCCAATCCTTGTGTCACATCATCATAGTTATCAAGGAAAATATAGGCCAGCACGGTTCTTTCGTTTTCATATAGCTTTTCAATCTGGATTTGTTCTGTAACATCAAAGAAGTATAAGAGACGCTCATCCCGTTTGATGACAACCCTAAACTTGCGGTCATTCAATGAAACCGTTTCCGATTCCACCTCTTGTTTGATCAGCGGTACCACCGATTCACAAGTATCGTAAAGTGATCTCCCCACTAAAGTGCTTTCATTAAAGCAAGAGGAAAGAAACGGATTTGCCCATTCTATATAATATTGGTCATTAAAAAGCATGATTCCGATCGGCATTTCCATCAATGCCTCTTCACCGACTTTTTTCAACCTGTAGGATAACGTTGAAATATAAGCATCTATCTCTTTTCGAATAAGAGAATCAGCACGTTTAATAAAAAACAAAATAACTGCCAGCAGCAGCACTTCGACGGCTCCTAAAATCCAGTTAAAATAAAAGCTGATGAGGATTGTAATGATTGACAGAGCAATCAATGCGTAGATGGGATACCGAAACAGCGGTTTTTCATAAAAGCTTGGCATTTCTATCACTCCCCACCATGTGAGTAAAACTCATGTTCACTTCACCTTATTCCTTATATGAAAGCCCATATCTAAGACGCCTAAAATGCGAATGACTGCCATGAATACCGGATGCACAAACCCGAGTACGACAGCAATCACAGCCGCAGCCTTCGGATATTGTTTCTTATGGCAATAGAAAAAGATAAATGATAAACCTTGGATAAAAATCAGAAACCCGAGTATAAACTCCCCATTTAAAGCGATAGAGTACAGCATTTGGCCTTTTTCTAAAGGCAAAAATGAAAGCATGACAATGATCAAATACAGCACTACAATACTTTGCGGAAACTTCAACTCTCTAAAAGGCTTTAGATTAGGAATATCGGGGGAGAATCGCCTTAAGAGCGGCTTAGCGATAAGGTAACTGAGGAAAGAAAAAATAGCTCCTACCATCACAATAGCTGTTGGAAAAAGATATTGAACGATACCCAATTGTTCTTCCATCAGTTTTAATTGCTTCTCAAACTGTTCAGCATTGCCCGACTGCTTCACTACATTTTCTACAATATCAAGAGATTGCCGGTATTGTGTCATCGCCTCATCAATGATATTGATACCCAAAAACTGAATGCTTATCACAAAATAGAAGACAATACTAAGCATATAAATAAGCGCGCCCGAAATAATGGCGTGCCCGGGCTCTTTCCTTTTGAAAAAATGTCCCATGGCAATGCCGGCGCAAGCTGACATAAAAGCTACAATAAGTCCATTAAAGGACCCGACAATAAAAACAACCGGAAGACTGACAGCGCCCATCCATATCCCTAGCTTCAATCCATGTCTGATCGTATACAGGATCATTGGCAGCGGCAGTGCAAATAACAGAATTGTTCCAATCACAGGAACATAAACGACCAAAAGCGTGATGATCGCAAACAGACTGATTAAAATAGCACCTTCCATTAATGCTCTCGTTTGTTTCACTTAGTCACCTCGTATCATCTTGAACATACGAATAGAAAAGAGCAGCATAAACGACTGCTCTTTTTTCATCGCTGCAAACGCTTTGCACCGAATGTTTTTATATCATCTCTAAATTTTACTTTTATATTTTAACATAAGTCCAAATCGCAAGTAAAATGACGCTAATGTTTCATGTGAAACATAAAAAAAGGAAAAGACATTCTTGGAAAAGAATGCCCATCACCATTAATGTTTATCATCCATAAAGCCAGAAGATTCTTTGTTTTTCTTTTTCGTTTTTCTGACATACATAAAAATTAAGATCACCAGTAAAATAGTTGTTGCTTGCAGAATGCCGCTGCTAAACAAGAAAAAGTTCTTTATCATGTCCCACATTGAATTTCACCTCTTTGTGCATGTTCTCAACCCGTAGCCTATATAAGGTGAATTTCCCTTTTTAAAAACTTCAAAACATCATGAACAACATTGAGCGTTGGGCATATGCTGATATGGAATCTGATTGATAAAGGAGAATTTTCACATGGATGAACGCAGAACATTGGCTTGGCATGAAACACTAGAAATGCACGAGCTGGTTGCTTTTCAATCAAACGGACTTATTAAACTGAAGAAAATGGTAAGAGAAGTAAAAGATCCTCAGCTCAAACAGCTTTATAACGTGTCTATTCAGGCCGTTGAGCAAAATTTGAGAGAGCTTCTTCCGTTCTTTCCACAGGCTCCGCACAGAGAGGATGAAGAAGAAGAACGCGCAGATAATCCATTTTACAGCGGTGACCTGCTCGGTTTTGCCAAAACGTCTGTCCGCAGCTATGCCATCGCCATTACAGAAACAGCAACACCTCAATTAAGAAACGTACTGGTCAAACAGCTGAATGCTGCCATCCAGCTGCACGGCCAAGTTTATCGATACATGTATCAGCATGGATACTATCCGTCTTACAACCTTTCTGAACTGTTGAAAAATGACGTCAGAAACGCCAACAGAGCCCTTTCAATGAAATAAAACAAGCAGCAAAGGAGTTCCCTTTGCTGCTATTTTTGCTGATCCTTCAGCAAGCCGTTCGTACGATAAGATTCCAGCACGTCTCTGTTGGATTCTCCCCATTCTTTCATTTGCAAAACAATCGGTTCAAGTGTTCGCCCGAATTCCGTCAGAGAATACTCAACCTTCGGCGGCACCTGTTGATAAACCTCACGATGCACGATGCCGTCCGCTTCCAGCTCCCGCAGCTGAAGAGTAAGCATTCTTTGAGTAATATTCGGGCAGATTCGCCGAAACTCATTAAACCGTTTCTTGCCCTCTATCATGTGATAAAAAAGAATTCCTTTCCACTTTCCGCCAATGACATCTAGCGTAAATTCAACTGGACAGCCTTCTTTGTTCGGGTATATATTCTTTTTTTCACTCATTTATGACCCTCCAATAGTACCTTTTTTGATACTACATTACATTTTGCAACTAAGCTACCCAGTATTTTACACAGCTTTTCTCCTCAGCTCAAAGAAAATGCTTCTTATTCACATCAATTTTTAAGGGTTTGCATGATTACACCTGCAGCAAGACGTGTTAAACTATATAAAGATGACACTACTTAAAAAAGGATAGGAGCTATCATGGAAAAGATACTTATTTTCGGACACCAAAACCCAGACACAGATACGATTTGTTCTGCGATTGCTTATGCTGATTTGAAAAACAAACTCGGCTTCAATGCTGAGCCTGTCCGTCTTGGACAAGTAAACGGCGAAACACAATACGCGCTTGACTATTTCAAACAAGAAAGCCCGCGCCTTGTTGAAACAGCTGCAAACGAAGTAAACGGCGTAATCCTGGTTGACCATAACGAACGCCAGCAAAGCATCAAAGACATTGAAGATGTTCAGGTTTTAGAGGTTATCGACCATCACCGCATCGCCAACTTTGAAACAGCTGAGCCGCTTTACTATCGTGCTGAGCCTGTAGGCTGTACGGCTACGATCTTAAACAAAATGTACAAAGAAAATAACGTGAAAATCGAAAAAGAAATTGCCGGCCTGATGCTGTCTGCGATCATTTCTGACTCACTGTTATTCAAATCCCCAACTTGCACGGACCAAGACGTAGCAGCAGCAAAAGAGCTTGCGGAGATCGCTGGCGTAGATGCTGAAGAATACGGCTTGAACATGCTGAAAGCAGGCGCTGATCTAAGCAAGAAAACAGTGGAAGAGCTCATTTCTCTTGATGCGAAAGAATTTACACTCGGCAGCAAGAAAGTCGAAATCGCACAAGTAAACACAGTGGACATTGAAGATGTGAAAAAACGCCAAGCTGAATTAGAAGCTGTGATCTCAAACGTTGTGGCTGAGAAGAATCTTGATCTGTTCCTTCTTGTTATCACAGATATCTTAGAAAATGATTCACTTGCTCTTGCAATCGGTAACGAAGCAGCAAAAGTGGAAAAAGCGTTCAACGTGACATTAGAAAACAACACAGCTCTCTTAAAAGGCGTTGTGTCCCGTAAAAAACAAGTCGTTCCTGTCTTAACTGACGCAATGGCTGAATAAGCAAAAAGCATCCCGTGTAGGGATGCTTTTTCTTATTCACCCAGCTTTTCAATCTGTCCCATCACATCAGTGATTTGCTTTGCGTTTTGGACCAGATCTGACTGCTCCAAATCTTCAAGTGATACCTTGCCTTCCTCGACTTGTTTCAACACCTCTTCAGCGCTTTTCTGCAAGGTTTCGTTATGCTCCTGAATGGTTTGATGAATCTCCGCTGCGGCATCAGGCGGTGCTAACTCATTAAAATCAGCGGCAGCCTTCTGAATCGACTCAAGCTGCGCTTCAAGGTTTTCTTTCGCCTCGGTGTCATTTACAGCTTTCTCAGCCAATTCAGGCGCTTCCTCTGCAAATGTCTTCACCTTCTCCACATACCCCGCTGCCTCACCCGTATAGTTCAACCCGTCGTTCACCTGATCAAGCATGCCGCATCCGCCTGCACTCAAAAGACCCACTCCGGCAAGTACTGTCAAAATAATCTTCATTGTCAGCCTCCTCAACGTTTCTTCTTCACTGTTTCTTTTAAGATCGGAATCAATTTCTCTTTCGCTAACGGCAGCCCTTTCCTCACCAACTCACGCTTCAGCCACTTTTTCAACGTAGACATCCTGACGCTCCTCTCCCTTTTTGATAAAAATGAAAAAAACTCCACCAATTTGGTGAAGTTCCGAAACAAAAAGACCTTCACCAAATCAGATTTGGCAAAGGTCTCGCTAACAATTAGATTGCCAGCAAAGCCGAGGACATCTTGTCCCGTAATGACGACTTTACTGTGAAAGCTACTCCCCTTTGGAGTGTTCATTTTTATTACTTTCATTCTAAAGCACCCATCTGTTCCAGTCAAATTCCTTCCGTTTACATAAAAGCGCGCTGTGGTATTTAAAATTTGAATGGTTTTTCCATCAGGAGATCATGCTATGAAAGAGGAGGTTTTCATCATGAGTCAAGAGCGTGTGAAACGGCCTGGGCATACCAGATGGTACATATCTTCGTTACTTAGCGGCATTATTATTCTTAATTATTTTGACCGAGTGGCCATCTCTGTAGCGGCACCTGCGATACAAGATTCGTTTCACCTTACTGCAACTGAACTCGGCATCGTATTTTCCATTTACACGTATTCCTATACACTGATGCAGCTGCCTGTCGGAAGTTTGCTGGACCGGTTTGGGGTGGCATGGGTCACAAGGGTTGGAATGACAATATGGAGCTTTTTAACGATCCTTCTTGCTTTTTTACAGGGGAAATTGCTGCTGTATCTGTTCCGGTTTCTCATTGGGCTGACAAGCGCCTCTGCGTTCCCTGCTGCCTCTAAGGCAACCGCTTTATGGTTTCCTCCAAGTGAGCGGGGATTGGCAAATTCACTGTTCGATTCAGCCGCCAAGTTTTCAAACGTCATCGGAGCGCCATTGGTCGCCTTTCTTGTCACAACGTTTGACTGGCGTGTCGCCTTTTTGACGATTGGATGCATCAATGTGCTGTTTACGATCTTTTTCTGGCAGTATTATGAACAGCCTGAACGGCACAAACGCATTTCCAAAAGTGAACTCAACTATATTCAAAAACACAACACCATTAATACAGAGCAAATCCCTTACAAAACGGGTCCGCTTTTAAAAAAGCTTTTCACCAACCGCAAAGTATGGGGCTTAATGATCGGATTTACAGGGTACGGGTATACATTCAATCTGCTGCTTACCTGGCTTCCGACTTTCTTTAAACATACATACGGGATGGATCTCATGTCGTCCGGTTTATTTACAGCCGTGCCGTGGCTGATCTCAACCATTTCTGGAATCGCTGTCGGCGGATGGCTCGTCGATTATTTTATTAAGAAAGGCTATCCAAACACCAAGGTGTATCGAACCGTAATCATAGTCGGGATGAGCTTCGGCTTTTTCTTTTTGGGCTCCATTCTGACGAACAATATTACCGTAGCGATTATTTGTATTTCCATCGGGCTCGCTGGAATTTCTGCTACCGCTCCGGTTGGCTGGTCCATCTCCGCTGAGCTCGCGCCGATCGGTTCCGTATCCATGCTGAGCTCTATGGTGAACCTCGCAAACAACCTGTTCGGGGGCATTATTGCTGCATCACTGACAGGGTATTTGTTTGATGTGACAGGCTCCTTTACGCTCAGCTTTCTGGTAGCCGGTTTTGTGCTGTTGCTGGGCTTGGTTTTTTATGTGTTTGTATTAGGGGAAGTGAAACGGATTAAACTATAGAACATGAAAAAGAGAGCTGCCAGTTGGCAGCTCTCCCATTACATCAAAGAATCCGGCCCGTCCCCATTTACCTTCTCCTCGTCCTGTTCCTCTATATCAAGCCCCGAAGCTAGCATTTCCTGCTCTATCTGTTCGAGCACCTGCTCGTTTTTTCCTTGAAGACCACCTTCATAATGAAAAGCATCCTGTGTGCCGTTTTCCTCTATTGTCGCTAAAATATCGTGGATATCATTATGGTCTCCTGAAATGGAGCCGAATCCTTGGTTTTGTTTTTTATAATTCACAAAACCGCTGGGGAGGTTGTTTCCGAGGTTTACACATGATGCGCCTTCAACCGTACCAATGGAAATGGAGCCAATAAAAAAAGAGGGAGAAAACCGTTTCACGTTAAACATCCTTTCCCTGATTGATGGTATACGGCACTGGTTTTCCGTCTATTTTGACCTCAATATCATCTTTTTTTGTTTTCTTTAATCGAGACTGCGATGTGGATTTCTGATGAACATGAGGAGAGAATACGTTGCCAAGATTCAGCATCCCGCTTAGCTCCTGTACATCCAGGTGATCGAGATGAAACGCTAAATCGTCTAAATGCAGCTTCTCTACATTCAATTCCTGTACATCCATCTTCACAAAAACAGAAGGGGTGCGTTTCTCCTGGGAGGATTGTTCAAGCGTATGGACTTTTCGGGCTAATTCTTCAAGCTTTTTTAGGACCTCATCTATGCTCATATACGCCATCCCTTTTTAAAAACTTTTCTCCACAGCTCCCGCATTTCCTTTGATTTTATTATGTTTCCCCTTTATGGCGCCAAAACCTTCATTGATAAAGGTTTCACTTTTTCTGCCTTTTTGGACATTTGTTCCGACAAAGAGGCCAGAAGAATTTCTCAGATGGTTAACCCGCAAAGAACCGTATTTGATAGAGGTCATCACTCTTCTCCTTTTTCATTAGTGCGGTGCGGAACGGTAACCGTTACTATTCCGCTTTCAAATTTCGCACGAATCTGACGCAGATCATACTCTTCGGGAATGGCGATCTCCCGTTTGAAAGGGCCGTAAAACCGTTCTCTGGCGATCCACTCTTGTTCCTCTTCCATCGGCTGGGGGGTAATCTTTCCTTCAATGATGAGTGTGCGATCCTTTTGGCTGATTGACATATCCCCTGCACTTGCACCAGCTGCATCAATGGTTATCGTCAATCTGTGGTTTGTTTTTATGAGATCGGCTCTCGGTTCGACAAAGGGAGCAATTTCGCGCAGCAGCTCAGCGAAATCCTTTCCCATCATTTCTTTCACATGGGGATAAAAATGAGATTTTGGCATAAATAAAAACCCCCTGCACATAGCCATACATCTTTAGAATCTATAACTATGCTTATGTGCTTTTTTTGGAGGTATGCTAAAAGAAAACTATTCACCGTTAAAGAGTTTGATTTTGTACACTTGGCGATATATTTTGGTTATTCATGACACCGTCTATGCCATCAGGGTCAATAACCGTTGAAACATTCCCCTGGTTCAAGACATTTCCTGCGAAGAAGCCGATTCCGTTATTTACCTTACGATGCGCAGCCCATCCGGGTAACTGATTTTCTCCAATCGCGATGGCTGTATTTGTCTGCTGGGAATTCACATTGATTGCACCGAGTGTAAAACCGATAGCCAAACAAATCCTCCTCCTTTTCAAACCAAGGCAGCCTCTTAAAAGTAATCATTTATTTGACAGTCATTTTCGTCGTTATCTATCACGAATGACGAGTTTTGAGTGTTTTGAATCGTGCCTAATAACCTTCCCTGGCCGGACGTTCGTTTACTATGTGAACTCCAGCCGGTAAGTTCGTTTTCGCCAACTGAAATGGCGGCACATGTATCCAGAACGTTAATATTCATTTCTCCAACATCAATATCATTCTGGTTTTCTCCCGAGTTCCCTTCAAAGGAAATCCTGTTTTCATGATGAATCGGCGTATCTACCTCATCGTTATCCATCACATAGCTAAAATTATGAGACACCTGGGAGTTGGTCATTGATCCGAGTCCGTAATTGTTTTTCCGATGCGAAGACCAATTATGCGCATAATTGGTTCCGATAAATATTCCTGAGGAGGTATCAATTGAAATCACGCTAATGTTGCTGACTTGAACCTGGTTTACTGCTTGTCGATGATTCAATCTTATTCAGTCCTTGATATGTCTTTTCAGTCCATTACTTTACAATATGTTTTACATCGATTATTGGTTCGGGTTCTTTTTCAAGCAGTATCTGACTTGGACACGTCCGTAAGCTAAAGACCAATTAAATCCGTACCATATGAATTATCGATTACGCAAAGCCACTCGCCTTGCGCATTCTTCTTAAAGACATAGGTCGCCCTTCTTTCCATCGCATACTCGGAGTCCTTTTTATCCGAATCAAGCAATGTCTGAGAAAGGACGAGGACAGTGTCACCTGCTTCCAGCATGATCATTTCTCCTTGTGTCGGCACAATATGATGATTAAAATAGTTCGCGATCGTGATAAACGCTTTTTTAATTTCTTCTTTGCCTCGCGCGATCATGCCAGGCTTCACAACTAAAATGGCATCTTCCGAGTAGTAATTCATCAGTGTATCAAAATCTTCATTTTGGATTGCCACATCACATGCAGAGATGATGTCTTTCAATTGCTGTTCCAAATGAATTCCCCCAATCATCATGATTGGATATATTATACAATGTTTGACACGCTGAAACCCTAAAAACAAAATGAAAAGGATCCCTATTTCCTATATAATCAAATAGATATATTTAACAAAGTACCCAAGTGAAGGGGTGGACAATTTTGTCTGCGGAAGTAACGTTACATGACCATATACATCATGATTTAAGCGCGGATTGCCAGCATTGTTTTGGCCTGTGCTGTGTCGCCTTGCCTTATGCGAAGTCGGCAGATTTTGCTTTTGACAAAGACGGAGGCACGCCTTGCCGCAACTTACAATCAAACTATCAATGTTCGATCCATAAAAATCTCAGAGAAAAAGGATTTCGTGGCTGCTCTGCATATGAATGCTTTGGCGCCGGACAGAAAGTATCCCAAATCACTTATGGGGGAAAGGATTGGCGAAACAGCCCCAAAACGGCCAACGAGATGTTTGGCGTTTTTCCTATCATGCAGCAGCTGCATGAAATGCTCTGGTATTTACATGAAGCTCTTTCTATAGATATAGCCAAGCCGATTCACCCTGAACTGAGAACCAGTTTCGAAAAAATAGAAAAGCTCACCAGACTCAGCAAAGAACGCCTGCTGACACTGCAGGTGGACGAGCATCGAGCTGAGGTCAATAAATGGCTGTTAAAAACGAGTGAGCTGGTGCGTGCCCAAGCCCGCAATCCAAAACTCCCGAAAAAAGTCAGCCGGGGAAGTGTCCTGATCGGTGCAAAACTAAAAGGGCTTGATTTGCGAGGAGCAAATCTAAGAGGAGCGCTGCTCATAGCCGCAGATCTGAGAAATGCCGATTTGAGAATGACAGACTTTATCGGTGCAGATATGAGAGACGCTGATCTCAGCGGCGCCGACCTGACCGGATGCATCTTTCTGACACAGGCACAGGTGAACGCCGCCAACGGTGATTCGAACACAAAGCTGCCGCCGTCTTTACGAATCCCTGCCCATTGGAAATAAAAAAGGACCCGCTTACGGTCCTTTTTTTACTGTCATCAATTCAATCCTTTTTCGTTCCTTTTATCCGGCATTTTCACACTTTTTGCCAAGTATCCCGACAGCCATAACGCAGCCAGCAGCATGAAGGTGATCATACCGACCACGCCCAGCCAGTGAAAAGCAGACCAGAATAGCCCTCCGACTGTTCCGCAAACGCTTGAACCGGCGTAATAAAAAAACAAATACAGCGATGAAGCCTGTGCTTTGTTGTAAAGAGCTCTCCTGCCCACCCAGCTGCTTGCAACTGAATGCCCTCCGAAAAAACCGAATGTAAAGAGGGCAATCCCCAGTATTTTCACTGCCAGCATACTGTTTATCGTGAATAAAGCACCTGCAATGACAATGAAAATATTCATCACCAGTATTTTCGGATAGCCATACCGATCAACCATTCTTCCAATGAAAGATGAGCTGAAAATGCCTACAATCATCACAATAAAGATCCAGCTGGCAAATGCTTTATTAAGCGAGTACGGTGGGCCGAGCAGCACATACACAATGTAATTAAACAATGCAACATTGCTTCCGAGCAGCAAAAAACCAATGAGAAACAAGCTGAATAGTTTGCGGTCTCTCAAGTGGCCGATCAGAGACATTCCCAACTTCCCGAGCTTCAATTTTCTTGGCGTAAAATGCCTGGATGGAGGCAAATTTATAAAAAATATAACACTAGCAATCAAACTAATGACACCAATTGATCCCATCGCCATATGCCAATTCACGTACTCGCTCAGAAGCCCGGAAACGATCCTTCCAAAAACGGCGCCGATTGCATTTCCGCTGATATACAGTCCCATCGCTGATCCGAGACTTCCAGGTTCAATTTCTTCTCCGAGATAAGCCATCGCAATTGACGGAAGGCCTGCGAGCGTAACGCCTTGAATGGTTCGCAATACGAGGAGCGTATGAAAGTTCGGACTCAAGGCCGATGCCAGACAGAGAACCGATGCGGCCAGCATGGAAATACCCATAATCGGCTTGCGACCCCATACCTCTGATAATGAGCCAAAGACAAGCATGCTCACTGCTAACAGCATTGTGGTAACGGATAAAGAGAGACTCGCCGCAGTAGGCGTCACATGAAATTCCCGCGTGAATTCCTCCATGAGCGGCTGTACGCAATAAAGAATCGCAAATGTATTGAAGCCTGCAGCGAAGAAAGCAAACGTAATTTTACGAAAAACTGGTGTGCCTTTTTGAATGTATGTCATTGGGGTTTTATCTGCCCCTCCGCATGTTGTTGAGCACTGCAATTCATATAAAACCATCCTTTATTCTTCCGATTTCAAACATCCTCGAGTCTGTTTATACTTTTATCTTAGCACCGTCGATATATGATGTATAATGCATATAAAATATCCTTTTGATGCTTATATGTAATAAGGGAGGAATGATGATTGGAATGGGAACAACTTGAATATTTTCAAACCCTAGCCCGGATGCAGCACGTAACGAAAGCCGCAAAAAGCCTCTCCATCACACAGCCTGCACTTTCACGCTCTATCGCCAGGCTGGAGAATCATTTAGGCGTCCCGCTTTTTGACAGGCAAGGACGATCTATTACCTTAAATCAATACGGACACATCTTTTTGCGACGGGTGCAGGCGATGATGAAGGAGTACACCGAAGGAAAAGAAGAAATCCAAGCTTTATTAAAGCCAGACCAAGGCGTAGTCTCTCTCGGTTTTTTGCATACATTAGGCACTACGCTCGTGCCCGATCTCATCGGCTCCTTTCAGCAGGAATACCCCAACATTGCCTTCCAGCTGAAGCAAAACCACTCTTATTGGTTGCTTGAACGATTAAAATCCGGTGATCTCGACCTCTGTCTGCTCGCTTCGATTAAGCCTGAAAATCCGATCCAATGGATCAAGCTATGGAGTGAAGAGCTCTTTTTATTTGTGCCAATTGATCACCCATTAGCCAATCGTGAGAGCATTACCCTGACCGAGATTGCCGGGGAACGGTTCATTTTATTGAAAAAAGGCTACGCGCTTCGAATGACGGTCGATGAGCTGTTTGAGAAGGCTGATATACAGCCGAACATTATGTTTGAAGGAGAAGAAGCCGCCACTGCCGCAGGTTTTGTGGCAGCCGGACTGGGCATATCTATTCTGCCAGACCTGAAAGGCTTAGACCAAAGCAAAATCGCCAAAATCCGCGTCAGCTGGCCGGAATGTCAGCGTGTCATAGGGATTGCCTGGATAAAAGGCAGATTTTTATCACCGGTTGCTGAGACCTTTAAACAATATGTCATCAGCCATTTTTCGGAGTAAGGGAGGATTCAAGCATGAAGGTCAAAAAAATCACGTCAGAACAAGATTTACATACAGCGTTTGAAATCAGAAAGACAGTATTTGTAGAGGAGCAAGGCTGTCCCATTTCGGATGAATTCGATGAGTTCGATACACTCCACGGTGACTGCCGGCACATTCTGGCTTATCATCAGAATGTACCCGTTGGCACTGCACGCGTCCGTATCGTTGGCCACGCGGGAAAACTGGAACGAATCTGCATTCTGAAGCCTTACCGCAAATTCGGTCTGGGAAAAGTAATCGTCGGTGCATTAGAACGTATTGTGAAAGAACAAGGTTTTTCTGCCTTCAAACTGCACGGCCAGACACAGGCGGCAGGCTTTTATGAAAAGCTAGGCTATCAGACTGCATCAGAAGAATTTCTGCTGGATGGCATTCCGCATGTGCTGATGACAAAACAGGACGATTCTGCGCTATAGATTATTCACAAATTTGTCACTTATGAGCATGAACGGTTCATTGGTATACTAATCACCGATTATAGAGAGAAGGAATGATTGTATGCCAGCAAATAAAAAAGAAGGCCTTATATTTGGCGTGATGATGTGCTTTGGAATGGTCTGCGTCATGTCGATTTACAACGCCATCATTAACGGAGCCATTCAGGATTTTTCAATGATGACCGTTTTTGAAATGGCCATCGGTTTTATGGTCGCCCTCCTGTTAGATTTACTGTTAGTGGGCCCCCTCGCCAAGAAGATTGCATTCAGCATGCCGTTCGACAAGACTAAAAAAATATATGTCATCCTTGCCATGTCAACTTGTATGGTGATCGGCATGGTGCTTTGTATGTCTGTGTTCGGTTTAGTGACAGCGGTTCTGGCAAATGGGCTGAACGGAGACAGCCTCTTCAGCACTTATCTTATGATTGTGTTGAAAAATTTCATCCTAGCTTATCCGTTGCAATTACTGATTATGGGCCCATTAGTAAGAGGGATTTTCATGAAATTTGTAAAACCAAAGCTCACAGCTGCAGTTTAACTAGAAAAGGGGTGAGCCTGACGCTCACTCCTTTTTCTAACGAATCAAATGTAAAACAAGCTCCGCAAAAGCCTCTGCGGCAGGCAGCTGCCATTTTTTCTTTTTGAGTAACAGGTGTGAGTAAATCGGATCGAGGGCTTCACCATGCTGAAGAATTTTCAGCTTAAGTTTTTCACTTCCATTAATCCCTATACCTTACCACATAGTTTTTATACAATTCTTCGTTATAAAGAATTTCTGCGCCATGTGAAGAGCAAATGAGCGTTGGTTTGATTTGATCTATGATTGAGCCGCTATCGATGTTCTCATTTATATCAACACTGAATCTTCTTATAGGTGGGTGTAAATCCTCCTTACTCGTGATAAAAAGGTCGCCCGTTAATAGAGTACGATCGATTTTATGATAATACACGACATGCCCCGGGGAATGTCCGGGTGTTAAATCATATTGCAGAGGCAAGTGAGCAAGCGTTTGCTCTGTCAGCGGCTGAACAATATGGGCTACCCCTGTGTTCTCTGCTTCATTTTTGTTTGGATAAGGCGCTTCTCCATTGATATATATAAGTTCTTTCTGGTGGGCATAAATCGGAAGATCAAATCTCTCTAACCATTTTGATGCACCTCCGATATGATCACTGTGGCCATGGGTAAGCAAAATGGCTTTTGGATTGCCGATCGCTAACGCTGCCCTAATTTGAGCATCAGCAAAACGTTCTATCCCCGTATCAACAATATAAACATCATCGCCATCTTTAATAAACCAAGTATGAACCGGGACACGAAGGGGAACATCAAGCTCAAATTCACATTGAAAGACATGTTCTGATAGTTGTCTCAAGTTCATCAAAACCACTCCCTTTGGAAATTTCTTGCTATCATTACTGTAATACAAATCAATTCAATATGTAACTACGCACGTTTTTGTAACTTGCATTGTGAAATGATCGAAACAGGAAATTGGCCCTTCCCGGACTCATATTTGGTTCTGTCGATAAGGTACATTTTGTACATTAATAATCCCTTTTGTTCCCCTTCTTCACATACTCCCAATCACGTTCTACATTTTTCCTCACTCTATGAAGGAGTGCAGAAATGGTTTCCTTTTCCTCATGTGTAAAACCAGACAAAGCGACTTCCGTGGAATGTTCTCCTTCTCTTCTTAACAAGGGATACACCTTTTTCCCTTTCTCAGTCGGGAACAATTTTTTTATTTTTTTATTTTGCTCATCTGGCAGTTTTTGAATAAATCCCTGCATTTCCAGCTTCTTAATGGCCCGCGCGGCCGTTGTCCGGTCCACTTTTATCATTTCCGCCAGCTTCTCTTGAATAATTCCCGGATTTTCATATATGCGTACGAGATAGAGATACTGCCCTCTTGTTAAGTCCAAATCTTTAAATTCGATATTGCTTATGGAATCCAACGCTCTTGCTATCATGCCGATTTCACGCAAAATATCATTCATTCTAAAACTCCTCACGTATTTTTGTTGTAATTACAACAAAACTGTTTTAACCTTACTATTATAAGACCACATGCATGCTGGACAGTCCAGACTAATATCAGAAAAGGATTGATTTAGATGAGTATAAAAAGAATAACAACTGAAGCGGATTTACATGAAGCTTTAAAGATTAGAAGAGGCGTTTTCATTGAGGAGCAACATGTGTCTGAAGCCGATGAGTTCGATGAATTTGATACGCTTCAGGAACAATGCCAACATATCTTGGTATATCATGAGAATCAGCCTGTCGGCACCGGACGCGCGCGCATCGTTGGCCATACAGCAAAGCTGGAAAGAATCTGCATCCTAAAACCTTACCGTAAGTACGGATTGGGGAAGATCATCGTAAGCGGGTTAGAGGAAATCATGAAAGAAAAAGGACTGACTGCATATAAGCTGCATGGTCAAACACAAGCGGCAGGCTTTTATCAAAAACTGGGCTACCAGATTTCTTCACAGGAATTTATGGAGGACGGCATCCCTCACGTCTTGATGACAAAAGAAATATCGCGGAATATAACATGAAATATATGTATTACGGAATAGGAATACTCATATTAAGTTTGGGCATTTCCTTAACCATACAATCAGGACTGGGCACATCACCCTTCGATGCCCTTTTGGTTGGTCTGTCAAAAGAAATCGGTCTTACCGTAGGAAGCTGGGAGGTCCTTATTTCTGTGATTCTCTTAATCTGCAACGCTATATTAACGAGAAAAAAACCTATTTTGCTGGGCTTGATTACAGCATTCATTACTGGAATAGGCATTGACCTATGGTTGTTTGTTGTAAAAAACACCATCTATCTAAACGCGTTGTTAAGCAAACTGATTTGTTTCGGAATTGGTTTGGTGCTCATCGGTCTTGGAACAGCCATCTATCTTCAGACGAAGTTTGCATCAACGCCCATCGATCATTTGACACTTATTATCCGAGATCTCTCCAAAAGAACAATCTTGTTTTCAAGAACATTGGTATACGCTCTTTTCTTAGTATTAGCCATCATCTTTAAAGGCCCTATCGGCATCGGAACCCTATTAACCGTCTGTTTGGGAGGAATGCTCCTTCACGTTTTTATGCCTATTGTGGAAAGACATTTCTTATCAAAGAATAGAAGAGGTTATTAAGAAACCTCTTCTCGATCCAAAAAACGAAACGCAAAACAAGCCCCGTTTCGTTCGTCAATTCTTTATCTCTGGTACTGTTGAGATTTTATAATCAATTAAAATTTATAGTACCAAAAAATCGCAATTTCATTTGCTGTTGGAAAGTTGGAATAAAGCATCGTATCAACCGCACCTATTATAAAGTGATGTTTGGCATAAAAATGACAAGCTGAAACATTAATATCTTGGGTTTCAAGCATAAGACCACAAAAATGATTCTCCTTTGCCCACTCAATCGCTTTATGTAATAATGCTGTTCCAACACCTTTTTTTCTATAGTCTTTTGCCACGGCAATGTCCTCTATTAGTGCATACCCATTCCAGTTAGAACGGATCTTAATCCGGCCAATGCAGTTGTTTTCAAGATAATATAAAAAAGCGGCTTTCCCCTCTTCTTCAACATAACTAACATCCATGTCATCATCTTCATATTGTTTAAAATAAGGTTTAGAAAATCGTTCCTCAGTATATGTCCAAACACCGTTTTCAAAAGCAGGTATCATTCTCCCAAAAACAACGAAAGGTTCGTTTGGTTTATTGAAATCTTTCATATTCAAATGAGTCATTTTCATGATCATATCAATCTCCGCCAATCGAGAAATATTTAGAAAAATCATTTCGACACTATTCAATAACAGCTTCCAAAAGTGCACTCTTTTAGAGAACAGCATTAGGTAAGACGTCCATTACCTTATATATTTCACTATCTTAATGAGGTATTTCAACACAGGCTTGTGGTACAGTAAAAAGGAACAGAAACAAGAGAAAAGAAGATGATCCCATGCCCACTAATAATAAAACTCGCCCACACCCCTGTTGACTAGTACCCATGGAAATAGCAAAAAAACCTATATTAGTAAGGATGAGAAACAGCTTCTGCCATTGGTGACATCTCTATTGAAGCATCCATAGGACAACCAAGGATTGCTCTTTGATTTTTCCAAGAAGAAATGAGAGTGAATAAAGGAGTAATGGAGTATGTTAACAAGAGAAGATATCTTTAAACACGTCAAAGAAAAATACGGCACATCGCCTGATTATCCGTGGGAGAAATACCCAAACTATGCTTCTTTGAGACATGAATCAAACAAAAAATGGTACGGTCTTATTATGAATGTTCTCCCGGAAAAATTAGGCTTGGAAGGACATGACGAAATAGATATTCTGAATCTAAAATGTCCCCCTGAAATAAGTGATAGCTTAAGAAATGGAGAAAATATCTTTCCTGGATATCATATGGATAAGGAACATTGGATTTCACTTGTTTTGGAACGAACAGATCCAGCAGGCGAAATTTATTACTTAATCGAGCAGAGCTTTCATTTAACCAAGTGAAGATAATGTCCTGCTAATCAAGCTACGAAGATTAGTGGACACTTTCATTTTAGGATATTGTTCTTCTCTCTGTCCACAAACGCAACTTAGTCCATCTGGTGCGAGAGTGGGAGAAGAATTTCTACCAACTTCTTATGGAAAAGGATGAATAGTTATGACAAATAACTTAAAACAGAGAAGAATAATTTTAGATTTAGCAGTTACTTTAGATGGTTTTATTGAAGGGAAAAATGGAGAAGTTGATTGGTGCATTATGGACCCTGATATGGGGTTTACTGATTTCTTAAATCAAATTGATACTATTTTATATGGCAGAAAAAGCTACGATTTATGGGGACAATATATTCCAAAAAATGAAGACCCTGATACAGAAAAGGAAATTTGGAAATTGGTTCATAGTAAAAAGAAATATGTTTTTTCCAGAACACAAAATGAGATTGATAATCAAGCCATATTTATAAATGATGATATTCTTGAAGAAGTAAATAAATTGAAGAAAAATCCTGGTAAAGACATCTGGCTATATGGTGGAGCGAGTCTCATTACAACTTTTATAAATTTGAGGCTTGTTGATGAATTTAGATTATCTATTCACCCTGTTGTTTTGGGAGAAGGAAAACCGTTGTTTATTGATGTAAAACAGAGGATAAATTTAAAAATGGTGAATACAAGAACATTTTCCTCTGGCGTTGTGCAAATCGTTTATCATTGGAATGGCTAAAAAAAATCTTTCCCTCCAAAATATACATAGTAAGGTAACACCCGACAGTTATTTTTCTTATTGAACTAAAGGGGAATCCATAAATAATGGGTTCCCCTTAATACTATGGAATTATCAACATCGAATTTTAACAGAGCCCAAAATATCTTTTCCTGTAATAAAAGAAAAGAAGACTGAAAAGGACGAATTAACATAATTAAACATTATAGTATATTTTATTCTCCCTCTTTTAAGTAAATCAGCTAAGTTTTGTATTTATAAAAAAACGAAAGAAGATGATCCCATGCCCACTAACAATAAACCCAATAGATTAATCGCTGAGAAGTCTACTTATTTTACTTCACATGCTCACAATCCTGTTGACTGGTTCCATGGGGAGAAGAAGCCTTCGAAAAAGCGAAACGCGAAAACAAGCCGGTTGTGGTCAGCACTGGTTATTCAACATGCCATTGGAGACAGGTTTATTCATTTTACAAAAAAAGGATCAACCTTGAATTACTTTAACAAGATTGATCCTTTAACTCATTTAGCCATGTCTCCACGGACGATTATATACATTCAAGATTACCAGCCAACAAATAACAATGATTCCTGCAAAAAGTATGAGCATATTACTATACAAATAGGTGGAGTGATCAACGTCAATAGGCAGCAGCCTATGATCTAGGAACCCGATAGATAATAAACCGCCTATAATCGCAATACCCGTTCCCTCTGATAAAAAGCTCGTGAAATTAAGCAAACTCATTCCAGCGCCGGCTTCCTTTTCTTTCAAACTGCTAGACACAATAGTAGATATAACTGTTTTTGTGAACGATAGCCCCCCAAAAACAAAAACTACTATAATTGTCATGATCCATGGTGCTGCATCTATAAAAAAGGCACCGATTAAAAAGCCGAAAGAAAGCAATGCACTTCCAATCGTTAGTACATACAAGGAACCTTTCCTATCAACAAGCAATCCTCCAATGTAACCGAAGATGATGACACTCATTGTTCCAGGGAAAATAATGCCGCTTCCAATTGCTGCAGTACTTAAATGGTGAACATCTTTCATCATATAAGGAACCATAGAGACAAATCCTGCTGCTGTACCAAATATTAGTCCTCCGCAAAGGACTCCAATCACGAAAAATACATTTTTCCCTAGATCAGGGTCAACAAAAGGGTCTTGAGCTTTCCTAATATGTTTTACAAATACGAAGAAAGCAAGAATACTGATGATCAGAAAAGAAAGTCTGTAAGATGTTGTAAACAGCATAAAAAACACGATGCCCGCAGACATCAATATAATCCCTGCCATATCAAAGTGTCCTCTGATTCTCTCTTCCTTTTTCAACAGTTTTATAAGGAATGGAACAGTGATAGTTGTTGCAGTTGGAATAAGCAGCAAATACGACCAATGGATATAATGAGCAACCATTCCCCCAATAGCTGGTCCAACACCTTCTCCCATTGCTACTAAGGACCCGATCAAGCCAAATGCTTTCCCCCTGTTCTCTTTTGGAATATAGCGCGCAACGACAACCATTACAAGAGCTGGGAATGCGGCTGCACCAATTCCTTGAATAAATCGGGCTAGAATGAGAATAGGAAAGAACGAGTGTCCAACAAATCCAATGATCGACCCTAAGCCATTTACCATAACCCCAAATAGAAGCAGCTTTTTAATGCCCAGCTGATCCGATAACTTTCCATATAGAGCTGTTCCAATAGAAAAGGTTAACATAAAGGCAGTATTCACCCAGTTTGCACTCGCTGGCAGTTTATTAAAATCGTTGGCGATATCAGGTAATGAGACGTTCAGAACCATTTCATTTAATACGCTGAAAAATGATAGAACACAAAGCCAAATCAAAACTTGATTGTGCCGTAAAGTTGACTGTGAATAAGACGTATTCACAATTTCCCCTCCATTAATGAGGGCAGACGCAGTTTATAGGGCCACTGATACGCTCCCCTCTTTTAATTGTACCCTGTTCATTTTAGTGCACTTCATAATAACTCCCCCTACATTTGATTGATATGATCTTATTATATATAGACTAAGGTTTAAACTTTTACTTTTTTTATGAAAATTTGACCAGATTGCGAAACAAGGAAATACGTTATTCGCATTTATCTCAAGTGGCAAAATGAAACATTAGATTTTCACATTACAATTATCGATAAGCAGTCAGTTATTGTATTTGTTTAGGATAACTGTGGTAACCTGAATATAACCAACTTAAAAGGTGATCCCATGCCAAATAAAAGTAAACCCAATAGATTAATCGCTGAGAAGTCTCCATATTTACTTTAACATGCCCACAACCCCGTTGACTGGTTCCCGTGGGGAGAAGAAGCCTTCGAAAAAGCAAAACGCGAAAACAAACCGGTTCTTGTCAGCATCGGTTATTCGACTTGCCATTCGTGGCCTAGGAAATCAACTCGTGCGGAACTCCATTAACAGAAGCCATTTTAAACGATAATACCATGTGTTCTAATAATACAGTTTATCTTTTATGTCATTCATTATCTAAAACCTGTAATCCGTAACCATGCGGTAGCAGGTTTTTTTATTTGCTTGACTTAGAGTTAACTCTAAGTTGTAAACTAACTTTAATCAAAAGAGAGGGATGATGTTTGTTGTATTCCATTAGTAAAGCTGCTGAGAAGACTAGTATTAGCTCGTATACATTAAGATATTACGAAAAGATTGGGTTACTTCCCCCACCAAAACGAAAAAACAGTGGAAGGCGTTTTTATACAGAGACTGATATTCAGTTCATGACATTCCTGAAAAGTTTAAAGGAAACAGGTATGTCTTTGGAGGATATTAATGAGTTTGTCAAAGACGGCTGCATATTGGAAAAAATCAATTCAGATGTTAAATCAGCACAACTCTCCCCATCTATAAATAAACGTATTGAGATTTTAACCAAGCACTTAGAGAAAATGGAGATTAAAAAAAGGGAGCTGGAAGAAGTAATTTCTACTACAAAAGGAAAACTGGATACATATTATTCAATTTTGAAAGAGGAAGTGGAAAACAAATGAAACATTTAAATATATATCTGATGTTAATTGGCTTCTCTATTTTTACAGGAGCTACTTTTAATCTTGCAAAATATACGGTTGGATATTTTTCTCCATCGTCCTCTGCGGCATGGCGTTTCGGTTTAGCTGCTGCGGTGATGCTCCTCATTTTAATTTTTACTGAAGGTATAAAGAAGAGTCAATTACGGAAAAACGCCGTTTCATACATTGTTCTCGGAATTATAGGAATATTTGGATTTAACGCCTTGTTTTTTATTGGTTTGAAATACACATCTCCCGTTAACGGAGCATTAATAATGGGGCTGAATCCTTTATTAACAGCAATTCTCGCTCGAATTATCTTAAAGGACAACATGACAAAAAAACAAGTGCTCGGCATATTCTTTGCATTCATCGGCGTATTGCTAGTCATTACACAAGGTTCTATCGAAACCATTAAAACCTTATCAATTTCAGGGGGAGATTTAATAATCTTTACAGGTAACGTTTGTTGGGCACTTTATGGTGTACTTGGACGGCGGTTTGTAAAAGATGGCACTCCGCTATCTACAACCACTTATACGATGGTTATCGGTGCTGTTAGTTTAATAGTAGTTTCATTATTTACGTCTAAACCTGTTTCTTTATCGAACATCCCGATTGGAGTTTGGGGGGCAATTGCCTTTATGGCTTTCTTTACAAGCATTTTGGGTTACCTATGGTGGAATCAGGGGATTAAGGAGATTGGGGCAGGTAAAACATCTTTATTTTTCAACCTTGTTCCCGTTGTAACGATGATTATTTCATTTGCCGTTGGCACACCGATAAAGGTATTTCAAGTTATTGGGGCCGTGTTAGTTATATTAGGCGTTTTAACTGCTTCGGGGGTAATACGTATTCCTAAGTACACTACTAAAGAACAGTCATCTGTATAAAGAAGCAGGGATTATTTTTGAAAAAATGTGTTAAGTTAAATATAAACTAATTACAGAAAGCAGGTGATCCCATGCCAAACAAAAGTAAACCCAATAGATTAATCGCTGAGAAGTCTCCTTATTTACTCCAACACGCCCACAACCCCGTAGACTGGTTCCCTTGGGGCGAAGAAGCCTTCGAAAAAGCAAAACGCGAAAACAAACCGGTTCTTGTCAGCATTGGTTATTCGACATGCCATTGGTGCCACGTCATGGCCCACGAAAGCTTTGAAGACGAAGAAATCGCGCGTCTTCTCAATGAACGGTTTGTGGCGATTAAGGTCGACCGGGAAGAACGGCCGGATGTGGATTCTGTTTATATGCGAATCTGCCAGCTGATGACCGGGCAGGGCGGCTGGCCGCTGAATGTGTTTATTACGCCTGATCAGAAGCCGTTTTACGCGGGTACATATTTTCCAAAGACGAGTAAATTCAATCGTCCTGGTTTTGTTGATGTGCTTGAGCATCTGTCTGAGACGTTTGCGAACGACCGCGAGCATGTCGAGGATATTGCGGAGAACGCCGCTAAACATTTACAGACCAAAACAGCTGCAAAAACTGGTGAGGGCCTTAGTGAGTCAGCGATTCACCGGACATTCCAGCAGCTTGCCAGCGGGTTTGACACGATCTACGGCGGTTTCGGGCAAGCACCGAAGTTTCCGATGCCTCATATGCTGATGTATTTGCTTCGTTATTACCACAATACAGGGCAGGAGAATGCTTTATACAACGTGACGAAAACGCTGGACAGCATGGCGAATGGCGGCATTTACGATCATATCGGGTATGGGTTCGCCCGCTATTCAACCGATGACGAGTGGCTCGTTCCCCACTTTGAAAAAATGCTCTACGACAATGCGCTGCTGCTGACCGCTTATACCGAAGCCTATCAGGTCACGCAAAATAGCCGCTATAAAGAGATTTGTGAGCAGATCATTACATTCGTTCAGCGGGAAATGACCCATGAAGACGGAAGCTTTTTCTCCGCTTTAGATGCGGACACAGAAGGAGAAGAAGGAAAGTACTACGTATGGTCAAGGGAAGAGATTCTAAAAACGCTTGGAGACGAACTCGGAACTTTGTATTGCCAAGTGTATGACATCACTGAAGAAGGAAACTTTGAAGGCAAAAATATTCCGAACCTCATTCACACAAAGCGGGAACAAATCAAAGCGGATGCCGGCATAACCGAAGAAGAGCTCCGCCTCAAGCTTGAGGACGCAAGGCAGCGGCTCTTGAAGACACGCGAAGAAAGAACCTATCCGCATGTCGATGATAAAGTGCTGACCTCATGGAACGCGCTGATGATCGCGGGTCTCGCCAAAGCAGCAAAGGTATTCCAGGAACGGAAATATCTCAGCTTAGCGCAAGACGCCGTTACATTTATTGAAAAAAATTTAATCATCGACGGCCGTGTGATGGTCCGGTATCGAGACGGCGAAGTGAAAAACAAAGGCTTTATCGACGATTACGCTTTTCTCCTATGGGCCTATCTCGATCTCTATGAAGCTTCGTTTGATCTTTCTTATTTACAAAAAGCGAAGAAACTGACAGACGATATGATCGGCTTATTTTGGGATGAGGAACATGGCGGATTCTATTTTTCCGGGCATGATGCAGAAGCCTTAATCGTACGGGAAAAAGAAGTGTACGACGGCGCCGTGCCTTCCGGAAACAGTGTGGCAGCCGTTCAGCTGCTGCGTCTTGGACAAGTCACAGGCGACTTATCACTGATTGAAAAAGCAGAAACGATGTTTTCCGTGTTCAAGCCGGACATCGACGCGTATCCGAGCGGCCATGCTTTCTTTATGCAAAGTGTGTTAAGGCATCTGATGCCTAAAAAAGAAATCGTGATTTTTGGCAGTGCAGACGATCCAGCCAGAAAACAAATCATAACGGAGCTCCAAAAAGCCTTTAAGCCCAACGACTCCATTCTGGTGGCAGAGCAGCCCGAGCAATGCAAAGACATTGCGCCATTTGCAGCAGACTACCGCATTATAGACGGCAAAACAACCGTGTATATTTGTGAAAACTTCGCCTGCCAGCAGCCGACAACGATTATCGAAGAAGCCATCCAAACGTTAATAAGCAGCAGGGATTAAGACCCTTGCTGCTTACTTTTTGATTTCTTATGGTACCATAAAGCGATCCCCGCAAACACAAGATTGACCGCTATCGTCAAGAAAGCCTCCCACATCGGGTTCCCCCGCGTAACCGTAAATAGAGAAGGAATTCCTCCATACACACTGTTTTTTTCTGTGATAAACATACACAAAAACATATTATTCGCAGCGTGGGCGCCAAGTGAGATTTCAATACTGCCAGTTTTAATCGTGTAATAGGTCCACACAAAACCAAATGTTAAGTACTCAATTCCTGCCCAAACAGCACCGTTGTTCATTTCTGGATTCGCAAAATGTAATACGCCAAACAATCCCCCGACAATCAATGTCAAGATAAGATGATTTTTCGTCAATCTCCCGAAGGCTTGAAGCAAAAATCCCCTGAAAAACAATTCCTCAGCTGATGTCTGAAACGGAACTAAAATGAGGGCCGCTGCTAGCAGCCAGATAAATCGTGATGCATCAAAGGCTTGCATTGAATAATTGTCTGGATGAATCGCAAAATCAATCAATTGTACGGCGATCATCAGCAAGAAATAAGCCATAAAACCAAAGGAAATTCTCCGCCAATTCATCTTTGAATTTGGTGTAATCACAGTTCGGAAAGGCCGCTTCAAAATAAAGCGCACAGCCAGCCAAACTCCCGGAATGGCGAATAAATAAATCACATGGGACAAATAAAGATCTACGAGAGGATCACTCAGCACAGCTTCATCCAAATCAAACGTGATATTGGGATTCACAATAACCGTGAACAGTATAGCGAAAAGGTAAGCTATATTCCCGAATACATATAACCCTACCATCACCAAAAAAGCGAAAAAATATCTCCACAACGTATTGTTTCCTTCTATAGGACGGATAAATGAATTCATTCCTTCTATGTCTCTTCCTTTCAATGAGAATATTACTATATATTTGCATAAATTGGTCTATGAATCTACTGTTTTGGAAATCTTTTAAGCAAAATGCACGGAAAAAGTGCGAATTTAGTTCTCCCATCTAGTGATTTGAACTCTGTCGCCAATGAACCAAGATACTTATAATATTCCCAAGAGGGGAATTATCAGTCTTTTCTTACTACTTTAAAAGGGGGTTTTTTATGAATACGATCTTCAATCAGAAGAATGCACATCCTTTCTCAAACGCAGCGAATCGTTTAGACCGCCTTCCGATTTCACGCGTTCATTTCCAAGTGTTAACCGCTCTCGGCATTGTTTATTTCTTTGATCTCGCAGATTTATTTACCCTCAGCAATGTAGCACCGGCACTTATCGAGCATTGGGGCATTCCGCTTTCAACCATTGCCAACGTGACGGCGGCTTCATTTTTAGGCATGTTTTTAGGCGCTTCGCTGGGCGGACGGCTGTCCGATCGAATCGGCCGCAAAAAAGCCTTAAATCTATTTGTCTTTGTTTTCTCAATCGCATCGCTGTGCAATGCTGCGGCATGGGACATTCCATCTTTAATGACATTCCGTTTTCTCACCGGATTTGGTGTCGCAGCAGCCATGGTCATTACGAATAGCTATTTGGCGGAATTTTTCCCTTCCAGTGTCCGTGGAAAATATATTTCTTTCTGCGCCATGATTGGATTGATCGGCGTTCCGATCACCAATATTGTGTCTGCCTTTGTCATACCGCTCGGTTCATGGGGATGGAGGCTTGTATTTGTATGGGGTGCCGTCGGCCTTATTTATTTTTTCTTCATCCGCCGTCTGGAAGAGTCACCTCGCTGGCATGAAAATCGCGGTGAATATGGGAAGGCTGACGCGATCCTCAATCGAATTGAGACGCAGGTTGAACAGGAGAAAGGCCCGCTTCCGGCACCGGCTCAGCCTAAAGAAAACGGTTCTGTTCAACAGCATGCCGGTTACGCAGGATTATTGAAAGGCAGAAACCTCAAAATCACCATTATTTTATCTGCTGTATGGATTTTTGAAACGTTTGGGTTTTACGGGTTTGCCTCATGGGTTCCAAGCCTGCTAAAAAGCAATGGCGTCACCATGGAAAATACATTGTGGTATAACGTATTGCATTCTGTCGGCGCTCCGCTTGGCGCACTGCTCGGCTCCATGATTTCTGAGAGATTTCAAAGAAAGTGGATTTTAGCTGCCAGCGCGTTTCTGACGGCCATCGCCGGGCTCTTATATGGCATGACTTTTATTCCCATCATGATCATTGTGTTTGGCTTTATCGTGAATATCACAGAACGGGTTTTCACGTCGAACTTATACGCCTATACATCTGAACCTTATCCGACTGAATACCGCTCGTCCGGCAGCGGATTAGCCTACGGTCTGGGCCGTTTTTCAAACATTTTCGGCTCATTGCTTGTCGGATTTATTGCCGTTCAGCTCGGCTATGTCAGCGTCTTCTTGTTTATAGGCGGCTGCTGGCTCGCATGCTCCTTGCTGTTAATCTGCTTCGGCCCTAATACCAATGCGAAACAAATTTAAAAAAGTCAGTGCGGAGCTGCCGCACTGATCTCTTTACAATTCCTTCAATATCCTCGCAGGGTTTCCGCCTACAACAGTGTTAGCGGGCACATCCTTAGTCACAACAGATCCTGAAGCAATCACCGCATTATCACCAATTGTCACTCCTGGGTTAATCACTGCCCGGCCTCCGATCCAAACTTGATCTCCAATTGTCACAGGCTTACCGAACTCCTTCCCGGACTTTCTTTCAATCGGATCGAGAGGATGGCCGGCCGTGTAGATATGTACACCTGGCGCAATCAAACAATGACGGCCGATACGCACCTCACACACATCTAAAATGACACAGTCAAAATTAACAAATGTGTGATCTCCGATATGAATATGATAGCCATAATCACAGCGAAATGTCGGCAGAATCATGACTTGATCCCCAACCGAACCGAGCAGCTCCTTCAAAAGCTCTGTCCGCACTGCATCATCTTCCGGTGTTTCGTTATATTGTCTAATCAGCTGTCTCGCATGCTTGCGTTCTAGTAATAGTTGTTGATCTTCCGGATTGTATAATTCGCCGGCTGCCATTTTTTCTTTTTCTGTCCTCAGCATTCAAGTCACTCCAGATGTTAAATTGTAATTTCAATTAAGTTTCCTTCATCATCTTCAATCACACTTTCATAGTAGCCGTCTCCCGTTGTCCTTGGGCCGTTTACTACTGCGAAACCGTCCTTCTTCAATCGAACAGTCAGTTCATCAACCTTCTCCCGGCTTCCTACGGAAAAGGCAATGTGTGCCCAGCCTGTCATTGTTTGTGAAGGCGGATCGGTCACATTCCCTTTTTTCATAATCTCCAGCCTTGCTCCGGAATCAAACGTAATAAAATAAGATTTAAAATCCTTTTTCTCATTATGATACAAATCATTCGCTTTGCCATTAAAATACGTTTCATAAAAAGACTTCATTCGCTCTAAATCATTGACCCAGATCGCTGTATGTTCAATCCGCATGTCTTCTCCTCCTTTACCTTCAATGAAGTTATAACGTATGAAATGCATTTCAGTTCAAGCTTTTTTCTCAAAGTTATGCTGAATTTTGATATCAACGGGTTCATCCTGCAAAAAAAGAGAAAATGCGGCGGTGCCAAGCTGCTCAAGATTCAAATCGAGCGATGGAAATCCAAGAACACGGCTGATAGAAGTATTTCCCTCACCTATGATTTCAACATCCCAATTATTCTTCCGGGCAAATAGATGAATTCCAGCTGCCACTTCATCACTGTTTGCATAAATAGCAGTAGGAACCCGTTCGCTCGTATAAAAGTGCTCAGCTGCCCGCTCACCGTCATTCATATCATTACATCCAGACAGCATATGGCGATCTTCCAGCCTTCCGCAAACAGATTGATAGGCCGCAGCTTTATCAGCCGTGCTTGGGCTCCTGTCGGCTTCTCTGACGCATGTAAAAGCGATATTCTCATGTCCGCGGCTTTTTAGATAGCGAAAGCTTTCTGCATAAGCAGCTTTTCTGTCGTTATACGCACATCGGACATCAATGTCACCGGTTTCCTCACAAGCGATGATTGGCCCATATTCCTGATAAGCTAAAATCTTGTCCCAATGATTGGCGCGGGAAGTAATAATGAGGCCGTCAATTTTCTTTGTTTTTAACAGCTCTAAATATTTGATTTCAATAGCGGGGTTATAATTGGTGGGGAGGAGCGTCGTTGCATACTCATGCTGAAAAGCAGCCTTGGTGATTCCGTTCACGATTTTATCAAAGCAGGGATGATCGCTATAAGGCAGAATCACACCGACCGTATGGGTTTTCCCGCGAATGAGATCGATTGCGGTTCGATTTGGTGTATAATTCAATTCCTTCATGACTTGATGCACAAGCTTTCTCTTTTCTACAGACACATACGGATGATGATTCAATACACGCGAAACAGTTGAAACAGATACATTTGCCAGTCTTGCAATCTCTTTTATATTTGCCATCCTCTTTCTCCTTTTTCATATAAAAAAAGCAGTAAGTGTAAAATCCTTACTGCTATCTCATCATATATTGATGATAAGTTCAACAGGACAATGGTCGGAACCCATGACATCCTTTGATATGCCGGCACCTTCAATCTGTTCCTTAAGGCTTTCAGAAACAACAAAATAATCAATGCGCCATCCTATATTTCTGTCCCGGGCGCCGGCACGATACGACCACCAGGAATAAGCGCCTTCAAGATCAGGATAAACATGACGGAAGGAGTCAACAAAGCCAGCCTCTAATAAACGAGTAAATGCCCCTCTTTCTTGATCGGAAAATCCAGCGTTCTTCCGGTTCGCCTTTGGATTTTTCAAATCAATCTCCTGATGGGCTACATTCAAATCACCGCATAAAATGACTGGTTTTTTCTCATCTAATTCAAGAATATAAGACAACAGAGCCTCTTCCCATTGCATGCGGTAATCGATTCGCTCTAATCCCCTTCTGGAATTGGGCGTGTAAACGGTCATCACAAACACGTTTTCAAATTCCAGCGTAATCACTCTGCCTTCTTGGTCATGCTCTTCTATTCCGATACCGTACATGACACGCAGCGGCTCTTGCTTAGAAAAAACAGCTGTGCCGGAATATCCTTTTTTCACTGCATAATTCCAATACACATGATAGCCCTCAGGCTGGAGATCAACCTGTCCGTCCTGTATCTTTGTTTCCTGAAGACATATGATATCTGCATCCTCTTCTTTCAGATAAGAGAGGAAATCCATTTTTCTCATCACAGCCCGCAGGCCGTTTACATTCCATGAAATCAGCTTCATGTTTCATCCCCCTATAAAAAAGAGCAAGAACCCGAAGGTCCTTGCTCTTTACGTATCAGCTTACTCACCGCTTACGTATGGAAGTAAAGCCATTTGACGTGCGCGTTTGATCGCTGCAGTCAATTTACGTTGGTATTTAGCGTTTGTTCCAGTTACACGACGTGGTAAAATTTTACCGCGCTCAGAAACAAACTTTTTAAGAAGATCTACATCTTTGTAGTCGATGTGCGTGATGCCGTTAGAAGTGAAATAACACACTTTACGGCGTTTCGCACGACCGCCTCTGCGTCCTCCTGCCATTGTCATTTCCCTCCTTTCTTTTTCATTTTAGGCGATAATCACATTAGAATGGAAGATCATCATCCGAGATGTCAATCGGTTTGCCATCGTTGGCAAATGGGTCATCATTAAAGCTGTTCCCCTGATTGCGTCTCTGGTTGTTTTGATTTCCCCCGAATGGATTATCATTTTGGCCTCCGCCAAAGTACTGGCCTCCGCCGCTGTTTCCTTCGTTGTATCCACCTGAACCAGAACCGCCGCCGTTTTTCGGCTCAAGAAATTGAACACTTTCAGCTTGGACCTCTGTCACGAAGACACGCTGTCCTTGCTGGTTTTCATAGTTTCTTGTTTGTAAACGGCCATCTACGCCTGCAAGGCTTCCTTTTTTCAAGAAGTTTGCAACGTTTTCGGCTTGTCTTCTCCAAGTGACACAATTAATGAAATCGGCCTCACGTTCTCCGGACTGGTTCGTAAATGTACGATTCACAGCAAGAGTAAACGTAGCAACAGCCGCACCGTTTGGCGTATAACGAAGCTCTGGGTCTTTTGTCAGTCTTCCGACTAATACAACTCGGTTAAGCATAAGAAAGACCACCTTTTACCATTATATATTTCAAAATTGCTTATTCTTCTTCTTTAACAACAATGTGGCGAATGATATCGTCACTGATCTTAGCTAGACGGTCAAATTCTTGAACTGCCGCAGCATCAGCTTGAACGTTTAAGATTTGGTAGAAACCGTCGCGGAAATCGTTGATTTCGTAAGCAAGACGACGTTTACCCCAATCCTTTGTTCCAGTGATCTCCGCACCGTTAGAAGTCAGAACGTTGTTGAAACGCTCGATAACTGCTTTTTTAGACTCATCGTCAATGTTTGGGCGGATAATGTACATAACTTCGTACTTTCTCATCTGTTTGCACCTCCTTTTGGACTAAGCGGCCCATAATGGGCAAGGAGCAATAATTCTATTACTCACAATTTTATATTATACCAAAGCTCTTGTCCCTTTACAACTGCATCCTAAACATTAAATCGGAAATGAATAACATCTCCGTCTTGAACCACATATTCTTTCCCTTCGAGGCGGACTTTTCCTGCTTCTTTGGCTCCTGCCATACCGCCGCCCGCAAGAAGATCCTCATAAGCAACTGTCTCAGCGCGAATGAAGCCTCGCTCAAAGTCACTATGAATAATTCCTGCACACTCAGGGGCTTTCATGCCTTTTTTGAATGTCCAAGCTCTGACTTCCTGTTCTCCCGCCGTGAAGTATGTTGCAAGGCCAAGAAGAGAGTAAGACGCTTTGATCAACTGATCAAGACCTGATTCTTGAATGCCCAGCTCTTCCAAGAACATTTGCTTTTCTTCGCCTTCAAGCTCAGCAATTTCGGATTCGATTTTCGCACACACAACGATTACTTCTGCGTTTTCGCCAGCAGCGTACTCGCGAATCTTCGCTACATTTTCATTGCCAGATGGATCAGCCACTTCATCTTCACTTACATTGGCCACATACAAAATAGGCTTCGAAGTCAGTAAATGGAGCTGCTTCACAAGCTTTTGCTGCTCTTCAGTGAATTCTACAGATCGAGCAGGCTTTTCACTCTCAAACGCTTCTTTCAGTTTAGATAAAATCTCAAACTCATATACAGCGTCTTTATCTTTTTGTTTCGCAAGTTTGCTGACGCGTGTAATCCGCTTTTCAACCGTTTCCATATCGGCGAGGATCAGCTCAAGGTTGATCGTTTCAATGTCATCAATCGGATCAACTTTTCCGGAAACGTGTGTAATGTTGTCATCGGAAAAAGCACGGACAACGTGGCAAATCGCGTCAACCTGGCGAATATGGGATAGGAATTTGTTACCAAGTCCTTCTCCTTTAGATGCGCCTTTTACAATCCCTGCAATATCAGTAAATTCAAAAGCAGTCGGCACAGTCTTTTTCGGGTTGACCAGCTCAGTAAGCTTTTGCAGACGATCATCAGGTACTTCTACAATCCCCACGTTCGGATCAATCGTACAGAACGGGTAGTTCGCTGATTCGGCACCGGCCTGTGTAATTGCGTTAAATAGTGTTGATTTCCCGACGTTCGGCAAACCAACGATTCCAGCTGTTAAAGCCATTCTTTCATCTCCTCTATATAAAACCGTCATTGTATGAACGTATTTTGAACCTAGAGCAATTATAAGGAGGTTCACTGGAAAAGACAAGCTGACAAAAAAGCATTTTCAGCCTGCCAATCCCTTTGATTATGCTTTTTTCAAGCCTACTAAACAGTCAAAAAGCGTACTTCCCATTCCATTATCAGAATTTGTATCATTTGTCAGTGCATTGACTGAACCTCCAAAAGCCTCCCACATGCCTTCATCTATATTAATCGTCTTCGCATGAGCCTGCTTCATCACTTTCACCGTTCCCTTCAAGCGTCCGCGGTCATTAAAGATGACAACCTCGTCTCCATCCTGAAGATCCTGCTCAGCCGCTATATCTGGAGAAATATCGACCTGAACGTGCTGAAGCTTTTCAATAAACGGCATATGCTGTGAATGGTTGGAACGCTGCGGATGAATGGACAACAGCGTATAAGGATACTTTCCAGCTAACGCCTCATTATGGAAAACAGATTCTTCGGGCACATTTAATTGAAGCAAGCCGCTAAACCCTTTTTGCTCAGCTAGTGACGAAGTAAATTCAAATTTCCCGCTCGGCGTCAAAAACTCATAGTCATCCCACGGAACTTGCTTGACCGGAAGAGGGAGGTGGCCTTTTTCTTTTAAACGCTCAAGTGTCACACCTTCTGCTTCCAATGAAGAAAGCCCCATCTCTAGAAATTCTTCAGTACTGTGCTCAAAAAGCTCGCCAAACCCAAGGCGTTTTGCAAGCTCTGACCAGATCCAGCTGTCCGACTTCGCTTCACCCTGGGGCTCCACAAGTTTTTTTCCGTACTGAACATAGTGGTGATACATACTGGAATAGTAGATATCCTCTTCTTCAAAAACAGTGGCAGTCGGCAAAACATAATCACACAGCTTTGCGGTATCTGTCATAATGGAATCAATGGCTACCGTCATTGGAACCTTTTCAAAAGCTTGTCTGACTTTGTTTGTATTCGGCACCTGAGTCAGCGGATTTCCGCACGTCACAATCATCATCTCAATCGCAGGATCAGCAGCGGTCAACACTTCTTCAGCCTGCGTCATCATTGAGAATGAACGTGATGCTGTTTTTAATTCCGGCAGCGTCAGCTTTGTTTTTGCAAAGCTCTCGCCAATCTGGACATTTCCGAAATTCGCGCCGCCGCCCTTAATTCCGACATTTCCGCTTGCCGCAACGAGTGCATCAATCCAGCGAATCGTTCCGCCGCCGTTTTTATATCGCTGCATGCCTAGCCCCATAAAAGTAGACACCGGACCATCAGCATACAAACCGGCCAAATACTCCAGCTCCTCCATAGAAGTTTCTGTTTTCACAATAAACTCTTCCAGAGAAACGGTTTTCAATAGCTCTTTCACATCATCAAAACCGACAGAGTGCTCAGAAATAAACGTTTCATCCGTTCTTCCCGTCTCAATCAGAACCTTCAAAACGGCTGCCGCAAGCCAGCCATCCATTCCCGGCTTAACAGAGATATAGCGGTCGGCAAGCTTAGCAGTCGGATTGAAGATCGGATCAATCACCGTAATCGTGGCGCCCTTCTTTTTCACCTGCTGCAAATGATGATATAAGTGCATATTTGTTCTGGATACATTTCTTCCCCACACAACAACATGCTTGCTGTTGTAAATATCAAGCGGGCCGTGCCCGTACGAACGGCCAAAATCCCAGCTTTGCGCCTCGATGCCGGAGCCCCAGCATATGCTTCCGACGATTTCAGTCACACCGCCATATCCATTAAAAAAACGCTGATCAAGCGCTTTTAATAAACCATTATTCGCATAATCATGGCTGTGCAAAACAGCAGTCGTCTCCGACGTTTCCTTGATCTCCCGAAGTTTGTCGGCAATTTCATCAAGTGCCTGCTCCCAGGAAATCCGTACAAACTCGCCATTTTGTTTTTTCATCGGATAGCGAAGCCGATCAGGCGAATTTGTTTTTGTCTCAAGCATTCTGCCGCGGCCGCAGATTTTGCCTTCCGTAATCGGATGGTTTGGATCCCCGTCCACTTTCGTTACCTTTCCGTCTTCAACAGTCACCAAAAAGCCGCAGCTGTCCCAACAATTCAGCGGACATGCCGACTGATGCACTTTGCTCATCGCCGTCTTCTCCTTACCTTCTATATGAAAAAGCATGAGTGTCGGCCTATTTATGAAGTAGGCTCCTCATGCTTGACTAGTACTTTTTTTAGTTTTCTTTCAAATTCTTTTCTCGGAATCATAACACTGTGAGAGCATCCCTCACACTTAATACGAATATCCATTCCCATGCGTATAATTTTCCAGCTGTTCGCTCCGCATGGATGCGGTTTTTTCATTTCTACGATATCATTCAGGCCAAAGTCTTTATCCGCCAAGACCCTTCACCTCTTTTCATAAACTGCTGTATCTATTGTACAAAAAAACTGATCATAAGAGCAATCAAGATACTTGAAAAGAAATACATCCTCTTATTTCCATTTACTTAAAATAGGATATAAGAGAAGACAAACTAACAAATACAAATTTAACATCCCGTATATCGGATACAAAAACGCGATCAAATCAGAAAATCCGAAAGAAGTAAAAGGTACCATTAACACTAACAAAATCAACACAATCAACCATCTCGGCATATGAACAAACCCCATCAGCCGGCTGGACAGCCCCAGCAATCCCGCTACCGTCGTCGTGTAAATGGCTAGACACAGCACCCCCGTCATACATAAAAAAAGGACATAAGGCGCACCCTCCAAAACGGCAAACAGCGGTATTTCAAACTGAGAAAGGGAGCCCGCCAGCTCCACTAACGTTTCATTATAAACAAATGAGATCACGCCAAAAATGAGACCGCTTGCCACACTTGCGATTTTCGCTTCTCCGAGTCCTTTCATCTCTTTCCCAACAGAGGATAAAATCGCAACAACTGAAAGGATGTTTAAAGAAGTAAACGTGATGCTCGCAGGCCAGTTATACTGCTGAGACAAATCAATCGTCCACGTATGGTGATGTGTGCTCTGAAAGGAGATCAGCGCATATAAAAGGCCCGCTACTAACACAGGAATCAAAATACTATTTATAGATAATATTCCTTTCACATCCCACAAAAACAAACACACTGTCACGATGCAAATCAGCGCGATTCCCCACCAGAAAGGAAGCTTGTACATCTGCAGGGTCACACCGCCTCCGGCAATCATCACCATAGTCGTCGAAAACAAATAAAAAATGATGAGAACATCATAAATTTTCGCCAGCCACGGCCCCATTAAATGCTCCAGAACCGGCAGAAAATGAGTGGATTGAACCTTAAAACTGATTTTCATCACAATATAAGACGAGAAAATGAACATGATTGTAAACAGCACAATAGCAAGTCCGCTTTCCGCCCCAAAAAACTGCCAAATCTCCTGACCGCTCGCATATCCGGCCCCGATCAGGCTCCCTAATATGAGCAGCATCCACTTCATTCCGGCTCTCCACAACATCATCACCTCATAGACAAAGATCAGCTTGTTTCCGTTATTGTTACTATATAAATAAAAGAAGGTAAAAATGCCATATTTTCATAGACATTTGAACACAAGCTGAAATTACCATCCGAAATACTCATAATAAAAGACTGCTGATGCAGGCAGTCTAAAAAAATATCATTTTGTCCGCGGAATGAAGGAATGAACCTCATTAACCATTCCTATCTATAAAGTGTTTTGTAAGCAGACCATAGCTTGATCATGATCGAGGCAATGGGGGACAATATTTGTAATTCACCCACTAACCATTCATATCATAACCTCTACTTTTTTAAAATCTCCGGTGTCATACACAAAGCATAAAAAACCGTACTGCTGGATATACTGTAAACAACCTTACATAACGAAACACACACCATAGCAATTCTGTTACCTACTATAACAAGGAAGTGAAACCTATGAATCGAAAAGGCGGGCTTTTTTCCTCTCAGGAACGAGTAAAACAATACGTTTCACATACAGATGCAGCTGCAGCAAAGCAAATCCAAACCATTCTTTCTTCATCCTTACGTAAAGCTGCCGGCAAACCAATTGTCGTGGTTTGTATCGGAACAGACCGTTCAACCGGTGATTCATTGGGCCCGCTCGTAGGAATGAAACTCAAGCAGATGCATCTCACCAGATTCCATGTCTACGGAACCTTATCTGACCCCGTCCACGCTGTGAACATGAAGGATAAAATCAGTGACATTCATAAATTACATAAAAATCCATTTGTTATAGCGGTCGATGCATGCTTAGGCCGCGTTAAGAGTGTGGGTTCATTTCAAATCGGAGACGGGCCATTAAAGCCAGGAGCCGGTGTGCAAAAAGACCTTCCTGAAGTGGGAGATCTTCATATTAACGGAATCGTGAATGTGAGCGGTTTCATGGAGTATTTTGTATTGCAAAACACAAGACTCAACTTGGTCATGAATATGGCCAATGTTCTCGCGGAAGGATTGAGTTTAACAGATCGGACAGAGTGGAGGCAAGAACGCCTGAACCCGCTGCAAAGGCTCACTGGGCGCATATAAAACAAAAACCATCTTCGTTTGAAAGATGGTTTTTTCATTTATGATTCTCGTTCAGACAAAAGCTCTAAAATCCGGTCAAGATCTTCATTGGAGAAAAATTCAATTTCGATTTTGCCTTTTTTCTTCTGTCTTTTAATATTAACTGTTGTTCCAAAATAATTTTGGAGATAGGATTCCCGTTCTTTTAGAACCGCGTCTTTCACAGGTTCTTTTTTCTTTGTTTCACGTGGAACATTCTGATTTAACTGCTGAATCAGCTGCTCAAGCTGGCGAACATTAAGCTGCTCCGCAATCACTTTTTGTACAAGCGGTTCAAGCTTATTTTTGTTTTTTAATCCAAGAAGCGTGCGTCCATGTCCCATAGAAAGCGTACCTTCAGCAATAAGCTGCTGAATATTTTCTGGCAGTGTCAGCAGTCTTAAATGATTCGCAATATGCGGTCTGCTTTTTCCAAGACGTTTGGCAAGCTGTTCTTGCGTGAGATCTAAGTGTTTCAGCAAAGAGTCATATGCCTGTGCCTCTTCAAGCGGGGATAAATCTTCGCGCTGAAGGTTTTCTAATAAAGCAATTTCCCTCATTAACGCCTCTGATAATTCACGGACAATCGCGGGAACTGTCTCTAAACCCGCCAGCTTCGCTGCCCGAAAACGCCGTTCCCCCGCAACAATATCATAGCCTTTTAAAGATTTCCTGACGATAAGCGGCTGAAGAATGCCATGCTGCAGCACTGATTCTTTAAGTTCAGCTAATGCCTCGTCATCAAAGTGTTTTCTTGGCTGATAAGGATTAGGGCGTAAATCGGCAATTTTAATTTCTTCAACTGTCTCTTCAGACAAATCGACCTGATTAAATAACGCATTAATCCCTTTTCCAAGGCCTTTAGCCATTCGCAGCCACTTCCTTTGCTAAATCTAAATATACTTCCGCACCTCTTGACCGCGGATCGTATAAAATGATGGGTTTTCCGTGACTCGGTGCCTCACTCAGACGGACATTACGCGGAATAACTGTCTTATATACTTTATCTCTAAAATACTTTTTAACCTCTTCAATCACTTGAATGCCAAGGTTTGTCCGAGCATCAAGCATTGTCAGCAATACACCTTCAATCATTAAATCCGTATTCAAATGCTTTTGCACAAGACGTACTGTATTTAATAACTGGCTGAGCCCCTCCAAGGCATAATATTCGCACTGTACAGGAATCACAACGGAATCCGAGGCAGTAAGGGCATTAATCGTCAGCAGCCCTAGTGATGGCGGACAATCAATGATAATGTAATCATAATTTTGCTTTACTGCTTCAAGTGCTCTCTTCAATCTCACTTCTCTTGAAATTGTAGGAACCAGCTCGATCTCAGCCCCGGCAAGCTGAATCGTCGCAGGGATCACGTCCAAGTTCTCGACTGTCGTTGCTTTAATAATATCTATAACATCTGCATCATCTACTAAAATATCGTACACACACTGCTCTACATCGGCTTTTTCAATCCCTAATCCGCTTGTCGCATTTCCCTGCGGATCAATATCTACCAGCAGAACCCTTTTCCCTATGTAAGCCAAACATGCCCCAAGGTTGACAGACGTCGTTGTTTTGCCGACCCCGCCTTTTTGGTTCGTAATTGCTATGATTTTTCCCACGATGTCACCTACTTTCACATGAACATGTACTATCTTGCTTCTATTCTATCAAAAAAAGATTAAAGCGTTTCATTTTTTTCATTATTTTGTTCCGAATCAGAAGGGAAATAATTGAAAATTCAAGCACGTTTTATGCTTTCTCTTATAAATTCTACAATTTCTATGTTTTTTTGACTTAAAAAAGGAATTTCTTAAAGAAAAAAAGAAGAAGTCACAGTAACAGAACGCGAAAACAGGACGGTGAGAGAATGGTTTATCAAACAAAGAGAGATGTACCCGTTACGCTGATGATTGTGTTTCTCATATTACTGATACAAGCAGATGCCATTGTTCCTTTTGTGCTGGGAAATATGAGAGTTTCGGGCTGGGTCATTTTTATTCTGCTGACTCTTTTAAACGGACTCATCATATGGAGCTTTATTGATTTGAAATATGTATTGAAGGAGCACCACCTGATCATTAAAGCCGGACTGATCAAACATCAAATTCCTTACGAAACAATCGATAAAGTGATCCAAAAAAAGAAGCTGTGGTCAGGTTTCCGTCTTATCGGCTCACGTCATGCCATCACGGTCTACTATCAGGGAGGATGGGGACATGCGGTGATTTCACCGCAAAATACTGAAGAATTTATCCACAAGCTCAAAGAAAAGAATTCTAATATAACAATTTTCACTAAAAGTAATTAATTGCCTTTTTCAATGAATATAAAAAGCTCTCCTGCTTTTCAGGAGAGCTTTTATTTTGGTATGCGAATCGTTAATTGAATATATTCTTCAAATTCTTCTTCTTCCGTATTCAATTTTACACCACTGTCCTCCACCATTGATAGTGACTGGCGAATCGTGTTCATCGCAATTCTTGTATCTCTGCTGAACGCTTTGCGTCTCGGCTTTGGCTTTCTCTGGCCTTGCTCCAGCATTTTCACCACGCGGTCTTCCGTCTGCTTTACATTTAAACTTTTCTCAATAATCTCTGTGAGCAGTGTGACTTGGAGCTCAGGCTGTTTCAGCGGAATCAGCGCTCTGGCATGACGCTCGGTGATTTTCTTCTCCATAATCGCGTCTTGGACTGGCTGAGGCAGCTTTAATAACCGGAGCTTATTTGCGATTGTAGACTGCCCTTTTCCTAAACGCTGTGCGAGTGCCTCCTGTGTTAAATCATGCAGCTCAAGCAGCCTAGCATAAGCATGGGCTTCCTCAATAGAAGACAATTCTTCCCGCTGCAAGTTTTCAATTAACGCCACAGAAGCGGTTTCCGTGTCGGAAAAATCCTTAATAATCGCCGGAATCTTTTCCCACTCAAGCGATTGCACCGCTCTCCAGCGTCTTTCACCTGCAATGAGTTCGTATTGGCCTTCTTCTGTATGCCTAACAACAATCGGCTGAATAATGCCGTGTGTATGAATGGTCATTGCTAACTCTTTGATTTTTTCATCTGAGAAAATGGTGCGTGGCTGAAAACGGTTGGGAACGATAGCATTTACCGGTATTTCCAGAATCTCTTCTTTGTTTGTATCATGTTCAGCAATCTCCGGCTCCTGTTCCTTCTCACCAAGCCCGAAGAAACGAGAGAATGAATGCTTCATGTACCTACACCACCTTTAAAAACTGCCATTTTTATAATTCTATTTTCTCATGGTTTTTCCTGCTATACATCCATCAATTTTGATGAAAATATGATGGTATTGTCATATCAGGCTGTCTAAATTACCCTTCAATTGGCGATTTATTAGGAGTTCCCGGTTTTCTTGGATACTTCTTAGGTGTATTTTTTATCTTGCGTATCACCATAATATTACGATCGCTTTCTTCAATAGGCAGCTTAAAGGAATGGACATTCTCAAGTTCTCCTCCAAGCGTCGTGATTGCTTTTTTGCCTGCATTCAGTTCTTCCTCAGCTGATGCTGCTTTTAAAGCAACAAATAAACCGTTTTTCTTCACCAGAGGCAAGCAAAGCTCACTCAAAACAGATAATCTTGCAACTGCTCGCGCCGTCACAATATCATAGCTTTCCCGCACGTCTTTCCGTTGTCCGAACGTTTCAGCTCTGTCATGGCAGAATGTTGTATTCTCCAATTGCAAAGCTTCAGATAACTTTTCTAAAAACGTAATCCGTTTGTTCAGTGAATCCACGATTGTGACATTGAGGTGCGGAAAACATATTTTTATCGGCAGACTTGGAAAACCCGCTCCCGCTCCGACATCACAAATCGTGTTCACTTGATTGAAGTCGACATAGAAAGCAGCTGTAATGGAGTCATAAAAATGCTTCAGATACACTTCTTTTTTCTCTGTAATTGAAGTCAGATTGATTTTTTCATTCCATTCAACCAGCATGTCGTAATACAGCTCAAATTGCTCCAGCTGACGGGGAGAAAGGGAGATCCCTTTTTCCGCCAAACCGGAAGTGAATTCTTCAATATTCATGCCGTCATCCTTTCTACTCGGCTATCTTCGCAATGCGTCCCTGCTCTAAATACACCAATAGAATTGAAATGTCCGCCGGGTTTACACCGGAAATGCGGGAAGCTTGGGCAACAGACAGAGGGCGCACATTTTTCAGCTTTTGACGTGCCTCAGTCGCGATCCCTTTGATTGCGTCATAATCAATTCGATCCGGAATTTTTTTATTTTCCATCTTCTTCAGTTTTTCCACTTGCTGAAGAGATTTTTCAATATATCCTTCATATTTCACTTGGATTTCCACTTGTTCTGCCACGTCTTGAGGAACCGGCACTTCTGGCGGCGCCAGTTTTGTGACTGTTTCATAGTTCATTTCAGGACGTTTCATCAAGTCTGTGCCGCGAACTCCATCTTTCAATTCACTTCCGCCAAGAGAACGGATATATTCTTGGTTTTCTGGAGACGGCTTGATAATTACAGAATACAGACGTTTTTTCTCCGCTTCGATCGCCGCTTTTTTCTTCTCAAAAGCTGCATACCGCTCATCAGAAATCAATCCAATGCGGTGCCCGATTTCTGTCAGGCGCAAATCAGCATTATCATGGCGAAGAAGCAATCTGTATTCAGCACGTGATGTCAAGAGACGATAAGGCTCATTAGTCCCTTTTGTTACAAGGTCATCAATCAGAACACCAATGTAGGCGTCAGAACGGCTTAGAATCACTTCTTCTTTTCCAAGCGCTTTTCGTCCTGCATTGATTCCCGCCATAATTCCTTGTCCCGCGGCTTCTTCATAACCGGATGTTCCGTTAATTTGGCCTGCAGTGTAAAGGTTGGTGATTTTTTTCGTTTCAAGTGTCGGCCAGAGCTGTGTCGGTACGATCGCATCATACTCGATCGCATAGCCGGCTCTCATCATTTGCACGTTTTCAAGTCCAGGAATCGTTGCAAGCATTCTTTGCTGTACGTCTTCTGGAAGACTAGTAGATAAACCTTGGACATAGACTTCCTGTGTATTTCTGCCTTCCGGCTCAAGGAAGATCTGGTGACGCGGTTTATCATTAAATCGTACAACTTTATCTTCAATGGACGGGCAATATCTTGGGCCAGTACCTTTGATCATACCGGAATACATCGGTGAACGGTGCAGGTTGCTGTCAATAATCTCATGTGTCTCAGGGCTTGTATATGTCAGCCAGCAAGGGAGCTGATCTGTGATATACTCCACTGTTTCATATGAGAAAGCGCGAGGCACTTCGTCACCAGGCTGAATTTCCGTTTTGCTGTAATCAATCGTGTCGCTTTTAACGCGAGGCGGCGTACCTGTTTTAAAACGAACAAGGTCAAAACCCAGTTCCTCCAAATGCTCAGAAAGCTTAATAGAAGGCTGCTGATTGTTTGGGCCGCTTGAGTAAGACAGATCGCCAAGAATGATTCGTCCTCTTAGATAGGTCCCTGTCGTCATGACAACTGCTTTCGCACGATAATGTGCGCCGGTTTGTGTAACCACACCTCGGCATTCGCCGTCTTCAACGATCAGCCGCTCCACAATTCCTTGCAGCAATGTTAAGTTTGGTTCTTTTTCAAGTGTATTTTTCATTTCGTGCTGATATTGGAATTTGTCTGCTTGTGCACGCAATGCACGAACCGCAGGACCTTTTCCTGTATTCAGCATTCTCATTTGAATATGCGTTTTATCGATGTTTCTTCCCATTTCTCCGCCAAGCGCGTCAATTTCACGGACGACAATCCCTTTTGCGGGGCCGCCGACAGACGGATTACATGGCATAAATGCAACCATATCTAGGTTGATGGTCAAGACAAGCGTTTTGGCGCCTTGACGTGCAGATGCGAGGGCAGCCTCAACACCGGCATGCCCGGCGCCAATCACAATCACATCGTATTGGCCTGCTTCATACCCCATGATTCTAGTTCCTCCTTTTATTATTTTCCTAAACAGAATTGTGAAAAGAGCTGATCAATTAAGCTTTCGTGGACAGAATCTCCGATGATTTCGCCCAAAAGCTCCCAGCATCTTGTAAGGTCGATTTGCACCATGTCGATCGGGACATCCTGTTCGATGCCGCTAAGCGCATCTTCAATGGCGCGTTTTGCTTGCTGTAAAATAGAGATGTGACGTGTGTTGCTGACATAAGTCAGATCCCCGCTTTCAATGGCTCCCGTATAGAACAGCGATTGAATCGCTTCTTCCAAATCATTGATGCCTTCCTCTTTTAAAAGGGATGTCGTAACAACTGGACGTCCATTGGCAAGTTCACGGACACGCTCAGTGTCAATCTTCGCCTCAAGGTCAGTCTTATTCAAAATCACGATAACGTCCATGCCCTCAACGGCTTCAAAAAGTTTTACATCTTCTTCAGAAAGCTCTTCACTATTATTAAGAACAAGTAAAATCAGGTCCGCTTCCTTCAGAACCTGGCGAGAACGTTCAACACCGATTCGCTCAACAATGTCCTCTGTTTCGCGAATACCTGCTGTATCAACCAGACGAAGCGGGACGCCTCTTACATTCACGTATTCCTCAATTACATCCCGTGTCGTTCCGGGAATATCGGTTACAATGGCTTTTGCCTCATGAACGAGACTGTTCAGAAGAGATGATTTTCCTACGTTCGGCCGGCCGATAATGACGGTAGAAAGACCTTCACGCAATATTTTTCCTTGCTCAGAAGTCCTCAACAGCGCCTCAATTTCCTTTTTCACGGCGGTTGCCTTTTCAACTAAAAGCTGATGCGTCATTTCCTCTACATCATCATACTCCGGATAATCGATATTCACCTCAACATGGGCCAGTGTTTCTAAAATCTCACTGCGTAAACGGCTCACCAAAGCAGAAAGACGCCCTTCCATTTGATTCATAGCAACGTTCATTGCCCGGTCCGTTTTCGCTCTGATTAAGTCCATAACCGCTTCCGCCTGTGAAAGATCGATTCGCCCGTTTAAAAACGCACGTTTCGTAAATTCGCCAGGCTCTGCCAGTCTCGCTCCCTCTCTCAATGCGAGCTGAAGCACTTGGTTCACAGTCACAATTCCCCCGTGACAGTTAATCTCGATAACATCTTCTCGTGTAAAAGTTCTCGGCGCTTTTAACACTGATACCATTACTTCTTCAACGACACGATCTGAAGGTCTGTCTACGATATGACCATAATGAATCGTATGTGATTCAACCGAGCCGAGTGTTTTCCCCTTCGGTCCTTTATAAATTTTATCTGCGATTTGAATGGCTTCTGGTCCGCTCAACCGTACAATCGCAATCGCGCCTTCTCCCATCGGTGTGGAAATTGCCGCAATTGTATCCATGCTGTTCACCTCTCTTTACTTATGTTTCATCTATATAAAAAAATTTTTATTATGCCAAAACTAAAAGATAACATAGTTTGGTTCGAAGTGGAAGATGTGTTATCCACAGAAATAGAAATTCATCCCTTATTACTTTAACTTATCCACATGTGAATAACAATTAATTTTATTTCCTGAACTTCCTTTTTATCAACAGGATACACCTAAAAAGAAAAAACTTAAACGGCAAAACCTTGATATTACTAGGAAAAGTAGATTTTTCGCATACAAAAAAACCGAAATCCGATTTTTACCGGACTTCGGTTTTATGCTATTTTTTATGGGAAATAACGAGATGGCGATTTTCGCCTTCACCCATTGAATATGTTTTGATCTGGTGGTTTGCATATCCAGAAAGAGTATCATGAATAACTTTTCTTTCACTGGATGGCATAGGCTCAAGCTGGATTGCTTTTTTCGTTTTCAAGACCTGGTCAGCAAGCCTGATGGCCAGCTGGCTCAGCGTTTCCTTTCTTTTCAAACGATAGTTTTCTGCATCCACCGTCACATTTTTATATTGACCTGGATAACGGTTAAGAACTAGCTGTGTCAATGTTTCAAGAGCATTTAAGGTTTGTCCTCTTTTCCCAATCAACAATGCCGTTTTTTCACCTGTTATATGGAATCTCACTGTCTTTTTGCTTTCTTGAACAGTCACATCAGACTTTCCGGCAATGGCTTCGGCGATCGTTTGAAGATAAGACTTCGCTTGCTGAATCGGATCAATCTTTTCAACTAGCTTGACGATCGCCGGCTTTTTACCGAAAATACCGAGAAACCCTTTGTGTCCCTCTTCAATAACAGTAATTTCTACTTTATTCCTCGTTAATCCCAGCTCTTGCAATCCGGACTGTACTGCTTCATCGACATTTCGCCCTGCAGCAGTCACATTCCTCACTTTTTCTTTCCTCCGGCTTTTTGCGGCTCAGGATTTTTTTTAATATCAGGCCCTTTAATGAGGAAAGTTTGCGCAATCATAAACAAGTTACCGACTACCCAATAAAGAGAAAGAGCCGCCGGGAAGTTGATCGCAAATACGATAATCATAATTGGCATAATCCAAAGCATCATCGCCATTTGCGGATTTTGCTGCGCATTGCCCGCCATCATCAGTTTTTGCTGAACAAATGTAGCGACACCGGCAACGATAGGAAGAATATAGAAAGGATCCTTTTCTCCTAAGTCAAACCATAAGAAGCTATGCTCTGAAATCGCCTGTGTTCTCATGATCGCATGATAGAATCCAATTAAAATCGGCATCTGGATCAAAATCGGGAAACATCCCGCCAATGGATTAACACCATGCTTTTGGAATAAAGCCATTGTTTCCTGCTGAAGCTTTTGCTGTGTTTTTTGATCCTTTGAGCTGTATTTTTCTTTCAGCTTTTGCATTTCCGGCTGTAAAGCCTGCATCGCTTTCGAACTTCTCAGCTGCTTAATCATCAGCGGTAAAATTAATAAACGAATTAAAATGGTAACTAGAATAATTGAAAGTCCGTAGTTATCTCCCGTCAATTTCGCTACATACGTAATGAGCTCAGACAATGGATATACTACGTACTTGTCCCAGAAATGCGGACTATCTGCAGTGATCGGCTCTTTCACACTCGAGCATCCAGCCAAAAGCATGAATACGCCAACCATACTTAATAGCAACCCTATTCTCCTTTTCAACAACATTTCCTCCTATAATTAATCTTTACACTCTTTTATTGCAAAGCATACTTGTATGTATTTTAGCATCTTTCAGTTTTAAATGGTGTCTTTTTCTGATCAACCAGAAAGGAAGCGCTTTTAAAAGTTGTAAGAAAGCAGTGGTGATGCCTACTTTGACGAAGATTTCTTATATAATGAAGACTTTCTGAATAGATGCTGCAGACTTTTTTTCGTTTCCTCATATGTCAGCTGGCTCGCCGGTTTTCTGGCAATAATGATATAGTCCTTTTCCTTCAGTCTCTCTTTCTCTTCAAGAAAGGCCTGCCGAATCAATCGTTTGATCCGATTTCGCATCACAGCATTGCCAATTTTTTTGCTGACGGAAAGCCCGACACGCAGCTCATCATTTTCAGGCTGATCAAGCGTATATAAGACAAACTGGCGGTTTGCAACTGATGTCCCATGTTTAAACACTTTTTGAAAATCTTCATTTTTCTTTAAACGATTTCGCTTCTTCAAATGACTCACTCCGATACTGGCTGGCAGAAACTTTTAAATTTTATTATGAAAATGAGATGCATTTGAACCAGGGAGCATGCCCCGGTTCATTACGCATCACATCTATCTTTTCCCATAACGTGAAAAAAGACCACTGACATTATTCAGTGGCCTAAGCTGATAATACTTTTCTGCCTTTGCGGCGACGGCGTGCTAAAACTAGACGACCGTTTTTTGAACTCATACGGCTTCTGAAGCCATGAACTTTGCTGCGTTTACGGTTATTCGGTTGGAATGTTCTTTTCATTTATGACACCTCCCTCGAGGAATAGCTGTTAAAGACAGTCTTACTTATTATATTTGCGTTACCTATTCATTGTCAACTTTACTAGTGCTTTTATTTCTTGCAACCATAATAGGATACCATACCTTTTCAACTTTCGAAACCTTATTTTTTAGATTCCTTAATTTAACGAAAAAAAGACAGATCCAAACAATTTGCCCCTAAAAACACGCGTGTGGATATCTTTTTCGACTTTTTTTAATATCCACAAAGGTTATCGACAACATTTTCACATTACCAACCCCTGTGGACAATAATTTTTCAACAGGTTGTCCGCTTTGTGGATAAGATTGTGACAACCATTGCAAGCTCTCGTTTATTTTGGTATTATATTTGTGTTTTAACTCTTGATTACTAATCTTACCTTTCCTCTTTATCCACAAAGTGTGGATAAGTTGTGGATTGATTTCACACAGCTTGTGTAGAAGGTTGTCCACAAGTTGTGAAATTTGTCGAAAAGCTATTTATCTACTATATTATATGTTTTCAACATTTAATGTGTACGAATGGTAAGCGCCATTTGCTCTTTTTTTGTGTTCTATAACAGAGAAAGATGCCATTTTCTATGAAAAGGAGGGACGTGCCGGAAGATGGAAAATATATTAGACCTGTGGAACCAAGCCCTTGCTCAAATCGAAAAAAAGTTGAGCAAACCGAGTTTTGAGACTTGGATGAAGTCAACCAAAGCCCACTCACTGCAAGGAGATACCTTAACGATCACGGCTCCCAATGAATTTGCCAGAGACTGGCTGGAGTCCAGATACTTGCATCTGATTGCAGATACTATATATGAATTAACCGGGGAAGAATTGAGCATTAAGTTTGTCATTCCTCAAAATCAAGATGTTGAGGACTTTATGCCGAAACCGCAAGTCAAAAAGGCGGTCAAAGAAGATACATCTGATTTTCCTCAAAATATGCTCAATCCAAAATATACTTTTGATACTTTTGTCATCGGATCTGGAAACCGATTTGCACACGCAGCTTCCCTTGCAGTAGCGGAAGCACCCGCGAAAGCTTACAACCCTTTATTTATCTATGGGGGCGTCGGCTTAGGGAAAACACACTTAATGCATGCGATCGGCCATTATGTAATAGATCATAATCCTTCTGCCAAAGTGGTTTATCTGTCTTCTGAGAAATTTACAAACGAATTCATCAACTCTATCCGAGATAATAAAGCCGTCGACTTCCGCAATCGCTATCGAAATGTTGATGTGCTTTTGATAGATGATATTCAATTTTTAGCGGGGAAAGAACAAACCCAGGAAGAATTTTTCCATACATTTAACACATTGCACGAAGAAAGCAAACAAATCGTCATTTCAAGTGACCGGCCTCCAAAGGAAATTCCGACACTTGAGGACAGATTGCGCTCACGTTTTGAATGGGGCCTGATTACAGATATCACGCCGCCTGATCTGGAAACGAGAATTGCGATTTTAAGAAAAAAGGCCAAAGCAGAGGGCCTCGATATTCCAAACGAGGTTATGCTTTACATCGCGAATCAAATCGACAGCAATATTCGGGAGCTGGAAGGCGCATTAATCAGAGTTGTTGCTTACTCATCTTTAATTAATAAAGATATTAATGCTGATCTGGCCGCTGAGGCGCTGAAAGATATTATTCCTTCATCAAAACCGAAAGTCATTACGATAAAAGAAATTCAGAGGGTAGTAGGCCAGCAATTTAATATTAAACTCGAGGATTTCAAAGCAAAAAAACGGACAAAGTCAGTAGCTTTTCCGCGTCAAATCGCCATGTACTTATCAAGGGAAATGACTGATTCCTCTCTTCCTAAAATCGGCGAAGAGTTTGGAGGACGGGATCATACAACCGTTATTCATGCGCATGAAAAAATTTCAAAACTGCTGGCAGATGACGAACAGCTTCAGCAGCATGTAAAAGAAATTAAAGAACAGCTTAAATAGCAGGACCGGGGATTAATCGGGGAAAGTGTGAATAACTTTTCGGAAGTCATACACAGTCTGTCCACATGTGGATAGGCTGTGTTTCCTGTCTTTTTCACAACTTATCCACAAATCCACAGGCCCTACTATTACTTCTACTATTTTTTAAAAATATATATATTAATACATTATCCGTTAGGAGGATAAAAATGAAATTCACGATTCAAAAAGATCGTCTTGTTGAAAGTGTCCAAGATGTATTAAAAGCAGTTTCATCCAGAACTACGATTCCCATTCTGACTGGTATTAAAATTGTTGCATCAGATGATGGCGTATCCTTTACAGGAAGTGATTCAGATATTTCTATTGAATCCTTCATTCCAAAAGAAGAAGGAGATAAAGAAATCGTCACTATCGAACAGCCCGGAAGCATCGTTTTACAGGCCCGCTTCTTTAGCGAAATTGTAAAAAAACTGCCGATGGCAACTGTCGAAATCGAAGTGCAAAATCAGTATTTGACGATTATTCGTTCTGGTAAAGCTGAATTTAATCTAAACGGACTGGATGCTGATGAGTATCCTCACTTGCCGCAGATTGAAGAACATCATGCGATTCAGATTCCAACTGATTTATTAAAAAATTTAATCAGACAAACAGTATTCGCAGTGTCCACCTCAGAAACACGCCCTATCTTGACAGGTGTAAACTGGAAAGTGGAACGAAGTGAATTATTATGCACTGCAACGGATAGTCATCGTCTTGCTTTAAGAAAAGCGAAACTTGATATTCCAGAAGACAGATCTTATAACGTCGTGATTCCAGGAAAAAGTTTAACTGAACTCAGCAAGATTTTGGATGACAATCAGGAACTCGTAGATATCGTAATCACAGAAACTCAAGTTCTGTTTAAAGCGAAAAACGTTTTATTTTTCTCACGGCTTCTGGACGGAAATTATCCAGACACAACCAGTCTGATTCCGCAAGACAGCAAAACAGAAATCATTGTAAACACAAAAGAATTCCTTCAGGCCATTGATCGTGCATCTCTTTTAGCCAGAGAGGGACGCAACAACGTGGTGAAGCTGTCCGCAAAACCAGCTGAATCCATTGAAATTTCTTCTAACTCCCCTGAAATCGGTAAAGTTGTGGAAGCAATTGTTGCGGATCAAATTGAGGGTGAGGAATTAAATATCTCTTTTAGTCCAAAATATATGCTGGATGCACTAAAGGTGCTTGAAGGAGCAGAAATACGCGTAAGCTTTACAGGTGCAATGAGACCTTTCTTAATTCGCACGCCGAATGATGAAACGATTGTACAGCTTATCCTTCCTGTCAGAACCTATTAATCCGATACACTGCTGCCGACCCGTCGGCAGCTTTTCTATTCGGCAACTGCTCCGACAAGTTTTCCCTTTCCCTAATTCGTTTTTTTTTAGTACAATTAGATATTAGTGATATTTGAAAGAGGTCGATATAATGGCAAATCCGATTTCAATTGATACAGAGATGATTACACTCGGACAATTCTTAAAATTAGCCGATGTGATTCAGTCTGGCGGTATGGCGAAGTGGTTTTTAAGCGAGCATGAAGTGCTTGTGAACGATGAGCCGGACAACCGCCGAGGCAGAAAGCTGTATGTTGGAGATGTGGTAGAGATTGAAGGATTTGGTTCATTTCAAGTCGTCAATTAAAGCGGGTGACACTGATTGTATATCCAGAACTTAGAACTGACATCTTACCGCAACTACGACCATGCTGAACTTCAATTTGAAAATAAAGTAAATGTGATCATCGGTGAAAACGCCCAGGGGAAGACAAACCTCATGGAGGCGATCTATGTCTTGTCTATGGCGAAATCGCACAGGACATCAAATGACAAAGAACTTATACGGTGGGACAAAGACTATGCTAAAATAGAGGGAAGAGTGATGAAGCAAAACGGGGCGATCCCGATGCAGCTCGTCATCTCCAAAAAAGGTAAAAAGGGCAAGGTCAATCATATTGAACAGCAAAAGCTCAGCCAGTATGTCGGGGCCCTCAACACCATTATGTTTGCGCCGGAAGATTTAAATCTTGTAAAGGGAAGCCCTCAAGTGAGAAGGCGGTTTCTTGACATGGAAATCGGACAGGTTTCTCCCGTCTACCTTCATGACCTTTCTCTTTACCAGAAAATCCTTTCCCAGCGGAATCATTTTTTAAAACAGCTGCAAACAAGAAAACAAACAGACCGGACGATGCTCGATGTTTTGACCGATCAGCTTGTGGAAGTTGCAGCAAAAGTCGTCGTAAAACGCCTGCAGTTTACAGCACAGCTCGAAAAATGGGCGCAGCCCGTCCATGCAGGCATCTCAAGAGGGCTTGAAGAACTGACCTTGAAGTACCATACAGCTCTTGATGTATCAGATCCCGTAGACTTGTCGAAAATAGGAGATAGCTATCAAGAAGCGTTTTCTAAATTAAGAGAAAAAGAAATCGAGCGCGGTGTTACTTTGTCAGGGCCTCATCGTGACGATGTCCTTTTCTATGTGAACGGACGCGATGTGCAGACGTATGGTTCTCAAGGACAGCAGCGAACGACGGCGTTGTCCCTTAAGCTGGCGGAGATTGACCTGATCCATGAAGAAATCGGAGAATATCCCATTTTACTATTGGATGATGTACTGAGTGAACTGGATGATTATCGCCAGTCACACTTGCTTCATACGATCCAAGGCCGTGTACAAACGTTTGTCACAACGACAAGCGTTGATGGCATTGATCACGAAACCTTACGTCAAGCAGGAATGTTCCGTGTGCAAAATGGTGCGTTAGTGAAGTGAAGAAATGAGGTGAGCAATTGTATATTCATTTAGGTGATGACTTTGTGGTTTCAACACGAGATATTGTCGGCATTTTTGACTTTAAAGCCAACATGTCGCCTATTGTTGAAGAATTTCTGAAAAAACAGAAACACAAGGTGGTGCCTTCCGTAAACGGCACGCCCAAATCTATCGTAGTCACGGTTCAGAATATATATTACTCTCCCTTATCTTCCAGCACATTAAAAAAACGTGCGCAATTTATGTTTGAAATAGATTCTTAGAAATTTTTATCACGAATATATCGTTTAGAAAAGTGTAGGTGAATGACGTGGCTATGGAACAGCAGCAAAACAGTTATGATGAAAATCAGATACAGGTACTAGAAGGATTGGAAGCTGTTCGTAAAAGACCGGGGATGTATATCGGCTCGACAAACAGCAAAGGCCTTCACCACCTGGTATGGGAAATTGTCGACAATAGTATTGACGAAGCCCTCGCCGGTTATTGTAAAGATATCAATATTCAAATCGAAAAAGACAACAGTATCACGGTTGTAGATAATGGCCGCGGTATTCCAGTCGGTATTCATGAAAAAATGGGCCGTCCTGCGGTAGAAGTCATTATGACGGTGCTTCATGCCGGAGGAAAATTTGACGGAAGCGGCTATAAAGTATCCGGTGGATTACACGGTGTAGGTGCGTCGGTCGTGAACGCACTATCAACAGAGCTTGATGTGACGGTTCACCGTGACGGTAAAATTCATCGCCAAACCTATAAACGCGGAGTTCCGGTTTCAGACCTTGAAATCATTGGCGAAACGGATCATACAGGAACGACGACACATTTTGTCCCGGATCCTGAAATTTTCACAGAAACAACTGAGTATGATTATGATCTGCTTGCCAACCGCGTGCGTGAATTAGCCTTTTTGACAAAGGGCGTAAACATCACGATCGAAGATAAACGTGAAGGGCAAGAGCGTAAAAACGAGTACCATTACGAAGGCGGAATTAAAAGTTATGTAGAGTATTTAAACCGTTCTAAAGAAGTTGTCCATGAAGAGCCGATTTACATTGAAGGCGAAAAGGACGGCATTACGGTTGAAGTGGCTTTACAATACAATGACAGCTACACAAGCAACATTTACTCGTTTACAAACAACATTAACACGTACGAAGGCGGTACCCATGAAGCTGGCTTCAAAACGGGCCTGACTCGTGTTATCAACGACTATGCCAGAAAAAAAGGGCTTATTAAAGAAAATGACCCCAACCTAAGCGGAGATGATGTAAGAGAAGGGCTGACCGCGATTATTTCAATCAAACACCCTGATCCGCAGTTTGAGGGCCAAACGAAAACAAAGCTAGGCAACTCAGAAGCTCGGACCATCACCGATACGTTATTTTCTGCGGCAATGGAAACATTTATGCTGGAAAATCCAGATGCGGCCAAAAAAATTGTCGATAAAGGTTTAATGGCGGCAAGAGCTAGAATGGCTGCGAAAAAAGCGCGTGAACTTACACGCCGCAAGAGCGCTTTGGAAATTTCAAACCTTCCCGGTAAACTAGCGGACTGCTCTTCAAAAGATCCGAGCATTTCCGAGTTATATATCGTAGAGGGTGACTCTGCCGGTGGATCTGCTAAACAAGGACGGGACAGACATTTCCAAGCTATTTTGCCGCTTAGAGGTAAAATCTTGAACGTTGAAAAAGCAAGACTGGACAAGATCCTTTCTAACAACGAAGTTCGCTCTATGATTACAGCACTTGGCACAGGTATTGGGGAAGATTTCAACCTAGAGAAAGCCCGTTACCATAAAGTTGTCATTATGACAGATGCCGATGTTGACGGCGCGCACATCAGAACCCTGCTGTTAACGTTCTTTTACAGATATATGCGCCAAATCATCGAAAATGGCTATGTGTACATTGCACAGCCGCCGCTCTACAAGGTTCAACAGGGGAAACGTGTCGAATATGCGTACAATGACAAGGAGCTTGAAGACTTGTTAAAAACGCTTCCTCAAACACCTAAGCCTGGATTGCAGCGTTACAAAGGTCTTGGTGAAATGAATGCCACCCAGCTATGGGAGACAACCATGGATCCTAGCTCTAGAACGCTGCTTCAGGTAACTCTTGAAGATGCAATGGATGCGGATGAGACATTCGAAATGCTGATGGGCGACAAAGTAGAACCGCGCCGAAACTTCATAGAAGCAAATGCGAGATACGTTAAAAATCTTGACATCTAATCATAAAAAGCCTTATTTCCAATAAGAAATAAGGCTTTTTTCTAAACAAGATCAGATGCAGCAATGCTTGCAATACCTATATATTCTAGCAATTTAATGTGTATAATCATAAGTTTATTGATATAATGGAGAATAGTGAAATCGTATTGAAGGTCATAATGGACAATCTACTCCCACATATTTCATGTGATACTTCAGGGAGGTTTTTTAATGAGTGAACAAAACACACCACAAGTTCGTGAAATAAATATCAGTCAGGAAATGCGTACGTCCTTCTTGGATTATGCAATGAGCGTTATCGTGTCCCGTGCTCTTCCAGATGTTCGTGACGGCTTAAAGCCGGTTCATAGACGGATTTTATATGCAATGAATGATTTGGGCATGACCAGTGACAAGCCTTATAAAAAATCCGCGCGTATCGTTGGAGAGGTTATCGGGAAATACCATCCGCACGGTGATTCAGCGGTATATGAATCCATGGTCAGAATGGCTCAGGATTTCAACTACCGTTATATGCTCGTTGACGGTCACGGAAACTTCGGTTCTGTTGACGGAGACTCAGCGGCTGCCATGCGTTATACAGAAGCAAGAATGTCTAAAATCTCGATGGAAATTCTTCGAGACATCACAAAAGACACAATCGATTATCAGGATAACTATGACGGTTCAGAAAGAGAACCTGTCGTTATGCCTTCGAGGTTCCCAAATCTGCTCGTGAACGGTGCTGCGGGCATTGCGGTAGGTATGGCAACAAACATTCCTCCGCACCAGCTGGGAGAAATCATTGACGGTGTACTTGCTGTCAGTGAGAATCCGGACATTACAATTCCAGAGCTTATGGAAGTCATTCCAGGTCCTGATTTCCCGACTGCGGGTCAAATCTTGGGCCGAAGCGGTATACGGAAAGCATACGAATCTGGCCGAGGCTCTATTACAATTCGGGCAAAAGCTGAGATCGAACAAACATCTTCAGGTAAAGAAAGAATTATTGTTACAGAGTTGCCTTACCAAGTAAATAAGGCGAAACTAATCGAGAAAATTGCTGATCTCGTTAGGGATAAAAAGATAGAGGGCATTACAGATCTGCGTGATGAGTCAGATCGTACAGGTATGAGAATTGTCATTGAAATTAGACGTGATGCTAATGCAAATGTCATTCTAAACAATCTGTACAAACAAACTGCTCTACAGACATCTTTTGGTATCAACTTGCTTGCACTTGTTGATGGTCAGCCGAAAGTTTTAACTCTTAAGCAATGCCTGGAGCATTACCTTGACCACCAAAAAGTCGTAATTAGACGCCGTACTGCCTATGAATTGCGTAAAGCGGAAGCGAGGGCTCACATCCTTGAAGGCTTGAGAGTTGCTCTGGATCATCTCGATGCAGTTATTTCCCTTATCCGTAATTCTCAAACGGCTGAAATTGCGAGAACAGGTTTAATTGAACAATTCTCACTGACAGAGAAGCAAGCACAAGCGATCCTTGATATGAGGCTCCAGCGTTTAACAGGACTGGAACGTGAAAAGATCGAAGAAGAATACCAATCTCTTGTTAAATTAATTGCAGAGCTAAAAGACATCTTGGCAAATGAATATAAAGTGCTTGAGATTATTCGTGAAGAACTCACGGAAATCAAAGAGCGTTTTAACGATGAAAGACGTACTGAGATCGTCACTTCTGGACTAGAGACAATTGAAGATGAAGATCTCATTGAGAGAGAAAATATCGTCGTCACTCTGACACACAACGGGTACATCAAACGTCTTCCTGCATCAACTTATCGCAGTCAAAAACGAGGCGGTAAAGGTGTACAAGGAATGGGAACAAACGAAGATGATTTCGTTGAGCATTTGATCTCTACGTCAACTCATGACACGATTCTCTTCTTCTCAAACAAGGGGAAAGTGTATCGTGCAAAAGGGTATGAAATCCCTGAATACGGCAGAACGGCAAAAGGAATCCCGATTATTAACCTGCTGGAAGTAGAAAAGGGTGAGTGGATCAACGCGATTATTCCAGTCACGGAATTCAATGCGGAGCTTTACCTTTTCTTCACAACAAAGCACGGGGTTTCAAAACGAACTTCGCTGTCTCAATTCGCTAATATCCGCAACAATGGCCTAATCGCTTTGAGTCTTCGTGAGGATGATGAACTGATGGGTGTACGTCTGACTGATGGTACAAAACAAATCATCATCGGAACGAAAAACGGTTTACTGATCCGTTTCCCTGAAACAGATGTCCGGGAGATGGGAAGAACTGCGGCAGGCGTAAAAGGCATCACCCTGACAGATGACGACGTTGTTGTCGGCATGGAGATATTAGAGGAAGAGTCACACGTCCTTATCGTAACTGAAAAAGGATACGGAAAACGGACTCCGGCTGAAGAGTACAGAACCCAAAGCCGGGGCGGAAAAGGGCTCAAAACAGCAAAAATCACCGAGAACAACGGCCAACTAGTAGCAGTGAAAGCTACTAAAGGTGAAGAGGATCTAATGATTATTACAGCGAGCGGCGTACTCATTAGAATGGACATCAGTGATATCTCAATCACCGGACGTGTCACTCAAGGTGTGCGTCTCATCAGAATGGCAGAAGAAGAACATGTT
>NZ_CP021911.1:4002500-4020000 GCF_002201875.1 Bacillus sp. MD-5
AGCTATGTGCGGACGGGATAAGTGCTGAAAGCATCTAAGCATGAAGCCCCCCTCAAGATGAGATTTCCCATTCCGCAAGGAAGTAAGATCCCTGAAAGATGATCAGGTTGATAGGTCTGAGGTGGAAGTGTGGCGACACATGGAGCTGACAGATACTAATCGATCGAGGACTTAACCACATTTTGAATGATGTCATACCTGTTATCTAGTTTTGAGAGAACACCTCTCTAAAGGCGGAAAGGTAAGGAAACTCCGCTAAGGGCTCTCACATCCTGTGAGAAACGCCCAGTACCTTCATCCTGAAGGCATTTGTTTGGTGGCGATAGCGAAGAGGTCACACCCGTTCCCATACCGAACACGGAAGTTAAGCTCTTCAGCGCCGATGGTAGTCGGGGGTTTCCCCCTGTGAGAGTAGGACGCCGCCAAGCAAGTTTAAACCCAACTCATTGAGTTGGGTTTTTTGTTTGTTAAGAATGAAGAAGAAACTGTGAAGCGTATTTAGGGAATTTCTTTTCTGTTACTAATAAAAACTGCTGGATTAACACGTAGTCGTCACTTATATGCTGTGTCAATAACTCATACCACCATTCTGTTTCATACCTTGCAATCATCCCAACGTTGTACAAAATTAAATAATGAATTGTCATTTCGGGAAGTCTCAGAAATTGCTCCCTTTGAGAAGGGATGTAATATTGGTTCTTTTCCATGTCAAACAATAAGCTGGTCGACGTCCATGGCTCCTTGTCTTGCGGTGAAATTTCAAACAGCAGCCCGTGTTCATTTTTCTTTGCGAAAGACCATTGAAAATGATGGGACATATATTCAGCAAACCTTGAATCAGACATTTTATAATCGATGACTACTTCCTCTGGTACAAAAATTTTGTTCTTATCCTTCTCAACTTTTGTCATAAAATGTTCTTTCTGCTGAAAGTAGAAAATATCACTTAGTTCTGGAACCCCCATTAACAATTTTTTCATGGTATACCGTTCATCTACTATATCTGATTGTCCGAATAAATGTTTCATAAAATGTACGCATAGGCCGTTCCGTTGTATTTTCACTTCATCGTCGCTAAAACAATAATTTTGTTTCTTTCGTTTTCTTGTTGTTACGCCATGTGCCAGTACTGATGTATGGCTTGGATAATGGGGATCACGTGTTATTAGACATGCTTTGATAAGTTGTGCCATTCCATAAAATAAAAGGATCGGTTTGATTTCTAATGGGGAATATGCAGCTTGTTTATAAAACGATTCGGCATGCTTTAAGAAATAAATAAACCGTTCACTGTTTTTAAAAGAGTTTTTTTTCGCATCATCAATACCGTTTGAGACATAAACCTTTTCTAGAAATTTCTGGGTTGATTCAACGGAGTAAAATAGCGCTAAGTCTTTCCACTCATGATATGTCATGTGTATTTCTTAATCCTTTCCGTTATCTAAATATTTCAACTCTTTCTCGCTTCCTTGACATGCTCTTGGCTAGTTGATAATCTACATATAATATTTTGCCGAAAAGAGGGGGATTTACTAATGTGGGAAAGTAAATTTTCAAAAGAAGGCTTAACGTTCGACGATGTGCTGCTTGTGCCAGCAAAATCCGAGGTACTTCCGCGTGATGTGGATTTATCTGTAGAACTTACAAAAACGTTAAAGCTAAATATTCCTGTCATCAGCGCAGGTATGGACACTGTAACAGAATCAGCAATGGCAATTGCAATGGCAAGACAGGGCGGCTTGGGCATCATTCACAAAAATATGTCCATTGAACAGCAGGCTGAACAAGTTGATAAAGTAAAGCGTTCTGAGCGCGGCGTTATCACAAATCCCTTCTTTTTAACTCCTGATCACCAAGTATTTGATGCGGAGCATTTGATGGGGAAATACAGAATTTCCGGTGTTCCGATTGTAAATAACGAAGAAGACCAGAAGCTTGTTGGAATTATTACAAACCGTGACCTTCGCTTTATTTCTGACTACTCAATGAAAATCAGCGATGTCATGACAAAAGAAGAGCTTGTTACTGCATCTGTAGGAACTACTCTGGATGAAGCTGAAAAGATTTTGCAGAAACATAAAATTGAAAAGCTTCCTCTCGTAGATGACCAGAACAAATTAAAAGGTCTTATCACAATTAAAGATATTGAAAAAGTCATTGAGTTCCCGAACTCATCTAAAGACATTCACGGCCGTCTGATCGTTGGTGCGGCAGTTGGCGTAACTGGTGATACAATGACTCGCGTCAAAAAGCTTGTTGAAGCCAATGTTGATGTGATTGTTATCGATACAGCTCACGGACATTCTCAAGGCGTTTTAAACACAGTCACAAAAATCCGTGAAACGTATCCTGAATTAAATATTATCGCTGGTAACGTGGCAACTGCTGAAGCAACAAGAGCGCTTATCGAGGCTGGAGCAGACGTTGTCAAAGTTGGAATCGGACCTGGTTCAATTTGTACTACACGTGTTGTAGCTGGTGTCGGTGTTCCGCAAATTACAGCAATTTATGATTGTGCGACTGAAGCAAGAAAACACGGCAAAACAATCATCGCTGACGGCGGAATTAAATTCTCTGGCGATATCACTAAAGCGTTGGCAGCCGGCGGACATGCTGTTATGCTCGGAAGCTTGCTTGCAGGCACATCGGAAAGCCCAGGCGAAACTGAAATCTACCAAGGCAGAAGGTTTAAAGTATACCGTGGAATGGGATCAGTTGCTGCAATGGAAAAAGGAAGTAAGGACCGTTACTTCCAAGAAGAAAACAAAAAATTTGTACCTGAAGGAATTGAAGGACGCACACCTTACAAAGGACCAGTTGAAGAAACTGTTTATCAGCTAGTTGGAGGCCTTCGTTCCGGTATGGGATATTGCGGATCTAAAGATCTTCGTGCGCTAAGAGAAGAAGCTCAGTTCATTCGCATGACTGGAGCAGGACTTCGCGAAAGCCATCCGCATGACGTACAGATTACAAAAGAATCACCTAACTATACAATTTCATAATAAATTGTTACAAATTAAAAACATTTGACAGGGTCTCTGACTCTGTCTATTTTTTTTATACTGATTATGATAAAATTTATACTGTTGTGCATTGAAAATGTCCTTAACGGCTTAATTATAGATGAAGAAAATGAAATACGGAGGTCGTACGATTGAACATCAAGAAATGTAAACAGCTACTGATGTCATTGGTTGTGTTAACCCTAGCTGTCACGTGTCTGGCTCCAATGTCAAAAGCAAAAGCAGCCAGCGATCCAATTGATATCAATGCATCTGCTGCTATTATGATCGAAGCTTCTTCAGGTAAAATTCTGTACAGTAAAAATGCAGATAAGAGACTGCCAATTGCGAGTATGACAAAAATGATGACAGAATATCTGTTATTAGAAGCAATTGATCAAGGTAAAGTGAAATGGGACCAAACCTATACGCCTGATGACTATGTGTATGAAATTTCCCAAGATAACAGCTTATCAAACGTTCCTCTTCGGAAAGACGGGAAATACACAGTAAAAGAATTATATCAAGCTACAGCAATTTATTCTGCAAATGCTGCTGCTATTGCGATTGCAGAAATCGTTGCCGGTTCTGAAACTAAGTTTGTTGAAAAAATGAATGCAAAAGCAAAAGAACTAGGCTTAACAGATTACAAATTTGTTAATGCAACAGGTCTTGAGAATAAAGACCTTCACGGGCATCAGCCTGAGGGGACAAGCGTAAATGAAGAGAGTGAAGTTTCTGCAAAGGATATGGCGATTCTTGCGGATCACTTAATTACTGACTACCCTGAGATTCTGGAGACTTCCAGTATCGCCAAAACGAAATTCAGAGAAGGCACCGATGATGAAATGGATATGCCGAACTGGAACTTTATGCTGAAGGGGCTTGTTAGCGAGTATAAAAAAGCGACTGTAGACGGGCTGAAAACAGGTTCTACTGACTCTGCGGGTTCATGCTTTACAGGAACAGCTGAACGCAACGGTATGCGTGTCATCACTGTTGTATTAAACGCAAAGGGCAACCTTCATACAGGCCGTTTCGATGAAACAAAAAAAATGTTTGATTATGCTTTCGACAATTTCTCCATGAAAGAAATTTATGCTAAAGGCGATCAAGTAAAAGGCCATAAAACAATTTCAGTTGATAAGGGTAAAGAGAAAGAAGTAGGCATTGTGACAAACAAGGCGTTCTCTCTTCCTGTCAAAAATGGTGAAGAAAAGAATTACAAAGCGAAGGTCACATTGAATAAAGACAACTTAACTGCTCCTGTGAAAAAAGGAACCAAGGTTGGGAAGCTGACTGCGGAATACACAGGTGATGAAAAGGATTACGGATTCCTTAACAGCGATCTGGCTGGCGTAGACCTTGTGACAAAAGAAAATGTAGAAAAAGCAAACTGGTTTGTTCTGACAATGCGCAGTATCGGCGGATTTTTCGCCGGTATTTGGGGAAGTATTGTTGATACGGTAACCGGCTGGTTTTAATCAATTGAAAGAGCTCTGATGGATGTTAGGGCTCTTTCGCTTAATATACTGAAAAAACCCAATTTTTAATAAAAAATGATTTTCAAAGCGCCAAAAACCGAATAAAATAATATATATCCATATGAAATATTGGATTTCTAGGATACAATAAGGATTAGAAATCATATAACTATACCTTGATTAGGGGGACCAAGAAATGGCTCAAACAGGTACTGAACGTGTAAAACGCGGAATGGCAGAAATGCAAAAAGGCGGCGTCATCATGGACGTCATTAATGCGGAACAAGCGAAAATTGCTGAAGAAGCTGGAGCTGTCGCTGTAATGGCGCTAGAACGTGTGCCGGCTGATATTCGTGCGGCTGGAGGAGTTGCCCGTATGGCTGACCCTACAATCGTGGAAGAAGTAATGAATGCAGTATCTATCCCGGTAATGGCAAAAGCGCGTATCGGACATATTGTTGAAGCGCGTGTGCTTGAAGCTATGGGTGTTGACTATATTGATGAAAGTGAAGTTCTGACTCCTGCTGACGAAGAATTTCATTTAAATAAAAATGAATACACAGTTCCTTTTGTTTGTGGCTGCCGCGATCTTGGTGAAGCAACACGCCGTATTGCGGAAGGCGCTTCTATGCTTCGTACTAAAGGTGAGCCTGGAACGGGTAATATTGTTGAGGCTGTTCGCCATATGCGCAAAGTTAACGCTCAAGTACGCAAAGTAGTTGCGATGAGTGAGGATGAACTCATGACAGAAGCGAAAAACTTAGGTGCTCCTTACGAGCTTCTTCTTCAAATTAAAAAAGACGGCAAACTTCCTGTCGTTAACTTTGCCGCTGGCGGCGTAGCAACTCCAGCTGATGCTGCTCTCATGATGCAGCTTGGTGCTGATGGAGTATTTGTTGGTTCTGGTATTTTCAAATCAGATAACCCTGCTAAATTTGCGAAAGCAATTGTGGAAGCAACAACTCACTTCACTGATTACAAATTGATCGCTGAGCTGTCAAAAGAGCTCGGTACTGCAATGAAAGGGATTGAAATCTCAAACTTACTTCCAGAACAGCGTATGCAAGAACGCGGCTGGTAAGAATATAGGAGTGCTGCTGACATGTTAACAATAGGTGTACTAGGACTTCAAGGAGCAGTTAGAGAGCACATCCATGCGATTGAAGCATGCGGAGCAGCTGGTCTTGTCGTAAAACGTCCGGAGCAGCTGAACGAAATTGACGGGTTGATTGTGCCGGGCGGTGAGAGCACGACGATGCGCCGTTTGATCGATACGTATCAATTCATGGACCCGCTTCGTGAATTCGCTGCTCAGGGTAAGCCGATGTTTGGAACATGTGCCGGATTAATTATATTAGCAAAAGAAATTGCTGGTTCAGATAATCCTCATTTAGCCCTTTTGAATGTGGTTGTAGAACGCAATTCATTTGGCCGGCAGGTTGACAGCTTTGAAGCGGATTTAACAATTAAAGGCTTGGATGAGCCTTTTACTGGGGTATTCATCCGTGCGCCGCATATTTTAGAAGCTGGTGAAAATGTTGAAGTTCTATCGGAGCATAATGGCCGTATTGTAGCCGCGAAACAGGGGCAATTCCTTGGCTGCTCATTCCATCCGGAACTGACGGAAGATCACCGAGTGACACAACTGTTTGTTCAAATGGTTGAGGAATACAAACAGAAGGCACTTGTATAAAACAGTTGAAAGCTGTGGAAACTTATAGTACATTATAAGCACAAATAAAGATCGAAAAGCGTTGATAGGAACTAGTAGGGAGCCTCTCTTTCTAAGAGAGCCGATGGTTGGTGCGAATCGGTGAAAGATGCTGTCTGAATCCATCCTTGAGCGAAATGCTGAAAGAAGTAGGCATTTACGGGATAACCGTTATGTGTGAAAGTGGAAAACGAGTCATTGATTTGTTTTCAATCAGGGTGGCAACGCGAGAGCTCTCGTCCCTTTATGGGGATGAGGGCTCTTTTTATTTTCGACAAATCAATAAAAAGGAGTGTTTCGCATGCTTGATACGAAAATGCTGAGAGCAAATTTTCAAGAGATTAAAGCGAAGCTTGTTCACAAAGGCGAAGACTTAACTGATTTTGATAAGTTTGAGACGTTAGATGACAGACGAAGAGAGCTTATCGGCAAGGTTGAAGAGTTAAAAGGAAAACGGAATGAAGTGTCTCAGCAGGTTGCTGTGCTGAAACGTGAGAAAAAAGACGCGGACCACATTATTAAAGAAATGCGTGAAGTCGGCGAAGAAATTAAAAAACTTGATGAAGAATTAAGAACAGTGGAAGCTGAGCTTGATACAATTCTTCTTTCCATCCCGAATATTCCGCATGAGTCTGTACCTGTCGGTGAAACAGAAGACGACAACATAGAAGTGCGTAAATGGGGTGAAAAACCTTCATTTGCTTACGAGCCAAAGCCGCACTGGGATATTGCGGATGAGCTGGGTATTCTGGATTTCGAACGTGCTGCCAAAGTAACAGGAAGCCGTTTCGTGTTCTATAAAGGGTTAGGTGCTCGTCTGGAGCGCGCGCTTTATAACTTTATGCTTGATCTGCATGTGGATGAGTATAACTATACTGAAGTGATCCCGCCATATATGGTTAACCGTGCGAGCATGACGGGAACGGGGCAGCTTCCTAAATTTGAAGAGGATGCATTTAAAATCAGGGAGGAAGATTACTTCTTAATTCCGACTGCAGAGGTACCGATTACAAACATGCATCGCGATGAAATCTTTTCAGGTGACAGCCTGCCGATCAATTACGCGGCATTCAGTGCTTGCTTCCGTTCTGAAGCAGGTTCAGCAGGACGTGACACACGCGGATTAATTCGTCAGCACCAATTTAATAAAGTTGAGCTTGTGAAGTTTGTGAAGCCTGAGGATTCCTATGAGGAATTAGAGAAGCTTACAAACCAAGCAGAACGGGTTCTTCAGCTGCTTGAGCTCCCATACCGCGTCATGAGCATGTGTACGGGTGACTTAGGCTTTACGGCTGCGAAAAAATACGATATCGAGGTTTGGATTCCGAGCCAAGACACATACCGAGAAATCTCTTCTTGCAGTAACTTCGAAGCGTTCCAGGCAAGACGTGCGAACATTCGTTTTAGACGTGAAGCGAAAGGCAAGCCTGAGCATGTACACACACTGAACGGTTCAGGACTGGCGGTTGGAAGAACAGTTGCCGCTATCTTAGAAAATTATCAGCAGGAAGACGGAAGCGTTGTGATTCCGAAGGTGCTTCGTCCTTATATGGGGAATAGAGAAGTAATGAAACCATAAATGAATTAAAGGCGTGCCTAACAAGGTGCGCCTTTTTGCTTATAAAAACACGACATTTTCGTAAAAACAAAAAAAGTTTTTAAAAATGCTTGACCACATGAGAACATACATGATATAGTAAGTCTTGTCGATACGGAGGAATACCCAAGTCCGGCTGAAGGGATCGGTCTTGAAAACCGACAGGGGTGTCAAAGCCCGCGGGGGTTCGAATCCCTCTTCCTCCGCCATATTGATTTTAATTCTAATGAAACACAAGCATATATTGGAGATTGTTTTGTCCGTTGCATTCGGTGCAACGGATTTTTTATTATAATGAAAAAGTGAATCTCAGTCGAGATTCACTTTTTTTGATTATCATGAATAACGGAAGCAATTTGATCTACAATATTTTCAATCGAGTTTTTGTCGTTCAGCAGATCATAATCTTCAATGCGAAGTTTTAAAACAGGGCAGGCGTTAAAACCGCTTATCCAGTTTTCATAGCGTGTATGCATTTCTTCCCAATATGACCGGCTAGTCTGAAGCTCCATCTCACGGCCGCGTTGTTCAATCCGGTTTAAAATGTTCTCCAGATCTCCTTCTAAGTAGATCAACACATCTGGGTGCGGGAAGTACGGTGTCATTACCATTGCTTCAAAAAGACTTGTGTAAGTCTTATAATCAACCTTTGACATTGTCCCTTTATCAGCATGCATTTTTGCGAAAATCCCTGTATCTTCATAAATCGAACGATCCTGTACAAATCCTCCGCCTGCTTCAAAAATCGTTTTCTGTTCTTTGAAGCGTTCAGCTAAGAAATAAATTTGAAGGTGAAAGCTCCAACGTTCAAAATCATGATAGAACTTTTCCAAGTATGGATTATGATCGACTTCCTCCAAAGATGTTTTAAATCCAAGCCGTTTAGCTAAAGTTTTGGTTAAAGTTGATTTTCCGACACCTACTGTTCCTGCTACTGTAATAATTGAATTCTTAGGGATATGATGTTCCTTCATACGATAAGCTCCTTTACATGGGCGGCAATGCGTTCAAAGTCGCTCTTATTCAAAACGAAATCCTTTGAATCACCATCTACGGTTAACACTGTAAGGTCAGGATCTGCTTCCTGCAGCTGCTTGATGGCGACTTCATAATCTGAAATCAACTGCTCCAAATAGCTTGTTTCAATTTTTTTCTCAAAGGGACGCCCGCGTTTTTCAATGCGGTGTAGCAATGTAGGCAGACTGGCCTTTATGTAAATGATGAAATTCGGCTTTGGCAGATCATCCGTTAGCAGGTGATAGATCTTTTTGTACTTTTCCAGCTGATGTTGAGACAAGGTGCGTTCCGCAAAAATCACATTTTTATAAATATGATAATCAGCTATCACAGGCTGTCCCTTTTTTAAAAAGTGATCACTGGTGTCTTCAAGCTGTTTGTATCTGTGACAAAGAAAAAACATCTCGAGCTGGAAGCTCCATTCCTCTATATTGTCATAAAACTTATCAAGGTACGGGTTATCCTCTACAATCTCATTGATCATAGGGAATCCGAACTCTTGTGAGAGCATCGTTGCGAGGGTTGTTTTTCCTGCCCCGATAGGACCTTCTATTGCAATAAAAGGGGCTGTATTCATCGGAATCCTCCTTATATCTGAAAAACGTGCGTCAGTTACCGACCTTCATATTGTATCACAACCCTTGGGTGCCCCCATGAAAAAAAGACGTTTCCAATTTATCGAAACGTCAATTTGACAACATTAAATTGATCAGACAGCAGCAGCCAGTTTTGTGGGAAGGAAAGACCCAGCTTCCAATAGCTGATGCCTCTTAAATTCAGTTCTTTAATCAGATTGAATTTTGCTTGGATTGAGCGGGCATCCTCGAACCATACCTCGTGCCTTCTGTTTTGTGCATCAGTATAGCGGAAGAAAGGAGCTTGAGCGGTTTCGTCATACTGAATGGAAGCATTGTTCTGATCAGCTATGACAATGGCTTGCTGAGGGCTTACTGCTCTTGCCGGAGTTCCCCCTGCTTTATATGGCAACGTCCAGTCATATCCATATAAATTCTGGCCCATGACGATTTTGTTCGCTGGCATTTCAGTCAAAGCATATTCTATGACATCCCGGACAGGGCCAATTGGAGAAACTGCTTGAGCCGGCCCGCCGCTATAGCCCCATTCATATGTCATGAGAACAACAAAGTCGACAATTTGGCCATGTGCCCTGTAATCATGAGCTTCATACCATCTGCCCTGCTGTGTTGCACTTGTTTTAGGAGCTAGAGCCGTGGAAATTCCTAAGCCTTCTCGATGGAAAAGATCCCTCGCTTCGCGCAGAAATTGATTATAGGCTTCTCTATCCTCGGGCCGCAAATATTCAAAGTCGAAATGAATGTCACGGAAGCCATACCTTCTGGCGTTCTCGACTATTTCATTTAGAAGCCTTCTTTTTACAGTTTCGTCGTTCAAAAGGATCCGTCCGAGCTCATCGCTAAATGCTTGGTTTTCTAAGTTCGTTATAATCATCATCAATGTTGTATTTTGACTTTCTGTAATGCTCCTTAAATTCGTTAAAGGCGGTGCGACTAATGTTCCGTTACGCTGTGCCTGGAAACTGAATGTGCCCAAGTACGTTAAGTAGGGCGACGCTTCTCTGGCCGCCTGCTGGAGATTTTCGCTGACTTGATTTCCGCGTGGCTCCAAATAAGCATTTGATTCGATATCCCGTTTAGGAGCTGGAGGGATGTATAAACGGAAACCAATCTGAAGCACGGTATTTAATTGGATGCGGTTAACCCTGGCGAGCTCGGCTGCTGTTGTATTGAACTGCCGGGCGATGGATGTCAGGGTATCACCTCGCTTCACATCATAGAACTGGCCGGCAATTGGAATGACGATGGTTTGTCCGACAACAAGGCTGTCGGGATTCGGTATTTCATTCGTTTCTGCGATCTCACTTACGGTTGTTCTGTGTTGTGAAGCGATAGCAGAAAGAGTGTCGCCTTGTTTTACTACATAAATTTGAATGAAAAACGCCTCCTTTCATATCGCTATCAATGTATGAAAGAAAAGCGCTGATCATGTTTATTTTTCTGTAATTTGTTTTTCCGTCGTAATTTCTGCGAAAAGAACATTCTCCATCATAGTTAAGGCGAATTCATTATCCTCGTCACTGTTTGAGGCGATGCAGTCCTTAGGAATTGTGATGCTGTATTCCCTCATGTAAGCGTCATTAGCGGTAAACAGCACACATATATTGCCGGCTATACCTGTTATGATGATTTGTCTCACCTGCAATTCAGTCAGAAGAGTATGAAGTGCAGTTTCGTAAAAAGCGGAATGTTTAGGTTTGATTAAAAAATAATCAGCATCTTCCGGAGCTATCTTTGTGATGATATCCTTGCTTTTTTCATTTGTACATTCTTGCTGAATATTTTTAATATCAGCTTGCCATAGTCCATAATGATCGTTGATGTAAATAATCGGCCAGTCATTTTGTCTCGCGTGCTCCTTTAATGATAAAATATGAGGAACGATTTTTTCTGTTTTTTTAGCGAGGGTTTCTCCCATATCGAATTCAAAATTATTGATCATGTCTACAATGAGAAGGGCTGTGTCTGCTTTGGACAATCGACAGTCTCCTTTCCGTTTCAGTTATAGTTAATATGTAGCCTTTTTAGGCAATGAAAAAACTTTGAAAAGAGAGCTTATTCTAATGACACAAGATGAACTTTATATGAAAGAAGCAATTAAAGAAGCGAAAAAGGCTGGAGAGAAAGGTGAAGTGCCAATAGGCGCGGTGCTTGTCGTTAATGATGAAATTATAGCGCGTGCACATAATTTAAGAGAGACGGAGCAGCGATCGATCGCTCATGCAGAAATGCTCGTGATTGATGAAGCGTGTAAGGCATTGGGAACATGGCGGCTGGAAGGGGCGACTCTTTATGTGACGCTCGAGCCTTGTCCAATGTGTGCTGGTGCCGTTGTGCTTTCACGAGTGGAAAAAGTGGTATTTGGCGCATTCGATCCGAAAGGAGGTTGTTCAGGTACGTTAATGAATCTTCTTCAGGAGGAACGCTTTAATCATCAGGCTGAAGTGGTGAGCGGTGTGCTTGAGGAAGAATGCGGCGGAATGCTCAGTGCGTTTTTCAGAGAACTAAGAAAAAAGAAGAAAGCTGCCAGGAAAAACTTGTCTGAATAGTACGGTTGCAATTTTTAGGGGAAACAGATATACTTAAGTGTGCATCGTAATAGATGCAACATAAAATTTGATATTTATTTTGCCGTGCTAAGCGGGGAGGTAGCGGTGCCCTGTACCTGCAATCCGCTCTAGCAGGGCCGAATCCCTTCTCGAGGTTCGTTTACTTTAAGGCCTGCCTTAAGTAAGTGGTGTTGACGCTTGGGTCCTGCGCAATGGGAATTCATGAACCATGTCAGGTCCGGAAGGAAGCAGCATTAAGTGAAACCTCTCATGTGCCGCAGGGTTGCCTGGGCCGAGCTAACTGCTTAAGTAACGCTTAGGGTAGCGAATCGACAGAAGGTGCACGGTAAATCAATCATCAAATTTTCAGACTCACCTAAGATTAGGTGAGTCTTTTGTTATGTAAAAAGAGCTTTTGGAATCGAAACAAGGTTCATGTATAATGGGAATGATGAATAACGGAGGAGGGCAAACCCGTGAGTTACCAAGCTTTATATCGAGTATTCAGGCCTCAGCGCTTTGAAGATGTGGTCGGACAAGAGCACATTACAAAAACGCTGCAAAATGCCCTTTTGCAAAAAAAGTTTTCTCACGCCTATCTGTTTTCCGGGCCTAGAGGAACCGGAAAAACCAGTGCAGCCAAAATATTTGCCAAGGCTGTTAACTGTGAACATGCTCCTGTTGATGAGCCATGCAACGAATGTGCGGCCTGTAAAGGGATAACAAACGGGTCGATATCCGATGTCATAGAAATTGATGCCGCTTCTAATAACGGTGTTGATGAGATTCGTGATATTCGCGATAAAGTGAAGTTTGCCCCATCGGCTGTCACGTATAAGGTATATATCATAGATGAGGTGCATATGCTTTCTATCGGCGCCTTTAATGCATTACTAAAAACATTAGAAGAGCCGCCGGAACATTGTATTTTCATTCTAGCAACAACTGAACCGCACAAAATTCCTTTAACCATTATCTCCAGGTGTCAGCGTTTTGACTTTAAACGAATTACCTCCCAAGCGATTGTAGGGCGCATGAATAAAATTGTTGATGCCGAACAGCTGCAAGTGGAGGAAGGATCGCTGGATATTATTGCGAGTGCTGCGGACGGAGGGATGAGGGATGCCCTGAGCCTTCTTGATCAGGCCGTATCATTCAGCGGTGATGTCCTGAAAGTCGAGGATGCGCTTTTGATTACGGGTGCTGTTTCTCAATTGTATATCGGGAAGCTTGCGCAATCCTTGCATGATAAAAATGTTTCTGACGCACTGGAAACATTAAATGAATTGCTGCAGCAAGGGAAAGATCCAGCTAAGCTGATAGAAGATATGATTTTCTATTTCAGGGATATGCTGCTGTATAAAACAGCTCCTGGCTTAGAGGGAGTGCTTGAAAAAGTAAAAGTCGATGAAACGTTCCGGGTACTAAGTGAACAAATTCCGGCTCAGGCCATATATGAAATGATTGATATTCTGAACAAGAGCCATCAGGAAATGAAATGGACAAATCATCCGCGTATCTTTTTCGAAGTGGCCGTGGTGAAGATTTGCCAAACCTCACATCAATCTGCTGCTGACCTCCCGGAAGTGGACATGCTGATGAAAAAAATTCAGCAACTTGAACAGGAAGTAGAGCGGCTTAAAACAACGGGCATAAAAGCGGCTGCGGAAAGCCCCAAAAAAGAAACGCCGCGTGTGCCAAAGGGCGGGAAATCCAATTACAAAGCGCCAGTAGGCAGAATCCATGAAATTTTGAAAGAAGCCACAAGACCTGATCTTGATCTGCTTAGAAACAGCTGGGGCAAGCTTCTTGCACATCTCAAACAGCAAAACAAAGTATCACATGCCGCTTTGCTGAATGACAGTGAACCTGTGGCTGCCGCCTCCGCGGCATTTGTCCTGAAATTCAAATATGAAATTCATTGTAAAATGGTTGCTGAGGATAACAACGGAGTCCGAACTAATCTTGAGCAGATTTTAGAATCGATGCTCGGAAAAAGAATGGATTTGATTGGCGTTCCAGAAGCACAATGGGGTAAAATAAGAGAAGAATTTTTAGAAGATCATCAGCAGGAAAATGAAGGATCAAATGAACCGGCTGAAGAAGACCCGCTTATTGCCGAAGCGAAAAAGCTTGTCGGAGCGGATTTAATTGAAATAAAAGACTAACAAAATGAAAGAGAGTGAATGCTATGCGTGGCGGAATGGGTAATATGCAAAAAATGATGAAACAAATGCAAAAAATGCAAAAGGACATGGCGAAGGCTCAAGAAGAGCTTGCAGAAAAGGTTGTTGAAGGAACTGCAGGCGGCGGTATGGTAACAGTAAAAGCAAACGGCCAAAAAGAAATCCTGGATGTTATCATCAAAGAAGAAGTCGTTGATCCGGAAGATATTGATATGCTTCAAGATTTAGTGCTTGCTGCAACGAATGAAGCTTTGAAAAAAGTTGACGAAATCACAAACGAAACAATGGGTCAATTTACAAAAGGAATGAACATGCCAGGTTTATTCTAGGGGGATAAAAGAACATGCAATATCCTGAACCAATATCAAAGCTGATAGACAGCTTTATGAAATTGCCAGGGATCGGACCGAAAACAGCGGTTCGTCTGGCTTTTTTTGTTCTAGGTATGAAAGAAGATGTGGTATTAGATTTTGCGAAAGCATTAGTAAATGCGAAACGCAATCTGACATATTGTTCAGTTTGCGGGCATATTACAGATCAGGACCCTTGCTATATATGTGAAGATACGCGCAGGGATAAATCTGTTATCTGTGTTGTGCAAGACCCAAAGGATGTTATCGCTATGGAGAAAATGAAGGAATACAATGGACAGTATCACGTTCTTCACGGCGCTATTTCTCCAATGGACGGCATCGGACCGGAGGATATTAAAATACCAGAATTGTTAAAACGATTACAGGATGATCAAGTGACAGAAGTGATTCTCGCGACAAACCCTAATATAGAAGGGGAAGCAACGGCGATGTATATATCAAGGCTCCTCAAGCCGTCTGGTATTAAGCTCTCCCGTATTGCCCACGGACTGCCCGTCGGCGGTGATTTGGAATATGCTGATGAGGTCACTCTTTCTAAAGCACTTGAAGGAAGACGTGAATTGTAAGGAGGAAAAAGCGATCCATGGGTTTTCTTCGCAAGAAAACATTGAGAAGAGAGTTTGATGAAAAACTAATCGAGCAGCTTTTTAAGCAAAAGGAAGAGTGGAACAGGCAGAAGAAGCTGGTCGAAAAAAGCTTAGAACCGTCTGCTGAAGTGTTATACGAACTGAAAGTAGCTGAAGCGAAGTATTTTTTTTACTTAAGGGAAGCGAAGCAGCGAAATTTAAAAATCAGCCGGTGGAAGTAAGTGGTCTAAACTCCTGGATCTTCTCATAAGCTTGTACTAGAACAAGCGAAGGAGATGAGAAGATTCATGGAGCCTATTTTTATTGTTGGAGTTATTTTGGGACTGGTTATTCTTCTTTTTTTATCAGGTTCAGCTGCAAAGCCTTTAAAGTGGATTGGCATCACAGCTGTTAAATTTGTAGCGGGTGCTTTGCTGCTGGTTTGTGTAAATATGTTTGGCGGCAGTCTTGGCATTCATGTGCCGATTAATCTAGCCACAACAGCTATCAGCGGGATTTTAGGAATACCGGGAATAGCTGCGTTAGTCGTCATTAAGCAATTTATTATTTAATTGATATTATGTATTGACTTCGATAAATGAAGGTGTTATTATAGTATACGTCGCTGATGACGAACGGCTTTTTTGAAAAGGGAATAATAAAAAATTGTTGACAGTAGCGACAATAAATGTTATGATAATAAAGTCGCTTAAAGAGCGGTGGATAAAGTTCTTTGAAAACTAAACAAGACAAAACGTACCTGTTAATTCATTTTTTATAAATCGCACAGCGATGTGCGTAGTCAGTCAAACTACTTTATCGGAGAGTTTGATCCTGGCTCAGGACGAACGCTGGCGGCGTGCCTAATACATGCAAGTCGAGCGGACAGATGGGAGCTTGCTCCCTGATGTTAGCGGCGGACGGGTGAGTAACACGTGGGTAACCTGCCTGTAAGACTGGGATAACTCCGGGAAACCGGGGCTAATACCGGATGCTTGTTTGAACCGCATGGTTCAAACATAAAAGGTGGCTTCGGCTACCACTTACAGATGGACCCGCGGCGCATTAGCTAGTTGGTGAGGTAATGGCTCACCAAGGCAACGATGCGTAGCCGACCTGAGAGGGTGATCGGCCACACTGGGACTGAGACACGGCCCAGACTCCTACGGGAGGCAGCAGTAGGGAATCTTCCGCAATGGACGAAAGTCTGACGGAGCAACGCCGCGTGAGTGATGAAGGTTTTCGGATCGTAAAGCTCTGTTGTTAGGGAAGAACAAGTACCGTTCGAATAGGGCGGTACCTTGACGGTACCTAACCAGAAAGCCACGGCTAACTACGTGCCAGCAGCCGCGGTAATACGTAGGTGGCAAGCGTTGTCCGGAATTATTGGGCGTAAAGGGCTCGCAGGCGGTTTCTTAAGTCTGATGTGAAAGCCCCCGGCTCAACCGGGGAGGGTCATTGGAAACTGGGGAACTTGAGTGCAGAAGAGGAGAGTGGAATTCCACGTGTAGCGGTGAAATGCGTAGAGATGTGGAGGAACACCAGTGGCGAAGGCGACTCTCTGGTCTGTAACTGACGCTGAGGAGCGAAAGCGTGGGGAGCGAACAGGATTAGATACCCTGGTAGTCCACGCCGTAAACGATGAGTGCTAAGTGTTAGGGGGTTTCCGCCCCTTAGTGCTGCAGCTAACGCATTAAGCACTCCGCCTGGGGAGTACGGTCGCAAGACTGAAACTCAAAGGAATTGACGGGGGCCCGCACAAGCGGTGGAGCATGTGGTTTAATTCGAAGCAACGCGAAGAACCTTACCAGGTCTTGACATCCTCTGACAATCCTAGAGATAGGACGTCCCCTTCGGGGGCAGAGTGACAGGTGGTGCATGGTTGTCGTCAGCTCGTGTCGTGAGATGTTGGGTTAAGTCCCGCAACGAGCGCAACCCTTGATCTTAGTTGCCAGCATTCAGTTGGGCACTCTAAGGTGACTGCCGGTGACAAACCGGAGGAAGGTGGGGATGACGTCAAATCATCATGCCCCTTATGACCTGGGCTACACACGTGCTACAATGGACAGAACAAAGGGCAGCGAAACCGCGAGGTTAAGCCAATCCCACAAATCTGTTCTCAGTTCGGATCGCAGTCTGCAACTCGACTGCGTGAAGCTGGAATCGCTAGTAATCGCGGATCAGCATGCCGCGGTGAATACGTTCCCGGGCCTTGTACACACCGCCCGTCACACCACGAGAGTTTGTAACACCCGAAGTCGGTGAGGTAACCTTTTAGGAGCCAGCCGCCGAAGGTGGGACAGATGATTGGGGTGAAGTCGTAACAAGGTAGCCGTATCGGAAGGTGCGGCTGGATCACCTCCTTTCTAAGGATATTATACGGAATATAAGACCTTGGGTCTTATAAACAGAACGTTC
>NZ_CP021911.1:4025000-4087500 GCF_002201875.1 Bacillus sp. MD-5
AGAGGTGCTGTCTAAATATCAAAAGACCAGCGTGCAGATAGACAGAATCAGCTTGAAGCTGGAGCACTCTAAAAATGCTTTAATCAGTGACAATAAGCTATTAGAGCAGTTATATGAAAAAAATAAAGAGTATTTCGCAGCGCTGAATGTTTATATTGCTGCAGGAGAACTGAAGCTGGAGGAATTAAAAACAAAAACAATTCCTGAACTGAAGCAACAGGCTGAATCGAGTGATCATAACCAAATGGCCGTTCAAGAAGTAAATGATTTGATGCAATTTGCTGACCGATTAGATAAAAGAGTGCACGATTTGCTGCTTAGCAGGCAAATTACAATCCAAAGTGCTCCGCAAATCAGACTGATTCAAAATACAAACCAAGCGTTAGCTGAAAAGATCCAGTCATCCATTGTGACAGCGATTCCGCTTTGGAAAAATCAAGTTGCGATCGCACTGACACTTTTAAGGCAGCGGAATGCAGTGGATGCACAGCAGAAAGTATCGGATACAACCAATGAGCTTTTGCTGAAAAATGCGGAGCTTTTAAAAACCAATACAATTGAAACCGTACGGGCAAATGAACGAGGCCTAGTTGATATAGATACCTTAAAAAAGGTGCAGGAAAGCTTAATAAGCACGCTTGAAGAAACATTGACTATACAAGAAGAAGGACGGATCAAACGCCGTCAGGCAGAAGAAGAGCTCATGATGATGGAAGGCGACCTAAAGCAAAAGCTGCTTACAATAAAGGAAAGATAGTTACCAGTAAGTCTGGCTTTAAGTTCTGTCAGAGGCACGATATAATAAAGTGTAAGAAGACACATTCAAAGGATTGTTTTCATGAACACACCTTTATATAAAGCATTAATTCAACATGCGAGAAGAAATTCTCATTCATTTCATGTTCCGGGACATCACAATGGAGATGTCTTTTTTGATGACACCAAGTCAATATTCGATCCTCTTCTCACCATTGATGTAACTGAACTGGCAGGGCTGGATGATCTCCATCATCCTTCCGGGGTAATTAAGGAAGCTCAGGAGCTTGTCAGTCAATTATATGGTTCGGCCGAAAGTTTTTTTCTGGTGAACGGTACGACTGTCGGAAACTTAGCGATGATTTTATCTGTTTGTGAACCTGGTGATACAATTTTGGTTCAAAGAAACTGTCATAAGTCTGTATTTCATGCTGTTGATTTGGCTGGTGCAGAGCCGGTTTATCTCGCACCTGACGTTGATCCAGCGATGCATGTGCCTATGCATGTTCCGCTTGGTACAATTAAAGAAGCCTTGGCAGCATATCCTGATGCGAAAGGCTTGGTACTGACCAATCCCACATATTATGGGCATAGTGCTGATTTGACCGAGATCATTACGGAGGCCCATCATTACGGGATTCCTGTTTTGGTGGACGAAGCACATGGCGCACATTTTATTTTAGGAGAGCCTTTTCCAGTCTCAGCTTTAAAAATGGGGGCAGATATTGTTGTTCAGTCGGCCCACAAAACATTGCCTGCCATGACGATGGGCTCTTATTTGCACCTCAACAGCAGCTGCAGAGTTGACAGGGATCGGGTGGCAGAGTATTTAAACCGATTACAAAGCAGCAGCCCGTCTTATCCGATTATGGCTTCGTTAGACATTGCCCGTGCTTATGTACAGCATATTATAGAAGAACAAAAGCTTCCTGACATTTTGCAGCGAATACAAACACTTAAACAAACGTTTGATTCACTTACAAATGCAGAAGCTGTTAACCCTGCTAATACACAGGTTATAGCGGACCCGCTGAAGCTTACCATTCGTTCAAAACGCGGGCATTCTGGCTATACACTGCAAAGCATATTAGAGCGTGCTAACATATTCACTGAGCTTGCTGACGAAAATCAAGTACTGCTCGTTCTCCCACTGGGAGGAAAACGGAGAATAAACGCTGAAACCATTAGAAGCATTGATGAGGAGATTGAGAAAACGCCTCCGGATCAGCCTTTTGTGCCTGCAGAATGGGGAGCGCAGCCTGTTACTGTCTTGCCTTATCAAAAAAAGGTTTTATATTCGTTTAAGAAAGAATATGTGGACTTTGGGGAAGCGGCAGGTCGGCTGAATGCAGAGGATATCATCCCTTATCCTCCGGGTATCCCGATGATTATGGCGGGAGAAAGAATAACAAAAGAAAGTGTGCAAAAGCTCAGCCGCTTGATCAGCATGAAAACGCATGTTCAAGGGAATATGAAAATCAAAGAGAAACAACTACTTGTTTATATAGAAGAGGAGAAATCATGAGCGGTTTATTTATTACATTCGAAGGTCCTGAAGGGGCGGGGAAAACAACTGTTCTCCAGGAAATCAAAAACATACTGTCAGCTGAAGGCCTTCAGGTTATGGCAACTCGAGAGCCGGGCGGAATAGATATTGCAGAACAAATTCGAGAGGTTATTCTGAATGAGCACAACACATTAATGGACCCAAAAACAGAAGCTCTCTTATATGCGGCTGCGAGACGCCAGCATTTAGTTGAAAAAGTAAAACCTGCTTTAGATCAGGGGCATGTCGTTCTTTGCGACAGATTCATAGACAGTTCGCTTGCGTATCAAGGATATGCAAGAGGACTTGGAATTGATGAGGTTCTGTCCATTAATGAATTTGCCATTGGAGATATGATGCCCCATGTAACGGTTTATTTTTCAATTGATCCGGAAGAAGGACTGAAGCGTATTTATGCAAACGGCTCACGGGAGAAAAATAGGCTCGATTTAGAAAAACTGGACTTTCATACAAAGGTACAGGAAGGTTATCAAGAGCTGATGAAACGATTTCCGGAAAGATTCCATTCAGTTGATGCCGGGCAATCTAAAGACCTTGTCGTTCAGGATGTTCTAAAGGTGATCAATGAAGCATTGAAAAAAATTCAATTGTGACCTGTTTCCCAATAGTTGATATAATAATGTAAACGAGATCATGTTGTTTCCAATCTAAAGGAGGCCTTCACAGATGAAATTGATAGTGGCAGTTGTACAAGATCAGGACAGCAACAGACTTTTGAAAACCTTAACGGATCACAACTTCAGGGTCACAAAGCTTGCGACGACGGGAGGATTTCTTAAATCAGGCAATACAACGTTTATGATTGGTGTTGAGGATATACGCGTCAATAAAGCGTTGAGTCTTATTAAAGAAAACGGACAGAAACGTGACCAAATGATTGCCCCTGTATCTCCAATGGGCGGAAATGCTGATTCTTATGTCCCTTATCCAGTCGAAGTTGAAGTTGGCGGAGCGACAGTATTTGTCCTTCCAGTCGATGAATTTCATCAATTTTAAGGATTTGAAACTGTGAAAATTAATAAAGATATACGTACATTTATAGATAATAAGCAGCTTCCCTCTGTGAAAACATCTGAGATCACAGCATCATTTAAAACATCAATGGAAAACCAAAGCGGCAAATTGAAGCTTGATCAGCTTACCAGGCTGTTATCCGATATAGAGGCATTTGGAAAAAGGCTAACGAAATCGCGGAATTTTAAAGACTTAGCGAGATTTAAAGGACTTGTGAAACGTTTTGTCAAAGAAGCTGTGGACAGCGGCCTTTCACATGAAACGTCGAAAAGCTTTGATCTTTACGGGAACAGCAGAACGCTGGGACTTGTGAAAGAAATAGATGAAAAATTGATACAGCTTACAGAAGAGATGATGGATCAGGAAAAACCGGCAATTGATTTGCTGGAGCGTATTGGCGAAATAAAAGGTTTATTGATTAACCTTTACACATAGAGAGTGATACAATGGCAATATCCTGGAAGGAAATGAACGAGCTTCAGCCCAGAGTGATGAAGCTTTTATATAATAGTATTGAGAAGGACAGATTATCACACGCTTATTTGTTTGAGGGAAAAAAAGGAACAGGCAAGCTTGATGCCGCGCTGCTTCTTGCAAAAAGCTTCTTTTGTTTGGAGGATGGCGCGGAGCCTTGTGAGAGCTGCCGAAACTGTAAACGGATAGAGTCAGGGAACCATCCCGATCTCCATCTTGTTCAGCCTGATGGCTTATCAATCAAAAAGGCGCAAATTCAAGCGTTGCAAGAAGAGTTTTCTAAGACTGGGCTTGAATCGCATAAAAAGCTGTATATTATTTCGCACGCAGATCAAATGACAGCAAATGCGGCGAACAGCCTGCTGAAATTTTTAGAAGAACCGAATAAAGACACAATGGCCATCCTCATCACTGAGCAGCCCCAAAGGTTATTGGATACCATCATTTCAAGATGCCAAACCCTTCCCTTTCAGCCTTTGCAGCCAAAAGCAATTGAAGACAGACTGATCGAACAGGACGTCTCGCCTCATATGGCAAGGCTTCTGGCCAACATGACCAATAATGTGGCAGAAGCAGTCGAATTAAGTCGAAATGATGAGTTTGCAGAGTCTAGAGCGAAAGTGATAAAATTGTATGAAGTCCTACACCAGCGGAAAGGACATGCTTTTTTCTTTATTCAAGATCAATGGATGCCCTTTTTCAAAGAAAAAACCCATCAAGAAATGGGTCTTGATATGCTCTTATTGATATATCGTGATGTGTTGTCCATCCAAATAGGAAATGAAGATAAATTGATTTATCAAGACTTATTCCAATCAATAAAACAGCATGCGCTACAATCAACACAACAAAGCGTTACGAATCAGATACTTGCTGTTTTAGAAGCAAAGAAACGGCTTCATTCCAATGTGAATGTACAAGGATTAATGGAGCACTTGGTGTTAATGTTGCAGGAGGGATAAGCTTGTACAATGTAATTGGTGTCCGCTTTAAGAAAGCGGGTAAAATATATTATTTTGATCCGAATGGATTTCATATAGAACATGACAGCTGCGTAATTGTAGAAACTGTCAGAGGCGTTGAGTACGGCCAGGTCGTGATTGCAAATAAACAGGTGGATGAGCATGATGTGGTGCTTCCCCTTCGAAAAGTGATACGTGTGGCTGACGAGCGCGATCTTCTCATTGTAGAAGAGAATAAACAAGAAGCACTATCAGCATTTGATATCTGTCAAAAGAAAGTGATTGAACACGGCTTGGATATGAAGCTGGTCGATGTTGAATTCACGTTTGATCGCAATAAAGTCATTTTTTACTTCACTGCTGATGGCCGAGTGGATTTTAGAGAGCTTGTAAAGGATTTGGCTTCTATCTTTAAGACAAGAATTGAGCTGCGCCAAATCGGAGTGAGGGATGAGGCGAAAATGCTCGGAGGAATCGGTCCTTGCGGAAGAATGCTTTGCTGTTCAACTTTTCTTGGAGATTTTGAACCCGTTTCCATTAAAATGGCCAAGGATCAGAACTTGTCTTTAAATCCTACGAAGATTTCAGGTCTTTGCGGACGTTTGATGTGCTGTTTAAAATATGAGAACGATGAGTATGAGACCGCAAAAGAACAGCTTCCGGATATTGGAGAAATGATTACGACAGCAAACGGCCCCGCGAAGGTCGTCGGACTAAATATTCTGGAACGGGTGCTTCAGGTGGAACTGATAAACCGTGAAAAAGTGATAGAATATACTTGGGAAGAGCTCTTGGAAGAGGGCGTCGTATCCGCACAAACCACAGATTAACGAGGTGTGGAACCTTGGATAAAAAAGAGTTATTTGATACAGTCATTAACTTAGAAGAACAAATTGGTTCACTGTACCGGCAGCTGGGGGATTTGAAGCAGCATATCGGTGAGATGATTGAGGAAAATCATCATTTACAGCTTGAAAACAAGCATTTGCGCAAACGGCTGGACGATACGACGCAGCAGATTGAAAAGTTCAAAGCTGATAAAAAAGAATCAAAAACACAGAAGACAGAGCAAACTGATATAGGGGAAGGATATGATAATCTGGCACGACTGTATCAAGAAGGATTTCATATCTGCAATGTCCACTATGGAAGTGTTCGAAAAGAAGATTGTCTTTTCTGTCTGTCATTCTTAAATAAAAAATAGGGAAAAGGCTTCCGCATAAGACGGAAGCCTTTTTCAAAGGTACTGAAAGGATAAGAAGATGGTTTCATTACGTGATGATGAAAGATTAGATTATTTGCTGGCAGAGGACATGAAAATCATACAAAGTCCAACGGTGTTTGCTTTTTCATTGGACGCTGTGCTTCTGTCCAAATTTGCGTACGTTCCGATACAAAAAGGAAAAATTGTTGATTTGTGCACCGGCAATGGCATTGTGCCGCTGCTGCTCAGTACAAGATCAAAAGCAGACATTCTTGGAGTCGAAATTCAAGAAAGGCTGCATGATATGGCTATTCGCAGTGTGGAGTACAATAAGCTGCAGGGTCAGATTCAGATCATACATGATGATCTGAAAAACATGCCGGAGAAACTTGGACATAATCGATATGATGTTGTCACCTGCAACCCGCCGTATTTTAAAACGCCGAAACAAACTGAACAAAACATGAACGAGCATCTCCGAATCGCAAGACATGAAATCCACTGCACACTGGAGGATGTCATTTCAGTCAGCAGCAAGCTGCTCAAACAAGGAGGAAAAGCAGCGCTTGTTCACCGGCCGGGACGGCTTCTCGAGATTTTTGAACTGATGAAGGCTTATCAAATCGAGCCAAAGCGTGTGCAATTTGTCTATCCGAAGCAAGGGAAAGAAGCCAATACCATTTTGGTTGAAGGGATCAAAGGCGGGCGTCCAGATTTGAAAATTCTTCCTCCTTTGTTCGTTTATGATGAACAAAATGAATATACAAAAGAGATCAGGACCATTTTATATGGAGACAAATAATCATTTCTTCTACGTCGTGAAATGTAGGGACAATAGCTGGTATGCCGGGTATACCAACGATCTGCATAAACGGGTGAAAACACACAATGACGGAAAGGGCGCAAAGTATACAAAAGTAAGACGTCCGGTTGAATTGATTTTTGCTGAAGCTTTCGATACCAAACGAGAAGCTATGCAGGCTGAATATTATTTCAAAAAACTAACTCGAAAGAAAAAAGAGCTTTATATAGAAGAAAAGCGGAACAGCAAGGAGGCTGTATATGTTAAGGCGCCAAATGAGCTTTAATAAAAAGTCGGACATGGGAATTCTTTACTTGGTCCCAACCCCAATTGGAAATTTAGAGGATATGACATTCCGGGCGATCGATACGCTGAAATCAGTGGATGCGATTGCTGCGGAAGATACGAGGCAAACGAAAAAGCTTTGTCATGTATATGAAATTGAAACACCGCTGGTCAGCTATCATGAACACAATAAAGAAAGCAGCGGGCACAAAATTATTGAATGGCTGAAATCGGGAAAAAACATTGCTCTTGTCAGTGATGCCGGTCTGCCGACAATTTCTGATCCTGGAGCTGAAATCGTGAAAGATTTTACGGATATAGGCGGTTATGTTGTTCCGTTGCCGGGAGCCAATGCTGCATTAACAGCTCTTATTGCTTCAGGTATTGTACCGCAGCCTTTTTTCTTTTACGGTTTTCTTAACAGACAGAAAAAAGAAAAGAAGAAGGAGCTGGAAGCCCTTAAAAAACGGCGGGAAACGATCATTTTTTATGAAGCGCCTCACAGATTGAAGGAAACCTTGTCAGCGATGGCAGAGATATTAGGGGATCGAGAAATTGCCGTAACGCGTGAACTCACTAAAAAATATGAAGAGTTTATCCGAGGAACGATATCCGAGGTCATCGAATGGGCAAACGAGGATCAGATACGCGGCGAGTTTTGTCTTGTCGTAGAAGGAAGTAATAATGAAGAAGCAGATGAGGAAGAACAATGGTGGGAAACCCTCACTGCGAAAGAACATGTCGAGCATTACATCTCGAAAGGCGCTACTTCTAAAGAAGCCATTAAAAAAGCAGCAGTCGATCGCAATGTACCAAAGCGTGAAATGTACGATGCTTACCATATTAAGCAATAAAAAAACGTTCTTGTGTCATAACAAGAACGTTTTTTGTACAAGAAATGATTATTTAAGGTTTTGAAGCTGGTTTTGGATTTCGCTGATGATTTGCTCAGCGCCTTCTTTACTAAGAACCAATTTACCGCCTGCAAGTTTAAGGTTATCATCAGAAACTTCACCAGTTACTTGGCAAGTCATGTTTGGTTTATATTTTTTAAGGATGATTTTTTCATCATCAACATAAATTTCAAGAGCATCTTTTTCTGCGATTCCGAGAGTACGACGCAATTCGATAGGAATAACTACACGTCCTAATTCATCAACTTTACGTACAATACCAGTAGATTTCATAAACATTCTCCTCCCAAGAGATACTTATTTGTTTAAATTATATTTTTCTTCGTCATTATTCGACAAAATCCTTACCTTCATAGCATAACAAGGTTTCCAATAATCGTCAATCATTTTGTTTACTATTGATTGTAAGAATTAGTTCTTATAGTCAGTAATGTCTTGGAAACTACCGAAATAACAGCATTTTATAAATATTTAATAAAGCTATTATCCTACTAAAAATCCTTTTAAATCAAGACTTTCGAACCAAAGTTTTTTATTTCATTTGATTATATACGACAAAATTCGACACGAACAGACTTTTTTTATTTTCATTAAAGATTTTTAATTTTAATTATTCTTTTTCAGGGCATATGTATATATTCTTGATCTTAAAGGCTAAGATGGTATCATAGATAAAGGATAAATATAAAAAATATGCATATATGATTTGCACTTATCGCCGCTCTCGTCCTTTGGGCGGGAGCTTTTTGACATTCTGATTAGGAGGTTTCAAGATGCCGCAAGAAAACAATACATTTTATATTACAACACCGATTTATTATCCGAGCGGAAAATTACATATCGGCCATGCATATACGACAGTCGCGGGAGATGCAATGGCACGCTACAAAAGATTAAAAGGGTTCGATGTTCGCTATTTAACGGGAACGGACGAGCATGGACAAAAGATTCAGCAAAAAGCTGAACAGGAAAACATTACACCTCAGGAGTATGTGGATCGCGCAGCGGCAGATATTCAAAAACTGTGGAAGCAGCTTGAAATCTCAAACGACGACTTTATCCGTACGACAGAAAAACGGCATAAAGTTGTCATTGAAAAGGTGTTTCAAAGGCTTCTAGATAATGGGGACATCTATCTTGATGAGTATGAAGGCTGGTACAGCATCCCTGATGAAACGTTCTACACGGAAACGCAGCTTGTTGATATCGAGCGGAATGAAAAGGGAGAGGTCATCGGCGGAAAAAGCCCTGACAGCGGTCACCCAGTTGAATTGATCAAAGAGGAGTCTTATTTCTTCCGTATGGGCAAATACGCGGATCGTCTTTTGAAATACTATGAAGAAAATCCGACCTTCATCCAGCCGGAATCACGCAAAAATGAAATGATTAATAACTTTATCAAGCCTGGACTCGAGGATTTGGCAGTATCACGTACCACTTTTGATTGGGGCGTAAAGGTGCCGGAAAATCCAAAGCACGTTGTATATGTTTGGATTGACGCACTATTTAACTATTTAACAGCACTAGGTTATGATACAGAAAATGATGAGCTGTATCAAAAATATTGGCCTGCCGATGTTCATTTAGTCGGTAAGGAGATTGTACGATTCCATACGATTTACTGGCCAATTATGCTGATGGCTCTGGATCTGCCTCTGCCAAAGCAAGTATTCGCTCATGGCTGGCTTTTGATGAAAGACGGAAAAATGTCGAAATCAAAAGGAAACGTTGTAGATCCGGTTACATTAATTGAACGCTATGGGTTAGACGAGCTTCGCTATTACCTGCTTCGCGAAGTGCCGTTCGGATCTGACGGTGTATTCACGCCGGAAGGATTTGTTGAGCGGATCAACTATGATCTAGCGAATGATTTAGGAAACCTATTGAATCGTACTATTGCGATGATCAATAAGTATTTTGACGGACAGATCGGTTCTTACAAAGGTGCTGTTACGGAATTTGACCAAACGCTCACTTCGGTTGCTGAAGAAACAGTGAAAGCTTATGAGAAAGCAATGGAAAACATGGAATTCTCGGTAGCACTTTCGACTTTATGGCAGCTCATCAGCCGCACCAACAAATACATTGATGAGACAGCTCCATGGGTGCTTGCGAAAGATCCGGCAAAAGAAGAAGAATTGCGATCCGTTATGTATCATCTCGCTGAATCATTGCGTATTTCAGCGGTACTGCTTCAGCCATTCTTAACAAAAACACCGGAAAAAATGTTCGAGCAGTTGGGCATTACTGATGAATCTTTAAAAGCTTGGGACAGCATTACAGCTTTCGGCCAGCTGAAAGATACAAAAGTACAAAAAGGCGAGCCGTTGTTCCCACGTTTAGAGGCAGAGGAAGAAATTGCTTATATCAAAGGGAAAATGCAAGGTTCGGCACCAGCGAAAGAAGAAACAAAAGAAGAAGAGCCGCAAGAGGTCGATCGTTTACCTGAAATTACGATTGATCAATTCATGGATGTAGAGCTTCGCGTAGCTGAGGTCATTGAGGCAGAGCCAGTGAAAAAAGCAGACCGGTTATTGAAGCTGCAGCTGGATCTTGGTTTTGAAAAGCGCCAAGTGGTATCTGGCATAGCGAAGCATTATACGCCTGAAGAGCTTGTTGGAAAGAAACTCGTTTGTGTAACAAATCTAAAACCGGTTAAACTGAGAGGCGAGCTTTCTCAAGGTATGATCCTTGCAGGGGAGGCAGACGGCGTTTTAAAAGTCGTATCTATCGATCAGTCATTACCAAAAGGCACAAGAATTAAATAATGATAAACAAAAGGTGTTTCACGTGTAACAATTCGTCGAACACCTTTTGTGTTTCGACAAGAAAGGAGTTTTTCACTTATGTTGTTTGACACACACGCGCATTTAAATGCGGAACAATATGATACTGATCTGGAAGAGGTTATTGAACGGGCAAAAGCTGAAAAAGTTGAACGAATTGTCGTAGTTGGTTTTGACCGGCCAACGATTACCCGTGCGATGGAAATGATTGAGGAATATGATTTTATTTATGCAGCCATCGGCTGGCACCCTGTTGACGCGATTGACATGACAGAGGAAGATTTAGCATGGATTAAAGAGCTTTCTGCTCATGAGAAAGTGGTAGCGATAGGTGAAATGGGACTTGATTATCACTGGGATAAATCACCTAAAGACATTCAAAAAGAGGTGTTTAGAAAACAAATTGCATTAGCGAAAGAGGTCAATCTGCCTATTATCATTCATAACCGTGATGCAACGGAGGATGTCGTGACTATTCTGAAAGAGGAAGGCGCAGAAGCTGTGGGCGGAATCATGCACTGCTTTACAGGAAGTGCGGAAGTGGCAAGAGAATGCATGAAAATGAATTTTTATTTATCATTTGGAGGGCCGGTGACATTCAAAAACGCGAAGAAACCGAAGGAAGTAGTGAAGGAAATTCCGAATGACCGGTTGCTGATTGAAACGGACTGCCCGTTTCTCACGCCTCACCCTTTCCGCGGGAAAAGAAATGAACCGAGCTATGTGAAATATGTGGCAGAACAAATCGCAGAATTAAAAGAAATGACATTTGAGGAGATTGCCTCAATCACTACTGAAAATGCGAAAAGACTTTTCCGTATAAACTGACAAAAAACGCTAGCGGGTTTTGTAAGAGCTTGTCCCTTACAGCGTTTTTCTATAAAAGTTCTACATGCTTTCTTCTCCTCATAGGATAGGTTTGTCGACAAGTCTTTCTTCCGTTTCTCAGTGTATTTCAGGATAATGAAGAAGACACTGAGCTTTTGGGAGAAAGAGAAGGGAGGGTTGACAGCCTTTTAGATACTCTATATAATCTCTCCGAGGAGAAGGAGGCGTTTTTCATCACACAAAAAATGAAAAAGCTGTTTTCCGTAAAGCTTAGCAAAAGCAAAGTCATTCTGGTTGCTGCTTGTTTGCTTTTGGCAGGAAGCGGGACTGCGTACGCGGCTCATGAGCTGACGAAACAATCAGTCTCAGTTTCTATCAATGGCAAAAAGAAACATATACGCACACATGCAAGTACAGTCGGTGATCTTTTGGAGACGCTTGATATCAAGACAAGAGACGAAGACAAGATCACACCTGCTAAACAGACAAAGATAACAGCAGATATGGACGTTGTGTATGAGGCTGCAAAACCTGTGAAGCTTACAATAAACGGGGAAGAAAAGACATTATGGTCAACAGCAAAAACGGTCGGTGCATTACTGGACGAACAAGATGTTGATGTGAAAGAACAAGATCAAGTTGATCCCGCAATAGATACAGATATTTCGAAAGACATGAAGATTAACATAGAGCCCGCATTTCAGGTTACTGTGAATGATGCAGGAAAACAAAAGAAGATCTGGACGACTTCGACTACGGTCGCTGACTTTTTAAAACAGCAAAAGATGAACATAAAAGACGAAGATAAAATCAAGCCTGCGTTAGATGCAAAGCTGACGAAAGGAAAGGCTGATATTACAATTACTCGTATCGAAAAGGTCACCGATGTAGTTGAAGAGAAGATTGCGTTCGATGTGAAAAAGCAAGAAGACGCTTCTCTTGAAAAAGGGGAAGAAAAGGTCGTCCAAAAAGGAAAAGAAGGCAAGCTTAAGAAACATTTCGAGGTCGTTAAAGAAAACGGCAAAGAAGTGTCCAGAGAGCTTGTAAAAGAAGAAACAGCTGAACAAAGCAAAGATAAAGTCATTGCTGTCGGCACAAAGCAGAGCAGTCCAAAAGTTGAAAAGGTCAGCGCTTCAGGTGATTCAAAAACAGTTGTGTCCCGCAGCAATGAATCATCAGGAAAAGTCATGACTGTATCTTCTACGGCTTATACGGCAAGTTGCAGCGGCTGTTCAGGACATACAGCGACAGGCGTCAATTTAAAAAATAATCCGAATGCCAAAGTCATCGCTGTGGATCCCAATGTCATTCCGCTAGGCTCCAAAGTCCACGTGGAAGGCTATGGATATGCCATTGCTGCAGATACTGGTTCAGCGATTAAAGGGAACAAAATAGACGTCTTTTTCCCAGAGAAATCATCGGCGTACCGATGGGGAAATAAAACAGTCAAAATTAAAGTCTTAAATTAATATATACTTATGATTCAGAGGGTTTTGCGCCCTCTGTTTTTTTCGTTATAATAGACAAAGTGTATTTTATGCTTATTAGACGCTCGACATAAGAAAAAGTTTCATAAATATACAAAAGTTTTTATTTTGTCTTGGAGGAAATAATGAAAATAAAAGAGATCATTGTGGTCGAGGGGCGTGACGATACGGCCCGCATCAAATTGGCTGTTGATGCAGACACAATTGAAACAAATGGTTCAGCTATCGACGATCATGTGATTGACCAAATCCGTTTGGCTCAGAAGACCAGAGGCGTGATTATTTTAACGGATCCGGACTTTCCGGGAGAGAAGATCCGCAAAACCATTTCAGAGGCTGTACCCGGCTGTAAGCATGCATTTTTGCCAAAGCACCTTGCCAAACCTAAAAACAAGCGGGGAATTGGTGTGGAGCATGCATCGGTTGAAAGCATTAGGGCATGTTTAGAAAATGTCCATGAAGAGATGGAAGCGCAGCCGAGTGAGATTTCGGCTGAGGATTTGATTCATGCCGGACTAATAGGCGGATCTGCGGCCAAACGCCGCCGCGAACGACTGGGTGATCTGTTGAAAATCGGCTATACAAATGGCAAACAACTTCAAAAACGGCTGCAAATGTTTCAAATTAAAAAAAGTGATTTTATGAGTGCGCTCGATACCGTTATGCGGGAGGAACAGAATGAATAAAGATATTGCGACACCGATTAGAACGAAAGAGATATTGAAGAAATACGGTTTTTCTTTTAAAAAGAGCTTAGGACAGAATTTCTTAATTGATACGAACATTTTAAACCGAATTGTCGATCACGCAGAAGTGACGGAGAAAACAGGTGTCATTGAAATCGGCCCAGGAATCGGTGCTTTAACCGAACAGCTTGCCAAGCGGGCGAAAAAAGTCGTGGCATTTGAGATTGACCAGCGTTTACTGCCGATTCTGAAGGACACGCTGTCACCTTACGACAATGTCACTGTCATTCATCAGGACGTGTTAAAGGCTGATGTCAAATCGGTCATTGAAGAACAATTTCAAGACTGCGATGAGATCATGGTAGTAGCCAACCTTCCTTATTACGTAACAACACCGATTATCATGAAACTGCTTGAAGAGCATCTTCCGCTGAAAGGGATTGTGGTCATGCTGCAAAAAGAAGTGGCTGAGCGCATGGCGGCTGATCCTTCATCTAAGGAATACGGCTCGCTTTCAATCGCGGTGCAGTTTTATACAGAAGCCAAAACGGTGATGATCGTTCCGAAAACCGTATTTGTCCCTCAGCCTAATGTCGATTCCGCAGTCATCCGTCTGATTCTCCGAGACGGCCCGGCAGTGGACGTAGAAAACGAATCCTTTTTCTTTCAGCTCATCAAGGCAAGCTTTGCACAGCGCCGTAAAACGCTGCTCAATAACTTAGTTAACAATCTGCCTGAAGGAAAAGCACAAAAATCAACGATTGAGCAAGTGCTTAAAGAAACAAATATTGACGGCAAACGCCGAGGTGAATCCCTGTCTATCGAGGAGTTCGCAGCGCTGTCTAACGGATTGTATAAAGCCCTTTTCTAAAAGGGCTTTCAGCGTATCGACAAACCCTCGCATTCGTTGTCAAGGCTGCGCTTCAATGCTCACGAATTATAACATTCGCTGCGCTCCGATGCTCGCCTTTCCTAGACTTCAAGGGTTTTCAATCACGCTGAAAGGAGAAAAAAACGCTAAAGAGAAACCGTTTTAGCGTTTTTTCACCAATAGGAAAGCCCTTTTCTAAAAGGGCTTTTTGTTTTGCGCACCACATGGACTGCCGCTACATAGGCTAGAGAAGGACCTTTCATTCAATGATAAGAAAAAACTTGGACTCAGCGAAAAAAGGCGCATTCTCAAGGCTCTTTCTTTCATGATGAGGCTTAGTCTATGTGTGGAGTGAGGAACGTGCAATTTCAAATAGGGGATATGGTAGCCAGAAAATCCTATCAGATGGATGTTTTGTTTCGAATTATAGGAATAGAGCAAACAAGCAAAGGAAATTCAATTGCCATTTTGCATGGAGATGAAGTCAGGCTGATTGCTGATTCGGATTTTTCTGATCTGGTGGCAGTGAAAAAGGATGAGCAGATGATGCGGAAAAAGAAAGATGAGAGCAGGATGAATGAGTCGCTCGAATTGCTCCGCCAGGATTATAAGCTGCTCAGAGAAAAGCAGGAGTACTTTGCGACAAGCCAATATCAGCATCAGGAGCATTATTTCCATATGCCTGGCAAAGTGCTCCATCTGGATGGTGACGAAGCATATCTGAAAAAATGCCTGAATGTCTATAAAAAAATTGGAGTGCCGGTCTATGGCATCCATTGCCACGAAAAGAAAATGTCTGCTTCTATTGAAGAATTGCTCGACAAATATCGACCAGATATCCTGGTGATCACAGGGCATGATGCGTATTCGAAGCAAAAGGGCGGTATTGATGATTTGAACGCGTACAGACATTCTAAGCACTTTGTTGAAACCGTTCATAAAGCCCGAAAAAAGATCCCTCACTTAGATCAGCTTGTTATTTTTGCGGGGGCCTGCCAATCCCATTTTGAATCACTCATCAGAGCGGGTGCAAATTTTGCGAGTTCGCCATCAAGAGTAAATATTCACGCGCTTGATCCGGTATATATCGTCGCGAAGATCAGCTTTACGCCATTTATGGAACGGATCAATGTATGGGAAGTGCTTCGTAATACGCTGACAAGAGAGAAAGGGCTTGGAGGTATTGAAACAAGAGGAGTACTGAGAATTGGCATGCCTTATAAGTCCAATTAACAGTTAAAACCTGCATAGTAGATCTATGCGGGTTTTTTATTTTGCATAATGATACATAATTTACCGAAACTTGCGGAACATAATTGAGGAATCATAGAATTTTGTCAAAATAATTTTATTGACAACGTCTTATCAACGTTGATATAATTTAAATTTTATTTGACAAAAATGGGCTCGTGTTGTACAATAAATGTAGTGAGGTGGATGCAATGGCGAAGACGTTGTCCGATATTAAAAGATCGCTTGATGGGAATTTAGGTAAAAGGCTGACGTTAAAAGCAAACGGTGGCCGCCGAAAAACGATTGAGCGTTCGGGCATTTTAGCTGAGACGTACCCTTCTGTTTTTGTGATACAACTAGATCAAGACGAGAACTCGTTTGAAAGAGTTTCATACAGTTATGCTGATATTTTGACTGAGACTGTTGAGCTGACATTTAATGATGACGCAGCAAGCTCAGTGGCATTTTAACGGGCAGTGAACCTTTTGTTTACTGCTTTTTGTTTTGCCCTTTTTTGGTTTCCAGTAATTTTAACGAAAGTTCCATTTGATTTAACAAAAGATAAAACAGTCACATATTATCGTGACGTGCACGAATGGCTATCACTTCTAAAAAAGGGGTTGTTTCGTTTGGGCAGACGTCGTGGAGTTATGTCAGATGAGTTTAAATATGAGCTGGCTAAGGACCTTGGTTTTTATGACACAGTAAAAAATGGCGGTTGGGGCGAAATTCGGGCCCGCGATGCTGGTAATATGGTAAAGCGCGCCATTGAAATCGCTGAACAGCAAATGGCTCAGAATCATAATAACCGATAAGGATGTGACCCGGGGGACGTGCCGTTCCCCGGTTTTTTATATTGGATATAAATACATAATGGGCTGAATATGGATATGTTCATCCTGTACTTCAAATGTGATACAATGTTCATACTTATGTTTAGATGGAGAAGTAGGTGAAAGCTATGCGTATTTTAGAAAAAGCGCCAGCCAAGATCAATCTGTCACTTGACGTCACCCGAAAACGCCCGGATGGTTATCATGAAGTCGAAATGATCATGACGACAATTGATTTAGCTGATCGAATTGAATTGACGGAGCTGGCAGAGGATGAAGTGAGGGTTTCCTCCCACAACCGTTTTGTGCCTGATGACCAAAGAAACTTAGCTTATCAGGCCGCCAAGCTGATCAAGGACAGATACAACGTGAAAAAGGGAGTTTCCATCATGATTACGAAGGTAATTCCGGTGGCTGCCGGTCTTGCCGGCGGAAGCAGTGATGCGGCGGCGACGCTCAGAGGGCTGAACAGACTGTGGAATTTAAATCTTTCTGCGGAAACGCTTGCTGAGCTTGGAGCGGAAATTGGCTCCGACGTTTCATTTTGTGTCTATGGAGGAACTGCACTTGCAACAGGGCGCGGCGAGAAAATTAAACATATCAGCACGCCTCCGCACTGCTGGGTCATTTTAGCGAAGCCGACAATCGGTGTTTCAACTGCTGAAGTGTACAGAGCGCTGAAACTGGATGACATAGAACATCCTGATGTACAAGGCATGATCGAGGCGATAGAGGAAAAGAGTTTTCAGAAGATGTGCAGCCGTTTAGGCAATGTGCTCGAATCTGTTACGCTTGATCTGCATCCTGAAGTCGCGATGATCAAAAACCAGATGAAACGCTTTGGTGCAGATGCCGTGTTAATGAGCGGGAGCGGTCCGACAGTGTTTGGACTGGTTCAGTATGAGTCGAAGGTGCAGAGAATTTATAACGGGTTAAGAGGCTTCTGCGATCAAGTTTATGCGGTGAGAATGATCGGCGAACAGAACGCTCTTGATTAAATCCGTATGTTAAGTTATATTGATCTTAAAATATTCGGATTTTGGGGGTAAGTTCATGAAGTTTCGTCGCAGCGGCAGATTGGTGGACTTAACAAATTACTTGTTAACCCATCCGCACGAGTTAATACCGCTAACCTTTTTCTCTGAGCGGTATGAATCTGCAAAATCATCGATCAGTGAAGATTTAACAATTATTAAACAAACCTTTGAACAGCAGGGGATCGGTACTTTGCTTACTGTTCCCGGTGCTGCCGGAGGCGTTAAATATATTCCGAAAATGAAGCAGGCTGAAGCTGAAGAGTTTGTGCAGACTCTTGGACAGTCGCTGGCAAATCCTGAACGTATCCTTCCGGGCGGTTATGTATATTTAACGGATATCTTAGGAAAGCCATCTGTACTCTCCAAGGTAGGGAAGCTGTTTGCTTCCGTGTTTGCAGAGCGCGATATTGATGTTGTCATGACCGTTGCCACGAAAGGCATCCCTCTTGCGTACGCAGCTGCGAGCTATTTGAATGTGCCTGTTGTGATCGTTCGTAAAGACAATAAGGTAACAGAAGGCTCCACAGTCAGCATTAATTACGTTTCAGGCTCCTCAAACCGCATTCAAACAATGTCACTTGCGAAAAGAAGCATGAAAACGGGTTCAAACGTACTCATTATTGATGACTTTATGAAAGCAGGCGGCACAATAAATGGTATGATTAACCTGTTGGATGAGTTTAACGCAAATGTGGCGGGAATCGGCGTCTTAGTAGAGGCCGAAGGAGTAGATGAACGTCTTGTTGATGAATATATGTCACTTCTTACTCTTTCAACCATCAACATGAAAGAGAAGTCCATTGAAATTCAGAATGGCAATTTTCTGCGTTTTTTTAAAGACAATCTTTTAAAGAATGGAGAGACAGAATCATGACAAAAGCAGTCCACACAAAACATGCCCCAGCGGCAATTGGGCCTTATTCACAAGGGATTATCGTCAACAATATGTTTTACAGCTCAGGTCAAATCCCTTTGACTCCTTCAGGCGAAATGGTGAACGGAGATATTAAGGAGCAGACACATCAAGTATTCAGCAACTTAAAAGCGGTTCTGGAAGAAGCGGGTGCTTCTTTTGAAACAGTTGTAAAAGCAACTGTGTTTATCGCGGATATGGAACAGTTTGCGGAAGTAAACGAAGTGTACGGACAATATTTTGACACTCACAAACCGGCGAGATCTTGTGTGGAAGTCGCAAGACTCCCGAAGGATGCGCTAGTCGAAATTGAAGTTATTGCATTGGTAAAATAATAAGAAAAGTGATTCTGGGAGTGCCCGGGATCACTTTTTTATTTACCTTATGCCCGAAATAAAAGCGATATGACCTAATTGTGTAACTATATCCTATTTTTTCAAAAAATATTTTAAAAACGAGCAGGATTTCAGAGAAAATCGTGGAATTGATACACTAATGCTTTTATATAGGGAAAAGGTGGTGAACTACTGTGGAAGTTACTGACGTAAGATTACGCCGCGTGAATACCGATGGTCGCATGAGAGCGATTGCATCCATCACGCTGGATCACGAATTTGTTGTACATGATATTCGTGTGATTGATGGAAACAATGGTCTTTTCGTTGCGATGCCGAGTAAACGCACCCCTGATGGAGAGTTCCGCGATATTGCTCATCCTATTAATTCAAGCACGCGAGGAAAGATTCAAGATGCCGTGTTAAATGAGTATCATCGTCTGGGTGACACTGAAGCATTAGAATTCGAAGAAGCTGGAGCTTCTTAAAAAATAACCAAAAAGCAAGGACTGCTGAAAGGGCTGACATAAGCCTTTTGCCGGCGGTCCTTTTTTAATTCTGATTTTTCAAACGTATTTGCACTCAATAGAAAATTCTTGCACTTCATGAAGTCTCCTTGAAATCAGAAGATATTTAGGATATATTTTTCTATGGATAAAAGGGATATTGGAGGCCAATAAATGGATAAGCGGTTTGCAGTTGTTTTAGCGGCTGGACAAGGAACGAGAATGAAATCGAAGCTTTATAAAGTCCTTCATCCAGTTTGCGGTAAGCCTATGGTAGAGCACGTCGTGGACGAAGCCTTAAAATTATCTTTATCAAAGCTTGTCACGATTGTCGGACATGGTGCGGAAGAAGTGAAAAAGCAGCTTGGTGATAAAAGCGAGTACGCGCTTCAAGCAGAACAGCTTGGCACTGCTCATGCTGTAAAACAGGCACAGCCATTTCTTGCTGACGAAAAAGGCGTCACGATTGTCATTTGCGGAGATACGCCGCTTTTAACAGCAGAGACGATGGAAGAGATGCTGAAAGAACATACACAAAGAGAAGCGAAAGCTACGATTTTAACTGCGGTTGCAGAAGATCCAACCGGATATGGCCGCATTATTCGCAGCCAAAACGGAGCGGTTCAAAAAATCGTTGAGCATAAGGACGCCTCTGAAGAAGAACGTCTTGTAACTGAGATCAATACCGGTACGTATTGTTTTGACAATGAAGCGCTATTCCGGGCTATTGATCAGGTGTCTAATGATAATGCCCAAGGCGAGTATTATTTGCCGGATGTCATAGAGATTCTTAAAAATGAAGGCGAAACTGTTGCCGCTTACCAGACTGGTAATTTCCAAGAAACGCTCGGAGTTAATGATAGAGTTGCTCTTTCTCAAGCAGAACAATTTATGAAAGAGCGTATTAATAAACGGCATATGCAAAATGGCGTGACGTTGATTGACCCGATGAATACGTATATTTCTCCTGACGCTGTTATCGGAAGCGATACTGTGATTTATCCTGGAACTGTAATTAAAGGTGAGGTGCAAATCGGAGAAGATACGATAATTGGCCCTCATACGGAGATTATGAATAGTTCCATCGGCAGCCGTACGGTTATTAAACAATCGGTAGTCAATCACAGTAAAGTGGGGAATGATGTAAACATAGGACCTTTTGCTCACATCAGACCTGATTCTGTCATCGGGAATGAAGTGAAGATCGGAAACTTTGTTGAAATAAAAAAGACTCAATTCGGAGACCGAAGCAAGGCATCTCATCTAAGCTATGTCGGTGATGCTGAGGTAGGCACTGATGTAAACCTGGGCTGCGGTTCAATTACTGTCAATTATGATGGGAAGAATAAGTATTTGACAAAAATTGAAGATGGCGCGTTTATCGGCTGCAACTCCAACTTGGTTGCCCCTGTCACAGTCGGAGAAGGCGCTTATGTGGCGGCAGGTTCAACTGTTACGGAAGATGTACCTGGAAAAGCGCTTGCTATTGCCAGAGCGAGACAAGTTAATAAAGACGATTATGTGAAAAATATTCATAAAAAATAATCCTAAATTCGGAGGTTTATCCATGTCTAATCAATACGGAGATAAGAATTTAAAGATTTTTTCTTTGAATTCGAATCCAGAGCTTGCAAAAGAAATCGCAGATATAGTTGGAGTTCAATTAGGGAAATGTTCTGTCACAAGATTTAGTGACGGGGAAGTCCAAATTAATATCGAAGAAAGTATTCGCGGATGTGATTGTTACATCATCCAGTCTACAAGTGACCCCGTTAACGAGCATATTATGGAACTGCTGATTATGGTAGATGCGTTAAAACGCGCTTCTGCAAAAACGATTAACATTGTTATTCCTTATTACGGTTATGCGCGTCAAGACAGAAAAGCAAGATCCCGTGAGCCAATCACAGCTAAACTTTTCGCTAACCTGCTTGAAACAGCTGGTGCGACTCGTGTGATTGCACTCGACCTGCATGCGCCGCAAATTCAAGGATTCTTTGATATACCGATTGACCACTTAATGGGTGTTCCGATTTTAGGAGAATATTTTGAAGGCAAAAACCTTGAAGATATCGTCATTGTTTCACCAGACCACGGCGGTGTGACACGTGCCCGCAAACTGGCTGACCGACTAAAAGCGCCGATTGCGATTATCGATAAACGCCGTCCGCGTCCAAACGTGGCGGAAGTTATGAATATTGTAGGTAATATCGAAGGGAAGACTGCTATCCTCATCGATGACATTATTGATACTGCAGGTACGATTACACTTGCTGCTAATGCGCTCGTAGAAAACGGAGCGAAAGAAGTATATGCATGCTGTACACACCCTGTACTATCAGGCCCTGCGGTTGAACGAATTAATAATTCAACAATTAAAGAGCTCGTTGTGACAAACAGCATCAAGCTTCCTGAAGAAAAGAAAATTGAACGCTTTAAGCAGCTTTCAGTCGGGCCGCTTCTGGCTGAAGCGATTATTCGCGTTCATGAGCAGCAATCAGTCAGCTATCTGTTCAGCTAAACCGTTTTTTGAGGTTTAAATCCTAATCGTTATGGGTATTGTTTGTAATAGGACAATTAAAACGATAATAGGATGGTGCTGAATATGGCAACTTTAACGGCAAAAGAAAGAACGGACTTTACTCGTTCATCTCTTCGGAATATCCGTACTTCAGGACATGTTCCAGGTATCATATATGGGAAGGATACTGGCAACAAACCAGTGTCATTAGACAGTGTGGAGCTGATCAAAACGCTGAGGGACGAAGGCAAAAATGCAGTCATTACGCTTGAGGTCAGCGGAGAAAAACACTCTGTCATGGTGACAGACCTGCAAACGGACCCGCTGAAAAATGAAATCACTCATGCTGATTTTCAAGTAGTCAATATGAGTGAGGACATTGAAGTGGAAGTTCCGATTCATCTGACCGGAGAAGCCATTGGTGTGAAAAACGGAGGCGTATTGCAGCAGCCGCTATATGCACTTACTGTAAAGGCTAAGCCAAAAGCCATTCCGCAAACGATTGAGGCTGATATTTCTAATCTCGATGTAAATGAAGTACTGACGATCGCGGATTTGCCTGCTGGCGGTGACTACTCCTTTCATCATGATTCAGGTGAGGTCGTGGCTTCTATCCTTCCTCCGCAGCAGCAGGAAACAGCTGAGATCGATGAAGAGGAATCTGCTGATGCTCAGCCTGAAGGTGAAAACAAAGAACAATAATAGCTTAAGGCGTAACCCTCCCGCGGTTACGTCTTTTGTGCTAGAATGAGAAGAATTATAGCCCGTTTATGAAGACGGGAGTTATGTGACTAAGGGAGGATTCGCCATGCTAGTGATTGCCGGTCTCGGAAACCCGGGAAAGAACTATGAAAATACACGGCATAATGTCGGATTTATGGTGATAGATCAGCTTGCAAAGGAATGGAATATAGAGCTGAATCAAAATAAATTTAACGGATTATACGGAACCGGATTTGTTTCCGGCAAAAAGGTTCTACTTGTTAAACCGCTTACATATATGAATTTATCAGGAGAATGTTTGCGGCCTTTAATGGATTACTATGATGTCGATAACGAAGATTTGACAGTCATTTACGACGATCTCGACCTTCCGACTGGCAAGATTCGGTTAAGAACGAAAGGAAGCGCCGGAGGGCACAACGGCATCAAATCACTGATCCAGCATCTTGGAACATCCGAGTTTGACCGGATCCGCATCGGAATCGGCCGGCCTGTAAACGGCATGAAGGTCGTTGATTATGTGTTAGGCTCCTTTACAAAGGAGGAGGCACCTGAGATCGGGGAAGCGGTTGATAAATCTGTGAAGGCTTGTGAGGCTTCTCTGAGTAAACCGTTTTTAGAAGTCATGAACGAATTTAACGCAAAGGTATAAAATGAAACAACAAAGTCCATACTACACCAAAATGACTTTTTCATCAGGAGGTCCCTTGTATGGCTTTGCATTATTATTGTCGTCATTGCGGAGTGAAAGTAGGCAGTCTCGAATCTTCAATGGTATCGACAGACTCACTTGGATTTCAGCACTTAACAAATGAGGAAAGAAACGATATGATTTCTTATAAAGAAAATGGAGATGTCCATGTTTTGACGATATGTGAAGACTGCCAAGAGGCGCTTGACCGAAATCCGCATTACCACGAATATCACACATTTATTCAATAAAAAGCTTTGGTGTAGACACTAGACCAAAGCGTTTTTCTGTTCTCACAGGAAACAGAGAGGAGGGGCCATATGGACAACATTCAAACCTTTATAAAAGAAAGCGATGACTTTAAATCCATCATCAACGGTTTACACGAGGGCCTGAAGGAACAACTGCTCGCGGGTCTGTCGGGTTCCGCGCGTTCTGTTTTTACTTCTGCCCTGGCTAATGAAACGAATAAGCCTATCTTTCTCATCACCCATAACTTATATCAAGCCCAGAAAGTAACAGATGATCTGACTTCACTTCTGGAGGATCGGTCTGTCCTTTTGTACCCCGTCAATGAACTCATTTCATCAGAAATCGCAGTGGCAAGCCCTGAATTGCGGGCGCAGCGATTAGATGTCATTAATAGATTAACGAATGGAGAAGCGCCGATTGTCGTTGCTCCTGTAGCTGCCATCAGAAGAATGCTGCCGCCTGTAGAGGTGTGGAAAAGCAGCCAGATGCTCATTCAAGTAGGGCATGATATCGAACCAGACCAGCTAGCGTCACGGCTGGTAGAGGTAGGGTATGAACGGTCTGATATGGTATCTGCGCCCGGAGAATTCAGTATTCGCGGAGGAATCATTGATATTTATCCGCTGACTTCAGAAAATCCGGTGAGAATTGAACTTTTTGACACTGAAGTCGATTCAATCCGCAGCTTTAACTCAGATGATCAGCGGTCAATTGAGACCCTTACCTCGATCAATATCGGTCCCGCGAAGGAATTAATTATCAGACCGGAAGAAAAAGCACGGGCGATGGAGAAAATCGATAGCGGTCTTGCTGCGAGCTTGAAAAAATTAAAGGCTGACAAGCAAAAAGAAATACTTCATACGAATATTTCTCACGATAAAGAACGCTTGTCTGAAGGCCAGACAGATCAGGAGCTCGTGAAGTATCTCTCATATTTCTATGAAAAGCCTGCTAGTTTACTAGATTATACACCTGAAAATACACTTCTGATTTTGGATGAAGTCAGCCGGATTCATGAGATGGAAGAACAGCTTCAAAAAGAAGAAGCAGAGTTTATAACAAATCTTCTTGAGGAAGGCAAGATTTTGCATGACATTCGTTTGTCATTCAGCTTCCAAAAAATAGTGGCTGAGCAAAAACGGCCTCTGCTGTACTATTCTTTATTTTTGCGGCATGTACAGCATACGAGTCCGCAAAATATCGTCAATGTGTCAGGCCGTCAAATGCAGAGTTTCCATGGGCAAATGAACGTGCTCGCGGGTGAAATGGAGCGTTTTAAAAAATCAAATTTCACTGTTGTGTTCTTAGGAGCAAACAAGGAACGTACACAGAAATTGTCATCTGTTTTGGCTGATTATGATATCGAGGCCGCCGTGACAGACAGCAAAAAAGCGCTTGTTCAGGGACAGGTCTATATCATGGAAGGTGAGCTCCAATCGGGATTTGAGCTGCCATTAATGAAGCTTGCCGTTATTACGGAAGAAGAACTGTTCAAAAACCGTGTGAAAAAGAAGCCGCGAAAACAGAAGCTTACCAATGCAGAGCGCATCAAGAGCTATTCTGAGCTTCAAATTGGTGATTATGTCGTTCATATTAATCACGGGATCGGAAAATACCTGGGAATCGAAACCCTTGAAATCAACGGAATTCATAAAGACTATTTAAATATTCATTATCAGGGAAGTGACAAGCTTTACGTCCCTGTAGAACAAATTGATCAGGTGCAAAAATATGTCGGCTCCGAAGGAAAAGAGCCAAAGCTGTATAAATTAGGCGGAAGCGAATGGAAACGGGTTAAGAAAAAAGTAGAGACATCCGTTCAGGATATTGCTGATGACTTAATTAAGCTCTATGCCGAAAGAGAAGCGAGCAAGGGATACGCGTTTTCTCCTGACCATGAGATGCAGCGTGAATTCGAATCAGCTTTCCCTTATCAAGAGACTGAGGATCAGCTCCGTTCGATTCACGAAATCAAAAAAGACATGGAAAGAGAACGTCCGATGGACCGCTTGCTGTGCGGAGATGTGGGCTACGGTAAAACAGAGGTTGCCATACGTGCCGCGTTTAAGGCGATCGGCGACGGAAAGCAGGTAGCTCTGCTCGTCCCGACAACCATTTTGGCACAGCAGCACTATGAAACCATTAAAGAGCGCTTCCAGGACTATCCGATTAATATCGGCCTTCTCAGCAGGTTCAGAACAAGAAAAGAAGCAAACGAAACAATCAAAGGATTGAAAAACGGGACGGTTGATATCGTCATCGGGACGCATCGGCTGCTATCAAAAGATGTCGTGTATAAAGACTTAGGGCTCCTCATCATTGATGAAGAGCAGCGTTTCGGTGTAACCCATAAAGAAAAGATCAAGCAAATTAAGGCCAATGTTGATGTTTTAACGCTAACAGCAACGCCGATTCCTCGTACGCTGCATATGTCTATGCTTGGCGTAAGGGATCTTTCAGTCATCGAAACTCCGCCGGAAAACCGCTTCCCCGTACAGACGTATGTTGTGGAATACAATGGCGCTCTTGTCAGAGAGGCAATTGAACGTGAGCTTGCACGCGGGGGCCAGGTCTATTTCTTGTACAACCGGGTAGAGGACATCGAGCGGAAAGCGGATGAGATCTCAATGCTTGTCCCGGACGCAAAGGTGACGTACGCCCACGGAAAAATGACAGAAAATGAATTAGAAACCGTTATGCTGAGTTTCCTTGAAGGAGAATCAGACGTTCTCGTCAGTACAACCATTATTGAAACAGGTGTGGACATCCCAAACGTCAATACGCTGATCGTATTTGACGCCGACAAGATGGGTCTTTCTCAGCTTTACCAGCTGCGGGGGCGTGTCGGCCGTTCTAACCGTGTGGCGTATGCGTACTTCACGTACCGTCGGGATAAAGTGCTGACAGAAGTAGCTGAAAAAAGGCTGCAGGCCATTAAAGAATTCACAGAGCTAGGTTCCGGTTTTAAAATCGCAATGCGTGACTTAACCATTCGCGGAGCCGGGAATCTTCTTGGCGCCCAGCAGCATGGCTTCATCGATTCGGTCGGATTTGACCTCTATTCCCAAATGCTGAAAGAGGCCATTGAAGAACGTAAAGGAGACACAGCGAAGACAGAGCAGTTTGAAACAGAAATTGATGTCGAGCTTGATGCGTATATTCCAGAAACATATATTCAAGACGGCAAACAGAAAATTGATATGTATAAACGCTTTAGATCTGTGGCGACAATCGAAGAGAAGAACGAGCTTCAGGATGAAATGATCGACCGCTTTGGAAACTATCCAAAAGAAGTCGAATACTTGTTTACTGTTGCAGAAATGAAGGTTTATGCGAGACAGGAACGTGTCGAGCTGATTAAGCAGGATAAAGACGCTGTCAGATTGACGATCTCTGAAGAAGCAAGTGCTGAAATTGACGGACAGAAGCTGTTTGAGCTTGGCAATCAATATGGCAGACAAATCGGACTGGGAATGGAAGGGAAAAAACTCAAAATCTCCATACAGACGAAAGGCCGTAGTGCCGATGAGTGGCTCGACACCGTGCTGGGCATGCTGAAGGGCTTAAAAAATGTGAAAAAGCAAACCATTTCATCAACGTAAATTTTGTTACTCTCTGGTGTATATTACATTTGATGTGACGGATACTAATTTCAAGCGAGGCGGAAGGTACATAAAGTGACTGCTTTAGGTCTTTCCCACATATATATACCATCAAATGAAAGAGAGGCACCAGAGATGAAAGCAACCGGTATCGTACGTCGTATTGATGACTTAGGTCGGGTCGTGATTCCTAAAGAAATTCGAAGAACTCTGAGAATCAGGGAAGGCGATCCGCTTGAGATTTTTGTGGATCGTGACGGAGAAGTGATTTTGAAAAAGTACTCTCCGATCAGTGAGCTTGGAGACTTTGCAAAAGAGTATGCAGACGCGCTTTACGACAGTCTCGGCCATTCAGTGCTGATTTGTGATCGTGATGTATATATTGCCGTGTCTGGCAGCTCCAAAAAAGATTACTTAAACAAGTCAATCAGCGAAATGCTGGAAAGAATAATGGATCAGCGCAGCTCTGTGCTTGAGAGTGATGCGAAATCAGTACAGCTTGTGAATGGCATAGATGAGGACATGAATTCTTATACTGTCGGCCCAATAGTGGCGAATGGCGATCCGATAGGTGCTGTGGTGATTTTTTCAAAAGATCAATCAATGGGCGAAGTAGAGCATAAAGCCGTTGAAACAGCAGCTGGATTTTTGGCTCGTCAAATGGAACAGTAGGTCTTATTCCTTTTATCGAAAATAGGTATGAAAAGAACAGCTCTCCCTTGAGACGCTGTTCTTTTTCATGCGTGCCGAAATAGGATTCCAAGGGTTGGGATATGGTATAATAACCTCGTTTTTATTTGTGCCGCGGTAATACGTGAACCGTATTGCCCTTGACGTTGGGAAGGAGCTTTTGGATGGACGATTCAATAGGCGTTAAACGGCATTGGGTTTGGCAGGGGGCATTTGTTTTAATTCTGGCAGGCGTCATCACAAAAATTTTAAGCGCCGTTTACAGAGTCCCGTTTCAAAACATTGTCGGCGATGTTGGATTCTATATATATCAGCAGGTATATCCCTTTCTTGGTATTGCGGTTATGCTGTCAACATCAGGATTTCCGGTCATTATTTCGAAACTGATGAATGATTATAGCGAAAAAAATCATCACACTATATTAAAAATATCAGCGTGGTTTTTGTCTTTAATCGGTATGTTATTATTTCTTTGTTTATATTTGGGTGCTGTTCCCATCGCGCTCTTTATGGGGGATTCGCATCTCGCTGAGTTAATTCAAGTGACCGCGTATGCATTTCTGTTGTTCCCATTTGTCGCGTTGCTTAGAGGCGGTTTTCAAGGGCGGCACGAAATGCTCCCTTCGGCTCTATCACAGATGACAGAGCAGTTTCTGCGAGTTGCGGTGCTCTTAGGGTTATCATTTTGGCTCGTCAAAAAAGGAGCCTCACTTTATACTGCGGGAGCGGCAGCAGCTTCCGGATCTCTTGCCGGAAGTTTCGTTGCATTGATAATACTCGGATTTTTTTGGTTCAAAATGAAAAGAGACAAGCAAACGGGTAGGCAAAATGAAAATGACATCACCACAAAAGAATTGACGAAAAAACTGCTGTTATATTCGGTTACAATTTGTGTAAGCAGTTTGCTGCTTTTGTTTATCCAGCTTGTTGATGCTTTGAATTTATATGCTTTGCTATCAGGTGGTGAGGCAAGCGAAGAAGCGAAACGCCTAAAGGGAATTTATGATCGGGGACAGCCCTTGCTGCAGCTCGGCTCAGTGTTTGCCGTAAGCATTGCGACGTCACTCGTTCCGTATATTTCTATGGCTGTAAAAAACAAAGAGCTGAAGATCATGAAAGAAAAAATCACGTCATCTTTGAAACTATGCCTTGTGCTCGGTACAGGCGCATCGGCTGGATTAATTTGCATTCTTAAGCCGGTGAATATCATGCTGTTTCAAAATGGAGAAGGGACAGGCGCATTACAAGTATTTAGCAGCTCTATTTTGTTTGCATCTATGGCGGTAACGGCAGCGGCAGTCTTACAGGGCGCGGGGTACACAGTTTTTCCTGCGATAGCGGTAGGCATGGGTGTTGCAGTGAAATGGGTGTTAAACACTCTTTTGGTTCCGCGCTATGGGATTGAAGGTGCATCGCTTGCGACAGCGGCTTCTTTTGCTGCTGTCGCCGGCCTTAACTTGTATCAGCTTCGGCAAAAGGAATGGCTCGATAAGCTTAGAGGTGTTTTGATTCCGATTATTGGATCTGCTCTTTTGATGTCAGCTGTTTTGCTTGCTTATACGCGTCTCTGGACTTTCTTGTTTCCTGCAACAGGAAGAGGAGCGGCTGTGATTGAGAGTCTTTCTGCTGTTGCTATTGGTGGCGCGGTGTTTATTTATTGTATGATGAGATTGGGAATATTTACAGATGAAGAGCTGAACAGTGTGCCATTCGGCAGCAAGTTAAGCAAATTCATGAGAAGGAGAGAACAAAATGGCGGGTAAAATTACTGTCGTCGGACTTGGTGCCGGAGACATGGACCAATTGACAATTGGTATACACAAGCTGCTGACGAAGGCAGATACGCTGTATGTCAGAACCAAGGATCATCCTTTAATTGAGGAGCTTGAAAAAGAAACGAAGAACATCCGTTACTTTGACGATATATATGAGAAGCATGATCAGTTTGAGGCGGTATATGAAGAAATTGCTGACATCCTCTTTGAAGCGGCGCAGCATGAGGATGTGGTTTATGCTGTACCGGGACACCCGTTTGTCGCAGAAAAAACAGTTCAGCTGCTGACGGAGCGGCAGGAAAAGGAAAACGTTCAAGTGAAAGTCGCAGGGGGACAAAGTTTCCTTGATGCCACATTCAATGCCTTGCAAATCGACCCGATTGAAGGTTTTCAATTTGTGGATGCCGGCACATTGTCCGCGGATGAGCTAGAGCTCAGCCATCATTTGATTATATGTCAGGTTTACGACCAAATGACGGCCTCAGAAGTGAAGCTGACATTAATGGAGAAGCTGCCTGATGATTATGAGGTCGTGATCGTGACTGCAGCAGGCAGCCGTGACGAAGATATCAGGACAGTGCCATTATTTGAGCTGGACCGCAATGTCGCCTTGAATAACTTAACAAGTGTGTATATTCCGCCGATTAAAGAAGAGAAGCTGCTTTATCACGAATTCTCCACGTTCCGAAGCATCATCAGAGAGCTTCGCGGACCTAATGGATGTCCGTGGGATAAAAAGCAGACGCATCAGTCATTAAAGCAGTACATGATTGAAGAATGTTATGAGCTTCTCGAAGCAATTGACGAAGAAGACACAGACCATATGATCGAAGAGCTTGGCGACGTTTTGCTTCAGGTCTTGCTTCACGCGCAAATTGGTGAAGATGAAGGTTATTTCACAATTGATGATGTCATAAAAGGAATCAGTGAAAAAATGGTCCGAAGACATCCCCATGTGTTTAAAGATGTTAAGGTTCAGGATGAGAACGATGTATTGGCAAATTGGGAAGATATAAAAAAGGCTGAAAAAAACACATCTGAATCATCGTTATTAGACAGCGTACCGAAGACTCTTCCAGCTCTTTCGAAAGCTGCTAAATTGCAGAAAAAAGCAGCGAAGGTCGGTTTTGACTGGGAAGACGTCAGCGATATTTGGGAAAAGGTAAGTGAGGAAATGAAGGAATTTTCTTCTGAGGTTTCTGAAGCTCCTCATGAACACAATCTTAAAGCCGAGTTTGGCGACATTTTGTTCGCGCTGGTGAATGTAGCCCGCTTCTACAAAATAGAGCCAGAGGAAGCGCTGACTATGACTAATGACAAATTCCGGAGACGGTTCTCATACATTGAAGAAACAGCGAAGGAAAAGGGAATCGAGCTGGCTGATATGTCTCTTGAGGACATGGACAAACTGTGGAACGAAGCAAAAGAAACTGAGAGGAGATCATAGATATGAGATTAGATAAATTTTTAAAAGTATCACGGCTGATCAAACGACGTACACTAGCGAAGGAAGTAGCTGACCAAGGACGAATCTCTATAAACGGAAATCAGGCGAAAGCAAGCTCTGACGTAAAACCGGGAGATGAACTAACGGTCCGCTTCGGCCAAAAGCTTGTAACGGTTCAAGTTAATGAATTGAAAGACACAACGAAAAAAGAAGAAGCTGCAAACATGTATACGATTCTAAAAGAAGAAAAACTCGGCGAATAGGCTTGTTCTAAAAAAATCCCCCTCCTCATACAATGCAGTAATAGTGCTAAAAGTATCGAGGATATGGGGGCTGAATAGATGAATTCATATTATGATCAAAAAGGTTCTTCGTCTGTTCCGGAACAGCATGATGTGACAATGAAAGGCCGGAAGCATTTAGATATTTCTGGGGTTAAGCATGTGGAGAGCTTCGATAATGAAGAATTCCTGCTAGAAACGGTGATGGGAATGCTCTCCGTCAGAGGCCAAAACCTGCAGATGAAAAATCTAGATGTGGAAAAAGGGATTGTTTCTATTAAAGGCAGGGTATTTGATTTAGTGTACTTAGACGAACAACAAGGGGATAAAGCTAAAGGATTTTTTAGCAAGTTGTTTAAATGACGCTGACGACACAATTCTATACAATGCTGGCGATGTCCGGTATGGGTCTCTGGCTTGGTGCTTCGCTTGATACATACCGGCTCTTTGTCATTCGTGCTAAAACAGCCAGATGGCTATTATTTATTCATGATATTCTTTTCTGGATTGTGCAAGGGCTGCTTTTCTTTTATGTCTTGCTTCATGTAAATGAGGGAGAATTCAGGATTTACATCTTTTTAGCGGTTCTGCTGGGCATTGCGACGTATCAGAGCCTTTGCAAACGAATCTATATAAAAATACTGAAATTCGTCATTTACCTTGTTGTTTCTGTTTATCAATTCTTCAAAAAACTCATTCAGCACGTGTTATTTCGTCCTATTGTGTGGACATGCGGAGCGATCATCTGGATGGCGGCATTTTTATTCAAGAAAACATACCGCCTGATCGGTTTTCTCCTGCTGTGTCTTTATAAAATAGTCATGGTTCTGTGTTTTCCGATCCGTTTTATCGTGAAACAATGTTTGAAACTTCTTCCTGTGAGAATGCGTCTAACTTTTAGACGTTTATTTGAAAAAGGTGCAGGATTTCTCAAAAAGAAGAAGAAACTATTGATAACCATAAGAACGACCATCACAAGTTTTTTGAAGAGATGAAAGGAGGACCGTCTGGTTTGAATTTTTCCAGGGAACGAACGATAACTGAAATACAAAACGACTATAAAGAACAAGTGGAACGGCAGAATCAGCTGAAGAAAAGAAGACGCAAAGGGCTGTACAGACGGTTGACTGTATTCGGCGCCCTAGTATTCCTGACGGCAATTGTGCTGGCAAGCTCTGTATGGTCCCAAACATCTTCCCTTAGCGCAAAAGAAGAAAAGAAAGAACAGCTTGAAAAAGAACTGAAAAATTTAAAGACAAAACAAGCGGATTTAAAAGAAGAAATATCCAAATTGAAGGATGAGGATTACGTCACAGAGCTTGCCAGAAGGGACTTATTCATGTCTGGAGACGGAGAAATTATCTTCAATGTGGAGAAGAAGAGCAAGTAGCCTTGTTGACACTTAAATTTTTATTTAGGTATAATTAAGCAAACGATCTTTTTATAAGCCTAAGGAGGAGCACTTTTTTTATGTCGATTGAAGTTGGCAGCAAGTTGCAAGGGAAAATTACAGGTATTACAAATTTTGGAGCATTTGTTGAATTGCCTGGAGGCTCAACCGGTCTCGTTCACATTAGTGAGGTAGCTGATAATTATGTCAAAGACATTAACGACCACTTAAAAGTCGGCGACCAAGTTGAAGTGAAAGTCATCAACGTTGAAAAAGACGGGAAAATTGGTTTATCTATTAAAAAAGCTAAAGACCGTCCGCAAGCCAGACCTAGAAATGATTTCCGTCCGAAAGAATCTTTTGAACAGAAAATGAATAAGTTTTTAAAAGACAGCGAAGATCGCTTGTCATCTTTAAAACGCAATACGGAATCAAAACGTGGAGGGCGCGGAGCAAGAAGAGGATAACTTGCTGCTTTCTATAAAATAAATGAAGCATCCGTTCATCCCGACGGATGCTTTTTTATTATCCTCACCCTCTCCAAGAGTCAGAAAATTACAACATTAAAGTTTCTGTTGACGAAAGAGGCAAACCTTTGTATTATATAACTTGTGCTTAGAAGCACAAAACAATATGGCGGTGTAGCTCAGCTGGCTAGAGCGTACGGTTCATACCCGTGAGGTCGGGGGTTCGATCCCCTCCGCCGCTACCATATTTGTTTGGCCCGTTGGTCAAGCGGTTAAGACACCGCCCTTTCACGGCGGTAACACGGGTTCGAATCCCGTACGGGTCATCCTAAGAAAATCGGTTTCTCTTGCAGAAACCGATTTTTTTCATTTTTAGACAACATTCCAGAAATTCTTTTGATAAACGAATATCAAGGCAGAAACCGTCGAAGATTTCTTCGGTATTGTTACCTTCTTTTGACAAAATCCTATCTGTGCATTCGCTATAATGACAGGCAACGAATATAACAGGTGGGAGATGAGAGGAATGGAAAAAGCAGAAAGAAGAGTGAACGGGCCAATGGCGGGACAGGCTTTGGAAAAACTCCAATCGTTTTTTAACAGGGGAACGAAGCTGGTGACCCATCATTTGCATTCACTGTTTTTCTATAAAGGATTCATTTATGTCGTCATCGGATTTTTGCTTGGACGAGCTTTCATATTATCCGAGGTGCTTCCTTTCGCACTTCCTTTCTTTGGAGCGATGCTTCTCATCAGAAGAGACAAAGCGTTTTATGCGGTTTTGGCCGTGCTTGCAGGTGCGCTGACTATATCTCCGAAGCACTCATTGCTCATACTAGCGGCATTGCTGGCATTCTTCGTATTTTCTAAAGTGGCCGCCTTCATTACCGACGATCGCGTAAAAGCACTCCCGATTGTCGTGTTCTTCTCCATGGCTGCAGCAAGAGCAGGGTTTGTTTATGCCCAAAATGGCGCATTTACAACCTATGATTATGTAATGGCTGTCGTTGAGGCTGGACTATCGTTTATCTTAACATTGATATTCCTTCAGAGCCTTCCAGTTTTCACTGTGAAAAAAGTGAAACAATCATTAAAAATAGAGGAAATCATTTGCTTTATGATCCTGATTGCTTCTGTGTTAACGGGACTGGCCGGCTTGTCCTACCAAGGGATGCAGGCAGAACATATATTGGCTCGCTATGTTGTATTGAGTTTTTCCTTTATTGGCGGAGCAAGCATTGGCTGTACGGTTGGCGTCGTGACCGGCCTGATTCTTGGCTTAGCGAATATCGGAAACCTCTATCAAATGAGTCTGCTTGCTTTTTCCGGTTTATTAGGCGGCTTGCTGAAGGAAGGGAAAAAAGCAGGTGCGGCGATCGGCCTGATCGTTGGGTCGCTTCTTATATCTTTATATGGTGAAGGCTCTGCCGGTCTGATGACAACGCTCTATGAGTCACTAATCGCAGTCGGCCTGTTTTTGCTCACACCTCAATCTATTACAAGGAAAGTGGCGAGATATATTCCGGGAACTGTGGAGCATCTTCAAGAGCAGCAGCAATACGCAAGAAAAATCCGAGATGTCACTGCTCAGAAGGTAGACCAGTTCTCCAATGTATTTCACGCGCTGTCTGAAAGCTTTGCAACCTTTTACCAAGCATCAGACGAACAGACAGATGACAGCGAAGTGGATCTGTTTTTAAGCAAAATCACGGAGCATTCCTGTCAGACGTGTTACAAGAAAAACAGGTGCTGGGTACAGAACTTTGATAAAACATATGACTTAATGAAACAAGTTATGCTTGAAACAGAAGAAAAAGAATATGCATCAAACCGAAGGCTGAAAAAAGAGTTTCATCAGCATTGTTCTAAATCAAAGCAGGTTGAAGAGCTGATTGAGGATGAGCTCGCACATCATCATGCCCATTTGACGCTCAAGAAAAAAGTCCAGGACAGCAGGCGTCTTGTTGCCGAACAGCTTTTAGGCGTTTCTGAGGTCATGGCCGACTTTTCTCGGGAAATAAAAAGAGAGCGAGAACAGCACTTTCTGCAGGAAGAGCAAATCATAGAGGCACTTCAGCATTTCGGAATTGAGATTCAGCATGTAGAGATCTATAGCCTTGAACAAGGAAATATCGATATTGAAATGACGATTCCGTTCAGCGGACATGGAGAAAGTGAAAAAATCATTGCCCCTATGCTTTCTGACATTCTGGAAGAACAAATTCTTGTGAAAGCCGAACAGCACTCTCCGCATCCGAATGGATACAGCCATGTCGCCTTTGGATCAACTAAATCATACAGGGTGTCTACAGGTGCAGCACACGCTGCGAAGGGCGGCGGCCTTGTCTCCGGCGACAGTTACAGCATGATGGAGCTAGGAGCCAGAAAATATGCTGCGGCAATCAGTGACGGAATGGGCAATGGCGCAAGAGCGCACTTTGAAAGCAATGAAACGATCAAGCTTCTTGAGAAAATCCTTGAATCCGGCATTGATGAAAAAATAGCAATTAAAACCATTAACAGCATATTGTCCTTAAGGACAACTGACGAGATATATTCCACGCTTGACCTATCTATTATCGATCTACAAGATGCAAGCTGTAAATTTCTGAAGGTTGGATCGACGCCTAGCTTTATCAAACGGGGTGACCAGGTCATGAAAGTTCAAGCGAGCAATCTGCCAATCGGTATTATTAATGAATTCGATGTGGAGGTTGTGAGTGAACAGCTAAAAGCGGGTGACCTCTTAATTATGATGAGTGATGGCATTTTTGAGGGGCCTAAGCATGTGGAAAATCACGACTTATGGATGAAGCGTAAAATGAAAGGGTTGAAAACAAATGACCCGCAGGAGATTGCCGATTTGCTTATGGAAGAAGTCATCCGCACAAGGTCCGGCCAAATTGAGGACGATATGACTGTTGTTGTCGTCCGGATTGATCACAATACACCGAAGTGGGCATCCATTCCTGTTCCGGCAATCTTTCAAAACAAACAAGAAATTTCATAACGCTTCCGTATAAATCAAATTTCTTCTGGCGAAGATGGGAATATATGAATCTGAGAATCCTCGTATTCTCCAGGAGGAATGAATGTGAATAACGGACATTTAAATCAAATTTTGCTGATAACGGATGGCTGCTCGAACCATGGGGAAGACCCGCTTGCAATGGCTGCTTTTGCTAAAGAGCAGGGGATTACGGTAAACGTCATAGGTATAATGGAAGAAAATCAAATTGACCCTGAGGCTATGAAGGAAGTTGAAGGGATTGCGCTTGCCGGAGGCGGCGTGCACCAGGTCGTTTATGCATCTCAGCTTTCACAAACCGTTCAAATGGTAACAAAAAAAGCGATGACGCAAACCCTGCAAGGTGTCGTCAATCAAGAACTGAAACAAATTCTCGGAAAGAATGTGGAAATAGAAGAGCTTTCTCCGGAAAAACGCGGCGAAGTCATGGAAGTGGTAGACGAGCTTGGAGAAACGGTGCATCTTCAGGTTTTGGTTCTTGTTGATACAAGTGCAAGTATGGCGCCAAAGCTTCCAACAGTAAAAGAGGCGCTGATTGATTTGTCTGTCAGCCTCAATTCCCGAATCGGGAATAACGAATTTGCGATGTGTATATTTCCCGGGAAAAAACAAGAAGTCGAGCTTGTGCTGAACTGGACACCGAAGCTGCAATCTCTTTCCACCCTCTTTGCAAAGCTTTCGACAGGAGGCATCACGCCGACAGGTCCGGCGATTCGTGAAGCGACACTGCAATTCGAAAAAATACGCTCAAGAAGGGGCATGCTGGCAGATGATGAACGACGCTTTGACGAGTTTGGCATGTAGCCTAAAGCCTGGTACGACAATCAAAGGCAAGTGGAATGGAAACACTTATACATTGCGTAAACAGCTTGGTAAAGGGGCCAATGGAATTGTGTATTTGGCAGAAGCATCAGATGGACATGTTGCCTTAAAGGTGAGTGATGACAGCCTGTCTATTACTTCTGAAGTGAATGTCTTGAAATCTTTCTCAAAGGCCCAGTCCGTTACGATGGGGCCTTCTTTTTTTGATACGGATGATGCCTATATTCCCAGTGCCAATACGAAAGTTTCATTTTATGCAATGGAATACATAAAAGGGCCGCTGCTTTTGAAGTATGTCAGTGATAAAGGAGCAGAATGGATACCGGTATTAATGATTCAGCTATTATCCAGTTTATCGCTGCTTCACCAGCAAGGATGGATATTCGGCGATCTTAAACCTGATAATCTGATCGTAACTGGCCCGCCCGCAAGGATCCGCTGTATTGATGTGGGCGGCACGACAAAGGAAGGCCGGGCGATAAAAGAGTATACGGAGTTTTATGACAGAGGCTATTGGGGGTATGGAACAAGAAAGGCAGAGCCATCCTACGATTTGTTCGCGGTTGCTATGATTATGATCAACAGTGTGCACAAAAAAGAATTTAAGAAAACAAACCAGCCCAAAGAACAGCTTAGGTCGCTCATTGAAGGTAACCCGTTGCTGCATAAGTATAAAAAAGTGCTTCTTTCAGCCTTGAACGGAGAATATCAATCCGCAGATGAAATGAAGAAGGATATGCTCGACGCGGGGCAAAAAGCAGTACAAAGAAAACAACCTGTAAAAACATCACCGCAGCCTGCCGCACGACAGAGGCAGCAAAAACCTCGTCAAGGAAAAGTAGCGAAGACCCGGTACACCCCAAAACAGAAACCGGCTAAGTCTGGGGGGGTATTTGAAACAACGCTCATCGTGATCAGTGTTTTAGCGCTTTATTTCGCCTACATTATCTTTTTCTTAATCTGAATGGCGCAAACTCCAGAGCCTATGCTTCTTCTTTGCTTGGAGGGATTGAAAGTGATAGGATATGAATATCTTTAAAATACCTGCTCATTGTGAGGAGGACATTGTGAAAAGTGTCAAAGATTTTTTAAACAAACACAATCTTACGTTAAAAGGGGCGACAATTATTGTAGGCGTTTCCGGCGGTCCGGACTCAATGGCTCTTCTTCACGCATTGCATACTTTATGCGGCCGTTCAGCAAATCTTATTGCAGCTCACGTTGATCATCGGTTCAGAGGCGCGGAATCCGAGGAGGATATGCGTTTTGTCCAAGCTTATTGTAAGGCTCAACAGCTCGTGTGTGAAACGGCTCAAATCAATGTAACCGCATATGCACAGGAAAAAGGACTCAATAAGCAGGCTGCAGCACGTGATTGCCGCTATCAGTTTTTTGAGGAAATCATGTCAAAGCACCAAGCGGACTATCTGGCGCTTGCTCATCATGGAGATGACCAGGTTGAAACAATGCTTATGAGATTGGCTAAGGGCGCGCTTGGAACGGGGCTTGCGGGAATGCAGCCGGTTAGACGTTTTGGGACGGGGCGGATCATCAGGCCGTTCCTAACGATTACAAAGGAAGAGATCCTTCGCTATTGCCGTGAAAACGGCTTGAGCTACCGGACGGATGAAAGCAACGCCAAAGATGACTACACAAGAAACAGATTCAGAAAAACAGTGCTCCCGTTCTTGAAAAAGGAGTCTCCGGATGTGCATAAAAGGTTTCAGAAAGTGAGTGAAGCACTGACGGAAGATGAGCAATTCTTACAGTCATTAACGAAAGATGAAATGAATAAAGTAATCACAAGCCAGTCTAATACATCAGTTGAAATCAATTCCTCTCAATTGCTTGCCCTCCCGATGCCTTTACAAAGAAGAGGAGTTCAACTAATATTAAACTATCTTTATGAAAACGTTCCATCATCCTTTTCAGCCCATCACATTCAACAGTTTCTTGATTGGGCGGAAAATGGCGGTCCTTCAGGAGTATTGGACTTTCCGAAAGGGCTGAAGGTGGTCAAATCATATCAGACATGTTTGTTTACATTTGAACAATGGCAGTGCAAAAATGTTCCCTTTGAATACCAAATAAGCGGAGCTGCTGATGAAACGGCAGTGCTCCCCAATGGATATCTGATAGAGGCAAAGCATTATACGGATTCGCCTGAAGAACATGGGAATGCTGTTTTTATCACAAGTGAAAAAAAGGTGCAATTTCCCTTAACTATCCGGACAAGAAAAGCTGGAGACCGGATCAAACTAAAAGGGATGAACGGCTCAAAAAAGGTAAAGGATATATTTATTGATAAGAAAATGCCTCTCCAAGAAAGAGACAACTGGCCGATTGTGACGGACGCAAGCGGTGAAATTATCTGGATACCTGGCTTGAAAAAATCAATTTTTGAAGATCTTGTGATTCCAAACAGCGACCGCATTGTATTACAATATAGACAGCATGAAAAGTGTAGGGGGCAAGCAAAATCATGATGAAACATGATATCGAGAAAGTATTGATCTCAGAGGCAGAGATACAAGAGAAAGTAAAAGAGTTAGGCGCAGAATTAACGAGCGAGTATCAAGATACATTTCCGTTGGCAATCGGTGTGTTAAAAGGAGCACTTCCTTTTATGGCGGATCTTATCAAGCATATTGATACATATTTGGAAATGGATTTCATGGATGTATCAAGCTATGGAAATTCTACGGTTTCTTCTGGAGAAGTCAAAATCATTAAAGATTTGGATACATCTGTAGAGGGCCGGGACATCTTAATTATTGAAGATATCATCGACAGTGGGTTAACCTTAAGTTATCTCGTAGAGCTCTTCCGATACCGTAAAGCAAAATCAATTAAGATTGTTACCCTTTTGGATAAACCGAGCGGAAGAAAAGCGGACATCAAAGCAGACTTTGTAGGTTTTGAAGTTCCTGACGCGTTTGTAGTGGGTTACGGACTTGATTATGCTGAGCGCTATCGCAATCTGCCTTATATCGGAGTGTTAAAACCGGCAGTTTATGAAAGCTGATCGGCAGCCTGCTTCCGAGATGGTTATTGTTTGTATTGGAATGATTTTCTATGGTACTATTGAACATAGTTGTGCTTACTGTGGGAGGAGGTAAGGAATGAATCGGGTCTTCCGTAATACCATTTTTTATTTACTTATTTTATTAGTAGTAATCGGGGTTGTGAGCTACTTCCAGACCTCAAATCCGAAAACAGAAAATATGTCGTACAGTACGTTCATCAAAAACCTGGATGACGGGAAAGTTGATAGCGTATCGGTTCAGCCTGTCAGAGGTGTTTATGAGGTAAAAGGGCAGCTGAAAAACTACGACAAAGATCAATACTTTTTGACTCATGTTCCTGAAGGAAAGGGAGCAGACCAGATATTTAACGCTTTGAAAAAAACGGACGTAAAGGTTGATCCCGCTCAAGAAACAAGCGGATGGGTGACATTTCTGACGACCATCATCCCGTTTGTTATTATCTTTATTCTGTTTTTCTTCCTGCTCAATCAGGCTCAAGGCGGCGGCAGCCGTGTCATGAACTTTGGTAAGAGTAAGGCGAAGCTGTATACAGAGGAAAAGAAACGCGTCAAATTTAAAGACGTTGCAGGGGCTGACGAAGAAAAGCAAGAACTCGTTGAAGTTGTTGAGTTTCTGAAAGATCCCCGCAAGTTTGCCGAGCTTGGCGCCAGAATACCGAAAGGCGTGCTTTTAGTCGGACCTCCGGGTACCGGTAAAACATTGCTCGCCAAGGCTTGTGCAGGTGAAGCCGGCGTACCATTCTTCAGCATCAGCGGATCTGATTTCGTTGAAATGTTTGTAGGTGTCGGTGCTTCCCGTGTGCGTGACTTGTTTGAAAATGCGAAAAAGAATGCGCCTTGTTTGATTTTCATTGATGAAATTGACGCAGTGGGACGCCAGCGTGGAGCGGGTCTCGGCGGCGGACACGATGAACGTGAACAGACGCTAAACCAATTGCTTGTTGAAATGGACGGATTCAGCGCTAATGAAGGAATTATCATCATTGCTGCGACGAACCGTGCGGACATCTTGGACCCAGCCTTACTTCGTCCGGGACGTTTTGACCGTCAAATCACAGTGGATCGTCCAGATGTCATTGGCCGTGAAGCTGTATTGAAAGTCCATGCGAGAAACAAACCGCTGGATGAAACGGTTAACCTTAAATCAATTGCCATGAGAACACCAGGCTTCTCAGGCGCTGACTTAGAAAATCTCTTGAATGAAGCTGCGCTTGTGGCGGCTCGTCAAAATAAGAAAAAAATCGATGCGCGTGATATTGACGAAGCGACGGACCGTGTAATTGCCGGACCTGCTAAGAAGAGCCGCGTTATCTCCAAGAAAGAACGCAATATCGTGGCTTATCACGAAGGCGGACACACTGTTATCGGACTCGTTTTAGATGAGGCAGATATGGTTCATAAAGTAACGATTGTACCTCGGGGTCAGGCTGGCGGTTATGCTGTTATGCTGCCAAGAGAAGACCGTTACTTCCAAACGAAGCCGGAGCTGCTTGATAAAATTGTCGGCCTCTTGGGCGGGCGTGTTGCTGAAGAGATTATCTTCGGTGAAGTCAGCACAGGAGCGCACAATGACTTCCAGCGTGCGACGAATATTGCAAGACGAATGGTTACGGAATTCGGTATGTCAGAAAAACTGGGGCCGTTGCAATTTGGACAGTCTCAGGGCGGTCAGGTATTCTTAGGCCGTGATTTCAACAACGAACAGAACTACAGTGATCAAATCGCTTACGAAATTGATCAGGAAATTCAGCGCATCATCAAAGAATGTTATGAACGCGCGAAACAAATCCTGACTGAAAATCGTGACAAGCTTGAATTGATTGCCCAAACGCTTCTGAAAGTTGAAACGCTTGACGCTGAACAAATCAAACACCTTGTCGATCATGGAACATTGCCAGAACGCAATTTCTCTGATGATGAGAAAAATGATGATGTGAAAGTAAACATTCTGACAAAAACAGAAGAAAAGAAAGACGATACGAAAGAATAATTCGCTTTCTCTCTAAAAACTGCCGGCTGACGCTGGCAGTTTTTTTATGTAATTGATGGGCTCAGCTGCGTCTTTTACAATCATCCAATTCTGGTATCGATTTGTTTACAAATGAGCCGCTGATCGTGTATGGTATTGTAGAATGTTTGTAAAAAGTAAAGTAGAGAAACTATTCAAAAGTGGTGATAGAGGTTGTTACTGGTTATCGATGTTGGGAACACCAATACTGTACTTGGTGTATATCATGATGGAAAATTAGAATATCACTGGCGTATAGAAACAAGCAGGCATAAAACAGAAGATGAGTTTGGAATGATTTTACGCTCGTTATTTGAGCATTCCGGGCTTATGTTTGAACAGATAGATGGCATCATTATTTCATCAGTAGTGCCGCCAATCATGTTTGCGTTAGAAAGAATGTGCACAAAATACTTTCATATCGAACCGCAAATTGTCGGTCCGGGTATGAAAACTGGTTTAAATATAAAATACGACAATCCGAAAGAAGTGGGGGCAGACAGAATCGTAAATGCTGTCGCTGCGATACACTTATACGGCAATCCATTAATTGTCGTTGATTTTGGAACAGCCACAACGTACTGCTATATTGACGAAAACAAACAATACATGGGCGGGGCGATCGCTCCTGGGATTACAATTTCGACAGAGGCGCTTTACTCACGTGCAGCGAAGCTACCGCGTATCGAAATTACCCGGCCCGACAATATTATCGGAAAAAACACTGTAAGCGCGATGCAATCTGGAATTTTATTTGGCTATGTCGGCCAAGTGGAAGGAATCGTTAAGCGAATGAAATGGCAGGCAAAACAGGAACCAAAGGTCATTGCGACAGGAGGACTGGCGCCGCTCATTGCAAACGAATCAGATTGTATTGATATCGTTGATCCATTCCTAACCCTAAAAGGGCTGGAATTGATTTATGAAAGAAACCGCGTAGGAAGTGTATAGGAGGTTTTGTAATGGATTATTTAGTAAAAGCACTTGCGTATGACGGAAAAGTTCGGGCTTATGCAGCGAGAACGACTGATATGGTAAATGAAGGACAGAGACGCCATGGTACGTGGCCGACAGCATCCGCTGCATTAGGGCGCACAATGACAGCTTCACTTATGCTCGGCGCTATGCTGAAGGGCGAAGATAAGCTGACTGTGAAAGTCGAGGGCGGAGGTCCGATTGGAGCTATTGTAGCTGATGCCAATGCCAAAGGAGAAGTCAGAGCCTATGTCTCTAACCCACAAGTTCATTTCGATTTAAATGAACAAGGCAAGCTTGATGTCAGACGTGCGGTTGGAACAAGCGGAACGTTAAGTGTTGTAAAAGATTTAGGTTTGCGTGAGTTCTTCACAGGACAAGTAGAAATCGTTTCAGGAGAATTAGGAGATGATTTTACTTACTATCTTGTGTCATCTGAGCAGGTACCTTCATCAGTGGGTGTAGGTGTGCTCGTCAATCCTGACAATACCATTCTTGCGGCAGGGGGCTTTATTATTCAGCTGATGCCGGGAACAGATGACGAAACCATCACAAAAATTGAACAGCGCCTATCTCAAGTTGAGCCGATTTCTAAGCTCATCCAAAAGGGATTGACACCCGAAGAAATTTTAGAAGAAGTCCTAGGTGAGAAACCAGAGATTTTGGAAACAATGCCTGTCAGATTCCATTGTCCTTGTTCAAAAGAACGGTTCGAAACAGCCATTTTAGGACTAGGCAAAAAAGAAATTCAAGATATGATAGAAGAAGATGGACAAGCCGAAGCAGTATGCCATTTTTGTAATGAAAAGTACTTATTTACAAAAGAAGAGCTGGAAGGGCTTCGTGACCAAACTACCCGCTAAGCTCTTTAGCGGGTTTTTAATTTGAGAAAAGGGGCTGAAAGCAGGTTTGAAATCAAGAACAATCTGGACCATTATTTTAGGGGCGCTGTTGGTTTGCTGTATTGCTGTTGCGTATACGCTGACGAAATCCCAAGCCGGCGCATCGTCATCCGGTGAGTCTATTGCGACTATCGGAGGCAAGAGTGTGACAAGAGAAGAATGGCTGAAAGAAATGGAAGACCAGTATGGGAAGTCAACGCTTGAAGATATGATCAATGTCCGAGTCGTTGAGCAGCTGGCCAAAAAGAACAACCTTAAAGTATCCAAAAGCGAAATTGATCGGGAGTTTTTGCTGATCAAAGCGGTCAATAATTCCTTTTACGAAGATGAACATACGACTGAGAAAGAGTGGAAAGACCAAATTCGTTATAATATCCTCCTTGAACAATTGTTAACAAGGGATATCGACATCTCAAACAAAGAATTGGAATCATTTTATCATAAAAATAAGGAACTATATCAGTTTGATGATTCGTATCGAATTCGGCACATTGTTGTAAAAGATGAAGAAGAAGCGAGAGAAGTCCTGAAAGAACTGAAAGGCGGCTCAAGCTTTGAAGCTGTCGCGGCGGAGAGATCTACTGACAGATATACATCACCATACGGCGGAGATTTAGGTTTTGTCACAGAGGCATCAGACAACATTCCGTCAGCATACATTGAAGAGGCGAAAACACTCAAAACGGATGAATGGTCTCAGGAACCCATCAAGGTCAGCAATGGATATGCCATTATCCAGCTTAAAGAAAAACTAAAAGCAAGAACATTCTCATATGATGAAGTAAAGGACCAGATCAGACGGCAAATCGCAATGGATCAGCTTGGCGATAAAGCGACAGTTAAAACACTTTGGAAAGAAGCCGATGTATCTTGGTTTTATGGGGAAAAAAGTACTAAGTGATTGACAAAAAATTTTGAAATTGATAGATTATATACATAATACCAATACAAATAGTCGGAAATTGAGGTGTCGAGAATGGTACGTGTAGCAAACTCCATTACTGAATTAATTGGGAATACGCCAATCGTTAAATTAAATCGCCTTGCAGATGAAAACAGTGCGGATGTATATCTAAAGCTTGAATACATGAACCCTGGAAGCAGTGTAAAAGACCGTATCGGTTTAGCCATGATTGAAGCGGCTGAAAAAGAAGGAAAATTAAAAGCCGGTGATACAATCATTGAACCGACAAGCGGAAATACTGGAATCGGGCTTGCAATGGTTGCTGCTGCTAAAGGATTAAAAGCTATTTTGGTTATGCCTGATACAATGAGCATGGAGCGCCGCAACCTTCTTCGCGCATACGGTGCTGAGCTTGTGCTGACTCCTGGTGCGGAAGGCATGAAAGGCGCCATTCAGAAAGCTGAAGAGCTTGCTGAAAAGCACGGATACTTTGTGCCGCAGCAGTTCAACAACCCGTCTAACCCAGAAATTCACCGCCAAACAACGGGTAAAGAAATCGTTGAGCAATTCGGTGACGACCAGCTTGACGCATTTGTAGCCGGAATTGGCACAGGCGGAACGATTACGGGAGCTGGCGAAGTACTGAAGGAAGCATACCCTTCCATCAAGATTTACGCTGTTGAACCGTCAGATTCCCCAGTGCTTTCAGGAGGAAAACCAGGCCCCCACAAAATTCAGGGAATCGGAGCTGGATTCGTGCCGGACATCTTAAACACTGAAGTATACGATGAAATCTTCCCGGTGAAGAATGAAGAAGCATTCGAATATGCCCGCAGAGCTGCACGTGAAGAAGGAATTCTCGGAGGCATCTCATCGGGTGCGGCAATTTATGCTGCACTTCAAGTAGCGAAAAAACTCGGAAAAGGCAAAAAAGTATTGGCCATCATTCCAAGTAACGGTGAACGTTATCTAAGCACGCCGCTGTATCAATTCGATTAAAAAAAGCCAAAACTCCCGGTTCGCCGGGAGTTTTTTTATTTCGTGCATCAAATATGCCATGTCTGCGACGAATGTTATTCTTGGAAGAGAAATTCACTTTTTTCACTAACAACATTGCTTTACAATGAAAACAAGCAAAAAAGAAAATAGAGGAATGATACAAATGGCACAACGCAGACCGGCAGGCAAAAAAGTACCTTTTCAAAAAGACTCATTCTTACAACAATTTGAGAAACTTGCGCAATCCCGAAAACACCATGTACTTCTCGAAAGTGCAAGAGGCGGCAGATACAGTATAGCCGGTCTTGATCCAATTGCGACTGTAAAAGGAAAAGACGGAATAACGACTATTAAGCATGGTGATGACATGCTGTTTAGAGAAGGTGACCCATTACGGGCCTTCCACAGCTGGTTTAAAACACTGGAAACAGAAACGAATCATGAGTTCCCCGACTTTCAAGGCGGAGCAATCGGGTTTCTCAGCTATGATTACGCACGTTATATTGAAAATTTTAAAATGCTCTCGTTAGATGATCTAGAAACGCCAGATATTTATTTTCTTGTTTTTGATGATATAGCGGTTTATGACCATCAAGAAGAATCTCTATGGCTGATTACTCATGTAAATGACTCTGATCAGGAAACAGCGGATGTGAAACTATCTGAGTTAGAGCAGATGTGGCTGACTGAGCTTCCCGCTGTCCCTTCGCGAGAGATGAAGCCTAAAACAGATGGTTCCTTCGCGGCGCCATTTACCGAGGATGGATTCTCACAAGCTGTAGAGAAAATCAAACAATACATTGCCAACGGAGATGTGTTTCAAGTTAATCTATCAATAAGGCAGTCACAGTCACTGCCAGCTCATCCATATCAAATTTACAAAACCTTGAGAGAAGTAAATCCTTCTCCGTACATGGCGTATTTAGAAACGCCTGATTTCCAAATCATTTGCGGATCGCCTGAACTGCTTGTCAGCAAAAAGGGCAAACGATTAGAGACGAGACCGATCGCTGGCACCCGTTCCAGAGGGAAAACGAATGAAGAAGATGAGGCGCTTGCAAACGAATTGATCCACAACGAAAAAGAACGCGCGGAACATGTCATGCTGGTTGATCTTGAGCGAAATGATCTGGGAAGAGTATCACGTTACGGGTCTGTGCGCGTGAATGAATTCATGGCGATTGAAAAATACTCGCATGTGATGCACATTGTGTCTAACGTCCAGGGTGAACTGCAGGATGGGTATGATGCTGTAGATATTATTCATGCTGTGTTTCCTGGAGGGACCATTACAGGTGCACCAAAAGTAAGGACAATGGAAATTATAGAAGAACTTGAGCCGACACGCCGCGGGCTTTATACTGGATCTATAGGATGGTTTGGATATAATCACGATCTGCAGTTTAATATCGTTATTCGAACCATTTATGCAACCGGAGGGCAGGCATTTATGCAGTCCGGCGCAGGAGTTGTGATTGATTCTGTTCCAAAGCATGAATACAGGGAATCATTCAAAAAAGCTTTTGCGATGCAAAAGGCGTTAGAGCTGAGCAAAGAAGAGACAAAAATTAGATGAGGTGAGCGGAGAAATGATTTTAATGATTGATAACTACGATTCATTCACGTACAACTTGGTACAGTATTTGGGCGAGCTTGGGGAAGAGCTGGTTGTGAAACGCAATGACAGCATCACAATCGAAGAAATTGAAGAACTGTCTCCGGACTTTCTGATGATATCTCCCGGACCGTGCAGCCCTGATGAGGCGGGAATCAGCCTCGAAGCCATTAAACATTTTGCAGGGAAAATTCCTATTTTCGGTGTGTGCCTTGGACATCAGTCCATTGCACAAGTGTTCGGTGGCGACGTGGTTAGGGCAGAACGGCTTATGCACGGGAAAACCTCGGATATCGAGCATGACGGCAAGACCATTTTTGAAGGGTTGAAGAATCCCCTTGTTGCGACACGTTACCACTCGCTGATCGTAAAACCTGAGACGCTGCCAAGCTGTTTTACAGTAACAGCCCAAACGAAAGAAGGAGAAATCATGGCTATTCGCCACAATGACCTCCCGATAGAGGGCGTGCAATTTCACCCCGAGTCTATCATGACCTCCTTTGGAAAAGAAATGCTCAGAAATTTTATTGAGACATACCGCAAGGAAGTTATTGCGTGATGATATATGTGAACGGCCGGTATATGGAGGAGAAAGATGCAGTTCTTTCTCCTTTTGACCATGGTTTTTTATACGGGATCGGTGTTTTCGAAACCTTCAGGCTCTACGAAGGCTGCCCGTTTTTGATTGATTGGCATATAGAACGGCTTGAACGCGCGCTTAAGGATCTGCAAATTGAATATACTGTTTCAAAGCATGAGATCCTTGAGATGTTGGACAAGCTGCTAAAGCTAAATGATATCAAGGATGGAAATGCCCGCGTCAGACTGAACATATCAGCGGGGATCAGCGATAAAGGCTTTGTCGCCCAGACGTACGATAAGCCGACCGTTTTATGCTTTGTGAATCAGCTGAAACCAGAAAGCCTCCCATTGCACAAAGAAGGAAAGGTTTTATCGATACGGAGAAACACTCCAGAGGGATCGTTCCGGTTAAAATCTCATCATTATCTAAATAATATGTATGCGAAACGGGAGATTGGAAATAACCCGCGTGTCGAGGGAATATTCTTAACGGAGGATGGAGCTGTTGCAGAGGGTATCATATCTAATGTCTTCTGGAGAAAAGGCAGCTGTATCTATACGCCATCGCTTGATACTGGTATTCTGGACGGCGTCACGAGGCGTTTTATCATAGAAAATGCAAAGAATGCAGGTCTGGATCTCAAAACGGGCCGATATGAGCTAGAAGCTCTCTTGACAGCTGACGAAGCGTGGATGACGAACTCGGTTCTTGAAATCATCCCGTTTACTAAAATAGAAGAAGTAACCTATGGAAGCCAAAGCGGAGAAGCAGTCTCCGCTCTTCAATTGCTATATAAAAAAGAGATAAAGAACATGATACATGAAAAGGGAGGAAGAGCATGGCGCAGCAAACGATAAATCAAACACAAGTCATCCACACCAAGCCCAGCGCTTTATCATATAAAGAGAAGACGCTGGTGATGGGAATTTTAAACGTAACGCCTGACTCTTTCTCGGACGGCGGGAAGTATGACAGCTTGGACAAGGCATTGCTGCACGCGAAAGAGATGATCGATGACGGTGCCCATCTCATAGATATCGGAGGAGAATCGACAAGGCCTGGCGCTGAGTGCGTGTCTGAAGATGAGGAGATGTCCAGAGTCATTCCGGTGATTGAGAGAATAACAAAGGAGCTTGGTGTTCCTATTTCTGTAGATACGTACAAGGCTTCTGTCGCAGATGAAGCTGTGAAAGCCGGCGCATCCATTATCAATGATATTTGGGGAGCCAAACATGATCCGAGGATGGCTTCCGTTGCAGCTGAACACAATGTTCCGATTGTTCTCATGCATAACCGCCCAGAAAGAAACTACAATGACTTATTGCCGGATATGCTGTCGGACTTAATGGAGAGTGTAAAAATTGCTGTTGAGGCTGGAGTAGACGAGAAGAACATTATTCTTGATCCCGGTATCGGTTTCGCGAAAACCTATCACGACAACTTGGCAGTGATGAACAAGCTGGAGATTTTCAGCGGATTGGGATATCCGGTTCTTCTGGCAACCTCCCGCAAAAGATTCATCGGACGTGTTCTGGATCTTCCGCCCGAGGAGCGGGCTGAGGGCACGGGCGCGACTGTGTGTCTCGGCATTCAAAAAGGCTGTGACATTGTCAGGGTCCATGATGTAAAACAAATTGCCAGAATGTCGAAAATGATGGACGCGATGCTGAATAAGGGAGGGGTGCACCATGGATAAAGTTTATGTAGAAGGTATGGAGTTTTACGGATATCACGGTGTGTTCAAAGAAGAAAACAAACTTGGCCAGCGGTTTAAAGTCGATTTAACCGCTGAGCTGGATTTAAGCAAAGCCGGACAAACAGACGACCTTGAGCAAACGATCAACTATGCTGAGCTCTATCACGTATGTAAAGATATCGTGGAAGGGGAGCCTGTAAAATTGGTGGAAACGCTGGCAGAACGTATTGCCGACACTGTTCTCAAACAATTTCAGCCGGTTCAGCAATGTACGGTGAAAGTCATTAAGCCAGATCCGCCAATTCCGGGACACTATAAATCAGTAGCAATTGAAATCACGAGAAAAAAGTCATGAACAACATAGCTTATATTGCACTTGGATCTAACATTGGAAATAGAGAAACGTATTTAAGGCAAGCAGTGTCACTGCTGCATCAGCATGCTGCTGTGACAGTCACTAACGTGTCGTCTATTTACGAAACTGACCCGGTCGGATACGAAGACCAAGATGAGTTTTTGAATATGGCTGTTGAAATCAAAACATCACTTAACCCTTTTGAACTCCTTGAACTGACGCAGCAGATAGAAAACGAATTAGGCAGAACAAGGGAAGTAAGATGGGGGCCGCGGACGGCAGACCTTGACATTTTGTTATTTAATCGTGAAAATATTGAAACAGAGCAACTAATTGTTCCGCATCCGAGAATGTATGAGCGTTTGTTTGTCCTTGCGCCGCTTGCGGAAATTTGCCAGCAGGTTGAAAAAGAGGCTACAAGCGCTGAAACAAACCAAGAAGGTGTAAGAGTATGGAAGCAGAAATCTGGGGTAGACGAATTCGTGCATTCAGAAAGCTGAAAGGTTATACTCAAGAAGGATTTGCAAAGGCGTTAGGTATATCAGTTTCTATTCTCGGCGAAATTGAACGCGGAAACCGATTGCCGTCGGCTGTCATCATTCAAGATGCGGCAGATGTTTTAAATATAAGTGCGGACGAATTGGCACCGCCAGAAAAATAGAACAAACGAAAGGAGGAGAAAAATTGTTCAAAATCGGAAATATTCAATTGAAAAACCGGGTTGTGCTCGCACCTATGGCTGGTGTCTGCAACTCTGCGTTCAGATTGACTGTAAAGGAATTCGGAGCCGGATTGGTATGCGCTGAAATGGTCAGTGACAAAGCGATCCTTTACAACAATGCAAGAACAATGGGTATGCTTTATATCGATGAACGTGAGAAACCTCTAAGCCTACAAATTTTCGGAGGACAAAAGGATACCCTTGTGGAAGCGGCGAAGTTTGTAGACCAGAACACAACTGCTGATATCATTGATATTAACATGGGATGTCCTGTGCCAAAGATTACAAAATGCGATGCGGGAGCCAAATGGCTTCTTGATCCTGATAAGATTTATGAGATGGTTTCTGCAGTAGTAGATGCCGTCGATAAACCAGTAACAGTGAAAATGAGAATGGGCTGGGATGAAGACCATATTTTCGCGGTAAAAAATGCACAAGCTGTAGAACGTGCGGGCGGTAAAGCAGTTGCGCTTCACGGCCGTACGAGAGTGCAGATGTATGAAGGAACGGCAAACTGGGACATCATCAAGGAAGTGAAACAATCCGTTTCGATTCCGGTTATCGGAAACGGCGATGTTAAAACACCGCAGGATGCTAAGCGCATGCTTGATGAAACAGGAGTAGACGGTGTCATGATCGGACGCGCTGCATTGGGCAACCCGTGGATGATTTACCGTACGGTTCAGTATCTTGAAACAGGTGAATTAAAAGAAGAGCCGCAAGTACGCGAAAAAATGGCCGTATGCAAACTGCATCTTGACCGCCTGATTGACTTAAAAGGTGAAAACGTAGCGGTAAGAGAAATGAGAAAGCATGCTGCATGGTATCTGAAAGGTGTAAAAGGCAATGCGAACGTTCGTAATGAAATCAATCATTGCGAGACAAGAGAAGAGTTTGTACAGCTTTTAGATGCGTTTACGGTTGAAGTTGAGGCAAAAGAGCTTCAAAATGCAAAAGTAGGATAATACCCACCTCTATTTGCTGCTCACTGCTAGTTTTACGCTGGCAGTTTTTCTGCTTTTTTCATGAAACAATAACTGTAATGGAGTGATAACAATGAGTCAAGAAGAGCATAACCATGAAGAATTGAATGATCAGCTGCAAGTCAGACGCGATAAAATGAATCAGCTGAGAGATAACGGCATCGATCCATTTGGGGCACGTTTTGAAAGAACTCATCAGTCTCAAGAAGTTATTTCGGCATATCAAGATCTAACCAAAGAAGAGTTAGAAGAAAAAGCGATTGAAGTTACAATCGCAGGCCGCATGATGACAAAACGCGGCAAAGGAAAAGCCGGCTTTGCTCATATTCAGGACTTAGAAGGGCAAATCCAAATCTACGTAAGAAAAGACAGTGTCGGTGACGACCAGTATGAAATCTTCAAGTCTTCTGACCTTGGTGATCTGATCGGCGTAACCGGAAAAGTCTTCAAAACAAATGTAGGCGAATTGTCTGTTAAGGCAACTTCCTTTGAATTGCTGACAAAAGCGCTTCGTCCGCTTCCTGACAAATACCATGGTTTAAAAGACGTTGAGCAGCGCTATCGTCAACGCTACCTGGATCTTATCGTAAACCCGGACAGCAAACATACATTCATTACCCGAAGCAAGATCATTCAAGCTATGAGAAGATATCTTGATGATCATGGATACTTAGAAGTAGAAACACCTACAATGCACAGCATTCCTGGGGGAGCTTCTGCACGTCCATTTATCACTCACCACAATGCGTTAGATATTCCACTCTATATGCGTATTGCAATTGAACTACACCTAAAACGCCTAATTGTCGGCGGTTTAGAAAAAGTATATGAAATCGGCCGTGTTTTCCGTAACGAAGGTGTCTCTACACGCCATAACCCTGAATTTACGATGATTGAATTATACGAAGCATATGCGGACTATAAAGATATCATGAGCTTAACTGAAAACCTTGTCGCTCATATCGCCCAAGAAGTGCTTGGCACAACTACAATTCAATACGGGGAAGAGCAAATCGACCTTAAACCGGAGTGGAAAAGAATCCATATGGTTGACGCAGTCAAAGAAGCGACTGGCGTTGATTTCTGGAAAGAGGTTACTGTTGAACAGGCGCGGGAATATGCAAAAGAACACGGTGTAGAAATTAAAGATTCTATGACAGTAGGGCATATCATCAACGAATTCTTCGAACAAAAAATTGAAGAAACGCTTATTCAGCCAACGTTTATTTACGGGCATCCTGTAGAAATTTCTCCTCTTGCTAAGAAAAACCCTGAGGACCCGCGTTTTACAGACCGTTTTGAACTGTTTATCGTCGGCCGTGAACATGCCAACGCGTTTACAGAGCTGAATGATCCTATTGATCAAAGAGAACGCTTTGAAGAGCAACTAAAAGAACGTGAAGCCGGTAATGATGAAGCTCATCTAATGGATGAAGACTTTGTTGAAGCTCTGGAATACGGTATGCCGCCAACAGGAGGTTTAGGCATCGGTATCGACCGTCTGGTTATGCTGTTGACGAATGCCCCTTCTATTCGCGATGTGCTGTTATTCCCGCAAATGAGACAACGCTAATAAAGAAGAGCGGTATCCTTTCTCTATGGAGGATACCGCTCTTTTTAAATTGCTTAGTATTTCTTCAAAAAAACTATTGCACTATTATTTACAAGGTGGTATATTATTATTCGTTGCCGCTAAACAAGGCGATAACGAAAAAAGAACTTCAAAAAAAGTTATTGACTTCACTGAGTCAACGAGTTATAATAATAAAGTCGCTTGAACGAAGTGAACAAAATGATCTTTGAAAACTAAACAAGACAAAACGTACCTGTTAATTCATTTTTTATAAATCGCACAGCGATGTGCGTAGTCAGTCAAACTACTTTATCGGAGAGTTTGATCCTGGCTCAGGACGAACGCTGGCGGCGTGCCTAATACATGCAAGTCGAGCGGACAGATGGGAGCTTGCTCCCTGATGTTAGCGGCGGACGGGTGAGTAACACGTGGGTAACCTGCCTGTAAGACTGGGATAACTCCGGGAAACCGGGGCTAATACCGGATGCTTGTTTGAACCGCATGGTTCAAACATAAAAGGTGGCTTCGGCTACCACTTACAGATGGACCCGCGGCGCATTAGCTAGTTGGTGAGGTAATGGCTCACCAAGGCAACGATGCGTAGCCGACCTGAGAGGGTGATCGGCCACACTGGGACTGAGACACGGCCCAGACTCCTACGGGAGGCAGCAGTAGGGAATCTTCCGCAATGGACGAAAGTCTGACGGAGCAACGCCGCGTGAGTGATGAAGGTTTTCGGATCGTAAAGCTCTGTTGTTAGGGAAGAACAAGTACCGTTCGAATAGGGCGGTACCTTGACGGTACCTAACCAGAAAGCCACGGCTAACTACGTGCCAGCAGCCGCGGTAATACGTAGGTGGCAAGCGTTGTCCGGAATTATTGGGCGTAAAGGGCTCGCAGGCGGTTTCTTAAGTCTGATGTGAAAGCCCCCGGCTCAACCGGGGAGGGTCATTGGAAACTGGGGAACTTGAGTGCAGAAGAGGAGAGTGGAATTCCACGTGTAGCGGTGAAATGCGTAGAGATGTGGAGGAACACCAGTGGCGAAGGCGACTCTCTGGTCTGTAACTGACGCTGAGGAGCGAAAGCGTGGGGAGCGAACAGGATTAGATACCCTGGTAGTCCACGCCGTAAACGATGAGTGCTAAGTGTTAGGGGGTTTCCGCCCCTTAGTGCTGCAGCTAACGCATTAAGCACTCCGCCTGGGGAGTACGGTCGCAAGACTGAAACTCAAAGGAATTGACGGGGGCCCGCACAAGCGGTGGAGCATGTGGTTTAATTCGAAGCAACGCGAAGAACCTTACCAGGTCTTGACATCCTCTGACAATCCTAGAGATAGGACGTCCCCTTCGGGGGCAGAGTGACAGGTGGTGCATGGTTGTCGTCAGCTCGTGTCGTGAGATGTTGGGTTAAGTCCCGCAACGAGCGCAACCCTTGATCTTAGTTGCCAGCATTCAGTTGGGCACTCTAAGGTGACTGCCGGTGACAAACCGGAGGAAGGTGGGGATGACGTCAAATCATCATGCCCCTTATGACCTGGGCTACACACGTGCTACAATGGACAGAACAAAGGGCAGCGAAACCGCGAGGTTAAGCCAATCCCACAAATCTGTTCTCAGTTCGGATCGCAGTCTGCAACTCGACTGCGTGAAGCTGGAATCGCTAGTAATCGCGGATCAGCATGCCGCGGTGAATACGTTCCCGGGCCTTGTACACACCGCCCGTCACACCACGAGAGTTTGTAACACCCGAAGTCGGTGAGGTAACCTTTTAGGAGCCAGCCGCCGAAGGTGGGACAGATGATTGGGGTGAAGTCGTAACAAGGTAGCCGTATCGGAAGGTGCGGCTGGATCACCTCCTTTCTAAGGATATTATACGGAATATAAGACCTTGGGTCTTATAAACAGAACGTTCCCTGTCTTGTTTAGTTTTGAAGGATCATTCCTTCGAAACGTGTTCTTTGAAAACTAGATAACAGTAGACATCACATTCAATTAGTAATACAAGATATCACATAGTGATTCTTTTTAACGGTTAAGTTAGAAAGGGCGCACGGTGGATGCCTTGGCACTAGGAGCCGATGAAGGACGGGACGAACACCGATATGCTTCGGGGAGCTGTAAGCAAGCTTTGATCCGGAGATTTCCGAATGGGGAAACCCACCACTCGTAATGGAGTGGTATCCATATCTGAATTCATAGGATATGAGAAGGCAGACCCGGGGAACTGAAACATCTAAGTACCCGGAGGAAGAGAAAGCAAATGCGATTCCCTGAGTAGCGGCGAGCGAAACGGGATTAGCCCAAACCAAGAGGCTTGCCTCTTGGGGTTGTAGGACACTCTGTACGGAGTTACAAAGGAACGAGGTAGATGAAGAGGTCTGGAAAGGCCCGCCATAGGAGGTAACAGCCCTGTAGTCAAAACTTCGTTCTCTCCTGAGTGGATCCTGAGTACGGCGGAACACGTGAAATTCCGTCGGAATCCGGGAGGACCATCTCCCAAGGCTAAATACTCCCTAGTGACCGATAGTGAACCAGTACCGTGAGGGAAAGGTGAAAAGCACCCCGGAAGGGGAGTGAAAGAGATCCTGAAACCGTGTGCCTACAAGTAGTCAGAGCCCGTTAACGGGTGATGGCGTGCCTTTTGTAGAATGAACCGGCGAGTTACGATCCCGTGCAAGGTTAAGCAGAAGATGCGGAGCCGCAGCGAAAGCGAGTCTGAATAGGGCGCATGAGTACGTGGTCGTAGACCCGAAACCAGGTGATCTACCCATGTCCAGGGTGAAGTTCAGGTAACACTGAATGGAGGCCCGAACCCACGCACGTTGAAAAGTGCGGGGATGAGGTGTGGGTAGGGGTGAAATGCCAATCGAACCTGGAGATAGCTGGTTCTCTCCGAAATAGCTTTAGGGCTAGCCTCAAGGTAAGAGTCTTGGAGGTAGAGCACTGATTGGACTAGGGGCCCCTACCGGGTTACCGAATTCAGTCAAACTCCGAATGCCAATGACTTATCCTTGGGAGTCAGACTGCGAGTGATAAGATCCGTAGTCGAAAGGGAAACAGCCCAGACCGCCAGCTAAGGTCCCAAAGTATACGTTAAGTGGAAAAGGATGTGGAGTTGCTTAGACAACCAGGATGTTGGCTTAGAAGCAGCCACCATTTAAAGAGTGCGTAATAGCTCACTGGTCGAGTGACTCTGCGCCGAAAATGTACCGGGGCTAAACGTATCACCGAAGCTGCGGACTGTTCTTCGAACAGTGGTAGGAGAGCGTTCTAAGGGCTGTGAAGCCAGACCGGAAGGACTGGTGGAGCGCTTAGAAGTGAGAATGCCGGTATGAGTAGCGAAAGAGGGGTGAGAATCCCCTCCACCGAATGCCTAAGGTTTCCTGAGGAAGGCTCGTCCGCTCAGGGTTAGTCGGGACCTAAGCCGAGGCCGAAAGGCGTAGGCGATGGACAACAGGTTGATATTCCTGTACCACCTCCTCACCATTTGAGCAATGGGGGGACGCAGGAGGATAGGGTAAGCGCGGTATTGGATATCCGCGTCCAAGCAGTTAGGCTGGGAAATAGGCAAATCCGTTTCCCATAAGGCTGAGCTGTGATGGCGAGCGAAATATAGTAGCGAAGTTCCTGATTCCACACTGCCAAGAAAAGCCTCTAGCGAGGTGAGAGGTGCCCGTACCGCAAACCGACACAGGTAGGCGAGGAGAGAATCCTAAGGTGATCGAGAGAACTCTCGTTAAGGAACTCGGCAAAATGACCCCGTAACTTCGGGAGAAGGGGTGCTCTGTTAGGGTGCAAGCCCGAGAGAGCCGCAGTGAATAGGCCCAGGCGACTGTTTAGCAAAAACACAGGTCTCTGCGAAGCCGTAAGGCGAAGTATAGGGGCTGACGCCTGCCCGGTGCTGGAAGGTTAAGAGGAGCGCTTAGCGTAAGCGAAGGTGCGAATTGAAGCCCCAGTAAACGGCGGCCGTAACTATAACGGTCCTAAGGTAGCGAAATTCCTTGTCGGGTAAGTTCCGACCCGCACGAAAGGCGCAACGATCTGGGCACTGTCTCAACGAGAGACTCGGTGAAATTATAGTACCTGTGAAGATGCAGGTTACCCGCGACAGGACGGAAAGACCCCGTGGAGCTTTACTGCAGCCTGATATTGAATGTTGGTACAGCTTGTACAGGATAGGTAGGAGCCTTGGAAACCGGAGCGCCAGCTTCGGTGGAGGCATCGGTGGGATACTACCCTGGCTGTATTGACCTTCTAACCCGCCGCCCTTATCGGGCGGGGAGACAGTGTCAGGTGGGCAGTTTGACTGGGGCGGTCGCCTCCTAAAAGGTAACGGAGGCGCCCAAAGGTTCCCTCAGAATGGTTGGAAATCATTCGCAGAGTGTAAAGGCACAAGGGAGCTTGACTGCGAGACCTACAAGTCGAGCAGGGACGAAAGTCGGGCTTAGTGATCCGGTGGTTCCGCATGGAAGGGCCATCGCTCAACGGATAAAAGCTACCCCGGGGATAACAGGCTTATCTCCCCCAAGAGTCCACATCGACGGGGAGGTTTGGCACCTCGATGTCGGCTCATCGCATCCTGGGGCTGTAGTCGGTCCCAAGGGTTGGGCTGTTCGCCCATTAAAGCGGTACGCGAGCTGGGTTCAGAACGTCGTGAGACAGTTCGGTCCCTATCCGTCGCGGGCGCAGGAAATTTGAGAGGAGCTGTCCTTAGTACGAGAGGACCGGGATGGACGCACCGCTGGTGTACCAGTTGTTCTGCCAAGGGCATCGCTGGGTAGCTATGTGCGGACGGGATAAGTGCTGAAAGCATCTAAGCATGAAGCCCCCCTCAAGATGAGATTTCCCATTCCGCAAGGAAGTAAGATCCCTGAAAGATGATCAGGTTGATAGGTCTGAGGTGGAAGTGTGGCGACACATGGAGCTGACAGATACTAATCGATCGAGGACTTAACCACATTTTGAATGATGTCATACCTGTTATCTAGTTTTGAGAGAACACTCTCAATTTGTTTGGTGGCGATAGCGAAGAGGTCACACCCGTTCCCATACCGAACACGGAAGTTAAGCTCTTCAGCGCCGATGGTAGTCGGGGGTTTCCCCCTGTGAGAGTAGGACGCCGCCAAGCAATTGCACGTTAGTGCAATTATGGAGGATTAGCTCAGCTGGGAGAGCATCTGCCTTACAAGCAGAGGGTCGGCGGTTCGAGCCCGTCATCCTCCACCATTTTGCCGGTGTAGCTCAATTGGTAGAGCAACTGACTTGTAATCAGTAGGTTGGGGGTTCAAGTCCTCTTGCCGGCACCACTTTTATATGATATAATACTCAAGTCTCTTGTAAGAAGAGCCATTAGCTCAGTTGGTAGAGCATCTGACTTTTAATCAGAGGGTCGAAGGTTCGAGTCCTTCATGGCTCACCATTTTACGCGGGTGTGGCGGAATTGGCAGACGCGCTAGACTTAGGATCTAGTGTCTTTATGACGTGGGGGTTCAAGTCCCTTCACCCGCATTATATAGGATGACAGTTAGAAAAGCTGGACATCCTGTCTGCGGAAGTAGTTCAGTGGTAGAACACCACCTTGCCAAGGTGGGGGTCGCGGGTTCGAATCCCGTCTTCCGCTCCAACTATACCATCCACGCCGGGGTGGTGGAATTGGCAGACACACAGGACTTAAAATCCTGCGGTAGGTGACTACCGTGCCGGTTCAAGTCCGGCCCTCGGCATTATGTTTTGCGCCCGTAGCTCAATTGGATAGAGCGTTTGACTACGGATCAAAAGGTTAGGGGTTCGACTCCTCTCGGGCGCGCCATATCTTTTAATAGAATAGATAGGAAATCGGGAAGTAGCTCAGCTTGGTAGAGCACATGGTTTGGGACCATGGGGTCGCAGGTTCGAATCCTGTCTTCCCGACCATTTTCATGGGGCCTTAGCTCAGCTGGGAGAGCGCCTGCTTTGCACGCAGGAGGTCAGCGGTTCGATCCCGCTAGGCTCCACCAAAAGTTTTTAAAAAGAGTTGTTGACTTTGAAGAAGCGACATTGTATACTAATAAAGTTGCTTTAACAAAGCAGACAAACAAAATGATCTTTGAAAACTAAACAAGACAAAACGTACCTGTTAATTCATTTTTTATAAATCGCACAGCGATGTGCGTAGTCAGTCAAACTACTTTATCGGAGAGTTTGATCCTGGCTCAGGACGAACGCTGGCGGCGTGCCTAATACATGCAAGTCGAGCGGACAGATGGGAGCTTGCTCCCTGATGTTAGCGGCGGACGGGTGAGTAACACGTGGGTAACCTGCCTGTAAGACTGGGATAACTCCGGGAAACCGGGGCTAATACCGGATGCTTGTTTGAACCGCATGGTTCAAACATAAAAGGTGGCTTCGGCTACCACTTACAGATGGACCCGCGGCGCATTAGCTAGTTGGTGAGGTAATGGCTCACCAAGGCAACGATGCGTAGCCGACCTGAGAGGGTGATCGGCCACACTGGGACTGAGACACGGCCCAGACTCCTACGGGAGGCAGCAGTAGGGAATCTTCCGCAATGGACGAAAGTCTGACGGAGCAACGCCGCGTGAGTGATGAAGGTTTTCGGATCGTAAAGCTCTGTTGTTAGGGAAGAACAAGTACCGTTCGAATAGGGCGGTACCTTGACGGTACCTAACCAGAAAGCCACGGCTAACTACGTGCCAGCAGCCGCGGTAATACGTAGGTGGCAAGCGTTGTCCGGAATTATTGGGCGTAAAGGGCTCGCAGGCGGTTTCTTAAGTCTGATGTGAAAGCCCCCGGCTCAACCGGGGAGGGTCATTGGAAACTGGGGAACTTGAGTGCAGAAGAGGAGAGTGGAATTCCACGTGTAGCGGTGAAATGCGTAGAGATGTGGAGGAACACCAGTGGCGAAGGCGACTCTCTGGTCTGTAACTGACGCTGAGGAGCGAAAGCGTGGGGAGCGAACAGGATTAGATACCCTGGTAGTCCACGCCGTAAACGATGAGTGCTAAGTGTTAGGGGGTTTCCGCCCCTTAGTGCTGCAGCTAACGCATTAAGCACTCCGCCTGGGGAGTACGGTCGCAAGACTGAAACTCAAAGGAATTGACGGGGGCCCGCACAAGCGGTGGAGCATGTGGTTTAATTCGAAGCAACGCGAAGAACCTTACCAGGTCTTGACATCCTCTGACAATCCTAGAGATAGGACGTCCCCTTCGGGGGCAGAGTGACAGGTGGTGCATGGTTGTCGTCAGCTCGTGTCGTGAGATGTTGGGTTAAGTCCCGCAACGAGCGCAACCCTTGATCTTAGTTGCCAGCATTCAGTTGGGCACTCTAAGGTGACTGCCGGTGACAAACCGGAGGAAGGTGGGGATGACGTCAAATCATCATGCCCCTTATGACCTGGGCTACACACGTGCTACAATGGACAGAACAAAGGGCAGCGAAACCGCGAGGTTAAGCCAATCCCACAAATCTGTTCTCAGTTCGGATCGCAGTCTGCAACTCGACTGCGTGAAGCTGGAATCGCTAGTAATCGCGGATCAGCATGCCGCGGTGAATACGTTCCCGGGCCTTGTACACACCGCCCGTCACACCACGAGAGTTTGTAACACCCGAAGTCGGTGAGGTAACCTTTTAGGAGCCAGCCGCCGAAGGTGGGACAGATGATTGGGGTGAAGTCGTAACAAGGTAGCCGTATCGGAAGGTGCGGCTGGATCACCTCCTTTCTAAGGATATTATACGGAATATAAGACCTTGGGTCTTATAAACAGAACGTTCCCTGTCTTGTTTAGTTTTGAAGGATCATTCCTTCGAAACGTGTTCTTTGAAAACTAGATAACAGTAGACATCACATTCAATTAGTAATACAAGATATCACATAGTGATTCTTTTTAACGGTTAAGTTAGAAAGGGCGCACGGTGGATGCCTTGGCACTAGGAGCCGATGAAGGACGGGACGAACACCGATATGCTTCGGGGAGCTGTAAGCAAGCTTTGATCCGGAGATTTCCGAATGGGGAAACCCACCACTCGTAATGGAGTGGTATCCATATCTGAATTCATAGGATATGAGAAGGCAGACCCGGGGAACTGAAACATCTAAGTACCCGGAGGAAGAGAAAGCAAATGCGATTCCCTGAGTAGCGGCGAGCGAAACGGGATTAGCCCAAACCAAGAGGCTTGCCTCTTGGGGTTGTAGGACACTCTGTACGGAGTTACAAAGGAACGAGGTAGATGAAGAGGTCTGGAAAGGCCCGCCATAGGAGGTAACAGCCCTGTAGTCAAAACTTCGTTCTCTCCTGAGTGGATCCTGAGTACGGCGGAACACGTGAAATTCCGTCGGAATCCGGGAGGACCATCTCCCAAGGCTAAATACTCCCTAGTGACCGATAGTGAACCAGTACCGTGAGGGAAAGGTGAAAAGCACCCCGGAAGGGGAGTGAAAGAGATCCTGAAACCGTGTGCCTACAAGTAGTCAGAGCCCGTTAACGGGTGATGGCGTGCCTTTTGTAGAATGAACCGGCGAGTTACGATCCCGTGCAAGGTTAAGCAGAAGATGCGGAGCCGCAGCGAAAGCGAGTCTGAATAGGGCGCATGAGTACGTGGTCGTAGACCCGAAACCAGGTGATCTACCCATGTCCAGGGTGAAGTTCAGGTAACACTGAATGGAGGCCCGAACCCACGCACGTTGAAAAGTGCGGGGATGAGGTGTGGGTAGGGGTGAAATGCCAATCGAACCTGGAGATAGCTGGTTCTCTCCGAAATAGCTTTAGGGCTAGCCTCAAGGTAAGAGTCTTGGAGGTAGAGCACTGATTGGACTAGGGGCCCCTACCGGGTTACCGAATTCAGTCAAACTCCGAATGCCAATGACTTATCCTTGGGAGTCAGACTGCGAGTGATAAGATCCGTAGTCGAAAGGGAAACAGCCCAGACCGCCAGCTAAGGTCCCAAAGTATACGTTAAGTGG
>NZ_CP021911.1:4090000-4150000 GCF_002201875.1 Bacillus sp. MD-5
TGAAGTTGTCCTGATCAATAATATTATTTCTCAAATTAGTACCCATTTGTCTCAAGCAGCCTCTGATGACATTATTTTAAGGCTATTAGAAGACAAGGTGATTTCAGAAAGAGAAGCAAAAATGATGGTCAGCGTAATGGACCGCTCAGTTTTACACATTGACTTGCCTGAACGTGATGAATTAAGAGCAAGAATGATGAAGGCTATGCTGACTGCTTTAAAATTAAAATAAGCGGGTGAAAAGATTGATTTGTCAAGAGTGCCACGAGAGACCAGCCACTTTTCACTTTACAAAGGTTGTTAACGGAGAAAAAATAGAAGTTCATATTTGTGAACAATGTGCCAAAGAAAATAGTGATTCATATGGTATAAGTGCAAATCAAGGTTTCTCTATTCATAATTTACTTTCGGGTTTGCTGAACATGGATTCTTCATTTCAAAATGCAGGGACTCAAATGTTCAGTCACTCGGAGCAAATATCTGCTTGTCCGAAATGCGGAATGACGTTTCAGCAATTCAGAAAAATTGGCCGCTTTGGATGTTCTGAATGTTACAAAACATTCCATAGCAACATTACACCTATCCTACGTAAAGTGCACAGCGGAAACACTGTGCATGCAGGGAAGATACCGAAACGAATAGGCGGCAATCTTCATGTTAGACGGCAGATTGATATGCTGAAAAAAGAATTAGAATCCTTAATCCATCAAGAAGAATTTGAAAACGCAGCTCATGTGAGAGATCAAATTCGTTCTTTAGAACAATCACTCAAAAGTACAGATAGTGAGGAGGAACAGGGGTAATGTCGCTAAAGCATTTTATTCAGGACGCACTAAGCAGTTGGATGAAGCAGAAGGGACCTGAAAGTGACATTGTACTCAGCAGCCGCATACGTTTAGCAAGGAACTTTCAACATATTCGGTTCCCTACGCGGTATTCCAATGAAGAAGCCTCATCCATCATACAGCAATTTGAAGATCAGTTTTCAGAGCAAGAAATTCCCGGAATCGGCAAATTCGTTTTGATTAGAATGAATGATGCACAGCCTTTAGAAAAGCGTGTACTTGTTGAAAAGCATCTAATCAGTCCGAATTTGACAGAGTCTCCTTTTGGCGGCTGTTTGCTTTCTGAAAATGAGGAAGTAAGCGTCATGCTAAATGAAGAGGATCATATTAGAATACAATGTCTTTTCCCAGGATTTCAGCTTCTAGAAGCAATGAAAGCCGCGAACCAGGTCGATGACTGGATTGAAGAAAAAGTTGATTATGCATTCAATGAGCAGAGAGGGTACTTAACCAGCTGTCCTACAAACGTAGGTACAGGTTTAAGGGCTTCAGTCATGATGCATCTGCCAGCACTGGTTTTAACTAGGCAAATAAATCGAATTATACCGGCAATTAATCAATTAGGCTTAGTTGTTAGAGGAATTTATGGGGAAGGCAGCGAAGCAGTAGGGAATATCTTTCAAATTTCAAATCAGATCACGCTTGGTAAGTCCGAGCAGGATATTGTAGATGATCTTAACAGTGTTGCTGCTCAACTGATTGAACAAGAGCGATCTGCCCGAGAAGCGATTTATCAAACTTCTCAAATTGAACTTGAGGATCGGGTATATCGGTCTTATGGGGTCTTGTCTAATTGCCGGATGATAGAATCTAAAGAAACTGCAAAGTGCCTTTCAGATGTTCGGTTAGGCATAGACCTAGGCATTATAAAAGGACTTTCAAGCAACATACTTAACGAACTAATGATTTTGACGCAGCCAGGTTTTTTACAGCAGTACTCGGGAGGCGCTTTGCGTCCGAACGAAAGGGACATTCGAAGAGCGGCTCTCATAAGAGAACGGCTTCACTTAGAAATGAATGGGAAAAGACAGGAGGATGAATCGATATGATGTTTGGAAGATTTACAGAACGGGCTCAAAAGGTACTGGCGCTAGCACAGGAAGAAGCACTTCGTTTAGGTCATAATAATATTGGCACTGAGCATATTTTATTAGGACTGGTAAGAGAAGGAGAGGGCATTGCTGCCAAAGCTCTTCAAGCGCTTGGACTCGGTTCAGATAAAATTCAGAAAGAAGTAGAAAGTTTGATCGGGCGCGGGCAGGAAATGTCTCAAACGATTCATTATACTCCTAGAGCTAAAAAAGTCATTGAACTTTCGATGGATGAAGCAAGAAAACTCGGTCATTCTTATGTCGGAACAGAACATATTCTTCTTGGCCTGATTCGTGAAGGAGAAGGTGTTGCCGCGAGAGTTCTGAATAATCTCGGTGTCAGCTTAAATAAAGCAAGACAGCAGGTGCTCCAGCTTCTTGGAAGCAATGAAACAGGATCATCAGCGGCAGGAACAAACAGCAATGCGAATACGCCTACGCTTGATAGCTTGGCAAGAGACTTGACTGCTATTGCGAAGGAAGACAGTCTTGATCCTGTAATCGGCAGAAGCAAGGAAATCCAGCGTGTCATTGAAGTGTTAAGCCGCAGAACGAAAAACAACCCTGTTCTCATTGGTGAACCAGGTGTTGGTAAAACGGCTATCGCAGAAGGGCTGGCACAGCAAATTATCAATAATGAAGTACCCGAAATCTTACGTGATAAACGTGTGATGACATTAGACATGGGAACGGTTGTTGCCGGCACAAAATATCGCGGAGAATTTGAGGATCGCCTGAAAAAGGTCATGGATGAAATTCGCCAGGCAGGAAATATCATTCTATTCATCGATGAGCTCCATACATTAATCGGGGCAGGCGGAGCAGAAGGTGCAATCGATGCATCTAATATCTTAAAACCTTCACTTGCTCGCGGTGAGCTCCAATGTATTGGAGCAACGACTCTTGATGAGTACCGTAAATATATTGAAAAAGACGCAGCACTGGAACGCCGTTTTCAGCCGATCCAAGTTGATCAGCCATCTGTCGATGAAAGTATTCAAATTTTACAAGGTCTTCGTGATAGATACGAAGCCCACCACCGTGTTTCTATCACTGATGATGCCATTGAAGCTGCGGTTAAGCTTTCTGACAGATATATTTCTGACCGCTTCCTTCCGGATAAAGCCATTGACTTAATCGATGAAGCTGGTTCCAAGGTGAGACTGCGCTCCTTTACAACGCCTCCTAACTTAAAAGAGCTTGAGCAGAAGCTTGATGAGGTTCGTAAAGAGAAGGATGCGGCAGTGCAAAGCCAAGAGTTTGAAAAAGCTGCTTCCTTGCGTGATACTGAGCAGCGCCTGCGCGAGCAAGTAGAGGATACGAAGAAATCATGGAAAGAGAAGCAAGGGCAGGAAAACTCAGAGGTTACTGTGGATGATATTGCGATGGTTGTATCCAGCTGGACCGGTGTGCCTGTATCTAAAATCGCCCAAACTGAAACTGATAAGCTTCTCAATATGGAAAACATTCTTCACTCTCGTGTCATCGGCCAGGATGAAGCGGTTGTAGCTGTTGCAAAAGCCGTCAGACGTGCGAGAGCAGGGTTAAAAGATCCTAAACGCCCAATTGGCTCATTCATTTTCTTAGGCCCTACAGGTGTAGGTAAAACAGAGCTTGCGCGAGCACTTGCTGAATCCATTTTTGGCGATGAAGAATCCATGATCAGAATAGATATGTCTGAATACATGGAAAAACACTCAACTTCAAGACTTGTCGGTTCACCTCCGGGATACGTGGGATACGATGAAGGCGGTCAATTGACTGAGAAAGTCAGAAGAAAACCTTACTCTGTTGTGCTTCTTGATGAGATTGAGAAAGCGCACCCTGATGTCTTCAATATCCTTCTGCAAGTTCTTGAAGACGGCCGATTGACTGATTCTAAAGGACGTACAGTCGATTTCCGCAATACCATTTTGATCATGACATCAAACGTCGGAGCAAGTGAGCTGAAACGCAATAAATATGTCGGCTTTAACGTTCAGGATGAGACTCAAAATCATAAAGACATGAAAGATAAAGTGATGGGTGAATTGAAACGGGCGTTTAGACCTGAGTTCATCAACCGTATTGATGAAATCATCGTCTTCCATTCACTTGAGAAAAAACATCTTACTGAAATCGTGTCATTAATGTCTGATCAATTGACGAAACGCCTGAAAGAACAGGATCTTTCTATCGAATTGACTGATGCTGCAAAAGCAAAAGTCGCGGAAGAGGGCGTTGATCTGGAGTACGGAGCCCGTCCGTTAAGAAGAGCGATCCAAAAACACGTAGAGGATCGTTTATCTGAAGAACTCCTCAGAGGAAATATTCATAAAGGACAGCATATTGTTCTTGATGTAGAAGATGGTGAATTTGTCGTAAAAACGACTGCTAAAACGAATTAATATAGAAGACAGAAATGAGGCATACAGCATGTAAGTGTATGCCTCACTTTCATATCAAGAAATAGAACAAGGGAGAGGTCTTACACTATATATGGCTAAAACAAAATCGAAATTCATCTGCCAATCCTGCGGCTACGAGTCTCCAAAATGGATGGGGAAATGTCCGGGCTGCGGTGCTTGGAATACAATGGTTGAAGAAATGATTAAAAAAGCACCGGCCAATCGGAGAGCGGCTTTTTCTCATTCTGTTCAAACTGTACAGAAACCTTCACCTATTACATCAATCGAAACATCAGAAGAACCCCGCGTTAAAACCCAGCTTGGCGAGTTTAACAGAGTACTCGGCGGAGGTGTCGTTAAAGGCTCCCTCGTTTTAATCGGCGGTGATCCTGGTATCGGAAAGTCAACGTTATTACTGCAGGTTTCCGCTCAATTATCAGGCTCATCAAACAGTGTTCTGTATATTTCGGGAGAAGAATCTGTAAAGCAAACGAAGCTTCGAGCTGACCGCCTCGGCATCAATAATCCGTCACTGCATGTTTTATCTGAAACCGATATGGAGTATATTTCGTCTGCTATACAAGAGATGAATCCAGCGTTTGTCGTTGTTGACTCTATTCAAACGGTATACCAAAGCGATATCACATCGGCACCGGGCAGCGTGTCACAGGTCAGAGAATGTACCGCTGAGCTAATGAAAATTGCAAAAACAAAAGGTATCCCGATTTTTATCGTGGGACACGTGACGAAAGAAGGGTCTATTGCAGGGCCGAGACTGTTGGAGCATATGGTTGACACTGTTTTATATTTTGAAGGAGAACGTCACCATACTTTCCGCATTTTGCGGGCTGTAAAAAACCGTTTCGGATCTACAAACGAAATGGGCATATTTGAAATGCGGGAAGAGGGGCTGACTGAGGTTTTGAATCCTTCAGAAATTTTCTTAGAGGAACGCTCTGCGGGTTCCGCGGGCTCGAGTATCACTGCTTCTATGGAGGGCACTAGACCGATTCTCGTTGAAATTCAGGCGCTCATCTCGCCAACAAGCTTTGGAAATCCAAGGCGTATGGCAACGGGAATAGACCACAACAGGGTTTCTCTGTTAATGGCTGTATTAGAAAAAAGAGTGGGGCTGCTGCTGCAAAATCAGGATGCTTATTTGAAAGTGGCTGGCGGCGTTAAGCTTGATGAACCGGCAATTGATCTTGCCATTGCGATCAGTATCGCTTCAAGCTTTAGAGACACACCTCCAAATCCTGCAGATTGTTTTATTGGAGAAGTGGGATTAACCGGAGAAGTGCGACGGGTTTCAAGAATTGAACAGCGTGTGAAAGAAGCGGCAAAGCTTGGTTTTAAACGCATGATCATACCCGCGGCTAATCTGGATGGATGGACAAAACCAAAAGGGATTGAGGTTATCGGAGTAGCAAATGTTGCAGAGGCGCTTCGTACTTCATTAGGAGGATAATAGATGGAAAAAGAGAAAAAAGGGGCGAAACACGAGTTAGACTTGTCATCTATATTGCAGTTTGTTGCTCCGGGTACACCGCTCAGAGCGGGGATGGAGAACGTCTTGAGAGCAAATACAGGCGGTCTGATCGTTGTTGGATATAATGATAAAGTAAAAGAAGTGGTGGATGGAGGGTTTCACATCAACACGGCTTTTTCTCCGGCGCATTTGTATGAGCTGGCTAAAATGGATGGCGCGATCATTTTAAGTGATTCGGGTCAAAAGATCCTATATGCGAATACACAGCTGATGCCGGATGCCACAATTGCTTCATCAGAAACAGGAATGCGGCACAGAACTGCCGAAAGAGTAGCTAAGCAAACCGGCTGTCTTGTGATCGCTATTTCTGAAAGAAGAAATGTCATAACGTTATATCAGGAAAACATGAAGTATACACTAAAGGACATAGGATTTATTTTAACCAAGGCGAACCAAGCCATTCAAACACTTGAAAAATATAAGACAATCCTCGATAAAACGATTAATGCACTGAATGCGTTAGAGTTTGAGGAGCTTGTTACCTTCAGTGATGTCTTGTCTGTCATGCATCGTTATGAAATGGTGTTGAGAATTAAAAACGAAATAAATATGTATATCAAAGAGCTGGGGACAGAAGGACATCTGATCAAACTGCAAGTCATTGAATTGATTACGGATATGGAAGAAGAGGCCGCTTTATTTATTAAGGATTATGTAAAAGAAAAGATTAAAGATCCGTTTGTTCTTTTGAAGGAGCTGCAGGATATGTCCAGTTATGATCTGCTGGATGATTCCATTGTGTATAAGCTTCTCGGTTATCCTGCTTCTACTAATCTTGATGATTATGTATTGGCTAGAGGATACAGGCTGTTAAATAAGATACCGCGTCTGCCGATGCCAATTGTTGAAAATGTTGTAGAAGCATTTGGAGTCCTTCCAAGGATTATTGAGGCGAGTGCAGAAGAATTAGATGAAGTAGAGGGAATCGGTGAAGTACGAGCCCAAAAAATCAAAAAAGGATTAAAACGCCTGCAAGAGAAGCATTATTTAGACCGGCAGCTGTGATTTCGGTTAAAACCTGGTGAATACGGGTATATTAATGTTGGTTTTTGTTTATTCTGATATTCGTAGGGTGCATAAGACTTTGTGAAATTAAAATGTTTAAAAAGGAGGTGGGGGTATGTTAAAACGAATAGTTCAGGCGTTCTTCATTATTTTTGGCGGCGTTGTTGGTATATTTCTAATACCTGAATTGTTTGTACTGTTAAATATACAGGACATACCTTTAATAACAAACGCATATACGTCTGCGGCAATTGGGGCAATTATCTTTTTTCTCATCAGTATATGGGGTACAGAATACGTTGTGAACTGGGTGAAGTGGATAGAGGATTCATTGTTAAAAGCGCCGGTTCCAGATTTGTTATTTGGAAGTCTAGGCCTGGTTTTTGGACTTATAATTGCTTATCTTATCGTAAATGTTATTCCTTTAGACAATATACCTTACCGCATATTCAGCACAATTATCCCTGTATTTTTGGCTTTCTTCCTCGGTTATCTCGGCTTCCAGGTGGGCTTTAAGAAAAAGGATGAATTGATCAGCCTGTTTTCCATTTCCGCCAGAATGCAAAAGAAAAAAGGATCAGCTGAAGAAGAACATGAGGTTCAAGACAAGAAGCTGAAAATTTTGGACACTAGTGTTATTATTGATGGGAGAATAGCAGATATTTGCCAGACTGGATTTTTAGAGGGAGTTATCGTGATTCCGCAGTTTGTCCTTGAGGAGTTGCAGCATATTGCCGACTCTTCCGATGTGTTAAAACGAAACAGAGGACGCCGCGGTCTTGATATCCTGAACCGCATTCAGAAAGAATTAGACATTGAAGTTGAAATTTACGAAGGCGACTTTGAGGATATTCAGGAGGTTGACAGTAAGCTCGTCAAACTTGCGAAGCTGACATCCGGGGTCGTTGTGACGAATGATTTTAATTTAAATAAAGTATGCGAGCTTCAGAAGGTAGCAGTATTAAACATTAATGACCTTGCCAATGCGGTCAAGCCTGTTGTGCTTCCTGGCGAGGAAATGAATGTTCAGGTCATTAAGGATGGGAAAGAGCATAATCAGGGAGTTGCCTACTTGGATGATGGTACGATGATTGTCGTTGAAGAAGGACGCAATTATATCGGCAAGCATATTGATGTACTCGTCACAAGTGTGCTGCAGACAGCAGCGGGACGAATGATTTTTGCGAAGCCTAAGCTGTTGGAGAAGGCGCTGTAAAGGGAGAAAAAACAATGAGTTATGATGTGGTGATTCCTGCAGCCGGACAGGGAAAGCGGATGAAGGCAGGGAGAAATAAACTGTTCATTGAGCTGAAAGGAGACCCGGTGATCATACACACGTTAAGAGTGTTTGACAGCCACCGGCAGTGCGAAAAAATCATTTTGGTGATTAACGAGCAGGAGCGGGAGCACTTTCAACAATTGCTGACCGATTATCCGTTTCAAACATCGATTGAGCTTGTTGCAGGCGGAGATGAGCGTCAGCACAGTGTTTATAAGGGGCTGAAAGCCGTAAAGCAAGAAAAGATTGTCCTTGTACATGATGGTGCCCGCCCATTTATAAAACATGAAAAAATTGACGAACTGATCGCAGAGGCGGAACAGACAGGAGCGGCCATCCTCGCTGTCCCGGTAAAAGATACGATTAAACGCGTTCAAGATTTACAAGTCAGCGAGACGATTGAACGTTCAAGCTTGTGGGCTGTCCAAACGCCACAAGCTTTTCGTCTTTCTTTATTGTTGGAGGCTCACGCTGAGGCCGAGCGCAAGGGATTTTTAGGGACGGATGACGCCAGCCTCGTTGAACAGATGGAAGGCGGTTCGGTCCGTGTTGTAGAAGGCAGTTATACAAATATTAAGCTGACGACGCCAGACGATTTGACGTCAGCTGAAGCTATCATGGAATCAGAAAGTGGGAATAAACATGTTTAGAATTGGACAAGGATTTGATGTGCATCAATTAGTGGAGGGCCGTCCTCTGATTATTGGCGGAATTGAAATCCCGTACGAAAAAGGGCTGCTTGGCCATTCTGATGCAGACGTATTGCTGCATACTGTCGCTGACGCCTGTCTGGGAGCTGTGGGTGAAGGTGACATTGGCAAGCATTTTCCTGACACAGATCCTGAGTTCAAGGACGCAGACTCTTTCAAATTACTTCAGCATGTCTGGGGAATCGTGAAACAAAAAGGGTATGTCCTTGGGAACATTGATTGTACCATCATAGCGCAAAAGCCGAAGATGCTGCCGTACATAGAAGATATGAGAAAAAGAATCGCTGAAGGCCTTGAGGCAGAGGTTTCACAGGTAAATGTAAAAGCAACAACGACAGAAAAGCTTGGATTTACAGGCCGAGCGGAAGGAATAGCGGCTCAGGCGACTGTACTGATACAAAAAGGCTAACTTGTTTTGATGCTGGGTCTATTTGGTGGTAGAATAGATTCATACATTTTTGCCTGAGGCCATACATGACATGAAAGGAAGTATTTGAAAATGGGAAACGAAGTACGCGTCCGTTATGCACCGAGTCCAACCGGACATTTGCATATTGGAAATGCCAGAACGGCGCTTTTTAATTATTTATTTGCTCGCAATCAAGGCGGTAAGTTTATCATTCGTGTTGAGGACACTGATAAAAAGCGCAATATTGAGGGCGGAGAACAAAGCCAGCTGAATTATCTGAAGTGGCTAGGTATTGACTGGGATGAGAGTGTGGATGTCGGCGGAGAGTACGGCCCATACCGTCAGTCAGAGCGTAACGATATCTATAAAGTGTACTATGAAGAGCTCCTTGAAAAAGGGCTTGCTTATAAATGCTACTGTACGGAAGAAGAGCTTGAAAAAGAGCGTGAAGAGCAGATTGCCCGCGGAGAAATGCCACGGTATTCTGGGAAACACAGAGATCTGACTCAGGAAGAACAGGAGAAATTTATTGCTGAAGGCAGAAAGCCGAGTATTCGTTTCCGTGTTCCAGAAGGAAAAGTCATCGCCTTCAACGACATCGTAAAAGGCGAAATTTCTTTTGAATCAGATGGCATTGGCGACTTCGTTATTGTGAAAAAGGATGGAACGCCTACTTATAACTTCGCGGTAGCTATTGATGACTACTTAATGAAAATGACACACGTGCTGCGCGGTGAGGATCATATTTCTAACACACCGAAACAGATTATGATCTATCAAGCATTCGGGTGGGATATTCCTCAGTTCGGACATATGACGCTGATTGTAAACGAAAGCCGTAAAAAGCTCAGCAAACGTGATGAATCCATTATTCAATTCATCGAGCAGTACAAAGAGCTTGGCTACTTGCCAGAAGCGCTGTTCAACTTTATCGGACTGCTAGGCTGGTCACCGGTTGGAGAAGAAGAGCTTTTCACAAAAGAGCAGTTTATTGAAATTTTTGATGTAAATCGTTTATCTAAATCACCAGCTTTGTTTGATATGCATAAGCTAAAATGGGTTAACAACCAATATGTGAAGAAGCTGGATCTTGATCAGGTTGTTGAACTGACGCTTCCGCATTTGCAAAAAGCCGGCAAAGTTGGCACTGAGCTTTCTGCTGAAGAACAAGAGTGGGTTCGCAAATTGATTTCACTGTATCATGAGCAATTAAGCTACGGTGCCGAAATTGTTGAGCTGACTGATTTGTTCTTTGCGGATGAGATCGAGTATAATCAAGAAGCGAAAGCTGTTCTGGAAGAGGAGCAGGTTCCTGAAGTGCTCAGCACATTCGCTGCGAAGCTTGAAGAGCTTGAGGAGTTCACTCCAGATAATATCAAAGCATCGATCAAAGCAGTGCAGAAAGAAACTGGCCACAAAGGGAAAAAACTGTTTATGCCGATTCGTGTTGCTGTTACAGGGCAAACTCACGGTCCGGAACTGCCGCAATCAATCGAATTGATCGGTAAAGAGACTGCGATTCAGCGTTTGAAAAATATCTAAATAAATGATTGTTGATAGGGAAGAGTATAAAGCTTTAGGCCATTACAGAAAGGATCTTCATTGGCTGAGAGAGATCCATGAGCCGGGTTTTAGAAGTGCGCCCTTAAGACCTTTGAAGAACGTTTTTTAAAATCAGTATTCAAAGGCGGCCGCCGCCGTTACAGGCTGAAGTTGGGAGAGCAGGAGTCTGCTTTTCAAACAGAGTGGAACCGCGCGGTTAAAGCGTCTCTGTCATGTTTACATGCAGAGACGCTTTTTTTATTGGGCAGAGGAAATCAGATAGAGAAACGGGGGGAAGCATGTGTTTTTTAGAATGCTCAAAGAAGACATTGATACTGTTTTCGATCAAGATCCTGCAGCAAGAAGCTATTTTGAAGTGATTTTAACTTATTCCGGTTTACATGCTATATGGGCGCATCGGATTGCACATGCTTTATATAAACGAAAATTTTATTTCCTTGCACGCCTTATATCTCAAGTAAGCCGATTTTTTACCGGGATCGAAATCCACCCCGGCGCTACAATTGGGAGAAGATTTTTCATAGACCACGGCATGGGGGTTGTCATTGGGGAGACATGTGAAATCGGCAATAACGTAACCGTTTTTCAGGGGGTTACCCTTGGGGGAACGGGGAAAGAAAAGGGAAAAAGGCACCCAACGATTAAAGATGACGCATTGATAGCCACAGGTGCTAAAGTGCTCGGTTCAATTACGGTCGGTGAAGGCTCAAAGATTGGCGCTGGTTCAGTAGTGCTGCATGATGTTCCTGATTTTTCAACAGTTGTCGGTATCCCCGGACGGGTCGTTGTACAAAATGGCAAGAAGGTAAGACGCGATTTAAACCATCAGGATTTGCCCGATCCGGTTGCTGACCGCTTTAAGTCTTTGGAACAGCAGATTTTAGAGCTGAAGGCAGAACTTGAAGACAGAAAAGAAAGGATCAATCAAAAATGACAATCACACTTTATAATACATTGACTAGACAGAAGGAAACATTCGTTCCTCTTGAAGAGGGGAAAGTGAAAATGTATGTATGCGGACCGACAGTTTACAATTACATTCACATCGGAAACGCGCGTCCGGCTATCGTTTACGATACGGTTCGAAACTATTTGGAGTACAAAGGCTATGATGTGCAGTATGTCTCTAACTTCACAGACGTAGACGATAAATTAATTAAAGCGGCAAATGAACTTGGTGAGGATGTGCCTACCATTTCAGAGCGTTTTATTAAAGCATATTTTGAAGATGTAGGTGCGCTCGGATGCCGAAAAGCCGACCTTCATCCGCGAGTGATGGAAAACATGGATGCCATTATCGAATTCGTAGATCAGCTCGTGAAAAAGGGCTACGCTTATGAATCAGAAGGTGACGTTTATTTCAAAACAAGAGCGTTTGAAGGATACGGAAAGCTTTCTCAGCAATCAATCGATGAGCTAAGATCAGGTGCACGCATCCGGGTCGGCGAGAAAAAAGAAGATGCTCTTGATTTCGCACTGTGGAAAGCGGCAAAAGAAGGGGAAATCTCTTGGGATAGCCCTTGGGGAAAAGGACGTCCGGGCTGGCACATTGAATGCTCAGCAATGGTGAAAAAGTATCTGGGTGACCAGATTGATATCCATGCGGGCGGACAGGATTTAACATTCCCTCACCATGAAAACGAAATTGCGCAATCTGAGGCACTGACAGGAAAAACGTTTGCGAAGTACTGGCTCCATAATGGCTATATCAATATTGATAATGAAAAAATGTCAAAATCACTGGGCAACTTTGTGCTTGTGCATGACATCATTAAACAGCATGATCCGCAGCTTTTGAGATTCTTTATGCTATCTGTTCATTATCGCCATCCGATTAACTATTCAGAAGAGCTTCTAGAAAATACGAAAAGCGCATTTAACCGTTTAAAAACAGCGTACAGCAATCTTCAGCACCGTCTGAACAGCAGTACGAATTTAACGGAAGATGACGATCAATGGCTTGAGAAAGTTGAAGAACACCGCAAAGCATTTGAAGAAGCGATGGACGATGACTTTAATACGGCGAATGCGATTTCTGTCTTGTTCGACTTAGCGAAACACGCCAATTACTATCTTCAGAAAGACCATACAGCTGATCATGTGATTACGGCGTTTATCGAGATGTTTGACCGTATTGTTTCTGTTCTCGGTTTTTCATTGGGTGAGCAGGAACTTCTCGATCAAGAGATTGAAGACTTAATCGAAAAACGAAATGAAGCGCGCCGGAATCGCGATTTTGCGTTGTCAGACCAGATTCGCGACCAGCTGAAAAGCATGAATATCATTCTTGAAGATACGGCTCAAGGCACTCGCTGGAAACGGGGAGAATAACGGATGCTTGAATTTGATACGATAAAAGATTCAAAGCAGCTTAACGGTCTTGCGCTTGCTTATATAGGTGATGCCATTTTTGAAGTGTATGTAAGGCATCACCTGCTTAAGCAGGGCTTTACCAAACCAAATGATCTTCATAAGAAATCAAGCCGGATTGTTTCGGCAAAGTCGCAGGCTGAGATCCTATTTTTTCTGCAGAATCAATCATTTTTTACGGAAGAAGAGGAAGCGGTGCTGAAAAGAGGCAGAAATGCCAAGTCAGGAACAACACCTAAAAATACAGATGTTCAGACGTACCGCTATAGTACAGCATTTGAAGCTCTTCTGGGCTACCTTTTTCTAGAGAAAAGAGAGGAACGGCTTAGTCAGCTCGTAGCCGAAGCTATACAATTCGGGACGTCAGGGAGGAAAACAAATGAGTCAGCAACATGATTACGTCATAGGGAAGAATGCAGTGATCGAGACGTTAAAATCTGATCGGAAGCTGTATAAGCTGTGGATGGCGGAAAACACCGTAAAGGGACAGGCACAGCAAGTGATTGAGCTTGCGAAAAAGCAGGGAATCACGATTCAATACGTCCCGAGAAAAAAACTCGATCAAATGGTGACAGGACAGCATCAAGGCGTTGTGGCACAGGTTGCAGCGTATGAATATGCAGAACTGGACGATTTATATAAAGCAGCCGAAGAAAGAAATGAACAGCCTTTCTTCCTCATTCTGGACGAGCTTGAAGACCCTCATAATCTTGGTTCCATTATGAGAACAGCGGATGCGGTCGGCGCTCATGGCATCGTCATTCCAAAACGGAGAGCTGTCGGGCTGACAACAACAGTGGCAAAAGCTTCAACAGGGGCAATTGAGCACATTCCTGTAGCAAGAGTCACCAATTTGGCACGGACGTTAGAAGAGATGAAAGAGCGGGGAATCTGGGTTGTCGGAACGGACGCGTCCGCGCGTGAGGATTACCGCAATATGGACGGCAATATGCCTTTGGCTTTAGTCATCGGAAGTGAAGGAAAAGGGATGGGCCGCCTCGTGAAAGAAAAGTGTGATTTTCTCATTAAACTCCCGATGGCCGGAAAGGTAACTTCACTAAATGCATCTGTCGCGGCTGGTCTTTTGATGTATGAAGTCTACCGGAAACGAAACCCTCTGGGAGAATAAAGACCCATGGATATCCTGTTAGTAGACGGGTACAACATGATTGGAGCCTGGCCGCAGCTGAAGGATTTAAAAGCGAACAGTTTCGAAGAGGCGAGAGACGTACTGATTCAGAAAATGGCGGAATATCAATCGTATACAGGAAACAGGGTTATTGTTGTTTTTGACGCGCATCTCGTAAAAGGGCTTGAGAAAAAACAGACCAACCATCGAGTTGAAGTGATTTTTACAAAAGAAAATGAGACGGCTGATGAGCGGATAGAAAAGCTCGCTCAGGCTTTGAATAATATTGCGACTCAAATTCACGTTGCGACCTCTGACTATACTGAGCAATGGGCGATTTTCGGACAGGGGGCATTGCGGAAATCGGCCCGGGAGCTTTTGAGAGAGGTAGAAGCGATTGAAAGGCGAATAGAGAGACGGGTAAGAAAAATCACTTCCGAAAAGCCGGCGGGTAAAATTGCTTTATCGGAAGAGGTTTTGAAAACGTTTGAAAAGTGGAGGCGGGGAGACTTAGATTAAGTTGACGCTTTTTTGCCCAATACTGTATAATATTTCTATCTACGTGCGCCGGGGGGATCGGAGTGAATCTACAGAACAACAAGGGAAAATTCAACAAAGAGCAGTTTTGCCAGTTGGAGGACGAGCAGGTCATTGAAAAGGTTCATGTTGGGGACAGTGATGCGTTAGATTACTTGATTACGAAGTACCGAAACTTTGTTCGGGCGAAAGCAAGATCCTATTTCTTAATAGGGGCGGACAGAGAAGATATTGTTCAGGAAGGTATGATAGGCCTCTATAAGTCTATTCGTGACTTCAAAGAGGACAAGCTTACCTCTTTCAAAGCTTTCGCAGAATTATGTATTACCCGCCAAATTATTACCGCAATAAAGACAGCTACTCGCCAGAAACACATTCCTTTGAATTCCTACGTCTCATTAGATAAACCGATTTTTGATGAAGAATCAGACCGAACGCTGCTTGATGTCATTTCAGGGGCGAAAACCTTAAATCCTGAGGAAATGATCATTAATCAGGAAGAATTTGATGACATTGAAATGAAAATGGGAGAACTACTAAGTGATTTAGAGAGAAAAGTACTCGTCTTATATCTCGACGGGAGAAGTTACCAAGAGATTTCCGATGAACTGAACCGACATGTGAAATCGATCGACAATGCCCTTCAGCGTGTGAAACGCAAGCTGGAGAAGTACTTGGAAATTCGCGAAATCAGTTTGTAATAGGAATTTAAGCTATATTGACAGTATTTTTCTGACTATGATATGTTACTAAAGATAAGAACTAATGTCTATTTAGAAAAAGGTGTAATGACATGAGAAAAAAGATTACGTTAGCATGCAAGACATGCGGAAACCGTAATTATACGACAATGAAGAGCTCTGCATCAGCGGCTGAGCGATTAGAAGTAAAGAAATACTGCAGTACTTGCAATTCACATACAGCTCATCTTGAAACAAAATAGTTTTTGCGCTTTTTAAATTGTGGAGGTCTTTTACATGCGTATTATGAAATTCTTTAAAGATGTTGGGAAAGAAATGAAAAAGGTAAGCTGGCCTAAAGGAAAAGAGTTAACGCGTTATACCATTACGGTAATTTCAACAGTTATCTTTTTTGTTATCTTTTTTGCCCTCCTTGACACAGGAATTTCTCAATTAATTCGTTTAATAGTTGAATAATGATCAGCAATACGTGCTATAATAGATCATAATATTACTTGCCAAAACCCGTTCAGCGGGTTTTTTATTGTGGCTTAAAATGAAAGTTATCATAGGCTTGCCGCCTATTTTTTGAAGCGTTATGGTAATTCACTAAAACCAAATGCGGGGAGGGAAGGACTGGACAGTCCTGAAGAGAATGGAAAAGAATTGGTATGTTGTTCACACGTACTCTGGTTACGAGAATAAAGTAAAAGCCAACTTGGAAAAACGTGTTGAATCAATGGGGATGCAGGATAAAATTTTCCGTGTAGTCGTACCCGAAGAAGAAGAAACGGATATCAAAAACGGCAAGAAAAAAGTCGTGAAAAAGAAAGTATTCCCTGGTTATGTGCTTGTTGAAATTGTAATGACAGACGATTCTTGGTATGTTGTCCGCAACACGCCGGGTGTTACTGGATTCGTAGGATCTGCCGGATCAGGTTCAAAACCGACGCCGCTTCTTCCAGGCGAAGCAGAAACCATTCTGAAGAGAATGGGCATGGACGAACGCAAAACTGATATTGACTTTGAACTGAAAGAGACAGTGAAAGTAATAGACGGACCTTTTGCTAACTTTACTGGATCGATTGAAGAGATTGATTATGACAAAAGCAAGGTCAAAGTTTTCGTTAATATGTTCGGCCGCGAAACGCCGGTTGAGCTGGAATTTACCCAAATCGATAAATTGTAATGTGAAAAAACTTGAAATTGCTATATATAAATGATAATATAGCAAAGGTACGTCTTGGACTTATCCAAGGCAACTAGCATGATATTTCGTCATTCATATAAAGAATGAAACCTTGAGTGGGAGGGTTTACCCTATTACCACATCACGGACTTAAGGAGGTGTGTCTCGTGGCTAAAAAAGTAGTTAAAGTTGTAAAATTGCAAATTCCTGCTGGAAAAGCTAACCCAGCACCACCAGTTGGACCTGCACTTGGTCAAGCCGGTGTTAACATCATGGGATTCTGTAAGGAGTTTAACGCTCGTACAGCTGACCAAGCTGGTTTAATCATTCCTGTTGAAATTTCGGTTTACGAAGACCGTTCATTTACATTTATTACAAAAACTCCACCTGCTGCAGTATTGCTTAAAAAAGCAGCTGGAATTGAGTCTGGTTCTGGTGAACCAAACCGTAATAAAGTGGCAACCGTTAAGCGCGATAAAGTACGCGAAATCGCTGAAACGAAAATGCCTGACTTAAACGCAGCAGACGTTGAAGCGGCAATGCGCATGGTTGAAGGTACTGCCCGCAGTATGGGTATTGTAATCGAGGATTAATTTGTTTCTTGTCGGGTTGCGAGTTTTAACAAGTTCGCAACCCTTATTCGTGGGAGGTTATTCCGCTATAACCACATAAGGAGGAAATTTTAAAATGGCTAAAAAAGGTAAAAAGTACGTTGAAGCTGCTAAGCTTGTAGACCGTTCTAAAGCTTACGACGTTTCTGAAGCAGTAGCTCTCGTTAAAAAAACAAACACAGCTAAATTCGACGCTACAGTTGAAGTGGCTTTCCGTTTAGGGGTTGACCCTCGTAAAAACGACCAGCAAATCCGCGGAGCAGTTGTGCTTCCAAACGGAACTGGTAAAACTCAGCGTGTTCTCGTTTTCGCAAAAGGCGAAAAAGCGAAAGAAGCTGAAGCTGCTGGTGCAGATTACGTAGGCGATACTGACTACATCAACAAAATTCAACAAGGCTGGTTCGATTTCGATGTAATCGTAGCTACACCTGACATGATGGGTGAAGTTGGTAAAATCGGTCGTGTACTTGGACCAAAAGGTTTAATGCCAAACCCTAAAACTGGTACAGTTACTTTCGAAGTTGAAAAAGCGATCGGCGAAATCAAAGCTGGTAAAGTTGAATACCGCGTAGATAAAGCTGGAAACATTCATGTTCCTATCGGTAAAGTTTCTTTCGAGGATGAAAAACTTGTTGAGAACTTCACAACAATGTACGATACAATCCTGAAAGCTAAACCTGCCGCAGCTAAAGGCGTTTACGTGAAAAACGTTGCTGTAACTTCTACTATGGGACCTGGTGTCAAAGTAGACTCTTCAACTTTTAACGTAAAATAATATTGACATGACATCAACATTCTGATATGATTCAAAATGTTGTAAAATAGAATATCATTTATACCGTAGACAGTAGGGGCCTAACCGCTTAATCATCCTACCGAGGTGTATATTATCACAGCTATTACGTTACGTATGCTTGTATATACAGCCTCCATGTCTCATGGAGGCTTTTTATATGGAATCCGTCGTCTCAGTCGTGATCACCTAACGGTATAAGTGTTACACAAGAATCTACAGGAGGTGTAACCATGAGCAGCGCAATTGAAACTAAAAAAGTTGTTGTTGAAGAAATTGCTTCTAAACTGAAAGAAAGTAAATCAACGATCATCGTTGACTATCGCGGACTTAACGTTTCTGAAGTAACTGAACTTCGTAAACAGCTTCGCGAAGCTAACGTTGAGTTCAAAGTTTACAAAAATACGATGACTCGCCGTGCGGTTGAACAAGCTGAGCTTAATGGTTTGAATGATTTCTTAACTGGACCGAACGCGATCGCATTTAGCACTGAAGATGTTGTCGCTCCGGCTAAAGTTCTGAATGACTTCGCTAAAAATCACGAAGCTCTTGAAATCAAAGCTGGCGTAATCGAAGGTAAAGTTTCTACTGTTGAAGAAGTGAAAGCTCTTGCTGAACTTCCATCACGCGAAGGCTTGCTTTCTATGTTGCTTAGCGTACTTCAAGCTCCAGTTCGCAACTTTGCTCTTGCTGCAAAAGCTGTGGCAGAACAAAAGGAAGAACAAGGCGCTTAATCTAATCAGTTTTTCATAAATTAAAACAAAATGGAGGAATTACAAATGGCTTTAAATATCGAAGAAATCATTGCTTCCGTTAAAGAAGCAACTGTACTTGAATTGAACGACCTAGTAAAAGCAATCGAAGAAGAATTTGGCGTAACTGCTGCTGCTCCTGTAGCTGTAGCTGGCGGAGCTGCTGCAGGCGGAGCTGCTGAAGAGCAAAGCGAATTCGATCTTATCCTTGCTGGTGCTGGATCTCAAAAAATCAAAGTTATCAAAGTTGTACGTGAAATCACTGGTCTTGGCTTGAAAGAAGCTAAAGAACTTGTTGACAACACTCCAAAACCACTTAAAGAAGGTATTGCTAAAGAAGAAGCTGAAGAGCTTAAAGCTAAACTTGAAGAAGTTGGCGCTTCTGTAGAAGTTAAGTAATCTTCACTTACCTGGAGGGGAAGCTCGCTTTTATGAGGCGAGCTTTTTCTTTGCCATTCTTTAAGCCATGAAAAAAGGAGGTTCTAATAATGAGTGAGCACTATTATTCAGAAAAACCTTCAGTGAAAAGCAACAAGCAAACCTGGTCTTTTAGGCTTCGGAATAAAGATTTCACGTTTACCAGCGACAGCGGGGTTTTTTCTAAAAAAGAAGTTGATTTCGGCTCCCGCCTGCTGATTGATTCTTTTGAAGAGCCTGAGGTTGAGGGCAGCATTTTGGATGTAGGCTGCGGGTACGGGCCGATTGGTTTATCGCTTGCCAGCGACTTTAAAGACCGGACTATCCACATGATTGATGTTAATGAGAGAGCCGTAGAACTATCAAATGGAAATGCGGAACAGAACGGAATAACAAACGTTAAGATTTATCAAAGCGATTTGTTTTCAAACGTTGATTCTGCTCAAACATTTGCTTCTATTCTTACAAATCCCCCAATCCGAGCCGGAAAAAAAGTTGTCCATGCTATCTTTGAGAAAAGCGCTGAACACTTAAAAGCTTCAGGTGAATTGTGGATCGTCATACAGAAAAAGCAAGGCGCGCCTTCTGCCATTGAAAAGCTCGAGGAACTGTTCGATGAAGTTTCTGTCGTTCAAAAAAAGAAAGGCTATTATATCATAAAAGCAAAAAAAGTTTGACTCGGTATTTTAACTATGTTAATATTGTAAAATGCCAATGTATATATTTTGCTTGATATAATGAATTGTCAATATCTATGTATAAATTATACAAGTATGGAAATGCTAATAAAATCGGTATTTGTTTTTGGATGTGGTTTTCTTAATTAGAAACCCTTTTTTCTTTTGTCTTGTAAAAGTATTTTCTTTCTTTGGAAGAAATGCTTATTACACATATAATACGCATGATTTGAGGGGTGAATCAGTTGACAGGTCAACTAGTTCAGTATGGACGACACCGCCAGCGCAGAAGCTATGCTCGCATTAGCGAAGTGTTAGAATTACCAAATCTCATTGAAATTCAAACCTCTTCTTATCAGTGGTTTCTTGATGAGGGTCTTAGAGAGATGTTTCAAGACATATCACCAATTGAGGATTTCACTGGTAACCTCTCTCTTGAGTTCATTGATTATAGTTTAGGTGAGCCTAAATATCCTGTAGAGGAATCAAAAGAACGTGATGTGACTTACTCAGCTCCGCTAAGAGTGAAGGTTCGTTTAATTAACAAAGAAACTGGAGAGGTAAAAGACCAAGATGTCTTCATGGGTGATTTCCCTATTATGACAGATACAGGTACTTTTATCATTAACGGTGCGGAACGCGTTATCGTTTCTCAGCTTGTTCGGTCTCCAAGTGTATATTTCAGTGGTAAAGTAGACAAGAACGGTAAAAAAGGTTTTACCGCAACTGTCATTCCAAACCGTGGCGCATGGTTAGAATACGAAACTGATGCGAAAGATGTTGTTTATGTCCGCATTGATCGCACACGTAAGTTGCCGGTTACGGTTCTTTTGCGTGCTCTCGGCTTCGGCTCCGATCAAGAGATTCTTGATCTCATAGGAGAAAACGAATACCTGAGAAATACGCTTGATAAAGATAACACAGAAAACAGCGACAAAGCGCTGCTTGAAATTTACGAGCGTCTCCGTCCTGGAGAGCCGCCTACAGTAGAAAATGCGAAAAGCTTGCTTGATTCTCGTTTCTTTGATCCGAAACGATACGATCTTGCCAATGTAGGACGCTATAAAATTAATAAAAAACTTCATATTAAGAATCGCCTCTTCAATCAGAGACTTGCTGAAACGCTCGTTGATCCTGAAACAGGAGAAATCCTTGCTGAAAAAGGTCAGATTCTTGATAGAAGGACACTTGATAAAGTACTGCCATACTTAGAAAACGGAATCGGTTTCAGAAAGCTGTATCCGAATGGCGGTGTTGTTGAAGATGAAGTGACTCTTCAATCCATTAAAATCTTTGCTCCGACTGATCAAGAAGGAGAACAGGTTATTAATGTAATCGGGAATGCTTACATCGAAGAAGAGATTAAAAACATCACGCCTGCTGATATTATTTCTTCAATCAGCTACTTCTTCAACCTGCTGCACGGAGTAGGCGACACAGATGATATCGATCATCTTGGAAACCGCCGTTTACGTTCTGTAGGCGAGCTTCTCCAGAACCAATTCCGTATCGGTTTAAGCCGTATGGAGCGTGTGGTTCGTGAGAGAATGTCAATTCAAGATACGAATACAATTACGCCTCAGCAGCTGATCAATATTCGTCCTGTTATTGCGTCCATTAAAGAGTTCTTTGGAAGCTCACAGCTTTCTCAATTCATGGATCAGACGAACCCGCTTGCTGAATTAACGCATAAGCGCCGTCTGTCAGCATTAGGACCGGGCGGATTGACACGTGAGCGTGCCGGAATGGAAGTGCGTGACGTTCACTACTCCCACTATGGCCGTATGTGTCCGATTGAAACGCCTGAGGGCCCGAACATCGGTTTGATCAACTCACTATCATCTTATGCAAAAGTAAACCGTTTTGGCTTTATTGAAACGCCATATCGCCGCGTTGATCCTGAAACAGGGAAGGTAACGGGCAGAATCGATTACTTAACTGCTGATGAAGAGGATAACTATGTTGTCGCTCAAGCGAACGCTCGTCTTGATGACGAAGGCGCCTTTATTGATGACAGCATCGTAGCTCGTTTCCGCGGGGAGAACACCGTTGTTTCCAGAAACCGTGTAGACTACATGGATGTATCGCCTAAGCAGGTTGTATCTGCTGCGACAGCATGTATCCCGTTCTTAGAAAACGATGACTCCAACCGTGCCCTCATGGGAGCGAACATGCAGCGTCAGGCTGTGCCTTTGATGCAGCCAGAAGCGCCATTTGTTGGAACTGGTATGGAATACGTATCAGGAAAAGACTCTGGTGCCGCTGTAATTTGTAAACACCCTGGTATCGTTGAACGCGTAGAAGCGAAAAACGTTTGGGTTCGCCGTTATGAAGAAGTAGACGGTCAAAAAGTAAAAGGAAACCTGGATAAATACAGCCTGCTGAAATTTGTCCGCTCTAACCAAGGTACGTGCTACAACCAGCGTCCGATCGTAAGTGTCGGCGATGAAGTGGTAAAAGGAGAAATCCTTGCTGACGGCCCTTCTATGGAGCTTGGTGAACTTGCACTTGGCCGTAACGTAATGGTTGGCTTCATGACATGGGATGGCTACAACTATGAGGATGCCATCATCATGAGTGAACGCCTTGTAAAGGATGATGTTTATACATCTATCCACATTGAAGAATACGAATCAGAAGCACGTGATACGAAACTTGGACCTGAAGAGATCACTCGCGATATTCCAAACGTCGGTGAAGATGCGCTTCGCAATCTTGATGACCGCGGAATCATCCGTATTGGGGCAGAAGTAAAAGACGGAGATCTTCTTGTTGGTAAAGTAACGCCTAAAGGCGTAACTGAACTGACTGCAGAAGAACGCCTGCTTCACGCCATCTTTGGCGAGAAAGCCCGCGAGGTTCGTGATACTTCTCTTCGTGTGCCTCACGGCGGCGGAGGAATTATCCATGACGTTAAAGTCTTCAACCGTGAAGACGGAGACGAACTTCCTCCAGGTGTTAACCAGTTAGTACGCGTATATATCGTTCAGAAACGTAAGATTTCTGAAGGGGATAAAATGGCCGGTCGTCACGGTAACAAAGGTGTTATCTCTAAGATTCTTCCTGAAGAGGATATGCCTTACCTTCCTGACGGCACACCAATTGATATCATGCTTAACCCGCTGGGCGTACCATCACGTATGAACATCGGGCAGGTATTGGAACTTCATATGGGTATGGCCGCTCGTTACCTCGGCATTCACATTGCATCTCCTGTATTTGACGGAGCGCGTGAAGAGGATGTCTGGGAAACACTTGAAGAAGCCGGCATGTCTCGTGACGCCAAAACAGTGCTTTACGACGGACGTACTGGAGAGCCGTTTGATAACCGCGTATCTGTCGGTATCATGTACATGATCAAACTGGCTCACATGGTTGACGATAAACTCCATGCTCGCTCTACAGGTCCTTACTCACTTGTTACGCAGCAGCCTCTTGGCGGTAAAGCGCAATTTGGCGGACAGCGTTTCGGTGAGATGGAGGTTTGGGCACTTGAAGCTTATGGTGCGGCTTACACTCTTCAAGAAATTCTGACTGTTAAGTCCGATGACGTGGTTGGACGTGTGAAAACATACGAAGCCATCGTTAAAGGCGACAATGTTCCTGAACCAGGTGTTCCGGAATCATTCAAAGTGTTAATCAAAGAACTTCAAAGCTTAGGTATGGATGTCAAAATCCTTTCTGGTGATGAAGAAGAAATAGAAATGAGAGATTTAGAAGACGAAGAAGATGCGAAACAAGCTGACGGCCTGGCATTATCAGGTGATGAAGAGCCGGAAGAAACAGCATCTGCAGACGTTGAACGTGATGTAGTAATAAAAGAATAATCTCTAGTTATAAAGGCAAGTGACATCGGTTAATCCGAAGATAAAAAGGGAGGTAGGCCCCTTGCTAGATGTGAACAATTTTGAGTATATGAACATCGGTCTTGCTTCACCGGATAAAATCCGTTCATGGTCTTTTGGTGAAGTGAAAAAGCCTGAAACGATAAACTATCGTACGTTAAAACCTGAAAAGGACGGTCTATTCTGCGAACGCATTTTCGGACCGACTAAGGACTGGGAATGTCATTGTGGGAAGTACAAGCGAGTTCGTTATAAAGGCGTAGTTTGTGACCGCTGCGGAGTCGAAGTAACACGGGCTAAAGTCCGTCGTGAGAGAATGGGGCACATTGAACTGGCTGCCCCAGTTTCCCACATTTGGTATTTCAAAGGTATTCCAAGCCGTATGGGTCTTGTGCTGGATATGTCACCTCGTGCTTTAGAAGAAGTGATTTACTTTGCTTCTTACGTTGTAACTGACCCGGCAAATACACCGCTTGAAAAGAAACAGCTTCTGTCTGAGAAAGAATACCGTGCTTATCTTGATAAATACGGTAATAAATTCCAAGCATCTATGGGTGCTGAAGCAATTCATAAACTTCTTCAAGATATCGATCTTGTAAAAGAAGTTGATATGTTAAAAGAAGAGCTGAAAACTTCACAAGGACAACGACGTACTCGTGCGATCAAACGTCTTGAAGTTTTAGAAGCCTTCCGTAACTCAGGAAACAAGCCTTCTTGGATGATCCTTGATGTGCTTCCTGTTATTCCTCCGGAGCTTAGACCGATGGTTCAGCTAGATGGCGGACGTTTTGCGACTTCTGATTTGAACGATCTTTATCGTCGTGTCATCAACCGTAACAATCGTTTGAAACGCCTTCTGGACCTTGGTGCGCCAAGCATCATCGTTCAAAACGAAAAGCGTATGCTTCAAGAGGCTGTCGATGCCTTAATTGACAACGGCCGCCGCGGACGCCCTGTAACAGGTCCTGGTAACAGACCGTTAAAATCTCTTTCTCACATGTTGAAAGGGAAGCAAGGCCGTTTCCGTCAAAACCTTCTTGGTAAACGTGTCGATTACTCCGGACGTTCTGTAATCGTTGTTGGTCCTCATTTGAAAATGTACCAATGCGGATTACCGAAGGAAATGGCGCTTGAACTCTTCAAGCCTTTCGTTATGAAAGAACTTGTTGAAAAGGGTCTTGCTCACAACATTAAGAGTGCGAAACGCAAAATTGAGCGCGTACAGCCTGAAGTTTGGGATGTATTAGAATCAGTTATTAAGGAGCACCCAGTACTGCTGAACCGTGCCCCTACACTTCACAGATTAGGTATTCAGGCGTTTGAACCAACGCTTGTTGAAGGACGCGCAATCCGCCTTCACCCGCTCGTATGTACAGCTTACAACGCTGACTTTGACGGTGACCAAATGGCGGTTCACGTACCATTATCTGCTGAAGCACAAGCTGAAGCACGCATCTTGATGCTTGCGGCTCAAAACATCTTGAACCCTAAAGATGGTAAACCGGTTGTAACTCCGTCTCAGGATATGGTACTTGGTAACTATTACCTGACACTTGAGCGTGCCGGTGCTGTCGGTGAAGGTATGGTCTTCAAGAATACAGACGAAGCGCTTCTTGCTTATCAAAACGGATATGTTCACCTTCATACGAGAGTAGCTGTTGCAGCTAACTCCCTTAAGAATGTGACATTTACCGAAGAACAGCGCTCAAAATTGTTAATTACAACTGTCGGTAAGCTTGTCTTCAATGAAATTCTTCCGGAATCATTCCCTTACATGAATGAACCAACGAAGAGCAACATTGAAGAGAAAACACCTGACCGTTTCTTCTTGGAAAAAGGTGCTGACGTTAAAGCTGTCATCGCACAGCAGCCAATCAATGCACCGTTCAAAAAAGGTATTCTGGGTAAAATCATCGCGGAAATCTTTAAACGATTCCATATCACGGAAACGTCTAAAATGCTTGACCGCATGAAAAACTTAGGTTTCAAATATTCAACAAAAGCTGGTATTACAGTTGGGGTTTCTGACATCGTCGTACTCGATGATAAACAAGAAATTCTTGAAGAAGCGCAAAGCAAAGTTGACAACGTTATGAAGCAGTTCCGCCGCGGTCTGATCACTGAAGAAGAACGCTATGAGAGAGTCATCTCTATCTGGAGTGCTGCAAAAGACGTGATCCAAGGCAAACTGATGAAATCACTTGATGAACTCAACCCAATCTACATGATGAGTGACTCTGGTGCCCGTGGTAACGCATCTAACTTTACGCAGCTTGCCGGAATGCGCGGTCTGATGGCCAACCCGGCTGGACGTATCATTGAGTTGCCGATCAAATCAAGTTTCCGTGAAGGTCTGACAGTATTGGAGTACTTTATCTCCACACACGGTGCGCGTAAAGGTCTTGCCGATACCGCTCTTAAAACTGCTGACTCAGGTTACCTTACACGCCGTCTCGTTGACGTTGCGCAGGATGTTATCATCCGTGAAACTGATTGCGGAACTGACCGAGGCATTCTTGCTAAGCCTCTTAAAGAAGGAACCGAAACAATTGAGCGCTTAGAAGAACGCTTAATCGGCCGTTTTGCACGAAAACAAGTGAAGCACCCTGAAACAGGTGAAGTGCTTGTGAATGAAAACGAACTAATCGATGAAGATAAGGCGCTGGAGATTGTCGAAGCTGGCATTGAAGAAGTGTGGATCCGTTCTGCCTTCACATGTAATACGCCTCATGGTGTATGTAAACGATGCTATGGCCGAAATCTTGCAACTGGCTCCGATGTTGAAGTCGGTGAAGCTGTCGGAATCATTGCTGCCCAATCAATCGGTGAGCCTGGTACACAGTTAACAATGCGTACATTCCATACAGGCGGGGTTGCCGGAGACGATATCACACAGGGTCTTCCGCGTATCCAAGAGCTTTTCGAAGCGCGTAATCCGAAAGGTCAGGCAACAATTACAGAAATCGACGGTACAGTCGTTGAGATTAATGAAGTTCGTGATAAGCAGCAGGAAATTGTCGTTCAAGGCGCAGTGGAAACACGTTCTTATACGGCACCTTACAACTCCCGTCTGAAAGTAGCGGAAGGAGATAAAATTACTCGTGGCCAAGTACTGACAGAAGGTTCAATCGATCCGAAAGAACTTCTTAAAGTGACTGACCTGACGACTGTTCAAGAGTATCTTCTCCATGAGGTTCAAAAGGTTTACCGTATGCAGGGTGTTGAAATCGGTGATAAACACGTAGAAGTAATGGTTCGCCAGATGCTTCGTAAAGTACGCGTAATTGATGCCGGTGACACTGATGTGCTTCCAGGTACATTGCTTGACATCCACCAATTTACTGAAGCGAACAAAAAGGTGTTGCTTGAAGGCAATCGACCTGCTACAGGCCGTCCTGTCTTACTCGGTATTACAAAAGCATCTCTTGAAACTGATTCATTCTTATCTGCTGCTTCCTTCCAGGAAACAACGCGTGTCCTTACAGATGCAGCGATCAAAGGTAAGCGTGACGAGCTTCTCGGCTTGAAAGAGAATGTTATCATCGGTAAACTTGTTCCAGCTGGTACAGGAATGATGAAATACCGTAAAGTAAAACCAGTATCAAATGTTCAGCCGACTGACGATATGGTTCCGGTTGAATAACTGATTTCATTCTGCTGAAAGACTGTTTTTGCAGTCTTTCAGCAGATATATTTATTAAAAAGTCACTCTATGAGAAGATAGAAACTAAAAAATGTCATACCTTGTTGACATTCGTCTCCTAGAATGATAATATAACCAAGGTGCTCGAAATAAACCTGTTACTTTGGAGGATATGTTTATGTCTTATGATAAAGTATCACAGGCCAAATCAATTATTATTGGTACGAAGCAAACAGTGAAAGCTCTAAAGCGAGGTTCAGTAAAGGAAGTAGTCGTTGCAAAGGACGCAGATCCGATACTTACGTCAAGTGTTGTTTCACTTGCGGAAGATCAAGGTATCTCTGTCTTAATGGTTGAATCCATGAAAAAGCTCGGCAAAGCCTGCGGAATTGAGGTAGGAGCAGCCGCTGTTGCCATTATTTTATAACGTACTTTTGTTTTTACGTAAGATTCAATCTTGTGTAAAGACATTGTTTTTTGCCTTTTGATGAACCACCTGGGTATGTGGGTTATAAAACGTAATGAAGGGAGGAAAAAATCATGCCTACAATTAATCAGCTAATTCGCAAAGGACGCGTGAGTAAAGTAGAAAACTCAAAGTCTCCTGCACTTAACAAAGGATACAACAGCTTTAAAAAAGAGCACACTAACGTATCTTCTCCACAAAAACGCGGGGTATGTACTCGTGTTGGTACAATGACACCGAAAAAACCGAACTCAGCACTTCGTAAATATGCTCGTGTTCGTTTGACTAACGGAATCGAGGTTACTGCTTACATTCCTGGTATCGGTCACAACCTGCAAGAGCACAGTGTTGTACTTATCCGCGGTGGACGTGTAAAAGACTTACCAGGGGTACGTTACCACATCGTTCGTGGTGCGCTTGATACTGCTGGAGTTGAAAACCGTGCACAAGGCCGTTCTAAATACGGTACGAAAAAACCTAAAGCAAAATAATAAACGAAAATACGCATAATTGATGAAGGGAGGATATTCAGATGCCACGTAAAGGTCCTGTAGCTAAAAGAGATGTTTTACCTGATCCGATTTACAACTCTAAACTTGTATCTCGTCTAATCAACAAAATGATGATCGATGGTAAAAAAGGTAAGTCTCAAACAATCCTATACAAGTCATTCGATATCATTAAAGAACGTACTGGCAATGATGCAATGGAGGTTTTCGAACAAGCATTGAAAAACATCATGCCTGTACTTGAAGTAAAAGCACGCCGTGTAGGTGGTGCGAACTACCAAGTTCCTGTAGAAGTTCGTCCTGAACGTCGTACGACTCTTGGACTTCGCTGGTTAGTAAACTACGCTCGTCTTCGTGGAGAAAAAACGATGGAAGAGCGTTTAGCTAACGAAATCCTTGACGCAGCTAACAACACTGGTGCTGCTGTTAAGAAACGTGAAGATACTCATAAGATGGCTGAAGCAAACAAAGCATTTGCTCACTATCGTTGGTAGGATTTATATACTAAAAAACACAATTTCCCAATAAGGAAGGAGAAATTACCCAATGGCAAGAGAGTTCTCCTTAGACAAAACTCGTAATATCGGGATCATGGCTCACATTGATGCCGGTAAAACGACTACTACAGAACGTATCTTGTTCTATACTGGTCGTATCCACAAAATTGGTGAAACTCATGAAGGAGCTTCACAAATGGACTGGATGGAGCAGGAACAAGAACGTGGTATCACAATCACTTCCGCTGCGACAACTGCACAGTGGAAAGGATACCGCGTAAACATCATCGATACTCCAGGACACGTAGACTTCACAGTTGAAGTTGAACGTTCTCTTCGTGTACTTGATGGTGCTGTTGCTGTACTTGATGCGCAATCAGGCGTTGAGCCTCAAACAGAAACTGTTTGGCGTCAGGCAACAACTTACGGAGTACCGCGTATCGTTTTTGTTAACAAAATGGACAAAATCGGTGCAGACTTCCTTTACTCTGTAGGAACTTTAAGAGATCGTCTTCAAGCAAACGCTCATGCAATTCAATTGCCGATCGGTGCTGAAGATAATTTCGAAGGTATCATCGACCTTGTAGAAAACGTTGCGTATTTCTACGAAGATGACCTCGGAACTCGTTCTGATGCAAAAGAAATCCCTGAAGAGTATAAAGAGCAAGCTGAAGAGCTTCGCAACAGCCTTATTGAAGCTGTATGTGAGCTTGATGAAGAGCTTATGGATAAATACCTTGAGGGTGAAGAAATCACAATTGACGAGTTAAAAGCAGGTATCCGTAAAGGTACATTAAATGTTGAATTCTACCCTGTTCTTGTTGGTTCTGCCTTCAAAAACAAAGGTGTTCAACTCGTACTTGATGCTGTTCTTGACTACCTTCCTGCACCAACTGACGTTGCTGCAATCAAAGGTACACGTCCTGATACAAATGAAGAGATTGAGCGTCATTCTTCTGATGAAGAGCCATTCTCTGCATTAGCATTTAAAGTTATGACTGACCCTTACGTTGGTAAGTTGACGTTCTTCCGTGTGTACTCTGGAACACTTGATTCCGGTTCATACGTGAAAAACTCTACTAAAGGCAAACGTGAGCGTGTTGGACGTATTCTTCAAATGCACGCTAACAGCCGTGAAGAAATCTCTACTGTATACGCAGGGGATATCGCAGCTGCTGTAGGTCTAAAAGATACAACTACTGGAGATACTCTATGTGATGAGAAGGATCTTGTTATCCTTGAGTCAATGGAATTCCCAGAACCAGTTATCGACGTTGCTATTGAGCCTAAATCAAAAGCTGACCAAGATAAAATGGGTATCGCTTTAGCGAAACTTGCTGAAGAAGATCCTACATTCCGTACTCAAACAAACCCAGAAACTGGCCAAACGATCATCTCTGGTATGGGTGAACTTCACCTTGATATCATTGTTGACCGTATGAAGCGCGAATTTAAAGTAGAAGCCAATGTTGGTGCTCCTCAAGTTGCGTACCGTGAAACATTCCGTACCGGTGCAAAAGTAGAAGGTAAATTCGTACGTCAGTCTGGTGGACGCGGTCAGTTCGGACACGTTTGGATCGAATTCGAACCAAACGAAGAAGGCGCGGGCTTTGAATTTGAAAATGCGATTGTTGGTGGGGTCGTTCCTCGTGAATACATCCCAGCTGTTCAAGCAGGTCTGGAAGATGCACTTGAAAATGGTGTACTAGCAGGCTTCCCGCTTATCGACATTAAAGCTAAACTTTTCGACGGTTCTTACCATGATGTTGACTCAAACGAAATGGCATTTAAAGTTGCTGCTTCTATGGCATTGAAAAATGCAGTCAGCAAATGTAACCCAGTTCTTCTTGAACCAATCATGAAAGTAGAAGTGGTTATTCCAGAAGAATACATGGGAGATATCATGGGTGATATCACTTCACGTCGCGGACGCGTAGAAGGTATGGAAGCACGCGGTAACGCTCAAGTTGTTCGTGCTATGGTTCCTCTTGCTGAAATGTTCGGTTACGCTACTGCACTTCGTTCTAATACGCAAGGTCGCGGTACGTTCACTATGTTCATGGATCACTACGAAGAAGTGCCGAAGAGCGTTTCTGAAGAAATTATCAAAAAAAATAAAGGCGAATAATTGATTTTGCCGCTTAACTCAAGTATAACTACTATTGTAAGATGAGGAAGTGAAAGCTTTCTTTCACTTCCTATCACTCTATACATTACTAATTAAAAGCTCTTAAGGAGGATTTTAGAATGGCTAAAGAAAAATTCGACCGTTCCAAATCACATGCCAATATTGGTACAATTGGACACGTTGACCATGGTAAAACAACTTTAACTGCTGCTATCACAACAGTACTTCATAAGAAATCTGGTAAAGGTACAGCTATGGCGTACGATCAAATTGATGGTGCTCCAGAAGAACGTGAGCGCGGTATCACAATCTCTACTGCACACGTTGAGTACGAAACTGAAACTCGTCACTATGCACACGTTGACTGCCCAGGACACGCTGACTATGTTAAAAACATGATCACTGGTGCTGCACAAATGGACGGAGCTATCCTTGTAGTATCTGCTGCTGATGGCCCAATGCCACAAACTCGTGAGCACATCCTTCTTTCTAAAAACGTTGGTGTACCATACATCGTTGTATTCTTAAACAAATGCGACATGGTAGACGACGAAGAGCTTCTTGAACTAGTTGAAATGGAAGTTCGCGATCTTCTTAGCGAATACGACTTCCCTGGTGATGATGTACCAGTAATCAAAGGTTCTGCTCTTAAAGCTCTTGAAGGTGACGCTGAGTACGAAGCTAAAATCTTCGAACTTATGGATGCGGTTGATGAGTACATCCCAACTCCAGAACGTGACACTGAAAAACCATTCATGATGCCAGTTGAGGACGTATTCTCAATCACTGGTCGTGGTACAGTAGCGACTGGCCGTGTAGAACGCGGACAAGTTAAAGTCGGTGACGAAGTTGAAATCATCGGTCTACAAGAAGAGAACAAGAAAACAACTGTTACAGGTGTTGAAATGTTCCGTAAGCTTCTTGATTATGCTGAAGCTGGTGACAACATTGGTGCCCTTCTTCGTGGTGTATCTCGTGAAGAAATCCAACGTGGTCAAGTACTTGCTAAACCAGGTACAATCACTCCACACAGCAAATTCAAAGCTGAAGTTTACGTTCTTTCTAAAGAAGAGGGTGGACGTCACACTCCATTCTTCTCTAACTACCGTCCTCAGTTCTACTTCCGTACAACTGACGTAACTGGTATCATCCATCTTCCAGAAGGCGTAGAAATGGTTATGCCTGGAGATAACACTGAAATGAACGTTGAACTTATCTCTACAATCGCTATCGAAGAAGGAACTCGTTTCTCTATTCGTGAAGGCGGACGTACTGTTGGTTCAGGCGTTGTTTCTACAATCACTGAGTAATAGTATGATTTTAAACGAGATCCACTGTGGGTCTCGTTTTTTGTTTGCTTATCTTTTTCTTGTATAATAGGATCTATCATATTCGAGGGGCTACTATCTATGATTCCTGAAAAGAGATCAATCGCAATCATGAAAGAACTGAGCATTGAAAATACAAAGCAAATGCTGATGATTAATGGAGCTGATATTGAAAATCCATTGCTGCTTTTTTTACATGGCGGGCCGGGTACGCCGCAAATCGGATACATTAGACATTATCAAAAAGAGCTGGAACGGTATTTCACTGTAGTTCATTGGGATCAGAGAGGATCAGGGCTTTCATATTCTAAACGAATTTCGCAACACTCCATGACAATAAATCACTTCATTAAAGATGCAATCCATGTCACTCAATGGCTCTTAGCTCACTTTTCAAAAACAAAACTATATCTGGCCGGTCATTCTTGGGGGTCAATACTGGCGCTTCATGTAGTGCAGCAGCGCCCGGACTTGTTTTACGCTTATTATGGAATCAGTCAGGTTGTCAGCCCTCACGATGAAGAATCAACTGCTTATCGACATATTCGTAAAACTTCTGAAGAAAAAAAAGCCAGCATATTATCTTTGCTAACACGTTTCATTGGTGCTCCGCCTTGGAAGCAGGATATCCAGCATCTTATCTATCGATTTTGCGTTGAGGTAAGCAGAGGAGGATTCACTCGCCTGCATCGACATTCTCTTGCTGTTTTATTTCAAATGCTTACTGGTAATGAGTATGGTGTGCGAAACATTCATAGCGTCCTCAATGGACTGCGCTTCAGCAAAAAACATTTAACAGATGAGTTGTACAGGTTTAATGCATTTAGATCTGTTCCTTCTATTAAAGTACCGTGTGTTTTCATTTCAGGGAAACATGACTTAATTGTTCCAACTGAAATATCGAAACAGTATTATCAAGAACTCGTGGCGCCCGAAAAGCGCTGGGTTCAATTTGAGAATTCAGCTCATACCCCGCATATTGAAGAGCCGTCATTATTCGCTAGTACACTAAGTCGTCATGCACGCTACCATTTATGATAGGTCCTTGATAAATAAGAAAAACCCCTGTATAATATAAAAAGTGTGCAAACCATGCATATTTTAAATAAGTCTTGCAACATACGCCTATTTTCTGTATAATGGTGTATGTTGGTCTTTGACTGCGATGAAGTGAGAGGTTGCTGACACACCCGGCCGCTTTGCCATGGCAAGGTGTTCAGGTTTTTCTCACGGAGAACTGTCTAACGTGATGTAGGCGAAAAGGAGGGAAAATAATGGCAAAACAAAAAATTCGTATTCGTTTGAAAGCATATGATCATAGAATCCTTGATCAATCTGCAGAGAAGATTGTTGAAACGGCAAAACGTTCTGGTGCCAGCGTATCTGGTCCGATTCCGTTGCCAACTGAAAAATCAGTTTACACAATCCTTCGTGCGGTGCACAAATACAAAGATTCTCGTGAGCAATTTGAAATGCGTACACATAAACGTTTAATCGACATTGTGAACCCAACACCACAAACTGTTGATGCTCTTATGCGATTAGACTTACCATCTGGTGTCGATATCGAAATTAAACTTTAATTCTAAAATATAGAATGATCTTAATAGGAGGTGTGACGAATGACCAAAGGAATCTTAGGAAGAAAAATTGGTATGACGCAAGTATTCGCTGAGAACGGTGATCTTATTCCGGTAACTGTTATCGAGGCTGCTCCAAACGTTGTTCTTCAAAAGAAAACAGCTGAAAACGACGGTTACGAAGCAATCCAGCTTGGTTTTGACGACAAGCGTGAAAAGCTTTCTAACAAACCTGAAAAAGGGCACGTTGCAAAAGCGGAAACTGCTCCTAAGCGCTTCGTTAAAGAATTACGCGGAGTGGAAATGGATGCGTATGAAGTTGGTCAGGAAGTCAAGGTTGAAATTTTCTCTGCTGGAGAAATCGTAGATGTAACAGGAGTATCTAAAGGTAAAGGTTTCCAAGGTGCGATCAAACGCCACGGACAATCTCGCGGACCTATGTCTCACGGTTCACGCTACCACCGTCGTCCTGGTTCAATGGGACCTGTAGATCCTAACCGTGTATTCAAAGGTAAATTATTACCTGGACGTATGGGCGGAGAGCAAATCACTGTTCAAAACCTTGAAATCGTAAAAGTTGATGCAGAACGCAATCTTCTTTTGATCAAAGGTAACGTACCTGGTGCGAAGAAAACTTTAATCACTGTTAAAAGTGCTGTTAAATCTAAATAACTCTCTTAGGAAAGGAGGAAATTGATCATGCCAAAAGTAGCATTATACAACCAAAACGGTTCTACTGCTGGTGACATCGAATTAAATGCTTCTGTATTTGGTATCGAACCAAATGAGAGTGTTGTATTCGACGCTATTCTTATGCAAAGAGCTTCCTTACGTCAAGGAACTCACAAAGTAAAAAATCGTTCTGAAGTACGCGGCGGAGGTCGTAAACCATGGCGTCAAAAAGGTACTGGACGTGCCCGTCAAGGTTCAATCCGTTCACCGCAATGGCGCGGAGGTGGTGTCGTATTCGGCCCAACACCACGCAGCTATTCTTATAAATTACCTAAAAAAGTTCGCCGCTTGGCAATCAAATCAGTATTGTCTTCTAAAGTGAACGACAACAACATCATCGTTCTTGAAGATCTTACTCTTGATACGGCTAAAACAAAAGAAATGGCAGCTATCCTTAAAGGATTATCTGTTGAGAAAAAAGCTTTAATCGTAACTGCGGATGCAAACGAAGCAGTAGCTTTATCTGCTCGTAACATTCCTGGAGTTACTGTTGTTGAAGCTAACGGAATCAACGTTTTAGACGTTGTCAACCACGAGAAGCTTCTGATTACAAAAGCAGCGGTTGAAAAAGTAGAGGAGGTGCTTGCATAATGAAAGATCCTCGTGATGTTCTAAAGCGCCCCGTCATTACTGAACGTTCTGCTGATTTAATGACTGAAAAGAAATATACTTTTGAAGTTGATGTAAGAGCTAACAAAACAGAAGTGAAAGACGCGGTTGAAAGCATCTTTGGAGTGAAAGTTGACAAAGTCAACATCATGAACTACAAAGGTAAATCAAAACGTGTTGGACGCTACACTGGTATGACTAGCCGTCGCAGAAAAGCGATCGTAAAACTTACTGCAGACAGCAAAGAAATCGAAATTTTTGAAGCTTAATTATCTGTAAAAAGAAGGAGGGAAATTCAAAATGGCGATTAAAAAGTATAAACCGACCTCTAATGGACGTCGTGGCATGACAACTTCAGATTTTGCTGAAATCACGACTGACAAGCCGGAAAAATCCTTGCTTGCTCCCCTTCACAAAAAAGGCGGACGTAACAACCAAGGTAAATTGACTGTACGTCACCAAGGTGGCGGACATAAACGCCAATACCGTGTTATCGACTTCAAACGCGATAAAGATGGTATACCTGGACGCGTTGCTACAGTTGAATACGATCCAAACCGTTCAGCTAACATCGCTCTAATCAACTATGCAGACGGAGAAAAACGTTACATTCTTGCTCCTAAAGGAATTCAAGTGGGTACTGAAATCATGTCAGGTCCTGAAGCTGACATTAAAGTAGGTAATGCACTTCCACTTATCAACATCCCTGTTGGTACAGTTGTGCATAACATTGAATTAAAACCTGGTAAAGGCGGACAGCTTGTACGTTCAGCTGGTACATCTGCTCAGGTTCTTGGTAAAGAAGGTAAATACGTTCTTGTACGTCTTAACTCTGGTGAAGTTCGCATGATCCTTTCTGCTTGCCGTGCTTCTATCGGTCAAGTAGGTAACGAACAGCACGAACTTATCAACATTGGTAAAGCTGGACGTTCTCGCTGGAAAGGCATCCGTCCTACAGTTCGTGGTTCTGTAATGAACCCTAACGATCACCCACACGGTGGTGGTGAAGGACGTGCGCCAATCGGACGTAAATCACCAATGTCTCCATGGGGTAAACCAACTCTTGGATTCAAGACTCGTAAGAAAAAGAACAAATCCGATAAATTTATCGTACGTCGTCGTAAAAATAAATAACGGGGTTGTCTACGGTTCTTTTCGGACCGTAGTGCAATCACGAAGGGAGGTTCCAAAATGGCTCGCAGCTTAAAAAAAGGACCATTTGTCGATGGACACTTGATGACTAAAATCGAGAAATTAAATGAAACAGACAAGAAACAAGTCGTAAAAACTTGGTCTCGTCGTTCTACTATTTTCCCACAGTTTATTGGTCACACAATCGCAGTCTATGACGGACGTAAACACGTGCCTGTATTCATCTCTGAAGATATGGTAGGGCACAAGTTGGGTGAATTCGCTCCAACTCGTACGTACAAAGGTCATGCTAGTGATGACAAAAAAACAAGACGCTAAGAGAGGAGGCTTTTAAATGCAAGCTAAAGCTGTTGCAAGAACAGTCCGTATTGCTCCTCGTAAAGCACGTCTAGTAATGGACCTGATTCGAGGCAAGCAAGTAGGTGAGGCAGTATCAATCTTGAACCTTACACCAAGAGCTGCTTCTCCAATTATCGAGAAAGTATTAAAATCCGCTATTGCAAATGCTGAGCATAACTATGAAATGGACGTTAACAACCTGGTTATTTCTCAAGCATTCGTTGACGAAGGCCCTACGTTAAAAAGATTCCGCCCACGTGCTATGGGACGTGCGAGCCAAATCAACAAACGTACGAGCCACATTACAATCGTTGTATCAGAAAAGAAGGAGGGATAAGTAGTGGGTCAAAAGGTAAATCCAGTCGGTCTTCGTATCGGAGTCATTCGTGATTGGGAATCTAAGTGGTACGCTGGTAAAGATTACGCTGACTTCCTGCACGAAGATTTAAAAATTCGTGAATACATTAGCAAACGCCTTTCTGACGCTTCTGTTTCTAAAGTAGAAATCGAGCGTGCAGCAAACCGCGTTAACATTACGATCCACACAGCTAAGCCTGGTATGGTTATCGGTAAAGGCGGTTCTGAAGTCGAAGCACTTCGCAAAGCCCTTAACAGCCTTACTGGCAAGCGTGTACACATTAACATTCTTGAAATCAAAAGAGCAGATCTTGATGCACAGCTAGTTGCTGACAACATCGCTCGTCAATTAGAAAACCGTGTTTCTTTCCGCCGTGCGCAGAAACAACAAATCCAACGTACTATGCGTGCTGGAGCACAAGGTGTGAAAACAATGGTTTCTGGTCGTCTTGGCGGTGCAGATATCGCTCGTTCTGAATACTACAGTGAAGGAACTGTTCCATTGCACACATTACGTGCGGACATTGACTATGCAACATCTGAAGCTGACACTACTTACGGTAAGCTTGGTGTGAAAGTCTGGATCTATCGTGGAGAGGTTCTTCCTACTAAGAAGAAAACTGAGGAAGGAGGAAAATAATATGTTATTACCAAAACGCGTTAAATATCGCAGAGAGCATCGCGGAAAAATGCGTGGCCGTGCGAAAGGCGGTACTGAAGTACATTTCGGTGAATTCGGTATCCAAGCTCTTGAAGCTTCTTGGATCACTAACCGTCAAATCGAAGCTGCACGTATTGCGATGACTCGTTACATGAAACGTGGCGGTAAAGTTTGGATCAAAATTTTCCCTTCTAAACCTTACACTGCTAAACCACTTGAGGTACGTATGGGATCCGGTAAAGGGGCTCCAGAAGGTTGGGTAGCTGTTGTAAAACCGGGCAAAGTTTTATTTGAGATTTCTGGTGTGTCTGAAGAGGTTGCTCGTGAAGCGCTTCGTCTTGCATCTCACAAATTGCCAATTAAAACGAAGTTCGTAAAACGTGAAGAAATTGGTGGTGAATCAAATGAAAGCTAATGAAATTCGTGACCTTACCACTGCTGAAATTGAACAAAAAGTAAAGTCTCTTAAAGAAGAACTTTTCAATCTTCGCTTTCAATTAGCGACAGGACAACTTGAAAATACTGCTCGCATTCGTGAAGTGCGCAAAGCTATCGCGCGCATGAAAACTGTGATTCGTGAAAGAGAAATTGCTGCTAATAAATAATCACTGAGGGGAGGTCGTGAGCATGAGCGAACGTAACCAACGCAAGGTTTACCAAGGCCGTGTTGTTTCTGACAAAATGGATAAAACCATCACTGTTGTTGTTGAGACATACAAAAAACATACACTTTACGGTAAACGCGTAAAATACTCAAAAAAATTCAAAGCACATGATGAAAATAATCAAGCTAAAATCGGTGACATCGTTAAGATTATGGAAACTCGTCCATTGTCTGCAACTAAGCGTTTCCGTCTAGTTGAAGTTGTCGAAGAAGCTGTTATTATCTAATAAAGTTCGGAATTCTTTTTCCGAAGGGAGGTAACAAATAATGATTCAACAAGAGACTCGTTTAAAAGTAGCTGACAACTCTGGCGCACGTGAAGTACTTACTATTAAAGTTCTTGGTGGTTCTGGACGTAAAACAGCTAACATTGGTGATGTAATTGTTTGCACGGTTAAACAAGCAACACCAGGAGGCGTTGTCAAAAAAGGTGAAGTCGTAAAAGCTGTTATCGTTCGCACTAAAAGCGGAGCGCGCAGAAGTGATGGTTCATACATCAGCTTCGATGAGAATGCATGTGTTATCATCCGTGACGACAAGAGCCCACGCGGAACTCGTATCTTCGGACCAGTTGCTCGTGAATTGCGTGAAAACAACTTTATGAAAATTGTTTCTCTAGCTCCAGAAGTTATCTAATGAAATAAATGCCTTACTCAAGGAGGTGCGATCAGGATGCATGTAAAAAAAGGCGATAAAGTTATGGTTATCTCTGGTAAAGATAAAGGCAAACAAGGAACAATCCTTGCTGCTTTCCCTAAAAAGGACCGCGTTTTAGTTGAAGGTGTTAACATGGTAAAGAAACACTCTAAACCAACTCAAGCTAACCCTCAAGGCGGTATTTCTAATCAAGAGGCGCCAATTCATGTATCAAACGTTATGCCGCTCGATCCTAAAACAGGTGAAGTGACTCGCGTAGGATACAAAGTGGAAGATGGCAAAAAAGTTCGTGTTGCAAAAAAATCTGGGCAAGTTCTAGATAAATAGTATTAAAAGGAAGGGAGGTCTATCTCATGAACCGCCTTAAAGAAAAGTACAATAAAGAAATTGCACCTGCTTTAATGACTAAGTTCAACTATGATTCAGTCATGCAAGTGCCTAAAATCGAAAAAATCGTAATCAACATGGGTGTTGGTGACGCTGTTCAAAACGCAAAAGCAATCGACAGTGCTGTTGAAGAATTAACGTTTATCGCAGGTCAAAAACCTGTCGTTACTCGTGCGAAGAAATCAATTGCTGGATTCCGTCTTCGTGAGGGAATGCCTATCGGTGCGAAAGTAACTCTTCGCGGAGAGCGCATGTATGATTTCCTTGATAAACTTATTTCTGTATCTTTACCGCGTGTACGTGACTTCCGCGGGGTTTCTAAAAAATCTTTCGACGGTCGCGGTAACTACACACTTGGTATTAAAGAACAGTTAATCTTCCCTGAAATTGACTACGATAAAGTAACAAAGGTTCGAGGAATGGACATCGTTATCGTAACAACTGCTAATACTGACGAAGAAGCTCGTGAGCTATTAACTCAAGTAGGTATGCCGTTCCAGAAATAATCAATGAAAGGGAGGCGAAATCGTGGCTAAAAAGTCTATGATTGCGAAACAACAACGTACACCAAAGTTTAAAGTACAAGAGTACACACGCTGTGAACGCTGCGGACGTCCGCATTCAGTCATTCGTAAATTTAAACTTTGCCGTATTTGTTTCCGTGAGCTTGCATATAAAGGACAAATTCCTGGCGTGAAAAAAGCCAGCTGGTAATCCCCAAGAAAGGGAAGGAGGTAATTATATAATGGTTATGACAGATCCAATTGCAGATATGCTAACTCGTATTCGCAATGCAAACATGGTACGTCATGAGAAGCTTGAAATTCCTGCTTCTAAATTGAAAAGAGAAATTGCTGAAATTTTAAAGCGTGAAGGTTTCATTCGTGACGTTGAGTTCGTAGAAGACAGCAAACAAGGTATCATCCGCGTTTTCTTGAAATACGGACAAAACAACGAGCGCGTTATCACTGGTCTTAAAAGAATCAGCAAGCCTGGTTTGCGTGTTTATGCTAAATCTAATGAAGTACCTCGCGTACTTAACGGTCTTGGAATCGCGATTATTTCTACATCACAAGGTGTTTTAACGGACAAAGAAGCCCGTGCAAAACAAGCTGGTGGAGAAGTTCTAGCATACGTTTGGTAAGAAGTTTATCATGAATGGAGGTGTTTGGTATGTCTCGTGTAGGTAAGAAGCTACTTGAGATTCCTTCTGATGTTACAGTAACGTTAAATGATAACAACACTGTAGCTGTGAAAGGACCAAAAGGAGAATTAACTCGTACGTTTCACCCTGATATGGAGATTAAAGTAGAGGACAATGTGCTTACAGTCGTTCGTCCTTCTGATCAAAAAGAGCACCGTGCCCTGCATGGTACGACTCGCAGTCTGCTTGGCAACATGGTTGAGGGTGTATCTAAAGGATTTGAAAGAGGTTTGGAATTAGTCGGTGTCGGTTACCGTGCTTCTAAATCCGGAAATAAACTTGTTTTAAACGTTGGATACTCTCATCCTGTTGAGATCGTTCCTGAAGAAGGCATCGAAATCGAAGTTCCTTCTCAAACTAAAGTAGTTGTAAAAGGTACAGACAAAGAACGTGTAGGAGCTATTGCTGCTAACATCCGTGCTGTACGTTCTCCAGAGCCTTACAAAGGTAAAGGAATCCGCTACGAAGGTGAAGTTGTTCGCCGTAAAGAAGGTAAATCTGCTAAGTAAGATCGCTTAAAGTGAAGAAAGGAGTGACCTAGATGATTACGAAAACTAGCAAAAATGCTGCTCGTCTTAAAAGACACGCTCGTGTTCGCGCTAAACTTTCCGGTACTGCTGAAAGACCGCGTCTGAACGTTTTCCGTTCTAACAAGCACATTTACGCTCAAATCATCGATGATGTAAATGGTGTAACACTTGCTAGTGCATCTACTCTCGATAAAGACTTGAACGTTGAAAGCACTGGAGATACTTCTGCTGCTACTAAAGTTGGAGAATTAGTTGCAAAACGCGCTGCTGAAAAAGGCATTTCTGACGTAGTATTTGACCGTGGCGGATACTTATACCATGGACGTGTAAAAGCTTTAGCTGATGCCGCTCGTGAAGCTGGACTTAAATTTTAATAAAAGAAGGAGGGACACATGATTATGCGTCGTATTGACCCAAGCAAATTAGAGTTAGAAGAACGCTTAGTTACGGTTAACCGCGTAGCGAAAGTTGTTAAAGGTGGTCGTCGTTTCCGCTTCGCAGCTCTAGTCGTTGTCGGTGACAAAAACGGACACGTAGGATTCGGTACTGGTAAAGCACAAGAAGTACCAGAAGCGATCCGCAAAGCTGTTGAAGATGCGAAAAAGAATTTGATTGAAGTACCAATGGTTGGAACTACAATTCCACACGAAATCATCGGACGTTTCGGTGCAGGTAACATCTTGTTAAAACCTGCTTCTGAAGGTACTGGAGTTATCGCTGGAGGCCCTGTACGTGCGGTACTTGAGCTAGCTGGTGTAGCTGATATCCTTTCTAAGTCTTTAGGTTCTAACACACCGATCAACATGATTCGTGCAACACTTCAAGGTTTAAGTGAACTTAAACGTGCTGAAGACGTTGCGAAGCTTCGTGGAAAATCTGTAGAAGAACTGTTAGGATAAGGAGGGAACATTAATGGCTAAATTAGAAATTACCCTCAAACGAAGTGTAATCGGTCGCCCGGAAGACCAACGCGTTACTGTAAGAACACTTGGTTTAAAGAAAACAAACCAAACTGTTGTTCATGAAGACAACGCTGCGATCCGTGGCATGATTAATAAAGTATCTCATTTAGTTTCTGTTAAAGAACAATAAAAATATTTGATCGGATAAGGAGGTGTCCTAATGAAACTTCATGAATTAAAACCTTCAGAAGGTTCACGCAAAACGCGTAATCGCGTAGGTCGTGGTATTGGTTCTGGTAACGGTAAAACAGCTGGTAAAGGTCACAAAGGTCAAAACGCTCGTTCTGGCGGCGGTGTACGCCCTGGATTCGAGGGGGGACAAATGCCTTTATTCCAACGTCTTCCTAAACGCGGTTTCACTAACATCAACCGCAAGGAATACACTGTAGTCAACCTAGACAAATTGAACGGTTTTGCAGAAGGAACGGAAGTCACTCCTGAACTTCTTCTTGAGACTGGTGTTATTAGCAAACTTAATGCAGGAGTAAAGATTCTTGGCAACGGTAAATTAGAGAAAAAATTAACTGTAAAAGCCAATAAATTCTCTGCTTCTGCGAAAGAAGCTGTTGAAGCTGCTGGCGGTACAGCTGAGGTGATCTAACTTGTTTAAAACAATCTCCAACTTTATGCGTGTGAGTGATATCAGGAATAAAATCATATTCACTTTACTCATGCTTATCGTCTTTCGCATAGGTGCGTTTATTCCTGTGCCTTATGTTAACGCTGAAGTGTTACAGGCACAGTCTCAAATGGGTGTTTTTGATCTCCTTAATACATTTGGCGGCGGTGCGCTTTACCAATTTTCCATTTTTGCAATGGGAATTACTCCTTATATCACGGCTTCGATCATCATTCAGCTGCTTCAGATGGATGTTGTACCGAAGTTTACCGAGTGGTCTAAGCAAGGTGAAGTTGGCCGCCGTAAATTAGCTCAGTTCACAAGGTACTTTACGATTGTGCTTGGGTTCATCCAGGCGTTAGGTATGTCTTATGGATTCAACAATCTGGCAAACGGTATGCTGATCGAAAAATCCGGTGTATCGACATATCTTATTATTGCTTTAGTGCTCACTGGCGGAACTGCCTTTTTAATGTGGCTTGGGGAACAAATTACGTCTCATGGAGTAGGCAACGGAATATCGATCATTATCTTCGCGGGGATTGTGTCTAGTATTCCAAAAACAATTGGGCAAATATATGAGACTCAATTTGTCGGCAGCAACGATCAGTTGTTTATTCATATTGTGACAATCGCACTTCTTGTGATTGCGATTTTAGCAGTTATTGTTGGAGTTATTTTCATTCAGCAAGCCGTACGGAAAATTGCGATTCAATATGCTAAAGGCACAGGTCGTTCACCTGCTGGCGGAGGTCAGTCTACACACCTTCCATTGAAAGTGAATCCTGCAGGGGTTATTCCGGTAATCTTTGCGGTTGCGTTTTTGATAACGCCGCGGACGATCGCGTCATTCTTTGGAACAAACGATGTGACAAAGTGGATTCAAAACAACTTTGATAATACGCATCCGGTGGGTATGGCGATATATGTTGCGTTGATTATTGCCTTTACGTACTTTTATGCTTTTGTGCAGGTAAACCCTGAACAAATGGCTGATAACCTTAAAAAACAGGGTGGCTATATCCCGGGGGTTCGTCCAGGGAAAATGACTCAAGATAGAATTACGAGCATTTTGTATCGACTTACGTTTGTGGGTTCTATATTCTTAGCCGTGATTTCCATTCTTCCTATCTTTTTCATTCAATTCGCTGGATTGCCTCAAAGTGCACAAATTGGCGGAACATCTTTGTTAATTGTTGTCGGGGTAGCCTTGGAGACAATGAAACAACTAGAAAGCCAGTTGGTGAAACGAAACTACCGTGGATTTATGAAAAACTAGAGGAAATGGATTTATCCATTCCCTCTTAATAAAGAGAGGACGGGGGAAATCCGAATGAACTTAGTCTTAATGGGGCTTCCTGGTGCCGGCAAAGGCACACAGGGCGAACGAATTGTTGAGGATTATGGGATTCCTCATATCTCAACAGGAGATATGTTCCGTGCTGCTATGAAAGAAGAAACACCACTCGGACTCGAAGCAAAATCTTATATTGATAAGGGAGAGCTCGTACCTGACGAAGTCACAATCGGAATTGTAAAAGAAAGACTTGGCAAAGATGATTGTGAAAGAGGTTTTCTTCTGGACGGATTTCCGCGAACAGTCGCTCAAGCCGAAGCTCTTGAAGAAATTCTTGAGGAATACGGCAAGCCGATTGATTATGTCATTAACATTGAAGTCGACAAAGACGCTCTTATGGAACGTCTGACTGGACGCAGAATTTGCAGTGTTTGCGGCACAACCTATCATTTAGTCTTTAATCCGCCGAAAACGCCGGGTGTTTGTGATAAAGACGGAGGCGAACTCTATCAACGGGCAGATGATAATGAGGAAACCGTCTCTAAACGGCTTGAGGTAAACATGAAGCAAACTCAGCCTTTACTCGATTTCTATTCAGAGAAAGGTTATCTTGCAAACGTAAATGGCCAACAGGACATTCAAGACGTTTATGCAGATGTGAAGGATCTTCTTGGAGGATTAAAAAAATGATTATCTGTAAAACCCCACGTGAACTTGGTATCATGCGGGAAGCAGGGCGAATCGTGGCTTTAACTCATGAAGAGTTAAAAAAGCACATTAAACCAGGAATCTCGACAAAAGAATTGGATCAAATTGCCGAACGTTTTATTAAGAAGCAGGGTGCAATCCCATCTTTTAAGGGGTATAATGGGTTTCGCGGGAGCATTTGCGTATCAGTTAATGAAGAACTCGTTCATGGCATTCCTGGCAGCAGGGTGCTGAAGGACGGTGACATCATCAGTATTGATATCGGTGCTAAATTAAATGGTTATCATGGTGACTCTGCATGGACATATCCGGTAGGAAACATCAGCGATGATGACAAAAAACTTCTGGAAGTGACAGAGGAGTCTTTATATAAAGGCTTGCAGGAAGCAAAACCAGGTGAACGTTTGTCGAATATTTCCCACGCAATACAAACGTATGTCGAAAATGAGCAGTTTTCAGTTGTTAGGGAGTATGTCGGACATGGTGTTGGTCAAGACTTGCATGAGGACCCGCAAATTCCTCATTACGGTCCGCCCAACAAAGGACCACGGCTCAAACCTGGCATGGTTCTCGCTATTGAACCTATGGTGAACGCTGGCAGCCGCTACGTGAAAACATTGGCTGATAACTGGACGGTTGTAACGGTAGATGGGAAAAAGTGTGCTCATTTTGAACATACGATTGCGATTACGGAAACGGGTTTTGATATACTGACGAGAGTCTAGATGATGAAAATAATTCCGAAGACAGATGTTTTTTCGGCTTGATAGGGCAGAAAGCTTGGATGAACATTGGCAGGACTGAATTCATCTTGCCGCTTGTCATTGGAATTTTGACCATCATCAATGTACTAACAGCAGACGGAGAAAAGCGTACATTTCATTCTCCTAAGAAAAAGAATATCAATCATGTAACCCTTTATGATTGCGTATCTCCGGAAGTTCAGAACAGTATAAACGAAACAGGGCGTGTGACAAACTTCTTTTGAAATTTGTCAGAAAGCAAGTTACTGATTTGATGAAGGGAGAACACTTGAATGGCGAAAGACGATGTAATTGAAGTGGAAGGTACTATAGTCGAAACACTGCCAAACGCGATGTTCAAAGTTGAACTTGAAAATGGCCACACTGTTTTGGCTCATGTATCTGGTAAAATCCGCATGCACTTCATTCGCATTTTACCTGGAGACAAAGTTACGGTAGAATTATCTCCATATGACTTAACTCGTGGCAGGATTACGTACCGTTACAAATAAAGCACTCCGGAAACTGAAGGAGGTTGGAAACACATGAAAGTGAGACCATCAGTTAAACCAATCTGCGAAAAATGTAAAGTTATTCGCAGAAAAGGAAAAGTAATGGTGATCTGTGAAAATCCAAAGCATAAACAAAAACAAGGATAATTTATAAGGAGGTGCCCAGAGAATGGCTCGTATTGCTGGTGTAGATATCCCACGTGACAAACGTGTTGTTATTTCTTTAACATACATCTTCGGAATTGGCCGCACAACGGCTCAGCAAGTTTTAAAAGAAGCTGGAGTTTCAGAAGATACTCGTGTGCGCGATCTTACTGAAGAAGAACTTGGTAAAATCCGTGATATTATTGATAAACTGAAAGTAGAAGGTGACCTTCGCCGTGAAGTTTCTCTTAATATCAAACGTCTGATTGAAATCGGAAGCTACCGCGGAATCCGTCATCGCAGAGGATTACCTGTTCGCGGACAAAACTCTAAAAACAATGCGCGTACTCGTAAAGGTCCGCGTCGTACTGTAGCTAACAAGAAAAAATAAGTAAGGGAGGTTCTTAAACAATGGCTGCTGCTCGTAAATCTAACACGCGTAAACGTCGCGTGAAAAAGAATATTGAGTCTGGTATTGCTCATATTCGTTCAACTTTCAATAACACGATCGTTACGATCACTGACACTCATGGTAATGCTATTTCTTGGTCTAGTGCCGGAGCTTTAGGATTCAGAGGTTCTCGTAAATCTACTCCTTTCGCTGCGCAAATGGCTGCAGAAACAGCTGCTAAAGGTTCAATCGAACATGGTCTTAAAACTCTAGAGGTTACTGTTAAAGGACCTGGTTCAGGCCGTGAAGCTGCAATCCGTGCACTTCAAGCTGCTGGACTAGAAGTCACTGCTATCAGAGACGTAACTCCTGTTCCTCATAACGGATGCCGTCCACCAAAACGTCGCCGCGTGTAATTTGTTTGTATAGATTTTGTGTCCCTGTCAATAATGGGTTATGATACAGTTATTTATGAAACGAATGCACCGACTCGTTGCCTGAGCACATACGGGACTAAACAATGGGGAATTTCGGATGGAATCTCATATGATTCTATTCGAGGTTTCGACGTTTTGAAGGAGGGTTTTAAGTAATGATCGAGATTGAAAAACCAAAAATCGAAACGGTTGAAATCAGCGACGATGCCAAATTTGGTAAGTTTGTCGTAGAGCCACTTGAGCGTGGATATGGTACAACTCTGGGTAACTCCTTACGTCGTATCCTCTTATCCTCACTCCCTGGTGCCGCTGTAACATCAATCCAGATAGATGGTGTACTGCACGAATTCTCGACAATTGAAGGCGTTGTGGAAGATGTTACAACGATTATCTTACACATTAAAAAGCTTGCATTGAAAATCTACTCTGATGAAGAGAAGACGCTAGAAATTGATGTACAGGGTGAAGGAACTGTAACGGCAGCTGATATTACACACGATAGTGATGTAGAGATCTTAAATCCTGATCTTCATATCGCGACTCTTGGTGAGAATGCGAGTTTCCGAGTTCGCCTTACTGCTCAAAGAGGACGTGGGTATACGCCTGCTGACGCAAACAAGAGAGACGATCAGCCAATCGGCGTGATTCCGATCGATTCTATCTATACGCCAGTTTCTCGTGTATCTTATCAGGTAGAGAACACTCGTGTAGGCCAAGTTGCAAACTATGATAAACTTACACTTGATGTTTGGACTGATGGAAGCACTGGACCGAAAGAAGCAATTGCGCTTGGTTCAAAGATTTTAACTGAACACCTTAATATATTCGTTGGTTTAACTGACGAAGCTCAACATGCTGAAATCATGGTTGAAAAAGAAGAAGATCAAAAAGAGAAAGTTCTTGAAATGACAATTGAAGAATTGGATCTTTCTGTTCGTTCTTACAACTGCTTAAAGCGTGCGGGTATTAACACGGTTCAAGAGCTTGCGAACAAGACGGAAGAAGATATGATGAAAGTTCGGAATCTAGGACGCAAATCACTTGAAGAAGTGAAAGCGAAACTAGAAGAACTTGGACTCGGACTTCGCAAAGACGATTGACTAGTTTCCCTTGTGAACTAGGATTTTCGTGTGTTTATTATTCAGAAAACAGCATTCCAATAAAGGAGGGGACATCACATGTCATACAGAAAACTAGGACGTACGAGTGCACAGCGTAAAGCTATGCTTCGTGATCTTACAACTGATTTGATCATCAACGAAAGAATCGAAACAACTGAAACACGTGCGAAAGAACTTCGCTCTGTAGTTGAAAAAATGATCACGCTTGGCAAACGCGGTGATCTTCACGCTCGCCGTCAAGCTGCTGCATACATCCGCAACGAGGTTGCAAACGAAGAAAATAACCAAGATGCACTTCAAAAATTATTCTCTGACATTGCAACTCGTTACGAGGAGCGCCAAGGCGGATACACACGTATTATGAAGCTTGGTCCTCGCCGTGGTGACGGAGCACCAATGGCAATTATCGAATTGGTTTAATCACATATTTTTGTGTGTCTAAAGAAGGGCGGGACAGTTTCTAACTGGATCTATGCCCTTTTTTTAGATACTGCAACTTTTTATATAGAGACAAGCAGAGCATTAGCTGAGAGGAGGCCGGTTTTCCATGAATCAAAATCAGTTGATATCGGTAGAGGATATCGTATTTCGATATCGGAAGGACGCAGAAAGACGAGCACTAGACGGCGTCTCCCTGCAGGTGTATGAGGGTGAATGGCTTGCAATTGTAGGTCATAACGGTTCAGGGAAATCAACACTGGCACGGGCATTGAATGGTTTAATTCTTCCTGAATCAGGCGACATTGAGGTTGCCGAGATTCAATTGACAGAGGAATCAGTTTGGGAAGTGCGTAAGAAGATAGGTATGGTCTTTCAAAATCCGGATAACCAATTTGTCGGAACGACTGTTCGCGATGATGTGGCTTTTGGTTTAGAAAACAATGGTGTACCGCGGGAAGAAATGATTGAGAGAGTAGACTGGGCAGTAAAACAGGTAAATATGCAAGATTTTCTCGATCAAGAGCCGCACCATCTCTCCGGAGGCCAAAAGCAGAGAGTTGCGATTGCGGGAGTTATTGCCGCACGTCCTGATATTATTATCTTAGATGAAGCAACATCCATGCTTGATCCGATCGGGCGAGAAGAAGTGCTTGAAACGGTAAGACATTTAAAAGAACAGGGCATGGCGACTGTCATATCCATTACACATGATCTGAATGAGGCAGCAAAAGCAGACAGGATCATTGTCATGAATGGCGGTAAAAAATATGCTGAAGGGCCACCTGAAGAGATTTTTAAATTGAATAAAGAACTTGTTCAAATCGGGCTTGATTTACCCTTCTCCTTCCAACTTAGCCAGCTTTTAAGAGAAAATGGACTGGCTTTGGAAGAAAACCATTTGACTCAGGAAGGGCTGGTGAAAGAGCTATGGACATTACAATCAAAGATGTAGAGCATCGCTATCAGATGAAGACGCCGTTCGAGCGCCTGGCACTGTATGATATCAATGCATCGATTAAAGAAGGAAGCTATGTAGCCGTTATCGGACATACAGGCTCTGGCAAGTCCACTCTTCTTCAGCACTTAAATGGTCTCCTGAAGCCGACGAAGGGACAGCTATCACTAGGCAGCACTGTCATTCAGGCAGGGAAAAAGAATAAAGAGCTGAAAAAACTTCGTAAAAAAGTCGGAATCGTTTTCCAATTTCCTGAGCATCAATTATTCGAAGAAACAGTTCTTAAAGATATATCGTTCGGACCGATGAACTTTGGGGTTAAAAAAGAGGATGCTGAACAAAAAGCGAGGGAGATGCTGAAGCTTGTAGGTTTATCAGAAGAGCTTCTGGACAGATCCCCTTTTGAATTAAGCGGCGGACAAATGCGCAGAGTTGCAATTGCAGGCGTACTTGCAATGGATCCTGAGGTGCTTGTTCTGGATGAACCGACTGCAGGATTGGACCCAAGAGGGCGAAAAGAGATTATGGACATGTTTTATGAGCTTCATCAACGTGGGAACCTGACGACGATCCTTGTGACACACAGCATGGAGGATGCAGCTGCATACGCTGATGAAATGATTGTTATGCATAAAGGAACGATACAAGCATCAGGCAGTCCGCGTGAACTGTTTTTAAAGGGTGAAGAGATGGCTGGCTGGGGGCTGGATCTTCCGGAAACGATAAAATTTCAAAGACATCTTGAAGCTGCACTGGGTGTGAAATTTAATGAGCCTATGCTCACAATTGAAGATGCCGCAGCTGAAATCTGTGCTCTTTTTCAGGGGGAGAAGACCTTATGATGGACAGCATGATTATCGGCAAGTATGTACCTGGCTCCTCACTTGTGCATCGGCTTGACCCCAGAACAAAGCTTATTACGATCTTTTTATTTGTCTGTATCGTATTCTTAGCCAATAATGTGCAGACATATGCGTTGCTGGGATTGTTTACAGTTGGCGTCGTTTCTTTAACAAGAGTTCCTTTCTCTTTTTTAATGAAAGGGCTGAAGCCTATCATCTGGATTGTCCTCTTTACGTTCCTTCTTCACATTTTTATGACACATGAAGGACCGGTTATCTTTCAAATAGGTTTTTTCAAAGTTTATGAGGGCGGACTGGTTCAGGGGATATTCATTTCCCTTAGATTCGTCTATCTGATTTTAATCACCACCTTATTAACGCTTACGACAACACCGATTGAGATTACCGATGGAATGGAGCAGCTGCTGAATCCATTGAAAAAATTAAAGCTTCCTGTCCACGAGCTGGCCCTAATGATGTCCATTTCTTTGCGGTTTATTCCGACGCTGATGGAGGAAACAGATAAGATCATGAAGGCTCAGATGGCGCGAGGCGTTGATTTTACAAGCGGACCTGTTAAAGATAGGGTGAAGGCTATTGTTCCGCTTCTTGTCCCCCTTTTCGTCAGTGCTTTTAAACGTGCTGAAGAGCTTGCGGTGGCAATGGAAGCAAGAGGCTATCAGGGCGGAGAAGGACGTACGAAATATAGAAAGCTTGTATGGACAGGAAAAGACACTTCTGTCATTGTCAGCTTGATGGTATTAGCTGCTTTGTTATTCTTCTTAAGGGCTTAGAGGTGCTGTATGAGACTGAAATGCACGATTTCTTATGACGGACATTTGTTTAACGGTTATCAGGTTCAGCCGGGCAAAAGAACGGTTCAGGATGAACTGGAGAAGGCTTTGGCTGTCCTGCATAAGTCAAAAGAAAGAATTCCTGTCGTTTCGTCTGGAAGAACAGACAGCGGGGTTCACGCAGCCGGACAGGTGATTCATTTTGACACTCCGCTGTCTATCCCGGCGGAAAGATGGCCTTATGCCTTAAATGCACTGCTTCCGGACGATATCGCAGTCAAACAGGCAGAAATTGCGGATGATGGGTTCCATGCACGATTTAGCGCAGTCAAAAAAGAATATCGCTATTTTGTATACACGGAGAAACACCCGGACGTATTTAAACGGCATTACGCTTACCATTTTTCATATCGCCTTAATGTGCAGGACATGAAAGAAGCGGCAAAGCATCTTATAGGGACACATGATTTTACGAGCTTTTGTGCGGCTAAAACAGAAGTGCAGGACAAGGTAAGAACGATTTACGAGCTTGATTGGACTGAGACGGATGACGGCCTGCAAATGCGGATCACAGGCAGCGGTTTCTTATATAATATGGTCAGAATTATTGTCGGTACTTTGCTTGATGCAGGTATTGGAAAAATTGCTCCTGATGATGTGAAATCCATGCTGGAAGCGAAGGATCGCGAAGCGGCAGGACGCACAGCACCGGGGCACGGGCTATATTTATGGAACGTTTACTATGACAACTAAACCAGGTGTATAATATTTTCTTGACAGAGTCTGCATAAAGTTATAAGATATCATATGGTATGTATTTCAACCCCACGATAAGCCCCGGAACTTATTGTGTTGTGAAATAGAACGTAATCGAAGTTTATTGAAAATGACAGATCATTTAGGAGGGAAATTCAATGCGTACAACACCTATGGCTAACGCAAGTACTATTGAACGCAAGTGGTTAGTTGTTGATGCTGCTGGCAAGACTTTAGGTCGTCTTTCTTCAGAAGTTGCAGCTATCCTTCGCGGAAAACACAAACCAACTTACACACCACACGTTGATACTGGAGATCATGTGATCATCATCAACGCTGAAAAAATCGAGTTAACTGGTAAAAAGTTAACTGATAAAATCTACTACCGTCACACTCAACATCCAGGCGGATTAAAATCAAGAACTGCTCTTGAAATGCGTACAAACTACCCTGAGAAAATGCTTGAGCTTGCTATCAAAGGCATGCTTCCAAAAGGTTCTCTAGGTCGTCAAATGTTCAAAAAATTGAACGTATACCGTGGTTCTGAGCATCCACACGAAGCACAAAAACCTGAAGTTTACGAACTTCGCGGTTAATTAAAAAGGAGGTTACCAATTTGGCACAGGTTCAATATTACGGTACTGGCCGTCGTAAAAGCTCTGTAGCGCGTGTGCGTTTAGTTCCAGGAGAAGGCCGTATCGTCGTTAATAATCGTGAAATCAGCGAACACATCCCATCTGCAGCTTTAATCGAAGATATCAAACAACCATTAACTTTGACTGAAACAGCTGGCACTTATGATGTTTTAGTAAACGTACATGGAGGCGGCTTATCTGGTCAAGCTGGAGCAATCCGTCACGGTATCGCTCGTGCATTGCTTGAAGCAGATCCAGAATACCGTACAACTCTTAAACGTGCAGGTCTTCTGACTCGTGACGCTCGTATGAAAGAACGTAAAAAATACGGTCTTAAAGGCGCTCGTCGTGCACCTCAGTTCTCAAAACGTTAATTTTGCGTTTTCAAAAAAGCTCTCGACCTTGTGTTGGGAGCTTTTTTCTTTTATTAGTTCCGCAACAAAAAATGGACGAATGACGTTTATAAACAAATTGCTTGCTTATAAACGGTCTCACTTGTAATAATCATAATATCGTTCATTTCATAATCATTAGAAATGTGGTCATTGTTTATAATCGTTACGTCGCCAGCTCAGCCCATTCTATCCCTGTCTCTCATCCGTTAAAGTCACTGCTGATTCTCATTTATTTCTTAGCCCAGAGGAACAATAGCTCTTTGCTAATGACATTACTTAAAGAAGCAAGTGTAAATGTAATGACGTAAATCACATATCTCCTTTGTGATTTTTTTGCGTTTTTATGAACTTTTTTCTAAATATGCAAAGGGAAAGCGTTATCAATCTAGAAATATTTGTTATACTCTATACATTAAAGTAAGGAGAAGATTCATGAATGCGTTAGTAGCTCATAATAGCAAAGCCTGGGATAAAAAAGTAGAAACAGGCAATGAATGGACTGTTGCTGTTGATCAGCAGGTTATCGAACAAGCGAAAAAAGGCAATTGGGATATAAGAGTAACACCAATGAAAGATGTACCGAAGGATTGGTTTCCGCCTGTCAAAGGTCTGAAAATACTCTGTTTAGCATCAGGCGGCGGCCAGCAAGGTCCAATTTTGGCAGCTGCGGGGGCGGATGTCACCGTATTAGATAACTCCGCAAAACAGCTGAATCAGGATAGAATGGTTGCTGAGCGAGATGGCCTCACAATACACACTGTCAAAGGAAGCATGGATGATCTCAGTGTATTTAATAATGAATCATTTGATATCATTGTACATCCTGTTGCCAATGTTTTTGTTGAGAATGTCCTCCCGGTCTGGAAGGAAGCACACCGTGTATTGAAAAGAAACGGCGTACTAATCTCAGGGTTTGTCAATCCTGTCGTATTTCTGTTTGATGTAGAATTAGAACAGCAAGGTATTTTAAAAGTAAAGCACTCCATTCCATATGCAGACCCAGAAGATCTTCCGAAACATAAAGTGAAAAAACTAATCGATAATAATGAGGCTCTGGAATTCGGCCATTCCTTAGAAGACCAAATCAAAGGCCAAATAGATGCCGGTTTTATTGTCACTGGTTTTTATGAAGATAAAGGCGGGTTTGTGTTAGATCAATATATCCATACATATTCTGCAACAAGAAGCGTGAAAGTATGAAAAGCAGCGACCTGTCAGAGGGGCTGCTTTTTTCATAACTAATTACAGAACGTTTGTTCCATACCCTTCAGAAAGCTGCCTTTTTATCGATTCACACCTTCATTTGGGCGAATTTCCAACCGAATTCGGGCATTGTTTCATCATCCAAACCCCAAAATAATCGGTAAAAGGAGAGTGAATTTATATGGCAGAAGTACTGTCTTTTATGGATGTGAAACGGCAAAAGGATTTTGAATTAGAAAAGAACTTGCTCAAAGAACTCTCTCTGAGACAAATTATCCAGTCTGTTAAGGACTGTTTGGAACCATTATTCCCTTTTTTACATGATGAACGAGATATAATTAGCGAAGGCTGTATTGATTTTGCGATTGAAGCCTATTTGTTAGGCGGGCGTTTTGGGATATTCGGCTATTACGGAGAATCCATGCAAAGTATCAGTGCCCGCTCTGCAAGAGAAGAAGAAGAGCTTCGAATGGAGTTTTTTGATTATCTCTATAATTGGATACACGAGCAATACGCAACATTTGATAAAAACACTGTTTATGAAGCGGCACGCAAGTTTATTAAAGATTGGTGGACAGCAGGGTTTGTTCAAAGAGAAAAACAGTGTAAGCTTCGCATGCGGTAATCATATTTCCCGGCCCTGTCCCATAGTTATGTAATAACGGACAAGCGGGAGGGGAAGGGATGAGGAAAAAGCTTAAATGGCTCAGTTTTTTGCTAGGCTTCATCGTATTACTATTTCTGTTCAAGTATCAGTTCAGCAATAACGATTCTTGGAAGCCGTGGAGCCTGCCCTTGAGCGGGAAAATCATTTACCTAGATCCAGGGCATGGCGGGCCTGACGGCGGAGCAGTCGGCGGAAAGCTGTTAGAGAAGGATGTTACCCTGGAAGTCGCGTTTAGAGTCAGGGATTATCTACAAGAACAAGGAGCGCTTGTGATCATGACCAGAGAAAGTGATACTGATCTCGCTCCTGAAGGAACGAAGGGTTATAGCAGACGAAAAGCGGAAGACCTAAGACAGCGGGTCAAATTAATAAATCATTCAGAGGCAGAGCTCTATATCAGCATTCATCTCAATGCGATTCCGTCGCAAAAATGGAGCGGAGCCCAAAGCTTTTATTACGGAAAATATGCGGAAAATGAAAAAGTCGCAAAATACATTCAGGATGAGCTGAGAAGAAACCTGGAAAACACAACCCGGAAAGCAAAGCGGATTCATGGTATCTACTTAATGCAAAACGTCACTAAACCGGGGGCGCTTATAGAAGTCGGATTTTTATCCAATCCAAGTGAAGCAACGCTGCTCGGTAAACCGAAATATCAAGACAAAGTGGCATCTTCCATATATAAAGGCATTTTGCGATATTTCACAGAAAAAGGAGACCCTCCGGAATAAGGAGGGTTTACTTGCAGTTCTAAGCATAAGACACCCGCCATTTATGTATGATATAATAATAATTGTAAACGAATACACAAAAGGGTGAGGTTCGATGATAAGAGAAGATGAAGTAAGAAAACTAGTCGGAGAAATGCGCGAACCTTTTCTTCAAAGACCTCTGGGAGAATTGGATGCCGTTAAGGAAATTAAAATAAAGCCTGAAAAACGGCATGTCAGTGTAAAAATCGCTCTTGCAAAAACAGGAACTGCAGAACAAATGCAGATTCAGCAAGAGATCGTAAACGCATTAAAAGGGGCAGGAGCTGAGACGGTCGGCCTTCGATTTGAAGAGCTGCCTGAAGAAACGGTTGCTAAATTCCGAGCGCCGTCAGCTGAGAAAAAAACATTATTAAATATGGATAACCCGCCAGTCTTTCTTGCTGTAGCAAGCGGAAAAGGCGGCGTAGGCAAGTCAACTGTGTCAGTAAACCTAGCTATTTCTTTGGCTCGCCTTGGGAAAAAGGTCGGTTTAATTGATGCAGATATTTATGGCTTCAGTGTACCGGATATGATGGGTATCACTGTGCGTCCAACGGTTGAGGGAGAGAAACTTCTTCCTGTTGAGCGCTTCGGAGTAAAGGTCATGTCAATGGGCTTTTTCGTAGAAGAAAATGCTCCGGTCGTATGGAGAGGGCCGATGCTTGGCAAAATGCTGAATAACTTTTTCCACGAAGTAGAGTGGGGAGAAGTAGACTATATCGTTCTTGATCTTCCGCCTGGTACAGGGGACGTTGCTCTCGATGTGCATACAATGCTTCCGAGCTGCAAAGAAATCATTGTATCGACGCCGCATCCGACAGCTGCTTTTGTCGCGGCCAGAGCGGGCTCTATGGCGATTAAAACCGATCATGAGGTCGTAGGGGTCATAGAGAACATGGCCTATTATGAAAGTGCAAAGACAGGGGAAAGAGAATATGTCTTTGGTAAAGGCGGGGGAGATAAACTGGCTGAGGAACTAAATGTACCTTTGCTGGGCAGAATCCCATTGAAGCAGCCCGATTGGGATAAGGACCAATTTGCGCCGTCTGTTTATGACGAAAATCATCCCATCGGAGAAATATATCAAGACATCGCAAAAAAAATAGATGCAAAAATGTCAGTGCAAGTATAAAAAAGTGAACCGGGATTCCAGATCCCGGCTTTCCCTTTATTCACTTTCTTTGGCAGTGTCTTTTGCTGCTTTTTTCAGTTCATCTTCGAACTGTTTTTTGTAAAGCGGACTAGAAAGTGTTTCGTTAATAACCTCTTCTAAATAACTGCGGAATTCTTGGCTTTTTGCCAGCTGACTGTACTTTTTATCCATACCAGGATCCTGCATAACGTTCATCAGCATCTTTTGGTAATCTGGATCCTTCATCAGCTTTTTAATCACCTTTTCATGCTCTGTCTGAAGAGTTTTGGCAAAGCCCTCAGCAAAATCAGTGTCTTCAAAGATGTTTTTCCAAAATTCTTCGCCTTTTTTAGATGTGAGTGTTTTTTCTATTGTTCCTTTAATCGCATCTTGGTCAATCACCAGCGCTTCATTTATGGCATCATCATTTAATAATTCCTTAATGGCTTTTTTTCCATCATCAGTTTTTAATATATCAACAACCATTTTTTTGGTCTGATCATAGTCCATATCCGCTGCTTGGTCTTTTGGAGCGCAAGCTGTTACAGATAATAACAAAAAACAGCTTATCAATAGCGTTTTGGCTTTTGACATGCTTAAGCTCCTTTCACATACTTGTCTTACCTTTAATATGATTCATCTGTTAGGAATTATACATAACAAAATATCGCTGTTCGCGATTTTTGAGGGGATGAATAAAGAAATGAAAAGCCGTGGTTTAGTTCGTTTTTTCTTTTCTATTTTAGCTGTCGGAGCGCTTATCACGAGTATTGTGGGTTTTGCTTTAAAATGGGGAGAATACAGAGGGCTGTTTCTAACATTTGAAGCGGGGCAGATTTTCTCTGTTTTATTTTGGTTTATCGGTGTAGGCATGATCTTCAGTGTGATCAGCCAAATGGGGTTTTTCGTGTTTTTAACAGTTCATCGGTTTGCGCTTGAGATATTAAGATCCTCATCTTTATGGAATTTGCTTCAGTTGTTTTTCATCCTGTTTGTTGCTTTTGATTTAATGTACGTGCGTTTTTTGTTTTTTGGAGAAAGCGGAGAATCGCTTGCTGGCTATGCGTGGTTACCGGTGTTTTTATTGATCTTTGGAGTGATTACGGCTTATATAAAGCAAAAGCAGTCCTCTAAGAAAACATTTGTGTCATCGTTGTTTTTGATGGTTGTGATTACCGCATTAGAATGGTTCCCTGCATTAAGAGTAAATGATGAGGACTGGCTTTATTTAATGCTATTTCCGTTAATGGCGTGTAATGCCTTCCAATTGTTGATGCTGCCTAAGTTTGCAGAGAAGTAATTACTTTACCTCTGCGGATTTGGCATCAGAATTTGCGATGAGATCACCCACGGTTACATTTTTTAATCCTTTTTCTTTCAGCTGATGGATGATATCAGGCAACGCTTCTTCTGTTTGTTTTGCCGAATCGGAGGCATGTAAAAGAATAATGTCTCCCCCGGACACTTGCTTGGTCACATTGTCGATGATTTTTTCAACTCCGGGATTTGTCCAGTCTTGAGAGTTCACACTGTAATGAACAACTGTATAATTGTATTGCTTTGCGACCTTTAGAACATTCTTATTGAATTGGCCGGTAGGAGGTCGTAATAGCTGGATGTCTTTGACTCCTAACTTTTCAAATGCTGTTTGCGCGCGATTTATGTCCTTTTTTATTTCGCTGCTCTCTAAATTGGCATAGTTTTTATAAGCATAGCCCATGCTCCCGATTTGATGGCCATCCTTTACGATACGGGCCACTGTGTCGGGATGCCGTTCTGCCCAAGAAGCTGAAAGGAAAAACGTCGCATTTTTAATCCCGTTTGCTTTCAGAGTATTAAGTATAGGTTCTGCTCTCTCATCACCCCAGCTGATATCGAAAGTAAGTGAAATATCTTTAGAGTCTGTTTCTCCTTTATAAATGGCTTTAGGCCCGGTGTCAGTTGAAAACACGGGGAGCGGGACAGCTCTTTGGATATAAAAAAAGCTGGCTGCTGCAAATGCGGCGATAAGTATAATAATTAATTGTTTCACCCGTTTAATATGCCACACATAGAAGTGATTCACTGATGATGCCTCCTTATCTTGTCCATCATTCTTGTTTTACATCTTATGAGCATGGCCAATTGAATATAACCGATAAAATGTTTCTTCACATATAGCCTAAATTGGTTGTTGACCTTTTGATAATATCCGTGGTATATTATTATTCGTCGCTGAGAAACAGCTGACATCAACTAAAAGCTTCATTAAATACTTTGAAAAAAGTTGTTGACTTAAAAGAGGCTAAATGTTATAGTAATAAAGCTGCTTCGTTAAGTGGCTGTAATGATCTTTGAAAACTAAACAAGACAAAACGTACCTGTTAATTCATTTTTATAAATCGCACAGCGATGTGCGTAGTCAGTCAAACTACTTTATCGGAGAGTTTGATCCTGGCTCAGGACGAACGCTGGCGGCGTGCCTAATACATGCAAGTCGAGCGGACAGATGGGAGCTTGCTCCCTGATGTTAGCGGCGGACGGGTGAGTAACACGTGGGTAACCTGCCTGTAAGACTGGGATAACTCCGGGAAACCGGGGCTAATACCGGATGCTTGTTTGAACCGCATGGTTCAAACATAAAAGGTGGCTTCGGCTACCACTTACAGATGGACCCGCGGCGCATTAGCTAGTTGGTGAGGTAATGGCTCACCAAGGCAACGATGCGTAGCCGACCTGAGAGGGTGATCGGCCACACTGGGACTGAGACACGGCCCAGACTCCTACGGGAGGCAGCAGTAGGGAATCTTCCGCAATGGACGAAAGTCTGACGGAGCAACGCCGCGTGAGTGATGAAGGTTTTCGGATCGTAAAGCTCTGTTGTTAGGGAAGAACAAGTACCGTTCGAATAGGGCGGTACCTTGACGGTACCTAACCAGAAAGCCACGGCTAACTACGTGCCAGCAGCCGCGGTAATACGTAGGTGGCAAGCGTTGTCCGGAATTATTGGGCGTAAAGGGCTCGCAGGCGGTTTCTTAAGTCTGATGTGAAAGCCCCCGGCTCAACCGGGGAGGGTCATTGGAAACTGGGGAACTTGAGTGCAGAAGAGGAGAGTGGAATTCCACGTGTAGCGGTGAAATGCGTAGAGATGTGGAGGAACACCAGTGGCGAAGGCGACTCTCTGGTCTGTAACTGACGCTGAGGAGCGAAAGCGTGGGGAGCGAACAGGATTAG
>NZ_CP021911.1:4155000-4160000 GCF_002201875.1 Bacillus sp. MD-5
TTGAACCGCATGGTTCAAACATAAAAGGTGGCTTCGGCTACCACTTACAGATGGACCCGCGGCGCATTAGCTAGTTGGTGAGGTAATGGCTCACCAAGGCAACGATGCGTAGCCGACCTGAGAGGGTGATCGGCCACACTGGGACTGAGACACGGCCCAGACTCCTACGGGAGGCAGCAGTAGGGAATCTTCCGCAATGGACGAAAGTCTGACGGAGCAACGCCGCGTGAGTGATGAAGGTTTTCGGATCGTAAAGCTCTGTTGTTAGGGAAGAACAAGTACCGTTCGAATAGGGCGGTACCTTGACGGTACCTAACCAGAAAGCCACGGCTAACTACGTGCCAGCAGCCGCGGTAATACGTAGGTGGCAAGCGTTGTCCGGAATTATTGGGCGTAAAGGGCTCGCAGGCGGTTTCTTAAGTCTGATGTGAAAGCCCCCGGCTCAACCGGGGAGGGTCATTGGAAACTGGGGAACTTGAGTGCAGAAGAGGAGAGTGGAATTCCACGTGTAGCGGTGAAATGCGTAGAGATGTGGAGGAACACCAGTGGCGAAGGCGACTCTCTGGTCTGTAACTGACGCTGAGGAGCGAAAGCGTGGGGAGCGAACAGGATTAGATACCCTGGTAGTCCACGCCGTAAACGATGAGTGCTAAGTGTTAGGGGGTTTCCGCCCCTTAGTGCTGCAGCTAACGCATTAAGCACTCCGCCTGGGGAGTACGGTCGCAAGACTGAAACTCAAAGGAATTGACGGGGGCCCGCACAAGCGGTGGAGCATGTGGTTTAATTCGAAGCAACGCGAAGAACCTTACCAGGTCTTGACATCCTCTGACAATCCTAGAGATAGGACGTCCCCTTCGGGGGCAGAGTGACAGGTGGTGCATGGTTGTCGTCAGCTCGTGTCGTGAGATGTTGGGTTAAGTCCCGCAACGAGCGCAACCCTTGATCTTAGTTGCCAGCATTCAGTTGGGCACTCTAAGGTGACTGCCGGTGACAAACCGGAGGAAGGTGGGGATGACGTCAAATCATCATGCCCCTTATGACCTGGGCTACACACGTGCTACAATGGACAGAACAAAGGGCAGCGAAACCGCGAGGTTAAGCCAATCCCACAAATCTGTTCTCAGTTCGGATCGCAGTCTGCAACTCGACTGCGTGAAGCTGGAATCGCTAGTAATCGCGGATCAGCATGCCGCGGTGAATACGTTCCCGGGCCTTGTACACACCGCCCGTCACACCACGAGAGTTTGTAACACCCGAAGTCGGTGAGGTAACCTTTTAGGAGCCAGCCGCCGAAGGTGGGACAGATGATTGGGGTGAAGTCGTAACAAGGTAGCCGTATCGGAAGGTGCGGCTGGATCACCTCCTTTCTAAGGATATTATACGGAATATAAGACCTTGGGTCTTATAAACAGAACGTTCCCTGTCTTGTTTAGTTTTGAAGGATCATTCCTTCGAAACGTGTTCTTTGAAAACTAGATAACAGTAGACATCACATTCAATTAGTAATACAAGATATCACATAGTGATTCTTTTTAACGGTTAAGTTAGAAAGGGCGCACGGTGGATGCCTTGGCACTAGGAGCCGATGAAGGACGGGACGAACACCGATATGCTTCGGGGAGCTGTAAGCAAGCTTTGATCCGGAGATTTCCGAATGGGGAAACCCACCACTCGTAATGGAGTGGTATCCATATCTGAATTCATAGGATATGAGAAGGCAGACCCGGGGAACTGAAACATCTAAGTACCCGGAGGAAGAGAAAGCAAATGCGATTCCCTGAGTAGCGGCGAGCGAAACGGGATTAGCCCAAACCAAGAGGCTTGCCTCTTGGGGTTGTAGGACACTCTGTACGGAGTTACAAAGGAACGAGGTAGATGAAGAGGTCTGGAAAGGCCCGCCATAGGAGGTAACAGCCCTGTAGTCAAAACTTCGTTCTCTCCTGAGTGGATCCTGAGTACGGCGGAACACGTGAAATTCCGTCGGAATCCGGGAGGACCATCTCCCAAGGCTAAATACTCCCTAGTGACCGATAGTGAACCAGTACCGTGAGGGAAAGGTGAAAAGCACCCCGGAAGGGGAGTGAAAGAGATCCTGAAACCGTGTGCCTACAAGTAGTCAGAGCCCGTTAACGGGTGATGGCGTGCCTTTTGTAGAATGAACCGGCGAGTTACGATCCCGTGCAAGGTTAAGCAGAAGATGCGGAGCCGCAGCGAAAGCGAGTCTGAATAGGGCGCATGAGTACGTGGTCGTAGACCCGAAACCAGGTGATCTACCCATGTCCAGGGTGAAGTTCAGGTAACACTGAATGGAGGCCCGAACCCACGCACGTTGAAAAGTGCGGGGATGAGGTGTGGGTAGGGGTGAAATGCCAATCGAACCTGGAGATAGCTGGTTCTCTCCGAAATAGCTTTAGGGCTAGCCTCAAGGTAAGAGTCTTGGAGGTAGAGCACTGATTGGACTAGGGGCCCCTACCGGGTTACCGAATTCAGTCAAACTCCGAATGCCAATGACTTATCCTTGGGAGTCAGACTGCGAGTGATAAGATCCGTAGTCGAAAGGGAAACAGCCCAGACCGCCAGCTAAGGTCCCAAAGTATACGTTAAGTGGAAAAGGATGTGGAGTTGCTTAGACAACCAGGATGTTGGCTTAGAAGCAGCCACCATTTAAAGAGTGCGTAATAGCTCACTGGTCGAGTGACTCTGCGCCGAAAATGTACCGGGGCTAAACGTATCACCGAAGCTGCGGACTGTTCTTCGAACAGTGGTAGGAGAGCGTTCTAAGGGCTGTGAAGCCAGACCGGAAGGACTGGTGGAGCGCTTAGAAGTGAGAATGCCGGTATGAGTAGCGAAAGAGGGGTGAGAATCCCCTCCACCGAATGCCTAAGGTTTCCTGAGGAAGGCTCGTCCGCTCAGGGTTAGTCGGGACCTAAGCCGAGGCCGAAAGGCGTAGGCGATGGACAACAGGTTGATATTCCTGTACCACCTCCTCACCATTTGAGCAATGGGGGGACGCAGGAGGATAGGGTAAGCGCGGTATTGGATATCCGCGTCCAAGCAGTTAGGCTGGGAAATAGGCAAATCCGTTTCCCATAAGGCTGAGCTGTGATGGCGAGCGAAATATAGTAGCGAAGTTCCTGATTCCACACTGCCAAGAAAAGCCTCTAGCGAGGTGAGAGGTGCCCGTACCGCAAACCGACACAGGTAGGCGAGGAGAGAATCCTAAGGTGATCGAGAGAACTCTCGTTAAGGAACTCGGCAAAATGACCCCGTAACTTCGGGAGAAGGGGTGCTCTGTTAGGGTGCAAGCCCGAGAGAGCCGCAGTGAATAGGCCCAGGCGACTGTTTAGCAAAAACACAGGTCTCTGCGAAGCCGTAAGGCGAAGTATAGGGGCTGACGCCTGCCCGGTGCTGGAAGGTTAAGAGGAGCGCTTAGCGTAAGCGAAGGTGCGAATTGAAGCCCCAGTAAACGGCGGCCGTAACTATAACGGTCCTAAGGTAGCGAAATTCCTTGTCGGGTAAGTTCCGACCCGCACGAAAGGCGCAACGATCTGGGCACTGTCTCAACGAGAGACTCGGTGAAATTATAGTACCTGTGAAGATGCAGGTTACCCGCGACAGGACGGAAAGACCCCGTGGAGCTTTACTGCAGCCTGATATTGAATGTTGGTACAGCTTGTACAGGATAGGTAGGAGCCTTGGAAACCGGAGCGCCAGCTTCGGTGGAGGCATCGGTGGGATACTACCCTGGCTGTATTGACCTTCTAACCCGCCGCCCTTATCGGGCGGGGAGACAGTGTCAGGTGGGCAGTTTGACTGGGGCGGTCGCCTCCTAAAAGGTAACGGAGGCGCCCAAAGGTTCCCTCAGAATGGTTGGAAATCATTCGCAGAGTGTAAAGGCACAAGGGAGCTTGACTGCGAGACCTACAAGTCGAGCAGGGACGAAAGTCGGGCTTAGTGATCCGGTGGTTCCGCATGGAAGGGCCATCGCTCAACGGATAAAAGCTACCCCGGGGATAACAGGCTTATCTCCCCCAAGAGTCCACATCGACGGGGAGGTTTGGCACCTCGATGTCGGCTCATCGCATCCTGGGGCTGTAGTCGGTCCCAAGGGTTGGGCTGTTCGCCCATTAAAGCGGTACGCGAGCTGGGTTCAGAACGTCGTGAGACAGTTCGGTCCCTATCCGTCGCGGGCGCAGGAAATTTGAGAGGAGCTGTCCTTAGTACGAGAGGACCGGGATGGACGCACCGCTGGTGTACCAGTTGTTCTGCCAAGGGCATCGCTGGGTAGCTATGTGCGGACGGGATAAGTGCTGAAAGCATCTAAGCATGAAGCCCCCCTCAAGATGAGATTTCCCATTCCGCAAGGAAGTAAGATCCCTGAAAGATGATCAGGTTGATAGGTCTGAGGTGGAAGTGTGGCGACACATGGAGCTGACAGATACTAATCGATCGAGGACTTAACCACATTTTGAATGATGTCACACCTGTTATCTAGTTTTGAGAGAACACTCTCAATTTGTTTGGTGGCGATAGCGAAGAGGTCACACCCGTTCCCATACCGAACACGGAAGTTAAGCTCTTCAGCGCCGATGGTAGTCGGGGGTTTCCCCCTGTGAGAGTAGGACGCCGCCAAGCAATTGCACGTTAGTGTAATTTCCTCAAAAAAGTTGTTGACTTTGAAGAAGCGACATTGTATACTAATAAAGTTGCTTTAACAAAGCAGACAAACAAAATGATCTTTGAAAACTAAACAAGACAAAACGTACCTGTTAATTCATTTTTTATAAATCGCACAGCGATGTGCGTAGTCAGTCAAACTACTTTATCGGAGAGTTTGATCCTGGCTCAGGACGAACGCTGGCGGCGTGCCTAATACATGCAAGTCGAGCGGACAGATGGGAGCTTGCTCCCTGATGTTAGCGGCGGACGGGTGAGTAACACGTGGGTAACCTGCCTGTAAGACTGGGATAACTCCGGGAAACCGGGGCTAATACCGGATG